>DRFO01000001.1 GCA_011050525.1 Halopseudomonas xinjiangensis
GACGTAGTCGTCGAGGCTCTCGGGCAGTAAGGTGCTTTGGCCTCGATGCTCACCTTGAATGAAGCGCTTCATGAACGATCCTTGCGATGAAATCCTGGGAAATCATAGCAAGGTTTTGAGACAGCGTTTTTACACACTCTGGGCCGTTAGCAGCCTGTCCTTACCGGCCGCTAGCGGCCAATAGCTGCCCACCATGCGCCTCAACGTGCTAGGGCCGATCGCTCCTGCGGCGTGTTTTCGATTCAAACTTTCTTCAGCCCTACATAACCCTCATGAGTCTACCCAGCCAGCCCACTCAACTGGCCTGTCTCATGAGGATATTTCCATGCCCAAATCCTGTCCGCGCTGTCGTTCAGAGCGGGTGATCTACTGTCATTACGGCAAGCGTGTCGGCGGTGTTATTGGCACCGTCGCCGGTGCGATCAGTGGCACTGCAACTACAACCGCTAGTGGTGCTGCAGCGGGTGCGCGCTTCGGTATGTATGCAGGCAGTGTAGCTGGGCCTGCTGGGTTCAGTGCCGGCGCGGTACTCGGCGCTATAACCGGCGGTTTAGCTGGCTGCATTGCCGGTATACGTCTGGGCAAAGTGTTGGACGAGCAGTTTTTCTGCCAATTTCGCTGCCTCGACTGTTACGCACACTTCTGACGTTACCCGCACGTTCCTCCTTTCCTTGATCTTTTACCTTGAACTGCCTGGGCCTTTTGGTCCGGGCGGTCTATGCCGTTTTGGAGACTTCACCATGGCACATCAATTAGAAAATATGGCTTACATTGGCGCCACACCCTGGCATGGCTTGGGTAACAAGCTGACCACGCATCAGCCGCTCGAGGTCTGGCAGCATGAGGCTGGCATGAACTGGCAGATCGAAGAGTCCCCCGTGCGCTTCCTGTCAGATTCTGCAGCTCACTTGGGTAGCATCCATACATTTCCGGAACAGAAAGTGTTGTACCGCTCCGACACCAGGGCACCGCTATCGGTGGTGTCGCAGCGCTACAAGGTCGTGCAGCCCTTCGACGTGCTGGAGTTCTATCGCGACCTGACCGAGTACGCCGGCTATGAACTGGAGACCGCTGGAGTGCTCAAAGGCGGCCGCAAGTTCTGGGCCTTGGCGCGCACTGGCCAAGCGTCTGTGCTTAAAGGCAATGACTTGGTCAACGGTTACCTGCTACTGGCTACGTCTTGTGACGGGAGCCTGGCTACGGTAGCCACCCCTACTACGGTGAGAGTGGTGTGCAACAACACTCTGGCTATTGCTGTGAATGGTTCAGCCGAGTCTATCCGAGTACCGCACAATACCGAGTTCAATCCGCAAGCAGTCAAGCGCCAGCTCGGGGTCTCCGTATCTCAGTGGGATGACTTCATGTACCGCATGAAGGTGCTATCCGAGCGCAAGGTTAACACCGGTGAAGCCCTGGGTTATTTCCTGCAGGTGATCTGTGATACCGAGGAGGACGTAGCCAACCGTCGCGAGCTGACTCAGCACAGGGCGCTACAGAAGGTCCAGGATCTCTACTCAGGCAAGGGCCGCGGTTCTCATTTGGAATCAGCACAGCACACTGCCTGGGGCCTTCTAAATGCAGTGACCGAGTACGTGGACCATGACAAGCGCGCGCGCAGCGTGGACCACCGACTGGACTCAGCGTGGTTTGGCCAAGGCGCCAGCCTGAAGCAGAAAGCCCTTGATCATGCCCTGGCACTGGTTGCTTGAAACCTGCCGGGCTCCGATCGCTTCCCCGTTCTCTCATACTTTTTTACTTAACGGCATAAGCCCGATCAGCCAGCGCTGATCGGGTTTTTGTGCGTCTGGAGTTTGTTATGAATACCTACCCATCGACCCCTAGCCTTTCCAGCAACAAAACCAACCGGGGCATGTTACGCCTGGTCAGCACCAAGGATCTCAGCCGCAATGACTGGCTGGATGTACGCAAGCGCGGTATCGGCAGCTCTGACTCCTCCGCTGCTATCGGCCTCAACCCCTACAAGTCGCCGCTGGAGCTGTGGCTGGAAAAGACCAATCGTGATCAGGGGCTGGCCAAGCCCAACTCGGATGACGATACCGCTCCAGTATTCTGGGGAGTGATTCTCGAACCAGTGGTGGCCTCCCAGTACCAACGCCGAACGGGCAACAAGGTGCGCAAGGTAAACGCTGTCCTGCAGCATCAAGAGCATCCCTGGATGCTGGCCAATATCGACCGTGAGGTGGTGGGTAGTACCGAGGTGCAGATACTCGAATGCAAGACGGCAGGGATCAACGGCGCGAAACTTTGGCGTGACGGCGTACCCAAGTACGTCGAGGTTCAGGTGATGCACCAGCTAGCGGTCACTGGCAAGCAAGCTGCCGATGTCGCGGTATTGCTCGGCGGGCAGCAACTGGAGATATACCGGATCGAGCGGGACGAAGCACTGATCCAGAAACTGATCGAGCTCGAGCAGCAATTCTGGCAATACGTCGAATCCGACACCCCTCCCCCTGCAGACGGCTCTGATTCCGCGGATCAGGCCTTGCGGCTGCTCTACCCGGAAGATAACGGTGTGGTGACGGACTTCTCTGAAGATGAGGTCCTGTCCCAGGCCTATTCCGACCTCAAGCAAGTACGTCTGTCACTGGCTGAGCTGGGCACCCAGGAGTCTCTTCTCAAACAGCGCCTGCAAGAGGCCATGGGCCCTGCTACTAAAGCCGTCTTTGCGGAGGGATCAGTCACCTGGAAGAAAGCCAAGGACAGCGTTGCGCTGGACCTGGAGGCTCTACTCAAAGCACGCCCCGAGTTGAAAGCTCTGTACCAGACCAGCAAGCCCGGGAGCCGGCGCTTCCTGGTCAGCTGATACCCGTTACCCATACGAGGCTGATTGCTTAACTGGCAGTCGGCCTTTTTTGTGTTCGATTCCATTAGGAGTATTCCCATGATCAAAGGTCTGGCTATTACCCCGCCCGTGCTCGGACGGATATCCATCGGCAAGGTGGTCGAGAAGAACGGCATGCGTCTGCCAGAGAGAGACGATCAATTCACCATCACATCACAGGTACAAACCAGAGATGGCTGGGTCCTGCACCCCTTGGATGAGCACCTGCGCAAGGATCAAGGCGGCAAGATTCGCACAATCCCGGTGCGACTGTTGTTCAACGATCCTGCATTGAATTTCCGGGCTGAGTATTGCCTATTTGATCGCACCAGCGGACGACCGCTGTGCGTGGGCAATGGCGACACCTGCAAGCGCTCCACCAGCGATGGACTGCAATCACTGGCCTGCCCCAGCCCGGATGGCTGTCCCATGGCCAAGGGTGGCGCCTGTAAACCTTATGGCCGGCTCAATGTCGCTATTGGGGATGATGATCTGTTGGGTAGCTTTGTATTTAGGACGACAGGCTTCAACAGCATCCGCACCCTCACCGCCAGGCTGAGTTACCTGCAGGCGCTGTCTGGTAATCGGCTGGCCTGCCTGCCCCTGGAGATTCGTCTGCGTGGTAAATCCACCCGGCAGAGTCATGGCACACCGATTTACTACGTGGACCTGATTCTGCGAACTGGCTTGTCCATGGAAGAAGCGCTGAACCAAGCGAATGCGCTCGACCTAGCCCGTCGGAAGGCAGGATTTGACCAAGCAGCGCTGGATGCCGCCGCTCAGAAAGGCTTACTCAACGGCGCCTTTGAGGACAGCGATGATGAAGCGGAGCAGGTTCTGGAGGAGTTTTATCCAGAAGCATCCATTACTGCACAGCCTCAAGCCCCTAGCCAGATCGGCTACAGCAGCCGCAAAGCCCGCCGTGAGCAACCAACCCTGCACGAGCTGATCATGCAGCGTGCGCAAGGCTTACAGGACCAACCAGCTACTCCAAACGGCTAACACCCAACCTCTACCCGGAGTTCACCATGCACACACTAGACACTCAGGCGGCGATGACGCCGCCTGCCGGCATCCCCTTGTCAGAAAAGGAAGTATTGAGCTGGGCGCAGAGCATTCTGGAGGCCCGCTTTCGGCGCAGTAACTACCTGACCAGCCCACAACACGTGAAGGACTACCTCATGGCAGCGCTAGCCACGGAGGAGCGCGAAGTATTTGGCATCATCCTGCTGGACAGTCAGCATGGCGTATTAGGCTTTGAAATTCTGTTTCACGGCACCATCGACACCGCCAGCGTCTATCCGCGTGAGGTGATCAAGAGCGTACTCAATGCCAACGCGGCCGCCGTCATCCTCACTCACAACCATCCCAGTGGCAGACCGGAGCCTAGTACGGCCGATCTGGCTTTGACCAAGCGTTTGCAGACCGCATTGGAAACCGTTGAGGTCCGCTTGCTAGATCACCTGGTGATTGGTGGCGCGGATTCGGTGAGTTTCGCAGAACGCGGACTGATCTAGCCCCTACAGTCATGACAGGAACATCAGGTATGAGTCTCCTCATAGCTCGTTGCTGAGGCCCTGAAGACAAAGTGGGTGAACGATGTTCGTTGGGGGTTATTCAGAGTGCTGCCGACAGGACTACCCCACTGCGCATTAGATGAGCCAGAGGGTAAATCTAGCTTCGGATTTAGCATGGGGCTGAAGTGAAAACATCTTCGACAGAGCATACTTCCGAGGCCACAGGCCTCGGAAGTAAGTGCTTTTTTTTTACTACATCCAAGCCTCACATAGCGTTTCCGCCTGATCCAACACCAACTGTGCCGCTTCTTCCTGTTGATCCGGCGGGTATTTATATTTGCGCAGGATGCGTTTGACCATCAGCCTGAGCTTGGCCCTTACACTGTCCCGGCTGCTCCAGTCGACGCTGACATTTTTGCGCAGGCTGTCGGTCAGTTCGTGGGCGATCTTGGCCAGTATTTCGTCGCCCAACTCACGCACCGATGCTTCGTTGTTAGCCAAGGCATCGTAGAAGGCTAGCTCGTCATCGTTCAGGCCTAGAGTATCGCCACGCTTGCTGGCGGCGGCGAACTTCTTGGCCATTTCGATCAGCTCTTCGATCACCTGCGCGGTTTCGATCGAGCGGTTCTGGTAGCGCTTGATCACACTGTCGAGCAGCTCCGAGAATTTCTTCTCTTGGGCAAGGTTGCTGCTGAAGCGGCTCTTGATTTCCCCTTCGAGCAAACGCTCCAGCAGCTCCACTGCCAGGTTCTTCTCTGGCAGGTTGCGCACGTCGGCGAGGAAATCTTCATCTAGCAGGCCGATATTGGGCTTGTCCAGGCCGACTGCCTGGAACACGTCCACCACCTCCCCGGACACCACGGCATTACCGATGATCTGGCGGATGGCCAACTCGCGCTCTTCATTGGTCTTCTTCTGCGCGCTGACTTCACGCTTGATAAGTATCACCTTGATCGCCTGGAAAAACGCCACCTCCTCGCGCACGGCCTTAGCTTCATCTAGGGTGCAGCACAGAGTAAAGGCCTTGCTCATGGCCAAGGCATTATCGGCGAAGCGCTTCTTGCCATCCTTCTCGCCCAGGATATGGTTGGCCGCGCCGGCCAGCAGCTTGTGGCCGCCAGTGAGGAAATCGCTGAAGTCGAAGCCATGCAGCAGGCTGCGTAGCACATCGAGCTTTTCTTCCAGCAGCGCATACGCCTCATGGGCATCCACCGTTGGCCGGCCTCGGCCCTTGCTGGCGGTGTACTCCTTGAGCGCTGCTTTCAACTCGTTGGCGATACCGATGTAATCCACCACCAGACCACCCTGCTTGTCCTTGAACACGCGGTTCACCCGGGCGATGGCCTGCATCAGGTTGTGGCCCTTCATTGGCTTGTCGACGTATAGCGTGTGCACGCACGGCGCATCGAAGCCGGTCAGCCACATGTCACGCACAATCACCAGCCTGAGCGGGTCATGCGGGTCCTTGAAGCGTTTCTCCAGGCGCTTTTTCACCTGTTGATTGTAGATATGCGGGCGAAGTAACGCCTTGTCCGAGGCGCTACCGGTCATGACCACTTTGATCGCGCCCTTCTCTGGGTCTTCATCGTGCCAGTCAGGCCGCTGGGCGATGATTTCGTTGTACAGGTGCACGCAAATTTCACGACTCATGGCCACCACCATCGCCTTGCCGTGCTGCGCCTGGTTACGCTCTTCAAAATGCCCAACCAGATCCTTGGCCACGCTCTGAATCCGCGGCTCAGCACCCACCACCTTCTCAAGCGCCGCCCAACGACTCTTCAGCCGGGACTGCTGGTCTTCCTCCTCATCTTCGGCCAGCTCATCGACCTCTTCGTCGATATGCACCAGCTCGCTGTCCTTGAGCGACAATTTGGCCAGCCTCGATTCGTAGTAGATGGCCACGGTGGCGCCATCTTCCTTGGCCTGCTGCATGTCGTAGACGTGGATATACTCACCGAACACCGAGCGCGTATCACGGTCTTCACTGGATACCGGCGTGCCGGTAAACGCTACGAAGGTGGCATTGGGCAAGGCATCACGCAGATGCTGGGCGTAGCCGACCTGATAGCGCGCGCTGCTTTCGGCGGCTTGCAAATAACCGCCTGATGCCGGGTTGAAGATGGCGTTCTTGGGATCGCCAGTAAGCTGGCTCCTGCCTGGGGCCTTCAACTGGGCACTGAAACCGTACTGGGTGCGATGGGCCTCGTCGGCTATTACTACGATATTCGAACGGTCGGAGAGTACCGGAAAACTGTCCTCATCCGCGCCCGGCATGAACTTCTGAATAGTGGCGAACACAATGCCGCCACTGGGGCGATTGTCCAGCTTACTGCGCAAGTCGCCGCGGGACTCCACTTGCACCGGCTGTTCGCGCAACAGATCCTGCGATAGAGAAAATACCCCAAACAACTGGCCATCCAAGTCATTGCGGTCGGTGATCACCACAATAGTTGGATTCTCCATCGCCGCTTCTTGCATCACCCGCGCGGCGAAACAGGTCATGGTGATGCTCTTGCCGCTGCCCTGGGTATGCCAAACTACGCCGCCCTTGTGTGTACCGCCTGGACGGGACGCTTTTACCACCTGCTCAATTGCCGCACGCACCGCATGAAACTGGTGGTAACCGGCAATCTTTTTTACTAGCTGGCCATCGTCTTCAAACAGCACAAAGTAGCGCAGGTAATCGAGCAGTAGTCCCGGTGTCATCACCCCGCGCAGCAAGGTCTCCAACTCATTGAACTGACCCAGCGGATCAGTGCTCACACCGTCGATGGTGCGCCAGTTCATGTAGCGCTCACTGTCAGCCGACAATGAACCCATGCGCGCTTCGCTGCCGTCGGAGATCACCAGGATCTGGTTGTACTGGAACACATCCGGGATCTGTTCTTTATACGTCTGGATCTGATCAAACGCTTTCCAGAGACTGGCATGCACATCAGCCGGGTTCTTCAACTCCAGCAGCACCAACGGGAGACCGTTGACGAACAGAATGATGTCCGGCCGGCGAGTGTGCTTGGGCCCCTGAATGCTGAACTGATTGATCGCCAGCCAGTCGTTGGCCTTGACCTGCGTCCAATCGATCAACCGGACAAAATCGCCACGGGTCTCACCATCCTTCTGATACTGCACCGGCACACCGCTGACCAATAAGCGATGGAAAAGGCGATTGGCCGACAACTGCACCGGCACACCCAGTTCCAGCACCTGCTTAAGGGCATCCTCTCGCGCGGACAACGGCACAGCCGGGTTGAGCCTGGCAATCGCCGTCCGCAGTCGCCCCACCAACACCACATGCCGATAGCTTTCACGCTCGGGGCTGTCGCCATCGTGGGCGATATCGGGGCCGTACACATGGGTGTACCCCAGCTCGGCGAGCCATTCGAGTGCTTCTTGTTCCAGCTGATCTTCGGTCATACCGACTCGTTCCTTGATTCATTTGCCGATTCGTTGCGCTCTGCGCAGCGTGTCAGGCCGGTTGAGGACTCAGCATTCCATCTACGCTCGCCAAATGCCCAGCCTGAGTTAAAACATCCAAACGGGCCTCAAGCACCCCAGAGATTTTTGCTGTCGCGCGGCCAAATCCAAGCAAGGCCAAAGCGCCAGAGACTGCATCATTACTTTCCATAGAAAAACCCAGCGTGACCGTTTCCAGGAGTGCCAGATCAATCTCTTCTGCAGCTACCAGTTCAATCTTGCGCTCACTGGCGTCCAGCTGGGCACGGTTTCTGATTTGTACAGCTTGCCCGGTGACGGAATAGACGAAGCCATCACGCTGAAGGAACTTTTGCTGGCTGGAACCCAGCCGAATAGCCTCCTGCACCGCATTAGCAATCCTCGAACCCGCCCGCGTAACCCCAAAAGCTCCCATAAGTCGACGTGTGATCTCACTCTCGTGGACTGGTGACTCTACCTCGACAACAGAGCTGATCATTCGAATCAACCGCTCGGGCTTTTCCTGATGAAGCTGCACGCTTGTATCCAGCAGTGGGCTCAATTGCGCCTGTACATAAGCTCGACTCGAACCCGGTCGCGTCTCCTCCGCGGGCTGACCCCGAACAATTTCATGTTTTGGCTCGAACTTTACGATCTCAGGGGCCAGCAGATTTCGCTGCTCGGTAAGCTTTAGTCGCGCCGCTTCGATAGCAGCTACGGCACGGGTAATTTCCTGTTGTGGGTTACGGAACCAGTCCGTGCTCCAGATCCGGTGGAAGTTCCACCCAAGCCCTTCAAGCACGCCCTGACGCAGACGGTCACGATCACGGGCAGATCGCGAGCTATGATAAGCAGCACCATCACACTCAATCGCGAGCACATATCGTCCCGGATACTCAGGATCTTTGACGGCGATATCGATGAAGTAACCCGCCGTACCCACCTGCGGCTCAATCACATAGTTGCGGTCACGCAGCGCTTCGATCACCTCAAGCTCAAAAGGCGAATCCGCCGCTTTTCCAGTTTCCTTTGCCACCTCTAAATCGCCGGTTTCGGCAAACTTAAGGAAGTTACGCAACGCCCTCAACCCGTGGTTGGCATCGGCATCCAACTCCAGCTCGTCGCCCCTGAAGTTACAAAAAACGCGCATCGCCATTTTCGCGCGCGTGATCAGAACATTGAGCCGACGGTGCCCACCTTTGGAGTTCAACGGGCCAAAGTTCTTGGCAATACGTCCGGACTCATTCCGTCCGTAACCAACACTGATAAAGATCACATCGCGCTCATCACCTTGGATATTTTCAAGGTTTTTAGTGAAGAAGGGCTCGTTGCTTTCGCTTGTGAAGAACTTCTCGGCCTCTGGCGTTTTCCGGCGCAGCAGCTCGACTTCGACTTGGATTAAATCCCGCTGCGCCACGCTAAATGCCGCAACCCCCAACGACAGCTCAGGGGTACGGATGGCGTGCTCCATCACTGCGCAAGCGACTGCCTTGGCTTCTTCTTTGTTTGTCCGGGTGCGGCCACGATCGAAAAGCGCCGTCGGCAAATAGTCAAAGCTCACGCCCTTGGCATGTGGATGCTGACCCGCCGACGGGAACACCACCAATTTATTGTCGTAAAACTCCACGTTGGAAACGGCAATTAATGATTCGTGCCGACTACGGTAGTGCCAGCGCAAGTAGCGCTCCTGGCTACCCGCAGCCTTAAACATGGTCAGAATGCTTTCGATATCACTCGTCGGTCTGTCTTCATCATCCATCTCGACTTCACGACTGAAAAAGTCAGTGGGTGGCATCTGTCGTGTATCGCCGACCACAACTACCTGCTTGCCGCGCATGATTGCGCCAAACGCATCAACGGCCTTTACCTGCGAAGCTTCGTCGAATACCACGACATCGAACTCCAGCTTGCCTGGCGGTAGAAAGTTGGCAATCGACATCGGACTCATCATAAACACTGGTTTAATTTGCTGGATCGCGCGGCCAGCCTTCTCGATTAACTGGCGGATAGGCATATGGCGCCGCTTCTTGTTCAGTTCGCCACGCAAAATGGCCATCTCGCCCGGCTGATTGATATTCGGCATGCTTTCCCATACCTGCTTAGCCAGGCTGGTTTGCGCATGACGTAACGATGCGAGGTCGAGGTGGCGGAAACGATTGATCTGATGCTCATGCTTAATTCGATCAAACTGCCGCAATGCCGGTTTGTCGGCATAGACCCGCTGCACCAGTCCTGAATACCAGGAAAGGTCGAAAATGTCGGTCAATTGCGCCGGTTCATCGCTGACCGAAGCAAGCACTAGAAGCTCGTCGAGACCTTCAGCGCGCAGTTGCCCTGCAAGAACGTTCCAACGGGACATTTGGTAAAGCGCTGCCAGGTTATCTAACCACTGTGCTAAACGGGTCCCAAGCGCTTCGAGACTCAGTGCCCGAATACTGTCTTGGTCTTCCTGTGCCTCCATTCCGGTGACATCCAGCGAACTGCGTATTGCCTGGTCTAAGCCGACAACATGCTTCTCAATACTAGCGACAGCATCGCCAAGCCCGCTGGCATCCGCATGACCGGCCAGAAAGCTAATGATCCCCTGCGGGATGTCACCATTGCCAAGATCGTCATGCAGTTTAATAACCCAACTGCTTAACCGTTCGAGCACGGCCCAGTCAGATTTCTGCCGCTGCCACTGGGCGCCGAACAGAGCGCTGCCCAAGGCCTCATGGTGGTCGTAGATTCTCTTCCCCTGTTGGTAGGTCAATATCGAATCCACCAGCGCTAACAGCTCGGGGTTGGTTCTCGGTAGAGTCCCTCGAGCCAAGCCCTGTAGGCGTGTACGCGCGGCACGGAAACGCCCAGAGAGCACCTTCCACCACTTATCGCCGTACGCCAACAAACACTGGCGAACCTCCAGCAGATCCTGCTCCCAAGCCGCATCGATCAGCACACTGTCATGCTGGTTACGACAGGCCGACATCTGTTCTCCGGCCTGCAGTAACTCACGAATGACATCACGGCGTGCCTGCCAGTCGCCGGTAGATAATTGCACCCCTTCCAGGCGAGGAGCCTCTGAAGCGCGACGAGCTGCGCGGCAAATAACATCTACATCGGCCAGAGTCGCTGGGCGGGTCAGCATTAGTCGTTGAGAAAGAGCACTCGCTGCTGACTGCAAGGCGACCAAATGCGCACTCGCCCGCTGCAGCGCCTCGGTAGCGCTATTTTGCTCGATGGGTGAAAAGTAGGTGCGCTCCGTGCCCCAGAACACACTTTGATCGGGGCGGCCCATCTCCTCAAGATGCAGCACCAGTTCCTTCACGAGCTCACGGCGCCTCAACTGCTCGGCATGGCTCCAGGTGGCCATGGGCGCAAAAGCCAAAACCGGTAAGCCAGGCTTGGTGCGCTTCAGTTTCAAGTAACTGCCCAGCACCTCGACAAAAACCAACCCGCTGGCACCAGCCAGCGAACTGACTGCCTCACAGTAAACGTTCAAGCCATCTTGCAGCTCTTTCAAGCTCGCCAGGTCTTCCAAGCCCACCTTGGTCAGTGGCCGGCCCTGATCAAGCGTCCGTGCCAACTCTTTTAGCACCGACTGCTTGGTCGACTTGTGGCTGTGCAGCTCAAACACCGCGTCGCCCAGGTGGCATTCATCCAGACGCCGCTTAACCACATCAAGAGCGGCCATTTTTTCAGCGACAAACAGAACGGTCTTTTTCTGGCCAATCAACTCTGCGATCACGTTGGTGATGGTCTGGGATTTACCCGTACCTGGCGGCCCCTGGATCACCAGGTTCGAGCCGGCACGTATTTCCAGAATTGCTTCGGTTTGGCTGCTATCGGCATCCTTAACAAAGCGCACGTCGCCTGGATTGATCACCGAGTCGATGTTGACCTCTTCCGGATAAGCACTGCGCTGGTCGCCAAAACCACCCGCCAGCAAACGCTTCATCACCCCATGCTCGCCTGGCTGCTTTTCTTCTGGCCAGCTCTTCGGGTCCAGGTCCTTGAACATCAAGAATTTACCAAACGAGAAAAACCCCAGGGCCATCTCATTGGCTACGATCTTCCAGCGCGTTTGCTTGCTGATAACATCGCCTACAGCGGCAAAAAACGCACTCAGGGCTTCGCCTTCGGCCGCCTCTGCCACCTCTGCCAAGCTGCAAGACGACATATCCAGGCCAAAATCCGTTTTGAGCTTGGCCACCAGTGACAGGTTTTCCACCAGATCATCACCTGAATATCTCAGTGCGAAACCGTCCCTAGCCCCGCTACGCTCTAGGCTAACCGGCAGCAACAACAAGGGAGCTTTGCGCAAGGTGTCCGAGCTATCGGCTTCGTACCAATGCAAAAAGCCCAAGGCCAGAAACAAGGTATTAACGCCCTGTTCCTCGATAAAGCCTTTGGCCTCGGTGTGGATTTTCAACAACTGCAGAAATAGCCGTTCGTCATCCAACGCAGTCTGTAACCGAGTGTCGAGGTGGCGGCGCGCTTTACCGGTAGCAGTATCCGCATCGTCATCGGCGGCGGTATCAGACCAATCGAGGCTGTCCAGCTCATGCAGCAGCTGTTCATCGCTCGCCGACTCGTCATCCTCAAACGTATCCGGATTGACCAACTTGGCCATTTCAGCCAGTTTTCTTCGGGCCATTGGTGAGAAGGTCATCGCCTTTTCCTGGCGATAGAGAATATTGAAAACCTCCTCCGACAGCTCATCCACCACCACCAGGGTTTTGGCTGTCTTGCGGAAGTTGAGCATGTTGTTGCGAAGCCCGATATCCAGCAGCTCTTTACGGCTGCTTTGCAGCTTCTGATTAATCTCTGCGCTCATTCAAAAATTCTCATAAATACAGGTTTTGGAAATCTTGTTAATTTGGACCTATTAATTAATGGTCCCTAGGCCCCTAAAAACGTTGAGAACCGTTGCTAAACATCCATTTTCAAAACCTGAATTCGCGTGCAACGGCATCTGCATGCACCTTAAACCGCTCCAAATTTTCCGTGCACTCGACATCGGACGCCCCAAAAAGTCGGCTTGCCAAGAGGGTTGATTTGCCAGTCCCGTCAAGCGCCTCTGAAAGTTGTTTCACGATCTTGTGTCTATTTTCAACGCGATATCCGTAGGCACCTGTCGGATGCCAATCCCCCCAATTGCTCTTGTCTGTGTGACCCAGAAAGCCAAGAGCAATAAAAATTTCCGCACGGTCGAAACACAAAGTGAAATCATCGGTAGATGAGAAATTATTACCGATTTCTGCCTGCAGAGTACTGTGCAACCAGTCACTAATTGGCGTGTAACGACGCTCCATCCCGACAAGTAACCGTCCTCCCTCTGGCTGACTTTGCCAGCGGTTGGGTGGAAAAACCTCAACTGCTAGTTTTGCTTCGCGGTGCTCGTGCTTAAACTCACCAGAAAGCAGCGGTGTGATAAATCCTAGGTTTTCAGCCAACACTGCGCCCATGCAGGCCGCGTAGGTAATAAGCGTTATCGGATAGCGCTGAAACTCCAGCAGGAACTGATTGCCATTACTCTCGCCTCGAAAGTAGACCTTCTGCTGTATCCGCTGCCAAACCTTGGCTAGCTCAGGACTGCCCCACCGCCCACAGGTAAAGGCCAGGTGCACTAGGGTTTTGCATATGGCCTCGTACTGGCGTACCCGTGTAGTCAGGCTTTCGCTATTCACCTCGCCAACTCGCGCGACCACCATCTGTGGTGAAAACAGCTGAGCAACGGCGCGCTCCACTTCCTCTTCAAGCAAGTCATTGAGACGGATGCGGTAGCGGTCTTCTGCCAGGTAGCGTTTCAAGCTGGCAACCGCTGCCTTGGTAGACAATGGATGTGGCTCATTGAACTGCGCCAAGGCTGCAACACGTTCTTGCAAGGTGGTGAAGAACTGATCGGCGTCCTTGATAGCGACCTGTACCCCGGCGCGATGATCAAGCAGTTGTTGCGCGGTTGTGCTGACGGCCCCACGCGCCCCCCAATATGTGGTGAAACGTCGTGCCGGCGCACGTTCGATTGCCGCGCGTAGCGCCACATCCCAGTCTGCTGACCAACCACAGATAACCAGGCCAAAATGGTCGAATACCTGGTCAAGCAAGCTATTCAAGCGCGGGTCATAGCCCGCCAACTCATCGGGGATATTTTTCAGCCGGGTGTCCAGGTAGTCGCCATGCACCTTGATCACGCAACAAGGCTGATGCACCAAGGGCATGGCGCCTTCGATCTGGTCCGGCGTGCTGAGCACCGAGGGCGCAACACCCACCTCCTCCAACGCTCGCTCCATCAACCGATCAAAGTTGGTGGTCACGAGAACCCGCACATAACCATCCGCCACCAGTTGGGCAATGGCGCGATGGGCTTGCGTCGGTTGTTTAGCGCCTTCCTCCGACTCCTCCTCTGTCGGTTCGAAGTAACCGCGCAGCAACAGCTGCCGTTCACTGGACGTCTTGCCGAGCATTGCCAGCAGTTCAGCATAGTCAGGGGCTTTGCCATACTTTTGCTCATACCACTGCTCCGGCGCTGGCTCGCAGTCTTCACCTTGTAGGTGTGCGCACTTGCGGATCAGCTCCAGCACGATCTCCCAACCGGTAGGGATACGCGCCGCACGCGAGATGCCTGAACCCAGCAGTAAGGCATACACACCCTTGTTGCCGTGCATGGAAAAAGCCAGTGATAGCAAGGGTTCCATTACATCGCCCCTTCGAGCAAGGTTTCCGCTTCCGGCAGGCGCAGTTGGCCGGAGATTAGGCGGGGCAATAGGGTGTCTCGGAGTTGGGTGAGGGTTTGGGCTTGCTTAGCATTAGCCAGAATTTTGCTAACCAAGGGGGAAACAAGCTCATC
This sequence comes from Halopseudomonas xinjiangensis, assembly GCA_011050525.1. Taxonomy (GTDB): domain Bacteria; phylum Pseudomonadota; class Gammaproteobacteria; order Pseudomonadales; family Pseudomonadaceae; genus Halopseudomonas; species Halopseudomonas xinjiangensis_A. Next base: position 14,621 of record DRFO01000001.1, read on the forward strand.
GAATTGATGCAGCACCATTGCATTAGGAATCGATATTTTTTGGTCCTTAATGTCGGATTGATTAATGCCAGGAATTGCTGCCTTCCCTCCTCGATGCTTTAGCTCATGCATAACCGCATCACTCCAAAGCCAAAAATACAGGAAAGGTTGATTGAACGGCGCTTTCAGCCGGATGCGAAAAACGTGTTCATTGATTCCACATTTTTCAAACGGAAAGCCATCCCCGAACATAGACACCCTCGGCAGAAAGACTCCAGGCTTCCCACCGTCCTTATAGAGAAGAACGTCATTTGACTGAAGCTTCCCTGCCTTCATCTTTTCGAAAAAATCGCTAGATACATATTTCGTTTTTAAATAGTCAAACTGACCTATACGCACAATACTTTCTGCGCCAATACTCGGAACACCCTCAGATATTCCTGAAACACCACCTTTAGGGCGACGTCCAGTCTCAAGTACACTGAGCCAGCCTTCCAATTTTTCAACCCTCCACCCCTTCGGCACCGAGCCCAGTTCGGACTGTTCGAAGCTGTCGGGGAACAAGGCTGCGGTGGGCGCATCCATGGCTTGTGGTTCAAGCCCTTTGGCTTTGGCGTACACGGGTTCGAAATCGACGAACCAGGATTTGAACAACGCCTGGGCGATGGCTTCTAGGGTGGAGTTGGTTTCGCGTAATAGGGTGATGCGGTGATCGAGTGCGCTGAGCACACCAGCTATTGAGTCTTGAAGTGCTTTGGGTGGTAATGGAACCCGTAAATTAACTAGATCACTCCCTCGAATACCTGAAGCACCAGCTCCTTGCTCGATAATCGCTTCCATTGCCACTCGGCCGACAGGGGATCTGAAAAAATAAAAATAAAACAAAGGATTACTGATTTTTTTATCGAGTCTGCATCGAATCAGATGCGATTCAAAAGTCGTCGGAATTCCTTTCCCTGTAAAAATAGAGCATTGACCAGCACCAGAAAGAACCAACGACTGTCTAGCAAATAGAAGGTCATAAGTTTCTAGAAGAAAACTGGTCTCTCCACTACTGAGCGGCACAAGGTCCATCTCGATATCACTAATTTTTGGGTGAGCGAACAGCTCCCCCATATTGACCATTGGTACACCGCTACCACGTAACTTTTTTGGGCGAGTTAAGCCATTTTTCTGCGGAATGGAAAATAATGAACTAAAAGCTGCAAGCTCAAAACTCATACCCCAACCCTCCCAACTTCTGCCGGATCAGCTGATCAAGTTCTGCGCCCTTGGCCATCTGCTCGCCGAGCTGGGCAGTGAGCCTATGCATCTTGTCGGCGAAGGCTTCGTCGTCGTCCTCCACCGCTTCGGCACCGACATATCGCCCCGGCGTTAGTACGTGGCCGTGTTCGGCGATTTCGCTGAGTGTGACACTGCGGCAAAAGCCTGAAATGTCGGCGTACTCGGCAATTTCGCCGCCCACATCCAGTGGCTCACCGCGCCAGTTGGCGACGGTTTGGGCGATGCGCTCGATATCGCTGTCGAGCAGCTCTATCTGCACGCGGCTGACGCTGGTGCCAAGTTTGCGCGCGTCGATAAATAGCACTTCGCCGGGACGGGCGACTTTCTGTTTGGTCAAGAACCACAGGCAAGCGGGAATCTGGGTATTGAAGAACAGCTGGCCGGGCAAGGCGACCATCACTTCCACCACGTCGGCTTCGACCATGGCGCGGCGGATCTCGCCTTCGCTGTTTTGGCTGGAGCTCATCGAGCCATTGGCAAGCACGATGCCGGCGCGGCCGCTGGGTTTGAGGTGATAGAGCATGTGTTGCAGCCAGGCGTAGTTGGCGTTGCCTTGCGGCGGGCTGCCGTAGACCCAACGCGGGTCCCCTTCCAGGCTGCCGTGCCACCAGTCGCTGATATTGAATGGCGGGTTCGCCAGCACGAAGTCAGCGCGCAGGTCGCTGTGCTGGTTGCGGATAAAGCTGTCGGCCGGCTCTTTGCCCAGGTTGAAGTCGATACCGCGAATCGCCAGGTTCATCGCCGCCAAACGCCAGGTGGTTGGGTTGGACTCCTGACCGTAGATGCTCACATCACCGATCTTGCCGCCGTGCGCTTCGATGAATTTCTCGGACTGCACAAACATGCCACCCGAGCCACAGCACGGGTCATAGACCTTGCCGTGGTGCGGGTTGAGCACCGCCACCAGGGTTTTTACGATGCTGGCGGGCGTGTAGAACTGCCCGCCTTTTTTGCCTTCGGCGCTGGCGAACTGTCCGAGGAAGTATTCATAGACCTGGCCGAGCAGGTCGCGGGCCTTGCTGGTATCGCCGCCAAAGCCGATGGTGGAGATCAAGTCCACTAACTCGCCGAGCTTGCCGTCCGGTAATTGGACACGGGCGTAGCGTTTGTCGAGAATGTTCTTCAGGCTCGGATTTTCCGCTTCGATGGCGCCCAGAGCTTCGTCGATACGTTTGCCGATATCCACCTGCTTGGCGGCGGCGCGTAGCGACTCCCAGCGGGCCACGGCCGGCACCCAGAACACATTGACCTCTGTATAGTAGTCTCGGTCTTCCAGCTCGGCTTCAAGCGTGTCGGGATCGCTATCCGCCAGGTAGTAATCGTCGTTGGCATCGCCGAGCTTGTGCTCCAACTCGGCGCGGCGGCTGCCAAAGCTGTCGGAGATGTACTTGAGAAAGATCAGCCCGAGTACGATGTGCTTGTACTCAGCGGCGTCCATGTTGGCGCGCATTTTATCGGCGGTGGCCCAGAGGGTTTTCGCCAGGTCATGCAAGGTGGTGCTTGCCTGTTGCTTGGCCGCGTTGCCTTTGCTTACTGCGCTTGCTGCTTCCAAAACGTAGCCCGCCGAGACTTCTTCAGTGCGGATTGGGGCCGTTGCATCAGGGGCCGTCTTCTGCGCCTGACCCACCATGCCACTGTTTGACGTTTGTGCCCGCAGTACCGAGCCTCCACGTCCACGGCCTTTCACCAGCACACCCTGATCGATCAGCGCGTCACGGGCCGCCCAGAGCTGTTCTTCACTGGTCTCTGGCAGCTGCATTTTTAGCCGTTCAAACAACGCTTGGTTGCCAATGCTGCGGCCATCGGCCGGCACTGCGGCCAGCAGGGCTTCGCCCAGTTGAGCCAAACCACTCATTCAACACTCCTTATGCGCGCTGCACATAAGGCAACGCGTCGATATTTTAGAAGATGATGACGAGGACGTGAGGTATTCGGGGCGGCTTTGTGGCGAGTACTGCCTAGCGGCAAATACAACTGGAGAGCCATCCATGGGATACCGCGGCCTGCCATGCTTTGATGGTCATCACATTAGCCACTGGCCCGTCAGTAGTAAAGCTGCGCGCGGTGCTTTCCCTTATTCAGTAGCCGGCAAGCAGCCCTGTGGCATGGGTGTTTTCGCGATATCGCCACGCTCACTTGATGCTGGTCAAACTTCATCTTGGCTTGTCCTTGGGCTTGATCTTAAAGGACAAAGCGACGCCCATTGTCTTTTGAAGCACATCCGCCGGTTCTGACATCATTCAGGCAATGAATATTAAAACGGCCTGGGATCTATCGAGCGCCAACCTCTCATTACTTCGTAAGCGCTTCGGTGTCGTGATGGAAAAAACAGCGCGTAAGCTGCGAGGTATCACTTGCCTGAAGATGGAGCCTGAGTCACCAGCGAAAAAGGAAATCTGTAGTAGCCGTGCTTTCGGGCAGCGAGTCTATGATCTGAACGGGCTGAAACAAGCGGTAGCCAGTTACACCACCCGCGCTGCCGAAAAGCTCCGTAGTCAGTAGTCACTGTGCAAGGTGATCCAGGTTGGCATTCGTACCGGTTTATTCAACCCCAATGAGGAGCGCTTCTCACGCCATATGCAGATCCACTTGCCCTACCCGACCGACGATACGCGGCTGTTGATCCAAGCGGCTATGCAAGGCCTGGAACACATTTACCGGGAAGGCCCAGCCTATGCCAAGGCCTCTGTGATGTTGCTAGGGCTATGCCAGCGTGATCAATACACCCCGGATCTGTTTGCCCCTACTCAGGCAGCGACATCCGACCGCTTGATGCAGACAATGGATCAGATCAACCAGCGCTGGGGGAAGAACACCCTGAAACCTGCCCGCGTCCCTGTGACGCCTGAGTGGGGTATGCAACGGCAACTGCTAAGTCCTTGCTACACCACGCGGCTTGATCAGTTGTGGACTGTACGAGCTGGACGTTAGCGTATGAGGCTGGTCCGGAATGCCCTAGCACCAGCAGGCTTGATTCGCAGATGTTGATTTTTGTCTTTAACCAGGTAGGTCATTAGGTTAGCCACCGCCTGACGGCCCTGTGTATTTGATCGACCAAACATGCCCGTTCCCCTCAGGTCATCATCGCCGTTGAATTCACGGCTGCTGTCGTGCCAGTAGCCACGGTTCTGGGTGATGTCTACCCATAGCTCACCGATACGCTCTGCAATACTGAACTGTCGAAACACATGTGATCCGTTGAAGAAAAAGGCAGTATGTAAGTGGAAGCCCTGGTCCTCCCCCTGCTCTATTCTGACGATATAGCCTACTAGGTACTTAAAAAGGGGATTTGTTCTTCGTGCTGCTACTAAACGGTCCATATCTGCATAGACTTGTTCGATAGTAAGCCTTTGCCTGGCGATCTCGCGGTAGTACAGATTTACCCGGAGCACCAGTATCTTGGAATAACGTTCAGTTAATCGGTGCACAAAGGCCTGGATGTCCTCTGCTTGACCCTTAGCCTGGTATCGACGATCAGCTGATCTGCGACGGTAATCGCGCTCCTTGCTGAGTTCACGGATACGCATCACCAGCAGGTTCATCGTCTCGGGCTCTGACAAGTAGCGGCCGTCCATACCTGGATCACTACAGGTGTGTCGGTAGCCGTCGTATTCCAACCGGATGTCGTGGCATGCGTCAATGAACAGTTCGAGTTTCTCGCTGTAGTCGTAGTCCACACGACCATCAAATAGGGCAATCATCTGGTTCAGGCACTGCAGGTCTATACCCAGGGTAGTCATCCGGTAAGGCTTCGTTGAGTCCGGGTGGGGGATGTAGGCTAGAGTCTTGTAGCGCAGCACGTCATCCACGAGCTGATCGATAAGGTAGCTGGCTTCTGCTTGGGATAGGGCTGGCGATGAGGTGTTGATTTTTGAGTACATGGGATGTCTCCTTTGTGAGTGACATACCAGTCCCTGCGAATTTATTTTTTAACCTACCCTGACTAGATACCTGACAAATCTAGTCTGAGATATCTCATACCTCCGCCTCTGTGTCTGCCTATGACTCTTGGTGGTAGCAGGACAGCAAACAGCCTTACCGGATTAGCTAACCAACGAGTATATAATTTGATCCCACCTTGGCCCCGAGGCAAATGCTAGGCCTGGCTTGCGTTCCAAGAAAAAATTCACGTTGTACCTGGGCAAATTAGCGCATCGTTGCGATGACAGGTTAGCTGATCTAGCGACTGGCTCTGACAAGGTAGATTACGGCATAGGAGCACCACGACTTAGCGCCGCGGTGCTCCCGTCAGGCAATGGCAGTTTGCTGATCTCGCTCCTCGATTCGTTCAAGAATCCAATCCTGGACCTCGCTCTCGACCCAACCGACGCAGCGGTCACCCAGCGATATCGGTCTTGGGAAGCCGCTCTCGCTGATGTACTTGTAAATGGTCGACCTGGCCAGGCCCGTCGCGCTCATCACATCACGCAGCCGTATGATCCTCATGAGCTGTCTCCTCTGTTGGCTCAGAGGATGTGCATGGGTTGTAAATAAGAACCGATTAGTGCCGTCCTAGATCTGCACTCAGAGCACACCAAACCGACTGAAACGACTTTTACATACCTGAAAATTGAAGGCGCAACCAATAGAGAGCATTTGGTTCCTGCCACACCGTCGGGCATCCATTCTCTTCTCTGGCACCACCCCGAAGAGCTTACTTTCTAATAAATAAATACAACGCGTGCAGGATGGATACCCTAACCCAGTAAAAACAGGCGTTACAGACCAATAAAACATCTATATTTGACTATATTTAGATTCACTTATCGTGCTATTTATTGACTATCCCCGGTCTAGGCAGCATCATTAAGCCATCTATAAATATCTAGTTTCTGGGTGGAAAATGGCAGTTCACGACTCTGATTCACTTTGCGAAATGCTTCCCGGCTGGAATCTGAATGACAGGGTGGTGGCATGGCTATGGCTTACCTTAGAAATTCAGGAAGGCATCCAAATGCAGGAATGCCAGCTCAACAGCCAAACCATGCGCAACCAAATTGCAAGAGCCTTAAAGAGGAACCGTCTAATCTTGCTAGACTTCGAACGCAGGAGGGATACAGCGCTTCTTCCGGAAGAGGCATTTGAGTGGATCAAAAAAAACGGTCGACAACCTAAATTGCTAGCCGCCGAGGCCGCCAAAAAAACTGGGCTGCGAATACGCAGCAGTGTCTTCCGCACACTCACTGAGAAAGAGCAACTGATTGCGCTGCTTGATCTCTGGGACAGCGATTTTGGTCAAAAAGCGAACACATTAGACCGTCTATCAGTCACCTGGACACAGCTCACGCGGGCAGACAAGCTCTTCGACTGGTTCAAGGACAAAGACGAGCGCGCAAAATGCGATCTGGCATGGAGCTGGCTTGAGAAAAACAAGCCCAGGCTAACGTGGCGCTCCCAACCCTTTACAAAGCACACAGAGATGCTTGAGCTCTTCGACTATAGCGAAGCCAGCCCCGAGGAAAAGGAACTGTACATCGAGAAAATCAAGAGGCGCTGGAGCACGCAAAAGACGCGCGAAAAGGATACTGAAAAAAAGCAATACAACTTTATACTGACCCATACCGTCAATGCCGTTCTGGACGAACTAGCTGCGAAGCACGAGCTATCTAGAACAAAGGTCCTCCAACAGTTGCTCTTGAACGAAGCAGAACATGGACTGTACCTTCCCTCCCAACGCGGTCATGAATCCCCTACACCAGAACGTCGTGACTTTAGCGAGGCAAAATTCTGAACAACGTAAAGAAGACCGACTAGGATTCCAAAAAGTATTCCAAACAAAAGTTGAACAGCCTTATCTATATATTTATCAACATGTTACGGATCCTGTTCAGATTACCCCGGCCCACCAATTAAGACATCAATTCCTTATAAATCAAGGAATTGGTGGTAAGACAGGTGGCAGGTGTGTGCTCAGAGTCCAACTCTGAACTCATACAGGTATGCCACCATGTCCTACAGCAAGAAATCCTCAGCACGACAGCTTCACCTCGTTTTTACCGAAAACGCAGGCTTCCAGTTTTATTACACCCTTCCAAAACACCTGGCGAGCCATAAGGCATTGCCGCGCCAATTGCGCTGGTCCCTCGGCCGTGATGAGCCTCTGGCAAGACAGCTGTGCGCCTACCTCGATCAAGCTCTAAAGAGTCTGGGTAAAGTGTCTTGCGCACCCAGCCCTGCCGAAATTGACCAGATCGCCAACAAGATCGAGCTCCTGCACAAAACAGTTCAAGCGCAGCTGAAGCTTGCCCGGCAGATCTGGACCACCTTCCCCCATCCCGCCGAATTGGCTCGCATGAGCATGAAGAAAGGGATCGAACGTCTCAGCAAACTGTCCGAGAACGGCGAGGCGTTGTTCAGGACCAATCCGGGTGGCGAGATTGTCTTCATGCTCGAACCCAGCGAGAAACTCACGACGCTCTGTCGTTTTGACTGGCATCGCCTTGACTGGCCGCTGGGCACCTCCGATGCCGGCGCGGCTACCGACGCGGCAATTTATATTCTGACCGCTATCGGGCTCCTGGAACAAATCGACCCGCAGTTATCGTTCAACGGCGGTTGGGACGGCGCGTTTCTTCTGATGGCTCTATATGAGTATCTGAGGTACGCCCGCCCCGACAAAGGAGCAAGCCTCGAGTATCTGCCGTCCTGGCTGCCGCAGTCACTCACGGCACTCACTATGCATATCAGCATGCACACTACGCGAAATCCCATGCGCAGGCTTGGCAAAGCCAAGCTCGTCCAAAAGCCCTGCGGTGTGTTTGTTCTCACGCAGGAAATGGTCAATACAGGCGGCTCGACAAAAGCACATTTCGAGTTGTCGCTCCAGACCGCCAGTCCCATTCTCGCCTATTTGTTATGCGTGCGCCTCGGCCAGCGCTTCGACTCCATTTTGATCCGACACTGTCATAGCGAGTGCAAGGACGGTGCATATGAAAGAGCACTGGCCGAGATGAACGAAGTGGTCAGGCTAACGACAAGCGGGCTTCCACCTCTCGAGTCATTGCCTCTTAGGCCATCGACCAGAACCGAAGATCCCCAGCAGAGCGGCCTCGACCCAGCAGCCATCGCGTTGCTCACAGCACTAAGCAGTATCCTCCCGGATGAGAAACGGCAAAAGCTTGAGTCATTGATCAACGAAGTAAACGGCGGATTTTCTGCTATCAGCCCGGCACCCCTTGATCCTGACAGCATGACAGTCTCCCAGCTGGTTGATCACTATGAGTCGACGCAGCTGAAAGAAGGCGCGTGGCGAAACCCTAGGACCCGGATTTCTGTTCATGCCCGGCTGGAGGCCATGGCCGAGCTGCTAGGCGGACATCGGTCAATCAAAACGTTAACCCGAGCCGACATGGTCGCCCTTCGCGAGCGGATTCGCGACTATCCAAAAAACCGCAACAAACTCGCCACATTAAGGCATGCCCCGCTGGCACAGCTAATGGACGACCCAACAGTCGAGTCGCTCCACCCGAGAACGGTCAAGAAATTTTTCGAGTTGATCCGTGCCGTGTTCCGCCATGCGCATGACCATGACCTTCTTAAAACAGACATCGCTCACGGGCTGGTTTTCAAGCTCAAAGGTGCTGAAGCGCCTCGCAAACGCACTTACAGTCCAGGGCAGGTGGAAGCGCTTTTGAAAGGCCCCGCTCTGACGCTTGGTACTGCGCCCAAGTGGCGGCTGGACGACTACAAGTTTTGGCTACCATTACTCGGCCTATACACTGGGTGTCGACTCGCCGAGCTGTGCCAATTGCAGTTGGCAGATGTACGTTTGGAAGAAAAGATTTGGGTCATCCACATCAGCCGCACAGGCGACAGACAGCTCAAAACTCAGGAGTCGGATCGACTAATCCCCTTGCATCATGCGCTACTGAGCATGGGCTTTCTTGAGTTCGTTGAAAGCAGACGGGCAGCCGTTAAAGACCCAACTGCCCCGTTATTCGAAAACGTGATGACATCCGCCACGCTTGCCACGAGCCATGTCGCGTCCAAATGGTTTGTGGGCACAAGTAGCTCAGGATACCTTGGGTTATGCGGTCTTGGTGAAGACCGCTTAACGTTCCATGGTCTGAGACACACTTTTATCCAACAATTCCGGCGGCAAAAACTGGACATGCTAATCGTAAAAACCCTGGTGGGTCATGCTGACAAGACCACTACGGGGGGGTACGGCGATGTTTATCCAGCATCGGTATTAAAAGAGGAGCTCGACAAACTCGATTATGGTGTGTCACTCAAGCATATTCATTATAAGCACTATGTTGCGCTACAAAAACTTCAGGGGGTATTTCGTACGGGTAGACCTCGCAGATCCATCGACTGAATAACCCGATAAGCTTAACTTTTAATACAGGCGAAAATCCTTCGCCTGTATTATTTCTATTGGCAAGTTGCCAATAAAAATACTAATTTAAAACCATAACCGAAACCGGCCCGCTGTCTAGTTTACAACCCCGTTTAAACTTGTATTCTGATGACTCACCCATGAGGAGTTATCGTGAATATTATAAAAATACCCGTTTCAACGGGATTAAGTCTGGTTTGCGAACCGGGCAATGAAGACAGCCTTAATATTGCCTTGACACATCTGTCAGCCGTCATCGAGTCAATCAATAGAACCAAGAAGTCTCCGCTTCTTTCGGAATATATTGAGACCGTACTCAATCGCTTCTTGCGCGAAACTTACTATTCTCCCAAGTCGGAAATGATGATTACCTCGCGCTTTGAAAAGCTTTCCAAAGTACTCACTGGCGAGCGCCCTGACATGAAAGTCAGCGACCTCGACGAGGAGGCAGCGCGCACCTTGAAAGCAGAACTGCCAGTAATGTTGCGAAAAAATCAACGGTCTGCAAGCCAGGGTACAAACGTTGAAACCTACTATCGCCTGTTCAACCGCATAGCAAATGAGGCATTTACCGAAAACCTCATATCGAAGCCCATCAAGATCAAGGCGACACGGACAAAGAAATCACAGATTTCAAAGCCATTTTCTGACGCTGACCTCACCTGTTTATTTTCCGGCTGGCCGTACCAGACCGCTCACCAGGTAGATCAGGATGCTCATTCATATCGTTTCTGGCTCATGCCCTTAGCCCTGTTCACGGGCGGCCGCCTTAACGAACTTTGCCAACTACGTGTGCATGACATAATTCAGGATGTACATGGTGTCGATCTGATCAGTATCAATGACCACGGACATTGTAAATCGATCAAGAACGAGCAGTCCCGCAGACAGATACCCATATGCTCTGCCTTGAAAGCTCTGGGGTTTCTGGACTTCGTACTGGAGCGACGCCAGGCAGAAGGCGAAGATGCATTGCTATTTCCCGAACTGACGTACCATCCGACGCACCTTTATTCTCGCAACCCAAGCCGTTTTTTTTGCGGCCCAAGGACCGGTGCCGGCTATATCGGTGAGCACTGCCCCCATACTCGTGATGGCGGCTGGAATTTTAAAAGTTTCAGGCGCACCTTTGCGTTACGTTTGGAAGCCTCCGGCATTCCAACTGGCACCATTGCGTTTTTATTGGGACATCGCAGCGGCTCGTCAGATGTCACAGCGAAACACTATCTTTCCACGCCATTGAGCGTATGCATGCTTGAGCAAATTGAGCTCGGCCTGACCTATCAGATCGATTTAAGCCAGATCAAATGGTCCAACTACAGAAGCATTCTCATGGGTCAGGCTGGCCGCCGTAAACGAGGCAGGCCGACAACTAACCTTTAGAGCAAAGACTCCCATCACTGCCATGTCGCTTACGACATGGCAAAGTTATTAGCGTTAACCTACTAAAACAATAAAAACAGGTGATTCCCATGCAAGATTCAACGAAACACGCTTATCGAAAACTCTGCGGGGTTCTACCCCGTTACCACAGACGGTTATAAAACGGCTGTGAGCTTCCGATCCTGAGCAGCAACTCTACGTCGCATCCTGGGATTATGGAACCGCTCGATGTATTCAAACAGATCAGCTCTTGCCTCGTCCTGCGTACGGTAA
>DRFO01000002.1 GCA_011050525.1 Halopseudomonas xinjiangensis
CGTAGTCGTCGAGGCTTTCGGGAAGCAAGGTGCTTTGACCTCGGTGTTCACCCTGGATAAACCGTTTCATTGATTTCCCTTGCAATGAGATTCTCAGAAATTATAGCAAGGGTCTGAGATAGCGTTTTTACACACTCTGGGCCGAGAGCTGCCTCTGTTAACTGGCTGAAAACGCCCAATTGCGGTCATCTAGTGTCTACCAAAGCCGGGGCTATTCAGGCTTTTTTGGAGCCGCTTCGGTATCGCATTTTTTACGGGTATAGTGCCATAGCTGTCCCGATAGATAGGGCTTTGGATAGAGCGGAGCGAGCTATTCGCCTCTGTAAATATTTGAACCAATGAGAAGGGTAATGTCATGACGATGGTTCATGAGCGGAATCGTAGCCTGATACAGACCTGGGAGTTCTTGAGAGAGCTGTCCCAAGATAAGGAGCTGCCTGAATCCATACGTAGCCAGGCTAAAGCTTTACTACGACATTATCCCACAGCAAAAGACATCTCTCTGGCGGGGCGTTTAAGGCAGCATCGCAAAAAGGAGCTAGCTTTTTTGGCAGACGAGCATGGACCTCTACCTCCAGTTCTAGCCAGTTGGCTGATGGATGATTCCGTATTTAGCGATGAGTAACGTATCTTCATGAGCCACAACCCAACACCTTGAAGGAGCCACCGAAACCTATCCGCGAAGCGCGCGACGTAGCATATTTCAGGAAAGGGGGATAAGGTCAGGAGTCAAAATGAGTTTAGGAGTGTGTTTTTCGTTGCTCCCATAACTAGTACTGAAAAAAACCCTTAAAATACAGTTGTTAATGTTTAAAACAGATGTTTTAGGGGGTGGTAGGGGTAACTACAGACGAGATGTATACCGCCGAGCAGAAAAAGTTCCGGGCGCGTAATGAAGAGGAGGTCCTGGACGAGATCCGTCGCTGCGGCGAACAGCTGATTGTGCAGCGGGTGTTTCTCGCCGATGGCGACGCGATGATTCTGCCTACGCGCCGCCTGCTGGTTATTCTTCAGGCCATCCGAGAGCACATGCCCAGCGTCGAACGGGTAACCTCCTACTGCCTGCCACGCAATCTCAAACGCAAGTCGGTCGAGGAGCTCAAGGAATTGCGCGACGCTGGGCTGGCAATGCTGTATGTCGGGGCGGAGTCGGGGGATGACGAGGTATTACAGCGCGTCAACAAGGGCGAGACCTATGCCTCCACGGCTGAGGCTCTGATAAAAGCCGGCGAAGCGGGCCTGCAACGCTCGGTGATGATCCTCAATGGTTTGGGAGGCAAGAGATTGAGCGAGCAACATGCGATCAATTCAGCCAGGCTCATGAATGCTACCCAGCCCGAATTTCTGTCCACGCTGGTAGTAAGTTTTCCCCAGGGAATGGAGCGCTACAGATTGCAGTTTCCCGATTTCGAGCCGCTTGATCAGATGGGCCTGTTTCATGAAATAGAACAGCTTCTCGGGTTGCTTGAGCTCGATGAAACAGTATTTCGCAGCGATCACGCGTCCAATTATCTGGTACTTAAAGGTGTGCTCGGTGCCGACAAGGCACGTATGATGAGTCAGGTGAGAACGGCCATCGAACAGCCAGCCAAGGCCAGGCTGCGACCGGAATGGATGCGCGCCCTGTAGCGGCCTGCATTGCAACTCCATAGGGAGACATCAATATGCGTTGGATTGCTCTGGGCCTTTGCCTGCTGTTTCTCTCGGGCTGCATGAAGCCATCGGACATGCGAAAGGAGGCGCGCTACTACTTGGGCGATGTGGGGCTGATAGACAGTTACCGCATCACTCGCAGCGCCACCTGGACGTTGCAGTCCGACTCGCGGCTGTATGTTGCCCAGGGCCATTTTTCTCCCGTCGGTCACCCTTACTCTCGACCAAACGTGGTAGCAGAAGAAGCCTTCGCCGCAGCGGTTCAAGTGTTCCCGATGGTGCGGCGAGCCGAACAGCCGCTTGGTCTGGAAGAAGCGCTGGAGGCTGCCCGCTATCATGATGCCCATTACCTGCTGTACACCAGGTTTGCCAGGGCGAAGGACGCCACTAGTACGGCGGAAGAGTGGCAAGAGGGGCGGCGCTGGGATGATCTGGGTATCGATGCCGCGGTGCTGCAGTTGATTCTGATGGAAACTTCTACCCAGCGAGTTGTCGACTTTGTAGTGATTGAAACAAAAGGCGGTTTCCTAGAATTCTACAAGGCCAGGCCCGAAGATCTGTTACGTCCGCCATTGGAGGACTACACCAGCCGGTTGCTTGGCCGCTGACAAGAGGTATGGCATGGCTAACAATCAACCCACCCCGGAGTCGATCCTGGAGCAGGTTCCACACTCCGAGCACGGCATGAAACGGCGAGCCCCGGCCCCGGTGCACTTATGGAATCCGCCGGTCAATGGCGAGCTGGACATGCGCATCGCCCGAGATGGCACCTGGTTTTACCAGGACGGGCCGATCAACCGCAAGGCGATGGCGCAGCTTTTCGCTGGTATCCTGCGCCTTGATGCCGACCATCGCTATTATCTGGTCACACCGGTTGAGCGCTGGGCCATCCAGGTTGATGACGCCCCCTTCGTCGCTATATCGATGCAGATCAAGGGTGAGGGAACAGAACAGGTGCTGACCTTTACGACAAACTTGGACGACAGCGTTGAAGCCGGTCCCGAGCACCCGATTCGGGTCGTGGTCGATGACGAGACCCAGGAGCCGTCCCCCTATGTGTTGATGCGCGGCAATCTCGAGGCGCTCATCAACCGCAACCTGTTCTACGAACTGGCTGACAAGGCTACCGAGCACGAAATAGAGGGGAAGACTTGTCTTGGAGTCTGGAGCCAGGGCTGTTTCTTCCCGATTGACGGCACGCCGCTTCCCGCTTAGTTGATTTCCTCGCCCCACGCCAGGCCTGCTGGCGTGTTTCGATTGTCAATATCTCAACGTGAAAAATTGCTTCTTTTTGGAGTTGATCTTTACCATATGTGGGTCTAGCATTGCCGGCTATATACAACCACTAGTGTTTGTTACTTGAAAGCCCGATAAGCGATCTGCGCTTGATTTCATGGGCTTTTCCGGTGTAGTCGAGCTTTTCTGGAGAAAATAATGAGTCAAACAGCCAAAGTGCAGCGCCTGCATAACGTCGTAACCGATATCCCCATGCAGCCTGCCTCAGAAGATATTTGGGATACCAAATATCGACTCAAGACCAAGGATGGGGACGCTATCGACGGCACTGTTGACGAGAGCTACCAGCGTGTAGCCCGAGCCCTGGCTGATGTTGAAGCGCCAGAGCTGCGCGACGAGTGGTACGACAAATTTCTGTGGGCGCTGCGTCATGGCGCCATTCCTGCCGGCCGTATCACCTCCAATGCCGGCGCCCTGGAACACAAACCCGCCACATCCACCATCAACTGCACCGTGTCGGCCACCATTGGCGACTCGATGGACGATATTCTGTCCAAGCTGCACGAAGCCGGTCTCACGCTGAAGGCCGGTTGCGGTATTGGTTATGAATTTTCCACCTTGCGCCCCAAGGGTGCGTACGTGTCAGGCGCCGGCGCTTATACCTCGGGGCCGCTGTCGTTCATGGATATCTACGACAAGATGTGCTTCACCGTGTCGTCTGCCGGTGGCCGTCGTGGCGCGCAAATGGCCACCTTCGACGTGGGCCATCCGGACGTTGCGGACTTTATCCGCGCCAAGCGCGAGGGCGGTCGTTTGCGTCAGTTCAACCTGTCGCTGCTGATCACCGAAGACTTCATGAAGGCGGTTGCAGCAGATGCTGATTGGAAACTGTCTTTTCCCTTGACCCAGGCTGAAGTCGACGCCGATGGCCTGGATCTGAACAACGAAGATCAGGTGATCTGGCGAGAGCTGCCGGGCACCGAAAAGTACCTGAACCGTGCAGATGGCAAGGTGGCGTGCCGCGTTTCCAAGGTGATCAAGGCCAAGCGGATCTGGGACATGATCATGACGTCCACCTACGATTTCGCCGAGCCCGGGTTCATCCTGATTGATCGGGTGAACCAGATGAACAACAACTGGTTCTGTGAAGAAATTCGCGCGACCAATCCTTGTGGCGAGCAGCCGTTGCCGCCCTACGGAGCCTGCCTGCTCGGCTCCATCAACCTGACCTTGTTCGTTCGCGATCCGTTTACCGACAGGGCTCGTTTCGACTGGGACGAATACCGCAAGGTAGTGGATATCTTCACCCGTATGCTCGATAACGTGGTGGAAATCAATGGCTTGCCGTTGGAACAACAGCGCAACGAGATCTTCCGCAAGCGTCGTCATGGTATGGGCTTTCTGGGATTGGGTTCCACCATGACCATGCTGTGCATGAAGTATGGGGACGCCAAGTCGCTCGAATTCACCGAGCAGGTCTCCAAGGAAATGGCTATGCAAGGCTGGCGCACAGCGTTGCAGCTTAGCGAAGAAAAGGGCGCAGCGCCCATCATGGAAGAGAAGTTTACCGTGACCGAAGCGATGCTGGCCAAGCGTCCGGAAATGCGCAAGGACGGTTTCAAACCCGGCCAGAAGGTCACCGGCAAGGTGTTATGGGCCAGATACAGCCGCTACATGCAGCAGGTCGCTGACGAAGATGCGGAGCTGGTGGCTGCGCTGGCCGAGAAAGGCGCACGTTTCACGCACCATAGCTCTATCGCGCCGACCGGTACCATTTCCCTGTCGCTGGCCAACAACGCATCCAACGGCATCGAGCCGAGCTTCGCGCATCATTACTTCCGCAACGTGATTCGCGCCAACAAAAAGTCCAAGGAAAAGGTCGACGTATTCAGCTTCGAGTTGCTGGCCTATCGTCATTTCATCAATGCCGAAGCGCTGCCGAGCATGGAAGCGGGTACCCGCAACCTGCCTGACTATTTCATTGCCGCAGATGACGTCAAGCCGACCGAGCACGTCGACGTGCAGGCCGCCGCCCAGAAATGGGTGGACTCCTCGATTTCCAAGACCGCGAACGTACCGACCGATTATCCCTATGAAGACTTCAAGGATATCTACCGCTACGCTTTCGAAAAGGGCCTGAAGGGCTGCACCACGTTCCGTTTCAATCCCGAAGCCTTCCAGGGTGTTCTGGTCAAGGAGCAGGATCTGGCTAACACCACCTACCGCTTCAAACTGGACGATGGCACCTTCATTGAGGCCAAGGGCGGCGACGAGATCGAATATGATGACGAGTTGCACAGCGCCGCCAATCTCTACGACGCCCTGAAAGAAGGCTACTACGGTAAATTCTGATTAATTGAGCCCCGCGCGAGCGGGGTGAGGAAAGAACGAACATGGCACTGAAAATTACCAGCAAGATCGTCGATTATGCGGTGGTAAAGCCGAACGAGCCGGCTCCTGCCATAGCAGCGGCGCCGGTTGAAACCATCGAAGAAATGCACGAGAAACTCAAGCGCCCCGAGTTTCTGGAAGGGTCCACCTACAAGATCAAGACACCCACCTCCGAGCACGCGATCTACGTAACCATTAATGATGTAATTCTGAACCACGGTAGCGATCATGAGATTCGCCGCCCGTTCGAGATTTTCATCAACTCCAAGAATATGGAGCACTACCAGTGGATATCGGCTCTCACGCTGATTATTTCCGCTGTGTTTCGCAAGGGTGGTGATTGTACGTTTCTGGTTGAAGAACTGCGTAGCGTGTTCGACCCAAAGGGCGGCTACATGAAGCGTGGTGGCCGCTGGATGCCCTCGCTGGTTGCCGAGATTGGTGACGTGCTGGACCAGCACCTCAAGCGTATCGGCATGATCAGCGACGAGATGGACGAGCACCAGCGTGCCTATCTGGAACAGAAACGCGCTGAGTTCGTCAGCCTCAAGCCGCAAAGTCAGACTTCCGCTGATTGTGACGACAGTACCGAATCCTATCCGCCTGGCGCGCAGATGTGTGGTAAATGCCATACCCAGGCGGCGGTGCTGATGGATGGCTGCATGACTTGCCTGAGCTGCGGCGATAGCAAGTGCGGCTAATCTGACGGCCTCCCCATCGATGGGCTACCTCGGTTCATCAGTTTTTCCGTTATCCCCCAACAGGGGGGTAAACCTGCCAGCCAGGCCTGTATAGGATCTTCGGTAGCCTCGCCATCCGCGAGGCGTTGTTCCGGAGAGCTGAGATGCCGCACCTTCGCGCCAACAATGTCGAATTGTATTATCAGCGTCATCCCCAGCCAGGCAAGCCGCGCCTGCTGCTGAGTCATTCGCTGTTTTTCGATCACAGCATGTTTGCCCCCTTGATAGCCGAACTTGGCGAGGCCTTCGATATCGTGGTGTATGACCACCGGGGGCAGGGTGCGAGCGAGCGAGCCGCTCCGCTGGACATGGATACGCTTGCTGATGACGCCGCAGCGTTGATCGACGCGCTCGATCTGGCGCCCTGTTTTGTGGCTGGCAATTCAATGGGTGGCTTTGTGGCCTTACGGCTGGCCGCTCGCTATCCGGAGCGGCTGGCTGGTTGCGCGATCATGGGCAGCAGCGCTGATCTGGAACACCAGCTTCCGGTTTTTGCCCCGCTGGTCGAAGACCTGGGGTCGCAATGGCGCAGCCCCTCATATCGACACCCTGATGCACATCATGTTTGGCGACTCGAGCCTGAACGATCCTGCCTGCGCCAGCCTCACGGCGCACTGGCGCGAACGCATGCAAGCCCTCGGGCCGGACATTGGCGCCGCCGCCGAAGGGGTGATTCGACGCCCGAGCATGCTTGCGGAGCTGCCAGGATTGCGCGTGCCGCTTTTGGTGCTGGCGGGTGAACAGGATCATGCTTATTCCGTCGAGCTTTCACAGCAGATTACCGAGGTCAGCGGCCGGGGAACGGTTCATGTCGTGCCCCACGCCGGCCATTCCCTGGCGCTGGAAGCGCCCTCGGTGGTAGCCGGATATTTACGGCATTTTATCGCCCGGGCTAACCCTACAGACTCACAATAAGAAGAGAGCTGCACTATGAACAGTTATCACGATGGTTTTCATTGGGGCCGCGCACTGAGCGCAGCGCTGATAGCGTCCATGGCATGGTCAGCAACCGCCGCAGACGTTGATGCCGAAGCCATGCGCGCTTCGCAAAAGGATGGCAGTGAGTGGCTTAGCTATGGCCGCACCTGGGCCGAGCAGCGTTTCAGCCCCCTCACACAAATCAACGACAAATCCGTGGCAGATCTCGGGCTCGCCTGGTTCATTGATCTGGACAACACCCGCGGTCTGGAAGCAACGCCGCTCTATAGCGACGGGGTGCTTTATACATCGCTGTCCTGGAGCCGGGTAATGGCGGTAGACGCCAGCAGTGGCGAGATCCTCTGGAGTTTCGATCCCAAGGTTAATAAAGCCAAAGGCCGGCACGCCTGTTGTGATGCGGTGAATCGCGGCGTCGCGCTGTGGAAGGGCAAGGTGTACGTCGGCACTCTGGATGGTCGCCTGATCGCGCTGGACGCCAAGACCGGCAAGCAAGTCTGGAGTCAGCAGACTACCGATAACAGCTTGCCCTACACCATCACCGCTGCGCCGCGTGTCGTCAAAGGCATGGTGATGATCGGCAATGGCGGTGCGGAGTTCGGGGTGCGTGGTTACTTCTCAGCCTACGACGCCGAGACGGGCAAGATGCACTGGCGCTTCTATACCGTACCTGCAGACCCGGCCAAACCGGTCGAGC
Source organism: Halopseudomonas xinjiangensis (assembly GCA_011050525.1). Lineage (GTDB taxonomy): Bacteria > Pseudomonadota > Gammaproteobacteria > Pseudomonadales > Pseudomonadaceae > Halopseudomonas > Halopseudomonas xinjiangensis_A. The sequence goes on from DRFO01000002.1 coordinate 7,654, forward strand.
ATCCTGAACTGGCTGAAGCAGCCAAGACCTGGAGCAAGGATACCGACTGGTCGCTAGGCGGTGGAGGTACCGCCTGGGATGCCATGGCCTATGATCCCGAGCTTGATCTACTGTATGTAGGGACTGGTAATGGCTCACCCTGGAACCGCGAAATTCGCAGTCCCGGCGGCGGCGACAATCTGTTCCTGTCGTCAATACTGGCAATACGGCCAGATACCGGCCGGCTGGTCTGGCATTATCAGGTCAACCCGGGTGACACCTGGGACTTCACCGCGACGCAGCAAATAACCCTGGCCGATATCGACATTGACGGCAAGCAGCGTCAGGTATTGATGCAGGCGCCCAAGAACGGCTTTTTCTATGTGCTCGACCGGGCAACGGGCGAGCTGATCTCGGCGGAAAAATTCGGCAAGGTGACCTGGGCCGAGCGTATCGATCTGGCTACTGGTCGCCCGGTGGAAGTCGCCGGAGCACGCTATGAGAAAGAGCCCATTCTGATGTGGCCCAGCCCCTTCGGTGCCCACAACTGGCATCCCATGTCGTTCAACCCGCAGACCGGGCTGGTTTACATCCCCTATCAGGAAGTACCGGGCACCTATAGCAATGAAGGCAAGGGCTATGCGCCGCGCAAGGCGTTCAACACTGGTTCAGGCTCTTCGGAAATTACCGAGCTTCCCCGTGAGTATGCGACCGGTGCGCTGATCGCCTGGGATCCGGTCAAGCAGAAAGCGGCCTGGCGCGTAGAGCACCCCAACCACTGGAACGGCGGCACCCTTACCACGGCGGGCAATTTGGTCTTCCAGGGTACCGCCGCAGGTCAGTTCGTCGCCTACACCGCGGATGCGGGCGAGCCGCTCTGGACCTTCGATGGGCAGACCGGGATTATTGCCGGCCCTATGACCTATCGTCACAAGGGTGAGCAGTATGTGGCGCTCATGGCAGGATGGGGCGGCTCTGCAGCACTGTTTGGTGGCGACGCGGCCGTAGCCACCGGCTCGCGTAACGTCAGTCGAATGCTGGTGTTCAAGCTGGGCGCTGAAAACAGGTTGCCGACGCTGGCAGAGCCGCCAGAAACCGAGCGCGTGCCTGAACCGGTTGTGGCTTCCAAAGAGCATCTGGAAAACGGCAAGAATCTCTACAGTCAGTACTGCGCCGTGTGCCATGGCGCGGGCGGAATTGGTGGTGGGGTAATCGCCGATCTGCGTCATTCATCTGCTGAGGTCCGTACCGCCTGGGAGGCCATCGTATTGCATGGCGCTTATCAATCCAAAGGCATGGCCGGGTTTTCGGACAGTCTGAACCAGGAACAGGCACAGCAGATTCTGGACTACATTCGACACCGCGAATACGCGACCTGGATGGAAGCGATGGACGCTGGCAACAAGGATTGACTGTGCCGGGCCCAGCGGCCCGGTATCGAATCGAGTATTTGCTCTAATCAACGCTTCTTATGATGGGGTAGCGGGCAGTATTGCCGCTTCCCTTGTTTCCGTTGACTGCTATGCTGACCTCAGTGCCAGGAACGATCGGCACAAACAATAACAAGAGACCGGTCTGGTACTGGTCCGATCAGCATGGATAGACTCATGAGCATGAAGACCAGTGCCCTGATTACCCATCAGTTGATTTCAACGGCGCGTCAGGGCAACGACGTGCCCCTGCTGTTGTCAACCAAGCTCACGCTGCCTCGGAGGGGACGCGGGATACTGCCAAGGCCAAGGCTGGAGAGTCTTGCGCTTGATATCGCAGAGCGACGCTTGACGATTCTCAAGGCTCCCCCAGGCTTCGGCAAGACCACCTTGGCGACCATCTGGGCAGACAGTCTTGCCGCGGACGGACACGCGATCGCCTGGCTTTCCCTGGATGATGAAGACAACTCACCCCAGCGACTTCTTTATTACATCGCGGCGGCGCTAAACCAGGCCGAAGCTTCAGTCGGTCGCGCCTGCCTTGGGTTGCGCGCCGAGTTGAGCTTCTTCAGTACCGAGACCCTGGCCAGCCTGACAATCAACGAACTAAGCCATCTGGAACGCCCCTTAACGTTGTTTCTGGATGATTTTCACCGGATCAGCGACAGCGTGCTGGTCGAGGGGCTGCGATTCTTTTTGCAGCGCGCCCCTGACAGCTTTCATGTGGTGTTCACCGGGCGTCGGGACCTGCCGGCAGCGCTGCGGGATCATCTCTATGCCGACGATTTGCTGGAGCTGGACAGTAGCCAGCTGCGTTTCACCCTGGAGGAAACCCGAGATCTGCTGAAAAAGGCCGGCACCGATCTTGAGCAGACCGGGGAGCTGCTGGCGGTGCAGGCTGCGTCAGAGGGCTGGATCGCCGCGCTCCGGGCGTTGCTGCTGACGCCTCGTTCATCCGCTGGATCCAGCCTGAAGCACCTGGCGCCCCGCAGTATCTGCAACCTGTTTGATGACATGCTGCAGGGGCTGAGCGTCTCCCATCGGCAGGATGTGTACCGTCTGGGGATGCTCAACAAGTTCAATGTAGGTTTGTTGAGCCGCCTGCTGGGCAGCGCGACGGGCAGTCAGTTGCTTGAACTGTTGCAGCAGCATCAGTTGTTCATCAGTTCGCTGGATAGCCAGCACACCTGGTTCAGCCTGCACCCGCTGTTTCGTGAACATTTGAAACGAATCTGCGTTAGCAATCACCCCGGCGAGGCTCAGGATATCCAACTGGTAGCAGCCAACTGGTTCGCCGAGCAGGAACTTTGGCTCGACGCTATTGGCCTGGGACTTGAAGGCGGAGATGCTGACCAGGTGCGTGCATGGATTGCTCAGTGTGCGATGGAGCTTATCGAGCAGGGCGACTTTGCTGCGGTGGCGATGCTTGAGACATGCTGGAAGGTACGGGCAGAGGAATGCCCGCTACCGCTCAAAATGGCCCGTGCCTGGGCCATGGGGCTTATGCTGGAAGCCGACGGAGCGCAGGCGCTGCTAAGTGAAATAGAAGCGCAGTTATGGCGACAGGGAACCAGCCATAGCAATCAGTCACTGTATTGCGAGGTGCAGGCCCTGCGTGCATTACTGCTCGGGTTGGCAGATCAGAACGAGTTGTCGGGGGCGCTGGCCGAGGCATGTTATCGGGCGTCGCCCCCGCGTGTCTGGGTTCGCAATGTGCTGCTTAATCTGATGAGTTGCAGTCACTATCATGCCAGCCGCTGGGACGCATTTTATATCTTGCCGCCCACTACCTTAGGCTCGGGTCGGCAACCCGGCCTGATCTATCATGACTGCTACCGTCAATCGCTGCACGCCCTCGCCGAAAGCGCACAGGGTCGTCTGGGTGACGCAGTGGGTTGTCTGGAAAATCTGCTCGAACGGTTGGCTGGCACCTTCTGTACGGAGCTGGATCGGCCAAACCCCGCCCTTACTGCGTTGCCCGTGGTTCTGCTCGCACAGATGCATTATTTAATGGGCAATCGGCAGGCAGCTGAAAGTCGGCTTGCGGAGAGCATGGGTTTTATCAATACCGGTGGCTTTCTCGACTGCACAGCCGCTGCCTATTGCACCAGCGCACGATTGAGCTGGCAGCAAGGCAATTCACAACGCGCCCGTCGTACGCTTGAACACCTCGACGGGTTAGCGACAGAGCGTGGGTGGAATCGGTTGCGAGCAAGGGTGCTGATGGAACGGACGCGGATTAACCTGCTTGATCACAAGTGCCGCGAAGCCATGGCTTGCACCCACGGCTTGAACGAGTTGCTGAGCAAGGAAACATCCCACGATAACACCGAGATTCAGGTGTTTGCGGTGCTTTGCGAGTTATGGCTGGCCTTGCACCGAATAGAAGAAACGCCAATGTTGATCGAACGGGCCAGCCAGTTACTGGATATTCTGGCCAGACGCCAGCTGCAACTGATGCGCGCCGAGGTATCCCTGGTGCTCGGGCTGCTGCTGTGTACCAAGGGGCGAGATCAAGACGGACGGCCCTTGCTGGATGACGCGCTGGATATGATCAAGCAAAGCGGAGCGATCAGCCTGCTTCAGGATTTGCCGCTAGCGCCCTCGTGCGCTGATGCAATTCGCCAATTTTATCCAGCGTGGTGGCAGCAGGCAGGCAAGTATCTGAGGGGAGGGGGCGCGGCTGATACCTGCACCGGTATGTCCGAATGCACCGCGTTGCTCGAGCTGACCGTCAAGGAGCGTCAGGTCATGCGGCTGGTAGCAGAAGGAAAATCCAACAAGCAAATTGCCAGGGATCTGAACGTAACGCCCGAAACTATCAAGTCCCACATGAAGAGCATATTCGCCAAGCTCAAGGTAGACAGTCGCGCCCAGGCGGCGGTGATGTTGCAGAATGCCTGAGAGGTAGAAACAGCCCCCTGTCCGTCAGGAAGGGGGCTGCTCCGTTCAGGGTTTAGCGGATACCCGAAGCACGTAGGGCGTTTGGCGTGTAGTCAGCGGAGGATGCGCTGAAATCCAACTCGTAGTTCTTGCGCTCTTCATTGGTCATGCCGATCGCCGCATAGCGACCATTTTGCAAGTCATACAGGGTTTCGATGGCATAACCGGGCACCTCATGTTCGAAGCGCTGCTGCGAAATGGCTTCGGCAATACGCCACAGACCGCCACGGCTATCGTAATGATCGATTTCTGCCGCCTGCCAGTTGTCTTCATTGATGAAGAAGTGGCGCTTGGCATACACATGGCGCTGACCGTCTTTCAGGTTCGCTTCGACCTCCCAGACGCGGTGCAATTCGTAACGCACCAGGTCCTGGTTGATATGCCCGGCCTGGATGATGTCGTCGTATTTGACGTCGCGCGAAGCAATCCGGTAGTTGTTATAGGGAATCAGCAGTTCGCGCTTGCCGACCAGCGTCCAGTCGTAGCGATCCGGTGCGCCATTGTAGAAGTCATAGTTGTCGGATACCCGGGTGCCATCTGCGCCGAAAGCCGGGCCGTCATATGCCACCTGGGGAGCGCGGCGAACGCGCCGCTGACCTGCGTTGTAAATCCAGGAGCGTCGCGGCTCCTCTATCTGATTGATGTTCTCGTGAACCAGCAGCACGTCGCCGGCAAGGCGGGACGGTGACAGTACGCGCTGGGTAAAGTAGAACATCAGATTGTCGGAAATGTTGGGGCCGTAATCAGTCAACGCCGTGGCGAAGGTGAAGTCATCCTTGAAGATCACCATGGTGTTCGAACCGTTTGCCTGGGGCGTCGCCTGGGCGATGGTGCGTGACAGGCTGCCGCCGCGGTAGCGAGCGATATGGTTCCAGATGGCTTCCACGCCGCTTTGTGGAATAGGGAAGGGATAGGCGCTATCAAAGTTTTCCAGACCGTTTCCGCCAGCAACCAGGTTGGTATTGACCGCGTTGCGGGCAACCGCCTGCTCTATTTCGGTTGGTACCGTGTTGGTCCGGCGGGTCTGGTAAACGTGCATCCGGTAGGTTTCAGGATACCTGGCAAACAGGGCCATCTGACCGGCGGTCAGCTTGTTCTTGTATTGCTCGGCGTTCGCTGCGGTGATCGTGAACAGAATCTCGTCGTTCGGGAAGGGATCGGCATAAAAGCCGTCAGCATCGACTGCGGCAGCGTCTTTTGCCATGCCACCGGTCCATTCGGGAATGGTGCCGTCGGCATTGCCTGCCCGCTCAGCACCGAGCGGAGTGAGGGTGGAATTCAGTTTTGCCGCTTCCTCAGGGGATACGGCAGCATGCACGCTCATTGCGATACCGCTCAAGGCCAGAATGGCAAGCGCCTGACGGCCCATGTACTTATTGCGTTTCATCATTGTTTCTCCCGTCCGGATCAAAAGTTCACGCCTACGCTCAGAGCGACAAAATCTCTGTCGGTCATGGGATTGAAATCCCCGCCGAAAAAGTTCGTGTAGTTGAGACTTGCGTTGTATTTGTTGTTGTACAGCGCGTTGACGCCAACGCTCGCAGCCTTGGCCCCTTCGTTGAAGTTCGGGCCGTAACCCTCTACGTCATGCGAAAAAGCCAGGTTTGGTGTCAGCGCTACGCCAGCGAATCCTCGGTAATCCAGCGAGGCGACGGCGCGATAACCCCAGGAATGCTGAGTGTAGAAGCCTTCGTCGGAGCAATACTCGGGTTGGGCTGCGTTGAGACCAGCGCAGGTAGCGGGATCAACCAGTTCTCCTGAGCCGTACAGCGAATCTCGTCCGAAGCGCAATTCTGTGGGATCGCTGTTGATTCCGGCGATATGGTTGTAGCCTACTTCGCCAACGAAAGTCAGGCGATCAGCGCCCATGACGTTGTCGATGAAGTGGATGGCGGTGACTTGGGCCTGGGTGACCGGCATGCGCTTGTAACCGCGAAGATCAGTGCCTGGCGCTACCGGGACCCCAAAGGTCTGGCCGTAGTAACCACTGGTATTGACCGGGGTGATGGGATTGCCCAGCGCAGCACCTACCAGATCATTGGTGCTTATCTGAAGCGGCTGGTTGGGCCTGAAACTGACCTCTCCCGATACCGACACGCCCGCAACGTTGCTTTGGAAGCTCAGGCCATACAGTCGGATGTCTTCTGGATATTCGATGTAATAACCAGCGTCCAGCGCGACGGTCGTAATCTCACGCTGTGTGTCGAAATCCACCCCGGTAACCGCACCCGTGCCGGCCTGGGTGCTGTATATCGGCGTGCGGCTGTGGTAGTTCATTGCATACAGGCCGAACTCTGTCTGGTTCAGATTTTCGGCAAACCAGCGGAAGGAGACCCCGAACTGTCCGCTGTCCGATGCTTCCCGATCATCCTGACGCGGAACGTAGACCATAGGCCCGGCGCCGAGCTGAGTGCCGTCGACAACGGTGTAGTCGCAACCCTTGGCTACCGAGTCAGTAAAGGAGAAGAAGGTGCCGCAGTTATCCAGGACGGTTGGATCCCACTCGAGCTGGTAGAACAGCTCCATCCCCAGGTTATCGGTCAGGCTCTGCGACAGATACAGCATGTTGACCGGGATCAGGCCCTCCTTGATAGCCGCGCCGGGGCGGCGGAACGCGGAAACATCGATCGGATTGATGCTGTTGATGCTGTTCTGAATAAAGGTGCTTTCGCCCCAACTGACTACCTGTTTACCGACCCGAACGGAGCCAGGCAGGTTGCCAATGCTGTAGTTGTGATAGACGAAAGCATCCAGAATCTGCGCCCCGGAGGAGCGAGCAACGATTCTGCGGCCATCATCGCTGATGTCATAAAGGTCCTGGCTGCCGTCCTTGGTCTCGAAGTCATACCAGTAATTGCCGCGTACGAAGACACCTGTATCGCCGTAAACCAGTGAAAGGTCGTGTATCCCCTTGAAGATCTTCGAGAACGCATCGCCTTTCTCGTAGTTCAAGCGTCCATCGTCGGAGTTCGCTGCGTTAGCGTTGCCGCCATTGTTGATCCAGATCAGGTCGTCATCGACTTCGGCAGTACTCCAGCTGCTTCCAATTGACATTTGCGAATCAAATTGTCCTTGGATTTCACCAATGTCAAAACGCACCGCGTGGGCTGGCATGGCCGCAGCGATAGCAATCGCCACCGTTAGAGGCTTGAGACCCCCAAGTGCTGTTCTTGAAATTATTCTGCTCATGATGTTCCTCGCGTCGGGCGCTTATTGTTATTGGTCCCAGGGCTAGGTCATACAGGTCGGAACATAATAGGCACCCGCTCCGGCACTGACTGGACCTTGTTCGACACTAGTCGGATGATCGTAAGCGCTGTACCCCCCTTATGGGGGGTATGAGCCGGGCTCGTGGTGGTTACAAAGCGAGGGCAGGGCGTGGATAATGCGGCATTGCAAAGGAGATCTTCATGTTCGTATTCGACGCCCAAAACCTGTTGCAGCTGGTCTGTCTGGCAATTTTTGTTGGTTGGGGTCTGACCGTGTGGTTGATGATGCGCCGCCAGTCACGACAGCAGACGGAACTTGTTCAGGCCCGGCAACAGCGGGAAGAGGAGCGAGAGAGTTTCCGCCAGCTCCAGACACATGCCCACCAGCAGGAAGGCCGGCACGCAACGCTGGAGGCCAGGGTAGGCCATGTTCAGGAAACCCTGGATGCGCTGCGCAACGAGCATTCGCTGATCTGCTCGCGACTGTCCCATGCCGAACGCCAGAGCCATGAATGGCAGGTCCAGGCTGAGCGGGCCCAGACCCTTAGCGCTGAGCAGACGCGCCAACTGGATGGATTGCGGACCGAGCGTGAATCCCTGCACAACCGCCTTCTGGACCTGCAGGTCACCCATGAACAACTGAACGTGGAGCATTCCACGTTGCAGAACAGTCTGGAACAGCGACAGTTGCATTTTACCGAACAGCAACAGTTGCTCAAGGACAGCCGCGAGCAGCTCAAGCTGGAATTCGAGCAGGTGGCGAACCGGATCTTCGAAGCCAAAGGGCAGGCTTTTTCGCAGCATAGCCAGCAATCACTGGATTCGCTGCTCAAGCCGTTCCGTGAGCAGATCGACCAGTTCCGTACCAAGGTGGAAGACATCCATCATAAGGATACCCAGCAGCAGGCAGCTCTGGCGCAGGAGCTGCAGCATTTGAAAGAGCTCAACAAGCAGATCACCCAGGAAGCCCATGATCTGAGTACTGCATTGCGCGGGCAGAAGAAAACCCAGGGCAACTGGGGTGAGCTGATTCTGGAGAATGTTCTGGAACGTTCAGGGCTAAAGGCGGGGCAGGATTTCAAGCGCGAGGTCAGCATCAACAACGCGGAAGGCAGGCGCCAGCGCCCGGACGTGCTGGTTTATCTACCGCAGGACAAGCATCTGATCATCGACGCCAAGGTTTCGTTGAATGCCTATACACGCTATATCAACAGCGAAGACGACAATGAGCGACGTGTAGCTCTGGCCGAGCACGTGCACGCAATAGGACAGCGCATCCGTGAGTTGTCCGATCGCAATTACTTCGATCTGCCGGGACTGAACGCTCCGGAAATGGTGTTTATGTTCATCCCCATCGAATCAGCATTCGTCGAAGCGCTGAAGGCAGATGAGAGTCTGTTTCAAAAAGCCATCGAGCAGAACGTGCTGGTGGCCACGCCCACTACCTTGCTGACCAGCCTGAATATCGTCCGGCAACTCTGGCGGTTCGAGGATCAGAACCGGCACACCGCCGAACTGGCTGACCGCGCCGCCAAGGTGTACGACAAACTGCGCACCTTCCTTGGCAGCATGGACGGGATCGGCAAGAGTCTCGAACGCGCGACGGATGCTTATCAAAAGGCGTGTGATCAGTTGGTCAGTGGTCGCGGAAACCTGGTAAAACAAGTTACTGATTTCAAGGGTTTAGGTGTATCTGTTAAGGCGGAATTAGAAGAGAATTGGACGGATCGCGCCAGCCTGGAACTGGGCCGTGAAACGCCGGTAAATGACCAGGTATGATTCGCCCTCTGGGGTATTGGTGTTTAGACTGTAAAATTATATACGCCGAGAGGGACCCGCATGAATGTCATGAAGCAGGCTGCCATCTTCGTTCGAACCAACCTCTGGATCGTTCCTCTGGTAGCACTGATCCTCTGGGGGCTCTTTCGTTTTCTTGATCCGGCGCCGCCACGCACGTTGGTGATGACGACCGGAAGTGAGGGTGGTAGCTATCATCATTTCGCGCTGGCGCTGGAAGACCGTCTGGAAGAGGAAGGATTGACGCTCGAGCTGCGCCCGAGTCGCGGCTCGATAGATAATCTTGAACGCCTTACGGACGGCTCCGGCGAGGTTCAGATCGGCCTGATCCAGAGCGGGACGTCCCACGTGCTAAACGCCAGCCAGCTATCCCGGTTGCGCGGCCTTGCAGCGTTGTATCACGAGCCGCTCTGGCTGTTTCAGCGAAGCGGCCTTGGGGTGGAGCGTCTGCCTGACCTTTATGCCCACAGGGTATCCGTGGGCGAAGAGGGTAGCGGTACGCTCGCCGTCGTTCGCACACTCTTTAGCGAACTGGCTGATGGAGCGAGACTGCAAGAGCTGAACGGCGGACTCTGGCAGGCGCTTCCAGCCGAAGCCGCCGCCAAGCAGCTTAAATCCGGGAATCTGGATGCCGCTTTTTTTGTTCTGCCCGCTAGCAGCGAGCTGCTAGGTGAGTTGGTAGCCGCTCCCGATCTGGAACTGGTAGATCTTCGACAGGCCGAGGCATTTGCGGCACGTCTGCCGTTTCTGGAGCACCTGACCCTGACCGAAGGGCTGCTGGATATAGCAGGTAACTTCCCACCCCAGGATACGTCGCTGCTTGCTCCGGTAGCCACTCTGGTTGTAAACAACGAGTTTCACCCCGCTCTGGCTTCGCTGGTGCTGGAAGCCGCTCGAGAGGTGCTCAGGGAAGGTAATCTACTGGATGAACCCGGCCGCTTTCCCGCAGCCATGCCAATGGAGCTTGAATTGACAGGGGAGGCGGATTACTACCATCGCAACGGCGTCCCTTTTCTGCAGCGCTACCTGCCATTCTGGTTTGCTTCGATCGTTGACCGCTATGTGGTATTGCTGATTCCCTTTATCGTCATCATGCTGCCCTTGTTGCGCAGTATGGGTCCCCTTTACACCTGGAGGATGCGAGCCCGGGTTTTCAAGTGGTATGACCAACTGCGCCGCGTCGACAAGCTGATCATCAATAACCAGATTGGGGGTCGGCTGAATGAGGAGATTGAAGGCCTGCAACGATTGGAGGAGGATCTGAGCCGGGTCGATGTGCCACTTTCCTACGCCCATGAGCTATACAGTCTGCATCTGCATGTGCGGTACATGATCAAACGCCTTGAAACGATGAAGCCCGGCGCCAAAGACCGGGACGATGGCGAGCTGGAGTTGGAATAAAGGAACACAAGCAGGTTGCCTGCGCATAAGCTGTTACAAGCCGTTGCGCTTCGCTTTTCCAGGCAGGCCGCTGGCTCTAACATGTCGCTATTACAGAACAAGAGGTGGACATGAGGGATGCGTTGAACGAAGCGCTGCGCGCCGTGGATCAGGTGCTGCTAGGGAAACAGCAGGCAGTCAGGCTCGCCGTGGCGTGCATTCTCGCCAAGGGCCATCTGCTGATAGAAGATTTGCCGGGGATGGGCAAGACCACGCTTTCCCAGGCGCTGGCGCGGGTCATGGGACTGAGCTATCAACGCATACAGTTCACCAGCGATTTGCTGCCGGGCGATATTCTCGGGACCTCGGTGTTCGACCGCAACAACGCCCAGTTTGTATTCCACCCAGGCCCCATCTTTGCCGAGCTGATTCTGGCAGATGAGATCAATCGTGCCACACCCAAGAGCCAGAGCGCATTGCTCGAGGCTATGGAAGAAGGCCAGGTGACCGTCGACGGGGCTACACGGCCCTTGCCCGATCCGTTTTTCGTCATCGCGACCCAGAATCCGGTATCGCAAAGCGGTACCTTTGCCTTGCCTGAATCACAGCTCGACCGTTTTCTCATGAGACTGTCGCTCGGGTATCCGTCCATGGCGGCAGAAAGAAGTCTGCTGCTTGGGGATGCTCGCAAGATACGTCTTGACCGCGTGGAACCTGTTCTCAACCGCCAGCAGCTGCACGCCCTGCAACAGGCCGTGCCGGATATAACGGCCAGCGAGGCAATTGTCGATTACATCCTTCGACTGGTCAGCCGGACTCGCGAAAGCCAGGTGTGTTCCTGGGGCCTGTCACCGAGGGCAAGTCTAGGCTTGCTGGCGGCCTCCAGGGCCTGGGCCATGATGGAGAACCGTGGCTATGTCATTCCCGAGGACGTGCAGGCGGTTCTGCCTTCGGTTGTCAGCCATCGCCTGCGGGCCATTGAGGACCCGTCGGGCCATGGCGGCGGTGGGTTGGCCCAGTGGCTGCTCAATGAGGTGCCTGCAGTGTGATCGCCAAGGTGAATGGTCGGGCCAGCAGGCTGTTCAATCGTTGGCTGCAAAAACGCATTCCAGCGGGCAGCCAGATGCGCCTGAACCATCGACGCATTTTTATTCTGCCCAGCCGTGCAGGGCTCGGCCTGCTGCTGCTTCTGGCAATCATGTTGATTGGAGCCATCAACTATCAGAACAGCCTGGTGTATGCCGTGGCTTTTTTGCTCGGAAGCCTGTTCTGGGTGAGCTTGCATCACACCTACCGCAATCTGGCCAGCCTTGACCTGCGAGCGACCGGAAGCCGACCGGTTTTTGCCCAGGAGCAGGCACCCTTCACCCTGACGCTGCAGGCAACCCGGCACGAGCACCAGGCTCTGACTCTTTCCTGGCCTAGCACTCAGGCGCAGCGGGTGGATGTGCCCCATAAGGACGAGACTGTGGTTACCTTGTATCATCCAACGCAGCATCGTGGCTGGTTCCGACCGGGGCGCCTGCGGATCGAAACGCGGTTCCCCCTGGGTTGGTTTGTGGCCTGGAGCTGGGTTGATCTCAATTGGCAGACGCTGGTGTATCCGACACCGATCAAGATGCCGTTGCCCGCCAGTAGCAGAAGTGGCGAGGGCGAGGGCGAACAGCCACATGGCGAAGGAGTCGACGACTTTCAGGGGCTGCGCAATTATCAACCCGGGGATTCGAAACGCCGGCTGGACTGGCGCGCCTGGTCGCGGGGGCAGGGGCTGCATAGTAAAGTCTTTGCCGAACCATTGCATAATGGCCTCTGGCTGGATCTGGACACCGCTCCCGGTGACAGTCTGGATGAACGTCTGGGCACCCTGACTGGGTGGGTTTTGCAACTGGAGCAGGCGGGGCAGCCGTATGGTCTGCAGCTTTCCGGTCGGCGCCATGAACCGGGAATGGGCGAAGTGCACCGCGACGCCTGCCTCAAGGATATCGCGCTATACGGACTGGCCGAATGAAAGCGTACGGGCTGATTCCACGCAACAGCCTGGCTTGGCTGTTAATTGCGCAAATTGTGGTGCTGTTGCCCCAGTTGCCGAGGCTGCCGTTCTGGGTCGCCGTGCTGTGGCTCAGCTGCGCCCTGTGGCGCATACAGATCCAGCGGATGCGCTGGGGCTACCCCGGCATCATCAGCAAGGTTATTGCTCTGATGGTGGTCGTGGTGGGCGTATTCACCAGCCAGGGCACATTGATCGGTCTGGATGCAGCGGTGATGCTGCTGTTATTGCTGTTCATGCTGAAGCTGCTGGAAATGCGCACGCCGCGTGACGCCCTGGTTGTGATTTATCTCGGATTCTTTATCGTTGCGACGGCCTTTCTGTTCAACCAGAGCATTTTTCTGGCGTTCTATCAGTGTTTTTCGATGCTGGTGCTGGTAGCCGCGCTGGTTGGCCTGCAACAGACGCCCGGTCGCAATGATCCCGCCAGAGCCTTCCGCACGGGCTCGGTGCTGATGTTGCAGGCTATTCCGTTGATGCTGGTACTGTTCGTGCTGTTTCCGCGAATCGGCCCGTTGTGGGCGGTAAACGCTCCCGGTTCCCAGGCGCGGACCGGTTTGGCAGAGAGCATGGCGCCAGGCGACGTAGCCGATCTTGCCCGGTCGGGCGAGCTGGCTTTCCGGGCCAGTTTTGATGGAGACATTCCGGCCCATCGCGACCTGTACTGGCGGGCCATGACGCTGACCCGCTTTGATGGGCGTCGCTGGAGTCACTCGAGCTTTTCGTCCGCGGGGCCGCCGGGCGATTGGCAACCCAGGGGCGAGCAACTGGATTACCGCATAGTTACGCGCGCCAGCCATCAACCCTGGCTTTTCAGTCTGCGAGGAGCGAGCTCCGAGGACGAGCAGGTCTTGATGACTCAGGACTTCATGGTGCGGGCCAAACGCCCGATAAGCCAGGCGATGGCCTACAGGGTCAGCTCTCGGCCGCAGAGTTTGCTGGATCCCGATGGTCTTGATCCCTTGCAGCGACGCATCAACCTGTCGCTTCCCGAAGGCAGCGACCCGCGTAGCCGCGCCTGGGCCGCTCAGCTTCGAGAAACGCATGATGACGATGCCGCCCTGGTGCAAGCGCTGCTAACCCATTTCAATCGCGAACCCTTTCACTACACGTTGCGCCCCGATTTGCTCGGGCAGCACACCAACGACCAGTTTCTGTTCGATACCCAGCGCGGATTTTGTGCGCATTTTGCTGGCGCCATGACCTTCGTGCTCAGAGCCGCCGGCATCCCTTCCCGTGTGGTCGCAGGGTACCAGGGCGGCGAAGTGAATCCGCGCGGCGATTACGTGCTGGTACATCAGTTCGACGCGCATGCCTGGGTAGAGGCCTGGTTGCCGGGTCAGGGCTGGGTATCGGTCGATCCTACCTTTCAGGTCGCGCCGGAGCGAATAGAGCGAGGGCTGCAGGAAGCCATGCGCGGCGAAGGCAGCTTTCTGGAGGATTCGCCCCTGGCGGGGGCGCGGTTCCGCTCCATTGGCTGGCTCAATAACATGCGTCTGGCTTGGGATGACGTCAATTACCAATGGCAGTTGAGAGTGCTGGGTTATGAAAGCGAGCGTCAGCTGGAATTCTTCCGCCGCTGGCTAGGCACTACGGACTGGCAGCGCATCGGGATCTTCCTGCTGGTGGCGGTTGCTATAGTGATGCTGCCCCTGGCGCTATGGACGTTGCGACCGCAAAAGCGCTCTAATGACCCTCGTAAACAGGCGTGGAACCAGTTGAACAACAGGCTCAAACGGCTGGGATTGCAGGCCAGGAACGGCGAGGGACCGCGTGATTGGCAGGCGCGCCTGGTTGCTGCATTGCCCGGTCAAAAAAGTCAGCTGAATGCGTTTTTTGATGATTATGTGATGCTGACCTACGGGCACAGTGGTGGCAAGCCGGATAAAATGCTGACGTCAAATCTGACGAAAAAGCGTCGGGCGCTACAGCGCTGCTTACCACGCAAGCTCCCTCCCGGCGCAACCAGGGTATTGGACTAGCTGGCATTACCGACCACAATCAATCCATACATCATGGCGAGTTCGCCGGGTGTCAACCAGGCGAATAGCGGAGTCTCCATGCATCCTTTCAGTGCGATACGTCCCCCCAGGCTAGCGGTTGGGCTCGGCGTAGTGGGACTTGTGCCCTTTGTGACCGGCTCGCTTGGCCTCTGGATCACCCCCGAGGCCTGGCGCGAGCGCGTGCTTGAAGAGCTTCTGGCCTATGCCGCAGTGATTCTGGCGTTTATGGGCGCCATACATTGGGGGTTGGCGATGCGCGCCGATGAGTCGAGCGAAAAGGCGCCAGTGCAACTCGGCCTGTCGGTAATACCGCCGCTGCTTGGGTGGGTCGCGCTGAGTCTGCCGATCAGTTTTGGCTTGCCGGTCATCTTTTTTGCGTTTGCATCGCTCTACTTTGCTGACATCTGGGCCGTCAAGCATGGTCTGGCGCCGGTTTGGTATCCGGCGCTGCGCAAACCGCTCAGCATGGTGGTGATATTTTTCCTCGCGCTGGCCTGGTTGGCCACGGTGGTCGTCCACTGACCTTGCCTTTCTGAGCAGAGACCGCTGATCTGACGAGAGTATTTGCAAAGGACATGAAAGTGGTAATGGATATGCCCTGCATCTGCGCGTAAAATCGGCGCTTTTCTGACATACAGGACAGCAATCATGGGCCGCGCCTATCAAAACCGCAAAGACTCCATGGCCAAAACGGCTGATGCGAAAACCAAGGTCTACAGCAAATATGCCCGTGAGATTTTCGTGTGCGCCAAGTCAGGCGGTTTTGATCCCACCGGTAACCTCGCGTTGCGCGGTCTTATCGAGCGGGCCAAGAAGGATCAGGTTCCGGGACATGTTATCGACAAGGCTATCGACAAGGCCAAGGGCGGTGGCGGTGAGGATTTTGCGCTGGCCCGTTATGAGGGATTCGGCCCCGGCAATTGCATGGTGATCATCGATTGCCTGACCGACAATCCCAACCGTACTATCTCGGACGTGCGCAACTGTTTCACCAAGACCAAGAGCAAACTGGGTACCGGCGGTAGTGTCAGTCACATGTTTGATCATTGCGCGATTCTGGCATTTGCCGGTGACGACGAAGAATCCGTGCTTGAAGCCCTGATGATGGCCGACGTAGACGTCACCGACATCGAAAACGAAGCGGGCAATATCACCGTATTCACGCCAAACACTGAATATGCCAAAGCCAAGCAGGCACTGACCGATACGTTCGGCGAGATCGATTTTGCGGTAGATGAGATCCAGTTTCTGCCCCAGACAACGACGGAAGTTGCCGGGGATGACGTGGCCATGTTCGACAAATTCATGGACATGCTCAACGATCTGGACGATGTGCAGAACATCTATCACAACGCTGAGATCTGAGCTTTTTTTGCGGATGCGGGTGGCTTGCCCGCGTCCTCTCAACTCTTTTTGACGAACTCCGATTTCAGCTTCATTGCACCAATGCCATCAATCTTGCAATCAATATCGTGATCCCCGTCCACCAGGCGGATATTCTTCACCTTGGTGCCGACCTTGACCACCAGTGATGATCCCTTGACCTTCAGATCCTTGATCACCGTTACGCTATCACCGTCCTGCAACAGGTTGCCGTTTGCATCGTTTATCGAACGCGAATCCTCTCCACTGCTGGCCGCTGCCTCGGTAGACCATTCATGGCCGCACTCCGGACAAACGAGCAGGGCGCCGTCTTCATAGGTGAATTCGGATCCGCACGAAGGGCAGGGTGCAAGCGTACTCATGACTGAACCTTGTTCTGTGGCTGGGCTCATCCGGTAGATGAGCGAAGGGGCGGGATAATGCCAGTTGGGGCGATTGCTGTCCATTCAGCCGCCGCTGGCAGTCAGCGGCAGAACCCGAAGTTGCTGGTGTCAAAATGGAAGTGATTTTCATGCGGCTGGTTATAGTCGGGGCCTAGAACAGTGCCGAAAAAGCCGCAGGCCTCGGAATGCACATCCCGCAGAAAGGCAGCCTTTTGCGGATCCTCGACTCTGTCCCAGTCGCGCAACACGCTGACCGTACTGCCGTCATCCAGTCTGAATCCGGCCACATCAAATGCTGAGGCGGTGGCGTGCTGGCTGCGCCGTCCGGACGAGCGGTTATATACGTTGCGACAGGCAAAGCTGCCGTAGTGATTTATCTGCGAAACCTCGCTATCCAGATGCATGACGGCCAGACGTTGCAGCTGCTGGCGTTCAAACATCACCCAGGCGACAGCCAGCGGGCAGGTGACAGTAAACGGGGCGTTGAAGCCCACGCCGGTATTGTTGATGCGCACCACGTTGGTCAGTGGGCACCCCTCGACGGGGGTGTAGTCCTCAAGGGCGGTGTAGTCGAGTGTTCCCTGTTGATCGGCTTCCAGCACCGCTTGGCACTGGGCTGGCGAATTACGGAGCTGATTGAGTTTCCAGCGCGTCACCATGTTCATGGGATGATCGAGCGCCAGTGGAGCCCAGGGATTCCATTCCGGCGGTATGGCGCGCCATGGTTCGCTAATGTAGATTGCCGCGGCGAACAGCAGCAGCGACAGACATTTGGCTAGCAGGATTATTGCCGACTTCAAAGGGGCTCCCCGTTGCCGACTGATAGATATTCAACCGGCGAAAGCTTATGGTTCGCTGCGCCAGTCTGGAACCTGCCGGCTGGGCAGACCTTCAGCGGCTAACCGAATTTTTAGACGGCGCGTTGTCCGTGCTGGGGCAGGTCATCGTTCAACTGCTCCCAGGTGGCTTTATCGTCCAGATACTGATGATAGACGTTCTCGCACTCAAAAGGCGTTTCCACGGTTCCAAGGCGCAACCGTCTGATGTTTGGAAGATCATCGCGAGCGCTGTAGAGGGGACTGGCGCAGTTCCCGCAGAAAACCCGCGCCTTGTGCGGTACGGCACGGAACTCCCTGAGCAAATCGCTGCCCTGGGTGATCCTGAATTTCGCAGCCTCGATGGGGCTAACCGCAACGTAGGCAGAACCCTGAGCCTTGCGGCACATGGAACAGTGGCAGATCGATATTTCCAGAATCTGCCCGTCGTACTCATAACGAACCCCACCGCACAAACATCCACCGTGGATCACTTTTCATCCTCCACGGGAACGGCCAGGTCAGTATCGACACCGACAGCCTCGCCGAACTTGAGCAAGTTGCCATGGGCGTCGTGAACGTAGAGCTCCTTCATGCCCCATTCGCGGACCGCCGGCGGCTCGACATACAAACCCTTCGCCTGAAACTCCTCGTAAAGTGCTTGCGTGTCGGTAACGCGAAGGTAGCAGGAGGTGTTTTCTGCAATGTGCCGCTCGCTGCACAGCCAGAAATGAATCTCCGCTCCGTCCCGTGAGACGATAGCGTAATCATCCTGTTGCAAGCAGATTTTGAACCCCAGCCGATTGGTATAAAAAGCCAGGGTATCCGCTATGGCTAGCGAGGCGAGAACCGGGACAGTGCTGTGGATGCTTGCGCTCATAATAGAAAACCTGCTTGCTTGGGGCTAGATAGCGTTTTTTGAAACCTCATGGCCTGGCTCGACGGTAGTTTCACGAACCTTCGACTCGGTACCAGGCCACCCCTCATATTGCGGTAACGAGTCGGTGATGGTGTGCCAGCTTGCCTTGGAGCCGGTAAAAATATGGGCTAATGGCTCTCCCTTCTTGACGCCTTCAAGCCCTCCAAGCGGAACACCCAGAACGTTAGGCCGGTCTTTATAGGTGCTGATCAACGGCGAGCCGCAGGTTCTGCAAAAGTATTTGGTGACGTTCTCCGACGACGCGAAGGTGGACAGGTTCTGTTCACCACTCAGCCAACTGAACTGCGAGACATCGACAGAGGTTCGGGTGCGGAAGGCAGCCCCGTGCCACCTTCGGCACTTGGAGCAATGGCAATTGAAAATCGGCCCCAGGTCCCCCTCGATTTTGTAAGAGACGGCTTCACATAAACACTTCCCTGAAATATGGCTCATTTGATCCTCGTATGTGTCACGTCTTTATCGGAGGTGATGGTCCGCCGCCTCGTTAGCTGTCGGGCCCGGCATCCAGAAACTGCGGCAAGCCATCGTCCAATTTCAGCCAATCAACCTTGCTTGCGGTCCAGATATGATATTGGGGCTTTATCAGGGAGCTGTCATCCAGCGAATTCAAGGTGACGTCGAGGGAATTCAAGGTATCGCGTGAGCGAAATGCGATCTGAGTGCCGCATGCAGGGCAATACTCTCTTTGAGCATGCCTGCTGGAATGGAAAATGGACGGCGCTCCTTCGGTGTATTCAAAATGCTCGGTGGATACCGTCATCCATGCCATCACCGGAGCGCCACTGGACCTCTGGCATAGCCTGCAATGGCAAAGCCCTGCGCTTGCAGGTTCTGAGCCCACAACATATCGAAGTTTTCCACATAAACACCCGCCCTGCATTTTCATAGGGTCCTCAATCAAGTGGCTGATGTTTTCCGGTTGGAGGGCTTGGCGCTGGCACCGACATCAAGCTCGACCAATCGAGCCGACACGGAATCTCCGTCGATGGATAGCTCTGCAACAGCGACTGGCAGCTTGAACCGTCGCGGCCCGGCGCTGCCTGGATTCACATAAAGCACACCGTCGTTTTCTGTAATCGAGGGTTTGTGTGAATGACCGGACACCACAACCCTCGCTGCAACGGAACCCGACTCGATATTCATCTCGGCCAGATCATGAATGACGCAGATATGCACTTGCTCGAACTGGATCAGTTCGGTTTCGGACAGCTTGTCAGCCCAGTCGCCCTGGTCATTGTTGCCGCGAACAGCGGTTACAGGCGCCAGTTGAGCAAGCTCCTCCAGGATGCTCTCGTCCATGATGTCGCCAGCATGGATGATGTGATCACACCCCTTCAGGAACGCTTTGGCCTCTGGCCGCAGCAGGCCGTGCGTGTCAGAAATAAGCCCGACTCGAAGCATGCGTTGTCCTCTGCTGGTAGCTATAGGCGTAACACCAAACTGTGGGGCTAAAGATAGGCCAGTCGTGGACCGGAAAGCAATCCGGATAACACCCGCGGCAAGACCAAACAGCGGCGATAACGCTTGGATACGCTGCCTTTGTATGTGGACGCCTGACGTTGGAACGTTGAAAGCAAGCGGTACGGGTTGAATAAGCATCCGTGCGGTTGAGGGTAGGGTACTACTCGGCAATTACGCTAAGCGAGATGATGGACCACGTATCGTGGCGCACCAAGGGCCGAGGATACGCGGCGGTATCCTGCGGCCCCGGTTTGTTTAGACCAGCTCGGCCCAAAGGTCATACTCGTCAGCATCGGTCACCCGAACGCTGATCACGTCCCCGGCATTCAGCTCTTCATCGGTGTCGATATAAACCGCGCCGTCAATTTCAGGGGCATCGGCCATTGAGCGGGCGATCGGGCCCTGATCGTCGACTTCATCAATTACGACCTGGATGATCCGGCCGACCTTCTGCTGCAGACGTGCAGTACTGATCGCCTGCTGATGGGCCATGAATCGTTCCCAGCGCTCCTCTTTTACTTCTTCGGGCACAGAATCGCTCAGCTGGTTGGCTGGAGCGCCTTCCACAGCCGAGTATTTAAAGCAACCGACGCGGTCGAGCTGGGCTTCGGTGAGCCAGTCGAGCAAGTATTGAAAGTCTTCTTCCGTCTCGCCAGGAAAACCCACGATGAACGTCGAGCGAATGGTCAGCTCCGGGCAAATCTCGCGCCAGTTCTTGATGCGCGCCAGCGTCTTGTCTTCAAAAGCCGGGCGCTTCATGGCCTTGAGTATCCTGGGGCTGGCGTGCTGAAAGGGAATATCCAGATACGGCAGGATTTTTCCGGCGGCCATCAGCGGGATCAGTTCGTCGACGTGGGGGTAGGGATATACGTAATGCAGGCGAACCCATATACCCAGCTCGCTAAGGGCCTCGCACATTTCCGTCATGCGGGATTTGACCGGACGGCCGTTCCAGAAACCTGTGCGATATTTGATATCCACGCCATAGGCGCTGGTGTCCTGGGAAATGACCAGCAGTTCTTTCACCCCAGCCTTGGCGAGCCGCTCGGCTTCGCCGAGTACATCGCCAATTGGGCGGCTAACCAGCTTGCCACGCATGCTCGGAATGATGCAGAAGCTGCAGCTGTGGTTGCAGCCTTCGGAAATCTTCAGGTACGCATAGTGGCGCGGTGTCAGCTTGATGCCCTGCGGCGGGACCAGATCAATCAGCGGATTGTGGTCGGCTCTTGGCGGAGCCGCATCGTGTACGGCATTCACTACCTGCTCGTATTGCTGGGGCCCGGTCACCGCTAGAACGCTAGGGTGCACATCGCGGATGGCGCTTTCCTCCACGCCCATGCAGCCGGTGACGATCACCTTGCCATTCTCGGCAAGGGCCTCGCCAATCGCTTCCAGAGATTCCGCCTTCGCGCTGTCAATGAAGCCGCAGGTGTTGACCACCACTACATCGGCGTCCTGATAGGTAGGAACGACTTGATAACCTTCGGTGCGCAGTTGGGTCAGGATGCGTTCAGAATCGACGAGAGCCTTTGGGCAGCCGAGACTGACGAACCCGACTTTAGGAGCGGACATGGAAACCTCGTAAAAGACGCGGCAGGGTTGCCGGCGTTAAAGACGGCGTATTCTAGCGGCGGCCTTGCTTGCTGACCAGTCTTTGCCAAGCCGTTCGTCCTGAAGTATCAAATGGCTATCATGGGGCGCGCAGGCGAGGCGAATTCGCTGCAAAAAAAAGGCCTCGCCCCGTTTGCTGTGAAACGGGGCGAGGCCTGGGTCTTGCAGTAACGCTTAGAGCTGAGCGACCGGAATCGACGCAGCGGCTTTCTGGTACGACTCGATTTCGTTGAAGTTCATGTAGCGATAGATATCGCCAGCCATGCTGTTGATTTCAGCAGCGTAGCCCATGTATTCCTCAACGGTCGGCAGGCGACCCAGAATGGATGCAACGGAAGCCAGTTCGGCGGAGGCCAGGTACACGTCAGCACCATCACCCAGGCGGTTCGGGAAGTTCCGCGTGGAGGTGGAGACAACGGTGGACTTGGCAGCAACGCGAGCCTGGTTGCCCATGCACAGCGAGCAGCCCGGCATTTCCATGCGCGCGCCAGCCTTGCCGTAAATGCCGTAGTAACCTTCTTCGGTCAGTTGGAAGGCATCCATTTTGGTTGGCGGAGCCAGCCACAGGCGAGTGGGCAGGGCGCCCTTGTTCTTCTCCAGTAGCTTGCCGGCGGCGCGGAAGTGACCGATATTGGTCATGCAGGAACCGATGAAGACTTCATCAATCTTGCTGCCAGCGACCTGCGACAGCAGGCGTGCATCGTCCGGATCATTCGGCGCGCAGAGAACCGGCTCGGTAACTTCGGACAGATCGATTTCGATCACAGCTGCGTATTCGGCGTCGGGATCGGCCTGCATCAGTTTCGGATTGGCCAGCCACTCTTCCATTGCCTGGGCGCGACGCTCAAGGGTACGTGGATCCTGGTAGCCATCGGAAATCATCCAGCGCAGCAGGACGATGTTCGACTTCAAGTACTCGGCAATCGACTCTTCACTCAGCTTGATGGTACAGCCGGCTGCGGAGCGCTCGGCCGAGGCGTCGGACAACTCGAATGCCTGTTCGGCGGTCAGGTTGTCGAGACCTTCGATCTCGAGAATCCGGCCGGAGAAGATGTTCTTCTTGCCTTTCTTCTCGACGGTCAGGTGACCTTCCTGGATAGCGTAGTAGGGGATCGCGTGCACCAGGTCGCGCAGGGTGATACCAGGTTGCATCTGGCCTTTGAAGCGCACCAGAACCGATTCCGGCATGTCCAGCGGCATCACACCGGTGGCTGCGGCGAAGGCTACCAGGCCGGAACCGGCCGGGAAGGAAATGCCCATCGGGAAACGGGTGTGTGAATCGCCACCGGTGCCGACTGTGTCAGGCAACAGCATGCGGTTCAGCCAGCTGTGAATGATGCCATCACCAGGACGCAACGCGACGCCACCACGGTTGTGGATGAAATCCGGCAGCGTGTGGTGAGTGTTCACGTCGATTGGCTTGGGATAAGCGGCAGTGTGACAGAAGGACTGCATCACCAGATCGGCGGAGAAGCCCAGGCAAGCCAGGTCCTTCAGCTCGTCGCGGGTCATTGGGCCAGTGGTATCCTGGGAGCCGACGGTAGTCATCTTCGGTTCGCAATAGGTACCGGGACGAACGCCCTCGAGACCGCAGGCCTTGCCGACCATCTTCTGCGCCAGGGTGAAGCCCTTTGTGCTGGCAGCCGGTACGTCCGGTTTGCGGAACAGCTCGGAGTGGGGCAGGCCCAGCTCGACACGGGCCTTGTCAGTCAGGCCGCGACCGATGATCAGCGGAATACGGCCACCGGCGCGAACTTCGTCCAGCAATACCTGAGTCTTCAGCTCAAAGGTAGTGATGACTTCATCGGTACCGTGCTTGCAGACTTTACCCTCGTAGACGTAAACGTCGATCACGTCACCGGTGTTGATGTCGTTGACATCGAATTCGATTGGCAGAGCGCCAGCATCTTCCATGGTGTTGTAGAAGATGGGAGCGATCTTGTTACCGAAGCAGAAGCCGCCAGCGCGCTTGTTCGGTACATAGGGAACGTCATCGCCGAAGAACCACAACACCGAGTTGGTGGCAGACTTGCGTGACGAGCCGGTACCAACCACGTCGCCCACATAGGCAACCGGGAAACCCTTGGACTTGACTTCCTCGATCATGGTCAGCGGACCGATGGTGCCTGGTTCGTCGGGCACGATACCGTCGCGAGCCATTTTCAGCATGGCCAGAGCGTGCAGCGGGATGTCTGGGCGCGACCAGGCGTCAGGCGCTGGGGACAGGTCATCGGTATTGGTTTCGCCGGGTACCTTGAAGACACTCAGGCTGATCTTTTCGGCTACGGCAGGACGGTTGGTAAACCACTCGCCTTCAGCCCAGGATTGCATGACGCCCTTGGCGTGCTCGTTGCCGTTCTTGGCGCGATCAGCCACGTCGTGGAACGCATCGAACATCAACAGGGTGTGCTTGAGTTCCTTGGCAGCGGCAGCAGCCAGCTCTTCGTTGTCCAGCAGCTCGACCATGGTGACAATGTTATAGCCACCCTGCATGGTGCCGAGCAGTTCGACAGCGCGCAGTTTGGTCAGCAGCGGGGACGTGACTTCGCCTTTGGCAACGGCAGACAAAAAGCCGGCCTTTACATAGGCGGCTTCGTCCACTCCCGGGGGGATGCGGTTGGTGAACAGGTCGAGCAGGAACTCTTCTTCGCCAGCCGGTGGATTTTTCAGCAGATCAACCAGACCGGCAGTTTGTTCGGCATTAAGCGGCTGGGGCACGATGCCCTGGGCGGCGCGCTCTGCAACGTGTTTGCGATAGGCTTCAAGCACAGTAATTTACCCTCATCAGTCTGTTCCGTTTGTAACGGAACGGTCATCCTCACGGACCATGACGCCGGATATGAGGTTGGGTGCAAGCGCAAGCCCGATCTGGTGGGGGCAACCTGGTAACTGGGGGGCAGATACAAATGGGTTGCGGGCAAACGCCTGTCACACTCCCTAACGGCGCGCCGATTCTACAGTAAGCGCCAGGCAAAGTTAAGCTGCACCGCTCTTTGATGCTGTTTGAGACACTCTATGCAGGTCCTGCCGGACAAGGATCTCGCACTTTTGCGATTGAACTGATGCCGCTCAGCGGTGTCTTGGTAAATAGTGTGATTGTCGCGCCACCCTGATCGTGTCTCGCACTGCGGCTTAAGATCTTCTGTTCAGGATTTTCAGCTTTTCGTTATATAAAAAAGGAGTGTCACCATGAAGAATACCCAAAAATGGACCCTCGCCGGCGCGTTGCTGGTCGCTACAATAGGTTTGACCGCTTGCGACGTCGAGCAGACTGAAGAAGCCAGCATGCCCGATGTTGACGTAAGCGCAGAAGGCGGCAACATGCCTGAATACGATGTGGATGCTGCTGACGTAGATGTTGGCACCAGAGAGAAAACTGTCACCGTTCCGGATGTGGATGTGGACATGCCGGAAGATCAAGACGAGCGTTAATCGGGTAATAGGTTCTGTTCCCCGCGCAGCACACCAGTGCTGCGCGGGACGCGCTGAGGCCCATGTGTAGGCTGTTCCTGGCGCGTTTCCGTCTGGCATCAATTGCCGTGAACTACTTTTCCAGCATCTCTTCAAGATGCGCCAGCATATCATCCGGTTTAAGTACCAACACGTCGCTTCGCAACTGATCGAGCACGACTTCAGCGGTGTTTCCGATCAAGGCGCCTGATATTCCCTTGCGGGCCACGGTGCCTATGACGGTTAACGAAGCGCCTATCTGTTTGGCAACTTTTGGTATAAGCACATCGGCAGGTCCTTCTTCGATATGCAGTTGGTCCGCGCGTAACCCGTAGCGCGAGACATAGATGTCGGCCTCCTGAACGTAGCTGGCCGCAATATTCTGGCTGAGCTGGTACACCGGGTTGCCAGCCGATAGCATAGGTGCTGGATGGGCGCTGACCACATGCAACTGTCCGTTGATCATCTCGGCGATTTCCGCTGCATGACGAACGATAGCGCCATGCAGCACATGGTGCTGATCATCATGATTGCCCACATCAACAGCGGCGAGTACCGAGCCGCGCATCCAGGGCTCAGCCGTCTTTACCATCAATACCGGGGCAGGGCAGTAGCGCAGCAGCTTCCAGTCATCGGGTGTCAGTAGCGCTTTTCTGAGAACGCTATCAGGCAGATGTTGTTTCACTACCAGGCCACATTCTTCGTGCCGCTGGATCTTGACGATGGTATCCGTGACGTTGCTCTGCCAGGTTTGCGTAGAGCTTGCGTTTAGCCCTTCCGCTTCTAGCCCAGCGCATAGCCGCTCCAGAAGCTGAGTGTGATCCTGGCGGTTTTCACAGACAAGTAAATGCAACTCCGCCTCGGTGATACCCGCTATCAGCTGAGCGCGTTCAAGGGCCAACTGCTCTTTTTGCGACGGATCGATAATGACTAGAATACGCTTGATGGCTTGCATGACATGGCCTCTTTACAGAATGCTGTTGCGTTTTAACTCTATGGTTACAATGTAGTCTGTTTTGCCTCGGTGCGTAGAAGGGCGCTACTGCCAGGGCAGAAAATCCCCGTATAATTAGCGCTTTACAGACGTCTGGCGCGTGAGCGAGTAACCATGAATCTTCCCCGAGAGCTGTTGGAGTTCCTGCAGTGCTGCACCCCTGAGGCCTGGCTAAACCAGGCGCTTGAACATCCAGATGAGCTGCTGATCGATCACGCTAACTGCGAGAAAAAGGCAGCGTCTACTGCGCTGAACCTGATATTCCGTTACACCGACAAGCCTGAGCTGCTGCAAAAAATGTCCCGGCTAGCCAGAGAGGAGTTGCGGCACTTCGAGCAGGTGACTGCGATGATGGCCAAGCGCGGCATTACCTATCGAGTCTTGTCTGCTAGCCACTATGCGCAACGTCTACGTCAGCATGCCCGGACAAGCGAGCCTGGTAGACTGGTCGATACCTTGATAATCGGTGCCTTCATTGAGGCTCGCTCCTGCGAGCGGTTCGCTCGGCTTGCCCCCCGTCTGGATGAAGAGCTGGGCGATTTCTACCGCTCTCTACTCAAATCCGAGGCGCGCCACTATCAGGATTATCTCAGACTGGCAAAGCAGTATGCCGAAACGTCAATAGAGGACCGTATTGCGTTCTTTGCCGACGTGGAGGCAAAAGCGATTGCTCAGCCTGACGCGGAGTTTCGTTTCCATAGCGGCGCGGTGTCTGCGTCGGCTGAATGCCCGGCACTATGAGGTTATACTCAGGCCACCGCTGCCTTGGGCACACGATACAGTTGGGAGGTTTATGAATATTCCGGAGACAGGCCACCGGTTGGTGCGCTGCCTAGCGTCTGCGCTGGGCATGTTTGCCCTTGTAGGTTCGATGCAGGCTTACGCTGCCGAGATTACCTGTGAGCGCATCGTAGTCACCGGCAATCAACAGTCTCCCCCCTATCTTTGGGAAGACCCCGCCGACCCCACGAAGCTGATCGGCGCAAGCGTGGAACTACTCCAGAGGGCGCTGGAGGATAGCGGTATACAGGTAGAAATGCTCAATGCCGGCTCCTGGGAGAAAGCCCAGGAGGAGGTGCGCAGTGGCCGGGTGGACATGTTGGCTGGAGCCTTCTTGACACCGGAGCGGCTTGCTTATATGGATTTCGTACATCCTGCTTACCTTGAAGTGCCAAGCGTGATCTTCGTCAGGCGTGGGCAGGCATTCCCCTATAATGGCTGGGATGATCTGCGAGATAAGGTCGGCATTACCCTGGCAGGCAACAGCTTTGGCACGGCATTCGACACTTTTGCGCGGGACCATTTGCGTTTGGAAAGGGTGTCTTCGGTGGACCAGGCGCTGCGCAATCTGTTGCTGGGACGTGCTGACTATGTGGTTTATGAACGATTCCAGGGTATGGCGCTTGCGGAACAACTGGGCCTGGCAGGCGAGATAGATGTCCTGGATGGATCGATGATCAATGAGCAGCTCTATTTCACCATCTCGCACAATTCCGCCTGCAACTCGCCAGCGCTGCGCTCTGCACTGGCCATCAGCATGCAGGAAATGGTCAGCCGGGGCGAGCCTCGACAGCTGCTGGAAAAATATCGTCAGCAGTGGGCCAGCCAGTTCCTGCCCGTAGAGCCTGAAAACAAGATCGAGCCCGCAGTAATAGAGTGACCGTAACAGTTAACTCCTTTATTCACTGCACCCGCACAGATCTGCTTGTTGCTACGCTGTACAGGTATTATTGAATGTAACTGTACGGTGCTGCTCATGCTCCGCTACGTTAGCTTAAGGGCCGAGAGCAGGAGAGCATGCATGTCTAGTCTGTTATATCAGCAAATTGCCCGACAGCTGGCTGAGGATATTCAAAAGGGATTCTATCAGCCAGGCGAGCGCGTGCCCTCGGTTCGCAAGCTGAGCACGCAGAAGGGCGTCAGCCACGCCACCGTGCTCCAGGCCTACGCCACGCTTGAGGATCAGGGTTTGATCCGCGCTCGGCCACAATCAGGATATTATGTTCACCGCACGCCGGCGTTAACTGCCCCAACGCCCGCTATTTCCCGCGTGGAGCCGCCCCATGCGGTGACCCGCAGCGGAATCATCAGCGAGATTTTGAGCCAGTCCCGTCGCAGCGGCATGATTCCGCTAGGCGCTGCCGTACCCGCCGGCGAGTATCTTCCCCTGCGTGCCTTGCACCAGCAGATGAGCAAGGTTACCCGTTTCCAGAGTCAGCGCGCCTTCGGCTACACCTTCAGCCCCGGCTACGAACCGCTGCGCCGACAAGTGGCGATTCGGATGCGCGATGCCGGTGCGGTGATAGAACCCGAGGATATCGTGATTACCAATGGCTGCGTCGAGGCCATGCAGCTGTGCCTGCGCGCCATAACGCGTCCCGGCGACCTGATTGCTACCGAGTCGCCCAGTTATTATGGTCTGCTGCAGCTTTGTGAGCTTCTCGGACTCAAGGTAATAGAAATTCCGACGGATCCCGAGGCAGGTCTGAGCCTGGAAGCCTTGGAACAAGCCGTGGAGAAATGGCCTGTCAAAGCGCTGGTCGTTACTACCCGTGCGGGTAATCCGATGGGAGCGACTATGCCGGAGGCACGCCAGCGCAAGCTGGTTTCCATGATGGCCCAGCGCAACATCCAGATTGTCGAGGATGATATCTATGGCGAGCTTATGTTCGATCATGGCCGATCCAAGGCGCTCAAGGCATTTGACTGCTCGGATACGGTTATGTATTGCTCCAGTTTCTCCAAAACCATTTCGCCGGGCGTGCGCACCGGGTGGGTGATAGGCGGCAGGCATCAGGACACCATTGAAAAATTGCAGACCTTCACAACGTTGTCAGCTTGCAGTGTTAGCCAGATGGCCGTCGCTGCCTACCTGGAAAACGGTGGCTACGACCGACACCTACGTCATATCCGTCAGGAATACCGGAAGAACCTGAGCAGCTTCCAGCTAGCTGTGCAGCAATACTTTCCCGAGGGCACCCAAATTACCCGGCCCAAGGGAGGATTTATTCTCTGGGTCAGCCTGCCAGGCGGAATCGACACCCAAACATTGTTCAATCAGGCCCTGGATCAAGGCATCAGCATCGCGCCGGGAGTCGTGTTCAGCAACACGGATCAGTTTAATCATTGTCTGCGACTGAACTGCGGCATTCCCTGGGACCATGGGGCCGAAAGAGCGATCATGACCCTAGGGATATTGGCCAGCCAGCAGTTGATGGGACACAAGCGAGGTGTCGCGAAGGAGGCCGTGGCCTGATGGGCCACCGGCAGGGTTGCTCAGGAAGCCAGCGGAGAAGCTTCCCGCTCTTTCAAGCTCTTACGCTCGAGCTGCTGTGACAACTCGATGATCTGCTCGCGCATCCAGCGGTTTGCAGGGTCCTGATCCGTGCTTTCGTGCCAGAACAGGTGGGTCTCGATGGGGGGGACATCGTCAATCGGCAGCTCTATCCAGTGCAAATTGTGCCGACGAGCGAAGCGCTCATGCACGGTCATCACCATATCGGTTGAATCCAGCACCAGTGGCGCCATCTGATAATGCTGCGAGCGTAATACCACGCGCCGCTGGATACCTATCTTGCCCAATGCCAGATCCACATGGCCCAGGCCGTTGCGTCGGCTGGATATGTGGATATGTGACTGGGCCAGGTAATCGTCCAGGGTGATCTTGGTCTTGCCGGCCAGGGCATGGCCCCGGCGCATGACGCAGACGTAGCGATCTTCGAACAGTTTGACGTGGCGCACCTGGGTGTCGGTGTTGAGCGGCGCGTCGATGGCGAAATCCAGACGGCCTGCAGCCAATTCCTTGGTTGTTTCCCGGCGCTTGGTCAGAAAACTGTCTACATTAACGCTAGGTGCAAGTCTGCGGATGCGTGAGGCCAGGTTAGGCAGAATGACGGCCTCTGAAAGATCCGTCATGCTGATGCGGTAGGTTTTGGTGGCCTGGTCCGGATTGAAGCTGCGGCTTTCCTGCACCGATACCCGCAGCAATTGCAGCGCGTGGCGCACGGGCGTGATGATGTTCTGGGCCATGGGCGTAGGTACCATGCCCTGAGCAGTCCGCACGAACAGTGGATCGTTGAAGGTTTCACGCAGGCGCGCCAGGGCATTGCTCACTGCTGGCTGAGTTATACCCACGATCTGACCGGCGCGGGTCAGGTTTGCTTCGGTATAAATCGCGTCAAATACAATGAACAGGTTCAGGTCGACTTTGCTCAGGTTCATCGCAACTTTCCTTCGAATAGATTGGCTCACTTCGAGACACGGCGCTTTGTATGGCCTCGAAGTATATATTGCTTATGAATGTTAATACACGCCAAAAATAGGTTCGATTAATCGAGTTGCCTCATCTAGCATCCTTAGGTCGATCTAAAAATGTCACCCAGAAAAGGCACGCTACTATGGATTTCGGATATTCGCCCAAGGTTAAAGAACTTCGCGAACGCGTTGATGCGTTCATGCAGGAGCACGTGTTTCCCGCTGAGCACATCTTTCATGAACAGGTAAATGAAGGTGACCGCTGGCAGCCCACAGCAATTGTCGAAGAATTAAAGGTCAAGGCCAGGGCCGCCGGCCTCTGGAACCTGTTTTTGCCTGAGTCTGAGCTGGGCGCCGGTCTGACGAACCTGGAGTATGCTCCTCTTGCCGAACTTATGGGTCGCTCTGGTCTGGCTTCCGAAGCGTTCAACTGCAGCGCACCAGATACCGGCAACATGGAAACTATCGTTCGGTATGGTAACGAAGAGCAGAAGGAGCGGTGGGTCAAGCCTTTGCTGGCTGGCGAAATCCGATCCTGCTTTGGCATGACCGAGCCGGGCGTGGCGTCTTCGGATGCGACGAACATGCAGGCCAATGCGCGCCGTGAAGGTGACGAGTGGGTCATCAATGGTCGCAAATGGTGGACGTCCGGCGCCTGTGATCCGCGTTGCAAGGTTATGATTTTTATGGGTCTGACCAACCCCGACGCACCGCGCCATCAGCAGCATTCGATGATTCTCGTACCAATGGACGCCCCCGGTCTGAAGGTCATCCGGCCACTCCCCGTATTCGGTTATGACGACGCGCCCCATGGTCACGCTGAGGTAGTGCTGGAGAATGTTCGGGTCCCTTATGAAAACGTGCTGCTGGGCGAAGGGCGCGGTTTTGAAATCGCTCAGGGTCGTCTCGGGCCAGGTCGTATTCATCACTGCATGCGTTCGATCGGCGCTGCCGAGCGTGCGCTGGAATTGATGTGCCGTCGTTCTGTCGAGCGCGAAGCCTTTGGCAAGCGTCTGGCTCAGTTGGGCGGCAATATCGATCTGATCGCAGAATCGCGTATCGAGATCAATCAGGCGCGTCTGCTCACCCTGAATGCTGCCTACATGATGGATACCGTAGGCAACAAGATCGCCAAGAGCGAAATTGCCCAGATCAAGGTGGTTGCTCCTAACGTGGCGCTACGGGTAATTGATCGTGCCATTCAGATGCATGGCGGTGCCGGTGTGTCCGAAGATACCCCGCTGGCGCACATGTATGCCATGCAGCGCACCTTGCGTCTGGCTGATGGCCCGGATGAGGTTCACCGCGCTGCCGTAGGCAAAATCGAGCTAGGCAAGTATATGGCTCGTTAAACGCTATGTTTTAAGTCGCTCTCGTGTGAATTACGCCCCAACAGTTGGTCCTGTCCAGCTCTTGGGGTGTTTTTCATGGCGAAGTACGACTTGGACTTCAAACGCAAGGCGTCGTTTAGCAGACGCAACAACGACCACCTGAAGATTTTTCAGGCGGGAGGGAAGAACTGGCGTTGTCGTCGGCCGGATGGCCAGGTTACAAGGCAGGGCCGCTCGTATTAACGAGCGCGGTAAGTGATGCGACCCTTGGTCAGATCGTAGGGTGTTAGTTCAACGCGAACTTTATCGCCTGTCAGGATGCGGATGTAGTTTTTGCGCATCTTGCCTGAAATGTGAGCAGTCACGACGTGGCCGTTTTCCAGTTCAACGCGGAACATGGTGTTGGGCAGCGTGTCGATGATGGTGCCTTCCATTTCAATACTGTCTTCTTTTGCCATTAAGCAAAGGCCTCTCGATGTCGGTTCATTAAGCGGACAATTCTGATGAAGGCCGCAAAAAAGGTGAGCAATTGTGCCTTAAAAGTCACCAACAGCCAAGTTCGACGGGTGTTTTTTGTACTTTTATAACGAATGCGATGCGGACCCCTCACCAACCAACTACTAATTGACTGCGATCCAGCGCTGGTTCACCAGCATTTCTATCGGGCGGTACTCGGTCTTGTAGTTCATTTTCCGGCAGTTCTTTATCCAGTAGCCCAGGTATACCGCCTCGAGATTGCAGCGCCTGGCTTCCTCGATCTGCCACAGAATGGCGAACCGGCCCAGACTTCGGCGGCTTTCCTCCGGCTCGTAGAAGGTGTAGACCGCCGACAGGCCATTGATCATTTGGTCTGTTACCGCTACTGCCAGCAGCTTGCCTTCACAGCGGAACTCATAAAAAAGACTGAACGGCCATTTGCGCACCAGAAATGAAGTGAACTGCTCACGGCTGGGTGGGTACATGTCGCCGTCGGAATGTCTGGCGTTGATGTAGCGCGCGTACAACTGGTAAATCTCGTCAGTCGTTGCGGGGAGTGTGGCGGTGACCTGTAGGTCGCGGTTGCGCTTGAGTATCCGCTTCTGCTGGGAGCTGGGTGTGAACTCGGCGGTCGGGATGCGTGCCGGAATACAGGCAGAACAGGCTCTGCAGTGGGGCCGATAGAGATGATCACCGCTACGCCGAAAACCCAGTTCGGACAGTTTGCTATAGGTAGCAAGATCTATCAGTTTCTGGGGATCCAGAAACAGCGTGGTTGCCTGTTCATCCGGCAGATAACTGCAGGCGTGGGGCTGGGTTGCGTAAAATTTCAGGTGTGCCAGGTCGGTCATGGTCGTTTGGCTTCGATGTTGTTTTTGGATCAGTATAGAAGCTGATCTGAACCCTTCAAAGAATCAATCCGATTGTTGCCAATGATCAGCCACTTTACCATCGCAGGCGGCTTTCAGGCGGCGCTGGAATTCGTCACGGGACATGGCTTGGGCCCCAAGACTGAACAGATGGTCGGTGGGCATCTGGCAATCGATCATGTCGAAACCGGACGCCTGCAATCTGCGCACCAGTTCGACAAAGGCAGTCTTTGAGGCATTGTCGCGCCGGCTGAACATAGACTCTCCGAAGAACACCCGTCCAAGCGCGACGCCGTACAGGCCCCCGACCAACTGCGATCCGTCCCAGACTTCCACCGAATGGGCCATTCCCAGCAAGTGCAGTTGACAGTAAGCATCTTGCATATCCCGAGTAATCCACGTGGCGTCAGTATAGTCTCGAGGTTCGGCGCATGCCGCTATGACTGCCGGGAAGTCCTGATCGAAAGTGACCCGAAAACGAGTCCTTCCAAGGAACTTGCGCATGCTGCGTGAAAGATGAAGGTCCTCAGGAAAAAGTACCGTTCGTGGGTCAGGGCTCCACCAGAGCAACGGCTGACCCTCCTGATACCAGGGAAATATTCCCTGCCGATAAGCCTTTTCCAGGCGGGCAGGGGAAAGGTCCCCACCCATTGCCAGCAAGCCATTGGGATCGTCAAGCGCCTGTTCGGGTGACGGAAAATCCAGACTCTGAGGGTGCAGCCAGGTCAGTTGGCTCATTTTCGCGGCCTTGTCTCACGTTTTCTTGATCTAAACTGTTTATCAGGAAAATGATATAAGTTATTGTCCCTCTTAAAGATAGTTTCAAAGCACGGTTGAAAGCAAACTGCCTGAGGCCGAATATGACGATAGGCCAGATCATCCGCTCGCCCGCCAGCCGTCGGGTGATGTGAATTCAACCACCGTACACCGTACAATAGCGCCCTGAACAATGATGGAAGCCAGAATTTTGAAGGATACCCGAGCCCAAAAAGCAGGCCACCCTGCATGGCGTGAACAGATAAGTCTGCGACTCCGCGAAGGAGCCTTGCTGGCGATGATCGCCTTGTGCCTGTATCTCAGCATGTCCCTGTCGACCTACAACCTGGGCGATCCGGGCTGGACTCGCAGCGGCGGTATTACTGAGGTTCAAAATGCCGGCGGACGTATGGGCGCCTGGATTGCCGACGTATTGTTGCTGGTGCTGGGCTATCTCGCCTATCTGTTCCCGGTTATCGTTGCCGTCAAAGTGTGGCAGATGTTTCGCCGACGTCATCTGCCATTCATCTGGAACGGCTGGCTGTTTTCCTGGCGCCTGATCGGTTTTTTCCTGACCTTGTTTGCCGGTACTGCGTTGGCTGCGTTACATGGCACCGCGCCGGTTACCTTCCCAGACGGCGCTGGGGCCGGTGGAGTGCTGGGTCAGCTGTTGCGGGATCTGGCCTATCCCGCATTGAACATGCAGGGCAGCACACTGCTGTTTCTTACGTTGTTTTTGTTCGGATTGACGGTATTTACCAATCTGTCCTGGCTGAAAGCGATGGATCTGACCGGCCGCATTACGCTGGATCTGCTTGATCTGCTAAAGCGTGCCTGGCATAGCTGGAGCGCCAGGCGCGCTGCCGACCGGATCGAACGGGACCTGCCGGGCCGACCACAAAAGCTCTCAACGTCCAGAAAGGATCCGGTCTTCTCCGCCGAAGAGCAACGCCGGGCGGATGCGTCCCGAGTACAGCGGCAGGAATCCCTGGCGCGCCACGTGGCGTCGCAGGAAAACCGTCATCCCCCCGAGATCGTCCCCCCCGAAACCAGGCCTGTGGAACCCAGCGTTCGTTCGCAGAAGGAAAAGCAGTCCTGGTTGTTCGCCGGAACCGTCGAGCCCGGATCGCTGCCTCCTATCTCACTACTGGATCCGGCCACCAAAAAGCAGAAGGGGTTTTCGCCAGAGTCGCTCGAAGGCATGTCGCGTCTGCTCGAGCTCAAGCTGAAGGACTTCGGCGTAGATGCCGAGGTCGAGAAGGTTCAGCCCGGCCCGGTAATTACCCGTTTTGAAATTCAGCCGGCACCCGGCGTAAAGGTCAGCAAGATTTCCAATCTGGCCAAGGATCTGGCGCGGTCGCTGGCAGTCATCAGCGTGCGAGTCGTTGAGGTTATTCCGGGCAAAACCACGGTGGGTATCGAGATACCCAACGAGGACCGCGAAATCGTCCGTCTGTCCGAAGTGCTGCAGACCCGTGAGTTCGACGAGGCCCAATCTCCCGTGACCTTGGCGCTGGGCCATGATATCGGCGGCCATCCGGTGATGGCCGACCTCGCCAAGATGCCCCACCTGCTAGTAGCGGGGACCACCGGCTCGGGGAAGTCGGTCGGTGTGAACGCCATGTTGCTGAGCATCCTGTTCAAGTCTCCGCCAGAAGAGGTGAGGCTGATCATGATCGACCCGAAGATGCTTGAATTGTCGATCTACGAAGGCATTCCGCATCTGTTGGCCCCGGTGGTAACCGATATGAAGGAGGCGGCAAACGCGCTGCGCTGGTGCGTAGCCGAAATGGAACGGCGCTACAAGCTCATGGCTGCTATGGGCGTGCGCAACCTGGCGGGTTTCAACCGCAAGGTCAAGGACGCTGAGAAGGCCGGAACGCCGCTGACTGATCCGTTGTACCGTCGCGAATCCATGGAGGATATAGCGCCTGAGCTGGAATCGCTGCCAGTTATCGTGGTGGTGATCGACGAGTTCGCCGATATGATGATGATCGTCGGCAAAAAGGTCGAAGAGCTGATTGCTCGCATCGCCCAGAAGGCCCGCGCGGCTGGGATTCATTTAATTCTGGCGACGCAGCGGCCGTCGGTGGATGTGATCACCGGTCTGATCAAGGCCAACATTCCTACCCGTATGGCCTTTCAGGTATCCAGCAAAATCGATTCGCGCACCATTCTCGATCAGGGCGGGGCGGAGCAGTTGCTGGGCCACGGCGACATGCTTTACATGCCCCCTGGAACCAGCCTCCCGGTCAGGGTTCACGGCGCCTTTGTCTCCGACGAAGAAGTGCACCGTCTGGTGGACGAATGGAAAAAGCGCGGAGCGCCCAACTACATTCAGGATATCCTCGACGGAGCTGATGACGGTGGTGCAGGAGCCTACGACAGCACCGGCGGCATGGGCGGCGATGACAGCGAAGAAGACGCCCTTTACGACGAGGCCGTACGTTTTGTTACGGAAAGTCGCCGCGCATCGATATCATCAGTTCAACGCAAACTGAAAATCGGCTATAACCGCGCTGCGAGGATGATCGAATCCATGGAAATGTCTGGAGTCGTGACCCCCATGAATACCAACGGTTCGCGCGAGGTGATCGCGCCGCCACCTGTTCGCGATTAAGCGGAGCACTATCTATATCATGATCAAAACCCTGTTGCGTTCGACCTTGTCTGTTCTCTGTCTGGCCAGCCTGCCGTTAATGGCCGTGGCTGACGAGCAAAGCCGGGCTGCGGAGCGTCTCAACCAGTTGCTGTCGAAAACACGCACCATGACTGCCGATTTCTCGCAGATGACGCTGAGTTCCAATGGCGCCAACATGCAGGATACAACCGGCACTCTGGAGGTTAAGCGTCCCGGCATGTTTCGTTGGCACACCAACCCGCCGCTGGAGCAGGAGCTGGTGTCCAATGGCGAAAAGATCTGGCTATATGACCCGGACCTGGAGCAGGTGACCATCCAGCAAATGGATCAACGCCTCTCTCATACGCCCGCGCTGCTGTTATCGGGTGATGTCAGCAAGCTGGAGCAGCACTTCGATATATCCTGGACCGAAGGCGGCAACGTGGTCGACTTCGTGCTGGTGCCCAAGGCCAATGATTCGATGTTCGATACGCTGCGTTTGTCATTTCGGGACGGTCTGATCAACGACATGCAATTGAATGACCCGATTGGTCAGCGCACCAATATTCTTTTCCAGAATGTGCAACTGAATCCTGACATCGACATGGATCGGTTCACCTTCGAGATTCCGCCTGGGGTCGATGTCATCAGTGAGTAGCACGGGCCTGTTTCCGGACCAGGCCCCTCACCAGCCGCTGGCGGCGCGCATGCGTCCGGCCAGCCTGGATGAATATGCCGGGCAGGACCATTTGCTGGGTGCTGGCCGGCCGCTTCGGGTTGCTCTGGAACAGGGCGCGCTTCACTCGATGATTTTCTGGGGTCCGCCTGGGGTAGGCAAAACTACCCTGGCCAAGCTTCTCGCGACCCTGGCAGATGCCCACTTCGTCACTATTTCCGCTGTCCTCGCCGGGGTAAAGGACATCCGCCAGGCCGTCGACCTGGCGCGCCAGCAATCGTCGCAGAACGGGCGGCAGACCATTCTTTTCGTGGATGAGGTCCATCGTTTCAACAAGGCGCAGCAAGACGCGTTTCTACCCTTTGTCGAAGACGGTACTCTGCTCTTCATCGGCGCGACCACGGAAAATCCATCCTTCGAGCTGAACAATGCGTTGTTGTCGCGAGCGCGGGTGTACGTCCTCAAATCGCTGGACGACGATGCGCTGAGCAGTCTCCTCGATCGTGCCCTGAGTGATAGCGAGCGCGGCCTGGGCCAGCACAAGCTGTCAATCAGCCCTGAGGCCCGTAGCATCTTGCTCGGAGCGGCCGATGGTGATGCGCGGCGCCTGCTGAATCTGCTGGAAATAGCGGCAGATCTGGTCCCGGATGGTGGCAGCATTGAGACCGCATTGGTCAGCGATCTGCTGAACGATACCCGTCGCCGCTTCGACAAGGGCGGAGAAGCCTTTTACGATCAGATTTCAGCTCTGCACAAGTCGGTACGCGGTTCCAACCCCGACGCTTCCCTTTATTGGTTCGCGCGGATGCTGGATGGAGGCTGTGACCCACTGTATATCGCCCGCCGGGTGGTTCGCATGGCCAGTGAGGAAATCGGCAATGCCGATCCCCGGGCCCTGGAGTTGTGTCTGAACGCCTGGAATGTGCAAGAGCGGTTGGGCAGTCCGGAGGGCGAGCTGGCCGTTGCACAGGCAATTGTGTACCTCGCCTGCGCACCCAAGAGCAACGCGGTATACAAAGCCTTCAACGCGGCGATGAAGGACGTCGCCAGCCAACCGTCTTACGAGCCGCCGCTGCATCTGCGCAATGCACCGACCAAGCTCATGAAAGAGCTGGGTTATGGGCAGGGCTATCGCTATGCCCATGATGAAAACGACGCCTACGCGGCGGGTGAGGATTATTTCCCAGACGAACTGGAACCGCGGCGCTATTACCAGCCAGTCAATCGCGGCCTGGAACAGAAAATAGCGCAGAAACTGGACCATTTGCGCAGCCTGGATGCGCAAAGCCCGGTCAAACGGAGGACCGACTGATGATCAAGACGCTGGCGGTGATTGCCCTGGGAGGCTCGCTCGGGGCAGTCGCCCGGTTTGGCGTAGCGCACTGGGTGGAAATGTTCTGGCCCAGGGCGTTTCCTCTGGCGACATTTGTCACCAACGTGATCGGCTGCCTGATCATCGGTGTACTATATGGCCTGTGGCTACATCGACCCGAGTTGTCGCCACTGCTGCGTCAAGGGCTGTTTATCGGCTTTCTTGGCGCTTTTACCACGTTTTCCACGTTCTCTCTTGATACCCTGAGGTTGATGGAGAATGGCGAGAGCCTGGTGGCTCTAGGATATGTTTTGCTCAGTGTGTGCGTTTGCCTGATCGCCACCTGGGCCGGCCTGTCGCTGACCCGATAATCAGCCAGGCCGCCACCCCGCAACCATAAGATGATGACCCCATGCTTGATCCTAAATTGGTCCGTAGCCAGCCCCAACTTGTTGCAGAACGCCTCGCGACCCGCGGTTTCACTCTCGACGTCAGTCTGCTGGAATCGTTGGAGTCGCGCCGCAAAACCGTGCAGACCCGTACCGAGTCGCTGCAAGCCGAGCGTAACAGTCGTTCGAAGTCCATCGGCAATGCGAAGGCCAGGGGTGAGGATATTCAGCCGTTGCTAGCAGATGTGGACCGTATGGGGCAGGAACTGACAGCTGCGAAGCAGGAACTGGATGGCATTCAGGTTGAACTGGACGGCCTGCTGCTGACCATGCCCAACCTGCCTGATGACAGCGTTCCGGTGGGCAAGAGTGAGGACGAAAACGTTGAAGTGCGCCGCTGGGGCGCGCCTCGGCAGTTTGATTTTAAGGTCCTGGATCACGTCGCCCTGGGTGAGCAGCACGGCTATCTCGACTTCGAGACAGCGGCAAAACTGTCGGGTGCCCGGTTTGCTCTGATGCGCGGGCCGATTGCCCGCCTGCACCGTGCCCTTGCCCAGTTCATGCTCGATCTACATATCAATGAGCATGGTTACGAAGAGGTCTATACCCCCTATCTGGTTCAGGCTGAAGCGCTGCAGGGCACGGGTCAGTTGCCCAAGTTCGAAGAAGATCTGTTCAAAGTGCCGCGTGGCGATGATCAGCGTGATCTTTATCTGATCCCTACGGCGGAAGTGTCGCTGACCAATATGGTCAGCGGTGAAATTCTGGACAGCGCCCTGTTGCCAATGAAGTTGACTGCTCATACCCCTTGCTTTCGTAGCGAAGCCGGCTCGGCTGGGCGTGATACCCGGGGCATGATTCGCCAGCACCAGTTCGACAAGGTTGAAATGGTGCAGATCGTCGCGCCGCATACCTCAATGCAGTCCCTGGAAGAGTTGACCGGACACGCTGAAGATATTCTGCAACGCCTCGAACTGCCCTATAGGACCCTGGCGCTGTGTACCGGGGACATGGGCTTTGGCGCGGTCAAGACCTATGATCTGGAAGTCTGGATTCCCAGCCAGGGCAAGTACCGCGAGATTTCGTCCTGTTCCAGCTGTGGTGATTTTCAGGCCCGGCGCATGCAGGCCCGTTGGCGCAATCCGGAAACGGGCAAGCCGGAGCTGGTGCATACCCTCAACGGCTCTGGTCTTGCGGTCGGCCGCACCCTGGTTGCGGTGCTGGAAAACTATCAGCAGGCAGACGGCAGTGTGATGGTCCCCGAAGTGCTCCGGCCCTACATGGGCGGCCTGGACAGGATCGCCTGATATGGAATATTTGCCCCTGTTTCATAACCTGCGCGGCCGTGCGGTGCTGGTCGTCGGGGGCGGTGATATTGCGTTACGCAAAGCCCGTTTGCTATCCGAAGCGGGGGCTATCCTGCGCGTCGTGGCGCCGGAAATCGAGCGCGAACTGTT
Organism: Halopseudomonas xinjiangensis; assembly: GCA_011050525.1. Taxonomy (GTDB): domain Bacteria; phylum Pseudomonadota; class Gammaproteobacteria; order Pseudomonadales; family Pseudomonadaceae; genus Halopseudomonas; species Halopseudomonas xinjiangensis_A. The sequence continues at coordinate 47,620 of DRFO01000002.1, forward strand.
CCAGCTGGTCGGGCAGGGCGGCGGCGAGTGTATGGAGCGTGGCTACCAGAGCAGTGATCTGCAGGGCGCGGTGCTGGTTATTGCCGCGACCGATCATGAAGCGCTGAACGCGCAGGTTTCAGCGGATGCGCAGGCGCAGAACCTGCCGGTCAATGTCGTCGATGCCCCCGATCTGTGCACGGTAATATTTCCGGCCATCGTTGATCGTTCACCCTTGATTATTGCCGTTTCAAGCGGCAGTCACGCGCCGGTATTGGCCAGACTTACCCGAGCGCGTATCGAGACGCTGTTCCCCCATAGCTATGGCAAGTTGGCACAGCTGGCGAAACGTTTTCGCAGCCAGGTAAAAGCGGCTTTTCCGGTCATCAACCAGCGGCGGGTGTTCTGGGAAAACGTATTCCAGGGTGACATCGCCGAGCGCGTTTTCGCCGGGCAGGATCAGGCCGCCGAAGAGTTGTTGGCCAAGCGGCTGACCCAGCAGGCCGGCCAGCGCTATACAGGCGAGGTTTATCTGGTAGGGGCCGGGCCAGGGGATCCGGATCTTCTGACCTTTCGCGCGTTGCGGCTGATGCAGCAAGCCGACGTGGTACTGCATGACCGGCTGGTACCCATGGCGATCATCGATCTGTGCCGTCGCGATGCCGAACGTATCTATGTAGGCAAGGCACGCTCGGACCATGCCGTCCCACAGGAGCAGATCAATCAGCTATTGGTTCGCCTGGCCGGAGAAGGGAAACGGGTACTTCGTCTCAAGGGCGGGGACCCGTTCATTTTTGGCCGCGGCGGCGAAGAGATAGAAGAGCTTGCTGCCCATGGCGTACCCTTTCAGGTAGTCCCTGGTGTAACAGCCGCGAACGGGTGTTCCGCCTACGCGGGCATTCCATTGACGCATCGTGATTACGCCCAGTCTGTGCGCTTCGTAACCGGTCATTTGAAGGATGGCACCAGCAACCTGAGCTGGAAAGATCTTGTGGCGCCCGGCCAGACCCTGGTCATCTACATGGGACTGGTTGGTTTGCCCGAGATTTGCGCTGGGCTGATCGCCCATGGTCGTGGACCCGACACGCCCATCGCCTTGATTCAACAGGGTACGACAAGCAACCAGAAGGTGCTGATCGGCACCTTGACGAGCATGCCCGGTTTGGTAGAAAACACGGAAATCAAGCCGCCCACGTTGCTTATCGTGGGGGAAGTGGTGAATCTGCATGACAAGCTGAAATGGTTTGAACCGGGCAACGAAGGCGCCGCCCAGGGCATTCTTTAAATATTCTGCAGATAGGCGAAGGAAAATCGATGGCCCGTAAACTGGTAGTCAGGCGTGGCAAGAAAGTAGGCGCAGCGCCAGGTACCCTGGTTCATATCGGCAATGAGTACAACGGAAAGTCTGCGCCGCGCGTCATTGATTATGATCAAAACAACCTTACCGATGAGACCATTTCCGATCTTGGTTCGCTTGGGAGCTATCGAGACAGTGAGAACGTCTCGTGGATCAACCTCAACGGGGTCAATCAGCCCCAGGTTATCGAAGCCATAGGCCAGGCCTTCGATCTTCATCCTCTGGTGATGGAAGATATTCTCAATACGGATCAAAGGCCCAAGGTCGAGGACTACGATGGGTACCTTTATATCGTATTGAGAATGCTTCGGTTCGACCCGGCCACTCAGCAGATACATTCTGAGCAACTCAGTCTGATAGTGGGAAAGCGCTTTGTGCTCTCCTTGCAGGAACGTCCGGGCGATGTGTTCGACGGAGTTCGCGAGCGCCTCGCTGCAGGGCGGCGGATTCGCTTCATGCGCGCCGACTACCTGGCGTACTCACTGGTGGATGCCGTGGTGGATCATTACTTCATCTTGCTTGAGCATCTCGGTGACCAGGTGGAAGCGCTGGAGGATGAACTGGTCGAGAATGCGACGCCGGAAACCCTCCGCCAGATTCATCACTTCAAACGTGAAATGCTCATGCTGCGCAAGTCAATCTGGCCCCAGCGGGAGGTGCTTAGCCTTCTCTCCCGGGATGAGAGTCCTTTAATTTCAAACGAAACCCGGCTGTATCTGCGTGATGTCTATGATCATACGATCCACGTCATCGATACGGTGGATACCATTCGTGAATTGCTGGTGGGCATGCTGGATCTGTATCTGTCGAGCGTGAACAACCGGATGAATGAGGTGATGAAGGTTCTGACCATTTTTGCCACGATATTCATGCCATTGACCTTCATCGCCGGCGTTTACGGAATGAACTTTGAAGTCATGCCTGAACTGAAATGGGTCTATGGCTATCCTGCGGTACTGGGGGTCATGTTGCTGATCGGATCGGGTCTGGTGATGGTCTTCAAGCGCCGCAAGTGGCTCTAGCGAAAGCGGGGCAGGCGGTTAGCCTTGCCCCGAGCCGTCAACCAATGGTGTCGACTATTCCGCCTTCTACACGCAGCGCGGCACCGGTGGTTGCCGAGGCCTGCGGCGAACAGACGTAGACGACCATGTTTGCCACCTCTTCAGGCGTTGCGATCCGCTGGATGATCGAAGACGGGCGCTTCGCCTTGACGAACGCGTCAGCCGCCTGATCAATTGAAACGCCGTTCTGCGCCGCACCGGGTTTCAACAGGTCCATCACGCCGTCTGACAATGTCGGTCCAGGTAACACCGCATTCACCGTGACGCCAGTGCCGGCCAGGCGCTTTGCCAAGCCGCGGGAAACCGACAGGTTGGCGGATTTGGTAAAGCCATAGTGAATCATCTCCGGCGGTATATTGAGTCCTGATTCGGATGACAAAAATACGATACGCCCCCAGTTGTTTGCCATCATGCGAGGAGCATAGGCGCGGGACACTCTGACTCCCGAAAGCACATTGATCTCGTAGAAGCGTTGCCACTCCTCATCCGGTATCTCGAAAAAGTCCTGCATCGCAAAAATGCCTAGGTTATTCACCAGTATGTCGGCGTGGGGCTCTTGGGCAAACAGCGCGTCACATCCAGCAGCGCTTCCCAGGTCCGCAACGGCGCCACGGACATCGGCAGTGGGGCACGCGGTGCGTAGCCGCTGTAACGCTTCATCCACGCGCTCCGCCGTGCGGCCATTGATCACTACGGTAGCGCCCGCGGCCGCCAGACCCTGGGCGATGGCGAAGCCTATCCCGGCGGTGGACCCGGTTACCACGGCGGTCTTGCCGGATAGATTGATGTGCATTGATTTACCTCCTGGACTGTTAAGGTGGAAAAGAGCTGCTGTGCAGGTCAACAGCTCCGGGTAACAGCTATCATGACAGAACACGCCTGGAATGATTCCACATAAGAGGGGAGCTGATGCGCGCACATTGTCTTCAACATGCTCCGTTCGAGGGGATGGGAACCATCGAAGCATGGCTTCGAAACAAGGGGTATGGCATCACCGCTACCCTCCTGGACGCTGGCGATCTGCTGCCGAAAGCGGCCGAAGTAGACTTGCTCATCATTATGGGCGGCCCCATGAGCGTCAATGACGAGGCGGGTTTCCCCTGGCTGGTGCCCGAAAAGGAATTCATTCGCGGTGTTATCGATGCAGGAATCCCCGTGTTGGGTGTGTGCCTGGGCGCGCAACTGATCGCGGATGTCATGGGTAGCCAAATCTTCCCCAACGCTACCAGCGAAATCGGCTGGTACCCGATTGAACCCTGCGTGCATGACCGGCCGGATGTTTTCTGTTTCCCCGACGAGGCGACCGTACTGCATTGGCACGGTGAAACATTCGATCTGCCCCAGGGCGCTGTTCATCTGGCACGGAGTGCGGCTTGCACAAACCAGGCGTTCCAGTGGGGGCCAGCGGTGATCGGCCTCCAGTTTCATCTCGAAGTCACGCCGGACGTATTGAAAGCCTTCACAGTAGCCTGCGCCGCGGAACTTCAACCCGGTACCTTCGTACAAACCGCAGAACAGATACTTGGCGTAACGGCTGACCATTTCCGCGCGGCCGAATGTCTCATGGGCACGGTTCTGGATTATCTTCACGGAAAAGGAAGCTACGCATGATTGTTTGGCGGGTTTTGGTGCTGTTAGGGGTTATGGCGACAGCAGGTTGCGTCAAGCTTCCAGCTGGCGTGGAGCCGGTAAGTGGCTTCGAGGTTGAGCGGTATCTGGGCGCCTGGTATGAAATCGCCCGGCTGGACCATTCCTTCGAGCGCGGATTGAGCAACGTCACCGCTGAGTACAGCCTGCGAGATGACGGCGGCATCAAGGTTCTCAACCGCGGCTACTCAGCGGAGGAGGGCGAGTGGAATGAAGCCGAAGGCAAAGCCTACTTTGTTGACGAGAAGGATACCGGCCATCTCAAGGTGTCTTTCTTCGGTCCTTTCTATAGCAGCTATGCTGTATTCGGACTGGATCAGCAGGACTATCAATACGCCTGGGTGTCTGGGTACAACACCGACTATCTCTGGCTGCTTGCACGCGAGCCCGAGGTGAGCGATGAACTGATCGAGGCCTTCATCGAGAAGGCGGAGCGGCTGGGGTTCGATACCGATGAGCTGATTTTTGTCGAGCATGGATTGGAGCCTGCAACTGATCGCGCTCCATAAACTGGGATGATGTCAGACTAACGTCTATATTGAAGGAAGCGCTTTGGGGATCAAAGCTTGCAATGACTAAAAATAATTTCACAAGGAGCTGCGCATGAGCGCCATGATCGTGCTGTTGGTGGGTCTGGTTCTGATGGCCTTGGGGTATTTCATTTACTCCAAGTTCATTGCAGAGAAGATTTTCCGACTGGATCCTGATTATCGAACGCCGGCACATGAATTTGAAGACGGTATCGATTTCGTACCGACCAACAAGTTTGTTCTATGGGGCCATCATTTCACCTCGGTAGCCGGCGCTGCGCCCATTGTGGGTCCGGCGATTGCCATTATCTGGGGGTGGGCTCCAGCATTCGCATGGGTGGTCCTGGGCACCATCTTCTTTGCCGGTGTGCATGACACGGGTGCGATATGGGCCAGCGTGCGCAACAAGGCCCGCTCGGTTGGCTCGCTTACCGGCGATGTAGTCGGCAAGCGGGCCCGCAGCATTTTCATGATCGTGATCTTCCTGGTGCTGCTGATGGTCAATGCAGTGTTTGCCGTGGTGATCGCACGCTTGATGATGAACTTTCCGACGGCGGTGGTGCCGGTCTGGGGCGCGATCATCGTCGCTCTGATCATTGGCCAATGTATCTATCGTCGAATCCTGTCATTGCCGGTCGTGTCGATCATCGGCGTTGTGGCGCTGTATGCCCTGATTCTGGCTGGCCCGTCAGTTCCCCTGCAGATGCCTGCAGAGGTTATGCCCGGGGTTACCGGCAATGCCGCCTGGATCGTGCTGTTGTTCGTCTACGCTGCCATTGCATCGGTACTGCCAGTTTGGGTCTTGCTGCAGCCGCGTGACTACATCAACGGACTTCAGCTCTTTGTCGGCCTGATCATTCTGTACGGTGCGATCATCGTGCTCAACCCGACCATGGTTGCGCCGATGTACAACAACGATGTTCCGGCCGGCACGCCTTCACTTGTGCCTCTGCTGTTCGTGACCATTGCCTGCGGGGCGATTTCGGGCTTCCACGGGCTGGTGTCGTCCGGTACTACCTCCAAGCAGTTGAACCGTGAGCCGGATGCGCGTTTCGTTGGCTACTTCGGCGCCATTGGTGAAGGCGGGCTGGCATTGGCGGCGATTCTGGTGGCATCAGCAGGCTTCGCCAGTCTGGCCGACTGGCAGGCAATGTACAGCGCCTTTGGACAGGGCGGCGTGACCGCTTTCGTTGAAGGCGGAGCCTATGTCATCCACAACGGTCTGGGCGTGCCCGAGGTGACTGCGGCCACATTGTTGACCGTTATGGCTGCCTTGTTTGCTGGCACTACCATGGATACCGGTCTGCGTCTGCAGCGTTATATTTTCCAGGAATGGGGCGAAATCTATAACCAGCAGTGGATGAAAAAACCATTGATTGCCACGCTGCTGGCAGTAGGCACTTGCATGTTACTGGCCTTCGGTGCAGGGGCGGATGGTTCTGGCGGCATGCTGATCTGGCCGCTGTTCGGCACCACTAACCAGTTGCTGGCGGGTCTGACCCTGCTGGTAATTACCGTAATGCTGGTTCGCCTGCGGCGGCCCATGTGGTATACGCTGGCACCGCTGTGCTTCCTGTTGCTGATGACGGTCATTGCCTTGATCTTCCAACTCCGCACCTTTTATGAGCAGGGTAACTGGTTCCTGCTGGGTCTGGATCTGGTCGTTCTGGTGGCCTCTATCCTGGTAGCCCTGGAGTGCGGGGCGTCGCTCAAGCGGCACCGCGCAGAGGTTGCCGCGGAGAGCAAGGGTGTCTGAGGGCAAACGCCCTGGAGAATGGCGTGCCTGGCTGAGCCAGGCACGTTTTTTCCTGGAAGAAACCTACAGCACTCGTTATCGCGGGGCCATTGCCAGGGCGCGCAGGGATGAGGACGATCTGTTCATGCTGCTGGTGTTTGCTGAAATGATGGGGGTTCCGAACCCCGCTTCTTATTACACGCTCGAGCTTCAGCCGCTGCTCCTCGAGCGCTTCCATGACTGGCATCGGCGCCAGGGCATGGAGCATTCGCCGCTCGACCACTTTCGCTGCTGCTGAACCCCGCAGCATAAGGCTTTCATTGCAATGTTCGATCTATTGACTCGGCGCTTCGTGTGGGTAGGTGGCAAAGGTGGGGTGGGCAAGACCACTGTGGCCGCGGCCCTGGCGGTGTTGGCTGCCAGTCGCGGACAACGCTGCCTGATTGTCTCGACCGACCCGGCCCACAGTCTCGGTGATGTCTTCGCCAAGCAACTGGACGATTCACCAAGACGTCTGTGGCCCAATCTCGACGCCATGGAAATCGACCCTGATATCGAAGTTCAAGCCCACCTGAAGCGGGTAACCGACCAGATGCGTGGTTTTGCCGCGCCAGAGATGATGGAAGAGCTCAAGCGGCAAATGCAGCTCACCCGCCAGTCGCCAGGCACGCAGGAAGCCGCCTTGCTGGAGCGCATCGCTCGCCTGGTTACCGCTGCGGATAATACCTACGACCTGATTATTTTCGACACCGCACCCACAGGGCATACCCTGCGCCTGCTTACCTTGCCTGAAGCCATGGCCGCCTGGACCGACGGATTGCTGACGCACAATCGCAAGTCCGAGCAGCTTGGCAAAGTGCTCAAGCATCTGACTCCAAAAAGCGGTCGCGATGTCGCCTCGCCCTTCGATGACCCCAAGGAGGATCCGCTTAGCGACCTGGATAAGCGCACCCGGGATATCGCCGAGACGCTGATCAACCGACGCCGGTTGTTTCATCAGGCCAGACGATGTCTCGAAGACCCGGCGCAAAGCGGTTTTCTCTTCGTTCTCACGCCCGAGAGGCTACCCATACTGGAGACTGTGCGTGCGGTGGCGACGCTCCAGGAGGCAGGCATTCCGGTGGCTGCTACGCTGGTGAATCGGGTGATTCCCGAGGAGGCGGATGGGGAGTTTTTAAAGCGACGGCGCGAGCAAGAGGCGACCTACCTCCAGCGGATCGATTCGGAGTTGGGTCATCTACCACGACCCCGATTGCCGTGGCTGGAGTCGGACGTCCAGGGGCTTGAAATACTTGAGCAAATTGCCGGCAAGCTCGACGAGCTGGGTTTTTGAGCCGGCGATGCCTGGCCGCTCAACCAGACGGTGGCGCAAGCGCTTTGAGCAGTAACTCAATGGCAGAGTTTACCCGGTAGGATTTCTCTGCCCGATCCGGAATAGGGCGGCCATTCATCAGCAAGCCATTTACCAGACTGCCTTTCCACATGCCGATCAGTTGCTCCGCCCGCAGCAGAGGGTCATCCAGCTCGATGAGACCTTGCTGATGCGCTTGTTGCAAATACTCGGCTGCCCGCTGGACGAAGGCGACAGGGCCTGCTTGGTAGATGAGCTCTCCATGGGAAGCGTGACGGGCGCCGTGCGCGATGACGGTACGGAGAATCCGCACGCCCTGTTCGCTGACGAGAAAGTCCAATAGATGCAGGCCCAGTGCACTCAACTTGGCGCGCACGTCCCCCGGTGAGCCCGCCGTGTCTGGCCCGTTTCCAACCATTTCTTCGTAGAGTCGCTCAAGGGCCGCCCTGAGCAGGGCATCGGCGTTTTCGAAGTGCCGGTAAATGGTGCCCTTGGACACGCCTGCTCGGCGCGCTGTCCCTTCGATGGTGAAATGCATGTCGCCTTCGGCAAAGCTTTCCAGCACGGCATCCAGGATCTGATCAAGTTTCTGTTGGTCTACCGGTCGCCCCGGACTGCCTGCTACGTTGCTCTGCTTCCCGACCATTTTCAGGCTTCCTTACTATCTCGGTGATTTACTGGACGGTTCCGTTCTGTAATTATAGGCACATTATTCAGATCAAGGTTCACTTCCATGCGCATTTCATTTTCCGTCGGATTGGCCATTCTGCTGCTGGCCGGTTGCGGTGCTGAAACCAGTTCTGATTCAGAGACGGCAAGCCGTCCGGTCAAGGTACGTGTTGCAGAACTGGAGCTGGCCGACAGCCGCCAGTGGACCTTGAGTGGCACGGTGCAGTCACAGAACGAAGCTGCCCTGGGCTTTCGTCTGCCTGGCCAGATCAGTGAGCGTCTGGTTCACGCGGGCGAGCATGTTGAACAAGGCCAGGTCTTGCTGCGCCTGGATGCTCGGGATATCAATCAGCAACTCGCCTCTGCCCAGGCCGATGTCGCCTCATCGAGGGTGCAGGCCGAAAACGCGGAGGCCAACCGTCGCCGGCTGGAAACCCTGCGTAAACAGGAGCTGATACCGGCTCAGGTCTATGAGGATGCCAAGGCTGCAGCACAGGCGGCGGCGCAGGGCGTCAAGGCGTCCGAGGCGGCACTCGCGCAGGCGCAGAGCGCCAGCGGCTACGTGGAGCTGAAGGCCCCGGCTGACGGGGTTCTGGTTGAAGTAAACGGGGAGGTCGGACAGGTCGTGGCGGCCGGCCAGACGTTGCTGAGACTGGCATACGATGGGCCACGGGATGTCGAGGTATACATTCCTGAGGTTCGGCGCAGTCAACTGCCGGAACAGGCAAAGGTTGTTCCTTTTGGCGGAGGCGAGCCTGCACCGGCAAGCTTGCGTGAGATTGCCGGTTCGGCAGATCCGCTGACGCGCAGCTGGCGGGCCAGATTTGCCATTGCTGGCGCCCCGGCCGCCTGGTCGCTGGGGAGCAGCGTCACGCTGGTGCTCAGTAATGGACCGGAGCATGCCCGGAGCGATTTGCAGAAGGTGCCCATTGGCGCGCTGATTGATCAGGGCAAGGGCATGGCCGTGTGGCAGGTAGAAAACCAGCAGGTCCACCGGCGGCAGGTTCAGTTGGTACGTACCGATATCGAACACGCCTATGTACGTACCGATCTTCCGGTAGGAGCTCTCATTATTGCCCTGGGAGCGCATCTGCTGGAACCCGGTCAGCAGGTCGAGGTATTGAAGTGAGTAACGACTCGCAGCGCTTCAATGTTTCCGCCATCGCCGTGCGGGAAAAATCCGTCACCTTGTTCTTTTTGATCATTATCGCGCTCGCCGGCGTTTACGCTTTCCTGGCTCTGGGGCGGGCAGAAGACCCGGTGTTTTCGGTTCGTACTACCATCGTATCGGCTGTCTGGCCGGGAGCCACGGCCCAGCAGATGCAGGAACAGGTAGCCGACCAGCTGGAGAAACGCCTGCAGGAGGTCGCCTATTTCGACAAGATACAGACCACCGCCCGGCCGGGCAGGGTCGACATGCAGGTGATACTCGAGGATTTCACGCCCTCGGAAGATCTCCCGCAGTTGTTCTACGACATTCGCAAACGCATGCTGGACGCAGCGCCGAATCTGCCCGCCGGCGTACAGGGCCCGTTTGTGAATGACGATTTTGGAGATGTGTATTTTTCCCTGTATGCCCTGACTGCACCGGGGTTGCCCCCGCGACTGCTGGTGCGCGAAGCCGAGCGCCTGCGCGATGCCTTCACCCATGTGGAGGGCGTCCAGAAAGTACGTGTGCTGGGCGAACGCCAGGCACGAGTGTTTGTCGATGTCGACTCCTACAGGCTGGCTCAACTGGGTGTGACCCTCGATCAGATCAGCGATGCGCTGGATGCCTATAACCGGCTGATGCCGGCGGGACTGATTGAAACTGCCGGACCGAGGATGTACTGGCGGCTGGACGCTGATCTGGCGGATCTGGACGCCATTGCCAATGTCCCGCTCAGGGTGGACGATCAATTGCTTCGCCTGGGCGATGTGGCGAAGATTGTAAGGGGCTATGAAGACCCTCCCAGCTATATGGTGCGAGCGGCGGGCGAGGGTGCGGTACTGCTGGGTGTGGTGCTGCGTACTGGCGAAAACGCCCTGGAAGTAGGCGACCTGCTGGCTGAAACCTATGCTCGTCTTGGTGCAGAGCTTCCATTAGGCATGCAGCTGCATCAGGTGACCAACCAGGGCGAGGCCATTTCCCGCGCGGTGGAACTCTTCCAGTACAAGTTCCTGATTGCGGTGCTGGTAGTGATGCTGGTCAGCTTTGCTAGCCTTGGCTGGCGCCCTGGTCTGATCGTGGGGATTGCAGTTCCGCTGACCCTGGGACTGACCTTTCTGTTGATGCTGATGCGCGGCATGAATCTGGATCGCATCACCCTTGGCGCGCTGATCATTGCCCTTGGCCTGCTGGTGGACGATGCGATTATTGCGATCGAAATGATGCTGGTCAAAATGGAGAGTGGTTGGGACAAGGCCAGTGCCGCCGCGCATGCCTGGACGGTCACCGCGGCGCCCATGCTGTCCGGCACCCTGGTCACCGTTATCGGCTTTGTGCCAATCGGGTTTGCGCGCTCTGGTGTAGGCGAATACACCGGCAACATCTTCTGGGTGGTTGCTTTTGCCTTGCTGGCTTCCTGGGTGGTGGCAGTGGTCTTCACGCCCTTTCTCGGTGTCGCGCTGTTGAAAGAAACAAAAACGCCAGCGCATGATCACGCCGACCAATACCAAAGCCGGGGCTATCAACGGTTCCGGGCGCTGATCAACCGCTGTGTGCAATACAGGAAGTCAGTGGTAGCGGTTACCATCGGCCTGTTCCTGTTGTCATTGGCGGGCATGAGTGGTCTGGTACAAAAGCAGTTTTTTCCCTCCTCCGACAGGCCTGAAGTACTAGTCGACGTTTACCTGCCCGAAGGGAGTAGCATCGCTGCGACTGACGCTGTCGCCAAGCGCCTGGAAATGCTGCTCAAGGACCATCCCGACGTCAGGTCGCTGTCTGCTTATGTAGGGGGCGGAGCGCCAAGGTTCTTTATTTCGCTGAATCCGGAACAGCCCAACCCTGCCTTCGCCAAAGTCGTTGCGATTGCGGCTGATGAAGAGGGAAGGGACCGTATTATCGATTTGCTGCACAAGCAGATCGCGGCTGGCGAGTTTCCCGAGGCCAGGGTCAGGGTCCACCGACTGCTATTCGGGCCGCCGGTGGTCTGGCCGGTCAGCTATCGAGTGCTGGGCCCGGATCCGCTGGTGCTGAGACGTATCGCCGAGCAGGTCCGTACGGTCATGGCTGACCATCCGCATATCGTTGGCGCCAATCTGGACTGGAGCGAAAGAGTACCGGTTGCCCGGTTGACCCTGGATAACGACCGACTGCGAGCAATTGGGCTTACGCCCAGAGAGCTCGCCAGGCAGTTGCAGTTCCAGTGGGGTGGCATTCCGGTGGCTGCGCTGCGTGAGGGTACCCGGAGCGTCGAGCTGGTGGTGCGCGGGCAACCTGCCGGCATAAAAGACTTTGCCGACTTGCCGCTGCGCACTGTCGATGGTCGCAACATAACCCTGCAACAAGCGGGGCTGATCGAAATGCGCAGTGAAGATCCCGTGCTCAAGCGGTATGACCGGGAGCCCTATATCAACGTGCAGGCGGACGTTAAGGGAGCACAGCCTCCTGATGTAACCCTGGACATTTGGGACAATCTCGAAGATCTGCGAAGTGCGCTTCCCACGGGCTACCATCTGGAAATTTCCGGCACCGTGGAGCAATCAGCCAAGGGGCAGGAGTCCATCGCCAAAGTGCAGCCAATCATGCTTGCCTTGATGCTGATCGTGATCATGCTCCAGATGCGCAGTTTTTCCGGCACCTTCATGGTGCTGGCGACGGCGCCCCTGGGCGTAATCGGAGCCACATTGGCGCTGCTCATCGGCAATCAGCCGTTCGGCTTCGTTGCCTTGCTTGGACTGACCGGATTGGCGGGCATCCTGATGCGCAACACCCTGATACTGACCAAGCAGATCGATGACAACCTGGCAGATGGCATGGACCAGGCGACGGCGCTGGTGGAGGCAACAGTGCAACGCACCCGCCCGGTATTGCTGACCGCGCTGGCTGCGGCGATGGCTTTTGTGCCGCTCACCTTCGACGCCTTCTGGGGACCGATGGCCTATGTGCTGATCGGAGGTACGCTGGTCGGAACCCTGATCACGTTGCTGTTTCTGCCGGCTCTTTACGCACTCTGGTTCAGGGTCAAGGGCAAAGCTGGCGGTCAGACAGTGGGCTGAAAGCGGGCTAGATGATCATTGATCGAGCCTGGATAACAGTTGCTCGATGCGCTCGATGGACTTCGGCTGCACCAAACCGCCGAGCTGCTGACCATCTTCGTCAAAAAGCGTGAGGTCGCCGTCCTGAGTCTGGTAGGTCTCGGCAAAGGCGCGGCCTACGGGTTCGCCCAGGTGCGCGATGCGGAACTGCACGCGTTGCGCATACTGCGACTGGATGGTGTTCAGCTTTTCCAGCACTTCAGCACCTCCCAGATAATTTGAATCTCGGGTAAGCACCAGCGCCGGTCGGCCCTGGCCGATTGCGGAAAGGTCTGTGGAAATACCGGTTCGCGGCAGCTGAGTCCAGGCGACGGTGGCCATCCCCCCGACCAGGGCAAGCATGAACAGCGTCTTGATCCACGGAGGAATGCGGCGCGGCGGGACGTTGGAAGCGGGGGTTGTCATAAAGTTCTCTCGAATACGTGAATAGTCGAGTATCCCATAAAGTCATGATCAAGCCAGGCGCGAAAATTCGTTGTACTCTCTCATGCAGTCAAAGGTTGCATACGCAGTCAGCGAAGTGCCGATTGACCCAGCCAAAAGGGATATTCATGATCACGGTTCACCATCTCAATAACTCCCGTTCACAGCGGATCATCTGGCTGCTTGAAGAGCTGGGTCTGGAATATGAGGTTAAGCGTTACGAGCGCAACCCTAAAACCATGCTCGCGCCGCCTGAGTTGTTCGCGGTGCATCCTCTGGGCAAGTCGCCAGTGATCACTGATGCAGGTCTGACGGTGGCAGAATCAGGCGCCATCATCGAGTATCTGGTCGATACCTATGACAGTCAGGGCATTCTATCTCCGCAGCGAGGGAGTGCTGAGCGGCTGGAATATACCTATTGGCTGCATTATGCCGAGGGTTCCGCGATGTTGCCGTTGCTGTTGAAGCTGATCTTCAGTCACATCGAAAGCGCACCGATGCCGTTCTTCGCCAAACCCTTTGCCAAGGGAATCAGTCAGAAAGTGCGTGGCACGCTAATCAACCCGCAACTGAAGCAGCATCTGGATTACATGGAGGCTGAGATCAGCAAAACCGGATGGTTCGCAGGCTCTCAATTCAGCGCGGCGGATGTTCAGATGAGCTTTCCGCTGGAAGCGGCGTCTGCGCGCGGCGGGCTTGATGATAGCCGGCCGGGGCTGATGGATTTTCTCAAGCGCATCCATGCGAGGTCCGGTTATCAAAGAGCTCTTGAACGAGGCGGGGAATACGGAATCCTGGGTTGATCGGTATCCACCCACAACGCTGTGCAGTACGGTAATTGCGCCCGCCAGGAACGTCAGGGAATATTTCCGGGCGGGCTCTTGTTTTTGCCCACTCTGTTCAATAGAGTACTTTGCATAAAAGAAAAACAAGAGATTGCCATCCATGCTTCCGTCCGCCGAAGAGGCCGCCCAGGCCCTGCGTGATATCGCCGCGATAAAGGCTCGTGCAGCTGGTTTTCAGGATTATCATGCAGAGTCCGGCCAATTGCTTCTATGGGGTGCCGCCTATTTCTCCGGATTCACGCTAACTGCCTTGTTTCCCGGAAACATCCTGTTGGTCTGGATTCTGGTTGTCGTTGCTGCATTGGTGGTCGGCACCGGTCTGGCCCGTCACACCAACCCCGACATCCCCGGTATTGCCTGGCGTTACCTCACCCTGATCGCTAGCATCCTGTTGTTCTGCATCATGATGAATCTGGTCATGTGGCCGCTGCCGGCTGAGCAGAGTGCAATGATTGCGCCTCTGTTTGTCGCGACCCTCTACATCATCCGCGGCGTGCAATTGCGCCCGCGCTATCTGCTTATAGGTCTGGTGCTAGGTGTCTTGAGCACTGTCGGTTTCTTGTTTTTCCAACCTATTTTCTGGTGGTGGATGGCTCTGGCCTGCGGTGGAACCCTGATGTTGTCGGGTCTCTGGCTAAGGCAGCTATGACATGCAGACTCCCGACGAGATCATTCATCAGCCCGTGCGTCTGAAAATCATGGCGGCTCTGAACACCCTGTCTTCCGGCCAGTGGCTCGAGTTCGTCGTGCTTCGCTCGATCGTGGACACTACCGACGGCAACCTGGGCGCTCACCTGGCTACGCTGGAAGCGTCTGATTATGTGCGAATAAAGAAGGACTTCGCGGGCAAAAAGCCCCGCACCCGGGTCAACCTGAGTCCCAAGGGTCGCGAAGCCTTTGCTCGCTATGTCGCCGCGTTGCACGCAATTCTCACACCACAGAATGTCGCTCCGGAGCCTTCCGGATCCTGATTAGTCCCAACAACAATATAAAGACGGGGTTTCCATGAAAGTCATCAGTATTCTCTCTTCGGCGTCGCGCTGGCAGGCTCGCATGCGTCTCGCGGCGCTAGTGGTGCTCATCGGTGTTACAGGCATGAGCGGCAGTCTGGTATTGGCTCAAGCCCAAGGGCCTGACGGCGGGAATACAGTACAGCAGACGCAGGCGCCGGCTGCCTCCGCGGAATCCGTCGTCACCGCAGGGCAGGGCGCTACAGCCCAACCGCAACGCTTCGGCGTGCGCGAAATGTTTGGCCAGGCGGATGTAGTGGTCAAGGCAGTGATGGTCTTTCTGGTGCTGTGTTCACTGCTCACCTGGGCAGTACTATTTGAGAAGCTGATCGTTTTTGGACGTGCCCGTCGTCGCAATCAGACGTTTCTCGCTGCCTTTCGCGGGGGTGAAATGGCTAAGGTCAGCGAGTCCGCCGAGGGCAGCGCGATGGGGCGGATGTGGCAGGTCTCCCAGTCTGAAATAAGACACTTCAGGCAGCATCTGGGCGAGCGGCCCGATGCCGATCAGATCAACCGGTTGCTGCAACGCATGTCACTGACCTCCAGCATCGTGCAGGAACGTGATCTGGCGCGCCTCGGCAGCATGATGGGAGTGCTGGCAACCATTGGCGCTACGGCTCCGTTTATCGGTCTGTTTGGCACGGTGTGGGGCATTCTCAACAGCTTCGCCAGCATCGCCACCTTGAAATCCGCCAGCCTTGCGGTGGTTGCGCCGGGAATTGCCGAGGCACTGTTGGCAACGGCGCTTGGACTGTTTGCCGCCATTCCAGCGGTGATGATCTTCAACAAGTTTGCGCGCGACATTAATGGTTTCGTTGGTTCGCTGGATAACTTTTCGGCCGAGATGATCGCCAGTGTGTCGCGGCAGATGGATGAGGGGCGCTGAGCATGGGCATCCAGTTCAACTCAGGCCCGATGGTCAAGCGACACAACTACCAGCAGAACGCGGAAATGAACATAACGCCTTTTGTGGACGTGATGCTGGTCCTGTTAATTATTTTCATGGTGGCGGCGCCATTGGCTACGGTAGATGTGCCGGTGGATTTGCCCAGTAACGCCTCGGTAGCCAGTCCGCCGCCGACGGATCCGATCTATATAAGCGTTCAGGCAGACGGGCAGCTTTTCGTCCAGGAGGAGTTGGTTGCGCTGCCCGCGATGGCCCCTTTGGTTCAGAGCGTAACCGGTAATCGGCTGGACACACGGCTCTTTCTGCGCGGCGACCAGGCTGTCGATTACGGAACCCTGATGCGCGTCATGAATACCCTGCAGCAGGCAGGCTATACGCGAATCAGTCTGGTGGCCTCGGAAGAGCTGGAACCCTGATGAACATGACCACGACACCAGCCAGTTGGCTGCTTCGTCTGGCGGTGGTGCTTGTTTCCGTAGCGCTGCATGCGGCACTGGTGGTCTGGTTCATGAGCGGACGCTTCAGTCATCAGGTCGTGGAGGAGCCCGCCGTAGTGGCCATTGAACTGGTCGAGTTGCCACCGCCACCGCCGGAGCCTGAGCCGGTGCCCGAACCGGAGCCGCCGCCGGCCCCGGAACCAGAGCCTGAGCCCGAGCCCGAGCCGCCAAAGGTTGCCGAGCGCCCCGAACCACCACCGCCGCCACAACCGCCCGCCACGCCGCCCAAGCCGGCCGGCCCGCCCGTACATGCCTTTGGCGCCAACACTGAGTGGGCTGCGCCGCCTGCGCCTGCATCAGATGCAGCGCCTGGGCGCGGCAGGCAGGTACCGTCAGGGTATGCCGACACGGTGAAAAATCGGGTAATCGCCAAGCTTGAGCGTCCGGCAGGATCTGTCTACAAGCCGCCGCCGGGCTACAAGGGCGACCCTAATGATTTCAAGCGCCAGTGCTACATCCCGTATGAGATCACCGTGGATGACACCGGGCAGATGGTTTCCTATGAAATTGATCGCTGTGGTGACGCGGTGCTGGATGACGCGGCTGAGCAGGCAATTCTGGCAGCCGGACCCTTTCCGCCCCCGCCGAATCAAGGGGCAACCCGGTATGTTATTTACGGCACGGCGATCTTCATAAAATAATAATCAAGGAGCGCAGCAATGTCTGGATCATCCTGCTTAGGTATTACCCTCGCGGCGGCAGCGGTTGCACTGGCCGGCTGCGCCGCCCCCGTATCAGGTCCGGTTGTCTATGATGACCCCACCCCGCGCATTCAACAGCCTCGCGTCGAGACCCTCGCGAGTTTCGAGTGTGGCGGTGCCCTTCCGGCCGTGCATCGGCAAATCTGCGCAAGCGAATCACTCTCCAGGCAGGATCGTCAGCTAGCCGAGCAGGTGCGAGCGAGGCTGCGGGACCTCGACCTCCCAGGTAGCCTGTTGCTTGAAGCCAACCAGCGCCAATGGCTACTGAGCAGGGCGCAACAATGCAATCTTTCCGTGGACGCAGGCACCGATATCCAGCCGCAGCCACAAGCCATAGCGTGCCTGGAGGCGAGCTACCGCCAGCGGGCCCGTGACATTGCCGACTGGCCAGAAGCCCAGCCGCGTGGGCGCAGCGGACCGCACGCCCTGTCAGCCTATGCGCAGTACCGGCTAGTGGATGACCGCAGCTCCGGTATCTGTTCGGCAATGGCTGAAAAATTCAACGATGATTTGCGCGTCAACGGCTTGCCGTCGCCGGCGCGGCTGTCCGGCTCCACCATGATCGCCGGTACCCACGCATCCACCTCCAGTGCGCAGCACAATGGCGCGCAGATCAACGTCAACCTGTACGATGCCGGGCCGTTTGCCGGTTACCAGATGCGCGCGCGGGGAATGACCGTGAACGGCCAGGCGATACTTGACGACCGCACCTTGCCACGCTGGGTCGCCGAGCAGCCAAACTACGGGGGCAGGGCGCATGCGTCGTCCTCCCAGACAGGTGATTACGGCGCCATTGACGTGTTTGATCTCGATGGTCAGACACTGGTGCTGGTGAACGAAACCTGGGGTTTCTATTCTCCCGCCGCACGCGGCGAGTCGGCGTTCGCCGGGCTGTATTCGCTGAATGAACAACAGTTGCAACCATTGTGCCTGTACCAGACCTACCTCACGCCACCGCGCACCAACACACTGGCAGGCCTGCCAGCTTACTCGGCTTTGCAGACTCAGCTCGATCTGCTCGCGGGCGAGCCCCTTCCACAGTACGCGCAGCATGAGCGTCGTGATAATTACCAGCGGTGGAAAGAGCAACAGTGGACATTGCTCAATCTACCGCTATTGGGGGCAGACGAAATTACCCGGTTTGGGCGCGAACCCGCCCTGCGCAAACGCAATGATGAGGCGCTGGATACCTTGTTCAGTTGGTCCGAACGCAACCTGCCGAACAAGCTCATCTACCGCCGCGTGCTGCCCATGATGCAACCGGCTTATCAGGAACTGGTGCAGATGTTCCAGGGGCAGGGTCTTGAAGCCACCGAAGCCGGCGCCGCGGCAGATCTGCTTTTTCATGAAAGTCTTGCTCGCGCTATGGAGAACCTGCAGGCACCGGGGCAGAGCCCATCTGTACCGTTACCACCCTTCGCCAGCTACACGGCCCGATACGCCTTCGCACCGAGCCCAGGCGACCTGGAGCAAGGGCGCAATTTCGCGACTCTGCACAGTGTTTTGCTGAACAACGCGCCATTGAACGTGGTCAGTGATTTCATCGACTATGAGACCGGCGCGCTTGGCAATGACCGCGGGCGTGGTCCGGATGACAACTCAGCCGCCATGGCTGCGGTGAATAATCCCGAGGCGCTGGCTCTGTTGCTTCAGCAAGGCTTTGAGGCCGATCAAAGCAATCGTTGGGGCAAGACCGCGCTGATGACGGCAGCGCAGCTGAATCGTGCCGACAGTGTTTCGCTGTTATTGAACAATGGTGCAGACGTCTACCGTCAAACCCGGAGTTTACCGGATACCGGGGTGGGTGGCCCGGATAGAGCGGAAGCGGCCAGCGGATACCAGACGGCACTCTTGCTGGCAGCGGAAAACGCTGACGCGGAGCTAATCAGAAGTTTGCTCGACGCCGACGCAGCGCGCCAGGCCTGGGCCGGTTATAACCAACAGGTGTGCTCGAACCTCGAATCGAACAAGCGGCTGAGCAGCGACGAGATTGAGGCTTTCAAGGCGCCCTTGTGTGCGGTCGCCTATACACCGCCACCAATCGAACGGCAGCCGCAGGGAAATTTGCGTAACGGTGAAGCCTTGGTTATCCGTGATGAAGGGATCCACTATCCGGTAACGCTACGCGAGCGTCCGGCCATGAGCTTGTTCGGCCGGTCGGTTGAATTGTCCCCAGAGGATTTTCGCCAGGATCTAAGAAGCATTGCTACCAAGGTAGGCACTGCTGCATCCCGCAAGGCGAGGGTGGATATAACCGGACCATTGACTCTGGTTTTCAATGACTTGGCGCGCAATTCAGAGAAACTGTTGGAACTGGACGTGACTTTTCCGGTTTCGGCGGGCGCGTCACCGGTGGCTGGCTTCGAAGTGAGCCAGAAAACGCCGCTCCAGACGCTGAACGTGACGTTTGATCCAAAGCGCAACGATGTGGAAGGAACCTGGCGCGCTTTGCTCAGTGCTGCCTACACGCAGGGTTTTACACCAACCGGGGAAGGTTATGTAGTCATTCACACCCGGGGTGTTACCAGCACCGAGTACCAGTTGGTGGTGACTGAATAGATCAGGATTGCAAAGCTCCTGTTAGACTATCTGGCGAGGCTGCGGCCTCGCCAGACAATAACAAGGGTTATGCTGAGTGATAAAACTCGTACTGATAGCTTGCTTAAGCGTCGCATTGATCGGCTTACAAGGCTGCACGACGGCGCTCCCCGCTTATGACCGTCCTCCGAGTTACGCATTGCCTATCGACGAGGATTCCCATCTCAGTCGATTTATCCAGACTATGCAACCGCCTGATTCGCAATTGTCCGGCTTCAAGTTGCTGCACAACGGTAGCGACGCCCTGGCGGCGCGCTTGCAGATGATTGAACTGGCTGAGCAGAGCATTGACCTGCAGTACTATATTTACAGTGCGGATCTGACCGGCGCCTTGATTGCAGACAGGCTTATCGCCGCGGCGGACCGGGGTATCCGGGTTCGCATTCTGCTGGACGACATCGGAACGGATCTTCCGGACTTTCGCTTGGCTACGCTCGATGAGCACCACAACATCAGCGTGCGGTTTTTCAACCCACTGACGCTACGCCAGAAGTGGCTGAGTTATCTGAGCAAGATTGGTGAGTTCGGTCGTATCAACTACCGGATGCACAACAAACTGGTGATTGCCGATGGCCAGGTATTCATCACCGGAGGCCGTAATATCGGCGATGAGTACTTCGAGCTCAGCGACCTGTATTTTCAGGATGTCGATATTATGGGCATCGGTCCTGTCAGCCGTGACGTGATGCGCAGCTTTGATGAGTTCTGGAATAGCCCCAAGTCTGTTCCTGTCGCCGCGCTTGCGGATGGCTCCGATGGTAGTGACATCGACCGGTTACGCCAGGCGTTGAGAACAAGGGCCGAGGAGCAGCGGGGTAATCCGTACCTGCTATCGGTCGCGCGCTCGCCATTCAATCGTGTTTTGAAAGACCGGCACAGAAGCTGGCATTGGGGAACGGCTGAATGGGTATACGATCCGCCGAGCAAAGCCAGCCCGGATGGGGCCGCTAGCGAGGTGCCGGTTGTGGGTCGCGCCCTTGTTCGGCATGCGAAGGAGGCCCGGGACGAAATTCTGATGATGACCGCCTACTTTATCCCTGGCGATCAGGGCGAGGCCTTTCTGATGGAGCTCGCCAATGAAGGTGTCGAGGTAAAGCTGTTGACCAACTCGCTAGCCACCAACGACATTCTGGCCGTGCATAGCAGTTACGCAGCGTACCGTAAGAATTTGCTCGCCAATGGCATGCAGATGTGGGAACTGCGCCCGGTGGCCGCGCAACAAGGGCGCGCCAGTCCGCTGTTCAGCGACTCGCTGGCAAGTTTGCATGCAAAGAGCTTTGTGTTTGATCGAGCCAAGGTGTTCGTCGGCTCCATCAATCTGGACCCGCGTTCGATCCACCTCAATACCGAGTCGGGGGTGGTGGTTCACCAGCCTGAACTCGCCAAGGAAATGGCCAGGCTGTTTGATCGCTGGACCTCGGACGACTTCGCCTACCGTCTGACAATTGCAGAGGACGGTAGCCTTTTGTGGCGAGCCGATGGCAGGACATGGACGACCGAGCCAGGCACCTCAAGACTCCGTCGCATCAAGGCTTGGCTGTTGGGTCTGCTACCGATAGAAAAGTATCTATAACAGCGAGTTATAATAGAGGGCTCATAAAATACATTAACCGCTCTACCGTGCGTGCGGCGCGCTTGCGTTCTTGCCACCTTTCCAGCAACAGGGGTTCGCTTTGGGCCTGGTAGTCCAGCAGCATGTCCCGCACATGCTCGCAGCTGGCCGGGGTGAGCAAGGCCACCGTCAATTCGAAGTTTAGCTGCAAGCTCCGAATATCCAAATTGACGCTACCCACCAGGGCGAACTCGTTATCCATCAGCATGGCCTTGGTATGTAGAAGCCCTCCGTCAAACAGGAATATCTCTACGCCAGCCTTTAGCAATATCTCGAAGTAGGAGCGGCTGGCCCAACCCACCATCAATGAATCGTTGCGCTTGGGAAGCAGCAGTTGCACCTTCACGCCGCGCTGGGCAGCCTGGCATAACGCATTGAATATGGCTTCCGATGGCACGAAATACGGTGTGCTGATCACAATGCTCGTATTGGCGCGATAGATGCCGGTCAGCACGGCCTGGCCGATAAGGTCATCGTTTACGCCGGGGCCAGACGGAATGATCAACAACCACTGATCGAGCGGGCCGGACGCCGGCATTGAGTCTGGCAGGCGGCGCTCGCCGGTTTCCACCTCCCAATCCCACGAAAACACCTTGCCAAGGCCAGCCGCCGCCTGACCGCTGACTCGGAGCATCATGTCGATCCATGGCCCCACATTCGCGTTGCGTTTGAAGCAAGCCGGGTCCGCGATGTTCATCGAGCCGCTAAAGGCGATGTGATCATCGATAACGATCAGCTTGCGATGCAGCCGTAGATCAACCCGGTGCGCCAAGGCACGCAGCAGGCGCACCGGAAGGGCCGGCACTACCCGAATGCCTGCGTCAGTCATCCGCTTGCACCAGACTGAACCAAAGAAACGCCGACTGCCGGCATGGTCGATCAGCAATGATACCTGGACGCCCCGTGAGGCAGCGTCGATCAGCGCATATGAAAGCTCGTCAACCCTGCCACCCGGATACCAGATATAGGTTTCGATCTGAATGCACTGCTCCGCAGCACGCACATCCGCGCAGAGGCGGTCGAAAATCATGTCCGGCGTGCGCATCAGTTCCATGGATTGGTAATTCTGTGCGCTGATTCCGGCCTGGGTAGTGAGGAGCTGATTGATAGCGTAGGCCGATTCACCGCCTGGAAGTCTCAGGTCGGCCGGAAAAGGGGTGTGCAGTTT
Organism: Halopseudomonas xinjiangensis; assembly: GCA_011050525.1. Classification (GTDB taxonomy): domain Bacteria; phylum Pseudomonadota; class Gammaproteobacteria; order Pseudomonadales; family Pseudomonadaceae; genus Halopseudomonas; species Halopseudomonas xinjiangensis_A. The sequence goes on from DRFO01000002.1 coordinate 69,949, forward strand.
TTGCAGATAGGGCTGGACCATCTCCTTGGCTTTCATCGCGCGCTTGCGGCCGAGGTTCGATTCGCCTATCAGCAGATAGACCAGGACCCCGACTACCGGGATGATGTAGATAACCAGCAGCCAGGCCAAGGTTACACTGACGGGTTTGCGCCGCGCGGCGACGCTAAGCGTCACCAGCGCAATAATGATCCAGTAGAAAATGGCCAGGGCCAGCCCGATGATATTTTGCAGATTGTCCATTACAGGCAATTGTCCGGCTTCGGCAGGCCGGCGATCTTGCTGGCAATCTTGGCCGGGCTACCAGGGAACAACTTGAGAAGATAGAGGCTGTTGCCTTTATCAGGCCCAAGTTCCTGCCCGATGAACTTGACCAGCGGTCGCATCGCGGGGGACAGCTGATAACGGGCGTAGAAACGCCTCAGTGCCAGAATGACATCGAGGTGCTCCGGGCTGAGCTCGATGTTTTCGACCTGGGCGAGGGCCACAGCGACATCGTCCGACCAGTCATCCAGATTGACCAGAAACCCTTCCTTATCAACATCTATCAGCTTGCCGCGTACTTCAAGTAAACCGTTCACCAGCTGAGCACCTTGTCGTACTCGACGCAAAGCTGCACCAGCTCAGCGTAACCGATGACGGTGATCCGGGCAGGTAATGCGAGCGATACGCCTCGCCCGATCATGTCGGTGTCCAGGGCGTAGAGACTGACGGTGGCAGGTAGCTGCGCCAGGGACACGTAGATGGACGTGCCAGGGTTAAGCGCATAAACGGCATCTTCTATCAGAACCACACCGTGGGCAGCGCCCAATGTCCGCAAACAATGGCCAAAGGCGGCTCCTTCCAATGGCGCATGGCGCAGCAGGTGCAGCACCGCGGGGGTACCGTCAGGATGCTTACTCATAAGGTAATGACCTGATCGTAACGCTCGATAAGAGCAGTAATCCCAGCGCTGTCCACCATGCTGGCGTCCAGCAGGCAATCTCCAACATCAAGCCCTCGCTCGGACAGCGATTGTGCACAGACCCAAATGTCCTCCACACCGAATAGGGGTAGCGCCTGCAGGTTGGCAGCCAGCGATTTCAGTTTCAACTGGTCAGCTTGCTGGTTCTTCGCCAGCTGCATCACGCCATCATCAATGAACAACAGGCTGGTGGGTACGCCAAAGGCTGCGGAAGCCAGGGCGAGGTCCAGCGCCTCACGTGCACAAAGGCGGGAAGGGGGCTGGCGAGTGATGACAAGAAGGCTTTTCATAATTGTCAGGCGCCGAACGTCACGGCGCGATCACAGGTTTGCAACGCGTCGACCCATTGCCCCAGACCTGAAAGCTCCCACGGCGCGGCGGTATTGGCAGCTGGGCGGTCCCAACGCCTGGCTTCAGCTTCGTCCAGTATCCCTCTGCGCAGCGCCGCTGCTATGCAGACTACTGCGTCCAACCGGTGGGCTTCGATAAAGACACGCCAGTCACGGGCGATATCTGCCTCGTCCTGTGGCTGCACGCCAAGAGTGGACGCCAAATGCACCGCGTCACGATAGAAGAACAGACGGCCGATGTTGTGTCCGGAAGCCAAAACAGCTTCAGCAAAGTTGAGGGCGCTGCGAGCTGCCGGATCTTGCGGGCCGGCAATCAGGGCGATGGCGAAATTCATATGGGGACCGTGGAAACAATGAAGCCCGCGGTTAAGCGGGCCTCGATAGTATGACCAAAGCTGCTATCAGTCGTTGCTGCTGAAAATGCCCAGCAGCTGAAGCAGGCTAAGGAACAGGTTGTAGATGGAAACAAACAGGGTGATCGTCGCCATGATGTAGTTGTCTTCACCACCATGCACGATGGCGCTGGTCTGATACAGGATGACCGCAGAAGAAAACAGCACAAAGCCGGCCGAAATCGCCAGTTGCAGGCCACTCATCTGTATGAAGAAGCTGGCCACCACCGCGCACAGCAGTACCACAAAGCCTGCCATGATGAAGCCTGACAGGAAGCTGAAGTCCTTGCGGGTCAGAATGGCATAGGCAGAAAGACTGAAGAACACCAGCGCCGTCATGCCCAGGGCCATGGTAACCAGCGAGCCACCGTTAGGCATGGAGAGATAGGCGTTGAGAATCGGGCCCAGCGTGTATCCCAAAAAGCCGGTAAAGGCAAAAATGCAGACCAGACCCCAGCCGGAGTTGCGCATCTTGGTGGTCAGGAACAACAAGCCGTAGAAACCGACCAGTGTGATAATCAGGCCTGGATGCGGCAGGTTAAGGCTCATGGACGTAAAGGCGACCAGAGCACTGAAAGCCAGCGTCAGGGCGAGCAGGCTATAGGTATTTCGGAACAGCTTGCTGACTTCAGCTTCGTTTACCCCCGAGTGCTGGAGAGTGCTGTGGCGTTGTTCGATGTTCATGGGTCAGACTCCAATGGATTGCAAACAGGTGTTTTGAATAATGCCTTGATCATACCTGTTACCCGCGCCAATTCAAGGGATTAGAGTATCCAGGCGGCTCTATGATAGCGTTCCGATTGTGACAGATTGCGTCAGCACGCGCCCGTTGCAGCGCAAAATAATCCGTGGAAAATCAGTGAATGAATGACTTAGAGCATTGACTACAATCAGGTTTCCGGTAGTATTGCCGCCCGTGGAGGGATGGCAGAGCGGTTGAATGCACCGGTCTTGAAAACCGGCGTAGGTTAATAGCCTACCCAGGGTTCGAATCCCTGTCCCTCCGCCACACAACGTTTAGAATCAATGACTTACGCGCGATATTGGTTCTTTGCCAACATAAGCCCCAACAAACCAACATCGGTTATTGGGGCTTTTTTGGTTCTGCGATTCAGAGAATACCTCTGCGATGCCGTGATCGGGAACGGATTACCTTGGTCGAAGATGGACGGCCACCTTTACTCGGGTCCCTCTTCAATTTCAAAGGAGGTAGCCAGTCCTTCGTCTTACCTAACGCTTCCACTAAAATGATTAGGGTGCGTTCATAGTCCACGACCTGTCTCTTATACACATCT
>DRFO01000003.1 GCA_011050525.1 Halopseudomonas xinjiangensis
GGCCAGTATGTCGCTGCGCCGGGGTCACGAACTTCAGGGCGCTGTGGCGATGTTCATGGTTGTACCAGGCCACGAAGCTGTTCACCCAGTTCCTGGCCTGCTCCAGCGTGTCGAAGGGCCGCTCCGGCCACAGCGGGCAGTACTTCGCCGTGCGGAACAAGGCCTCGGCATAGGCGTTGTCATTGCTCACCCGCGGGCGGCTGAACGAGGGCATCACACCCAGGTTCTGCATGGCCGCCAGCATGGTCGAGCCCTTCATCGCGCTGCCATTGTCCGAGTGCAGTACCAGCGGCTGGCCTGCTCGCTGTTCACGTAAGCAGGCCTGGCGTAGCAGCTGGGCGGCCTGCTCGGCGCTTTCACTTTCATGCACCTCGTTGGCCACCAGCTTCCGGCTGTAGACGTCCTTGATCATGTACCAGTAGAAGTAACGGCCCTTGACCGTGGTCGGCAGCCAGGTGATGTCCCAGCACCACAGCTGGTTCGGGCCGTCGGCCACATGGGTCGTCAGCGCTCGTTTCACCGGTGGGCGGCTACGGCCGCGCGGATGCTGCTGTTCGGCGTCCTTCAGCAACCGGTAAAAGGTCGACTCCGAGGCCAGCCAGGTGCCCTGATCGGCCAGCCGCGCCACGATCTGCTGCGGCGGCAGGCTGGCAAACTCGGGCTGGTTGGCGACCTCCAGCACGCGGCGGCGCTCTTGCGGGGTCAGCTTGTTGGCCGGCTCAGCTCGCTGTGCCGAAGGACGCCGATCCTCCGGGCAGTGCTGCCAGCGCTGCAGGCTGCGCAGCGACAGGCCCAGTTCGGCGCAGGCCTGCGCCCGCCGCGCTCCCGCCGCCACGGCGTCCTCGATCAACTGCAGCGTTTCACGGCGATCCGGGGCGCTGATCATTCGTCCTCGTCCTTCCCCCAGAGCGCCTCGGCTTTTTTTCGCAACACCAGCAGAGCCGCGGTTTCTGCCAGCGCCGCATCCTTGCGCCGCAGTTCACGCTCCAGCTGCTTGATGCGCTTCTTCGCGGCCTTTTCCTCTTCGCGTTCGCGCCGGGTCTTGCTCGGCTGAGCCAGGCTGTTGGCCTGCTCGCAGGCTTCGCGCCAGGCGTTGATCTGCTCGACATACAGGCCTTTGCGCCGGCAGTACTCCGCCAGCTCAGCCGCATTGAGGCTGGCGCTTTCCAGCACCACCCGAAACTTGTCCAGGCTCGACCACTGGTCGGCCTGCTGTCCATCTCCCGGCACCACTGCTCCCGCTGCTCTGGCCTGTTTGCGCCAAGCATACAGGGTGGCATCAGTAATGCCTGTCGCTTCCACCAGCTCCGGCACCGTCCGGTTCAAGGGCGGCATCATCTGCCGCACCACCCACTCCCGATGCTCTATCGAATAACGCGCCACACGGCTCTCACTTCCGCCCACCGACCAAGACTCATCGAATCAACTCACACGACAACTATCCTGACGCGGCGGGTAACGACTAATACTGAAGGGCGCCTGGTAATCAGGCCTGCGGAAGCCTGGTTTGCTCTACCCAAAAGCATTGCACCAATCATGAAGTCCTTGGCGCAAGCTGCAGATTCCTCTTGGCCTTATAAGAATCCAGCCAACGCTCCGGCGATACCCGTAATGCACGGAGTCATCAAGCGGCACCGTCTGGGTCCGGAAATATTTAAAAATGAAACAACTTTGTTGAGGTCTTCTGCAATATTTGCCGCCATGCACGAGGGTCAATTAGACCGAAAAACGCTTTCTGCGATCACTGGAATTTCAAAGCAAACAATTTCGGAAATGGAGTTCCTGGTTCCAGCTGATATTCATAGTCTGGTCAGTCACGACCTTGTCGCGGCCCGTAATCGTGCAATCCTCGGGAACGATGATGACTAGCCAGGTGTGGTTCGTGTATTTGCTTGGTTGTCGGTCTGGACGGGTCTACACAGGTGTGACTCCCGACTTGGCGGCACGTATTGCTAAACATCAAAACGGCACTGGTGCGATGTTTACGCGCCTTAATAGACCGGAACAGTTGTTGGCAGCAAAGGCTTTTCCAAGCAAAGTAGAGGCTATGCAGCTTGAGTATCAGATTAAGCGATTAGGTCGCTCGCAAAAATTACTTCTCGCATCTCGGTGGTGTGAGGAGTACCCGCTGGACAAGCTCGCGGAGCAGTTTCCGGCGCTCGTCGAGTACGTCGTATAATTCGTACTGTCGGTCGGGGATAACTGATCCAATCTGCACGCCAAAAACGATAGCAGAAAGCATCGCCCAATCAGGGATGGCGTTGATCCGCTCAACCATCTCTCCGCACTCAAAAGCCCCCAGCATTCCGGCCATAGGGTGAAATGAGGGGAAGGTGTTGGACATCAACTTAGAGATGGATTCTTTCGGGTTAATGCCGCAGGAGAACAGTGAATTCCCCTGATCTAGGGCAAAGAGCACATTGGGTTCAATCTCTTTGTTTTCTTCAAGCTGCCCCTTGATATTCAGATCACGATCTTCATTTCCGATCCAAAGGTCAAAAACGGCAAGCTGAGCGGCTTCCAATGGATAGCGTTCGCACAGCCGCTTGAATTGCCAGTACAGCCCTGTTTCGTTGTATGCCCCGATAGGCGCAGCTGGCGCTTCATGGTCGGGGGTCGCTTCAGTAAAGTCGAATATCCGCGTGTTTTGATCAGCAACCCAAAGGCTGGCAAAGCGTGACACCGTTGTATCGGAGATGTTTTGCGCAGCCACTCCCATTGCCACTGGTAAGCCGAGAAACTGAGCCAGACGGTTTGCAACTAGCTCGGAATAAACCTGTGTAGGGTTCTCGTCTCCATCGCGCTTGACGGCCACTTGAAGCTGGCCACGTCGAGCCTGCGTCGTAGAACGTTGTGCGAGATCGGTCTCATCTCCGATCAATAGATAGCTCAGTATCGCCACAGTTGATCCTCAAGGCTGCTCAAAGGCCCAGTCGTCTGAGAGCCTCTCAGCCTGGTTCACAACCCGCTCAAGGGCGTCAGGGGCGTCGTCTGGTGGATACTTGTGAGTTTTCAGTAGAACCTTGATCATCAGCCGCATGCGTGCGCGAGCATCACCGCGCTTTTGCCAATTGATGGTGGACGATTTGCGTATCTGGTCGGTGAGTTTTACGGCTAGAGAACGCAGCACTGGGTGACCCAGTTCGCGCACGGCTGATTCGTTAGCGGCCAGCGCTTGATAGAAGGCCCATTCTTCATCTGTCAGATCATCTGGTGGCTTCGAGGCATTCAGCTCCTTGGCTAGTTTGATCATTTCCTCGATGATCTCTACGGTATGGACGCCTCGATTCTGGTATTTGTTGATCGCCTCTTCCAATTTCTCTGCGAACATTGATTCCTGCATGGCGTTTTTGCGGCCTCGCGCTTTAATCGCATCATTGAGCAATCGCTCAAGCAGCTCCGAAGCCAAGCTTTTTTCTGGCATAGCGCGAATCTGTTCGAGGAAGTCTTCATCAAGCAGGCCAATATCGGGCTGGTCTATACCCAGCGTGCCGAAGAGGTCGGTCACGCCATCCACAATGACGCCCTTGGCCACGAGCTGTCGCAGAGCGGCTTCTTTCTCGGCTTTGGAGCGTCCTTTGCCGGCGGCGGTATGCTTGCGCAGTGATACCGCTATGGCCTGCATGAAACCGATTTCCTCACGCAGCTCCAGGGCTTGTGGCCGGGTTCCGGCCAATGCCTGTGCCTTGCCCAGCTTCGCCACGCTGTCCAAATACGCCTTCACAGACCAGCCGTGCTTGTCGTTACCGTGCGTGTCAGTCTTGTCCTGCGCCTGGCTGAGGATGTGGTTCATCGCCGGGCCAAGCAGCTTCAGGGCAGTCTTGGCATCGGTAAAGCCCTCATAGTTGAAGCCGGAAAAGAAGGTCTTGCGCACAGCATCGATGGTGTCCAGCAGAATACCCAGCGCCTCACCGGATACATCAACTGGTGGCTTGTCGGTATTGGCATCTCGGGTGTAGGTTTTGATGGCTTTCTTCAGCTCTTCACCCAGGCCAATGTAGTCCACTACCAGTCCGCCGGGCTTGTCCCTCCACACGCGGTTCACACGGGCGATGGCTTGCATTAATCCATGGCCTTGCATCGGCTTATCCACGTACAGTGTGTTCACCGGCGGGGCATCGAAGCCGGTCAGCCACATATCGCGGACGATGACCATTTCCAGCTCGTCGTCCGGATCACGCAACCGCTTCTTGAGCAAATCGCGTTCGTGAGCTTTGGTCTGGTGGCGCTGGAAGTGCTGCGGGTCAGAAGCGGTGCCGGTCATCACCACCTTGACCTTTCCCTTGGTCAGCTCCATGCTGTCCCAGTCCTCGCCAGCGCGCCGACAGATAGCCTCATAGAGCCGCACAGCGGCTTCTCGGCTGATGGCCACCACCATGGCCTTGCCCTGTGGCATCGACTCCCTACGCAGCGCCCAGTGCGTCATAAGATCCTCGGCCAGGGTGTCCAGCCGGCCATCGGCCATCGCAATGGCTTCCAGGCGGGTTAGGCGACTGACCGTGCGGTTGTTGTCTTCAACATCCTCAGCGTCGGCATTGGCCAGAAACTCTTCCTGCAATGCCTGCTTCTCAGCCTCATTAAAGCTGAGGTCGATCACACGAGATTCATAGGAGATTGGCACAACTGCGCCGTCTTCCTGCGCGGCCTGCATATCGTAAACATCGACATAAGTACCGAACACGGCTTCAGTGTCGCGATCATCCAGTGAAACCGGGGTGCCGGTCATGCCCAAATAGATTGCGTTCGGCAGCGCATCACGCATGTGCTTTGCCAGACCGTATTTTTGTTCGCCAGTCTTTGTGTCTGTCTTGGCCGTGATACCGTACTGTGTGCGGTGAGCCTCATCCACAATCACCACCACGTTGTCGCGGTCGCAGAGGTTGGGTACGCGGCTCTCGCCCGGTTTCGGCGCGAACTTGTTGATGGTGGTAAAATACAGGCCGCCGACTTCGGTTTCACCGAGCATAGCTCGCAGATCGTCGCGATCCTCTGCTTTCCTTGGCGTGGCTTTCAGTGACTCGCTGCAACCGGCAAAAGTCTCGTATAGCTGGTCGTCTAGGTCGATACGATCAGTGACCACCAAGATGGTCGGCGCACGGAACACTGGGTGATCGCGCAATGCCATGGCGTAGAACACCGCCAGAAAGCTCTTGCCCGAGCCTTGCGTGAACCAAACCACGCCGCCTTTGCCATCGCGTTGTGTTTGAAGAGCGTCTACGGCACGAGCGACGGCCTTATTGACACCCTGGTACTGGTGCCACTGAGCTATGACCTTGGTCGATGGCGAGCCGTCACTGATGGCATAGGCCACAAAGCCCCGGAAGAAACGCAGCAGCGTTTCCGGCTCCAGTAGGCCACGTGTCAGCACCTCCAACTCCATCAGGCTGCGGTCAGTGTTTTTCTGGCCGTTGATCAGCCGCCAGAAACCATGCCGGGCGAAATCCGCCGTCAGTGAGCCATAGCGGGCATTCACGCCATCACTGAGCACGTTCAGCAGGTTGTAGTGGAAGAGCTGCGGGATATCCGTCTTGTAGGTCTGAATCTGGTTGTAGGCTGCCTCAATGTCCGCATTCTCGTCAGCGGGGTTCTTCAACTCGATCACGACCAGCGGCAGGCCGTTGATGAAGATCACTACGTCGGGGCGGCGAATATTCTGGCCGTGTACGGTGAACTGCTGTACCGCAAGCAAATCGTTGCTACGGGGATTGTCGAAATCGATGACTTTTAGGCGTTCGATGCCCCGGTGCCCATCGCTGCCGACAACCTCAACCTCGACGCCGCCGCGAATCCAGCCATAGACCTCGCGGTTGCCGTCCGTAATGGACTGATTAGCGTAGTCGGCAAGCTTGGAGACCGCAGCGCTCTGGGCCCCAGCTGGTATGCCAGGGTTCAGCCGTGTAATAGCCGCCTCGAGACGCGGGCGCAAAACAACCTCGGTATACTTGCTGCGAGCCTCTTCCGAGCCTCCAAGTGACACATCCTCTCCCGTCAGACAGGTGTAGCCGAGACTTTCCAGCCATTCGAGGGTAAGAGATTCGAGATGATCTTCTTTCATTAGAATGCGTCCATAATTCTAAAATATGCTTAATTATCATTATGTTAGTTTTGAAAAGCCAGTGTTCTGTACGGGTAAGCCGCATTGACATCAATTATCACTTAAATTACAGTGCGCTCAGCTCATCAACCATGTGTTGAAGGAGTTACGAGGCCGTCCCCTGGGGCGGCTTCAGCCTTTCTGGGCTGCCCAAAATGCTTCGTACCGTTTCTTCAATTTCCGCTGCTGATGCTCCCTCTCCACTGGGTAGGCCGTCCAAGGTAGTACATAATTTCCTCGGTCGGCGACAACCATCAGATAACTAAAGTCCTCAAATGAGAGTAAAACTCTGGTCTCATTACGGCGTTCTTCTGCCCACCAGATAAGTCTCGCTTTTGAATCACCTGGAGGCAATTCATCGTGTTCCTCCATCATAGGACTGGGCCAGCGGATGTGCTCACAACGCCGCAAATCGGGTGTTCTGTCTTCCTCTGTGCTCCCCTCAGAAATCATGTGCCAAAACGTGGCGCTTTTTCCATCGTACTCAGGGTGACGTTTCAAGCCGACACGTTTATTCAGCCACTTCGGTTTGGATGTAACAAAGTCCTTTTCAAACGCTGAATGCAGCGCTTCAAGGTACTCATTCCAGTCGCCGTTAAAATCAGAGAAGAGCATTAAGTCCGGCAGCCAATCATCACTCATGCAGATAGGCTCCAGATTGGCCGCGCCACAGGAATAAATTGAATTTTGGCTCCCTAAGGAGGGTGGATGCCTTTAATGAGTACCCGGAACGTTGGCGAAGCCGATCAATAAAGTTGTCTTTCCCCGCATTGCCTGATAAATCGCGATTAACGTAAGCAACAGCGCCAAGCAGTAGGTCAGATAGCTGCAATTGCTCGACGGCATGAGATTCCACAACTTGTACACGCTCTATAATTTCACGGTCGAAATCATAGAGATTATTGCAGAGCACGTCGTGGAGCTTGCTGACTTTCTTGGCGCTTCGGGTATCTTTCTTGTCAAGATATATGCGATGGCCGGTCTGTGGCTTGATGATGGGTTCTAGTAACCGGAAAATCATCTTGAAATACCAGTCATCGTGATCCTGATTAAACGCGCCGTGATTCAGGCAGGTTTTATCTGCAACAACAGCTCTAAATGACAAGTCATCGTCATCAAAGAAGTAGTCCAGCCAATCACGATAGAAGGCTGCTTTGGCTGGCGAGACTTTGTTCCACTTGCATTCAAATGATGGGGCGAATCCGTGATCCTGCTTGATTTCCCGGAGCCTGACCGCAATTTCACGGGCCTTGTCTACAGGGCAGACAACCGCCCCCAGCACCATGATTTTTTCGCCATCATTAGGAAGGTGGCAGCTTTCATCGCAGTATATATTGATAGATTCTGTCATTGTGCCTCTAAAGCCCCGGAGGCTTTCAGTCTGATGAAGAGGCGCAGCACTCTAATGTCGTGCTCAGTGCTCATGGTTTTGCCTGCATTTTGTCGATTGATTTCTTAATTTCTTTGAGTTGATCAGGTAGCTGAGTGATGCTGTAGAGCGCCTTCAACTCTTCTGTTTCGTCCTTCAGCCCCCAACTGAATACCGTAGTGTCGATAAGAAACTGGTGGTTGAGCTTACGTCCACGTTCGTCTTTGAAGTGAATCCTTCCTCGCAACCCGTCAGAACGGTCTTTTACGTCGGCTGCGACCTCATGCGAAACATCCAGCATCGTAGCTATCGATTCACCCGGAAGCAGCAAACGGATCGCATTGTCACGCCCAGTCGCGAATTCCTTCGGGGCTTTCTTGCCGCCTGATGAACCGATAGGCTGTGCCCCTTCTTCCCAGTCGATGTAGACATCATGTGCCGCCGAACCGCCTGCATTTTTGATGCGAAGTAGCACGAGCCCCATTCTGCTTCGGAGATCAAAGAATGGATACGGGTACGGACGTAGTTGTGCCTCTGCCAACTCTGCTGCTCGGAACGCCACCAATGAGGCCAGAGCCGCAGCAAATACTGCCGCAGCCCCAGTGAATGCATTCACAAAGTCGTCGTCATGAGTGATGAAAAACTTGTGTGCTGAAAAGTAGGCTGCCGCCCCAGAGAGTGCGAGAACAAACCACGTGGCGGCTTTTGCTAACGGAACCAGACTCAAGATGTAATGAATCTTTTGTAACCTGCTCATTCCGCCATCTCCTGTCCGGTTACGGTTTCGGTCTCTGGTAGACGGAGTTTTCCGGAAATAAGTCTTGGCAGAAGAGTGTCTCGGAGATCGGCAAGCCGGATGGATTCTGCGTCTAGGTTGGCGATTGTGTCGAACAGAGGGCTTGCAAGACTGCTAAACGCACCCAGCACATTCACCGGTGGTCGAACTAACTGAATAGGCCGAAAAGATTTTTTGCTGATCTCTTGGAAAGTCGAACCGTTGGCGTTGCCAACAATCAAGTCCATAAAAGTCTTGGCCCACAGCATCAGGAATGCGCTGCTCGCGCCATTGATCGGCTTCATGGCAATGAAACCTTGGTTGATAGCTGTCTGCACCTGAGTGATAGCCAAGTAACCGATGGGTGCGCGAGAGGAGAGCAAGACGGTTCCCTCCGGCAATAGGCCAGAGCTGATTTTCGCAAGCCCCTCGTCGGTGATTTGCCGCGAAGTGCCCCAGAGAACCGGGGCTGATAGAGCGGACAGGTCTTTTGGAGTAGCCCAGAAATGCTGACCTTCATCCCAATATTCGGAGTTTTTGGTTGATGGGGTTGCACCGCCTACGATTTCACACAGGTCAGCGATTGCGGCCACCTCCCACCCCTTCGGAATCAACCCCAGCTCGCTTTCGACGAGTTCATCCGGGAACAGGGCGGCAGTGTCGGCGTCCATGCCGGCGGGGGCGCGGCCTTCCATCTTGGCTTTCACCGGGTCGAAGTCCACGAACCAGGATTTGAAGATGGCGCGGGCCATGGCTTCGAGGTCGGTGGCCAGGGCGCGATTGTTGGCGATTTTGTCAGCAATGGTCCGGAGGAAATCGCCAACCTGATCTTGAATCGGCTTCGGCGGACAGTAGAGCGGGATCTTCTCCAAATTGCTCTTGTTCAGTTTCGGAATCGTCGATCCCGACACAAATGAGGCCAGTGGCGATTGATTTATCGCCGCTTCCAAGAACCAGTTATTTGAGATTTCATTCGCCCGAATAATATGCGCGTGGTTATTCACCCAGAACTTGCCCGTTGCAATCTGGGCAACGGGTTCATTTCGGCTCCGAAGGTTCTCTCCATCCTCGGCGACCAAGACAAACTCTCCGTCGAAGATGTAGGAATCGACATAATCGACGATTCCCTGCGCCCCGTAGTAAGGGTAAGGCCCAGCCTTTCGAAGTGAGGATTTGATCGGAACACGCTGCCGATTCAAGTTCACGACCATTTCGGCGAGCGGACGAGTCGGGAATTCAGATCTCATACCCAATCCCCACTAGCTGCTGACGAATCTCATCCTCCAGCTCCCGTCCTCGCGCCATCCGCTCAGCCAGACGCGCTGTCAGCTCCGCCATCTTGTCCTCGAAGGCTTCGTCGTCATCGTCCATGTCCGCAGCACCAACGTAGCGCCCCGGAGTCAGGGCGTAGTGATGCTTTTCGATGTCGGCCCGCGAAGCTGACATGCAAAAGCCCGGTTCATCGGCGTAGACCTGACCGTCGCTGAAGACGCTGCCGCGCCAGCGGTGGTAGGTCAGCGCGATGGCGTGCAGTTCGTCATCAGTGAAAGCGATCTGGGTGCGGGAAAGCTGCTCATCGCCCTTCTTGCGGCAGTCGATGAATAGCATCTGGCCCTTGCGGTCGATGGTGCCGTTCACGCCCGCGCCCTTGTCCTTGGACAGGAACCACAGGCAGGCGGGAATCTGGGTGTTGCTGAAGAGCTGCCCCGGCAGGGCCACCATGCACTCCACCAGATCACCGGTGATGAGGTTTTTGCGAATCTCGCCTTCGCCGGAGGTCTGCGTGGTCATCGAGCCATTGGCTAGCACGATGCCGGCCCGGCCACGCTGGGACAGACGGCTGGCCATGTGTTGCAACCAGGCGTAGTTGGCGTTGTTCTTCGGTGGGATGCCCCACAGCCAGCGCGGGTCGTCGCTGAGCGAATCGCCACCCCATTTGCTGATGTTGAAGGGTGGATTGGCCAGGATGTAGTCCGCTCGAAGATTGGGATGCTGGTCGTTGGTGAAGGTGCTGCCGTAAGCGTTGCCCAGATCACCACGCAGGCCATGCACCGCGAGGTTCATCTTGCACAACTTGCGGGTGGTCGCCATCAACTCCTGACCGTAGATGGGCAGGTCGCCATCCTTGCCTAGCTGCCTTTCGTGAGCGTGCATGAACTTGACCGACTGCACGAACATGCCGCCGGAGCCACAGGCGGGGTCGTAGATTTTGCCCTTGAAGGGAGCGAGAATTTCCACCAGCAGGTTGACCACTGATTTAGGTGTATAGAACTCCCCGGCCTTCGCTCCCTCAGAACGGGCGAATTCGCCAAGAAAGTATTCGTAAACCTCGCCGAAAATATCTCGGCTGCCATGCTTGGCAGGATCGAATTTGAGCTTGGCCAGCTCTTTCATCAGCTCACCAAGTTTCCCAGCTTCAAGCTCTAGGCGGCCAAAGTCACGGTAAAGTACACCGGCCAGCTCCGGGTTCTCGTCCTCTATGGCCTTCATGGCCTTGTCCAGCCGTTGGGCGAGATCATCGGCGGCAATATGCGCCAGCAAATCCTCGTAACGCGCGCCTTTTGGCACCCAGAACACATTGTCCTGCGTGTAGGCATCGCGGTCAGACGCAAGCTCAGTCGCCATCTCCTGACGTAGCTCAGGATCGACTACATACATAGGCGAATCTGGTTCTGCCAGGCGATTCTCAATTACCTTGCCCTGGGCTTTAAATATATCGCTGACATACTTCAGGAACACCAATGCCAATACGGGGTACTTATACTCTGCGGCTGCCACGGAACCGCGTAGAATATTGGCGCTATTCCATAGCGTGGATTTGAATTCTTCGTTGGTCATTGATTTTTTCCCGAGAAATGGTTCTGCACATATTCAACAAGCCTCGGCCCTTCGAGCTCGTCGGTCGCTGGATTTGTTCGGACATAGAACGAGCTGCCGTTGAGGTAGCAGGGAGACGGTGATGAGTCGCAAACTACTATTAGTACCGTAGCTCCTGAGACATCCACTAGGCGTTGATGGATGAATGGATAAAACTGCTCACCTATGCTTGCTTTGAGGCAGTTCTTGAAATGGAGCATGAATTTATCTTTGCTTTTGAAGAACTTTCCAATTTCGTCCTTAACACCGGTTACAGCGCTATTATCAGCTACGCCGATCAGCAACGTTCCACCATTTGTGTTTAGAAAAGCGGCTATGGTTTTAAGTGATGACAATTCAATACGCTTTTCTTTTGTTCCCTTCCGGGTGTCCAAGCAAAAGCTTTCCTTGAATTCAAGGGTCGCAGACTCACCTTCGCGAGCCATATTCATAACGCGTTCCGCTTCAGATAGCCCGTTGACCTGTTCGAGCATGCCGTCAATTTGAAACCTGATCGCGGCTGCGTTACGTGGATTTAAAGCAAGCTCCTTCTGCAATTTCATAATCGCGCTGGTAAGCGTGTTGATCCGTTGATGAGAGAGAATGATCTCCTCCTGCTCTTGGATCTCCGGAAGGGCGACATTCGCTTGCAGCAAAGACGATTTGTTGAGTTTCTGTATGAAAGCGCCGCGGGTCAAAGACTGTAGAATAAGCCCCCCAAGGTCGGATTTAAAAAACGCAGCTACGTACTCACTTTTGGCGTGCGCAGGCAGCTCTACCTGAAAAATGTTGTGGTGCTTTATGGTTAGTTCAGAAAGATCATGTGTTACCGGCGACGATCCGAGCATGGGAAAGTAAACTGCATTGTCCTTATGGATTAGTGTTTCGCCTGAGCGCACGGTATTAATTTCTTCCGCAAGCTCACCAAGTGCATAGGTTTGGTATTGCTTGTACTGGGTCTCTAGCCTTTCTAGTTGCAATTTGGCCTTTAAACTTTCAAATCCGGCGAATATGCCACCGGCAAGGTCTATGCCTTCGGCAAGGGAATCAGCCGTCTTCCCCTGGGTGAATAATTGAGCGACCCTGCGAGCTTGTTCTTCCTCTTTAAGTTCCGCGACAAACAGCCCATCCTTCTGATCTCGTGTAAGTATTGCCAGAACTGGTCTGATGCTAGTACTGCTGAGGAGATTGCTAGATGTGTTGAATACACCGCTCAGGCGGTATCCTTCGGATTCGAGTGCCTTCAGGAAATTGGGCCCTTCTGCAAGCCCGAAAGCCGGAGGTTCCACAAGTGCGACGCATATTCCATCCGGCGTCAAATGGCTTAGGGCGCCCAGTATGAACAACCAGTTTCTACGCAGGGGGATTGTGGAGCCGCCGATCTTAACCCGTTCGCGCTCCATTCCGAGGGGTAAATCGGCAATTATGAAATCAAAAAACTCATTACTATCAAGCTTTTGCTGCCAGTCCAGACCGCTAACTTTCTGGTCTGCAGAGGTAAACTCCAATGAAGGATCGGTTGAAACCGAAATTAATAGAGAGTGTTCGCTATTCAGATTTTCCGCAAGCGAGGTGATGAAACTACCTGCGATTAACTTTGATTCCATGGCGTTATGCTCTCCCTACCCATTACCATTCGGTGAAATTACGCTGTAGCGCTCGCGGGGTTTTCCGGGTACCCCTCCCGCTGCAAAGCGGCATTGAGCGTAACCCGCGACACTCCAAAGTGTTCTGCTACCTCGGTCTTAGTAATGTCCGGGTTTTGCAGCATTGCAGCAGCTTTCTTAACGTCACTTTTTGACATTTTAGGCTTCCGTCCGCCTTTACGTCCTCTGGCCCTCGCTGCTGCTAATCCAGCCCTTGTCCGGTCGGCTATCAGGTTGTGTTCAAATTCGGCCAGCGCTCCGAAGAGGTGAAATACCAACCGGCCTCCGGCACTGCCGGTATCAATACTCTCAGTAAGAGACTGGAAGGCTATTCCTTTACCTTCGAGGCCGTGTACGATTTCTACCAGATCCTGAAGTGAGCGACCCAGCCGGTCTAGCCGCCAGACAACTAACGTGTCACCCTTGCGGAGGGTGCGGAGGCATGCTTCCAGCTCCGGACGAGAGCGAATACGCCCAGACATCTTTTCATGGAAAATCTCCTCGCAGCCAGCCGCTTTCAAGGCGTCAAGCTGAAGATCAGGGTTCTGATCCTGTGTAGAGACTCTGGCGTAACCAACTCGCAAAATAAAAGCACCTTTTCTGTACGAAGATTACTTTACATAGATTCTTTACGGCAAACAAGGCGGATTTCGCGTTTTTTGTCGTTTTCAGAAGACGGCTGCACTGAACGTCAGAAGCCGACTGCACTATAGCAGCGGAGGGGTTGGATCCATCAGGCAACGACGGGCTGCTGCCGGCCATCAGCGGACGCAGGGAGGACTTTCCGCAACCGGCCGTTCGATGCGGCACCGATGGCCTTCGCGCAGGGGTAGTGAATCCGCCAGGATTGACTTGCGCTGCCCTACCTCTCACTAGTGAGGGGCGGCAGCGCATCAAGCGGTGAGCGCACTCCGGCACCGCCAACTTTCAGCACATGCGTGTAAATCATCGTCGTAGAGACGTCGGAATGGCCGAGCAGATCCTGCACGGTTCGAATGTCGTAACCGCTGCGGAGCAAGGCCGTCGCGAACGAGTGGCGGAGGGTGTGCGGTGTGGCGGGCTTCGTGATGCCTGCTTGTTCTACGGCACGTTTGAAGGCGCGCTGAAAGGTCTGGTCATACATGTGATGGCGACGCACGACACCGCTCCGTGGATCGGTCGAATGCGTGTGCTGCGCAAAAACCCAGAACCACGGCCAGGAATGCCCGGCGCGCGGATACTTCCGCTCAAGGGCGTCGGGAAGCGCAACGCCGCTGCGGCCCTCGGCCTGGTCCTTCAGCCACCATGCCCGTGCACGCGACAGCTGCTCGCGCAGGCTGGGTGCCAAGCTCTCGGGTAACATCAAGGCCCGATCCTTGGAGCCCTTGCCCTCCCGCACGATGATCGTGCCGTGATCGAAATCCAGATCCTTGACCCGCAGTTGCAAACCCTCACTGATCCGCATGCCCGTTCCATACAGAAGCTGGGCGAACAAACGATGCTCGCCTTCCAGAAAACCGAGGATGCGAACCACTTCATCCGGGGTCAGCACCACCGGCAAGCGCCGCGACGGCCGAGGTCTTCCGATCTCCTGAAGCCAGGGCAGATCCGTGCACAGCACCTTGCCGTAGAAGAACAGCAAGGCCGCCAATGCCTGACGATGCGTGGAGACCGAAACCTTGCGCTCGTTCGCCAGCCAGGACAGAAATGCCTCGACTTCGCTGCTGCCCAAGGTTGCCGGGTGACGCACACCGTGGAAACGGATGAAGGCACGAACCCAGTGGACATAAGCCTGTTCGGTTCGTAAGCTGTAATGCAAGTAGCGTATGCGCTCACGCAACTGGTCCAGAACCTTGACCGAACGCAGCGGTGGTAACGGCGCAGTGGCGGTTTTCATGGCTTGTTATGACTGTTTTTTTGTACAGTCTATGCCTCGGGCATCCAAGCAGCAAGCGCGTTACGCCGTGGGTCGATGTTTGATGTTATGGAGCAGCAACGATGTTACGCAGCAGGGCAGTCGCCCTAAAACAAAGTTAGATGCTTTGCTGTGCGCACAAATTTCGGCCAGCAACAAGACTGTTTTTTTTCTTAAATCGAACCTAAAATTTCTTCGCGGAACTCCATGGAGAAATATTTTGAAAATTTGGTTATTTCTGGCTACGTCCATTATTTCTGAGGTCATTGCAACCTCTGCGCTCAAGTCTAGTGAGGGCTTTACTAGGTTAGTACCGTCTTTTATCGTCGTAGCGGGATACGCTGCTGCTTTTTATTTCCTGTCGCTGACACTCAAATCGATTCCTGTTGGAATCGCCTACGCAGTTTGGTCGGGCCTCGGGATCGTCTTGGTCACTGCGATTGCATGGGTTTTGCATGGTCAAAAACTAGATATGTGGGGATTTGTTGGTGTCGGCTTCATTATCAGCGGCGTTGCTGTGCTCAACTTGCTATCTAAGGCAAGTGTTCACTAAAACGGTCGCATCTAACCATTCCGTCGAGAGGGACCGCCCACAAGCTGCGCTTGCGGGTTCCCTTCGCGGCTTCGCCGCTACGGCGGCCCCTCACGTCAAACGTTGAACGACAGCTTTCCCAAAAGCTCTACGGCTGCTCTGGGTCGACACCGGTAATCGGATCGTTGCCGCACTGAACAGCGCCCCGTTCCAGGTCGCCTCCATTTATGCGGCTGAACCGAGGGAGAGCAGCTTTACGCCGTCTGGCCGCAGTTCGCCCTTGGGCGACACGTGCCGGTAGAGCGTCTGCCGGGTAATCCCGAGTTCTTCGCAGAGATCGCCCACCTTGGTTTCCGGTTGCCCCATGCTGGCCATCGCCAGGCGTAGCTTGGCGGCGGTCATCTTGAAGGGGCGCCCCCCTTTCCTGCCGCGAGCGCGCGCCGAGATAAGTCCAGCGACTGTTCGCTCGGAAATCAACTCACGCTCGAACTCGGCCAGCGCGGCAAAAATACCGAACACAAGCTTGCCGGCGGCAGTCGTCGTGTCGACCGCCGCACCGTGACCGGTCAGGACCTTCAGGCCCACGCTACGCGCAGTTAGGTCGTGCACGGTGTTGATCAGGTGGCGCAGATCACGGCCAAGCCGATCGAGCTTCCACACGATCAGCGTGTCCCCTTCACGAAGCGCCTTCAGGCAAGCAGCCAACCCTGGGCGATCATCGCGCCTGCCCGAGGCCAGATCCTCGTAAAGGTGCGCAAGGCTCACACCAGCGGCGATGAGCGCATCGCGTTGCAAATTGGTGGACTGGGATCCGTCCGCCTTCGATACCCGCATGTAGCCGATCAGCACCTTTTCACCCGTCACGTATACGTTCGATTATGTGACAGTGTGAGCCGGAAAGCTCTATCCGTCAAAATTTGTCACTTAACCCGTCATTTTGTTTAAGACATGCAAAGGGTGCATCAGGCAGGTAATGTGACAGAAATTCCGGCGGGATGCCTTCCTTCACGAAGGTGGCGCGCAACCGTTCCAAGGAAGCGGGATCGCGCCGACCATAGGAAGCCAACGCGAACAGCGAGCGTGCCGTCTCGGGGTTGTGTCGCGCTTCAATGATGGCCTCGTCGATGGCCTGGACTGCACGCTGCCAGTGATTGATGGGCTCGGGCTTCGGCGCTTTCGTCGGCAGGCCACTGGTGAACCCGGTTTGGGGCTCGGACCAGAATAGCTTTGCCTGCTCGCCTGGCGGGCTGATGTCCCTCACCTCAATCAAGCTGATTGCCGTTGCCGCCGCCTCCAGCATCTGTAACCGTACTATCGGATTCAGGGTTTCATACGGTCGCCACAGACTTTGCCCAGCACGCAGCGGATGCCCGCAGCCTTCCCAGACTTGGCGGGGATACCCCGCGCAGGTTCCGCACGCGGAAAGCGGGGTGTTCAGCTCATCGAGCAGCGTGCGAAGAAGTCGAAACCACAATCCGGCGTGGATGCGTCGGCGCGGCAGCTCCACGTGACCGGTTGTCAGTGCCTGCCAGGTACGCTGGTCCATCGCCGCAATCGCGTCGCTGGCGGTGCGCGGTTCGGCGTCGGCGTTCTCCCAGCCGAGAAACCGCCCTGGCACGCCCCAATAGGATTCCAGCCAGCAGCCATGCAGCGGGCAGCTCAGCATCAGGGGCAGCTTCCACGCGAGCAGTACGGCTTGGTTCTCCGGATCGCTCAG
The DNA here is from genome assembly GCA_011050525.1 of Halopseudomonas xinjiangensis. GTDB lineage: Bacteria > Pseudomonadota > Gammaproteobacteria > Pseudomonadales > Pseudomonadaceae > Halopseudomonas > Halopseudomonas xinjiangensis_A. The sequence goes on from DRFO01000003.1 coordinate 16,884, forward strand.
GCAGAGCGGACAGGCGCGGTTTATCGGCTGGCTGGGCAGCCAGGCACGCCAGCTCGTGATGGATCGCGTCTTACGGCGGAGTCTTGGCAGCAACACCGAGAGCTGAAACGCATAGGTTTCCAAGGCGTCTGGAATCTGGTCATCAAGGCTGTCCAGTAGCCAAGGCACCCATCCGGCGAAACTCATACAGCGCAGCCGGTCCAGCTCGATGCCGCTCCGCTGGGAAAGCAACGCCAGCAGCGAGAGTGGTGGCGCGGTGTCCAGGTCATCGACCTGGCCGTGACCAAGATCGTGCTCCAGCAGGTCGGGCTCCTCCATGTGATAGCAAAGGGCCACGCGGTTGAGCCATGAGGACAGCGCCTCGCCTTCTTTCGGGGCGGGATGCAGCGGCCAGCGCGGCGCAGGCTTCACATCAGTTCCCGCTCGAATTGCCGCCGCCGCTCGCTGGGTCCGGTGTAAACGGCCATGCTGAGTGTGCGATGGTTGATCGCTTCCTCGCCGCTCTCCACGGCGACGATGGCCGCCGCCATCAGCAAGTGCGCCAGTTCCCCTATGGTGCCCTCGCTGCGTGTGAGCAGGTAGCGAGCCATGTCCAGCGTGGCAATTGGGGAAGGCCGGCGCAGCGGGAGCGAAGCGGCGAAGCTGGCCAGCAGTGAGCAGCAATCGTCGTTGGCCTCCCATACCGGCAGCATCATCGGCTCGAAGCGATTTTCCAACTGGTCATCGGAGCGGATGGCTAGGTAGGCGTCGCGCGTGCCTACCCCAACCAACGGGATGCGCAGTTCGTTGCCGAGGAAGCGCAGCAGGTTGAGGAATTCCCGGCGGTTGACGCTGTTGCCGGCCAGCACGTTGTGCAGCTCGTCGATCACCAGCATGCGCACGCCGACCTTGCGCAGCAGTGCCAGAGCCAGTTGCTCCATTTCCGGCAACCGTGGGCGTGGGCGCAGCGGCGCGCCCATCGCGGCGAGCAGCGCGACGTAGAAGCGGATCACGGACGGCTCGGACGGCATCTGCACGACCAACACCGGGATGTGCTCCTGGTCGGCGTCGGAGCTGGCCGGGTGGGTGCGGCGGAACTTCTCGACGATCATCGACTTGCCATTGTTGGTCGGGCCAACCAGCAGCAGGTTGGGCATGCGTTGCTTGTTTGGCCACGCATAAAGGGCTTCCAGCCGGTTCAGCGCCTCGACTGCGCGCGGATAGCCGATCCAGCGGTCGGCGCGAAGGCGCTGGATGCGCTCGTCCGCCGGAAGACGGGCCAAGCCCTGGGCCGCCGGCAGCAGGTGGGACAGGTCGATGATGGGATATTCGTCCACGGCTACCACTCCTCAATCTGGTCGAACGGTTTGGCGGGTGGCAAGTTGTCTGCCTGCGGGTCGGCAATATCCGTATCCGGCGGAACGGGCTTGTCCGGCCGAGCTGATGTCTTGAGGTGCTGGCGGCGATCCGCGTCACGCCGCGCCTTGCGTGTGGCCTTCTGCGCGCTGGTCACAATCTCACGCATCTGGCCGATCATGCGGAACAGCGCCGACTCATCCACCTGTTCGCGCCCTTGCTGCCGCAGTTTCGCCAGCGCCTGCCGTTGTTCCCAGAGGGTGACAGCCGGATGCGACAAGGTACGGTAGGGAATTTCCAGGTAATGCTGTCCCTCCGGTTCCAGGACCCAGATACGGCTGATGTCGCGCGGATCGCGCCGGATCAGAAAGGACGGCCAGCGTTCACGCCGCGCAATCCACGGCTTGAGCGCATCGGCGTAGTAGTGGATGTGGTCGATGACAAAGCCGGTGCGGGTCAGCGTGCGCCGGAGGATCGGCAGAAAATCGACCAGGAACGAAGTAGCGCGTGTGACGACGGCCGGTACGCCGACACGCGCCACGGCCTCGGCCCAGCGCGCGGCCGGCGGTTGGAGCAGGCCGTTGTGCACCGAACCGTGGTAGGTGCCGACCGCCAATGTGAGCCAGCGCTCTAGCTCGCGCAGCGTCAGGGCGGCCTTGTTTTCGGAATCGTAGTCGCCGCGCTGGTCAGGGTTGGAGAAGGTCGTTCCCGGCAGTTCGTCGTGAATCATCTGCATCGCCGTGCCGATGATCCGTTCCACGATGCCGCCATAGTGCGGCTGTCCCAGCGGGCGATAGTCCAGCCGGATGCCATGCTGCTCGCAACCCCGGCGCAGGGCCTCGCTCTTGAACTCGGCCGCGTTGTCTAGGTAGAGCAGCAAGGGCTTGCCGCTCATCTGCCAATCCATTTCCACGTTCAGTCCTTCCAGCCAAGGGCGCTTGTCGCAGGCGACATGCACGAGGCACAGGCCAACCGAAACGGCAGACGGCGCTTCCAGCGTGACGACCATGCCGAGCACGCAGCGGGTGAACACGTCGATGGCGAGGGTCAGGTACGGGCGGCCAATAGGTTGCCGGTCGCGGTCATCGACCACGATCAGGTCGATGACCGTATGGTCTATCTGCACCTGCTCCAGCGGCGCGGTCACGGCAGGAGGCTCGCCGCCCACACCTTGTAGGTCACGAGCGGCATCCTGGCCTTCCCGCCGGCGGATGACCTTGCGCGGGTCAAGGCTAGCGATCCGTAAGGCCACGGTATTGCGCGCCGGCACTCGCAGTTTTTGAGCCTTGCACACCTGAGTGACTTCGCGGTGAAAGGCCGCTAGGCTGCGCTTCTGCTTGGTCAGGAACCGCTTTTGCAGTAGCTCGTGGATGACGCGCTCGACCGGTTCCGGCAAGCGCCCCTTACCTTTACCTCCACCGGACTGGCCGGGCACCAGATCCGTCACGAGGCCGCTGCCTTGCCGGGCACGCCGGATCAGAACGTATACCTGGCGCCGAGACAAGCCCAGCGCCTGAGCCGCCATATCGGCCGCTTCGTGCCCGACCGTCTCCGACTGCGCCAACGGACTGATGATCTCCGCACGACGGCGCGCACGCTCCCAAGCCTCATCAGGCAGAGTGGCCACGCCTTGTTCTGGAATCCGTGGGGTGTCCGTCGCCATGCTCACCTCGCTTTGGTGCACACGAGTATTGAGCATAGTCGAGATTGGTGCAGATCACTTCTGATATTGAACTGTCAGGAGCTGGCTGCACAACAGCCATTACGCCCAATCAACTGGTGCAGTCGTCTTCTGAAAATGACATCTGTGTTGTTTAGCGGGGTGCTTATTTTTGCTCTCAGGTGGCAGGCAAATTGGATAGCAAATCGAACAAAAGAAGAACTACGCCTGCTAAACACGAGTCTTGATGTGGAACGTGCAAGCTGGGTACTTGAGAGTCTAATCGAGTTAAAGACTGAAGAAATACAAGAAATGCCGAGCGAGTTGCTTGAAGCAGTTACCCGGAATCTGTTCTCAGAAGGTGCTTCTGCCCATCAGGTAGAAGCTCCGCTTAATGAGCTGGCTGACATCCTTCAGCAAGGGGCTAAGTCGGTCAAAATCAAACTTGGTGAAAATGAGGTTGAGCTGGATGCCTCAGCGCTGAAGAAAATTATCAAAGCCAGCGATAAAGCAAGCAGGTCGGCTCCCCAAACTTGATCACAAAGCCGGAAGGGGTGACACTAAGTCCATGACTTGGAATGAGTTTCATGAGAAAAACAAAGCTCTTCCGGTAACCTCCCTCCTAGAGGCTACTGCTATATGTCACCTTTCCTTTACCTATATGTCACTTAACCCGTTTTTAATTTGGCATTGGAGCCTTACCCCCGCCACCTGTTGTTGGTCTAGGTTGAGCGTTTCCAGCGCCGCGCATTCCCCCTTCAGCTTTGTAGCCGAAAGAAGTAACCATCGCTGTTACTCGATTGGTGCCGTTTTCGTCACCTGTGACTTCCTGGCCACCGTTTACCCACCGTAAACCACGCTCAAATAATTCATTCGGCAGTGAGAAAACCCGCATTGCAATACTGTATGCGAGGAAGGAGAGGGCGAGCATTCCACCAATGATAATGAATGGAGACGTTAGAAACCCTGACGAGATAATTCCTTGCATGTAGCTCGATAGCCACTTCACCAGGACACCGAGAGGGTAGATTACGACGAGTACAGCGAAGAAACCGGCTGATCGCAATATTGGGTTCAGGTACAAGCCAATCATGAGCATGTAACCCTGACGTGTATGCTCAGACCCCCAGCCCTCTTTTTCAGCGGTGCCGTGAGCAGACAACCATATTGGTGAAATTAACAGGCATTCGATATAAAACAGAATCCACGAGACGACACCCATAAGCCAAAAGAATAATGGGATGCTGGGTAAAACAACGGCCAAGATAAAACCGGCAATGACCAACGGCCCGAGAAGACCCTTGACTAGCTCTGCGTATCCCTCAATCGCGACATAAATGCCTTCTGCAACTCCTTTAGCTACCCCTGAAGCTGGACTGGCAACAGCTGAAATAACCTTACCAATTATCGGGATACCTGAACCCGCATCCCCAACTTTTTCGGCAACGTGTTGAACCGTAGTGTTAGCTGCAGCTGCAGCTGCAGGAACTAGAACTGTTGCGTGATAGCTAAGATCAATGAAGGAAACAAGACCTTGACCGGTAGATTGCATTTGGTTCACAAAGTCACCGTCATCATCGGTAACAAGATAGAGCATGACTGACTGTGAGAGACTAGAAATCCAAGACTTAAAGAAGCCAGACCCAGAGCTACCGGCTTCAGTAATGCTCACGATCTTGCCAAATGAATTGCCATCCAACGGCGGGGGCGTAAGCGACTTAGCAGCATCCAGCATTGCACGGTAACGCAGCATTAGATCGCCCAAGCGTTCATCGTTTTCAAATTGACCATCGCTCTGTGCTTCGATGTAATTTGGGCTAAGTGTTCTGGCAATCGTATTGATTAGCTTCTGATCGTTAGATTGTTGCCAGTACAAGGTGCCTAGAGCTGTCCAGCCAAGCGCCTTTATCTCTTCAGCCCATGCTCTACCTTGGTTGTCGGTAGCTACCGAGCTACGCGCAGCATTCACAGCTTCAGAAACTGCCTTTTGTACAGCAACGTTTGCCTTGGAGTATAAGGCGTTTAATTTTGCTGAGGCTGATGTAGCGTACTGGTTCGATTGAGTACTCATGCTGCTGAATGACTCTGGACTTCCAGTACCGTCTTGGAGACTCGCGAGCGAGGAAGAATCGCTAGCTAGGATTTGGGCTATAGCGGCGGCATCTGAGCGGATGGTATTGAATATACCAGTGAATTTTTGAGTTAAGAGCCTTGAGGCGACCTGTTCACTATTCTTCGACCGAGTGAGGGTATCTGCACCTGAAGTCCATTTATTGCCAGTAAAGAATTCCTGAGCGCCCTCCATTACCGTCGTTTCAGCACCAGGTGCGGTTATCTCTACAGCGCCACAATAATTAGGGATTGGTGCTGATACGCGGTACGAGCTGGTATCCGTGTAGTCGTAAGAAAAATAAAAGGTTTCACCAACCTGCTTGGTATTAACAGTTACAGCTTCACGACGAAGGCTTGTGTTGGTATGCAGCATACAGAGTTCGGCGGCAACAACCCCATTCACCAGATTCTTGTTGTCAGCCATTAAGGGTGGTGAATAGGCGCCATACGAGACCAAGTGATCAATACCCTTACCGCTCAAATATGAACCGTGCGTGTTGCCGTATTCAGCAATTTTGGTTACACCGTGTTGAAGGGTGCTATAGCCAGAGCCGAGGGGAACAAGAAGAATCGTAGCAACTGAAATTCGTATTGGCATCCAGAATGACGAGATTACTTGTCCGCCAGGAACACCCTTGTTGGCTGTCTGTATGACGAAATTGGCCCCGCCGACAACAGCTAATGTAGCCATAACAAATAGTGAGATTACACATATCACTTTTGCGATTGTGGCAAGGAGAGAAGGGGTGTCGTAATCCCCTTTTTCGTAGCTTCCATAGGTAACAAAATTCAAAAGCGCTTGACCAAAATCCTCAGGCCCAGCATTCATATTCCCAAGACTGTTTGCCGAGTCTGTGGCTTGAATGACCATCTCATCTGATACAGCTTGAGCACTTGCTGTGTCGCACGTAAAGAGCACGAATAACAGCAGCAAGGCCGCTATCAGGTATTGGCCCAGACCTTTCTGATTCTGAGTGGTGTCAATGGCCATTAATTTTGACCCACTTTTGGCCAATAGAATTGACCCACTTGCTCACCGCTAACCGGCGGTTTTCTGCTTCAAGCGGTAGCTCTCCCCTCCCAGCATAAAAATGTGTGAATGGTGGATTACACGGTCAATGA
>DRFO01000004.1 GCA_011050525.1 Halopseudomonas xinjiangensis
CGTAGTCGTCGAGGCTCTCGGGCAGTAAGGTGCTTTGGCCTCGATGCTCACCTTGAATGAAGCGCTTCATGAACGATCCTTGCGATGAAATCCTGGGAAATCATAGCAAGGTTTTGAGACAGCGTTTTTACACACTCTGGGCCGAAAGCAGCCATCCACTGGCACCTACTTGTTAGAACACTACGGCAATCGATCAGAGCAGGGAAATCAGGTGAACGAGCAAAGGATCAGCAGAGTTAAGGTTCACCCGACCCCAATTACTCTTTTAGGCGCAAAAAAAGAGGGCGCAATGCGCCCTCTGGGTAGCCACCTATGAAGTGACCGGGTTTTTAACCTGTCTGTCCACCATATCCTTGCCCAGCCGGGTCCAGGTCAACAGGAAGCACAGACCGCTGGCAGCGTACAGGCAGGCCATTATGACCATGGAGGTTTGCAGGCTTTGCGCGTAGACCTGCCCGCAGACGTCCTGCAGGTTCTGGCTCAACTGACCGACCACGGCGGGGTGGCACTGATTTCGCGCCAGTTCGCCAGCCGCCACCCCGAGCTCGGCGATGCCGGACTTGAAGAAGATGTCGGAGACTGCGCCAATGAACAGCGGGCCGAAGCCGTAGCCAATCAGGTTGACGAGAAGCAACATCACTGCCGTGGCCATTGCGCGCACACGCATGCTCACCACGCCCTGGCCGATCGTGTACTGCGCGGCCAGATAGCCGTACTTCACGAAGCCACCGATGATCAGGCCGATTGCAGCGTAGAGCAGATTGTCGGTGGTGAAGGCGAAGATATAAAAGGGAACAGACAGTGTCAGGCCCACCGCCGGTACCCAGGCGATGGCGCCGGGGTGCTTCTTGTAAATCCGGGTCGCTAGCCAACCGGTGGCGAAGGTGCCCACGGCTGCGGACAGGGCTACCGGCGTGTTGATCCAGATCGCGGCCTGACCGGCGGTGATTTCGTAGGTACGGACCAGAAAGAGCGACTGGAACGAGGAGATACCGTAACCGCAGAACGCGGCAATGGTGGCGCCGGCGGTCATCAGCCAGAAAGCAGGTTTGCCCGTCAGCTCGCGAATAGCCTCGCCCAGGCTGGCTCGTTCTTTTTTCTCGCCTTGCTGCGGGTCGGTGTAGCCGCGCGGCGGCTCTTTCACTGTCAATTTGAAAACAAGGGCGACCAGCAAGCCCGGCAAACCGACGACGAAAAAGGCGGTGCGCCAGTCGAATGTGTCGGTCACCCAGCCGCCGATCAGGTTGGCGAACATGGTGCCGAGTGTTACGCCCATGGCGTAAAAGCCCAGCGCCTGGGATCGCTCACGCGGGATGAAATAGTCCGCGATCAGGGAGTTGGCCGGCGGCGTACAACCCGCCTCGCCGATACCCACACCGACGCGACACATCAGCAGAATCCAGAACGCGCCAATGGTGACCGAGCCGATAGTGACTTCAGTCGCCAGGCCGCAGAGCGCCGTCATCAGCGACCATAAGGCCACGCAGACGGTCATGATCCACACGCGGTTGGCGACATCGGCAAAGCGCGCCAGCGGGATACCCACCGCGGTATAGAGCAAGGCGAAACCGAAGCCAGTGAGAAGCCCGAACTGGGTGTCCGTAATCCCGAGGTCCGGCACCAGATCGGGACCGACGACCGCTAGCAGGGCGCGGTCGACGAAATTCAGGATGTAGATAAGGGTCAGCGCGAAGAGCACATAATTGCGGTACGCCTTGGAGCCGTAGCCGACCAGGTGGCCTTGGGCTCCCCCTTCTCCGACAGTGATGGATTTCATGGACAATCCTTCTAAGTACGTTGTTATAAGTAGACGCGGTCTGTAACCGCACGCTGATATTACTCGCTCTTGGCGGTGCCTTGCTGGCGAACAGTTGAGAGTCCTTTCCGGCTAGACAAACCCTGCCAGTATATCGACACAATGGATACGATACGGTGCCGCACAAAATCGTTAAATCTGTCTCGCGGGTCATATTCAGGCGCGGGCGAATACCAAACCTCAGGGGCTCATGAGAATCACCGCGATGCTTGACGTAACAGCTTAACAGCGGAGCGGCCTCGCGGGGTCGAGCCAAACGGCCATCCTGGGTACGTGATACCAATCCATAAGCAAATGGCATCATTAATGCGGCGCGTAGCTGAAACTCAGCCAAGGACCGTACGCGGACGATTCAGACGTCCGCTTCATGGCCGCTTGCTGCCGGTCACGAGCGACAGCTATGGGTCGGTTTTCGACGTCGCCATTGATCGCTTTGGGTCATCTTTGCCAATCGCATCGATGCGGTTCACTTGTTAACTCCACTGCGATCATGGTCAGCACCAACGCAACCGTCTGGTTAGATGCGGCACTGATCACTGCGTCTAGCGTGACGGGCAGAGCGGTATGCCCGTATAGTCAATAGCGGACACTGCTGTGTTGCGCGATAAAGGCTGCAAGCTAGTGATCTGCACTGAACTACCAGTGGATTGAGAGACGAGGAAGGAACCTATGGCCTTTAGCGACTATTGGAACGGCCCAACGCACCGGCGGCGGGCGGACGATCTAGACATCCAACTTACGGATCTTCAGGCGCGCTATGCGCAGCTGCAAGCGTTTACCGGCAAGATCGGCGCCATGGACGCGCTTGAAATCCAGAAGCTGATTGAGCGAGAGAAAGGGAGGCTCGCTACTGTCCGCAAGGAAATTCAAGGCGCCGAGCACGACGTGGCAGCGCTAGCGCAACGCTCATCTGATTTACTAGGGCAAATCCTCGTTTGCGAGGAGACATTGCTTCTGGAGAGCTTTGCGCTCTACGAGCCAAAGTTCAAGCTAAACGCCAGTCATGAATACAAATCCCGACTCGACGGGGTACGCGAGCGCCAGAAGGCGATGATTAAAAACGGCGGGGCTGCCACCGGCAACATGGATTGGGCGGTCAATGGGAGCAAGACTCAAGGGCGCAAGCTCGTTAACGATATGATCAAGCTGGTGATCCGGTCGTTCAACAACGAAGCAGACTTCTGCGTGGACAACGTAAAGTTTAACAACGTCGAGCTGGGTGAGAAGCGTATTCTCAAGTCGTTCGAGGCTTGCAACCGCCTCGGCAAAGTTATGAACGTGGAGCTATCGCGAAAGTATCTGAGTCTTAAGCTCGATGAGCTGCACCTTGCCCACGAGTTTCAACTCAAGAAGCAAGAGGAAAAGGAAGAAGCCAAGCGCGCCCGAGAAGAGCTGCGGGAACAACAGAAGCTTGAGCAAGAGATCCGCGCCGCTCGGGAGAAGATCGCCAAGGAGCGCAAACACTTCGCTACCGCTTTGCGTGATCTCCAGGCCCGCCTGGAAAAAGCCGAGACCGAAGAGGAACGCGCGCCCCTTTTGGCGAAGCTAGCTGAGGTTGAGGCTGGCCGGGCCGAGCTGGAAAGCGAAGAGAAGCTCATTGACTATCGGGAACAAAACGCCAAGGCCGGCTATGTGTACGTAATCTCGAATGTCGGAGCATTCGGGACGGGAATTTACAAGATCGGTATGACCCGCCGTCTAGAACCAATGGAGCGTATTGACGAACTGGGTGACGCGTCGGTGCCGTTTTGGTTTGATGTGCATGCGATGGTCTTCTCTGACAACGCTCCCGCGCTGGAAGCGAAGCTGCACGAACGCTTTGCCGCAGGTCGCTTGAACAAGGTCAATGGGCGCAAGGAGTTTTTCCGAGCGAATATTGCCGAGATCGAGTCGGTCATTCGAGAAAACTACGACGCCGCCGTGGAGGTCGTCTACGAAGCGCCGGCCGAGCAGTATCGCGAAAGCCTGCGCATAGCAATGCCCGCCGCACCGAGTCAGCAATCAGAACGATCTGCGGCAATAAGTTAGTATTACCATTGGATGTCCGCACGGAATCGCCCTGTTTTTAGTTAGACACTCGGGGGCCGCTTCCGTCCGATTGCGACGGAAGCGGTTGTAGCGTCGCTACTCGGATAGCTACACTTCAGGCTGCTTTGTCATCTCTAACGCGTCGTCCACCTCGATTCCGAGATATCGAACGGTGCTTTCCAGCTTCGTATGGTCAAGAAGAAGCTGCACCGCCGTCAGGTTTTTGGTCCGCTGATAGATCAGCGATGTCTTCGGAGCCGTGATGATGAAAGTACATTGAGGCACCTGCCGCAGCTTTCAGCTAAACGTTACCAAGCCAAGGTGCAGATCGCATTTTCGATGTGCATTCCTTGTTGCATCTAACCCCGGTTTCAGAACGGTGATATGTTCCATAAATTGCGTCCACATTACCTGCGACGCTCTCGGAGACAGGCAAATTGAAGTCGAAAGCGATCACGATGATCTCTATGGTTGGGGCAGTGGCTCTATCCATCCCAGCAGAAGCCAGACAGATGGAATGTCTGCTGATGCTCATGCCGAACGTTCCGATCTCCAGGCTGGTCATCAATACGGAGGCAGAAAAGCCGATTCACTCGATTATTTACGATCCAGCTAGCCCCACAAACATCATGCACGAGAGCTTCGCCCATATTGCAGCGGAGATTCACACCCCAGCGATACCGGCAAACAAATACGGGGTTGGTGCCAAGGGCCCGGCCTCCATGTACGTCACCACTCGCAAGCCTGGGGAGCCGCAACATCGTCCTCTGATTTATCACGTCGAATGGCAAGAAGGCACGCTTCAGCAGGTCCAAAGCCATGTAAATGATCCCCGGATAGAGATTTCCGGTGATTGGGAGTGTGAGGTGAAGCCGAACGAGCGTGCTGAAAAGACTGGCTCCGTCTGAGTCGCGCTGACAGACACTCGCTGCTCCATAACCCATGGCCGGAAGCGGACTTTAAAGCAATGGCCGGGCGGTACTCGACCCAGCAACGAATAGGTCATTGCATGACGGACCTTGGCTAAAATCACTCTTCCAATAGGTGTGTCCAGTAAATCGCATCGACTGAGGTTTTCTTGCCGTCAGTGCGTTAAAGACTGTCAGCAGCCTCCCCCAAATAGATAAATACGATCGAACAGCTACCAGCCTTTGAACTCAATCAAGAAGGCCGCGTACGGTTTTGCAGCGGCCCAAACCGCGATCGAAAGGAGGAAATCAATCCATAGGGAAGTCCATTAATGTGAGGTGAACCATGTTCGTCCATAACAAACGACTTCAATATACGGTGCGAGTGGGAGGCCCTAACCCGGGGCTGGCCAATCTATTACTTGAGCAATTCGGCGGGCCGCAAGGTGACAAGGTGAACTGGCCGAAGGCGCGGAGAAAGAAGCCGATCTCTATCGATCATTGACCGGTGGTGGCAATGACTCTCACATCACTTCCTTGCTCTACGGCGGAGGGCCGGCGCTGACCAATTCCGGTGGCATTCCCTGGTCGGCGGCCTATGTCGACACCATCGGTGAGCCCACTGCGGACTTGCGCTCTAATATCGCCGCAGAGGCGCGTGCCAAGATCATCTACGAGCGGCTGATCAACATCACCGATGACCCAGGCATCAAGGATGCGCTGAAATTTTTGATGACGCGGGAAATCGCCCACCAGAAATCCTTCGAGAAAGCGCTACACGCCATTCAGCCCAACTTTCCGCAGGGAAAGCTGCCGGGCGATCCTCAGTTTGCAAACGTGTATTACAACCTGTCGCAAGGCGAGGGCGATTTGCGTGGTCCGTGGAACCAGGGGCCTGAGTGGGATTTCGTCGAGAACCCGGAGCCAGCCGTGGACGGCGGTGATGGAATGCCGTCGGTAGAGCTGAGCAGCGCGCAAGAGAAAGTAGTACAAAAAATGGCAATGCGTACCCAGTCCGACCCCTCCGCTGATCCGACCACTGGCGCCGATCTCGGCTCCGGCGGAGCCACTAAGAAAGGCTGAGCATTATCGTCAGTCGGCCTTACTGGTGCGGCTGGTCATGCGCACCGGTTGGCCTGTTCAATGCGAATTCATGGGGAGCTCAGAGCATCCGTTCGCAGACCCCATAGAAGAACACCTGCCGGTATCGGTGGAGCAGGAGTGCCTGCGAGTGCCACCAGCATTCAAACCCCTCAATTCGACATCGTTGTTACCCCTCTGAATGGATACAACGGAGCCTGAAAACGTATTTCTCCCCCGTACAAAGAGAGACCCCTATTGACGCACGAACGCCAGCCAACCTCAGCCCCTGATGGAGCCGACCAGGCCGGCAGACGAATAATCTGAAAGCGTCCGGGCAGCACGAGGCGATCTATCGGGCGCGATCTTCCCTGATCTGGCAGCGTATGGCTATTCGGGCGATTGGGTTGTGATCACAATCAGATCAGTTGGTCGATCTGTTAGGCTCGGGGACACTGATTCGGTTGCCGCATTTAGCGAAAAGCATTTGCAGACGATCAAGTCTTCGTCGTCGATTAATGAGGCGGGCGTAGAGACGCCAGAGCTGCGCGATGTTTTAGTCTAGGTCGCCGTCGCTCAAGCAGAGTTAACGCAGGCCATGGGCGCCAAAAACGAAGGGGGCTGAGTTATGTCAAGCGTCGATACGAAGTTAACAAAGCTCAATTGGGATAGCGTTTGGGGCGGATTCCGACAACTGCTGCCGATCTCTATGTTCGTCGTGGTGTTTGGGGTGGCTTTTGGGCTGGCTGCCGCGCAGTCAGGCCTGGATAGTTCTTCAATCGTCATTATGAGCACGCTGGTTTTTGCCGGTGCCTCCCAGTTTGCCGCGTTGGATCTATGGGGCAATCAGGTACCGATTGTTCCGCTAGTGGCCACGGTGTTTGCCATTAATGCCCGGCATCTGCTGATGGGGGCGACGCTATACCCTTGGCTGCGCGAGCTGCCGGTCATGAAGCGCTATGGTGTGATGCTGGTTGTTTCCGACGCAAACTGGGCGATGTCCATGCAAGCCTTCAGCCGCAATGAGCCCGGCCTGGGCCTGCTGTTCGGCGGCGGCATTGCCCTGTGGTCTTCCTGGATAGTGGGAAGCTGGCTGGGTCTCTATTTTGGCACTGCCATCCAGGACCCGGTGAGCCTGGGGCTCGATATGGTAATGGGCTGTTTCCTGTTGGCCATGGTGATCGGCGGCCAGAAAAACCTGCGCATGTTGATTATCTGGATCGTGGCGGCGTGCTCATCGCTTCTCGCTTACCGATATCTGCCTGAGAACAGCCATGTCGTCGTGGGCGCGTTGATGGGAGGTGCGTTAGGCGCTGTATGGATGGAGAAGAAACAATGAGCATTGGTACGGCTGGGTTTGGCAGCCTGATTATCATCTTGATTATGGCCGCCGTGACGCTGATAACCCGCTGGGGTGGTGTGTTCGTGATGTCGTTTGTGCCGATCAGCGTTAGGGTGCAGCAGTTCATCAATGCCATGTCCGGCTCGGTTCTCGTAGCGCTTCTCGCGCCGCTGGCGCTTGAGGGCGATAACGGTGCGCGGCTGGCCTTGGCCACCACGGCCTTTACGATGCTGCTGTTGAAAAGGCCGCTGCCAGCCATCGCTGCCGGCATCGTCGCCGCGGCAATATTCAGGCAGTTTTGAATGGATTCAAGCCATCAATTTATCCAATGTGATAGGCAAGCTTCGAATGCGCTTGCCGGTAGCGTGGTATACAGCGTTTGCTACTGCACCAGCCAGGCCGGTAATGCCAATCTCACCGATGCCGCGAGCGCCGAACTCGCTGAAATTGTAGTCCGGGTGGTCGAGAAGGAGGACGTCCACTTCCGGCGGCTGGTCCGCGTGGGTCGGAACGAGATACTCGGCGTAATTATTGTTAACGGGTAGCCCGGAACGGGGGTCGTACTCGGTCTGTTCATACAACGCCATGCCGATGCCCATGACAATGGCTCCCTCGACCTGGTTCGCTGCGGTTTTCTGGTTGACGATCTGACCGACGTCGATCGCGCTGACGACACGGGATACGCGGAGCCGCGAGATGCCTGGGTCCCAGCGCACTTCTACAAAATGGGCGCCAAATGAGTTGTAGGAATAGTCGCTATTCATTTCGCCCGAGGTAGTTGCGCGGCCGTCGGCATTGGCAAGCTTCATCTCCTTGAGCAGTTCGCCGAAGGTGATCGACTTGCCGTTTCCATCGGAAAGCTGCCCGTCCGAGAACTGAAGGTCGTCCATGGATGCCTCCTGAAACGGGCCGTCGTCGCCCGTGGCATAAGTCTTGAGTTCTTCAATAGCCGCTTTGGCCGCCTTGGCGATAGCCGGCATCACTGTTGCTGTTGCCCAGGAGCCCCCGGCAAGCGGTCCTCTTGGATAAGTTGAGTCACCCAGCTTGACCTGTATACGATCCACCGGAACCCCTGTGACTGCAGAGGCGGTTTGAGCGACGACCGTGTAGGTGCCGGTACCAATATCCTGCGTCGCGCATGAGACATACACGGTGCCATTGGAGCGCAATGATACATGTGCTTCGCTATCCTGTTTCAGCGCCTCCCAGTTGCAAGCAGCCATCCCCCAGCCGATTAGTTCGTTGCCGTCCCGCATGGAGCCGACCTCTGGGTTGCGCCGGCTCCAGCCGAACTTTTCCGCGCCTTTCTCATATGCCTCCATGAGATGGATACTGGAGAAGGGCAAGTCCTGACCCTCGTCATGCTCGGTGTAGTTCAACTTGCGAAAGGCCAGCGGATCCATGCCGATCGCTACCGCTGCCTCGTCTATGGCAGATTCCAGCGCGAACAGTCCTGGGGCGGCGCCTGGAGCGCGCATGGCGGTTGGCGTACCTATATTCGCCCGCACAGTGGCATGCGACACCTTTACGTTCGAGCATGAGTACAGGGTGGGCGTGCAGCGCCCGGCCAGCTCGGCGACGGTGTTGACCATCGACGTGGCATTTACCGTTTCGTGGGATAACGCGACAAGGCGCCCCTCAGCATCGGTTCCGATCTGGATGTGCTGCTGTGTGGCAGGGCGATGGCCTGTGGTGGTGAACATCTGCTGCCTGGGTACGACCAGTTGCACGGGTCGGCCGATTTGCCTGGAAGCGGCCGCCGCGGCCACGGCATGCGGCCAGATCCACAGCTTGGAACCAAAGCCCGAGCCAATGAACGGCGCGTGGACAACGACGCGTTCCACAGGTAACCCAAATATCTTGGCCATGGTATTGCGAGCAAAGATGACGCCTTGGGTGGACTCGTACAGGACGAGACTGCCGTCATCCCACATCGCTGTGCTGGCATGCATCTCCATGGGATTGTGCGTCTCCATGGGGGTGGTGTAGATCACATCGATCTGGTTGCTAGCCTGATTGAAAGCGGAAGCCGGGTCGCCTCGCTCGTGTCCCGATTCGCCGTGGGGTTTCGGTTGTTCGCCAGTTGCTAGAGCCTGCTCCAGGTCGGCGATCGGCTTTTCGCTTGCGTAATCAACCTTCACCCTATAGGCCGCGGCACGGGCCTGCTCAAAGGTTTCCGCAACCACCAGAGCGACGAATTGGCCGGGGTAATAAACCTTGTCGTCTTCGAAGGGTAACCGGGTCTCGTCGACCTTGTTTTCCTGCTCCATTGAGCTCGGTGTTCGGTACAGCGTCGGAAAGTGACCATGATGAAAGATGTCCAGCACACCTGACATCTGACGGGCTTGCGACACGTCGATATCTTGAATGCGCCCGCTGGCAATGGTGCTGAACACGCCATAGGCATAGGACATGCGGGGCAAGTGGTTGTCTGCAGCGTATTTCGCCGCGCCGCTGAGTTTCTCAGGCCCATCGATACGGGGCAGAGAGGCGCCGATAATCTTGGCTTCGTTTGGTTTGCTCATATGTCGACTCCTCGTCAGGCGATAACGGTAGTGAGGCTGCGAACGATCGCCTGTTGGCCCAGCGGGATTTTGAATGCGTTGTGCTTGTAAGCTTTTGCATCCTCGAAGGCGATGCGCGCCGCCTCCTCAAAATTGGCCTGGGTAGGTGCTTTTCCCCTCAGGCTCTGTTCGGCCCTACTGGCCCGCCAAGGCTTGGTGCCAACACCGCCCAGGGCGATGCGAGCGTCCTGCACGACGCCGCCTGAGGTCGCCACGATTACGCCACTTGAAGCCAGGGCGAACTGATACGAAGCACGGTCTCGAAGCTTCAAATAATGCGAGCGGTTCCCACGAATGGGGGCGTCCAGGATTACATGGGTTATCAATTCGTTCGGCTTTAGGGCATGTTCCTGCTCGGGTGAGTCGCCGGGCAGCAGGTGAAAATCCAGGAAATCGATTGTTCGCTCGCCTTCTGGCCCGGAAACCACAATACCTGCTCCGATAGCAGCCATCGCTACGCACATGTCGGACGGGTGGCTGGCGATGCACTTGTCGCTAGTGCCCAACACGGCGTGTACGCTTCGGTTGAATCCGCCAATAGCAGAGCATCCAGAGCCCGGGTCGCGCTTGTTGCAAGCCGAGACCCCGTCCCGAAAGTAGGGGCAGCGGACGCGCTGCATCAGATTGCCAGCAGTTGTAGCCTTGTTGCGAAGCTGGGTGGACGCTCCAGACAGCAGCGCTTCGGATAGCACAGCGTAATCGGAACGCACGATCGGATCGTGGGCGAGCGTGGTATTGCTCACCAGCGCGCCGATCTTGAGACGCCCGTCCGGCATTCTCTCGATCGTTTTTAGCGGCAGTCGATTGATATCCACGACCGTGTCGGGTCGCATGATGTCGATTTTGACCAGATCCAGCAGGTTGGTACCTCCCGCAAGAAAGGCCGAATTGTCCGCGCTGGATACGGCCTGGCCGGTCGTTTCAGCTCGTGCATAATCGAAGGTACGCATCAGGCTAGCCCTCCCATGCGGGACCGGGCGGACTGGACGGCCGCGAGAATATTCTTGTAAGCCGCACAGCGGCAGATGTTGCCGCTCATGGCTTCCCGCACGCTGGCGTCATCCTTTGGCAGGTTCGGATCGTTGAGCAGCGCAACCGCGCTCATGATCTGCCCTGGTGTGCAGTAACCGCACTGGTAGGCGTCTTCTTCCAAAAACGCCTGCTGAACTGGATGCAGCTCACCATCGCGTGCAAGCCCTTCCAGAGTGGTGATCTTTTCACCCTCGTGCTGTACCGCGAGGGAAAGGCAGGAATTGATCGCTACGTCGTTGACCAGCAACGTACAGGCGCCACACTGGCCGAGGTCGCAGCCCTTTTTAGTGCCGGTCAGATTGAGCCGATCTCTCAGAACGTCCAGCAGTACGGCGTTAACCGGTACGTTGAGCGTATGTTCCTGTCCGTTTACGATGAGTTTGATACGCCGCTCCCCCTGGCCGGGGAGGGCGTCATCAGTAACTGGTTCAGCTTCGCGGGCCGAAGCAATCTGTCCGGGAATCCAGCTGGCGACGGCGGCGGCTGCGGCGCCGGAGGCACTGAACTTGAGGAAGTTGCGCCGGGAGGTTCTTACCGTGGCGTTTTCATCCTCGGCACTCGCTTCTGTCTTTCGATCATCAGCCATTTCGCCGGTCCTCTTGATCAAGGTTCGATGTGTCCGGCCGCTTGGGCCGCCCTTTGTCTGTTTACAGTTCGTTTTTTCGCCTTGCCTAGGCGAATATCTGCCATGACCCCGCAGACGATTTCTGTCGGCGTCTTGCTTCTTAACGCCAATCCGACAGTCATGTGGATTCCACCCGCATCCGATGGTTCAGACCGCCGATGTAGAACGCCTCGGTTCGCACAGCTTAAATCATGGCGAGGTTATCAATCGGGGGTCGTGAGTTGGCGAGCCCGGCGGACTGCGGGCAAGCCGGAGCCTGCGGTATCCCGGCTCGGCATGGCGGTCATGGCTCGGAACTTCATCTCGATATTTCTGCGGCCAGGCAACAACTTCGCTATGATCCGGGGCTGACGACACAGGCGGGCATCGAACGGCTTGCCCAATGATGGCAGGCCGGCATGCCTAGCTTCGAATGATCTGCCCGCGATAAATTCGCACACTGGCCGAAGCCGTAGGCGGTTCGGTAGCCAACTCGACGACCCGCGTGGCGCGTTGATGATATTGCCTCGCGGCGATCGCGCCTTGTGCCAGCATCGCCTCCTCATCGGGAGCCAACGATGGCATCAGCAATGTTGAAAGGCGCAAGCCGAGCTCCCGGATCTCGGACATTTCACTGGTGTTGCTCAGCTGCAGCATGCGCTCGACAGCATCCGGCTCGGCCAGGCGGATAGTCACCCCCATATCCTGCTTGAGCCGACGGCGCAGCGCGGTCATGCAGTCCAGTGTTCCACGGTTGAATTGTGCCTCGGTAATCATGTCTTCCCCTTTGAGGCTCACTCCGGAATCCGGAGTCTGGCCACGTAACAGACAGCCAAGCAGAATACGTACCAATGTCGGGAACTCTGCGGGTTACGCGGGGCGTAGCGAAGCAGTTCGCTGGAGCAGAGACTGCTGGTCGCCTTTATGCAGCTTGATAGTGCAGTGCCTGCACCGCTTGAGGGAACAGGCTACGTCGCCGAAAAGGCTGACGCATAGGTCATTGACGCCCGACGGGGCTCGTTGTAAACATTCCGACCAGTTGATTTTTAAGGAGGCGCAGCATGGACCGATTCACGGGAGGTTGCCTTTGTGGCAACGTTCGAATTGTGGCGTCGGGAGTCCCATACCGGGTCGGCCTTTGCCACTGTCTCGATTGCCGCAAGCACCATGGGGCACTCTTTTACGCTTCTGCGGTGTTCCCTCAGGATGCGGTGACGATCGAAGGCGAAACACGCGACTACGCCGGGCGGTTTTTCTGTCCGCGCTGCGGCTCATCGGTTTTCGCACGCACCGCAGATGAAATCGAAGTGAACCTGGGATCCCTTGATGCGCCTGACCAACTGGTGCCGACCTACGAAAGCTGGATCATCCGCCGCGAGTCCTGGTTGCCGCCGTTTCCGCTGACGAGACGATACGAGCATGATCGTGACGGCCGGGATCGCTTTGAGGAGTAGGTGGGACGAACGGTGCGAAGGCCAATATCACGGCTCGACTTTTTAGTAGCTTGCTCCGCATTGAGAGTCACGCCTTAGGGGCGCAGCCGCTGGATCAAAAGCAGAAGATTTCGGAGGGAGTGCGCGAATGGTGGGCCCAGTAGGACTTGAACCTACGACCAATCGATTATGAGTCGACTGCTCTGACCAACTGAGCTATAGGCCCGCTATTTCGCAACAGCCGCGAATTATACGTACTGGAACGGCTGCTGACTAGGCGCTGTGACGGAGGAATCGAATTTTGCGGCCAGTTCACGTCCGATTGGAATATAGGAGGAGATCGGCGGGCAGCCTGGAGCGTAATGCCTGAAACGAAAAACGCCCAGCAGATGCCGGGCGTTCTCCTTGATGCAACGTGCTGCTTACTCGTCGAGGAAGCTTCTCAAGTGATCGCTGCGGGTAGGATGACGCAATTTGCGCAATGCCTTGGCTTCGATCTGACGAATGCGTTCGCGGGTTACATCGAACTGCTTCCCGACTTCCTCTAGCGTATGGTCGGTGTTCATATCGATGCCGAAACGCATGCGCAGCACTTTCGCTTCCCGCGCCGTCAGGCCGGAGAGTACTTCACGAGTCGCTTCCTTGAGGCTTTCCACGGTAGCCGAGTCGATCGGTGATTCCATGGTGCCGTCTTCAATGAAGTCACCCAGGTGCGAGTCTTCATCATCGCCAATTGGCGTCTCCATGGAGATCGGTTCCTTGGCAATCTTCAATACCTTGCGGATCTTGTCTTCGGGCATTTCCATGCGCTCGCCAAGCTCTTCCGGAGTGGGCTCGCGACCCATTTCCTGGAGCATCTGACGAGAAATCCGGTTCAGTTTGTTGATTGTCTCGATCATGTGCACCGGAATACGGATGGTGCGGGCCTGGTCGGCAATCGAGCGAGTGATCGCCTGACGAATCCACCAGGTGGCATAGGTCGAGAACTTGTAGCCGCGACGGTATTCGAACTTGTCCACGGCCTTCATCAAGCCGATATTGCCTTCCTGGATCAGGTCCAGGAACTGCAGGCCGCGGTTGGTATATTTCTTGGCGATGGAAATAACCAGACGCAGGTTGGCCTCGACCATCTCTTTTTTGGCGCGACGGGCGCGGGCTTCACCGATCGACATGCGACGGTTGATGTCCTTGACCTCGGAAATCTTCAGCTCGGCATCGGCTTCCATGGCAGCCAGTTTCTTCTGCGCGCGGATGACGTCGGGCTTGATGGCTTCCAGTCCTTCGGCATAGCGAGGGCTATCTGCCAATAGCTGGTCAACCCACTTTTCATTGATCTCGTTGCCAGGGAAGCTGCGCAGGAAATCGGCACGCGGCATCCGGGCGTCACGAACGCACAGCTGCATGATGGTGCGTTCCTGGGCGCGAATCTGATCCTGAGCACCGCGTACACGGTTCACCAGTGCTTCGTACTGTTTGGGCACCAGCTTGATCGGCATGAACAGCAGGGCCAGAACTTCGAGTTCACCGGTTACCTGCGAGCTGCCACGACCGTGCTTCTTCAGCGCCTTCTTGACCTTGACCAGCTGTTCTTCAACGGCGGTAAAACGCTGACGGGCAATTTCCGGATCCGGGCCGCCATCGCCTTCTTCCTCGGAAGAGTCGTCGTCGCTTTCTTCGTCATCGTCGTCGGATTTGTCTTCGTCCTTTTCCTTGGCCTTCTCGGCTGGAACTTCGGCATTGTCGGTACCCGACATGCCGTCATCGTCCGGATCGATATAGCCGCTGAAAATGTCGGACAGACGTCCGCCTTCCTCGGTTATGCGATGGTAATCCGCAAGGATGCCATCCACAGTGCCGGGGAACATTGAAATCGCCGCCATGACTTCGCGAATGCCTTCCTCTATGCGTTTGGCGATTTCTATCTCGCCTTCGCGGGTCAGCAATTCAACCGTACCCATTTCACGCATGTACATGCGTACCGGGTCGGTGGTGCGGCCAATATCGCTTTCGACAGCGGCCAGTGCCGCTGCCGCCTCTTCAGCGGCGGCTTCGTCGGCGTCGTTATCCGCGAGCAGGAGAGCATCGGCATCGGGTGCGGTCTCGAAAACCGTGATCCCCATGTCATTGATCATGCGAATAATGTCTTCAACCTGCTCCGGATCGGAGATATCCTCCGGGAGGTGGTCGTTGACTTCCGCATAGGTCAGAAAGCCTTGCTCGCGACCGCGGGCAATGAGCTCTTTCAGACGGGATTGCTGTTGCGCTTTTCCGGACATAACAACCCTTGAATGCCTTGGTGTGCAAAAAAGTAAGCTGCGGATTATACCCTGATTACGGCCTGCAACGCCAACGACGCACGTCTTTACTTGACGGCTGTCGGGCTTTTGCGCCTGTCTAGAAGGTTCCGTAGCTGCTGTTTTTCCTCTGTGGTGAGCGGCGTAGTCGCCGATTGGTCGAGGAGTTGCTGAATTTGACGGTCGGTTTGACGCGCCAGTAAGTTGTTAATGGTGTCGAAAAACTGTTGTTCAAGGTTGGCGCTCGGAATATTCAACAGCCATTCCTTCTCCGCCAGTTGATTCAGTTGGTCCCCCAAAGCCGTTCCGTGCCAACGTGCCAACAATTGAATAGTAGTAAGCTTTGGGTTCTTTTGCAGGGCATCTACCAATGCCACCAGCAAAACAGCTTCATCTTCATTCTCATCGGCGTACTGGCTGGCCTCTTTCACCAGGCCGGCCAGGTGTGGATGATGCAGCAGCGTCCGTGCGGCGCTAAGCAGCGGATTCTCAACCCCTGCGTTGGGCTTGCCAGCCTGTGCAGTGCGTCGTCTGAAAGGGCTGCGTCCCTGATTCTCTGGTATCGGCTGCTCGGCCCATGAACTTGAGACTGGCTCGGAATAGTCCTGACCAGCGGCTGGTGTCGGCGCGCGGGGCAGGCTGTCCAGATCCATGCCGGTTCGTGACTCCAGCGACTGGCGCAGCAGCCGTCGCAACAGACTGCCGGGAACCTTTTCGATCAAGGGTAGGGCCAGGGTGGCAAGGTGCGCCTTTCCTTCCAGGCTGTCCGGGTTGGCTTCTTCAGCAAGGTGGCGAAACAGATAATCCGTGAGCGCCACCGATTGCTGAGCCATGCGCGCGCGAAATGCATCCTGGCCTTCACTGCGCACCAGGCTGTCCGGGTCCTGGCCGTCCGGTAGAAACATGAATCTGACGTGTCTGCCGTCCTCGAGAGTGGGCAGGCAGGACTCCAGTGCTCGCCATGCAGCCTGGCGCCCGGCATTGTCGCCATCGAAGCAGAACACGACGCTGTTGACGATCCTGAACAGCCGCTTCAGGTGTTCTTCGCTGGTCGCGGTGCCCAGGGTGGCAACAGCATTGCTGATTCCGTGTTGGGCCAGGGCGATTACGTCCATGTAGCCTTCCACTACCAGAATATCGTCCAGTTGACGGTTCTGCCGGCGTGCCTCGAATAAGCCGTAGAGTTCGCGGCCCTTGTGAAACACTGGGGTCTCCGGTGAGTTAAGATACTTGGGTTTGTCATCACCCAGCACCCGGCCGCCAAACCCTATGACCCTGCCGCGACTGTCCCTGATCGGAAACATGATGCGGTCGCGAAAACGGTCATAACGCTTGCCGCTGTCCGGGTTCTCCACAACCATACCCGCGTCGATCAGCGCCTTCTGCTCGGTATTGTCCTTGGCCAGATGGCCCATCAGGTTGTCCCAGCCGGGAGGAGCAAAGCCGACGTCATAAAGCTTTGCGATCTGACCGGTCAGTCCGCGTTGCTTGAGATAGGTAACGGCGCGCTGCCGTTGCCCGTGGTGACGCAGTTGCTGCCGATAAAAGGCTGCCGACTGTTCAAGCAATGCATAAAGGGGGCTGTCCTGGCGCGGTTGGGAGCTGCCCTGGCGCCTGTCGTTGCGCTCTTCCCGGGGCACATCGACGCCCAGGTTGCGGGCGAGCTCTTCCACGGCCTGGGGAAAATCCAGGCGCTCGAAATCCATGATGAAGCTGACGGCGTTACCGCCCGCGCCACAGCCGAAGCAGTAATAAAACTGCTTGTCTGGGCTGACGCTGAACGAAGGTGATTTTTCGTTATGAAACGGACACAGGGCGGAGAAGTTTTTGCCGGTTTTCTTGAGCTTCAGGCGTGAGCCGACCACCTCGACGATATCGGAGCGTCCAAGGAGGTCATCAATAAAGCCCTGAGGAATCAATCCGGCCATGGAGTCATGCCTTGTACGGAGTGGAGCGGACGCTGCCAGCGTTTGCCAGGCAGAACACTATAGTAGGGCAACGCAAAAATCCAGCCATCCCCAGTATTCCTGGAGGGCCGGACATGCGTGTTCAGCTTGTAGTGCCAACCTGGCGGAATGACGCTGGAAAGCGCTTATTCCAAAGTCTGAGCTCAGACCTTACAGATTGGTCCGGCTAAACTAGTACAGTCGTACGTGACGGCGATTCTCACGCTGCAATTTCTTGGCGTGACGCTTTACAGCGGCAGCAGCCTTACGCTTGCGCTCTGTAGTAGGCTTCTCGTAAAACTCGCGACGGCGAACTTCAGCCAGAACGCCAGCTTTTTCGCAGGAGCGCTTGAAACGACGCAGGGCCACGTCGAAGGGTTCGTTCTCTTTAAGTTTGACGGCAGGCATTTCGTACCTTTCTCAAAAACTGTGCTGTGAGTGTCATAGCAACGCTAGCGGCCATGGCCATTAACGATTGCATTTCAAGGGGAGCGGATGTTACCGCCTAAATCGGATAATTGCAAAGGTGTTTGATCAATAAGATTGGGCGGCGCCTGGACGGCGATGACCTAGTGGTGCGCGAAGGCTGGTCTGGGGCAAGCGCGGAGATTATCATGCGCGCCTGATCCTTATTTTGTTTTGGCAACGGCTGCGAACATATGCGCGTTCTGGGTATAGAAACCTCCTGCGATGAAACCGGTGTCGCGCTGTACGACAGCGAGCGGGGCCTGCTGGCTGATGCCCTGTTCAGTCAGATCGACCTGCATCGTGTATACGGTGGCGTGGTGCCGGAGCTGGCTTCCCGCGACCATGTGAAAAGACTGGTTCCGCTGATGCGTGAGGTGTTCGCCAGGGCGGGTGTGGCCGAGGGCGAGGTCGACGGCGTCGCCTACACGGCGGGTCCTGGGTTGGTCGGCGCGTTGCTCGTCGGCGGGGCCTGTGCCCGAGCTCTGGCGTTTGCCTGGCGAGTGCCGGCGCTGGGTGTGCATCATATGGAAGGGCATCTGCTGGCGCCGATGCTGGAAGCAAGCCCCCCGGAGTTCCCATTCGTTGCCTTGCTAGTGTCGGGCGGGCATACCCAACTGGTTCGGGTGGACGGTATCGGTCAATATCAATTACTCGGCGAGTCCCTTGATGATGCCGCCGGCGAAGCCTTTGACAAGACCGCCAAGCTCATGGGGTTGCCCTATCCGGGCGGTCCGGAAATAGCCCGGCTGGCCGTTTCCGGAACGCCGGGTCGCTTTGTTTTTCCGCGGCCAATGACTGACCGCCCGGGCCTGGATTTCAGTTTCAGCGGGCTCAAGACCTCGACCCTCAACACCTGGCAGAAATGCATTGCCGAAGGTAATGCCGGCGAGCAGACCCGCTGCGACGTCGCCCTGGCCTTTGAGCAGGCTGTCGTCGAGACTTTGACCATCAAGTGTCGCCGTGCGCTGAAGGCGACGGGCCTTAAACGCATGGTTATTGCCGGTGGAGTCAGCGCCAATCGGCATCTGCGAGATTCTTTACAAGCTATGGCCGCAAGTCTGAGGGGCGAGCTTTTCTACGCGCGACCGGAGTTTTGTACCGATAATGGCGCGATGATCGCTTACGCGGGTTGTCAGCGATTGATGGCGGGGCAGCACGATGCGGGTGGGATCGAAGCGCGAGCGCGCTGGCCGATGGACCAGTTGCCTACCCTCTAGAAGGCCGCGCCGTCTAGCCTCCGAAACGGCTTTCGGTTCCGGCTAGCAGCCGTTCGATATTCAGCCGATGCCGAAGCATGATCAGGATCACCATGAAGACTATCGGGAGCAGCAAATCGGTTTCCTGCCAGGCGATCCAGGGTAGCAGCGCCATGCAAGCGACCAGGGATGCGAGGGAGGCCATTCTCTGCACGGCAAAGGTTATTATCCAGAGACTGCTTGCCAGTAGCGCCGCAGGCCAGGAAATTACCAGCAGAACGCCAGCAGCCGTGGCGACACCCTTACCGCCGCGGAAATGGTAATAAATCGGCAGAATGTGCCCAGTGATAACCGCCAGCCCGACCCAGGCCTGTTGCACCGGCTCGAAATTCAGGTACCTTGCGAGCCAGACTGCCGTCGCGCCCTTGGTCAGATCACCAGCCAGCGTGGCGAGCGCCAGTGAACGGTTGCCCAGGCGCAGCATGTTGCTGGCACCCGGATTACCCGAACCCACACTGCGCGGGTCGGGTAGATGTCGCAGACGACTGAGTAGCACGGCAAAGGAAACCGAGCCGAGCAGGTAAGCGACGACCGACAGTAATATGAATTCGGCGGACATGAGCGTCTTGCGGTGGTGAAAATCAGATTGTAGTCGACAGTGGAGCATTCAGTGGACCAGATATTCATAAAGGGCCTGGCGATAGACGCGGTGATCGGCGTTTATGACTGGGAGCGCACTATCCGCCAGCGCCTTATCCTGGACCTTGATCTGGGCTGGGATATCAGTGCGGCCGCGGCTGGGGATGACCTGTCCGCTACCCTGGACTATGCTGCACTCAGCCAGCGCATACATGATTATGTCAGCTCCAGTAGCTTTCAGCTGATCGAGACGCTGGCGCACAAACTGGCCGAGTTGATAATGGCCGAATACGGAGTGCCCTGGTTGCGTTTGCGCATCAACAAGCCAGACGCCGTAGCCGAGGCGGCCGGAGGAGTGGGCGTCTTGATCGAGCGAGGAGAGAGGCGGGGATGATCCCCATATTTCTGGGCATCGGCAGCAATGCGGATCGCGAGCATCATATCGGTCGCGGCCTGGATGCACTGTGCCAGCTCCTGGGCCCGCTTGATCTGTCTCCGGTTTTTGAAAGCGATGCCGTGGGCGTGCTCGGCCACCGTTTCTACAATATGGTGGTGGGCGCCGAGACCAATCTGAAGTTGGCTGACCTGAACGCCTCGCTCAAAGCGATCGAGGCGGCCTGCGGGCGCCGCGACCGCCGGTTTCCGGGCCGTATCACCCTGGATATCGATATTCTGACGTTTGGAAATCTTGCGGGATCTCATAACGGTCTACAGCTGCCGAGGCCCGAGATCCTCGCCAACGCGTTCGTGTTGTGGCCTCTGGCATTGCTCGCGCCCAATGCGGTCTTGCCAGGCATCGACCGAGTGCCCGCGGACCTGTGGGAAGCCTGGAGTGGTGAACAGCAACTATGGCCGGTTGCCTTTGACTGGCAAGGCCAGGCGTTGACTTCTTCCCGACTGTTGGATACCTATCGACCCAGGGCCGCTCTGTAGCAACTGTTCGTTATCCGATTTGAGCGCGCTCGTATTGCTGTTTGTACGAGGTCAGGGCCTGCCCGCGATCAATCTCAAGCGCCTGGCCCAGTTCGGCACCTTGCAAGCCTCTCTCCAGCAGCGGCTGAACACTTACCTGGCTCGCCGCCTTCACCGCACCCCGTAAATAGTCTGTCTGGGGATAGGCCCGGTCTTCCAGGCCGGTACGCCCTCGGGCGTCTGCCTCGCATGCGCCGAGGAACTGCTCGAAGCGTTCTGGTCTGCGGTAGATGTCAAAGGCCTTGAACAGCTTGAGCAAAGTTTGCGGACGTAGTTCGAGAGCGCGGTGGCAATGGGTGTGGTATTCGCAGGTCAGCACAGCGAGTTCCGCACAGTCGCGGGGCACTTTGCAGCGCTGATTGACCGCCTTGACTGTTTTCACGCCTTTCTGTTCATGACCATGATGCCTGGGCCAGTTGTCCGGGTCGGTCAGTCCTTTCCCCAAGTCGTGCAGCAGACAGGCCCAGCGAGCTGCCAGGGGCAAATTCATGGCCGCCGCCTGCTGCAATACCAGTAGCTGATGCTCGCCTGTATCTACTTCAGGATGGTGGGCTTCGGGCTGGGGCACGCCAAACAGTCTGTCGACCTCGGGGAAAAGTCGCGCCAAGGCGCCGCACTGGCGCAGCACCCTAATAAATACCTCAGGGTACGGCTCCATCAGCGCCCGACTGATTTCCTTCCAGCTGCGTTCTGCAGTGAGCGCTTCCAGTTCGCCTGATTCTGCCAGTTCGCGCATCAGTGCCAGTGTTTCGTCCGCGACCCTGAAACCAAGCCCGGCGTACCGGGCGGAAAAACGCGCCACCCGTAAGACGCGCAATGGGTCTTCAGCGAAGGCCGGGGAGACGTGACGCAATATCCTGGCATCCAGGTCGCGCTTGCCGCCGTAGGGGTCGATCAGGCTGCCGTCCTCGGCCTGGGCCATGGCATTGACGGTCAGATCGCGGCGGATGAGATCCTCCTCCAGCGTAACGTCTGGGCTCGCATGGAAGGTAAAACCTCCGTAGCCCCGACCGCTCTTGCGCTCTGTACGGGCAAGCGCATGTTCTTCGCCAGTGCTGGGCTCCAGAAATACCGGGAAATCCTGCCCCACGGGTCGGAAACCGGCAGCAATCATGATATCGGGACTCGCGCCCACCACCACCCAGTCGCGCTCGGAGACGGGCAGGCCAAGAAGTCGGTCGCGTACTGCGCCGCCGACCAGATACCGGGTAAATTCATTGTTCATGGCGGTGACTCTAAGGCATTGCCGCGGTCAGGCCAAGATGCCCGGTCTGGATTGCCCGGGCGCAGCCTCAGATCGGGGGAATATTCAGGTCAAAACGCGGCAGACGCCCGTCATCAGCGGGTCGGGGTGGTATATGGGCTTCGCTGACGATCTCGTCGCCGTCCAGGCTTTCCAGGTGAATATCGAAGCCCCAGAGCCGGTGAAGGTGACGAAGCATTTCCTGCGTGGATTCGCCCAGCGGCTTGCCCTGGTGCCGCTGATGTCGGAGTGTCAGGGACCGATCGCCCCGGCGGTCTACCTCCCATACTTGAATGTTGGGTTCCCGGTTGCCCAGATTGTATTGCGCCGCCAACTCTTGCCTGACCAGCCGATACCCGTCGTCGTCATGGATTGCACTGATTTCCAGGTGGTCACGCTGGTCGTCATCGACGATCGCAAACAGCTTCAGGTCGCGGATGACCTTGGGCGACAGGAATTGCAGGATGAAGCTCTCGTCCTTGAAGGTGCGCATGGCGAACTTGATGGTTTCCAGCCAGTCGCTGCCGGCTATATCCGGGAACCATCGGCGGTCCTCGTCGGTGGGGTGCTCGCAGATGCGACGGATATCCTGCATCATCGCAAAGCCGAGCGTGTAGGGGTTGATTCCGCTGTACCACTTGCTATCAAAGGAGGGCTGGTAGATCACACTGGTATGCGATTGCAGAAATTCGATCATGAAGCCTTCGGTTACCTTGCCCTCGTCATACATATGGTTGAGCAGCGTATAGTGCCAGAACGTCGCCCAGCCTTCGTTCATCACCTGGGTCTGACGCTGGGGATAAAAATACTGGGCGATCTTGCGCACTATGCGCACCACCTCGCGTTGCCAGGGCTCCAGCAATGGCGCGTTCTTTTCAATGAAATACAGCAGGTTTTCCTGCGGTTCGGTGGGATACCTGGTTCCGTCCAGTTGCTTGTCCTGCTGCGCTGCGCTGATCGGTATCGTCCGCCACAGATCGTTGACCTGCCGTTGTATATGCTCCTCTCGGTCGATCTGCCGACGCCGTTCCTCTTCCGCTGAAATGGGGTAGGGACGCTTGTAACGATCAACGCCGTAGTTCATCAGCGCGTGGCAGGAATCAAGGAGGTCTTCTACGGCATCAATGCCGTGGCGCTCTTCACAGCGATTGATGTATTGCTTGGCAAAGACCAGGTAATCGACGATGGCGCTGGCGTCGGTCCAGGTGCGGAACAGGTAGTTGCCCTTGAAAAAGGAATTATGACCATAGCAGGCATGCGCGATAACCAGCGCCTGCATGGTCATGGTGTTTTCCTCCATC
This sequence comes from Halopseudomonas xinjiangensis, assembly GCA_011050525.1. GTDB lineage: Bacteria > Pseudomonadota > Gammaproteobacteria > Pseudomonadales > Pseudomonadaceae > Halopseudomonas > Halopseudomonas xinjiangensis_A. The sequence goes on from DRFO01000004.1 coordinate 22,867, forward strand.
AGATAGGCAATGCACGGCTCGGAGTTGATTACGATTTCGTAGGCCAGGCCCATCTGCCCGCGCTGATAATTCTTCTCGGTATGCAGAAAATGCTTGCCGTAGGACCAGTGGTGGTATCCCAACGGCATGCCAACGGAGGCGTAAGCATCCATCATCTGTTCAGCGGTAATGACCTCTATCTGGTTGGGGTAGGTATCCAGGCCGTAGATATCGCGGGCGATACGCCCGATTTCCTTGTCGTATTCCCGGATCAGATCGAAGGTCCATTCCGAGCCGGTGGAGATGGGTTGGCGTTTCATGTGGCCATCCTCTTCTGGAACAGCTTGCGAAAAACAGGGTAGATATCGGCCGCGTCAACGATCTGTTGCTGGGCGAAGCTATCCGCAAAGCGCTCGGCTACCTGTTCGTATTCATACCACAGCGCCTGGTGTTCTCTCGGGGTGATCTCTACATAGCAGTAATACTGCATCGCCGGCATGATCTGCCGGGTCAACAGTTCGCGGCAGATTGGCGAATCGTCGTTCCAGTTGTCTCCATCCGAGGCCTGGGCGCAGTAGATATTCCATTCGTTCGGCGAATAGCGCTCGTCCACGATCTCCTGCATCAATCGCAGGGCGCTGGAGACAATGGTGCCCCCTGTTTCCCGCGAATAAAAAAACTCCTCTTCATCCACCTCCTTGGCGCTGGTGTGGTGGCGGATGAACACCACCTCGATGCGCTCATAGTTTCGACGCAGGAACAGATAAAGCAGAATGTAAAAACGTTTGGCCAGATCCTTGGTGGCCTGCGTCATTGAGCCAGACACGTCCATCAGGCAGAACATCACCGCCTTGGAGCTGGGATTGGGCTGCTTGGTAATCAGGTTGTAGCGCAGGTCGAAGGTATCCAGGAACGGAATTCTATCGACCCGGCGACGCAGTTGTTCAATCTCCTGTTCCAGAGCCTTGATGTCGGCGAGATTGTCCGGCTGGGTGAGCAGCAGGTGCTCCAGCTCGCTGCTCGCTGCACGCAGCCTGGCGCGACTCCCGCCGCTCAAGGCTATGCGTCTGGCGTGGGCAGCCCGCATCGAACGAACTATATTGATCCGTGACGGATTGCCTTGCTGGCTGATCCCGGCACGTACGGGTTTGAAGGTGTCGGTCCCCGTAAGATGGCGCTTGAGCAAGTTGGGTAGCGCCAGATCCTCGAACATGAAGTCGAGAAATTCTTCCTGGGTGATCTGGAAAACGAACTCGTCCATCCCCTCGCCGCTATTGCCAGCCTGATTGCCGCCCTTGCCCCCACCGCCTCCCTCGGGTCGGGCTATCTGATCGCCAGTAGTGAACTCGCGGTTGCCCGGGTGCACCCGGGTTTGGCGTCCCCCCTGGCCGTGGTGAAATATCGGTTCATCGATATCACGGCCCGGAATGCTGATCTGTTCGCCATGCTCGATATCGGTAATCGAACGCCGGCCCACCGCTTCCTCAACGGCTTTTTTGATATGCGCCTTGTAGCGACGCAGAAAGCGTTGACGGTTAACCGTGCTCTTGTTCTTGCCGTTCAAACGTCGGTCAATCACATAACTCATTCAAGGCCCTCCGGACCCGCTTCAATTTCAAGCCGGCCCTGCCGTTCTCCGCCAATGCGTCAGCTTGCTGGCGCATGCGTGTAGCGCGTGGAGCGATCAGACTGCTGTGCCTTACTGAGCCTTGCGCACCCGCAGGTACCATTCCGACAACAAGCGAACCTGTTTTTCGGTATAGCCGCGCTCCACCATGCGCGTGACGAAATCGCTGTGTTTCTTCTGGTCTTCCTTGGACGCCTTGGCGTTGAAACTGATAACCGGAAGCAGGTCCTCGGTATTGGAGAACATCTTCTTCTCGATCACTACGCGCAGCTTTTCATAGGACAACCAGGAAGGATTCTTGCCGTTGTTGTGGGCACGGGCCCGCAATACGAAGTTGACGATCTCGTTGCGGAAGTCCTTCGGATTACTGATACCTGCCGGCTTCTCGATTTTTTCCAGCTCTTCGTTGAGCGCCACCCGATTGAGGATTTCGCCGGTATCCGGATCGCGGTATTCCTGATCCTGGATCCAGAAGTCCGCATAAAGAACATAGCGGTCGAATATGTTCTGGCCGTATTCGCTGTAAGACTCGAGGTACGCGGTCTGGATCTCCTTGCCGATAAATTCGACGTAGCGTGGCGCCAGGTATTCCTTGATAAAGCGCAGGTAGCGTTCGCTGACCTCGTTGGGAAATTGCTCCTGCTCGATCTGTTGTTCCAGCACGTAGAGCAGATGCACCGGGTTAGCGGCTATTTCGCTGTGATCGTAGTTGAACACCTTGGACAGAATCTTGAAGGCGAAGCGCGTCGAGAGCCCGTTCATACCCTCATCGACGCCTGCTGTATCCCGGTATTCCTGGATCGACTTGGCCTTGGGGTCAGTGTCTTTCAGGTTTTCGCCATCGTAGATGCGCATCTTGGAGTAGACGTTGGAATTCTCCGGCTCCTTGAGCCGCGACAGAACGGTGAACTGCGCAAGCATCTTCAGCGTGTCTGGCGCGCAGTGCGCCTGGGCGAGCGAGCTGTTGGTAAGCAGTTTGCCGTATATCTGGATCTCGTCGCTGACCCGCAGACAATAGGGCACCTTGACGATGTAGATGCGGTCAATGAAGGCTTCGTTATTCTTGTTGTTGCGGAAGGTATGCCATTCCGACTCGTTGGAGTGGGCCAGGATTACGCCGCTGAAGGGGATTGCGCCCAGCCCTTCAGTGCTGTTGTAGTTGCCTTCCTGGGTAGCCGTCAGGAGAGGATGCAGTACCTTGATGGGCGCCTTGAACATCTCGACGAATTCCATCAGGCCCTGGTTGGCCCGGCACAGCGCGCCAGAGTAGCTATAAGCGTCAGGGTCGTTCTGCGGAAATTCCTCAAGCTTGCGGATATCAACCTTGCCCACCAGCGCGGAAATGTCCTGGTTGTTCTCATCACCCGGTTCGGTTTTGGCAACGGCGATCTGCTGCAGGATGGAAGGGTAGAGCTTGACCACCTTGAACTTGCTGACATCGCCATTGAACTCATGCAGGCGCTTGACCGCCCAGGGCGACATGATGCTGTTGATATAGCGCCGCGGTATCCCGTAGTCCTCCTCCAGAATGGCTCCATCCTCCTCGGCATTGAACAGCCCCAGTGGGGATTCAAATACGGGCGAATCCTTGATCGCGTAGAAGGGTACCTGCTGAATAAGGGACTTGAGTTTTTCCGCCAGGGACGATTTGCCGCCACCCACCGGGCCGAGCAGATACAGAATCTGCTTCTTTTCCTCGAGCCCTTGGGCGGCGTGTTTGAAAAACGACACAATGTGTTCGATGGCGTCTTCCATTCCGTGGAAATCGGCGAAGGCAGGGTAGCGCTTGATCATCTTGTTAGAAAAAATGCGTGAATATCGGGGGTCAAGCGAGGTATCGATCAGCTCCGGTTCGCCTATTGCCGACAGCAGCCGTTCGGCGGCGGACGCGTAGGTCATTGGGTCGGATTTGCACAGCTCAAGATACTCTTGCAGGGAATATTCTTCCTGCCGGGTAGTCTCGAAACGGTTCTGGAAATGGCTGAATATGCTCATGGCACGACCTCGCTCTTACTTGGATGAGGTCCGTGGCTTCCGGGCAGCGACCCGCCTGACGCTGTACAGGGCGACGGCATATAGTGATGCGTGAATCCCCCAATACCACTTCAAAACGGGCGTAATCAGAAAGTCTGTCGGAGCTGCGGTAGCCAGCCAGGCTGACCCCGGTTCCGGCAGGCTTCCTTATTATCGGAAGCCGGCAGACCGGCCTTCACTTATTTGTTCGCCTTGGTCTGAGGATAGTTCTTTTGGGCGAGGCTTACAGCGGGTATTTGAAAAAAAGTTATTGCGCGGTGTTGTCGGCGCTCAGCGCTGGCTCTCATCGACGCGCTCGGGATACTGCTGACGCCATAGTTCGAAACCGCCGTCCAGGCTGTAAACCTCGGCGAAGCCCGCGTCGGAAAGATAGGCTGCCGCCGGCTGGCTGGAATTGCCGTGATAACAGCAGACCACCAGGGGAGTCTGATGATCGGTAGAGGAAACAAACTGCGCCAGATTGTCATTATCCAGCCGCACGGCCTGGGTGATGTGCCCCGTCCGGTAACTTTGCTGATCACGAATATCGACCACATTGGCGCCTCGTTCCAGCAGGTCGGCGGCCACATCAGGACTGATACGTTGAAATTCGCTCATCTCATTCTCCACAGGAACACTGGTGTCGCTCACTCGTGTTCAGATTCATCAACGTCATACTGTTGCCCCACACGCAGCCGGTATCCAGGGCATGCACGCCAACCGCGTCCGTCTTGCCTTCCAGCGCTGCCCAATGGCCGAATATCAGCTGAGTATCGGGGTCCTTGCGCTGAAAGCTGAACCACGGAGCGTAGCCCTTGGGCGCGCTGCCCAGCCCTTCCTTTGCCTTGAAATCGAGCGTGCCATCCGGCTTGCAGAAGCGCATGCGGGTCAGGTAGTTGGTGATGGTACGCAGACGGTCCATACCCTTGAGGCCTGGACTCCAGCGAGCCGGTTCATTGCCGTACATCGTAGCGAAAAATTCGTCCAGCTGTTCATCGCTGCGCAAGATACCCTCGACCTCGGCAGCGCGCTTGAGCGTCTGCTTCACCGACCAGATAGGCGGGATGCCCGCGTGGGTCATGACACAGTCCAGGCTCTTGTCGTAATAGGCCAGTGGCCTTTGGCGCAGACTGCCGAGTAGTTTCTCCCGGTCCGGCGCCTTGAGAACCGGCAGCAGGGTGTCGGATTTGCGCAACCGACTGGCGTCGCGGGACGCGGCCAGCAAATGCAGGTCGTGGTTGCCGAGCACGGCTATGCAGGCATTACCCAGACTGTCGATAAAACGCAGGGCCGCCAGCGAGTCCGGTCCGCGGTTAACCAGGTCTCCTACCGACCAGAGGACGTCACGAGATGGATTGAAGTCCACTTCGTCCAAAAGGCATTGCAGAGGCTTTAGACAGCCTTGTAAATCGCCGACGGCGTAGGTAGTCATGCCAGGGCCTCGTATACGGAGGAATCAGTTGAGGGCGTTTGGCTTGGACAGACGAAACAGTGGAATGTCTGCGCGGAAAGCATGCCGGTCCTCAGCGCGCATACCATAGCTGCCTTGCATGGTACCAACCGGCGTCTCCAGCAGGCAGCCACTGCTGTAGGTGTGGCTTTTGCCGGGTTGGATGACCGGCTGCTCACCTACCACACCAGGCCCCTCAACCGTCTGGACCTTGCCGTTACCGTCGGTGATTGTCCATTGACGATCAAGTAGCTGGGCGGCAATCACACCCTCGTTGTTGATGCTGATTGTATAGGCGAAGGCGAATCGATTGGCGTCGGGGTCGGATTGTTCACGCAAATAGCGGGTTTCCACCTTCACGTTGATAGCATAGGTGCTGGAAGCGCTCATGGCTTAATCCTTGTCGGTAGTGGATTGACGGGCCAACCGGTTTGCCAGTCGGACAAAACCGGCCAGATCAACCTGCTCGGGGCGAATAGTCGGATCCAGGCCCTCGTCGGCAATGCTGTCGGCGTCCAGCAATGGTTTCAAGGTGTTGCGCAAAGTCTTGCGCCGCTGGTTGAAGGCTTCGCGTACCACCTGCTCAAGAAATTGCACGTTTTCGGCAGGATGCGGCAGCACCGTATGGGGCGTTAGTCGAACGATAGCCGAATCGACTTTCGGGGCAGGGCTGAATGCGCCCGGGCCGACGTCGAACAGATGCTCTACCCGGCAGTAATACTGCACCATAATACCCAGCCGGCCGTAACGATTCATCCCCGCGCCCGCAGCCAGGCGCTGTACGACCTCCTTCTGCAGCATGAAGTGCATGTCGCTGATGCAATGCGCCTGGGCCAGCAAATGAAACATCAGGGGAGTGGAGATGTTATAGGGCAGATTGCCTACCACCCGCAGCTTCTCGCCCTCTGTGGCCAGTTGGCTGAAATCGAACTTAAGGGCGTCGCCCTTGTGCAGAGCGAACATCGGCTGATGGCCAAAGCGGGCCTGCAGTATGGGGTGCAGATCATGGTCAAGTTCCACGACGTCCAGACGCGCTCCGCTGCTCAGCAGGCCTTCGGTTATGGCGCCCTGACCTGGCCCGATTTCGACCAGATGCTGCCCCTCACGCGGGGCGATGGCCCGGTGGATCCGGTTGATCACGCCCGGATCGTGCAGAAAGTTCTGGCCGAAACGCTTGCGAGCCCGGTGCGGTGCAAGTTGACTCATGATTGCCCCCTGGCTTCGATCATGCTGATAGCTGTTTCCAGCGCAACCCTCAGGCTGCCCGGGTCGGCCTGCCCGGTTCCGGCCAGATCCAGCGCCGTACCGTGGTCGACCGATGTGCGGATGATGGGTAGGCCCAGCGTGATATTCACCGCCTGTCCGAAGCCCTTGTGTTTCAGTACCGGCAAACCCTGGTCGTGATACATGGACAGCACTGCGTCGGCCTGGTCGAGGTATTTGGCGGTGAACAGGGTGTCGGCAGGTAAGGGCCCTGCCAGATGCATGCCCTCCTGGCGCAGTTTTTCCAGCACCGGAATGATTACCTCTATTTCTTCCCGGCCCAGATGACCGCCTTCACCCGCATGGGGATTCAGGCCGCAGACCAGAATGCGTGGCGCGGGAATGCCGAACTTGTGGCGTAGATCAGCGTGCAGAATGCGGATTACCCGCTCCAGTAACGGGGCGGTCACGGCATCGGCAACGGCCCTGAGAGGCAGATGGGTGGTGGCCAAGGCGACCCGCAAGCCGGGACAAGCGAGCATCATCACCACCTGCGGAGTGGCGGTCAGCTCGGCAAAAAACTCGGTATGGCCGGAAAAGGCCACGCCCGCGTCGTTGATCACGCCCTTGTGAACCGGCGCGGTAACCACGGCGGCAAAGCGGCCATCCATACAGCCCTGGCCTGCTACGCGCAAGGTTTCAAGCACGTAAGCTCCGTTGGCCGCATCCAGCTGGCCGGCATGGCAAGGCGCCGCCAGGGGCACAGGCAGTACGCAGATTTCACCGGCAGTTTGTGCTCGGGCTGGCTTGTCTGGCTCATAGCGTCTGATCTTGACCTGCAAACCCAGCAGTCGTGCACGCTCGGCCAGCAAGTCGGCGTCGGCTATTACCACCCGCTGCTGCGAGCATGGCCGGGAAGCCAGCATCAGACATAGATCCGGGCCGATGCCCGCCGGTTCGCCCGCAGTGATGGCAACGGAAACGGGCACTAAATCTTGATCTCTACATACGCTTCGTCGCGGATCTCGAGAAGCCATGTCTGCAGCTCTTCGTCGAACTTGCGGTTCTGCAACAAGCTGGTCGCCTGCTGTTCCCGCATGTCATCGGTCATGTCGACATTCCGACGGTCAGTGACTTCCAGGATATGCCAGCCAAACTGGGACTGAAACGGGCGGGAAACCTTGTCCTGCTCAATGGATGCCATTACTTCGCGAAACTCTGGCACCATCGCCTCAGGGGTAACCCAGTTCAGTGAGCCACCATTCAACGCCGAGCCTGGATCCTCGGAGAAAGACCGGGCCAGATTGGCGAAGGACTCTCCTCCCTGGATGCGATCATAAAGGCGCTGCACCAGTTGGGCGGCCTCGCCGTCGCTGCGGATCTCGCTGGGCTTGATCAGGATATGGCGAACATTGAACTCGTCGACCATCTGATTCTCGCCGCCGCGCTTTTCCAGTAGCTTGAGAATATGAAAGCCTGCCGGGGACCTCAGGGGTGGGGTAATCTCTCCCACTTCAAGCGCGCTCACCGCGCTGGCAAACGGGCCAGGCAACTGGGCAGCTTTGCGCCAGCCGAGTTCACCGCCCTCAAGGGCAGTGTCGCCGCCAGAGCGACTGACCGCCACCGAACCGAAGTCAGCCCCGGAACTCAGCTCCTCATGGATTTCACTAGCCAGGGCGGCTTTTTCGTTGAGTTCCGACGAGCTGGCAGTCTCGGAGACGGGTAATACGATCATGGCCAGGCGATAGTCAGCCGAGGTTTGATAGCGGCCAGCCTCGGAGCTGAGGAAGTTGCGAACTTCCTGGTCGGTTACCTGAATACGTTCGGCCACCCGACGCTGGCGCACGCGGTTGATGATCATCTCGCGGCGTATCTGTTCGCGAGCCTGGTTATAGCTGATTCCATCGCGGGCCAGGGCGGCGCGAAACTCATCCAGACTCACCCCGTTCCGCTCAGCCAACTGTTGCATGGTCTGGTTGAGGCTGGCGTCTTCGATACGAATGCCGGCTCGGTCGCCCATCTGCAACTGAATGCTTTCCAGAATCAGACGATCCAGGACCTGCCTCTTCAATATGTCGTCAGGGGGGAGCTCGGTGTCGCGCTCGCTCAGTTGCTGACGGACAGCGCCCATCCTCTCTTCCAGTTGGCTGGCCATTACCACGTCGTTGTCGACAATAGCAGCGACACGATCCAGCGGGACCACCTGAGCCTGCAAACTGGTGCTGAGAAACAGACCGGCACAAAGGCCGATCAGGGCAGTATGTAACTTAAAATGCATTGTATTCACGCTCTCTGTAACCTGGGATACCTTCCTGGAGAAGGGTTTCTACACGGTTGCCGGTGACATTGCCCAATCCTTTAAGCACCACCTGCACGAAAATGCCTCGATTGCCTTTATCGTCGGCTACTGACTCGTACTCGTCATAGTCTACCCAGTAGCGGTTGATAAAGCGCAGCTTCCAGCAGCAACTGTCGTATTCGAAGCCGCCAAAGGCCTCTAGCGTTCGGTCGTCCGTCAGATCATGCTGCCACCGTCCGATAACGCCCCATTGGGCATTAAGCGGCCACATGAACGAAAAATCTGTCTGGTCTATTCGGCGTTCCGGGTCGATATCCAGATCAGTAGTTCCGGTCCGAGGATTGAAATTATTCAGCTCGTTACGGAAGCGATAGCCGGCGTTGATGGCTTTGCCAGGCTCGGGTTGATAGTTAACGCGAACGTCGCCTGCGTTATTGTCGTCGTTGTCTGGATCCCATAGAAGATTGCTGCTCAGCCGCCAATCGTCATGCATCTGATACATGAATTCTGCGGCATACGCAGAGGTGGAGCTGCTGTCGTCAGGATCAACTGTGCCATCAATCAACTGGACTTCGCGGTCAGTAAAATAAAATATCTGACCGAGGCTTCCCCTTATTCTCTCGCGACCCTTTTCGTCAAGGAATCTGCTGGTAGCTCCGAGGGTAAGGTTATTGGCGTCACTGGTGCGGTCACGTCCGCTGAAACGGTCATCTCGATAAAGCGAGCTGTAGCTAAAAGTGAACTCGTTTGTATCAAATAGCGGCTGGTCGCCTTGATCTTCGTAAGGAGCGTACACGTAGAAAGCCCTTGGCTCCAACGTCTGCCGCATATCGTCTCCGAACAAAGTCGTCTCGCGATCAAAATACAACCCCGTGTCCAGGCTGGCGACAGGGACTGTGCTTGAGGGAGTAGTATCGGCATTGGCATAGTCAAATCCGTCGGCCCGCCGATCAAATTCCAGATCGTAGTGGGTCGAGTCAATCCGCGCGGCCGGAATGATAAAGCCCCAGCTGTTGCGCATGGGATAGCTAACCTTGGGGCCGATGTTTATTCGATGGCCGGTGGCGCGCTGCAAACCCACCAGCGTCTCGTCGGGTTGACGAAACTGAGCGCCATCCTGTCCTGCGATCAATCCTTGCTGAAGATCTCGATCAAAATAAGAATATTGGACGCTATAGTCGAGAAGGACACCGCTGTCGGCAAGCTCGGATCCGCCATCCAGCTGAAGCTGGGGCAGACGCTCATAGGGGCTGACAGCGGTCACGGTAGCTAGCTGGTAGGCATGCACCAAGGCTTGGAAACGCCAGTTGTTACCCGCATAAGTAAGTGCGCCACGTTGGTTGACATAATCGCCCGGACGGGCTTCCAGGGCTGTGCTCAGGTCGTGGTAGTAATAGGGGTCACTGATATCGCCAGCATCCACGTTGGCAAACAGGCGATCCGCCAGAGCCTGCTCATGGCGCACCCGGTACATCCAGCGCTGGTCTTCAAATTCGCTGTCATCCAGAAAGCCGGCATCCAGCTGGCTGCGGCTGGTGGCGCTGAGATGACGGGTTTCACCTTCAAGCAGTGCTCCGCGCTTGGAAAGAATGCGCGGATACAGCGTTGCATCGTAGTTGGGTGCAAGATTGAAATAATAGGGAACGCTCAGTTCATTGCCATTATCGGTACTATTGGCAAAGCTGGGTGCCAGCAAGCCGCTCTTGCGACGGTCATCCAGCGGAAAGTTTATATAGGGCGTGTAGAACACTGGCACGTCTTTCACGTGCAGCCTGACGTGTTTGGCTTCGCCCCAGCCTTCCTCCCGATTCAGTTCAATATCTTTACTGTGCAGGGTCCAGGTATTTTCGCCAGGTTCGCAGGTGGTGTAGGTGCCGTTTGTCATCACGATAACCGCATCGTCGCGGCGCATCACCTTGTCGGCGGTACCCCGCGCACGGGCTTCATGAACGACGTAACGCACTTCATTGACCTGCGTTTCGCCGGTGTCTATACGCAGCCGGGCGCTGTCGCCAAGCATCAGTACGCCCTGGTCGCGCAGACGCACGTCACCTTTCAGGCGGACCAGGTTTTCGCCCTGGTCGTAGGTAGCCTGGTTGGACTGCGCCTGCAAGCGGCCCTGGCGCATTACCACATCGCCAGCTAGGGTGCCGGTCTGGCTTTGCTGCTCGAAGCGGCTGGAATCGGCTTCGGCATATATCGGCAAGTCCTCAAAGGGGGTGTCGTCGTCACGACCTGCACGTACGGGTTCGACGTAAGCGCCGGTGCAATAAGGTGCGATCGCCGCGGCCATCGTTGCGTCGAGCTGCTCGCGCGGCACCCAGTCCAGCTCGCTGAACTCGGATCGCTCGGCGCTGGTCAGATCACTAACCGCTGGAGCTGCTGGAGCTGCTGGAGCTGCTGGAGCTGCTGGAGCTGCTGGAGCGGATAGCTGTCGGGGTTCGTCCACTTTCTCCTGAGTGGGCACCTGCCGCACCGGTCGTGGAGGCAGCACCGAGGGCGCCGCTACGGGACTGCAGTTCCACCCCGAGCCATTATTGCTGGGACGACAGTCCACCTGGCCATTGGCCTGGCTGGCCATTGGCTGCGCTAACAGCAGTCCGCTGGCCAGCAGCATGGGGAATGTGGGGCGAAATGGAGGTATGCGGTAGGCCATTGTAGTTATCCGGGCTTCCAATCGGTGCGGGCTCGCGTCAGCTTGTGCGAGGGGAATGCAACAGGCATGCTGCGTTTGCGTAATGATCGTGGATAATAAAGCATTGTGCGGCGCCAGAGCCAGCATCGGTCAGTTCGGGAATAAAAAGATGGATCCAAGACAAACTTTGCTTGAAGAGTGGTTGCCTGCCGCGCTGCAAAAGGCCTTCGCCTCGCAAGGCTGGGGCCCGGTGCCTGAGGGTAGGTTGCGTCCGGCCAGTGCCGACGCCAGTTTTCGCCGCTACTTCAGATGGAGTGACGGTACCCATAGCCTGGTAATCATGGATGCTCCTCCGCAACAAGAGGACTCGACTCCCTTTGTTAAGGTAGCCGGCTTGCTGGCAGAGGCCGGGGTCAGGGTGCCGGCGATATTTTCTGCGGATATCGAGAACGGCCTGTTGCTGCTCGAAGATCTTGGCGCCAGTACCTTTCTCGAAAGTATCCAGGCAGGCATTACCGAGCAGGAGCAGGACCGCCTGTTCAGTGATGCCATCACCATCCTTGTTCGTTGGCAGAAAACCAGTCGTCCCGGAATACTCCCGGAATACGACGATGCGGTTCTTCGGCGAGAGCTGGCCTTGTTCCCTGACTGGTTCGTAGGGCGCCATATCGGTCGCGAACTGCTGCCGGAAGAAGCGGCGGACTGGGACCAGTTGTGTGCGGTGCTGCTAGGCAGCATTCTCAACGAAGCCAAGGTGTATGTGCACCGGGATTACATGCCCCGCAACCTGATGACCTCGTCAGGGGAGCCAGGCGTGCTGGATTTCCAGGACGCCTTGTACGGACCGGTGAGCTACGATGTCACCTGCCTGTTTGCCGATGCCTTTTTCAGCTGGTCGCCCGATAGACGAGAAGCCTGGCTGCGGCAATATTGGCAGCAGGCGCGGGAAGCTGGCCTGCCTGTGCCGGAGCAGTGCGAGCTGTTCCTGAATCAGTCCAGGCTCATGGGCGTGCAACGTCATCTGAAAGTATTAGGAATATTTGCCCGCATTCGCTATCGCGACGGCAAGCCCCATTATCTTGAGGATGCGCCGCGCTTTGTCCGTTACTTGCAGCAGGCTTGCGCCGAAGATCCCGGTCTTGCACCGCTGTCCCGCTTATTAAACAGCCTGGGGTTGCAGGCTTGAAGGCAATGATCCTTGCGGCAGGCAAGGGCGAGCGCATGCGTCCTTTGACGCTGACCACGCCCAAGCCTCTGCTTCCGGTGGCAGGCAAGCCGTTGATTCAGTGGCATATCGAATCGTTGGCGCGGGCGGCGCTGACCCAGTTGGTGATCAACCATGCCTGGCTGGGTCAGCAGATAGAATCCGCTTTCGGTACCGGCAGCCAGCTAGGCGTGAGCATCGGCTGGTCAGCGGAAAGTGAACCGCTGGAAACCGGCGGCGGTATTCGCAAAGCGCTGCCTCTGCTTGGGGGCGACCCGTTTGTTCTGGTCAATGGAGATATCTGGACCGATTATGATTTTGCCGGTTTGCAGATCGCGCCTGACAAGCTGGCACATCTGGTGCTGGTGCCCAATCCCGCCTACAAAGCGCACGGCGATTTTGTTCTCGAAGACTCTCTGGTGAGCAATCCACAGTCTGGAGACAGCGGATTGACCTATAGCGGAATCGCCATCATCGATCCGGCGCTGATTGCCGGGCAGCCCGATGGCGCGTTTCCGCTCGCCCCCCTGCTCCGCGAGGCGGCAACGAGGGGGCTGGTCAGTGGCGAACTGTTTGTCGGCAACTGGATCGACGTCGGCACCCCTGAACGGCTTGCTGAAGCTGGCCGCAGAGCTGGGGAAAGCTGACATGCTCTGGCCTGTAACCCTTGCCGGGGCATTGATTGGCGGACTGGCTGCGGGGGCTTCGGGCTGCATTCTGGGTGTAGTGCTGGGCCATGCGCTCGACCGGCACTGGAATCTACGGCGCTGGTCCGATGTGCCTGGCCGGGTGCGGGAGTTTGCCGGTCGCAACCATTCCTATCAGACAGTGCTCTTCATGTGCCTGGGCCGGTTGGCGAAGGCCGAGGGCAGAGTGCAGCCTGCGCACCTGCAACTGGCCCGTGACATCATGCAGCAGTACCGGCTTGACGAGCCGGTACGATTGCAGGCCATGCACGGCTTCAATCGAGGAAAGGATGCCAGCGTCCGGCTAAAACCGTTGTTAAAGCGGCTTTACCGGAACGAACCGGCACGTGCTGCGGAATTGATGGATTGTTGCTGGCGGATGGCCCTGGTAACCGGAACCCTGGGGACGCAGTCCAGACAGCTGCTGGACGAATGGTCGCACCTGTCGGGCATGGCCAGGGCCGAACAGCAGCGGATGCACCAAAGGCACCGCAACTCCCGCAGCTCAAAGGCGGAACACAAGCCGCCTGCGGTAAATCATGACCTGATGCAGGATGCGGCTGAGCTGCTGGGAGTTGATCTGTCAGCCTCGCCGGAAGTGATAAAGCGCGCCTATAGGCGTCAATTGAGTCGGCACCACCCGGACAAGATGACAGGCGCAAGCCCGCAGGACCTCGCCGCAGCAGGTGAGCGTGTACATGCCGTCCAGCAAGCCTATGAGCGGATACGTCGTTATCGTGGATTTCGCTGAGGCCCCGCCAACTGGTCGAGCCATCCGTTGATGCGCTTGATCAGCATGCGCTGGTTCTGCGGTCGTCCGGCCGGGTCATGGACTGTCAGTTGTCGGTATTGCTGATGACCCAGACGCTTGGCGTTCAAGGCTCTTGCCTGATAGTCACCGGAACTGGTCTCTCGGCCTTTCAGTAGCACTTCAAGCAGCGGTTTCTCCCAATTCATTACCAGGGCCTCCAGACTTTCGCTTGCCTGGGTTGGCATACGCGGCTGATACAGGATCAAGGCCTTCACATCGTCCCGTTCCGCTGCGGCACGCAGGGCCCAGTAAGCGCCGGAGCCGCGGCCAAGTAGCGTTATCTCGCCCGCGCCATTTTCCGTACGCAGTGAATCCAGAGCCAGGGCAATTCGACCAATAATCTGGCTGGCGCGAGCGTCGGCCAGCCCCTCCGACGTCGCCTTTTCCAGATCCAACCTGAGGGGTAGAGCATCCGGCAGGGCAATTGACAGGGTATGCCAGCCGGCTTCGCTCAGCTGTTGACGCGCAGGGCTGATCAGCTCCGGCCAATTGGCATGCTCTCCCTGATCGCCAATCAGCAACACCGCACCCTGGGGAGCGGGGCTGGCCGCTGGAAGAAACAAGCCGAGGAACGAATCAGTCCCCTCGCCAAGCCGGCGATGCTGTGCGCTGGGCACGTTTTGCTCAAGAGCCGTTTCCTGAAGTTGGGAGCGTGGGGGCAAGGCGGCGCGCTCGGTCTGGCTGTCCGCGTCAACTTTCTGCTGAGCATTGGCCAACGTTGCTGTACCAACCAAAAGAAGCATGATGGCAAGGCGCATTGATTTTATCCCTATGTGCTTCGCGGCAGTATAACAGGGCAGCCTCCGGTGGCTTGGGTTAGACTAGGCGCGTTTCGATTTTATCCAGAGGTCATCATGGCTGATTACGCGATTGCTCCCTCCATTCTCTCCGCCGATTTTGCCCGCCTGGGCGAAGATGTTGATCGCGTGCTGGCTGCGGGGGCGGATATCGTTCATTTCGATGTGATGGACAATCATTATGTGCCCAACCTGACGATAGGTCCCATGGTGTGCACCGCACTGCGCAAGTACGGTGTGACCGCACCTATCGACGTGCACCTCATGGTCAAGCCGGTTGATCGCATCATTGGCGATTTCATCGACGCCGGGGCGACTTATATCACCTTTCATCCTGAAGCCACCGAGCACATCGACCGGTCCCTGCAACTGATCAAGGAAGGCGGCGCCAAGGCCGGCCTGGTGTTCAATCCAGGCACCTCTCTTGAAAGCCTCAGGTACGTTATGGACAAGATCGACATGATCTTGCTGATGAGCGTGAATCCCGGATTTGGCGGTCAGAAATTTATTCCCGGCACGCTGGACAAGCTGCGTGAGACGCGCGCCCTGATCCAGGCAAGTGGCCGGGACATTCGCCTGGAAATCGATGGCGGAGTGAACGAGCAGAATATCCGCAGCATCGCGCAAGCGGGCGCTGACACCTTTGTGGCGGGCTCGGCGATATTCAACAAGCCTGACTACAAGGCCGTAATCGATGCCATGCGCGCCGAGCTGGCGCAGGTCAATCGCTGAGCATGGGGCTGCTGCAGCGCTTATTCGAAGGCTCTCTGCCGGCCCTGGTGATGTTCGATCTGGACGGAACGCTGGTGGACTCAGTGCCGGATCTTGCTGCCGCGGTAGACCTGATGCTTGAACGGCGTGATCGTCCACCGGCGGGCGTAGAGCGGGTGCGTGACTGGGTCGGTAACGGCGCTGCGGTATTGGTGCGTCGTGCCCTGGCCGGAGGTCTGGACCATTCGATGGTAGATGACGACGACGCTCAGGCTGCGCTGGATGACTTTCTCCAGGCCTACTCAGGCGAACATGTTCTTACTCGTGTGTATGCAGGCGTCCCGGAAATCCTTGATTGGCTGGCCGGTCAGGGCATCGTTATGGCCGTGGTGACAAACAAGCCCCAGCGTTTTGTCGCGCCCCTGTTGCAGGAGATGGGGCTGGGGAATTATTTCCAGTGGCTGGTGGGCGGCGATACGCTTCCGGTGCAAAAACCCGACCCCGCCGCACTTGATTTTGTCATGGGCAAGGCCGGCGTAAGCCGGGAGCAGGCGGTATTTGTCGGTGACTCACGTAACGATGTGCTGGCGGCCCGCGCGGCCGGAGTGAAAGTGATCGCGGTGACTTACGGCTATAATCATGGGCGGCCTATTGAAGCGGAAAAGCCTGATTTGCTGGTTGATTCGCTCGCTGCGCTCATATAGCCTAGCGACTTCCTACCCTATTCGATGGATCAGCCGTGTTTGTCAGCAACCGCAAACTGATGAGAGTGATCAAGGCGCTCGCCCGCTGGCGCTGGCGTACCTGATTGTTCTGCCTGCGTTGATCGCAGGCCCCTGGTTTGTGTATGACAATTCACCCGCCCCATGAGGCTGATCATGACCCGAGAAGAATTCCTTCGCCTGGCTGCCCAGGACTATAACCGCGTACCTGTTGTGCGCGAAGTACTGGCCGACCTCGACACGCCGCTGTCTACTTACCTGAAGCTTGCCGACGCGCCCTATTCCTATCTGCTTGAGTCCGTCCAGGGCGGAGAAAAGTGGGGTCGCTATTCGATCATCGGCCTGCCGGCACGCACAGTGTTGCGCGTGTATGGCCACAGCGTGCGGATACTGGTTGATGACGTCGAGCAGGAGCGGCATGAATGCGCCGATCCCCTGGCATTTGTGGAAGAGTTCAAGGCGCGCTATCGCGTGCCGGCGATACCAGGCTTGCCGCGCTTCAATGGCGGTCTGGTCGGTTATTTCGGTTATGACTGTGTCCGCTATGTGGAAAAACGCCTGGCCCAGTGTCCGAATCCGGACCCCTTGGAGAATCCGGACATTCTGCTGATGGTGTCTGACGAAGTCGTGGTGTTCGACAACCTGGCCGGCAAACTGCATGCCATCGTACTGGCCGATCCGGCTGTAGAAAACGCGTTCGACGTTGCCAATACCCGTCTGGATGGATTGCTCGACCAGTTGCGCCAGCCGCTGGCAGCCCGGCGTCCGCTTTCCCTGGATAACCCGCCCGACCATGAGCTGGACTACACCGCCAGCTTCACCCGCGAGGATTATGAGCGCGCGGTGGATACCGTGAAGGAATACATCCTGGCCGGCGACTGCATGCAGGTCGTGCCGTCCCAGCGCATGAGCATCCAGTTCAAGGCGGCACCTATCGATCTGTATCGGGCGCTACGCAGTCAGAACCCGACCCCGTACATGTACTTCTTCAACTTCGGTGATTTTCACGTGGTCGGCAGTTCCCCGGAAGTGCTGGTACGGGTCGAAGATGGCGAAGTAACCGTGCGTCCCATCGCCGGTACCCGTCCGCGCGGTGCGACTGAAGAAGCGGATGTGGAGTTGGAGCGCGATCTGCTGTCGGATACCAAGGAAATTGCCGAGCATCTGATGCTGATCGATCTGGGCCGCAACGATGTGGGCCGCGTGGCTCAAACTGGCCAGGTGCAGGTCACCGAAAAAATGGTCATCGAGCGCTACTCCAACGTCATGCATATCGTGTCCAACGTCAAAGGCCGCTTGCGTGAAGATCTCAATGCCATGGATGCCCTGCGGGCCATTCTTCCGGCAGGTACCCTGTCAGGTGCGCCGAAAATCCGCGCCATGGAAATCATCGATCAGCTCGAACCGGTGAAGCGGGGCGTTTATGGTGGCGCGGTGGGGTACTGGGCGTGGAACGGCAACATGGACACGGCTATCGCCATCCGCACCGCGGTGATCAAGAACGGCGAGCTGCACGTGCAGGCTGGCGGCGGCATTGTTGCCGACTCGGTTCCGGCGCTGGAGTGGGAAGAAACCATCAACAAACGCCGGGCCATGTTTCGTGCTGTCGCCCTGGCGGAACAGTCCGCGGGATAAGGAGACGCAGCCATGCTTTTGATGATCGATAATTACGACTCCTTTACCTACAACGTGGTCCAGTATCTCGGCGAGCTGGGTGCGGACGTAAAGGTGATCCGCAACGATGAAATGACCCTCGAAGAAATCGAAGCACTGCAGCCGGAGCGTATCGTTATTTCGCCGGGCCCTTGCACGCCCAATGAAGCGGGCGTGTCGGTGCCGGTGCTCAAGCACTTCGCTGGCAAGCTGCCGATACTGGGCGTTTGCCTGGGGCACCAGAGCATCGGTCAGGCATTCGGCGGCGAGGTGGTGCGCGCGCGCCAGGTCATGCATGGCAAGACCAGCCCGGTCTATCACCTGCATCAGGGTGTGTTCGAAGGCCTGAACGATCCGTTGACGGTAACCCGCTATCACTCTCTGGTGGTGAAGCGCGAGAATTTGCCCGGATGCCTGGAAGTGACGTCCTGGACCCGCAATGAAGACGGATCGGATGCCGAGATCATGGGGCTGCGTCATCGCGAGTACATGATCGAGGGCGTGCAGTTTCACCCGGAGTCGATCCTGACTGATCAGGGTCACGAGCTCCTGGCAAATTTCCTCAAGCAACAGGGTGGCCTGCGGGGCTGATCTAGCATAAGGAGCAAGCATGGATATCAAGACGGCGCTGGCTAAGGTAGTAGAGCATATCGACCTTTCGACTGACGAGATGCAGGCGGTCATGCGGCAGATCATGACCGGCCAGTGTACCGACGCCCAGGTCGGCGGCTTTCTGGTTGCCCTGCGCATGAAAAGCGAAAGCATCGACGAAATTACCGGCGCTGCCATGGTCATGCGCGAGCTGGCCGCCAGGGTAGAAATCAGCGGCGAGCGGATTGTCGACACCTGTGGTACGGGCGGAGACGGTGCGAATGTGTTCAACGTCTCCACTGCTGCTGCCCTGGTGGTCGCCGCCGCTGGCGCGCGGGTAGCCAAACACGGGAACCGCGCGGTGTCCGGCAAGAGCGGTAGCGCAGATCTGCTCGAGGCAGCAGGTGTCAATCTGAACCTGACTCCGGTGCAGGTCGCGCGTTGCGTGGAGGGCGTAGGCGTTGGGTTTATGTTCGCTCCAGCACACCACGGCGCAATGAAGCACGCCGTCGGGCCGCGCCGCGAACTGGGTCTGCGTACCTTATTCAACATGCTTGGCCCGATGACCAATCCGGCTGGCGTCGAGCATCAGGTGATCGGGGTCTTCAGCGACAAGCTCTGCCGGCCGATGGCCGAAGTGCTGAAGCGCTTGGGCAGCAAGCATGTGTTGGTAGTCAACGCCCGGGACGGGCTCGATGAACTGAGTCTCGCCGCGCCCACGCATATTGCCGAGCTGAAGGACGGAGAAATCAGCGAATACGAGGTCAGCCCGGAGGACTTGGGCATCAAGAGTCGCAGCCTCATCGGATTGGCCGTGGATGGTCCGCAGGCCTCGTTGACCCTGATTCGCGATGCGTTAGGCAAGCGCGAAACCGAGGCGGGCGAGAAGGCGGCCGACATGATCATCCTCAACGCAGGCGCCGCGCTCTATGCGGCGGACCATGCGACTTCCCTGCGTGAAGGCGTCGACCTCGCCTCTGACGCGCTGTATTCAGGTCTGGCCCGTGAGAAGCTGAACGAGCTGATCGCCTTTACTGACGTTTTTCGTGAGGAGTCCGGTCAATGAGCGTGCCTACCATTTTGCAGAACATCATTGCCCGCAAGCATGAAGAAGTCGCTGAACGCCGCGCGCAGACTGCCCTGTCTGAGCTGGAGAGTTTGAGTGCCGCAGCCGATGCGCCGCGCGGCTTTGCCCAGGCGCTACGCGATCAGGCGGCTGCACGCCAGCCTGCCGTTATCGCCGAGATCAAGAAGGCTTCGCCGAGCAAGGGCATTCTGCGGGATGACTTCGTTCCAGCCGCTATTGCCACCAGCTACGAGCAGGGCGGGGCGGTCTGCCTGTCGGTCCTCACGGATGTTGATTTCTTTCAGGGACACGACGATTTCCTGCGTCAAGCGCGGGCCGCCTGTAGTCTTCCCGTGTTGCGCAAGGATTTCATGGTTGATCCCTATCAGATAGTGGAAGCGCGCGCGATGGGTGCTGATTGCATCCTGCTGATTGCCGCTGCGCTAGATGATGAGCAGATGGCTGAGCTCGCCGACGTGGCCAGACAGCACAACCTGGATACTCTGGTCGAGGTGCATGATGGGTCCGAGCTTGACCGGGCGCTCAAGCTGGATACCCCGCTGATAGGCATCAACAACCGGAACCTGCATACCTTTGAGGTGACGCTTGATACCACGCTGGATCTGATGAACAGGGTGCCGGCGGACCGTTTGCTGGTTACCGAAAGCGGGGTGCTTAATCGCGCCGATGTCGAACTGCTTCTCGCCCATGACATCTATAGTTTCCTGGTGGGCGAAGCCTTTATGCGAGCCAGCGATCCAGGCGCCGAACTCAAGCGGCTGTTTTTTTAACAATTGCCACGAGCGGTGCCTGTTGGAAAGGCGGCCAAGCCTGACATATCAATAAAACTGATCTTTCTCAGCTATATATTGCGCTTTATGTCAGGCCGTACCGATGGGATTATTGCCTCTCGGATTCATTGGGCAACATCATGTTGATCAGAAACACTTCCACTCGCTACGGCGTGGTCGCCATTTCCCTGCACTGGCTGGTAGCCCTGGTGGTTATCGGACTGGCGATTCTCGGACTGTGGATGACGGATCTCACCTACTACAGCCCCTACTACCGCACCGCCCCGTTCTGGCACAAGAGCATTGGCCTTACCTTCGCTGCGGTGCTGGCTTTGCGCCTGATCTGGCGGATGTTCAATCGCAGGCCATCGCATCTTCCCAACCACAAGCGTTGGGAGACGCGCCTGGCGGGCCTGGTCCACGGCTTGCTCTATGTGTTGTTGGCGGTAATTGTCGTCAGTGGCTACCTTATATCCACAGCGCGTGGGGATGGTATCAGCGTGTTCGGCTGGTTCGAGGTGCCCGCGCTGTTGACGGGGCTGACCAGCCAGGCTGATCGGGCCGGATTCGTGCATTACTGGGTCGCAATTACGGTTCTAAGCCTGGCCGGGCTGCATGCGCTGGGCGCCCTCAAACATCACTTCATCGACCGCGACGATACATTACGGCGCATGCTTGGCCTGCGTCCGCACAATACCAAGGAGAGTTGAAATGAAAAAAGCTTTTGCTGGAATCGCACTGGGAGGCCTGCTGGCGCTATCAGGCTCGCTGCACGCGGCTGAATACGTGATTGACAAGGAAGGTCAGCATGCCTTCATCAATTTCAAAATAAGCCACCTCGGCTACAGCTGGCTGTACGGGCGCTTCAATGATTTTGACGGCACCTTTACCTGGGATGCGGACAAGCCAGAGGACAGCCAGGTAAATGTCACCATCGATACCGCCAGCGTCGATTCCAACCACGCAGAGCGTGATAAGCACCTGCGTAGCGACGATTTCCTGAACGTCAGTGCTCATCCTGAGGCGACTTTCAAATCGACTGCTGTGGAAATGACCGGCGAGAATACCGCGAAGATTTCTGGTGATCTGACCCTGAACGGGGTGACCAATCCGGTGGTGCTGGATGCTCGCTTGCTGGGCCAAGGCGAGGACCCATGGGGCGGCTATCGTGCTGGCTTCGAGGGCAGCACCAAGCTGACGCTGAAGGATTACGACATTCAGATGGATCTCGGGCCAGCCTCCCAGGAAGTCGAACTGATTCTATCGGTTGAAGGCATCCGCCAGTAAAACTGTGCGTGTCGGGCGACGTTAAACGTCGCCCGGCTAGCTGCACCGCTCAGGCCTAGCCGACTCCCAAGGCTGGCCCGACGCCGTCAATTCTCCTCGGAAGCTCTGTATCCTGCGGCTTCACCTACAACCCAATCCCGGAAAGCCTGGAGCGTGGCCGACTCGGCCTTGCGTTCGGGAATGACCAGGTAATACGCGTTGTCGCTGTCGAAGCTGTGCGCGCAGGGGTTGATCAATCGACCGCTTTCCAACTCGTTGCGAATAAGGAACGGTGGAATCAAGGCTACGCCCATGCCACACATGGCCGCCTGGGCAAGCATGGAGAACAACTCCAGGCGCGTACCGTTCAAGTCGTGCTCCACGCGCATGTCCAGCGAGGCAAACCATTGGCGCCAGGCGTAGGGGCGGGTGGTTTGCTGCAACAGCGGCAGCTGCGCGATGGCCTCCGGCCCGAGTTGCTCCCGCGGGCCAATGAGTGCAGGACTGCACACCGGCACGGGGGACTCTTTCATCAGAAAGTGCGCCTCGGTACCCGACCAGTCGCCATCACCGAAATAGATGGCGGCGTCGAATTCGGTGTCGGCGAACAGAAACGGACGGGTACGGTTGGTCAGGTTGACCGTTACCTGGGGCTGCGCGCGGAGAAATTGATTGAGACGCGGCAGCAGCCATTGGGTGCCAAAGGTTGGCACCAGCGCCAGCTCCAGGGTGGCCGTTCCCTGGTTGCCCATGACCGACAAGGTGTCGCGCTCAACCGCATCCAGGCGCACCGAAATGCGCCGGCTATAAGTCTGCCCGGCTTCGGTCAGCTTGACGCCACGGCGGGTTCGGCGAAACAGTTGCACATCCAGAAACTCTTCCAGATTGGCAATCTGCCGACAGACGGCGCTCTGGGTCAGCGATAGTTCCTCCGCCGCCTTGGTAAAGCTTTCGTGGCGTGCCGAGGACTCAAAGCAGATCAACGCCTGGGTGGGTGGTATCTTGCGACGCATGGGTTCCCCTTTCGTTACAGAGTTCCAAATTAGCACAATGCGTTGAAAAAAACGCGTTTGCGCAGGCGTCGGGTCCCGACTAGTCTTGGTTGCATTCAACGATTGCCACCCGGCATTCAACAAACATCATAGAGGGAGTTCCCATGGCTGAATCCAAAGCAAGCTTCAACTGGATCGATCCGCTGTTGCTGGATCAGCAACTGACCGAAGAAGAGCGCATGGTGCGTGACTCCGCGGCGTCCTATTGTCAGGAAAAATTGATGCCACGGGTGCTCGAGTCCTTCCGTCACGAGCAGACTGATGCCGCGATTTTTCGTGAAATGGGCGAGCTTGGCCTGCTGGGTGCAACCATTCCGGAACAGTACGGCGGAAGCGGCCTGAATTATGTCTGTTACGGTCTGATAGCCCGTGAAGTCGAGCGGGTGGACTCCGGCTACCGCTCAATGATGAGCGTGCAGTCCTCGCTGGTGATGGTGCCAATCAATGAGTTTGGTACTGAGGAGCAGAAGCAGAAGTATCTGCCCAAGCTGGCAAGTGGTGAGTTTATCGGCTGCTTTGGCCTGACTGAGCCGAACCATGGCTCCGATCCCGGTTCGATGATTACCCGCGCGAAGAAAGTCGACGGTGGCTACCTGCTCAAGGGTGCCAAGATGTGGATTACCAACAGCCCCATCGCTGATGTGTTCGTGGTCTGGGCCAAGACTGAAGACGATGTGATTCGCGGCTTCATTCTTGAGAAAGGCTGGAAGGGCCTGAGCGCGCCAGCGATCAAAGGCAAGGTAGGCTTGCGCACCTCCATTACCGGCGAGATCGTGATGGAAGACGTATTTGTGCCGGAAGAAAACCTGATGCCCGGTGTGACGGGTCTCAAGGGTCCGTTTACCTGTCTGAACTCCGCGCGTTACGGTATTTCCTGGGGCGCCCTGGGCGCGGCCGAGTTCTGCTGGCACACCGCCCGTCAGTACACCATGGACCGCATGCAGTTTGGCCGTCCGCTGGCGCAGACCCAGCTGGTGCAGAAAAAACTGGCTGACATGCAGACCGAAATCACCATGGCCCTGCAAGGTTGCCTGCGACTGGGTCGCATGAAGGATGAAGGCACTGCGGCGGTGGAGATCACTTCGATCATGAAGCGCAACTCCTGCGGCAAGTCACTGGATATCGCCCGTGTGGCGCGTGACATGCTCGGTGGCAATGGCATCTCCGATGAATACGGCGTGATTCGTCACGTGGTCAACCTGGAAGTGGTCAACACCTACGAAGGCACCCATGACGTGCATGCGCTGATTCTGGGTCGTGCGCAGACTGGCCTGCAGGCGTTCTTCTAAGGCCGGGTAAGACTGCTATTTCAGGCGGGGCTGACAGGGAGACCTTCAGCCCCGTTTTGCTTTGTGTCGGCTGGCATGGCCATGGGGTACTGTATGACTGAAGCTCTGACAGGATTGAAGGTTCTGGATGTCTCCCGCGTGCTGGCCGGCCCCTGGGCCGGGCAATTGCTGGCTGACCTGGGTGCCGACGTGGTAAAGATCGAGCGGCCGGGTAGTGGTGATGATACCCGCGCCTGGGGTCCTCCCTATCTTCGGGACGCGGAGGGCCGTGATACCTCGGAGGCGGCGTATTATCTGGCGGCCAACCGCAACAAGCGGTCTGTGACGGTAGATTTTACCCAAACCGAAGGTCAGCAGCAGTTGCGCGAACTGGTCATGCAGGCCGATGTGCTGATCGAGAACTTCAAGGTCGGCGGGCTCGCCGCCTATGGGCTGGATTATGAAGCCCTGAAAGCACTCAATCCGCGGTTGATCTACTGCTCGATTACCGGTTTCGGCCAAACCGGCCCGTATGCCAAGCGTGCGGGTTATGACTTCATGATCCAGGCAGTGGGTGGGCTGATGAGCGTTACGGGGCGCGCCAAGGACGAGCCCGGCGCGGGCCCGGTCAAGGTAGGCGTGGCGGTGACGGATATCCTGACCGGCCTCTACGCCAGCAACGCCATTCTTGCTGCGCTGGCTGAGCGCGAGCGCAGCGGAATGGGGCAGCATATTGATCTTGCATTACTCGACGTTCAGGTCGCCTGCATGGCCAACCAGGCGCTCAATTACCTGACGACGGGCAAACCGCCGGAGCGCATGGGCAATGCGCATCCGAACGTGGTTCCCTACCAGGATTTTCCCACGGCCGATGGCGATTTCATCCTGACGGTGGGCAATGACGGACAGTTTCGCCGGTTCGCCGACGCAGCGGGCCACCCTGAATGGGCTGAAGATCCGCGATTCGCCACCAATGCCTCACGGGTGGCCCATCGCGACGCGCTGGTGCCGCTGATTCGTCAGGTCACGGTTTTTCGCACTACGGCTGAATGGATAGCGGCGCTGGAACAGGTCGGGGTGCCTTGCGGGCCGATCAACAACCTGCAACAGGTGTTCAATGATCCGCAAATTCGGGCGCGGAACATGCAGCTGGAAATGCCTCACCCGCTGTCCGGACAGGTGCAACTGGTGGCTAATCCTATCCGGCTATCGCGCACACCAGTACGCTATCGGACGGCCCCGCCCTTATTGGGAGAACACAATGCCGAAGTGTTGAAGGACTGGCTGCGTCGCTGAGATCGTGCCCGGCGCTCGTCTTGTTCGCGGCTCTGCGCCAGCACCTCCTGAACATAGTCCAGATGCTGGCTGGCACATGTCCGGGCATCGTCGGCACGGCCCTCCATGATCGCCCGGTACAGCTGCTGGTGCTGATCGCTCAACATGCTCCGGGCTTCGCCGCGCAGCGCGTACATGCCGCCAATGTTGGTTACCACGTTGCGCTTCAGCAGATCGAACAGACCGCGGATGGTATGCAGCAACACCGTGTTGTGGCTTGCCTCGGCAATCGCCAGATGAAACCTCGCATCGGCCGCGCCCTCGTCGGCTGGGCTGGCGGTGGAGCCTGGGGCGTAACAGGCCTGCAGCGCCTGATAGGCTTCGGTCAGGTGCGCCAGATCCATTTCCGTAGCGCGTTGCGCGGCATGATAGGCACATGAAGTTTCCAGCGTGTGACGGAACTCGAGCAGGTCCCGGTGCGCTTCGGGCCGCCGCTCCAGCAGGCCCAGCAGCGGGTCACGAAAACTCGATCCGAGATTTTCTGCCACATAGTTGCCGCCGCCCTGGCGGCTAACCAGTAAACCCTGGGCTACCATCTTTTGCATGGCTTCACGCAGTGAGGGGCGGGACACGCCAAAACGCTCAGCCAATACACGTTCGGCAGGCAGCCTTTCGCCTGCCTTTAGCGCTCCCTCCAATATCATTGATTCCAGCTGCGCCACGATAGTGTCCGACAGTCGCTGTGGTTTGATGGAGCCCACTTCCATGGCGCCTCCTTTCTGCTGTTGTGGTCAGAGACCAAGGTCTAGTGATGGTTTGATTGACAGCGCGAAGGGCGGACCGCTACGCTGGTTTGGTGCAGTGTAAATTGGTAAGACCAATTACTGCAAGGGTCTGAGCAGCACTGCAAATTGCTGTTGCGCCGTCTGCGAGCTTGGTTGGACCTGAGGGTTTTCGATGTATCTGAAATAGGCATTGACCGATGAGCGAACTGTTTTACGACGCGGCGCCCAATGCAACCCGCGTAGCGCCTGCCCGCGAATTACCGCGCCAGTATCCGGAAAAGCCCTCGGATATCTATCTGTTCGGCACCTGTGTAGTCGATCTGTTCTTCCCTGAAGCGGGTATGGATAGCATTCGGTTATTGGAGCGGGAAGGGATCCGAGTGCATTTCCCGCAGGGCCAGAGTTGCTGTGGCCAGCCAGCCTATACGTCCGGTTATCGGGGGGAGGCGAAGGCCGTCGCGCGCGCTCAGCTACCATTGTTCGTTGAGGACTGGCCCGTGGTGGTGCCGTCAGGGTCCTGTGCCGGCATGTTCCGCCATCATTATCAGGATCTGTTTGCAGAAGAGCCGGCGATGCTGCTCGAGGCGCAGCAACTGGCGGAGCGTACCTTCGAGCTCGCCGAGTTCCTGCTTCATGTGTGCAAGGTCAGTTTCGTCGGGACGCAGCAAGGCCAGGCCGACCCGGTACGGGTAGCGTTGCACACTTCCTGCACCGCCCGGCGTGAAATGAACACGCACCTGCATGGTCGCGAGTTGCTAGCCCAGCTTGCCGGGGTAGAACGGGTCGAGCATGACCATGAAAGCGAATGCTGCGGGTTCGGTGGGACCTTCTCCGTGCGCATGCCCGATATATCCGGCGCCATGGTAATGGACAAGACTACCGCTCTGCGTGAATCAGGCGCCCATCAAGTGGTGAGTGCTGACTGCGGGTGTTTGATGAACATAAATGGCTCGCTGGAAAAACAGAATCAGGCGCTGCGCGGACAGCATCTCGCCAGTTTTCTGTGGCAGCGCACCGGAGGCAAGGCATGAACGCACAGATTCCTCTGAACGATGTGACCGACGTGTCCGCCGGGTTCAAGCCACGCGCGCGTGCCGCTCTGGCTGATCCGCGGCTGCGCAGCAATTTTCGCACCGCGATGGACTCGTTGATGACCAAGCGCGCCGCTGCGTTCAGCGATGCGGACGAGCGCGAGCGCCTGCGTGAACTGGGCAACCACATTCGGGCCCGCGCGTTATCCCAACTGCCTGATCTGCTCGAGCGGCTGGAAGCCAATCTGACCCGCAATGGCGTCAAGGTGCACTGGGCTGAGACGGTGAGCGAGGCGAACACGATCGTGTTGGAGATCATCCAGACCCACGAAGCGCGACAGGTGATCAAGGGCAAATCCATGGTCAGCGAAGAAATGGAGATGAACCATTTCCTCGGCGGCCAGGGGATCGAATGTCTGGAGTCGGATATGGGCGAATACATCGTTCAGCTCGACAACGAAAAGCCCTCGCATATCATCATGCCGGCTATCCACAAAAATGCTGCGCAGGTTGCATCGCTGTTTGAGGAAAAGCTGGGCGTGGAGTACACCCGGGATGTCGACGAGCTTATCCAGATAGGGCGACGGACGTTGCGACAGAAGTTCTTCGAGGCAGACATTGGTGTATCCGGCGTCAATTTCGCTGTGGCCGAAACCGGTACGCTGTTGCTCGTGGAGAATGAAGGCAATGGCCGCATGAGCACCAGTGTGCCGCCGGTGCACATTGCCGTCACCGGCATTGAGAAGGTGGTCGAGAATCTGCGCGATACGGTGCCGCTGCTGTCCCTGCTGACACGCTCTGCGCTGGGCCAGCCAATTACCACTTATGTAAATATGATCTCCGGGCCGCGCAAGGCTGACGAGCTGGACGGCCCGCAGGAAGTGCATCTGGTGCTGCTCGACAATGGTCGCAGCCAGGCATTCAACGACCCTGAGCTGCGCCAGACGCTCAACTGTATCCGCTGCGGTGCGTGCATGAACCACTGTCCGGTGTACACCCGAATCGGCGGACATGCCTATGGCGAGGTGTATCCGGGCCCTATCGGCAAGATAATCACCCCGCACATGGTCGGTCTGGCAAAGGTGCCGGATCATCCCAGCGCATCGTCACTGTGCGGCGCCTGTGGTGAGGTATGTCCGGTAAAAATACCTATTCCCGATCTGCTGCGCCGGCTGCGTGAGGAGAATGTAAAGCGAGCTGATCCGCAGCATCCGGTAATGCGTGGCGAAGGCAGCAAATACTCTGCCCGCGAACGCCTGATGTGGAGCGGGTGGAAGCTGATGAATACCCAGCCGCTGCTGTATCGCGCCTTCAGTTTCGCGGCCACGCGACTGCGCGGCCTGCGCCCGGCCAGTTTAGGACCCTGGACCGAGCATCACAGCGCGCCGACACCCGCGCCGCGCTCGCTGCACGATCTGGCCAGGGAACATCTGGAGCACCCGCGATGAACGCCCGCAACCGAATACTTGGGAAGCTGCGCACCAGCCTGGCCGGTACTGTGCCGCGCCCGGACGATTTTGATCAAACCCTGGTGACCGAACCCTGGCGCTATGCACCGGCGGAGCGCGTCAGCCGTTTGCGTCAGTTGATGGAAGCAGTCCATACCGAGTTTCATCAAACCCGTTCAGCGGACTGGGTAGCGTTGCTGGCCGAGTTGTTGGGTGCACGGGCGGTACCCGATCTGCTGGTGTCTCCGCAAACCGAACATGGCCGACTGGTGCACGCTTATTGGCAAACGCGAAATGATCTGCCGAGGCTGCATGCCTATGATCGACCCATCGAGGAATGGAAAGATGAGCTGTTCAGCCACACCGCGGCAAGCCTGACCGGTACCCTGGGCGCCATTGCGTCTACCGGTAGCCTGGTAGTCTGGCCTGATCGCCATGAGCCGCGCCTGATGAGTCTGGTGCCGCCATTACATGTTGCGCTGGTGCGCGCGAGCCAGATCCACGACAACCTGTATGAGGTCATGCAGGCGCAACGTTGGGCAGCCAACATGCCGACCAACGCATTACTGATTTCCGGTCCGTCGAAGACTGCCGATATCGAGCAGATTCTTGCCTACGGTGCCCATGGTCCGAAGGACCTGATTGTTCTGCTGCTGGAGGATGCATAAGCCTGCCAGCGGCTTTCCAGGCAGGGCCGCCTAGTTGATGTCATCGCTTGCATGCGAATCCTCAAGGATGCACTGCCGTTTATTCAACCGACCGCACGCGGGGGGTTACGTCTCCGCAATCTGCCGAGACCCATTTGGTCACCTCGGTGTGCTGGATGTTCAGCGGCCCGCCTCCCATCGCCGGGCTATCGGGCGGGACCTGGGCGGTATCGATCTCGTAATTGCCCTTGCCGGTGAACTTGGAGCGCATTTCGCGGCTGCTGATCATTTCCAGCTCGCCGACCATGTCGCCGGCAAAACCGTCGCCTCCTGAGCAGGTCCCTTCAAAGGTCAGTCTGGATTCTCCGGCCCGCTCTATGTTCAGGTCACAGCCATCCATTTCACGCTGGGCTTCTGCCAGCAGCGCTTCGGGGTCGGTCATGCGCGCGGCTTCCTCGGCGGTGATGCAATCCATGGTCGCTCTAAGGTCTTCCTGTGTCCCCATGGCTCGTTCCATTTCGGCACGCTGTTCGGCAGGGAAGTTTTTCAGCATCTCTTCCTGAGCCTTGCGTACCGCGGCTTGAGCGTCCTGTCCATTGATCAGCGTAGTGGCTTCGCTACGCCACAGACCGGGTTCTGGCTGCGGCGTAATCCTGTCATCTGCGGTGGCGGCCGTTGTGGCGAACACAGCACATGCCAAGGCCAGCGGGTGGAGTCGTTTCATTGTAGTTCCTTGCATTAGTCGTCTGGGTACAGGCGGGACTCGGTTGCATCTGACTATAGACGGAAGCTCGCCTGGCGGCCAAGAAGAGGTTGTTGGGGAGCGCAAGCCGGACAACAAAAGGCCCAGCATAGCTGGGCCCTGGATCGTACCGACGAGTGATTATCTACCAAACAATGCTGGCTTCTCACGCTGCGGGCGATTGCTGGACGGACGCGACGAGTTGCCTCGTGGGGCTGGCGCAGCCGCCTTGTTGCCATTGGCCTGATGACGCCTTTCTTCTGCCACTGCATCGTGCCGCTCATTAAGAGCCGGGCGCGCTGCTCGCTGCTCGCCGCGTGGTTTCTCGCCGCGGGGCTTTTCGCTGCGGGGCTTGTCATTGCGACCTTGACCGCGGCCCTGGTTCGCAGCGCCCGCACCGGCGGGCCGTTGACCCCGGCCATTGCCTGGCGCGCCACGAGCACGCTCTGGCCGGTCATTGTTGAGTTCGGCCTGGGCCGGTGGCTCAAAGCCCTTCAGGCTGCCTTCTTCGATCTTCTGCCTGGTCATCCGCTCGATGTCCTTCAGCAGTTTTTCTTCGTCAGGGCTCACCAGTGATACGGCGCCGCCACTGCGGCCAGCGCGACCGGTGCGGCCGATGCGGTGAACATAGTCTTCAGCCACGTTGGGCAACTCGAAGTTGATCACGTGCGGCAACTGGTCGATGTCCAGGCCGCGAGCGGCGATATCGGTGGCAACCAGGATGCGCAGCTTGTTGGCTTTGAAATCGGCCAGCGCTTTGGTGCGCGCGCTCTGGCTCTTGTTGCCATGGATCGCCGCCGCGGGCAGACCGTTCTTGTCCAGGTACTCGGCCAGGCGATTCGCGCCGTGTTTGGTACGAGTGAAGACCAGCACCTGCTCCCAGGCGCCGTCGGTGATCAAATGAGCTACCAGAGCCCGCTTGTGACCGGCGGATACGCGATAAACGCGCTGTTCGATACGTTCGACCGTCGTATTGGGAGGCGTCACCTGAATGCGCGCCGGATTGTTCAGCAGCTTGTTGGCCAGGTCGGTAATGTCCTTGGAGAACGTCGCGGAGAACAACAGGCTCTGACGCGCAGACGGCAGCTTGGCGATGACCTTTTTCACGTCATGGACGAAGCCCATGTCGAGCATGCGGTCGGCTTCGTCGAGTACCAGAATTTCGACCTTTGACAGATCCACGGCGCGTTGGCCGACCAGATCGAGCAAGCGACCGGGGCAGGCAACCAGCACATCAAGGCCGGGTGCGATAGCTTTCATCTGCGGATTGGCGCCTACGCCGCCGAAGACGCAGGCCGTTTTCATCGGCAATTCACCGCCGTAGGTCTGGAAGCTTTCGTGAACCTGCGCCGCCAGTTCACGTGTTGGAGTCAAAACCAGCACCCGAACCTGCTTGGGCACGCGGCGATGGGTAGAGTCTGGGTGCCCCATCGGAAACAGTTTTTCCAGAATCGGCAAGGCAAAGCCGGCAGTCTTGCCGGTGCCGGTTTGGGCGGCGACCATCAGGTCGCGACCTTCGAGCACAGCCGGGATGGCCTGTGACTGGACGGGAGTAGGAGTGGTGTAACCAGTGGCCGCGACTGCGCGAACGAGCAGGTCGGAGAGACCGAGAGAAGCAAAGGACATTCAGATAACCCTGTGATGGCCGTTGCGAACGGGTTGTCCGTGCGGCCTGTGATGAAGGGGCGCGATTATAACAGAAAGCCGACGTAGACGTTGAACAGAGTGCCGGACGGTCAGTGAGCGGCGGCTGGGATGATCTGCCCATCGAGCCCTAGCCCGTATTTGTGTTGAATGCTGGCGTATTCGTCGGTCTGCTTGAAATCGCGCAGCGCTTGCCCAAACTCCTCGCCCAATCGTTCAAACTCCGGAGCCCGGCGGAAAGCCAGAAAGTAGTCGCCTTTACTCAGGGGCGTGCTGTGGTAGCTGACCTGATCATCAATGCCCAGTCTTTTGCTGGTATGAATTCCGGCTGGGCGGCTGATGACGACCATATCGATGCGACCATGAACGAGCTTCAGCAGGTTCGATTCGAACGTGGGTGCGGGTTCCCGCGTGAAATAGTCGGCGGTCATGAATTCTTCGTTGTTGTAGTGATAGCCAGGTGAGACGCCTATGGTCAGGCCTCGCAGGTCCTCCAGGCGTTCAAACGGGAAGGGGCGGCTCGAGACATAGAACAGGACAGTCACATTGGTGGAAAAGGGCTCGTCCGGGAAAATAAAGTGCTCCAGACGCTTGGCGTCCGGGCTGATGTCCAATACCGCATCGGCGGCGCCTGTCTGGACCGTGTGCAAGGCGCGGCGCCACGGCATCAATTCCCAGCTTACCTGGTAGCCGAGCTGCTTCAGCAGAATGTCCGCGACTTCCTTGTCCGACCCCTTTATTTCGCCATCTTTGGCGAAGATATAGGGCGGCCACTCTTCGCTGACGATGCGCAGGGGAGCTGCCAGCAGCGGAGTGGTTAGGAATAGACAGAGCAGAGTGCCGATAAGCGTTTTCATCAGATCGGTCTAGTTACTGTGACTGCTCGCATGCAGGTTTCGCCATACCGCCAGGCTGGGCTCGGCCTGGTTCAGGGTATAGAAGTGCAACCCTGGCGCGCCGCCTTCCAGCAAGCGTTCACACATGCGGCTTATCACGTCGGTGCCGAAGCTGCTGATGCTGGCGCTATCATCGCCATAGGCTTCCAGCTGCTTGCGAATCCAGCGTGGAATTTCTGCACCACAGGCATCCGAGAAACGCGCCAGTTTGCTGTAGTTGGTGATGGGCATGATGCCCGGAATTACCGGTATATCCACACCCGCTTTGCGTACGCGATCGACAAAGTTGAAATAACAGTCGGCATTGAAGAAGTATTGGGTAATCGCGCTGTCGGCACCCGCCTGCGCCTTGCGCACAAAATTTTCCAGGTCAGCTTCAAAGTGCCGGGCCTGCGGGTGCGCTTCAGGATAGGCCGCCACTTCGATGGTGAAGTGATCGCCGGTTTCGTCGCGGATGAATTCCACCAGTTCATTGGCGTAACGCAACTCACCGGACGCCTGGCCCATGCCCGATGGCAGATCACCCCGCAGGGCCACAATGCGCTTGATGCCGGAGGCGCGGTATTGCTGGAGCAGGCTGCGCAAATCTGCCTTGGAATCGCCTACACAGGACAGGTGGGGCGCCGTGGGCACCTTCACTTCCTGGTCGAGTTGCAACACGGTATTCAACGTGCGGTCCCGGGTAGAGCCGCCCGCGCCATAGGTGACCGAGAAGAATTCGGGCTTTTCCGCGGCCATTACGTGTGCAGCAGCGATGAGCTTTTCATGGCCTGCATCGGTTTTGGTTGGAAAGAATTCGAAGCTGATGACGGGTTTGTTCGGGTTATTCATGGGGTTTCCGGCCCGTACTACGGGCAAAGTCGTATCTGTGCCTTTCCCTGCGGCAGCCGCAAAACGGCTGCCGCAGGGATCCTTGCTCGATGTCGATCAATAGCGGTAGCTGTCCGGCTTGAACGGACCTTCCTGGCTGACGCCAATATAATCGGCCTGCTGCTGGGTCAGTCGCGTAACGACCCCACCGAAGCCCTTGACCATTTCCAGAGCGACTTCTTCGTCGAGCTTCTTCGGCAGCACCATGACCGTGACATTTGCGGTTTTTTCGGTTACCGGAAGATCAGCGAATTTCTCGTTATACAGATGGAT
This sequence comes from Halopseudomonas xinjiangensis, assembly GCA_011050525.1. Lineage (GTDB taxonomy): Bacteria > Pseudomonadota > Gammaproteobacteria > Pseudomonadales > Pseudomonadaceae > Halopseudomonas > Halopseudomonas xinjiangensis_A. The sequence goes on from DRFO01000004.1 coordinate 56,302, forward strand.
CTGCGCCAATACCTGGTTGGCGAAGGAGCCATCCATGATCCGGCTCGGGTGTCCGGTGGCGTTGCCCAGGTTCACCAGGCGGCCTTCGGCGAGCAGGATCAGGTAATCGTCATTCTGCACGTCGATGTCCTTGCCGGTGCGGTGGATCTTGTGCACCTGCGGCTTGACCTCTTCCCAGCCCCAGTTCTTACGCATGAAAGCGGTATCGATTTCATTGTCGAAGTGGCCGATGTTGCAAACCACCGCGCGCTTCTTCAGCGCCTTGAGCATGCCGGCGTCACAGACGTTGGCATTGCCGGTAGTGGTGACGATCAGATCGATCTTGCCCAGCAGCGCTGTATCCACGCTGGCTTCGGTGCCGTCGTTAATGCCGTTTTTGTAGGGCGATACGACTTCGTAGCCGTCCATGCAGGCCTGCATGGCACAAATCGGGTCGACTTCGGTGATCTTGACGATCATGCCTTCCTGGCGCAGCGAGGCAGCCGAACCCTTGCCCACGTCACCATAACCGACGACCAGCGCCTGTTTGCCGGAGAGCAGGTGGTCGGTGGCGCGCTTGATGGCGTCGTTCAGGCTGTGACGGCAGCCGTACTTGTTGTCGTTCTTGCTTTTGGTCACCGAGTCATTGACGTTGATGGCCGGAATTTTCAAAGTGCCTTTCTTCAGCATGTCCTGCAGGCGGTGCACGCCGGTAGTGGTCTCTTCGGTCACGCCATGCACGCGTTCAAGCGCCTGGGGATACTTGTCATGCAGGATCTGGGTCAGGTCGCCGCCATCATCCAGGATCATGTTGGCGTCCCATGGCTGGCCGTCCTTGAGAATGGTCTGCTCGATGCACCATTCGTACTCTTCTTCGGTCTCGCCCTTCCAGGCAAACACCGGGATGCCGGCTGCGGCGATGGCGGCAGCGGCCTGATCCTGGGTGGAAAAGATGTTGCAACTGGACCAACGGACTTCAGCGCCCAGGGAGGTCAAGGTTTCGATCAGCACGGCGGTCTGGATAGTCATGTGAATGCAGCCGAGGATTCTGGCGCCCTTCAATGGCTGCTCACCGGCGTACTTGCGCCGCATCGCCATCAGCGCCGGCATTTCCGACTCGGCGATAATGATTTCACGACGGCCCCAGTCGGCCAGGGTCATGTCAGCTACTTTGTAATCGTTGAAATCTTTGGTGTTCATAACAGCACTCATTTTGGTGTCTCCATTCGTTCGGACGAATGGGCGCGGTTGGTTCTTTGTGTTCCCGGCCGAGCCTGACGAGTTGGGTGGGACTGGGTCTGTGCAGGCGAAGTACTGCGACGGTGGACGCGCCGTGAATACGTCCCTGTAGGCTCGACGGTGGCATCCATGCCACCGACGGTCCACCATCGCAGTTCTTCGCAAGCATCCTCTAGCCTCGCTTGCCCTCTCGCTGCAGCGCCCCTCGGTCGGGGTCAGTCATGTCGATGTCGTTGCTACAGACCAGCTTCCGCCTTCAACGCCTCGGCGAGGTCGATTTTTTCCCACGGGAAAGTGGTAAAGGTATCGCCTTTTACAGTCATCTCCTGCGGCGTACGGCCAAAGTGACCATAGGCGGCAGTGGCCCGATACATGGGGTGCAACAGGTCCAGCATGCGAGTGATCGCATAAGGCCGCAGATCGAAATGCGCACGGACCAGTTGGATGATCTTGTCGTCGCTGATCTTGCCCGTGCCAAAGGTATTGATCGATACGGACGTTGGCAGCGCTACGCCAATGGCATAGGACACCTGGATTTCACAGCGCTCGGCCAGGCCTGCGGCCACGATGTTCTTCGCCACGTAGCGACCGGCGTAGGCTGCACTCCGATCAACCTTGGACGGGTCCTTGCCGGAGAAGGCGCCGCCACCGTGCCGGGCCATCCCGCCGTAGGTATCGACAATGATCTTGCGTCCGGTCAGGCCGCAATCACCCACTGGTCCGCCAATCACGAACTTGCCGGTCGGGTTGATGTGATACTGGGTATCGGCGTGCAGCAGCTCGGCGGGAATCACGTGCTTCACTATCACTTCCATCACCGCCTCGCGCAGATCGGCCTGGCTGATCTCTGGATTGTGCTGCGTGGACAGCACAATGGCGTCGATGCCGACTACCTTGCCGTTGTCATAACGGCAGGTGACCTGGGACTTGGCGTCTGGCCGCAGCCAGGACAGTGTGCCGTTCTTGCGCACTTCCGACTGCCGCTCAACCAGGCGATGGGCGAAGGTGATGGGTGCCGGCATCAGCACATCGGTTTCGTTGCTGGCATAGCCGAACATCAGGCCCTGATCGCCCGCGCCCTGATCTTCCGGCTTCTGCCGGTCGACGCCCTGGGCTATATCGGGGGACTGCTTCCCGATGATATTGATCACGCCACAGGTATCGGCGTCGTAGCCGACATCGGAGGAGGTGTAACCCACGTCCTTTATGACGCTGCGTACCAGGTCCTCGAGGTCGACCCAGGCGGTGGTGGAAATTTCGCCACCGACAATGGCGACCCCGGTTTTCACCATGGTTTCGCAAGCCACACGGGCATACTTGTCTTCGGTGATGATCGCATCCAGCACCGCGTCGGAAATCTGGTCGGCCAGCTTGTCGGGATGACCTTCGGAGACCGATTCCGAGGTAAAGATCGAGTAATCGCTCATGTCACTGTCCTTTGTTCGGGTTCTGTTGATTGATGTCTGGTTTGGTGAACTGCTGCACCTGGAGCTGGAAGCCATTGCGCAAACCGATGTACAGATTGGCGCGGGATTCCAGGCCTGCGTTGATGGCCCATCGATTGAGATCTTCCTGGTCGAAGCCGAGCCATAGGTCACCGCAGGTTTCCCTGACCCACACCTGGTCGTGACCGCACAATTCCGTCAGGACCAGGCTGCCTCCCGGTTTCAACAGGTCGGCAAAGCGCTGCATTGCCTCGGCCGGTGCGGGCATGTGGTGAAGGACCATATTGCTGACCAGGCAGTCGGCCAGCGGCAGCGCTTGCGGTTGCAATGCGTCCGCCAGCAGGCAGTCGACATTCTTCAGGCCTGCCTCGTTAGCCTGCTGCTTGGCGCGGTCGAGCATGGCCGGAGAACTCTCCAGCGCCGTTACGCGCTCGAAACGGCTGGCGAGGTCCGGGAGAAAGCCTCCTTCCCCAGGGCCGACTTCGATGGCCAGATCACGTGCCGGCAAGGTCAGGCTGTCTATCAGGCTGAGCAGCGGCTCGCGATACAGGCCGAAGTGGGCAATCAGATCCTGTTGCGCCGGCGTGCCGTCCGCAAAGCGGGCGAAAAACTGTCTGGAGAGTTCCGCGCGCTGGCCGTGCACCGTGGCAATGGCGGCCACCAACTGGGCGTCCAGCGGCAGTGCATCAAGCCCCTGCAGCAACTGTTCATGCATCGCCCCCCAGGAACTGTCCGTTGCGGGCAGGCTGCGCCGATAGAAAATCGAGTTTCCTTCGCGCCGGGTGCTGACCAGGCCGGCATTGGACAGAACTTTCAAGTGATGGCTCATGCCCGACTGACGCATGGCGAAAATCTGTGCCAGTTCCAGCACGCCGAAGGAGTCGTTGCGCAAAACTCGCAGAATATCCAGGCGCAGTACATCACCGGTGGCCTTGCAGAACGTGGCCAGTTGTTCGATGGGGTTGTACCGGGGGCGCGCGCTGATCAGCGCTATCTCATTCATGCGAGGCAGTGTAGTAGGCCGTCCGGGTCTGCGCAACATCTATATCAAAACTTTTAGATATAGAGTGGCGAGCGTTTTCAGGAAATAGCTGTAGAAAACCGCCAAATCAGGGTTTTCATTGCCCGATGACGCGGTTTGCGCGAAAATGCCGGCCTCAATTATTGGCCAGCCGGATGCATACTGGTTGTTGCCGCTTCGCCTTGTCAGCCCCAGGAGTTATTCATGCCCAGCCGTCGTGACCGAGCCAATGCCATTCGTGCCCTCAGCATGGATGCTGTGCAGAAAGCCAATAGTGGTCATCCGGGTGCCCCGATGGGCATGGCCGATATCGCCGAGGTATTGTGGCGCGATTATATGAAGCACAATCCGGTCAACCCCAACTGGGCCGACCGGGATCGCTTCGTGCTCTCCAATGGGCACGGCTCGATGCTGATCTATTCGCTGCTGCACCTGACCGGCTATGACCTGTCGATCGATGAACTGAAAAACTTCCGCCAGTTGCACAGCAAGACGCCAGGCCACCCTGAATACGGCTACACCCCCGGCGTTGAAACTACCACCGGCCCGCTTGGTCAGGGTCTGGCAAACGCGGTCGGGTTTGCTCTGGCCGAGAAGATCATGGCGGCCCAGTTCAATCGCCCCGGCCATGATCTGGTTGATCACAATACCTACGTGTTCATGGGCGATGGCTGCCTGATGGAAGGTATTTCCCACGAGGTCTGCTCGCTAGCGGGCACCCTGGGGCTGAACAAGCTGATCGGTTTCTATGATGACAACGGCATTTCCATCGATGGGGAAGTGCACGGCTGGTTTACCGACGACACGCCCAAGCGCTTTGAATCCTATGGCTGGTTGGTAATCCGCAACGTCAACGGCCACGACGCGGCCGAAATCAAGACCGCCATCGAGACCGCCCGCAAGAGCGACAAGCCTACCCTTATCTGCTGTAAAACCATCATCGGATTTGGCTCGCCGAACAAGCAGGGTAAGGAAGAATCGCACGGTGCCGCGCTGGGTGATGCTGAAATCGCCCTAACACGTGAAAAGCTCGGTTGGAAACATGGTCCTTTCGAAATTCCTGCGGACATTTATGCCGAGTGGGATGCGAAGGATGCCGGCGCCAAAGCCGAAGCCGAATGGAGCCAGCGGTTCAGCGCCTATCAGGCAGAATTTCCGGAGCTCGCGAGCGAGTTTTTGCGTCGTATGGCTGGCGAGTTGCCGGCCGATTTCTCCGAGAAGGCCTCGGCCTTCATCCGCGACGTGGCGACGAAGGGCGAAAACATTGCCAGCCGCAAGGCCAGTCAGAACTGCCTGAACGCATTCGGCCCGCTGCTGCCGGAACTGCTCGGCGGTTCGGCGGATCTGGCCGGCTCCAACCTGACACTCTGGAAAGGCTGCAAACCGGTGGTGAAGGAAGACGCATCTGGCAACTACATGTACTACGGGGTGCGTGAATTCGGCATGAGCGCGATCATGAACGGCGTCGCCTTGCATGGCGGCCTGGTGCCCTACGGCGCAACCTTCCTGATGTTCATGGAATACGCACGCAACGCGGTGCGCATGTCGGCGCTGATGAAGGTTCGCGTCCTTTATGTGTTCACCCACGATTCGATCGGACTCGGCGAAGACGGCCCGACTCACCAGCCAGTAGAGCAACTGTCGAGCCTGCGCAGCACGCCGAACCTGGATACCTGGCGTCCAGCTGACACGGTTGAATCCGCCGTTGCCTGGAAATACGCGGTTGAGCGCAAGGACGGCCCCAGCGCGCTGATCTTCTCGCGCCAGAACCTGCCGTACCACATTCGCGACAACGAAACCGAAGCGGCTATTGCGCGCGGCGGCTACATCCTTAAAGACTGCCAGGGCGAGCCGCAGTTAATTCTGATCGCCACGGGGTCGGAGGTCGGCCTTGCCGTCCAGGCTTATGATAAGTTGACCGAGCAAGGCTTCAAGGTGCGCGTGGTTTCCATGCCCTGCACCAGCGTGTTCGATCAGCAGGACGCCGAGTACAAGCAGGCGGTGCTGCCGCTGGAAGTGGGCGCGCGCATTGCTATCGAAGCTGCCCACGGCGACTTCTGGTACAAGTATGTCGGTCTCGATGGCCGCGTTATCGGCATGAACAGTTTCGGTGAGTCGGCTCCGGCTCCGGCCCTGTTTGAAGAGTTCGGTTTCACCGTCGAGAATATCCTGCTGGCAGCTGAAGAGCTGCTGGAAGACTGAAACTGGTCCCAAGCTGCAGGCAGGCCTGGCTTGCCTGCAGCCCGTAGCTCGACGCCAACAGAGCACTGATTCATGACCGCACGACCTCCTTTTAGAATTGCTCTCAACGGCTATGGTCGGATTGGCCGCTGTGTATTGCGCGCCCTGCATGAGCGCGGCGGAGACGACTTGCAGATCGTGGCGCTCAACGATCTGGCTGATCTGGCCAGCATCGAATACCTGACCCGTTTTGATTCGACCCATGGCCGTTTTCCTGGCGATGTCCGACTTGGCGAGAGCTGTCTCGATATCAATGGCGAGAGTGTTCAGGTGCTGCGCCAGTCCGAGCCTGAGGCGATTGACTGGCGGGGGCTGGATATCGATCTGCTGCTGGAATGCTCCGGCCACTACACCACCCGTGAGCAGGCACAGCGGTTTCTTCACGCCGGGGTATCCAGAGTTCTGTTTTCCCAGCCAATGGTCAATGAAGCGGCGGTGGATGCCACCCTGGTTTACGGTGTGAACCATGAGCAGCTCGCCCAGGATGCCCGGCTGGTTTCAAATGCCTCCTGCACTACCAATTGCGGCGTGCCCCTGCTCAAGCTGCTCAACGAGCAGATCGGTCTGGAGTACGTGTCGATCACCACCATTCATTCGGCAATGAATGACCAGCCGGTAATCGACGCCTATCATCATGATGATTTGCGCCGCACGCGCTCTGCGTTCCAGTCGGTAATTCCCGTCTCCACCGGACTGGCGCGGGGCATTGAGCGTTTGCTGCCAGAACTTGTCGGACGTATTCAGGCCAAGGCCATACGCGTGCCCACCCTGAATGTGTCGGCACTGGATATCACCCTGCAAACCTCGCGAGACACCACCGCTGACGAAGTCAACGCCTTGCTGCGCAGTGCAGCCGAGGGCGCCTTCAAGGGCTTGCTTGCCTATACCGAGCTGCCCCATGCCAGCTGTGATTTCAATCATGATCCGCACTCGGCCATCGTCGATGGTAGCCAGACCCGTGTCTCTGGTCCCCGGCTGGTCAATCTGCTGGTCTGGTTTGATAACGAATGGGGTTTTGCCAACCGGATGCTGGACGTCGCCAGCTACTGGCTGAAGCGCGACGGGGGAACTTGAGCACACTTTGAGGGTCCGGATACAGCGGTCTGTGGAAAAGCCCTTTGCTACTGTTTGTCCGCAGCGGGCCTGAATCAGGGATTGCAGATTGTTTAATTTTTCTACAAGGAGTCATTGATGAGCGTAGTGACCATGGATGAGCTGGACCTCAAGGGACAGCGTGTGTTGATCCGCGAAGACCTGAACGTGCCCGTTAAGGATGGCCAGATCAAAAGTGATGCGCGCATATTGGCGGCCCTGCCGACCATCAAGCTGGCGCTGGAGCGGGGCGCAGCGGTTATGGTGTGCTCGCATCTGGGTCGCCCGGAAGAGGGCGTGTTCAGCGAAGAGGACAGTCTGGCTCCCGTGGCTGCCTACCTGAGCAAAGCTTTGAGTCGTGACGTCCCGCTGGTACGGGATTATCTGGCGGGCGTAACCGTCAAGCCGGGCGATGTCGTTCTGCTGGAAAATGTTCGTTTCAACAAGGGCGAGAAGAAAAACGACGACGAACTGGCCCAGGAATACGCTGCGCTGTGCGACGTGTTCGTCATGGATGCCTTTGGCACTGCCCATCGCGCACAGGGTTCGACCCATGGTGTTGCCAAATTCGCCAGGGTCGCTTGCGCTGGTCCGCTGCTCGCCGCCGAGCTCGATGCGCTGGCTAAAGCACTGCTCAAGCCGGCGCGCCCGATGGCGGCGATTGTGGCGGGCTCCAAGGTGTCCACCAAGCTGGACGTGCTGACTGCCCTGGCGGACAAATGCGACCAGTTGATCGTGGGAGGCGGTATCGCCAATACCTTCCTTGCCGCCGCCGGCTATCCGGTGGGCAAATCGCTGTATGAGGCTGACCTCGTTGATACCGCCAAGGCAATAGCCGCGAAGGTAAGCGTGCCATTGCCGGTTGATGTAGTGGTCGCCAAGGAATTCGCCGAATCTGCCACTGCTACGATAAAGCTTGTCGCCGACGTAGCGGACGACGACATGATTCTGGACATCGGCCCGCAAACCGCCGCACAGTTTGCCGAGCTGTTGAAGTCATCCGGCACCATTCTGTGGAACGGTCCGGTCGGCGTCTTCGAATTCGATCAGTTTGGTGAAGGCACCAAGGCGCTCGCTCTGGCAATTGCCGAGAGCGCCGCGTTCTCCATTGCTGGTGGCGGGGACACTCTCGCAGCCATCGATAAATACGGCGTGGCTGCGCAGATATCCTATATTTCTACCGGCGGGGGCGCTTTCCTGGAGTTTGTGGAAGGCAAGGTGCTGCCTGCGGTCAAGGTGCTCGAAGAGCGCGCCGAGCACGCTACTGTTTAATTGCATGTCTTGCAGCCCGTCGCCCACTGCGGCAGGCTGAATACGATCTTATAGATACGACCTGGAGAAAATTACATGGCACTTATCAGCTTGCGCCAGATGCTGGATCACGCCGCCGAATATGGCTACGGCGTGCCGGCATTCAACGTCAACAACCTGGAACAGATGCGCGCCATCATGGAAGCCGCTGACAAGACCGACTCACCGGTGATCGTGCAGGCTTCTGCCGGCGCACGCAAATATGCCGGTGCGCCTTTTCTGCGTCACCTGATCCTGGCCGCCATTGAAGAGTTTCCGCATATCCCGGTGTGTATGCACCAGGATCACGGCACCAGTCCCGGCGTCTGCCAGCGCTCCATTCAGCTGGGCTTTTCCTCGGTAATGATGGACGGCTCGCTGGGCGAAGACGGCAAGACACCAACCGACTACGACTACAATGTCAACGTGACGCGTAAAACCGTCGACATGGCGCATTCCTGTGGCGTTTCGGTTGAGGGCGAGCTCGGTTGTCTGGGCAGCCTGGAGACCGGGCAGGCCGGTGAAGAAGACGGCATTGGCGCCGAAGGCATTCTCGACCACAGCCAGATGCTTACCGATCCCGAGGAAGCGGCTGACTTCGTCAACAAGACCCACGTTGACGCGCTGGCCATCGCCATCGGTACCAGCCATGGCTGCTACAAGTTCACCCGTCCGCCGACGGGCGATACCCTGGCTATCGACCGCATCAAGGCCATCCACAAGCGGATCCCCAACACGCACCTGGTGATGCATGGCTCCTCCTCGGTTCCGCAGGAGTGGCTGGCAATCATCAATGAATACGGCGGCGATATCAAAGAGACCTATGGCGTTCCGGTTGAAGAGATCGTCGAAGGTATCAAGCATGGGGTACGCAAGGTGAATATCGACACCGATCTGCGTCTGGCGTCAACCGGTGCCGTTCGCCGTTTCATGGCGCAGAATCCCAGCGAGTTCGATCCGCGCAAGTTTCTGGCCAAGACAGTGGATGCCATGCGGGATATCTGCATCGCCCGTTATGAAGCCTTCGGTACCGCTGGCAATGCGTCGCGGATCAAGCCGATTTCACTCGATGACATGTACGCGCGCTACGTCAGCGGTGAGCTGGACCCGAAAATCAACTAAACCCGTTCAGGGAACAGAAGGGGCGAGTGATCGCCCCTTCTTTCTGTTCAAGGTAATAAACATGCATGACGTGTCTGATGAAGTCGACGATAGCTTCGCCCACTCAAAGCTGGTGGAAGCCGTCGAGAATCAGTTGGCCAATGGCGAACCCCCTGCCGCCCAGGCTACCCTCAACAAGTTGACGCTGGTTGGCTACAGCCGTGAAGACAGCCTTGACCTGATGGCCCAGGTGCTGGCGCACCGAATTGGTGTCATGCTTGATGAAGACCTACCCTTTGACAATGCAGCCTATGAACAGGCCCTGCGGAACCTGCCCGATCTGCCGTGACTTCATCCAGCTGCTATTAACGACCCACAGGAACTAATAATTATGTCAGTGGTTTCGGCTCTGCGCGTCACCCTTATTTTTCTGCTTGCCGTTCTGGTGGCCACGATTCTGGCTACCGTTGTACAAACCCAGGTGAATCTGTACGACCTGGAGCAAATTGGTACCGATATATCAACCGCTGACCGCTTGGGCACGACCGGGAAAGATTTGATCAACTTTTTTCCTCTGATGTGCCTGCTGGTTACGCTAAGTTTTATTTTTGCGCTACCTGCTGCGGAGCTGGTAGGGCGGATACTCAAGCCCTGGCGCACGGTGGTTTATCTGCTGGCAGGTGCCGTTGGCATCTGGGTCGCTTTCCAGGCGGTCAACGCCTATGTGCCACCGCCTGTTTTCATTGCCGCTACCAGGCAGTCACCGGGCACGCTTGCGATGATGGCCGGCGTTGCTATCGGCAGCGGGTTGTTTGCCTTGCTCACCCGCCCCAAGGCCCGCCGCGGTCTCAGGGTCCTGGGTTAACAACACCAAGAATTGGAGAGTCATGCCCATGATCCACAAGCTTAGCTACCTGGCGACAGCGGTCGGCCTGGTTACCTGCATCAGCGCCCACGCAGTCGAATACAACGTTGAAACCGTCGCTGAAGGATTGAACCACCCGTGGTCGCTGGCTTTCCTGCCGGATGGACGGATGCTGGTTACCGAGCGTGCAGGTCGTCTGCGTATTATCGATGCCGAGGGAAATCTTCAGAGCGATCCCGTTGGAGGCGTGCCGGAGGTTTTCAATCAAAGCCAGGCCGGGCTGTTCGAAGTGGCGCTGGACCCCGAATACAGCGAAACCGGACGATTGTTTATCAGCTATGCCTGCGGTGATGGCGAGGCAAACCATACGTGCCTGATCAGCGGCCAGTTGGCGGATAATCAACTGACGGAAGTGACCGAGATATTCCGGGCGCAGCCGGCCAAGTCCGGTGGTGCCCACTATGGCGGTCGCATGGCTTTTCTGCCCGATAACACGCTGGTGATGGGGCTGGGTGATGGTTTTACGTTGCGCGAAGAGGCGCAGGAAACCGATAGTCACATCGGCACCATCGTGCGGATCAACCGTGATGGATCTGTGCCGGAGGACAATCCCTATGTCGATCAGCCTGGTGCGTTGCCCGAGATTTATACTCTGGGCAACCGCAACGTCCAGGGAATGATATACGACACTGACAACCAGCGGCTGCTAGCCCATGAGCACGGCCCCAAGGGCGGAGATGAGATCAATCTCATCGAGCCCGGCAATAATTATGGCTGGCCGAAAATAACCTATGGTGTCGATTACAGCGGAGCGGTAATCAGCCCGCATACCCATGCCAAGGGATTGGAACAACCGATACTCTACTGGGATCCCTCAATTGCTCCCTCGGGCATGACGCGTTATGACGGCGAGATGTTTCCCGAATGGCAGGGGAGCCTGATGATTTCCGCTCTGGCTGGCCAACAGGTGCGTCGGGTGGTGCTTGATGGTACGGAAGTGGTCGAACAGGAGCCTCTGTTCGCCGAGCTGAATGAACGTTTTCGCGACGTTCGAACCGGGCCTGATGGTGCTTTATACCTGCTTACCGATAGTCCCCAGGGCAAGGTTCTGCGAGTCACCAGCCAATAGACGCAGGACTGTTGGTCATTTGGCTGCCTGGGCAGTAATGACTTCCTGAAAGAAACTGACCCCATGTCGCCCGCTGCGTTTGCGGGCGTACATGGCGTTATCAGCCTGGCGCAAAAGCAGCGCCATGTCGGGCTGCGCCGAGTGGGTCAAGGTGATGCCAATGCTCGCGCCCACCGAGATACTCTGCCCCTCCAGCTCGATAGGCATGCTCAGGGCGTCGAGAAAGCGCTCGGCTATATAGTGGGCTTGCTCCTGGCTGAACATGCTTTCGGCTACCAGAACGAACTCGTCGCCACCCAGTCGCGCGATAAAATCCGATTCGCGCGCGATCAGCTTCAAACGCTCGGCGATGCAGCGCAGCACTGTGTCACCGGTTTCGTGTCCAAGTTGATCGTTTATCTGCTTGAAATCATCGAGATCCACCAGCATGACGGCCAGGTATTCGTGCCTGCGCTGGGTGCGGCGCATGGCATGTTCGATATGCCGTTCCAGGGCGGTGCGGTTTGCCAGTCCTGTGAGCGGGTCTTGCAGGGCCATGGATTCGAGTCTGGCATTGGCCTGCGCCAGTTCGACGGTGCGCTCGCAAACGCGCTGTTCCAGCTCCAGTTCATGTTTGCGCAGGGTTTCCACCAGTTGCGCCTGGGCTGCCAGCGCGCTGGCCTGGGCTGCCTCTTTCTGCTGCTTGAACGCAATAAGCCGGGCAGCCAGAGCGAAGGCCAGCAACAGCATCTCCAGAGCCGAACCGATATGCATCGCATAGGTGGTGAACAGGTTCGAGGGTATCAAGCCGAAATTACGTACGGCCAGAAGCAGGACGCCCCCCAGCATTACACCCCAGGCCACCAGCAGAATCCGCGCACCGGGAATGGATCTGCGCGCCGCCTGAATGATGCAAGCCATGAGTATCAGACCGCAGCCAATGCCCAGCAGCGACATCGCGCGCAGCGCCAGATGCACCGGCAGCACCATGCTGAGCACGGTGAGAGCCAGCCAGCCCCCGATAACCAGGCTTGTCACCGAGTGCCAGTTAGGAAGATAGCGTGCCGTGTCGAGGAAATTGCGCGCAAACAAGGTACCGATGGTGCCCGCCAGACACAGCGCGAAGGGCAATATGCGATTGGCCCATTCCCCTGCTTCCGGCCAGAGATATTTGGCACCCACCCCGGTGAACGCCAGGGCTCCCAGGCCGAAGCTCAGGACAAAGCCGATGTAGAGCAGATAGGTGCGCTCGCGCATGACGCTGAGTAGCAGGACGTTGTAGGCGGCAAGCGCCAACAGCATGCCGAGGTACAAGGCAATCAGTGCGATGCTGCTTTCATTGAAGGCAGAAAAAGCGTCGGGATTCCATAGCTGGGCAGTCAAGGTCAGGCTGCCATCCGACAATGCCTTGATGTATATCGTCCTGCTCTGGCCCGGTTCCAGGGTAAGTTCAAATACCGCATCGCGGTAGCTTGTCGCACGCTGGGACAGCGGCACGGTGTCGCCAGCCAGCTGAACGTCCGACCCAGCCTCGTGAAGTTCCACGCGGTCCAGGGATGAATACGGAAAGTGCAGCATCCAGCTGGCTTGCTCCGGTGCGGCCGAGGTAATGGTGAGCTTCATCCATACGGCATCGCGATGATATCCGAAGTTCATGTCGCTGCGGTTGGAGGCGGCAAACCATACCGGGTTGTTCAACTGCATATCCGTAAAAGTCACGGTGCGGCTCTGCGGGCTGAACAACACATGGCGTTGGAGGTTGATCTGCCGTTCGTCTTCAGTGAGCACAACGGGCTCCACCGCCGCCATGGCCGGAACGCTGGCCAGCATGCACAGGCAGGCAAGGCAGATTGACAGTTGACGGATCAGGGAAGGGTAGTGTGCTGGGGCGTTCATGAGCGAACCGAACGCGTTGCAGAGCCGGCGGCTACCGGAGATGGAGGAGGACTTTCCATAGCATTCTCTTGAATTATCCGTTATTCAATGCTGAATCCAAGCGTGGAACTATAGGTGCCGTCTCGCTTGGGCGTCAATGATTATCGAGTTGCATCGGCTGTTGCGAGCGCCTATCGCTGTTGCCGGAAAGCCCGTGGTGGCATACCCAGCCAGCGCCGAAAGGTGCGGCTGAAATTGGTCGGGTCCTGATAACCGAGTTTTTCCGCCACACTTTCAATGCTCATGTCCGTACGTGACAGCAGCCAGCAAGCCAGGTCGCTGCGCACCTCATCCAGCAGATCCTGATAACGCTGATCCTCATCGGCCAAATGGCGGATCAGGGTGCGCGGCGCCATATGTTCCCTCTCGGCAACCTGCGCGAGTGTTGGGTAAACGCTTTCACAGGCGAGCAAATGCTGCTTGATCCGCTGGCTTAGCGAGCCGCCTCGGCTCAACCGCTGCAACTGGTTTTCGCAATCGCGCAAAGCCAGCCGTTCGGCATCCATGTCCGCCGCCAGGCAGGCGGTCTGCAGATAACCCTCTGGTAGAAGGATGCGCAGTTCTGTGGCTCCGAACCGAATTTCCCGGGCCAGCCCGGTATAGGCTTCGGCCCAGGGTGGCTCGGGCAGGGGCCAGTGCAGAACAATGTGCTCGGTCAGCGGCTCGCCGGTCAGCGTTTCCATAAGTCTCAGAATGGCCGCGGTGAAGTGCCCGAGCAGGTATTCACGCAGCTCGGGGATGAGGATCTTTTCATCAAGCACCAGCGCTGGCACAGGCCCATCTACCGGACGAAATGCAGCGATATTCTGCCTCAGGCTGGCATAGCGCTGAAGCACCCCGACTGCGCTACCTACGTCCGCCGCGGCGATTGCTGCATAGCCGGCCGCACCGTGCGCGGATACGTCGGTATGCCCGCCCACTTCAATTCCCAGCCAGGGACATTGGCTTAACGTGAGCAAATGGTTTAACAACCGCTGCATCTGATCAAAGCTGAGGAAGTGATTGTCATGGTGCAGGGCTTCCCAGTTCAGGCGGGTGCCAGCAAGGATATCGAAGGGGAGAAAGCCCCTGCGCTTCATCTCCGCGCATATCAGGCGTGCGTAAACCGGATGAATCGATGGGCCGAGCCAGAGCTGTCGTGTGAGCATGGGCAGGTCTCGGGGGGGCAAGATTGTCACAATATGACGATTATCTGCCCGTTGCAACGGTGTCCGCGCGGTTCTCCCCGGCGCAGCATTGGCTGGAGCACATCAGAATAAAAGGATTACATCATGACCGTCACCGTTTCACCCACATTGGCTGCCGAAGCCTATGTTGATCGCAAGCGACACCTGTGGATGTTTTCGCTTATGGTGCCGGGGCTCGCTCTTGTCGGGCCGTTGATGTACGTGCTGGTGTCGCCCAGCATCGGCTGGCTGTGGATATCCACGATTTTCGCCTACGGGGTCATTCCGCTACTGGACGCCCTGATAGGCGAAGACCAGAGCAATCCGCCTGAAGAAGCAGTGCCGGGGCTGGAAGCGGATCCCTATTATCGCTACATCACCTATGCATTGGTGCCGCTGCTCTGGCTCAGTTTCCTGGTCAACGTGGTATTCATTGGCCTGTATGACCTGCCGTGGTACGGCACGCTGGCTATCATTCTGGCCGCAGGCGGCACCCTGGGTTACGGACTCAATCTGGGCCACGAGATGGGTCACAAGAAGACGTCGCTTGAGCGCTGGCTTGCCAAGATCACGCTGGCCCTGGGTTTCTATGGCCATTTCTTCGTCGAGCATAATCGTGGCCATCACCGTGACGTGGCGACGCCCGCCGATCCAGCTTCATCCAGAATGGGGGAAAGCATCTACCGGTTCGTGTTCAGGGAGTTGCCGGGCGCTTTTTTCCGGGCCTGGGATCTGGAGGCAGAACGGCTTGACCGCTGTGGGAAGTCGACATGGAGCCTGAGTAACGAGATCATCCAGCCAGGCCTGATAAGCGTCGTGCTTTACGCAACGGTCATTTACCTGTTCGGCTTCGACATGATTCCAATATTGCTGCTCATCGCCTTCTGGGGTGCGTTTCAGCTGACCCAGGCGAACTACATCGAGCATTACGGACTGTTGCGCAGAAGGCTACCCAACGGGCGTTACGAGCAGTGCCAGCCGCATCACTCATGGAACAGCAATCATCTGTTTTCCAACTGGGCGCTGTTTCACTTGCAGCGACATTCGGACCACCATGCCCATCCTACCCGCCGCTACCAGTCGCTGCGTGACTTCCCTGATCTGCCGCGCCTGCCGAACGGTTATTTCGGAATGTACCTGCTGGCCTATTTTCCGCCGCTCTGGTTCAAGGTGATGGACAGGAAACTGCTCGATTCGGTCCAGCGCGATCCGCGGCGCATCAACTTCGAACCAGCCAAGCGGGCGCGCCTGATGCGCATCTATGGCCTGGATGAACCCTCGACGGCGGAGGTCTGACTGTGAGCGTGTTCCGTTGTCCGGAATGTGATTATGAATACGACGAGGAAAAAGGAGACGCTCATCTGGGTTATCCCCCCGGGACGGCCTGGGGGGAGGTGTCTGAAGATTTCGTATGCCCGGATTGCGCCATAACTTACAAGGATGATTTCAATCCGACGGCGGGCTAGAGCGGCCAGACCCAGAGCAGCACCGGAACGCTGACGCCGACTACGACAATTTCAAGCGGCAGGCCCAGACGCCAGTAGTCGCCAAAGCGAAAGCCGCCGGGCCCCAGAATCAAGGTGTTGTTCTGGTGGCCAATGGGCGTCAGGAAAGCGCAGGACGCGCCTATGGCCACGGCCATGAGAAAACTGTCGGGGTTGGCCTGCAATTGACTGCTGATGCTCAAGGCGATCGGACACATCACCGCAGCGGTAGCGGCATTGTTCATGAAATCCGACAGCGTCATGGTAGCCACCAGAATCAGAATCAGGGCCAGCACCGGATCGCCCTGCGCCACCTGCTGCAGCAGGGTCTGCGCCAGCAGGTCTGCCGCACCGGTTTCGGCCATGGCGGTAGCCAGGGGGAACAGGGCGCCGAGCAGTACTATGATCGGCCAGTCCACTGCCTCATAGATCCGGCGCAAGGGGATGACCTTGGTCACCATGTAACCCAGCACTCCCGCCACAAAGGCCACCTGGGCAGGTAGCAGGCCAAAGGCCGCGAGAAGCACTGCCGCGGCCATGATGCCCAAGGCGGTAGCAGCCTTCCTTCCATCGGGAATGATGATGCTGCGCTGGGCCAGGGGAATGCAATGATGCTCTGCCGCAAAACCGGCAATCGCTTCCGGCAAGCCCTGCATCAACAGCACGTCGCCTGCTTGCAAGTCGGTCCAGCGCAAGCGGCTGATGGATCTGTGACCCTTGCGTGAAATAGCCAGTAAGTTGATGCCGTAGCGGGTACGTATCTGCAAATCGGACGCGCTGCGACCAATCACCGTGGCGCCCGGCTGGGCTACCAGTTCCTGGATGACGATGTCGCTGTTTGGCGCCACCTTTTTCTGCTCGGCTTCCTTGTTTTTCGCCGCGTCATTGTCACCATCGACCGGGTTCGAGGTTTCAGGCTCCGCTGGGGCAAGGTCGGGTCCGTCGGGCTGTGTTCTTGCGTCGTCCGCCATCACCGGGTCGGTGGGCTCGGCGGCTCCCTCGGTATCGACTGCTTCTTCAAGTTTCAGACCCAGGCGGGTGAGCGTGGGTCCAAGACCTTCCGGTTCTGCCTCGATCACCAGAATATCGCCTGCGCGCAGGACGCTGCCGGGATAGGGAGCGGTGACGCGGAAGTCATTGCGCACCATGCCGACTATCTGACCATCCACCTCCTCGAGCCGCTTTTCAATATCACCCAGTGTTTTGCCTACGGCCTTGGCGCCCTCGGCGATATGCACCTCAGTCAGATAGGTTCCGGTATCAAACGAGTCCATCTCAGCCTGGATACGGACGGGCACCAACCAGCGTGCAGCACCCACGGCGAACATTATCCCAAGCACTGCGACAACGACGCCAACGGGGGCAAAGTCGAACATGGCGAAACCACTGCCGGTGGCTTTCGCGCGGAACCCAGCGACAATCAGGTTGGGCGGCGTGCCGATCAAGGTGGTCATGCCGCCGAGAATGGTTCCAAAGGCCAGCGGCATCAGCACCTTGCCGGGGGGGATATTTTGCTTGGCCGCCAGTTGCAGGGCGATGGGCATCATCAGGGCCATGGCGCCGACGTTGTTCATGAACGCCGAGAGTAGTGCGCCGAGCAGTACCAGGGCACTCAGCGCCACGAGAGGGTTGCCTTGCCGGGGCAGGACTTTCTGCGCCATCGCCTCCACCGCGCCGGTAGTCTGCAAGCCGAAACTTAATATCAATACCGCCCCCACGGTGATCACCGCAGGGTTGGAGAAGCCGGCAAACGCCGCCTCGCCAGGGGTCAGTCCGGCCAGTACGCAGGCAAGCAGCGCCGCCACAGCCACCACGTCGTGTCGCCAGCGGCCCCATAAGAACAAGGCAATAGTGATGCCCAGTATGGCGAAGATCAGTCCCTGGTCAGTAGTCATGAAATTTTCTTGTAATGATGGGCTTCGAGGAAGGCATTCAGAGCAGGCGAACCTTGAATCGACGACCTTTGATCTTGCCCTCCTCGAGTCGTTGCAGCGCTACATTGGCAAGGTCCCAACGAATGGCCACCAGAGCCTGGAAATCGCTGATGCTGATCTTGCCGATGGCCTCTCCGGGCAATCCGGCCTCGCCAGTCAATGCGCCGAGGAGGTCGCCTGGGCGGACTTTTTCCTTACGCCCTCCACCGATCGAAATAGTGCGCATCGGCGCCAGGAGCGGGCTGTCCAGGCGCTCAGGCAGCTTGTCCAGAGCATGCCACTCGAGTGGCTTGCCCAAATTGGTTTCGATGGACCGTGCGCGCCCCTGCTCAGCTGGAGCGACAAGGCTGATTGCGAGTCCGGGCTGACCGGCCCGCCCACTTCGTCCGATACGGTGGGTATGAATGGCGGGATCGGGTGACAGCTCGATGTTGATGACCGCCGCGACGCCTTCGATGTCGATGCCGCGCGCGGCGACGTCGGTGGCGACCAGAACGCTGCAGCTCTGATTGGCAAACAGGGCCAGTACCTGATCGCGCTCGCGCTGTTCCATATCGCCATGCAATGCCAGGGCACTGACGCCATTGCCCGCCAGGAACTGCTGCACATCCTGACATTGCTGGCGGGTGTGGCAGAAGGCGATGCAGGGTTGCGGACGATCCCTGGCCAGCAGACGAATCACCGCCTGCATGCGCTGCTCCGGCTGCACTTCGTAGAAGCGCTGGGTGATCGGGTTCGATGGCGTGGCGTCTTCGATGGTTATGGTCTGGGGATCGCGCATGAAGCGTGCGGCCAGGGCCTCTATGCCTTCCGGATAGGTCGCGGAGAACAGCAGGGTTTGTCTGCGGGCTGGCGCCTTGCTGATGATGTCACTGATGGGATCATAGAAGCCCATGTCGAGCATGCGGTCTGCTTCATCCAACACCAGACAATTGACGTCACCCAGATTCAGAGTGCCCCGATCCAGATGGTCCTTGACGCGTCCGGGAGTGCCGACGATCACATGCGCGCCTTGCTCCAGCGAAGCGGCTTGCGGGCCAAAGGGTGTGCCGCCACAAAGCGTGATGATCTTGATGTTGGGCATGCCGCGCGCGAGTGTCCGCAGCGCTGTCGCGGTCTGGGTGGCGAGCTCCCGGGTGGGGCTCAGCACCAGCGCCTGACACCCGAAGAACGCCGGATTCAATGGAGTCAGCAGGCCGATTCCAAAGGCCGCTGTCTTGCCGCTACCGGTGCGGGACCGCGCGATGAGGTCGTTGCCCGCAAGAATGACCGGTAACGACTGCGCCTGGATCGGCGTCATCTGACTGTAGCCTAGATGCTCAAGCGTGGTCAGCAGCGAAGCTGGCAGGGGTAACAGGGAAAAAGGACTGGAATTCACGGCGCGGCAACCTGCGGACAATTGGCAGAGCAGTGTACCAGAACGGCGATTGTCGAATCCTCAACCCTTGTCTGGGCGCCTACGTTTGCTTGCTGGAATACACTGTGGTGCGGTTGCGTCCGTTCTCCTTGGATTCATACAGTGCCTTGTCGGCATGTTCTACCAGCATGGCGTGTTCGGTCATCTTGCTATCGATACAGGCCACCCCAAGGCTTACGGTAAACTCCAGCAACTGGCCGCCCTGATCGACCCGCAGACGCTCGATCGACTGGCGCAAGCGTTCGGCGAACTGCTTCGCCCCGGCCAGATCGGTATCCGGCAACAGCACGACGAATTCCTCGCCACCGTAACGACCGGCGAAATCAGTTCCGCGGGCCAGTTGTCGAGTGACGCGGGCGACTTCCCGGATGACCTCGTCACCGGCTTGATGCCCATGGGTGTCGTTGACCAATTTGAAGTGGTCGATATCGAACATGACCAGGCTGGTCGAGGTCTCGTAACGCATATGCCGGGCGAATTCGCGCTCCAGGCAATGTTCCCAGTGGCGGCGATTCAGCAAGCCGGTCAGGCCGTCGCGCAGGGCGAGTTCCTGCAGCTGGGCATTGGCAGATTCCAGCTGACGCTTGTTCACTGCCACGCCGGTAACGTCATAGATGATCAGGCACACGTGATCGGTGTCACCATTGGTGCTGCGCAGGGGCAGGATGGTGACGTTCTGGTACATTTCGTCAGCGAGCCCGGTAATCGGCTGGTAACTCTTGAAGCGGACCAGGTTGGGACGCTGCTCCCAGATGGTAAACGCCCGTGTGCCGAGCATGACGGCAGTCTCTACCTTGTGGGTGAACCACGACTCGTCAATCTCGGGAAAAAGCCGGAACAGGGACTGCCGGGAAGCCTCGGTGGCGCTCAGTCCCGAGTGGTTTTCCATGAAGCTGTTCCACACCTCGATCTTGTATTCTCGATCAAACACCACGACGCCTACATCTATGCTCTGCACGATATCCAGAAGCCAGTGAAGTTCGTTGATGTCAAAAGAAGCAGGCATACGAAGGGTCCCGTGTTCAATCATTGATCAGGAAATCGAGCTTTTCACGTAGACGGGGCACTGAATCCTCGGTGAACAGCAGCATCAGATCGAAATGGATGTCCAGGTCCTCCAGAGCGTAGCTGATCTCTACGGCCAGGGTACGCTTCCAGCGACGCTGGTTGATTCTTATCAGGTCTTCAATCGGGCAGTGCTGGCCCAGAATCAATGGATGGCTCTGTGACAAGGTAATATTCAACTGCTCTGAGAGGCCGTTCAGGCAGGCGCCAATTATAATGCTGGCCAGATCAAGCAGCATCTCCAGCTTGGCGCTTTCATCCAGGTGTGTATTCAGCAGTTTGGCAACGTCGTCGATTTCCGCATCGTGAAAAATCAGCAGTGCCTCGCCCGCCACCCCGCCACCGATATAACCCTGGCAGATAGCGGACAACCTTTCGCCACGTTGCGCGTCGGCCAGCGCCATATGCAATTCGCCGACTTCAAGGATACTTACGTTGGGAATCGGGAGCTTGATGAACACGCCCAACACGCGGGCCAGCAGTTCGGCTGCCCGGCCCATGGCGACGTTGGCGATCTCGCGGAAGGCATCACGGAAAGAGATGCTCGGCATGTCCGATAGAATCATGGCCGCTGTTTGCGGCGCAGGCGCCAGAGGCACCTCTACGCCCAACGCGTTAAGTGCCTGAGCCAGCTGCAGTGGATCAGCCGGCTTTTTGATGAAGGCCTTCGCGCCTAGCGCTTTGGCGCGCCGTACCGCTTCGTCCTGAACGTCCCCGGAGACGACGATGACTTCTGCATGCAACCCCTCTTTGCGTAGCCCCGCCAGCACGCCAAAGCCGTCCAGCTCGGGCATGGTCAGGTCAAGCAGCACGATCTGCCCGTGACCCTGGCGGATGGCCTGCAAACCTTCAAGACCATTGGTGGCCTGCGTGATCCGAAACGGCCAACTGGTCGGCAGGGCTCTTATAAGCTGCTTGCGGGCCATGGTGGAGTCATCGCACACCAGAAGGGGGATGGCGCTCACATCAAACGTCCTTATACATGTCGGGCCTGATCAGAAAGAGGCATGATACGGCTTGGGTAACGCTTGCAGGCAAATGGCCAGCAAAATCCGTTCTGCGCAAGCATGACAACTTATTGACCCTTTGAGAAGTGATAGTCTACATCTGTCAGACATTTTCATCGCCATTTGCGACAATCGGTGTGAACAGATTAGCAAACGGTCTCATTGCGGCATATGGCCGGCACAAGGATCCCCGATGTCAGCGAGATTGGAGTCAAGTCAGCAGCATAGACGTGCTGTTCTCAAGGCATTGCTTTGGATCAGCTTGTTCGGCGGTCTTCTGTTTGGCGGAGTCAATGCGGCCCGGGGATTATGGGTGCTGGCCGGCCTGGAAATTGCCTACGCAATTTTCTCCTGCGCGTTGCTGCGTATTATCGGGACCACCAAGCATCTTCAGGCCTGGACGGTCGCCTATCTGCTGCCGTTCTTCGGCCTGATGATTTTTGCGCTGCTGCTGCCCCGCACGTCATCCACCGTCTTTGTCTGGATCCAGACAATTCCCATCATCTGCTATCTGTTGCTCGGGTTGCGTGCCGGCTTATGGTTGTCAGGGGTTTTTGTCTGTCTCGGCGTGCTGGCATTCAACTACCGATACATGACGGATTCGTCATTGATGAACGTCGTCATCGTTGCAAACGTAGGGTTGAGCAGTCTGGCCATGATGTTGTTTTCCCATGTGTACGAGCGCAGCCGCGTAGACAACGAACAACGCCTGATTGAACTGGCCAGCACCGATGGTTTGACTGGTCTGGCCAATCGGCTGAAGCTGGCGGAAGTGTTCGAGCGCGAGCGCGGCCATGCCCGGCGGGACAATCGTCCGTTATCGCTGATCGTTCTCGATCTGGATCACTTCAAGCGCATCAATGATAAATACGGGCACGATGGCGGTGATCAGGCCCTGCGCCACGTGGCGGATCTGCTGCCCCAGCGGCTGCGTGAAACCGATTTGCTGTGCAGGCTGGGAGGGGAAGAGTTCGCCATCCTGCTACCGGGAGCTGACCTGGAAAAAGCGGCTTCTGTGGCTGATACGCTTCGCCAGCAGTTGGCCAAATCTCCACTGCAGCAGGGTGACGGCCAACTGACCATGACGTTCAGTGCAGGCGTTGCTGTTCTGGGCGAAGACGGCAGCGATCTGAACGCCCTGTTGCTGACCGCCGACCGGCGAATGTACGAAGCCAAGGGCGGCGGTCGAAATCAGGTAGTCGCCGCTGGCCAGCAATATTCGTTGGCATCGGATCCGCGATGAATGGTCATAGGTCTGGCGGATGTGTGAAATTTTAAACAAAGCGTAAATTTTAATTGAATGCTTGGGCGGCTCTTCTACACTCAGATCACGGTCTGTTTAACAGAGGAGTTTCGATATGCATATTGGTGTGCCCAAGGAAATCAAGAATCACGAGTATCGGGTAGGCTTGACGCCGCAGGCAGTCGCCGAACTGGTTCGCAACGGGCACCGCGTTACGGTAGAGCGTGGTGCTGGCGCCGCCATCGGTTTCAGCGATGACGATTACCTGGCTGCGGGGGCGCAATTGGCCGGGACTGCCGAGGCTTTTGCCGCGGACATGATAGTCAAAGTGAAAGAGCCGCAGGCTGAAGAACGTGCTCGGCTGCGTCGTGGGCAGATTCTGTTTACCTATCTGCACCTCGCTCCTGACCCTGCTCAGACGGAAGATCTTCTGACAAGCGGAGCAACCTGCATCGCCTATGAAACCGTGACCGACGTCAACGGCCGTCTGCCGCTGCTGGCACCGATGTCGGAGGTGGCGGGACGGATGGCTATTCAAGCCGGCGCCGGTTGCCTGGAGAAGGCGCGGGGCGGCAGGGGCGTACTGCTGGGTGGAGTGCCTGGGGTGCCCCGTGGCAAGGTGGTCATTCTGGGTGGCGGCGTGGTGGGAGCGAACGCGCTGGCGATGGCGGTGGGTCTGGGGGCCGATGTAACGGTGCTGGACAAGAATCCTGATGTGCTCCGCCGTCTGGATGCCCAATACGGCAATCGTATCAATACGCTTTACTCAACCGCATCAACCGTCGAGGAGCAGGTTCTGGGTGCCGATCTGGTAATTGGAGGGGTGCTTATTCCTGGTGCGGCGGCCCCGAAGCTGATCAGTGCCGAGCTGGTCTCCCGAATGCAGTCGGGAGCGGTTCTGGTGGATGTAGCTATCGACCAGGGCGGTTGCGCGGAAACGTCACGGCCTACGACCCATGCCGACCCAACCTATATAGTCGACGGTGTGGTGCATTATTGTGTGGCGAATATGCCTGGAGGGGTTGCGCGGACTTCAACTCAGGCATTGAACAACGCCACGTTGCCGTTTGTGCTGGCGCTGGCGAACAAGGGTGTCAAGCGTGCGCTGACTGACGATAAGCACCTGGCTCGCGGCCTGAATGTGGCTGATGGTCAACTGACGAACGCAGAAGTAGGCGAGGCGCTGGGCATGCCAGTGCAGACGCTGGAGACCGCTATCGCTGCATTGCCTGATTGATACGCAGGTGAAGGCAAACCACCCGAAAGGGGGATTGTTGCCAGCGTTCATCAGCCATACTGTCTGGCGAATTGATTTTCTCGTCTGCGACACGTATCCGGAGGATGAACGAATACATGATTGGGTCTGGCCTGTCATTACTGTCGAGTCCAGCCCAGCCTGACACGCTGGTTAATACCCTGTCGTTGCCCTGTCGAGTGTTTCTGGCAGCGCTGTCCGGAGTATTGTTGTGCCTGCCCTGGTTGAATCCGGCGTTGTATTGGACCGCATGGATTGGCTGGGTGCCGCTGCTGTTTGCCCTGGAAAACACGCGTCTGCCCGTCGCCGCTCTGCTCGGATGGGTAACGGGTGTCGTGTGTTTCGCTGGCGCCAGCAACTGGATGGTTGCGTTCATCGTCAATCTCAAAGGTCTTTCCTACCCCCTGAGCGCCGCCCTGGCCCTGATATTCTGGTGCTACGCCGGCATTGCAATCGGGATCGCCTGTGCCGGCTACCGCTGGTTGATTCGCTGGCTGCCGGGTTACCAGGTAGTGGCTTTTCCCGTCTGTGTACTGAGCAGCATGGCGCTTTACCCGCTGCTGTTTGAAACCCATTTCGCTGAAGCCCAGGCGCAATTTCTGTCTGCCATTCAGGGTGTCGCATTGCTCGGAGCGCAGGGGCTGGATGCTGTTATGGCTGTGGTCAGCGTATTGATCTTTTTGCTGGTGAGGCATCGGACGGTTCGATGTCTATGGCACCCGCTCAACCTCTCAGCTCTGGTGCTGATGCTCGCCTGGTTTACCTACGGCGTGGCGAGTCTTGCCTCATGGGACAATGAAATTGCCCATTGGGAGAGCCGAGCCATAGGGTTGGTGCAGCCCAACGATGCGGTGTCGCTGGAAATCCCCACCCCCGCAGAGGGGTTTAGCCACGAGTTCCCTGAAGAAATGCTGGCGACCCGACGCCTGAGTGAAGCGGGGGCCGAATGGGTGGCCTGGCCCGAGGCGCGCTACAAGGGATACTTCGACAAATTCAGTGTTCGCGAAGGTTACCGCGAACGTCTCCAGGAAACGGGTGTGTCGTTGATTTTCCATGACGTGGAAAAGCGCTGGCAGGATAGCGAGCAAGTCAGCTTCAATTCGGTTGTCATGCTGGACGAGCAAGGAAACCTGCAGAACACCTATCGAAAAATTCAGCGCATGCCTTTTGGCGAATACCTGCCGGATGTTTTTTCCTTGCCAGGGCTCGACTCGCTGAGCACTTTGTTCCTGGGTGAGTTTCTCAGGCCCCTCGCCGCAGGAACAGATCATGCCTATTTCCAGATTGGAGATATGCGGGTAGTGCCCAAGGTGTGCTTTGAAACCGCCTTTCCGGCTTTTATTGCCGATTCGATAGGCACAGACGGGGCTGGCAAGATACTGCTTTTTCTTTCGCAGGACAGCTGGTTCGGCGAGACCACCCAGCCCTTTCAGCATGGCGCGATGTCAATCATCCGTGGGGTAGAAAACCGGGTCCCCATGATCCATCTGATCAACAACGGCCCATCGCTGGCGACTACGCCCCATGGCCGGGTGATAAGCGCCACCGACGCCTTCTCTCGCGCTGAGGTGCTGGTTTCCATGCCGTTCTCGAAGGTGTCGGGGGGCAGTTTCTTCAGCCGCTACCCCTGGCTGTCGACCTGGATGACCTTCCTGATCGTGGGGATATTATTCTCCCTGTCGCTGCTGCGATTATGTCGATACCGGATGCGGCTGCTTCAAACAACCAGCCCGGCGGTGAACCCGGACGACCAGGCCCACTGAAAGTTGAACCCACCCAGGTGACCGGTCACGTCCAGCACCTCACCGATGAAATACAGGCCCGGCTGTGTTTTCGCCTCCATGGTCTTGGAGCTGATGCTGTCGGTAGCCACCCCGCCCAGGGTCACTTCAGCGGTGCGGTACCCCTCGGTGGCGGAGGGTTTCAGCAACCATCGGTTGAGCTGCTCGCCTATCACGGATAACTTCCTGTCGGTGAACTCCGCCAGCGCGGTATCCTCCTGATCGGCCCACCACAACACCTGCAGTTCCGATACCAGCGCCTTGGCCAGCCGTTGCGTGAGCACGGTTTTCAGCCGGCTCTTTGGTAGTTGTTGTTTGGTTTGCAGCAACCAGTTCGCGGCATCGACCCCCGGCAGCAGATCGATGGCGACTTCATCGCCGGGGCCCCAGTAGTTGGATATCTGCAAAATCGCCGGTCCGCTTATGCCGCGATGGGTAAAGAGCATGTTTTCGGTAAAGGCCCGGCCGCCGCAGCTCACTTCGATCTCCAACGCCAGCCCCGAGAGCCGTTCACAGAATGGTTTCATCGCGTCGCTGAACATGAACGGGACCAGGCCGGCCTGCCGCTCGATCAGTGGCAAACCGAATTGCCTGGCGATGTCATAGCCAATGCCGCTGCCGCCCAGAGTTGGCACTGACAGTGCACCGGTAGCAACGACCAGCGAACTGCACTCAAGCGTGCAAGGCTGGCCATTTTGCTGCATTTGAATGCGGTACCGGCTCGCAGAGCCAGTCTGCGTGGCAATGCTCTCGACTTCACAGTGGGTACGAATGTCGGCGCCGGCCCATTCACACTCTGCCAGTAACATGGCGACGATATCCTTTGCCGAGTCCTTGCAAAACAGCTGGCTGTGTTTGCGTTCCTCATAATCGATGCCGTGACGCTCGACCAGCTCGATGAAATCCCACTGGGTATAGCGCTTGAGCGCGGATTTGCAGAAATGCGGGTTCTGCGAGATGAAATTGTCAGGCTCAACCAGATTGTTGGTGAAGTTGCAACGCCCCCCTCCGGACATCAGAATTTTCTTGCCGACTTTGTTGGCCCTCTCAAGTACCAGAACCCGACGCCCGCGTTGTGCGGCGGTAAAGGCGCATAACAAACCGGATGCCCCCGCGCCGAGAATGATTACATCATAGTGTTCAGCTTTTGGTGGCACGGAATGATCCATCAGAACGACTGGGCGTTGTAACTCGGTTGTTGGTGTCGCGGCTGTGTCTGATCAGCTCGTCGCTGCCGGCCGCAGCGCCGGATTTGGCCAGCCGATCGTAGAGGACGACGTTGACGGTAGCGGCCAGATTCATGCAGCCGACGGTGGGAATATAAACCACCGCATCGGCGCGATCGACCAGAGCCTGGTCCAGGCTGCCATCCTCTGGCCCGAATACGTAAAGCACCTGGTCGGGATGCTCGAAGGCGGGGAGGGCGATGGCCCCTTCTACTAGCTCGACGCAAACAATCTGGGTCGTGTCCGGCAAGGCGTCCAGAAGGCAGGTCACGTTGGTCAGCGGAATGCGCAGGCGGGCGCTCTTGGTGTCGGTATGAAAACGCGCTGCCCGATCATAGCGGCTGCCGGTATAGAGCACCGCATCGACCTGGTAGCAGCCGGCGGCACGCATAACGGCCCCGACATTGGAGGGGCTTTTCGGGTCTATCAGCCCGATGCTGACACTGGTCGCAGGCATGGTTTCGGATTCGTTGGTTGCAAGTCGTCCGGGAAAGCGCAATCCGTGGCGCTTCCCCGTGAAGGCTTCGTCAGTAGAAGGTATAGTGCGAAGGCTAAATACTAACATGGTAAACCGATGAAACTGTTGATACGTAATCTTGCCCGCACTACGACCGAAGCCGAGTTGCGGAACCTGTTCGAGGCCCACGGTGTGGTTCAGTCGTGCAGCCTGGTGATGGACAAGGTGACCGGCGGCTCCAAGGGTTTCGGCTTTATCGAGATGCCCAGGACCAACGACGCGAAGGCCGCGATGAAAGCCTTGAATGGTCTGGACGTGGCGGGCAGCCGCATCCGCGTCAAGATGGATGAATCCAAGGATGCCTGATCAGCACAGCAATGACCCGTTGCACGGGGTTACGCTGAAACAAGTGCTTACTTCACTGGTAGAAACCTTTGGGTGGGAAGAGCTCGGACGACGCATCCCCATCAGGTGTTTCCAGAGCGACCCGGGCCTCAACTCGAGCCTGAAATTCCTGCGCATGACGCCCTGGGCGCGGCAGAAGGTTGAAGCTCTTTATCTTCAGTCGCGCGACGATCAACCGCCACGCTGAAGGGCGTCAACTGTCGCGGCACAGCTCCAGATCGGTAACCAGCACCTGTGCGAACGCCTGTGCCTGGGATGAGTAGTCCCAGCGTTCCACGGCGCACTGATGCTTGCCGTTATCCAGGCTATGGCTAATCAGGTTTACCGAATTGGGTATGTCGCCGCGGACGCGGCTGGACAGCGCGGTGCCTGCCTGCGCTGTCCAGCCTTTGCGACCGGTCTCTCCGGCCTGGCCGTAAATCGGCCATACATAGGGCAGGTGGATATGTCCGCCGACCAACAGATCCAGGCCAGCATCTACCCACGCCGGCACGGCGTGCTCGCGGCCGATAAGCAGGTTGGCGGTGTCGGACTCTGCAACGGCCTTGACCGGATGATGCTGCATTATCACGCGTAGCTGTTCCGGCTTTGCCTGCCGCAGACGCTGAATCACTCGGGCCACCTGTTCTGGAGATACTTCGCCATTCTTGTGGCGTGAAGCGCGGGTCGAGTTTATGCCTATGACCAGAACCTCGTCGGTTTCGAATTCAGGCTCCAGATTGCTGCCGAATACTCGCTGGAAATTCCCGTAGGGATTGATAAAACGCGCCGCCAGATTATAAAGCGGGATATCGTGGTTGCCCGGTACGGCTAGCACCGGGCAGGGGAGCTGTTTGACGAAACGCCCGGCAGCGGCGAACTGGTTACGTCTGGCGCGTTGAGTAATGTCTCCGCTGAGCAGGACGAGATCCGGCGCCTGTGCTTTAACAAACTCCAGAAGTGCCGTGACGACGGGTAGTTGTTCGGTTCCGAAGTGGGGGTCGGATATCTGCAGCAATTTCATCCTGGTGATCCTGTTCCAGTGGTTTTGCGCGGCACCAGCAGCTGCAGTCTGTGGGGCGCAACCTTGAATTCCAGCGGTGTGTCGAGTTCCGACAGCTCGCCGTCCAAAGCGACCTTGGTGTGCTTTTTACGGCCCAGGCGCACTGTCATCCTGTCGAAGCCGAAGCTGATAACGTTGTCGGCCTGGCCCAGATGGCTGAGCAATCCGCGGATCAGGATGCCGTATTGCGCAAGCGTGCCGACTGGCTTTGACGTAATCGCCACCAGATGATGCCGCTCAAGCTCCTGCTCCTCGTCCAGCCCCATGTGTTTCAGCTGTAGTGCGTTATTGTCCACTACCATCGTGGGTGTGCGCAGGGTCCGGGTCTTGCCGCCGAATTCGAGTTGAACATGCAACTGCCGGTGGGCATGCATCAGGGTAACAATAGCCGACCATAACGCCACCCAGCGGCTGCGTCCGTAACGTTGCTTATAAGCTTCGCGGTCTTCCAGCAGCTGCGGATAAAGCCCGAAGCTGGCGTTCACCAGAAAGGGACGGTTATTCAACAGCCCTACCTGCACAGGTTTGATGACTGCATCAAGCAGGCACCTGGCGGCGGTTTCGGTATCCTGGGATATGCCGTATGCCCTGCCGAAATAATTGAATGTACCCTGCGGAAGGATGCCGAAGGGCAGCCCCGTATCGAGAACCACCTGGGCCACCGCATTCAGCGTGCCGTCGCCACCAGCCGCTACCACCACGCCGCCCTGCTCTCTGGCTAGTTGCACCGCGCGCCTGGCGGTGCTTGTCAGTTGCGACCCATAATCTACCGCCATCAACTCGAACCGGCGATTGCCTTGCGTCAGGACTGCAGAAATCGTGTCTTTGGTTACCTGGGCATCACGGTTGCCCGACGAGGCGTTCATCACGATAAAGAAGGTTTCGGTGCCTGAAAGGCTCGCAGTCACGTCGGGTTCTTTGCCGCTTTGAGCGTCCATATGGCTCTCATCCCTTCGGTCGGTTTCGGAACAAATGACTGTGCTATGGGCTGTGCTAGGAGTCGATGGGTTGGACAAGGCGTTATCTCAGTTGGCTGTCTTTGCTGCCTCGCCGGTTGAATCCACCGTTGCGCTGATCTGCCTTGTCGAGCTGCGTCTGGCAGGCTACGCATAGCCGAACTCCCGGGAGGGCCTTGCGCCGAGCCTCTAAAATGGGTTGATCGCACTCTTCACAATGGGTCAGGCTCTCGCCCTTGGGCAGCCGGCTGCGCGCGCGTTGCACGGCTTCGTCAACGGTATCGTCAATCTGATCCTGCACGGCCCCGTCTTGAGCCCAGCCAGTTGCCATAGCGATCTCTCCCCTGGCTCCATAAGAGCCTGAGCATGGGCGTGTCAGATGTTGTAAAGCATTTCGTAGTATTGATGCGCCATGCGGTCGGAATCGAAAAACGGAACGACATCGGTCATGCCATTTTTCATTACACTCAACCATTCGGCGTGATTGTTGTAATAAAGTTCAACCACCTTGTTTTCGATGATGTGCATCAGGTTCTGGTAATCGGTTTCGTCCTGGACGTCTTCGGGCAAGTCGGCATCGGTTACCGGTATCACGAAGCAGTTGACACCATCCTTGGCAAATTCCGGTATCCATCCATCGCTGATGGACAGATTGACAGCGCCATTCATCGCTGCGGTCATGCCGCTGGTGCCCGATGCTTCACGGGGTCTTCGTGGGGTATTCAACCAGACGTCGGCGCCTTGCTTGAGGAGTCTGGACAGTTCGATCTCATACCCGGTCAGCACGGCGAAATTGGCTTCCTTGTAGGAGAATTTAACCAGGCTGTCGAACATCTCGATAGCGCCATGATCGAAGGGGTAGGGTTTGCCGGCCCAGATAACCTGAACCGGTTTGTCGATTCTCTCTATCAGTTGGCTGAAGCGGTAAATGTCACGCGTCAGCAGGTTTGCTCTTTTATAGGAGGCAAAGCGGCGTGCCCAGACTATTGTCAGGGTGTCCTTGTCGAACAGTTTTCCGGTCTGATCGGCCACAACCTTGAACAGTTGCTCCTTCATCTGTTTCTTTCTGTCTATCAGCAACTGGTCGTCGTTTTCTTTCAATGCCGTGCGTAGCGTGCTGTCTTGCCAGAATCGTGCGTTCTGCGCGTTGGTGATAGCCTTGATCTCACAGATGCCCTCATTGCCAGCCCACATCGCGTTCGAAACCACTCCGTGCAGCTGGGAGACGGCATTCGATACCTTGGCAACCCGTAGCGCCGCCAGCGTGTGGCTGAACACGGGACCGTCCATCCCGGTCATTCTCACCATGTTGTCAAAGGAGATATTGTTGAAATAGCCCATCTCCTGAAGGAACGAGGTTTCATGTTCCTGATTCCCGGCCAGCTCCGGTGTGTGGGTAGTGAGCACAACGCGCTTGCTGACCTCGTCGATGTCGCCAATCTGTTCTACCAGTTGGAACGCCATCGGCAGGGCGTGCGCTTCGTTCATGTGATAAATGTCGGCTCCGCCCAGCGCTTCGACCACCTTCGCCCCGCCGATCCCCAGCACGATGCTTTGCGCCACCCTCGCGGAGTGCTCGGCGTCGTAAAGCCGGTGGGTGATGGTCTGCGCCAGATAATCGTTTTCGGGAATATCCGTTGTCAGCAAATACATGGGGACGGTGCCGAATACGTGGGCGGGCAGATACATGGCTTTCACGTATACCGGATGGTGGTTCACCGTCACCTTTACCGTAATGCCGCTGTCGAGCAGGAAGGGATAGAATTTCCGTTGAAAATGCACCCTCAGCGCTTGATCTTCATTCCTGACCTGGTCGTAGTAACCGAAGCTCCAGAGCATGCCGATCCCGATCATGTTCTGCCGCAGATCGTGGGCGCTGCGCATATGGGATCCTGCCAGAAAGCCCAGCCCCCCTGAATAAATCTTGAGGGCCTGGTCTATAGCGAACTCCATGGAAAAGTAGGCTACACGTTTAGCGTACCGCTGATCGATCTCGTAGGGATGGCCCCACTTGTCGTATGCACTCATATATCGAACGTCTCGCTGGATTACGATTTGCGGGAAAGTCTTTACAGATTCTGCAACAAGGCAGACAGGGCTGTTGCGCCATTGACGCCCGCGCTTCGGTCTGGCGCTTGGTTTGCTGGGTCAGTGTCTATCAGGGTGTAATGATCAGCAAGCCCCCTGGCCTTGGCAAATGTGACTAACCCGGCGAATCCGGACATACGGTTGGTTATCAAGCCGAGATGGCCAATAACAGCCGCAGTGGACCGGGAATTTTCTGCTCCTCAGGTCGTCAACTGATTATGTAAACAGGAGACAAGCCCATGACCAGATCCCCGGAAGACAGACCAGTCCGAAACACTACAGATGCCTTGGAGCCCGAGCAGGAGGTTAGAGAGCTGGACTTTGAAGAAGACGGCCCGATGGGACCCGTTGGCGGCCTGCCAGCGGATGAGGAACTGGTCGAGCGTGCCGGTGAGGCGGGCTTGACGGAAGCCTCCATGCCCGGCGAAGGCCCAACCGCAGACGATGCCTCGCCCGAGACGCTGATACGCGAAGACGGCGCGCGTTCGCCGGATGAGGCGGGTGGCGGTTTGCCTGCAGACAAGGAACTGACCGCCGTCGAAGGCGACGAGGTAGGTGTGCAGGCAGGTCTTGACGAGGCAGAGCTGGCACGTACCGATCCGCTGGATGGCAAGCCTTGGGATGGGGAGCCGGAGCGCTAGATAAGCAAGTCGTCGGAATTACGCCGAAGCGGTGCGTAGAACTCAAGCGCGCTTCGGTAGTCCAATGCTTATAACCGGGCAAGTGGACGATTACCATTTCGCAACGCCCGAGCGGCAGGTGTGGCGTATGGATAGCAAAATAGATAGAGCGCTTAATATGGATATCATTGCTTTCGGCGCGGCCGTTTTCGATCTTGATTGGGTCATGGCGCGCACTGCCGGATTGCACAGCGCAGCTTGGAAGCAATTATTCGACGATTATCTCGCCGGTCGCGCGGCCATCCCCGGCGAACCCTTCCATCCATTTGACGCCCATGCCGATATGTTTCGCTATGTAGACGGTCAGTTTCGCGTTGACGCGGTGCGCCGTTTCCTTGGTTCCCGCGCCATCAATCTGCCCGAAGGCCAGTCTGCCGATGCGCCTGGCCAGGAGACGATCTTCGCTTTGGCGAATCTCAAGCACACCCTGTATTGCGAATTGATGGAGCAGACCGGAATCAAGGCCTTCGACAGTACTATTCCGGTGCTGCAACTGTTGAGATTGGCAGGCTTGAAAACGGCGCTGGTGTCCACCCATGCCTGTGGCGCGGTAATGCTGGATGCTATCGGCCTGAGTGCATTCTTTGACAGCTGCGTGGATGGCGCCGTTTCCGACCGCCAACAGCTTCGGAGTAAACCCCATCCGGATGCTTTCCTGGCGGCGGCGGAACTGCTTGGGGTGGCGCCGGCCCAGGCAATTGCCGTCGAGGACGGACCGCTGGGAATAGCAGCCGCCAAGGCAGCGGGCTATGGGCTGGTTATTGGTATCGATCATACTGGCAAGCAGTCGGTGCATTTGCTGGAGCACGGAGCGGATCGGGTTTTTGATGACATTGGCGACTGGGCGACGCGATACGAAACGATGGGTCATGCTTCATGCAATAGGCACACCAAAACAGCCCATGGAAGATAAATATCAAAGTTCTGGCTGTAGCCCAGAACTTCTTTCGCAGCGGGAAGTCCCACCCGAAGAGCCTGATTCTTCAGCGGCTCGTCAAGACAGCTCAAGTTGTTTCACATCAACTTTTTCTGATCAGAAGGCCAGCAGGCAGACGTAGGCCAAGCAGTCGACGGAACGATAGGAAACGAGCGGAGCATAGCGACTTTTTCGCAACCCAGAAGGATTTTGGTATGTTCGACTTTAAAACTGTAGATGCTCAGGTGGTCTGCCGCCTGGCGTCAGATATGGACAAGAATGGCTATGCTGTTTTGCCCAATGCGCTCTCCCCCGAAGACCTGCAGTCAGCCCGTCACTATATAAATGACCAAGCCAGCCTGCGCGACAACGAATATTTTGCTGTGCACGGAATCGAAGCAATGGAGGACAGCCTGTTCGGAAGCCTGGGCGCCTCGCCCGCGTTCAGGCAATTGCTGGCCGAACTGTATGAAATTGTCACTGGCGAAGCTCCAGCTATCGACGAGCGGATTTTTCCAGTCATCCGCTGCCTGGAAGGGCAGACTGGCCTCAAGGAATCGCATTTCTACCACTTCGACGCGACTGCGGTAACGGCGCTCGCCCCGGTCGTCATTCCCGTTGAAGGTGAGCATTGTGGTGATCTGATCATGTTCCCCAATATCCGGAACATACGTTCCAGCGCGATCTACAACATCGTTGAAAAGGCCATTCTGCACAATTCGATGAGCAAGAAGATCTGCGCCTTTGGGGTTCGGAGGGGCTGGCTGCATCCAATAAGAATCAAGCTGGTTCCGGGGAATCTATATCTGTTCTGGGGCTACCGGTCACTGCATTGCAACGACCAGTGCGACCCTACAATGAGGCGCGCGACGGGGTTGTATCATTTCGGCAATCCGCATCGTGAAAGTATTCTAGCCCGGAAATTTCTGGGTTCGAACAAGCGCAAGGCCAAGCTGGACGAGAACGGCCTACGGCCAGTCGTATAACGAATGCAGCCCAGGAACAACCCTGGGCTGATCGTTTCAATGGACCGCTGGCGTGGGCCTGACCAGTATCTCGTTCACGTCCACATGGGATGGCTGCGACAGGGCATAGACTACCGCTCTGGCTATGTCTTCAGGATTCAGTGCGTTGGGCGGCGTTTCATCAAAAAAGGCTGTATCGACCATTCCGGGTTCGATCAGCGTGACGCGAATCCCGCTGCCGCGAATCTCCTCACGCAAGCCATAGCCTATCGCTGACACGGCCCACTTGGTGGCGCTGTACATGGAGCCTGGAATGGTCACCCGCCCCGCTGCGGAGCCGGTGATCAGCACATGTCCCTGGCTTTTGCGCAAGGCGGGCAGACAGGCCTGCACCGTTTGCCCGACGCCCAGTATGTTGGTCAGTATCATGTCCTTCCATACCTCCGGGCTCGCTTCGCTGAAACCGCCCGGTTCGCCACCGCGACCGGCATTGGCGTACACCGCGTCCAGCTGTCCAAACACGTCCAGACATCGACTGACCATGTTCGTCTGATCATGCATGTCCTGCACATCGCACGGCACTGCCAGCACGCGCTCGTCACCACCCAGCTCGCCCTGCAGTTTTTGCAGCTTGTCCTGCGAGCGCGCCGCCAGCACCAGCCTGTATCCAGCCTGGG
The DNA here is from genome assembly GCA_011050525.1 of Halopseudomonas xinjiangensis. Classification (GTDB taxonomy): domain Bacteria; phylum Pseudomonadota; class Gammaproteobacteria; order Pseudomonadales; family Pseudomonadaceae; genus Halopseudomonas; species Halopseudomonas xinjiangensis_A. The sequence continues at coordinate 91,382 of DRFO01000004.1, forward strand.
CCGCTGCCCGGGCGGTCGCCTCGCCGATGCCCGACGATGCGCCGGTAATCAATAGAACAGGATCTGCCATAACATATCCTCCAAGTATAGAAGGTTGATGAATCAGGCCAGCGGCCTGGCGACGCGCTGCACCAGCCCCAGCACCACAATCAGGAGTGCTGGCAGGAAGGTCAGCGTGACCGCCGCTGCACCTACCAGGCCAAACAGCACGATGGCGCCTACACCCCGGTATAATTCCGTGCCCTCCCCAGGGATGAGCACCAGCGGAGCGAGACCGCAGAGCGTGGTGAGGGTGGTCATCGCAATCGGTCGCAGGCGCGTCTTTACCGCGCTGCGTACCGCCTCGACCAGTGGCATTTTGGCGTCCAGCAGATTACGCCGTGCCTGGTCCACCACCAGAATGGGGTTGTTCACCACGGTGCCCATCAGGATCAGAAATCCGAGCATGGTGATCATGTCGAACGGCTGGCTGAGCGGCTGCAACCCTATGTAGGGCAACAAACCACCGACCAGGTTCATTAGTGCCAGTCCCACAATGCCCCCGGCAATGCCGAGCGGAATGGTCGTCATGATCAATAACGGATAGCCCCAATGGGCAAAGATGGCGACCAGTAGAAGATAGACAATGGCCACCGCTACTAGAAAATTGCTGCTGAGTGCCTCACGGGTATCGTTCAGCTGGTCGCTCGCACCAGACAGATCTATCGCCACGTCTGAGGGTAGCTCACCAGCCTCTTCCATCGCGCTGATGAGTTCGGCACGTACCCGATCTACCCCCCCTTCCAGAGGAACGTTGGCAGGCGGTATCACGCTCAGGGTTACCGTGCGGCGTCCGTCCACGCGGCGAATGGAACTGGTGTCAACACTCTCTTCAATGGTGGCGATGGTTTCCAGAGGCAGCGTGGCTCCTTCGGGCGTGCGCAGCAGAAGCCCCGCAACGCTGGCCAATGCGGGTTCTGCGGTTCCTTCGCCGTACAGATAAATATCGATTTTTTCGTCACCCAGGAAAAAATCGTCTACGTAGGAGCCTTCGGTAAGGGCCGCGATACTGTAGCCAATGGCATCCGGTGTCAGACCAAGCTCCGCCACCCGGTCCCAGTCGGGGTGAACCTGCACCAGCGGCTGGGCCAGCGTGAGGGTCGAGGGTTGTGCCTGGATGCGCGGGTTGTCGAAAATCTCCCGCGCGCGGCGGTCGGCAATCTTGGCTGTCTGGTAAACGGCGGCCAGATCCGGGCCGGATATATCGAGATTGATACTGCGGGTCCCACCGTCATTACTGGAAATGATCGAGCCCTTTGCGGCAAAGGCGCGCATGCCTGGAAAGCGCTGATAAAAGTCGGTCAGCTCGGTCATCAGCTCATCGATGTGGGAGGGATCCCTGGTTTCAGTAATGATCCGCAGGGTTTCGGGCTCGACATTCATGCTCATGTAAACCATGGGCGGAATCGAGGTTTCGCCACGTTCATAGGCGTCGATATCACCGTTCACGTGGGGCAGAAAGTGAGCTTGAACCTCAGTCGCGATGGCTTCCATTGTCTGCAGGCTGTAGCCCGGTGGGGCGTTCATCGATGCGAAGGTTTTGGGTTCTTCTCCTTCTGGCAAATATTCAGCCGGAGGCGTCAGAAAAAGGATGATCAGCAGACTGCCGGCAAGGGTGACTGCGATCACGGCGCAGCGACGTAGCGGAGTATCCATCAGCCAGTAGATTCCGCCTAGCAGCCGGCTGAAGCGGCCTTTCTGTTCCTTGCGCTCGCCAAAATCGAGCCTGGCGCTCAAGGTCGGAACCAACGTTGTGGCTGTCAGCATTGAGGCAAGGATCGCGCCGGAAATGGCAATCGCGACGTCGGAATAGAGTTGGCCGGCCTCCTGCTGAATGAACAGGATCGGCAGAAAGACCAGCACGGTGGTCATGGTCGACGCCAGCACCGCAGGCCATACCTCCCGTACGCCTTGTTGCGCCGCGTCGAAACGGTCCAGGCCCTGGCGCCGATAGCGTTCGATGTTCTCCAGAACGACGATGCTGTTGTCAATGGTCATTCCAATGGCGAAGGCTACGCCCGCCAGGGAGATGACGTTGATGGTTCGCCCGAATATCGTCAGCCCAAGAAAAGCCGCGATTGCGCAGACCGGGATGCCAATCACGCCGACCAGCGTAGCCTTGGCCGAGCGCAGAAACAGGAACATCACCAGCGTGGCAAAAACGCCACCAATGGCCAGGTTGGTCCAGACATTTGCTACCGATGCCTCTACGTAGCGGGCATCGTCGGAATTGAGTGCCAGGACCAGGCCGGCCGGGTTGAGTAGCTCTGTATTGATCGCCTCGACTTCGTCGAGCATTTGCCGCTTGATGGCGATCACGTTAGAACCGGTCTGGCGTCGAACCTGCAGTCCGAGCACCGGCTCGCCGTTGAAGGTGTCCAGATTTCGTACCCGCGCGTTGCCGCGACTGACCTCGGCCACATCACTTAACCGTATGACGCTGTCACCGTCACGCCGCAGGACCAGTGCCGCCAGATCGGCGGCATTCTCGAATCGCCCTACGGTACGTAGCAGGTAGCGCCTTTTGCCAGCAGTAACTTCCCCGCCGGACACGTCCTGATTGCGCTCGCGAATGGCGTCCCTAACATCGATGACGCTAAGCCCGCGCTGATTGAGCGCTTCGCTGTCCAGGTGAACCTGCAACTGCCGATCAACCCCGCCCCCGACTGTCACCTCGGACACGCCAGGCACACTTTCCATGCGAGGCCGCACGCGGTCCTCGACGAAATCCTGCATGAGCCTGATATCCAGCTCGCGGGGGTTACCGGGGAGCGTTGCCAGGCGAAAATACATGAAGGCATTGGCGGAAAAGGACGCGGCCACGATGCGTGGTTCGTCCACGTTACGCGGATAGTCCGATACCTGGCTGAGCGCGTTGTTGACCTCTATGAGCGCTTCGGTGACGTCCGTCCCAAAGGGAAACTCAAGCTCGATTTCGGCCGAATTGCTGGTCGCGGTGGCCAGCATGCGGGACAGGTTGGGTACGTTGCGCAGGTAACGTTCCTGCTCGATGATAATGTCCTTCTCGATATCCTGCGGCGTCGCGCCCGGCCAGCGGGTTTCCACCGTGATCGTGCGGACTTCGAGGTCAGGGATCATCTGCACCGGGATGCGCAGGGCAGCGGCTATTCCCAGAATCGAGATTATCAAGGTGACTACGGCAACGATGATGCCGTGCTGGATGACCTTCGCAAACATCGCTACTGCTCCTGGCCAGCCAGTACTACCTCGGCGCCTTCGCGCAGGGATTCATTGCCGCGGGACACGACCAGCTCGGAGCCATTCAGCCCTTCGCTGACAAACACCTGATCGCCCGCCGCGCCCGCGAGCTGGATGCGTTGTTCGGTGACGGTATACACGCCCTCGTTGTCGGCAGGCCGCGCGACCCACGCCGTGATGCGCCCCTCGGGATACCGGTTCACGGCGTCGCGGTGCACTGACAACGCCTGCTCGTCCTTCACCAGACGCAGGGTGGCTGAAACCGCCATGCCCGGCACCAGTACAAGATTCTCCGGCGGTTTCGCCCTGAGCAGGAAGGTTCTTGAGCGATCATCTGTTACCGGTAGCCATACGGCTATGTCTGCAAGGGCTGAAATAGTGTCCGACAGCGAATCTATCGATAGCGTTGAAGCGGCGTTCAAGGTCGCCAGGGCCCGCTGTGGAACCTGAAAGTCCAGGCGTAGCGCGTCGGTGTCCACCAGGGTTAGGACGGGAACGCCGGGTTCGACCCATTGGCCCACTTCCACTGATCGAGCGCTGACGATACCGCCGATGGGCGCTTCGATGCTGTGTCGATCCACTCGAGCGCGTTGTAACTGTTGCACCGCCGTAGCGCGCGCCAGGGCAGCTTCGGCTGCACCTCCTTCGCTCTCGCGGCGGCTGACTTCCGTTGCCGCTATGTTGCGTCCGGCTCCCACCGAGCGGGCTTCCTCGACCAGTCGCCGCGCCTCCGCAAGGCGACTTTCGGCTTCACGGGTTTCAGCTGCGGCACGGTCATGTTCAAAATGCGCCAGCTCATCATCCAGCCGTAATAACGGATCGCCCTGTTCAACGCGGTCACCGATCTCCACCATGCGCTCCAGCACCAGCCCGGGAATTGAAACCGACACGTCGGAGCGTCGCAGGGCGGTTGCGGTGCCGTTAAGGGCGATCTCCTCGATAAACGGGCCCGTGGTGACCTTATCCAGCACCACTCGGGGGCGATCCGCGCTGGCCATGGTCGACACCAGCGTCAACGTCCATAGTGGCATTTGCCACAGCCGAAGGATGTCGGAAGCAAGCAGCATGTATTGGTTTCCTGTTATCAGCGACTCGGGACGAAAAGCATAGCGCGTAAGCGGGCCGATTGACCCGATTCCTGTAGCAGAATCGCCCAGGAGTTGTGAAATGGTGTGTCATCGGGCAGATGTAAAAGGCTCAGCCGGCGGTCGAGCCTGAATCGCTGGTCACCTCGTTCTTCTTCGTGCCCCGCACGTTGAGGACGAACAGGCCTATCTGCAGGGCTATGAGGGCGTATGCGTCGGCGTACACGCCCCAGATCACCCAGAGAATATTACTCAGAATGAAGCAGTAGAAGCCCCAGCTGCGCTTTCGCTTGGTTTGCGAGCCGATCAGCCAGGCGGCGACAAGTGTAGCCGCCATGGCAGGCCATTGAACTGCATTGATGATGCTATCGATATCCATGTCTGGTCGGACCGTCGATAGCCACGCGGCGTTCCGTAGGTGCCAGGATCATTGCTCCGCGAGGCGGGCCTTCAATTCGACAACCGCAAGGCTCTTACTCCGGCGCGGCTCTTTTGGACGCGGCTCTTTCGCTCAGAAAGTCATTGCGTGCAAACACCTCAGACAGAATGGTTTGCTCGATATGGCCCCGCTCGCCGGATCTGGCCGGCACCCGGACGATCAAGTGTATTTCGTTGGCCAGCGGTACGTGAATGGTCACCCGGGGGTCGACCGAAGGAGCCTCCAGGCCTCGTTGAGCGCCCACCTTTCTCATGTATTTACGCACTGCCTCCAGATAGGGCGCGCATTGCCGAGTGGCGGACTCGAGCAAGGCCTCCTGGGCGGCGCGCCAGTCGTCTTCACGGTTGAACGGCACGGTAAATACGTGGAACTCGAAGGTGTCGGTGAAGCTTTCGTTGATCACCGGCTCGGAAACGAAGAGCGCATTGGGCAGAACGATCATGCGCCCGGTTCGCTGGTGCATGTGCTTGCCGGGACCTACCTCCAGAATCGTGGTCGCCAGCAGGCTCTGGTCGATCACGTCCCCGCGAAATTCCTTTACCTGAATGCGGTCGCCCAGATTGAACGAACGTGATCCGCTTTTAAGCAGCGAACCGGTAAAGCATAGAATCAGTTCCTTGGTCGCCACGACAAAGGCTACGGCAATCGCGACGATCGACAGGGCCAGGGTGCGTAATTCTTCGCCCCAGATCATTACCAGGCCGAGCAATAGCAGCAGCAGAAAGCCGTTGCGTGAATTCACCAGCCATTTGCCGCGCAGCTCTGCGGACATTACGGTGCGACGGATGAACCGGGCCGACAGCGCTCGCAGTACGCCCACCATCAGGATCAACAGCGCCGTGTTGATCAACAACCTGAGCAGGGAGTCAGGGATGGTGATAACAGGCAGCCAGTCTAGGTTTTCAAACATCAGGGTTTTGCCTTTCGTCGTCGGTTGCGCCAGATGATCGGCTGCTGATGCCTGCTCGTCAATGTGCCAGTTACGATTCAGGAAAACGAGGCAGTCGTCCCCGATTGGGTAGGGTCAGGATAAGCTGCTTGTCGCGAGATTAACGAACGACTTGGAACATCCGGTCATCGTAACGGAAGTCGAAAACATCTTTTATTTTTACATCTCGAATGGCCGGATGGGCCGGGTTGAGCACCACGTTGCGCTCAAGCGGTAACACCACTGAAGGAACAATCAGCCCCAGGTGTTTGCCTTCGTGTAGCCAGGCCGAGCCGAAGTCGGCACTGGGGCGATCCGCTGGTAACGAGTCCCAACCTTTCGGTAGTTCATCTTTGGTTGGCTCCCAGTAAAGGCTCGGGTCGTCGGGCAAGGTGAAGCAGCTGATTTTCATGGGGATTTTTGGTACCCCTGCCTGGTGTACAAAGGTTTCCAGACAGCAGATCGCCGGCGACAAGCCCATATACACAGCGGGAAGCTCTTCCTCATTCCAGCGACTGCCTTCAAGAGCAGCCCCAATGCCGCTCAGGTCTTGAGCGCGCTTTTCCTTCGCAATCCGCCAAGCTAACATCAAGCGGCATTGCCCCACTCAATAGCATGAAGTACTCGACGTACCTGCTTTGCTCCCAGCTCGGTATCGCACAGCGAAAAAGGGCGTTCGCCACCCAAGGAATGGTTAGGTGTAATTAACCATTTGGTAGCCACCTGCGAATCTTCGAATACCTCTTTGGCTAGCAAAGCCACCTGCAAAAAGCGGTCTATTCTTTCCGAAGCGACCGCGTCGAGACGTTTGCCGTCTTTCACACGACGCTCAATGCTGGAAGAGGAAAGGTTGAGGATGGGGCTCAGCTCATGGCGGGGTAATTTAAGCTCTGCCGAGAGCATGGTGATGAAGGCAGAGGGGTAACCCAGCCGAATGACCTTCAAGCGATCAGCGTCATTCCAGGCCCCAACTTCTTCGGCTATGTCCCAGAAGTAAAGGTTCGCGTGGCGACGGAGCGCAGCTGTAAATTCGCTGGGGATATCCAAGACCTGCATAGTTTTCTCATTTGAAAATTTATAACCTGTCAAATGATAGTTTAAGGAAGGCCTGAACACAATAAAGCGCCATGCCGCCTCCCTGACCTTACAGCACCGTTTCGGCGACCGGCATGCGTCCAACGCCCCAGCTTCGCGTTATGAAACCGATGACTTCATCCAGTTCGTCACGCGTGACCTTGGCCAGTTCGCCATGTTCAAGGGGGTCGTAGTGGAATATATACAAACGTGACAAGAACTGCTCGAAGGGCAGGGAGGCTTCACCGAAGCGTTCGCCATAGCCGGCCGTGCTGACGGTTACGCCATCTCCCCAGTTCTGACCGCTGTCGTTGTTGGGATTGAAGAAATACACCCGCATCACATCTTTTGGGTCAAGCGTCACCCGCAAAATGGTAATGGCGTGCCAGCCGATGAAGCGTGCCGCCGTGTCGGTAACAGCGATGCCGGCAGGTTGCGGATGGATCAGCGGTTGATTGCCGTTATGGTAGGGATGATAGGCCGCATAGAAATGCCGGAGAAAATCCTCCAGATCCACCAGGTTTCCGGTCGGCACATCGACATTCAGCCGAAAGCCCCGCCCTGACCACCAGCCATGAAATTCTGGATTGACCCAGCGATGCGGGTCGCCCTCCCGGTCGCTGCAGCGCCGACCCATTTCGGCATAGATTCTGTCCAGATGGGGCACCACCAGCAGGGAGACCGCGTCCAGATCTATCGGGAGGCTTGTAGCGACGCCCGACGCGCTTTCTCGGGAGGAGATCGGTTGCCCTTCGAAATGCATGATGATTTCATCATCCCGCGCCGCCCAGGTAACCATCTGCAACAGGTAGTCGGGGTCGTTGTACGACCACATGGACAACGCCCGTGCCGATTGGCAGGTGGGGTTGTTGCCCTGTCCGACGCCGAGTGGCAGGCCGAGCATGCACAGCACGCCTTCCAGCAGAAAGGCTTCGGGAGGCACGCCGTTGCCGAATGCAAGGGTAAGGCGTTCCCGCGACCAGGATGAAAGCGGCAGTCCGAGTTGACGCCACATGGCCGGGGCGACGGGCAGTTGGTAAAGGATGCCCCGCTCAAGCAGTAGTGCCAGTCCGTAGATCGCCTGCGGGGTTTCGGGGAACACGCTTTTGTCGATCAGGCTGAGTACCAGTTCCCGGTAGCACAGCAGGCAATCCCTACCGGTCGAGGATAATCCCAGCGCCTCAGACAATAAATATTCGCCCTGCTTAAGCAGATGGCGCACCAACACCGTGTGATAAGCCGACACCAGCCCCGTATCATGCATTGCTCGCGCAAAGCCGGTCGCCTCGCGCTGAAGGGCCGCGTTGTCCATGTAGTCCAGACGTTCCTGGTAGATCTCCAGTCCGGGATCTTCGCTACAGGCATGGGTCGGTCCAAACAGACTGCTGACCAGCCGATAAGCACCCTGGCCGCTGGCGCCCAGGTCAATGTTCGGATCGGCCTGACAAATGGCGATCTGCGTAACCATGCGTTTTACTGCGCCGACCTGAATGGGGCGCTGCTGAAGAATTCGCCAGATTTCGTCGATCAATTGATCAATGACCAGCTCATAGCCAATGCAGCTGGCCAGGTAGTCCAGCAGCTTGCGTGGCAACTCGACCAGTCTGCCCAGCGTTTCGCGCTCCGCCTCGTTTGGTGGCTGGAAGAGCAGGGTGAGATTGCTTGCCAGTACTTGGGTAAGGAAGCGCTGCGCCTGCTCGGCTGACATCATCCCATGCTGGTAATCCTGCCGCGCCACCGCCAGTAGCCTGAGCTGGCTCAGGGCCTCAATTACCAACAGATTGGCGTCGGGGCTGCGCAGTGTGGTGGCTGACAGCGAGGGAATCAAGGTGTGGGGGCTGGCCCAGTCGGAGCCGCTAAACACGCCAGCGCCTTCAATGGCCTGGGCGCGTTGCTCGATAGCTGCACAACCGCCATCCAGCATCAGGACGCGCCTGGCAGTATCGAGCACCCTGCCGAGCTTGCCTGCCTTGGCAAATCCAGGGGCGGCCTCCAGAATGCTTAATGCTTCGTCGAGCCTCGTCAGCAAGGTAGCCAGCTTGCCCTCGTCGGCAGAGCTGTTTACGTCATCAATTGCCACACACGATCTCCACTTGAGTCTGCAAGCTGCCCATCATAGGTGCCTGAAAAAGGATGTGCTAGATGTAAAAATCCAGCTCTTCCTGACGCTTGAGCAGATCATGCATGACCGTCGCGTCCTCGCCAACAAAATAGACCAGGCCCCAGTGCGTGCCAAAGGCGGTGCGCTTGGTGACAATTTCTTCTACGGGTGTGGTCAGTTCGTGCGATTCGAAGTACGGATGTTCTTCGGTCTCTTCGGGAATCGTCAACTGACTCACCACGCGGCGACGGGGATACACGCCGAAACACCCGGCATAGCCCGTGGCATCTTCGATCTCCCTGGGAAAGTAGGCTTTTACTTCCTCCTCGGTAGCTTTGGGATCAAATACCAGCATGGAGGCGTGATAGGCATTGAAGCCCTTGTAAACCCGTTCGAGAAGCTCGAACACCTTGAAGCCCGGCGGCCGGTAGGCGACTTCGCCGAAATACATTTCGCCGTCGCTGGTGACAAAGTATTCGGGATGAATCATGCCGAAGTCGATCTCGAAGGTTTTGATCAGCTTGTTGATCTGCTCGACAATTTTCGGGCGGTACTTTTCCAGCTCCGGTGAGGCGGGTACATGTACCGAATAGCCCAGGCGCACGTATTCGGAGATGTTCAGAAAGCAGATCTTGCCCTTGTGAATCCAGGCCTCCACCGCGAACTCCCAGCCGTCCAGGTGGGATTCCATCAAAGAGGGGAATTCATCATCGGGTATCGCATCCACATCGTCAGGCGTGCGAATTACCCGGTGTCCAAGGCAGCCTGCCTTGTCAAAGGCCTTGAAATGAATCGGGTCGTTGGGATCACCGTCCAGCTTGAGCAGCGTCTGATTGACGCGCTTGAGGAAGCGAATCACGTCTTCGCGGTCGTGGGCTTCCTCGAAAATACCCACGCGGATACCACCGAGCTGCGCACGGCGTTTCATTAGTGATTTGTCGCGCATCAGCATCGACTGGCCCAGCAGCCTGGGCTGGTCCAGAAGCACCGCATTGATGGCGCCGGCCCATTCAACGGTCTCTTCGAATAGTGGAATGGCTACATCTACGCCCATATCCTTCAGGGTCTGAGCGATTTCCATCGAGCGGTCATTGAGGCGTTCGAAATTCCACGGCACATAGGGTATGTCATGGGCCTGGCAATATTCTTCGGCCCACTCCGGGGCGACTACCACATAGCGTCGGTCAAAGGTTTCAGCCGCTTCTACGGCATTGGGAGCCCAGCCGAGCAGGGCGATAAAGCCTTTGGCGGGATCTTTTTTCATGTGACGTCTCCTTGGGGGTGCGTGATGAAAGCAGTGTGAAGATAACTTATAGTTCTAAGCATCCTACACGAGGAGTTGCCCGGCGGCTAATCCGCTTCTATAGCATTTAAAAGGGTTTAAGCGCCCGCTGGTAAAACTGGAAGCTAATATTTAGTTAGAACTCAAATAAAATATGGGTTTCAGCAGTAGTAACCGTTTAGAGCTCCGCCACCCTGGAGAACACATTCATGATAATCACCCCGGTTACGATCAGCGCCATGCCGACGATAGCCGGCACGTCCAGTTTCTGCCCGAACCATACCCAGGCTGCCACCGTAATCAGCACGACGCCCAGACCTGACCAGATAGCATAGGCGATCCCCACCGGGATGGTGCGCAACGTCAGGGACAGCAGATACAGGGCGATGCCATAACCCACCGCAGCGATCAAGGTAGGCCATAGCCGGGTAAAACCGTCGCTGGCCTTGAGAGCCGAGGTGGCGATAACCTCGGCGACAATCGCAGTCAGAAGAAACAACCAGTTATGCATGTCGATCTCTTATGTCATGGCCTTTTGGCTCATTTGGCATTGATCGCCTTTTTCTCACCCGCCTCCTTCTTGGCGGCAAGCTTGGCCTCGTCCGGTTTGGGCTCGGTCAGGCTGAATAGTTGCCAACCCGGGCCAGGTGTCACATCGCCCTCATGCACAAATACCTCGAGGCGGCCCTTGGGGGAAATGGCAAACAGCGGGACGACCTTGCCTTGCTGAACGTCGAGGAAGTCGCCATAGCCAAACTCCTCGGTCAACTTGGTCCCGCGTATTTCCCAGCCTTTGCTCAGCAGGCTGGCAAACTTGCTGTAGCTCATGTCTTCATCGAACAGCGTATAGCCTCGATGGTTAGAGCCTAGCTGGTGCTTTTCTGCGGCGTCGGTTTCAGTGCTTGAAAGCAGAGTATAGATGTTGCGGGAGCCAAATTCGGTATTGAAGCGCATGCTTGCCACCACGTTGATGCCCAGGCGAGGCGACAGCGCCATCAGCTTGCCAATACCGACCAGGTCCAGATGCTGATCAGCATAGCTGGACACAGGATTGCCAAAAAATGTTTCCAGGCCTTCCATCCGCGCATCCCGAATATGCTCCCATTGGGAATCGGTCAGCAGCACCCGAAAACCCTGTTTCTGCAACGCCGACCCGATGGCCCGCGCGACGGTATTGGCGCCCACGATCAAAAAACCCTTCGGCGCGGGCTCAGCCACGCCAAGCAACCTGGCCAGCCCGCGGGAGGTAGCGCTTTGCAATACCACGGTACCGATGATGATTGAGAAGGTCAGCGGCACCAGGATAGCCGCTTCGTCCTGCCCGGCCTCCTGTAACCGGATGGCGAAGAGCGCTGACACGGCCGCAGCGACGATCCCCCGGGGCGCTATCCAGGACAACAGGGATTTTTCCTGCCAGGTCAAAGTGGAGCCTATGGCGGACAGCCAGACGGCCGCGGGCCGGACGATAAACTGCATCAGCAGCAACAGCACCACCGGAGCCCAGCCCAGCGCCAGAATATCGTCCAGTGTCAGCCTGGCGGCAAGCAGGATGAACAGGCCTGAAATCAGCACGACGCTGAGATTTTCCTTGAAATGCAGGATGTCGCCAATGTGCAGGTCTTTCTTGTTGGCGAGCCACATGCCCATCAGCGTGACGGCCAGCAATCCCGACTCATGGGCAAGGAAGTCCGACAGGCTGAATATGGCAAAGACCAGCGATAGCGTCGCCAGGTTCTTGAGATAGTCCGGCACCCAGCCACGCTTGAGTATGAAACCGAGAAACCAGCCCCCGGCTATACCCAGGAAGGTTCCGACCGCGATGATTTCGAGGAAGGCAAAAAAGCCATGTGAAAGGCCGGCGCTCTGGCTCTGTGCTACAACGAACTCGTACACAACTACCACCAGCAGTGCGCCGATAGGGTCAATCAGAATCCCTTCCCAGCGCAGAATATTGGCGATATTGCTGTTGGGCCTGACGGTTCGCAGCATGGGCACGATAACGGTAGGGCCCGTGACCACGGCGAGGGCGCCAAATAGAACGCTCAGCTCCCAGCTCAGCTCGATCAGAAAATGTGTTGCGACAGCCACCAGCGCCCAGGTCACCCCCGCGCCCAGCACGATCAAGCGCCTTACCACCGCCTTCTGGGTTTTGATTTCCTGCAGGTTAAGCGTCAGGCTGCCCTCGAACAGGATGATGGCCACCGAGAGGCTGATAAGCGGGAACAGCAGGTCGCCGAACAAGGCATCAGGGTTTACTACACCCATCAGCGGCCCCAGGAGGATGCCGGCGGCCAGCAGGAACAGAATCGCCGGCAGCTTGACCCGCCAGGCCAGCCACTGACAGCCAAACGCGATCAGGCCCATCATTGCGATGCTGAGGCTGACGGACATGGGCATAGGTGTTCCTCGAAAGAAATGCGCATGGTATCAAACGCATGGTTTGAAGCAGGTCGGTACTGCCAAGGCTGGAACTCAGTTCAATAAGGACAGACCGGAGCCGCCTCAGTTCAAGTTCGAAGCGTAGCATGGTCATTACTTTGCAGGGGCCAGGACAGAAGTCCATATGTATGCCATGTCACAGGTGTCAGGACTAACTGTATTTAAGGTCGGTGCGGACCAGGCTGGATGATCCGTGGTCACAATGCGTATAGGCTTGACTCGAAAACTGAAAACCAACAACGGGAGCAACTATGAAAACGTTACAGATAGACATCGTTTCCGATATCGCCTGCCCCTGGTGCGCCATCGGCTATGCACGTCTGGAACAGGCCATGCGCGAACTGACAGACGAGATTGACTTCACCATCGAGTGGCATGCGTTCGAACTGAACCCTGACAAGTCCGCTGAACCCCGGCCCATCCTCGAAGCGCTCAGCCGCAAGTACGGCCGCAGTCGCGAGGAAATGGAGGCCGCTCAGACCAATATGATGAACATTGCCCAGGACCTTGGTCTGAATTTCACCAAAATGCAGGAGCGTTACACTGCCAATACCTTCGACGCCCACCGCCTGGTCAAGTGGGCGGGGGAACGGGGACGTCAGACCGAGATGAAGAACGCCTTCTTCGAAGCCTACTTTGGTCGTGCCGAAGACGTCTCGGATGCCGACGTGCTGGTTGCCTGCGTTGAAGCGATCGGGCTGGAGGGCGAGGAAGCGAGGACAATACTAGGCTCCGATGATTTCAGCGACGCCGTGCGAGCTGACGAGGCGCGCTATCAGCAGGCCGGCGTGTCGGCTGTTCCGGCCTTTATCATCAACCAGCAATACATGATCTCCGGTGCCCAGGAGCCGCAGAGCCTGATCGAGGCGTTTCGGGAAATCGCCGGGGCCGGCGCGGTTGATGTTTGAAATAAAGCACATGGACCCAGAGGTCTACAGGCGCCAGACCCGCAAGAGCACGCTGATAGTCACCGTTATCTTCGCCGTCCTGGGGCTGGGGCTGTCGGCGCTCTCGGTGGCGTTGTTTGGCGAGCCCGGAGGCAACAACTTCCGCTGGAACCTGGTCGGCGTTATCGTCGGGTTGGCCCTTACAGTTTTGCTGGTTCGCATGAAGCTCTGGCACCAGCCGTGGATGTCGGCGGCGGTCTATGGATGGCGTCTGAAGCGCAGCCTGATGCGCATTACCAATGTGATGCATCAAGTGGAGGCGGGGGTGAACAAGTGTGCTCCGCCAGCGATGAAGCTGCTGCGGTTCTATCATCTGGGGCTGCTTGAGATGCACCGCCTGGATGGCAATTCCAGCGCTCTCCAGGAGGCGGAAGAAGAAAGCGAGAGGCATAAGCAGAGAATGGATGAGTCCGGTATTGATACGGATCAGTTTCGGCTCGATCCTGCCTGGCTGGAGCGAGTCCAAGAGTCGGAGTCTCAACGCGTGTGACTGGCAGTTGTGGCGATGCGCAACTGAGGCCTCAGAGCCCGGTGCGCCAGATGCAGTTTCACACACCACTCCAGTCGCAGGCGATTTCAGAAATTTCATCACCGACGCGACAGGCTGTTTCTATCTCACAAAGTTTGGGGAGGCCGCTGCGCTGGAATCCAGCATGGCTGTTATTGGTCTATGCTTACCGCAGGCAACAAGCTGATCTAAAACAATAAAGACAAGGGAGCTTAGCGCATGAAAACCCCGACTGAAGCAACACGGTTTGAGCGCGTATTGGCGCGCAAAGATGTCCTGGCCCTAGCCTTCGGCGCGATGATTGGCTGGGGCTGGATTGTGTTGACCGGTAGCTGGATCCAATCTGCTGGCAGTCTGGGTGCCATCACCGCTTTTGTCATCGGCGGCATTGCCATTGTGCTGGTCGGTCTGACCTATGCGGAACTGGCCTCGGCAATGCCGCAGGTGGGTGGGGAGCATGTCTATAGCTACCGTGCTCTCGGCCATTTCCCTTCTTTTTTATGTACCTGGAGCATTGTGCTGGGTTACATGAGCGTGGTTTCTTTCGAAGCGGTTGCCTTGCCGACCGTTGTCGAGCACCTCTTTCCCGGCTATGCCGTCGGACACCTGTGGACAGTCGCTGGTTGGGATGTGCAGGCCACCTGGGTAGCGGTGGGTGTGGCGGGCTCGGTAGTGATGATGTGGATAAACTATATCGGCATCCGCATGGCTGCGCTGGTACAAAAGGTCGTGACATTGCTGATACTGGTGGTGGGCGTCATGTTCATTACTGGTTCGCTGTTCACCGGCGAAACCGCCACCATGCAGCCGTTGTTCAATGTCGAGACGGGCGTCGTGGGCGGCATCATGATCGTCATGATCATGGTGCCGTTTATGTTCGTTGGTTTCGATGTTATTCCGCAGGCCGCCGAGGAGATCAATCTGCCGTTTCGTGAAATCGGGCGGGTGCTGATGTTTTCAGTGATTCTCGCCGTGTTCTGGTACGCGCTGATTATTCTCGGGACTTCTTTGATGCTTACCCCCACGGCGCTGGAGCAGAGTTCATTAGCCGTACCCGACGCGATGCAGGCGGTGTTTGGCTCGCCCTGGGCCGGCAAGCTGATGGTTTTCGCCGGCATCGCGGGCATTATTACCAGCTGGAATGCGTTCTATATTGGCGGCTCCCGGGCTATTTACGCGCTGGCGCATGCCGGCATGTTGCCCGCGTTTCTCGCCAAGCTGCATCCGCGTTATAAAACACCCGTCAATGCCATTCTCATGATCGGTATCTTATCCAGTATCGCGCCCTTCTTCGGTCGTCCGGCGCTGGTCTGGCTGGTAGATGCAGGTGGTCTGGGAATCGTCATTGCCTATCTGTTCGTTGCACTGTCTTTCCTGGCGCTGCGCAAGCGCGAGCCAGACCTGGAACGCCCCTTCAAGGTACCAAACGGCAAGCTGGTGGGTGGGCTGGCATTGGTCCTGTCAGTTGGCATGATTGGTCTGTATATGCCCGGCAGTCCATCAGCGTTGTTGCCTGTAGAGTGGGTAGTATTTGGCGGCTGGATGCTGCTGGGCCTGGGCATGTATCTGTGGTCCCGGAACCGCTACGGCGTAGCCCATACTGACGAGGCCATGCGCCGCGAACTGGGTGGCGGGATATAGAACCTGGGACGCACGCCCCCCAGCGGGTGATCAATGAGACATGATCAGACCCGCTGAGCGGCCTTTTTCAGGTACCGCAAAAAGTGCGCAGGACGACCTGTTCCGGCTTGGGTGGCATGGCGTAGCGGGTATCCGCTGCGTCATAACGACAAGGCTCTCCGAGACGATCGACCAATTGGTGAAAGGGCTCCAGGTCGTTGTTATCCACCGCTGCGCGTATCACCTCTTCGACCAGGTGGTTGCGTGGGATGAAGGCGGGGTTCAGCGCGAGCATCTGTCGCTGACGCTCCTCTGCTGTCAGCGTCTCAGCAGCAAGTCGCGCCTCCCACTTCTCAACCCAGGGGGCGAAGCTGTCAGGCAATTCGAAGAGAGCGGTCACGCTGTCGCCATTACCGTGCCCAATCCCTGCCCCTGCATGCTCGGCGAGCCGGCGGAAGGTAAGAGTGTAATCCGCTTTGGCAGCCGCCATCAGTTCCAGTAACTCGTCAACCAATGCCTTGCCTCCCGCATCCGAGCGGCAAAATCCGAGTTTGCGCTGCATGATGTCGCTGTAGGCTGCCTCATACTGCGGCACAAAATCATCGATTGCCTGCTGCGCTGCTTGGACTGCTGCGTCCTCGTCTTTATCCATTATTGGCAGCAACGCTCGCGCCAGCCACGCCAGATTCCATTGCGCGATGGCCGGCTGGTTGACATAGGCGTAGCGCCCGTTGGCATCAATGGAGCTGTAGACCGTGTTGGGGTGATAGCTGTCCATGAAGGCGCAAGGTCCATAGTCAATGGTCTCGCCAGACACCAGCATGTTGTCGGTATTCATTACTCCGTGGATAAAGCCGAGCTGCTGCCATTGCGCGATCAACTGCGCCTGGCGCGCAATCACGCCCTGCAATAACGCAACATACGGGCGCGGGTTGTCGGTCGCCTCGGGATAATGACGGGCGATGACGTGATCAGCCAGCGTGCGCACTGCCTCCGTATCGTTCTGGCCAGCGAAGTACTGAAAGGTGCCAATGCGGATATGGCTGCGAGAAACGCGGGTAAGGATACCTCCTGGTTGCAGCAGATCACGCACCACCGGCTCTCCGGTGGTGACCGCCGCGAGACTGCGGGACGTCGGCACGCCAAGCGCCGCCATGGCCTCGCTGACGACATATTCACGCAGCACCGGCCCCAACGGCGAACGGCCATCGCCGCCTCGGGCATAGGGCGTCCGGCCTGCACCCTTCAGCTGCATGTCGTAGCGCTGGCCATCTGTTGCTACCAATTCACCCAGCAGCACCGCACGCCCGTCCCCCAAGCGTGGATTCCAGCCGCCGAACTGATGGCCAGCGTAGGCCGTGGCTATTGGCACGGAGCCTGGCGCCACCTGGTTGCCAGCTAATACTTCAAGCCCTTCGGCGGACTCCAGCCATTCGACGGACAGTCCCAGTTGTTCCGCCAGCAGCCGATTGACCCTGATCAATGCGGGTGCCTTGACCGGCGTCGGGATCTGATGGGAATAGAAACGGTCCGGCAGCAGTACATAGCTGTTATCGAATCGCGGGCTGGTGAGCTGATTCATGAGCTTCTCCCAGTGAAAGGAATTTGCCTATTAGCATACGGCAGCGGCGGTGCGGATGTAGGTTCAGGTTGTATTTATAGCTATCTGAGGGTGGTGGAGGTAGGGAAGTTCATCATCCATGTGATCGCTGCGGCTTGCTAGGCAGGCGTCAAACCACAGCCACGGGCTTGTCGGTCAAACGCCTCGACCAACCGTGGCAGGAGCGCTGAGCTGCTTGGGAAGCCAAACTCTGAACGTTGTTCCTTCAGTTTCACTGGATGTAACACTGATAGTGCCGTTGTGAGCGGTAACTATTTGCCGAGCTACATACAAACCCAGCCCCATGTTCTTGTTGGGGTTGGGCTTGCCGGCTAGACCCTGCTGCAGCAGATCAAAAAACCGCTCCAGATCACTTTCTGCGATAGCCGGCCCAAGATTATGGACGGTAAAAACGACGTCGGCGGACGTACCTTCGGTGGAAATTATCACTTCGCCCTGCAGGGAACCGTGCTGTAACGCATTCCCGATCAGGTTCTGATAAATCTGCCCGACTCGGCCGGCGTCCCATCGGCCAGTGCAGTCTCCGATGACATCATTGCGAATAACGCGGTCGGGATTGGCTGAACGGAACTCTTCCACAACCTGACCGGAGATTCTCGCCAGATCCGCTTCAATCAACGAGATTTTCAAGCCGCCCCCAAGGCGGGTTTGGGTGAAGTCCATTAGGTTGTCCAGCATCTCCTTCATGCGCAGAACGCTGTTGACCATGTGGGAACCGAGCAGGGAAAGCCGGTCGTCGACATTTTGCGCCCGCTTCAGTGATTGGGCACCGAAGCTGAGAAACTGCAGGGGGGCACGCAAATCGTGGCCTATGATTCCCAGGAACAGATTTTGGTGCCTCGTTACCGTCTCAGCATGGCGGGTGACGGATTCTGCCACGGCTTGATCAATGACTTCGTTGAAGTGAATGAGATCGCTGACTTCCTCCGGATTGCATATCTCGTTTTCCTTCAGAAAAAGGCGGAGGACGGTGGCCCGCAAAAAACCATACTCGGACACCATGACGTCGATGGAGAAGCCGGAGGCCAGGCGGCAGTCTGCGTGGGTTTGTGCCACGGTATCGTCTCTTTCAGACCCAGGTTGCCTATCGCGGGTGGGGTCGCGTTGCACGGGTTCAACAGGCAGAGACATCATGTCCGCAACGATCATCTCCAGTAATCCTTGCGCATGATTACGCAGCTCTACTTCGTTCATATTTGCGCCGGTGGGCTGGTTTTTCCGCGCATAATGTTCCCATTCCATGAGGATGGGCTCCATATTCGCCAATATGAATTCGTGAAGTCTCATACCCCTCCAAGGAAATGGTCGTTCCATTATTTAAAGCGTACCGGCAGATAGGTGATTGCGCCAGTTGCGCGCTGAAATTCTGTCAGAATCTAAAGGGAGGGCGAATAACGACCAAATATTGACGCTCGCCGATGGGGTCGGCCGTAGAGCGGTGGGTAGGCTGACAACAAAAAACCGCGTAATGCAGGAGCTGGGTAGGGGTCCGGTAGTTAATATACGCGTCAGTGAGGCTGGTGTAGAGTGTAGCGTTTGATACTGGCAGCTACTGCGGAGTAAGGCTGATTGAAGAGTACGTTGCGATTGCTTGGCTCCTCTGAGGATACGGCCCGGTGAGACACAAAGCCCTTTTGCCAATTTTGCTACTGGCGCTGATTGGTCTCGGAATATCCGTTGCACTGAGTCGCAGTCTGTACCTGGCAGAGTCCAAAACCATATCCATCGAATTTCGGGCCGAAATCGACCAGCTAGCATCTGCCTTCGAGCGTGAGGTTGTGCTCAACCTGGAAATCCTGCACGCACTGAAAGCGGCAGTGAATGTCATGCCGGAGATGAATGAGACGCGCTTTCGCCTCATGACCCGCGACATATTGCAGCGCTCCCCCGCGATACAGGCCTTCGCCTGGGCTCCCGTGGTGCCGCGTGAGAACCTGGAAAGTTTCGAGCTTGAACAGCAGGTCTGGTCGCCTGGCTGGCTACTCACCGAGCGCGAGGAGTCGGGCAGCCTGGTGCCAGTCGTGGATCGTCAGTGGTATGTTCCGGTTCAATACATTGAGCCCCTGGGTCAGAATCGTCCGGCGCTTGGGTTCGATCTGGCCAGCGAGCAAAGCAGGCTCGCTGCGCTGAGCTTGGCCAGGGATACCGGGCGAATGGTTGCCACGGCAGGAATAACGCTGGTCCAGGAAGCCGGCAATCAACAGGGCTTTCTGGTCTTTGCGCCGCTATACAGAGGCGAGCCAGAAAATCTCGAACAGCGCCACGATAGCCATTACGGTTTTTTAAATGGTGTGTTCAGAGTTGGCGAGCTGGCGACCCAGTCCGTTGGGCTGGCGGTCCACGATAATGTACTGTTTCGGGTGGTAGACACCACTGGCGAGATCAACCACGTGCTGTACAGCAATGTCGATCCAGACGAGCAACGCTGGCTGAACACAATGGTTTATCAATCGTTTCTGCCTAACATAGCAGGACGCAGCTGGATCATCGAAGCGATGCCAGCAGAAGCCTACATAACCCAGCGGCGTGGTTATCTGCCGGGGCTGGTTCTGGTGTTCGGAAGTCTCTTCGTCGCTTTGCTGGTCATCTACTCGCTGGTCAGCCTGAGTCGGAACAGAGAATTGCAAGAGGCCAAGCAGGAGTTGGAAAAGATGTCGCTTACCGATGGCCTGACCGGATTGGCCAACCGGCGGCATTTCGATACTTTTCTTGACCGAGAGTGGCTACTGGCCAGGCGTCAGAAAAAGGCGCTCGCATTGATCATGCTGGATATCGATTTCTTCAAAGCGTTCAACGACGAATATGGACATCCCGCTGGGGATGCCTGTCTGCAACAGGTGGCACAAGCGCTGCAAGCCGTCATCCACCGGCCTACGGATCTGCTTGCCCGTTACGGCGGCGAAGAGTTCGCCATCGTTTTGCCGCAAACCGATAATGCCGAGGCTGTGGCAGAAGCCTGCCGGGCTGCGGTGGAAGCTATCGGGATCAGGCACGACTTTTCCAGGGTCGCGCCAGTGGTGACCATCAGTGTTGGGGTATGCACCCTGGCAGCGACTACCGCAACGGATGTTGACCAGCTCAAGATTCAGGCGGATCAGGCACTTTATCTTGCCAAGGGCGCTGGCAGAAACACAGTGGCAGGCTGCTGAAAAGCAAATGCTGCCGCGCCGTGGCGTCTGTTTTATTCCTGCATGTCAGCGTTGCAGCTGCGCGAGGCCTCGACGAGACGCTGCCGCATTCCATCCGCCATGGGCGACTGTCGACCCATGGCCTCCAGCTCTGCTTCGCTGAATTCGCTACTTACCTTGTCGGCAGCGCAGGCACAATAGGATTGGGCCTGGACGGCGCTGTTGTTGGCTTGAGCGCTGGCGATGCATTCCTGAACAAACCGGTCTTTGGCACCCTCAGGCCAGTCGGCTGCGGCGGGGAGGGCAAAAACCAGTGGCGTTAAAAAAGCGATCAGGTGACGGTGGCGCATGGTGAAGTCCTCTCAGGAAAAGGCTCGACGAGTAGTGTCGGGTCTCTATTTCTGAGGCGGGCGGGCGCAGGGAGTTCCATTCTTCTTTGGATGGGGCGTTACCAAAATGTCCCGAAGGGTTGGAGCAGACGGAGAACCTGTCATTATCCTGCCAGTCTTTTTTAGCGAGAGATGCCGATGAAAGTCACCACACCGGAAACCACCAAGGGCGTTGTCTATGGGCTTGGCGCCTATACGATGTGGGGGTGCTTTCCCCTGTTTTTTGCGTTGTTCGACGGTGTGCCGGCATACGAGATACTGATTCATCGGATCATCTGGTCGTGCGTTTTTCTTGCTGTGGTCATTTCGGTGCTGCGGCGATGGCGCCCAGTGATCGAGGCCTTGGCGCACCCGAAAAGTCTGGTGCGGGTTCTGGCGTGCGCTACGCTGATCGGCATTAACTGGGGGATTTATATCTACGCGGTGGAAACCAGCCACGTGCTGCAAGCCAGTCTTGGTTATTTTCTGACTCCGTTGATCAATGTGGCGCTGGGCATGCTGGTTCTGCGGGAGCGGATGGCGCGTCTGCAGGGGGTGGCGGTGCTGCTGGCGGGAAGCGGCATATTGATTCAGGTGGTATTGCTGGGCAGTCTGCCCTGGATTAGCCTGGTCCTGGCGGTAAGCTTTGGTGTCTATGGGCTGCTGCGTAAACAGATAACGCTGGATGGTTTGTCCGGGTTGTTTGTTGAAACGCTGCTGCTGTTGCCGGTGGGTCTGTTGGCTCTGACTGTCCTGATAGGGCTGGACCTGTCGCACTTCACCGGCGGCTCCACCAACACCTTCCTGCTACTGGCAAGTGGCATGGTCACCGCGCTGCCATTGCTGGCATTTGCCGGGGCAGCCAGGCGTTTGCGCTTGGCGACCGTGGGGGATTTTTGATGTACATAAACCCCACCTTGCAATTTCTGATCGCGCTTTTTGTTTTCCACGAACCCTTGACCGAGACACAGCTGACTAGCTTTATCATGATCTGGGCAGCGCTTGCGCTTTATTCATGGTCTGCGTGGCGGGGGAGTCAGACAGGTCATGCGCCAGGTTGAAAACGCAGCCATGCAATGAGCAACAGTGATGCCGAGACAGCCCAGGCCAGTGTCGCTGACAGCAGCGTGGTTACCAAGCTGTATCGGGTACTGAGAAAAAGTACCGCCACAAGGTAAAGCGCGTATGGGATTAGCGACCAGAGGCCGAACAGGGCGGTGGTTCTGAGATCGGCAGGCGAGCGTTCCAGCCCAACAATATAATGAGCGATGATCGCGAAGGTTGGAAACAGCGGTACCAGCCCCGCGATGTAGAAACTGCGTGATTTTGACAGCAGCGCAATCGCTAGCACGGCCAGCGCACCAAGCATGCATTTGAGGAACAAGGACAGCATTTTATTTCCTGGTTTAGAGCTATCAAAGGATTCTGATATTCAGGACGAACCCCCCGACAAAGGCGAATCTCAAGCAGCCTCAAAGTCAAGTGGTGTTAATGAACTCAGGTCCGCGGTTTCGCGAGCTAGGCAGAAGTCAAGCCCCTGCTGCATTGGCCGAAACAGCGGGTTGAAGTTGGCTCGATCAGGCGCATCGAGCACACTACTTGATACCGATAGCGGCTACAACAATTGCTACAGTTACACCGATGCCTACTCTTCCCCACCAAGTGTCATGCCAGGAAGGGTCTTTAGTAGTTGCGTTGCTAATAATGACATCTACGGTGGCTGATTCCGGTATGGATTCAATACCAGCGTCCTTACGCATATCGCGCAAGGCAATTTCTCTTTTAATTTCATGCCTAAGATCTTGAAATTTTTCCTTTAACAAACGGTGTTCAACTATAAACAGCGCGCATACAAATAAAACAGCTATCGGAGGTGCAATAATTTTAAAGAAAAGAAAGAGATTTTGTCCGTCAAACGGGATTGCAGGAATATTGTTCCAGATCAAATTTATCGGAAAAAAATAGGAATGAGTAATAGCCCATCCCATCATTATATGGATGTTTTGAACGAGGCTATATGAACTTTCAGACGTTTGAAAATATGCTCCTTTGACGCTTGTCATCAAAAGGTAACCGAGAGTTAGCAAGGTCATTAAGTAAGCGATTCTGGAATTTCTACCAGTATTTTTCATTTTCTGTTTTAGTTTCATATTTTCTCCTGTTGATTAACTTTGCAAAAGATGCGGGGAATGAACGATGCTGATTCGATTTTACGAGAAGCTAAGAGCCGGTGATGTGATCGGTTTCTCCTTGCTCTCCTTTGGGCGCATTGTGGGCCTGGCCATGTCTGATTCGATACGGCTCAATAGAGATCTAAGATTTTTCACTTGCGGGGCAACAAACGCCCGTTGAAGCGTATCCGTTGGCGGCCTGCCTTGATAGAAACCGCTGCATCATTGATTCACGCTCAGGTTTTAATACTGCCTGACCTGGGATGCCGCTAGCTAGCCATTGGGTGATCCATCTCCGCTGTTTTATTGACGATTCCGCTTGGCTATGCCCCATTCTGCCGACTCTTTCACAGCATCCCCCCGCTCAATTGCCTAGAATTCGCCCCTTCCGGTGCTGGAAAGCCCCGCTCTGTCACCTCAAGGAACAATGGATGTTCAACCCAGCCAATGAATCGCACTTCAACCTGAGCATTAAAGGCATCAAGCACGACTTCAAGGTGCTGGCATTCACCGGCGACGAAGCCATCTCCCAGCCCTACAGCTTTACCCTTGAACTGGTCAGCGAATACCCCGATCTGGATATCGAGACCTTTCTGTACCAACCCGCTTTTCTGTCCTTTGCCGCAGGCGGCAAGGGCGTACATGGGCTGATCCACAGCATCGCTCAATCCGAAGCCGGCAAGCGCCTGACCCGTTACCGGATCACCCTGGCGCCGCACCTTGCCTATCTGGCGCACCGCACCAACCATCGGATCTTTCAGCATCTCTCGGTTCCGCAGATCATCGCGCAGGTGCTGCAAGAGCACGGCATCTTGGGCGATACCCACCGCTTCCAGCTCGGCAGCACCTATCCCGAACGCGACTACTGCACCCAGTACGATGAAACCGACCTGCACTTCATTCAACGCCTGTGCGAAGAAGAAGGCATTCACTACCACTTCGAACACACGGTAGACAGCCATGTGCTGGTGTTTGGTGATGACCAGACCGGTTTTCCCAAACTGGCGCCCACAAGCTTCCAGCAGGGTAATGGGATGGTCGCCGACGAGCCGGTCATCAAGCGCTTCGCCCTGCGCCTTGAGACAAGACCCAGCCGCGTCACCCGCCGCGATTATGATTTCGAAAAGCCGCACCTGCTGCTGGAAGCCACGCACAAGGCTGAACAGCCAGTCGAAGGCGATCAACCGCTACCACTGCCCGACCTGGAAGACTACGACTACCCCGGCCGCTTTATCGACCGCAAGCGCGGCAAGCAACTGGCCCAGCGCAGCCTGGAGCGCCACCGTAGCGACTACCGTCTGGCCGAAGGTGAAAGCGACCAGCCGTTATTGATCAGCGGTCACTTTCTCGCCCTGACCAACCACAGCAGAAAAGACTGGAATGACCTGTGGCTGCTCACCGAGATTCACCACGAGGGCAAACAGCCGCAGGTGCTGGAAGAATCCATTACCAGTGACGTCAAGCCAGAAGATGGGTTCACGCGGGGCGGCCTTCCGCAGGGTTATCGCAACCGCTTCAAAGCGATACCCTGGGATGTGTTCTACCGCCCCGCCTTAAACCACAAGAAACCCAAGGTGCTGGGCAATCAAACCGCGGTGGTCACCGGCCCCGAAGGCGAAGAGATTCACTGCGACCAGTACGGCCGCATCAAGGTACAGTTCCACTGGGATCGTCACGGCCAGGTCAATGACAAGACCAGCTGCTGGCTACGTGTATCAAGCAGCTGGGCCGGCGATCGCTACGGCGGCGTCACCATCCCCCGCGTCGGCATGGAAGTGCTGGTTTCCTTTCTGGAAGGCGACCCGGATCAGCCGCTGGTCACGGGCTGCCTGTATCACCGGGAACACCCGGTTCCCTATGACTTGCCCGCCAATAAAACCCAAAGCGTGTTCAAAACCCTCAGCACCCCAGGCGGTGAGGGCTTTAACGAACTACGCATCGAAGACAAGAAGGGCCAGGAACAGATCACTATCCACGCCCAGCGCAACTGGGACCAGAACATCCAGCACGACCAAAAGATTCGCATCGGCCACGAACGCCACGACCGCGTCGAAGCCAACAGCTACAGCGAGTTTCTGAAAGAAGAACACCGCACCATCCACGGCGAGCGCAAAATCGAAAGCAAGTCCAACGATCACCTCACGGTCGGCACCAGCCAGCACGTCAGGATCGGCACTGGCCAGTTCATCGAAGCCGGTC
>DRFO01000005.1 GCA_011050525.1 Halopseudomonas xinjiangensis
GAACCGGCACACCGTTCTCGGCTTGCTTCAGGATTGCCAGAATCTGGCTGTCGGTAAAACGTGATGTTTTCATGCAGAATCTCCCTGCAAATAGCTTACGGAAAATTCTACTTCTGATCACCGCTGTTTTTCGGGGGGATTACCGAGGGACCTCAATGCTGGCAATGTTGCCGTAGAAGCAAATTGCGCCGTTCCTGCGCTGGTCGCTCATACTCTCCTTGAATACTATAGATTGTAGCTCTATAGGGTTCATTAGCGTTATCTAGACCATTTTCTGGGTGGAAAATGGATCTCAAACAATCTTTTGGCGTCGCACTGCGGCAATTACGAGTTAAGAGAAAGCTCTCCCAGGAGGAATTTTCAGACGTGAGCAGCAGGACCTACATGAGCACGCTTGAGCGTGGAATGAAGTCGCCAACCATCGACAAAATTGAACAGATTTCTCAGGTGTTGGAAGTCCATCCAGTATCAGTAATGGTCGCCACGTATCTGGAGGCAGAGCCCGGCATGACGATAGAGGCCCTCTTTGAACGCATCAAATCGGATCTCGATATTGAGGAGTAAGGAAACCTTTTCAACATCCTCAAGCTATAAAACTGCTTAGCGGTCACGGATGCTGATACAGCAGGTCTGATCGGTTACCCACGACCGATGACATTACAGGAGTAAAACAGTAAACCCTGCCGTCTTCTAGTTCGCACCTGAGATTGAAACAGGAATATCCTGCCAGGTATCCGGTTTCAGCTGAGACCTTGTTTAGGGTCACCACTTCCTTGAAATCTGAAACCTTGGGCGAGTCAGACTTTATAAAACCGATGCTGTCGAGTATCGCCTTGTCCAGCTCTGCGATGGATTTCAGTTGATTGATGAACTCCGCCACTCCACGGAGCCTCTTGTGAACAGTCAACCATCCGCCTTCTACTTCAGCCGGTTCCGAGTGAGTGGTATAGAATCTGACTTCCGCTAGAATTTCCGTGAAGACAGGGGCGAGAGTGTTTTCGAGCTGCTCAGACTCTGACTCTTGCCTGTCGAATATTTGCAGTACATACATTATTATCTCTCTCTCGAGCGAGCTCTATAGTGTGTAGCCCTATAGTATTCGCCCCGACCTGTTAACGCGAATCTATAAAGAAGATTTCCATTAGACGGCTTTCATTGTTTTTATGGAATGAAAAGGGCCTGCTAGCAGGCCCTTCCTTTCTTGCTGGTCAATCCATCAGATCAACGATTGGCTACCGGAGTGGGTTTCGGTATTTTAAATGTCCAGAGCATACCGCCCTGGTTGAAGTCCTTGACGATCTCGGCAACTTGGCCGCCCCACAAGGGTACCGCCCCGCCCCAGCCAGACAGCACAGATACGTACTGTTCGCCATCCATATCCCAGGTAACCGGATTACCAATCACGCCTGAACCAGTGTTGAACTCCCACAGCTTCTCGCCATTCTTGGCATTGAAGGCCATCAGGTAACCTTCCGGGTTGCCGGTAAAGACCAGGTTGCCTTTGGTGCTCAGTACACCGCCCCAGAGTGGCGCCGGATTTTTCACGCGCCAGACTTCCTTGCCGGTTTTGGGATCCATGGCCCTGAGTACGCCAATGTAGTCGTCGTGGATGGGTTTGATGGTGAAGCCTGCGCCCAGGTAGGCCGCGCCTTTCTTGTAGGCCGTGCTTTCGTTCCAGATATCCATACCCCATTCGTTGGAAGGCACGTAGAACAGGCCGGTATCCTGACTGTAAGCCATGGGCTGCCAGTTCTTGCCTCCAAGGAAGGCAGGCGCGGCGTAAACCGTTTTCCCCTGGTCACCGGATTCGGTTGGCGCGCCCGGGCGGTGATCCTCGCTGTAGATAGGCCGGCCGTTCGTGTCCAGCCCCTTGGCCCAGGTGATGGTGTCTACAAACGGGAAGCCACGGATGAACTTGCCGTTGGTGCGGTCCAGTACATAGAAAAAGCCATTGCGGTCAGCGGTCGCGGCGGCTTTGATCTCCTTGTTACCTTCCTTATAGTTGAAGGACACCAACTCGTTTACACCGTCGTAGTCCCAGCCATCGTTCGGGGTGGTCTGGAAGTGCCATGTGATCGTGCCGTCATCCGGGTTGAGTGCCAGGCGTGACGAGCTGTAGAGGTTGTCGCCCTTACGCATGTGCGAATTCCAGGGCGCGGGGTTGCCGGTACCGAATAGCAGCAGGTTGGTCTCAGGGTCGTAAAAGCCACCTAGCCAAGGTGCGCCACCACCGGTTTTCCACAGGTCGCCTGGCCAGGTCTTATTGGCTTCGCCACCGGAAATACCCGCTTCGATGGCTTTACCGTCCTTGTAGGTATAGCCCATGTGGCCTTCAATAGTCGGGCGTGTCCAGAGCAGTTCGCCGTTGGTTGGGTCGTAGGCTTCAATCTTGCCAACCACACCAAACTCACCGCCGGAGACGCCGGTAATCAACTTACCATTAACGATCAAGGGTGCGGCAGTAATGGCATATCCGGCCTTGTAGTCGGCCACTGTCTTGCGCCAGACCACTTTCCCGGTGTCTTTGTGCAGAGCCACGAGTTTTGCATCCAGGGTGCCGAAAATCACCAGATCATCGATCAGCGCCACACCTCGATTGATTACGTCACAACAGGGCATGATGCCGTCCGGCAGGCGCGCATCGTATTGCCAAAGCTTCTTGCCAGTGCGCGCGTCGACGGCAAAAACTCGTGAGTAGGAACCGGTGATATACATCACGCCATCCTTGATCATCGGCTGTGCTTGCTGGCCACGCTGTTTTTCCCCACCTAGCGAGAACGCCCATGCGGGCTGCAACTGATCGACGTTGGTGTCGTTTACCATGGTCAATGGGCTGTAGCGCTGGCCCTGTGTACCCATTCCGTAGGAGACGATGGAGTCGGTGGTGGTCGCGTCATTGTTGATGTCGTCATAGGT
Organism: Halopseudomonas xinjiangensis; assembly: GCA_011050525.1. Taxonomy (GTDB): domain Bacteria; phylum Pseudomonadota; class Gammaproteobacteria; order Pseudomonadales; family Pseudomonadaceae; genus Halopseudomonas; species Halopseudomonas xinjiangensis_A. Next base: position 2,917 of record DRFO01000005.1, read on the forward strand.
GACGCCGGCGACAGCCAAACCGGAAAAACTCATGGCGGCTACCAGCGCGGTCAGGACGAAGGGTGAGCGGTGTGTCATTGCTGCTACCTCAGAGATGTATTGTTGTGTTGGTCGAGTCAGCGAAGAACCGGGAAATTTTCCCGCCTCAGGCATTGATTCTTCGCCGCTGAGACCAGAGCAACAATCCAACCCAGGGGTTATTTAGCTCATCACTTGGTAGCAATACCCTGATGCCGGGCAAAAAAAATCCGGTTTGCACAGTAGGCATCGTGCAAACCGGCAAACATGAAACGGTATCAGATGTCGGTGTAGTAGCTCGGCAGCATGTAACGCAAACCATAGTCTGCATATAGTGCGGCCATGCGCCCGTCCAGCACCATTGCTTCGGCTATATCACCCAGCGCGTAGGCCAGTTGCCGGTTGGAGTCGTGCACGGCCATGCCCAGATCCCAGACCTGTTTGCCCATATTAGGGTAGGCGTTTTCGGTCAGTTGCATACCGGCATCGGCATGCTCAGCTAGCAGCCAGTCAATCTCGGCCTGGGTACCCATAACGGCATGCACTTCACCGGTCTCCATCGCGGCAAAGGCCTGGCCAAGGTTGCGATAGTGGCGAGTCATCTTGCTCAACTGGCCGTTCATGACGCTGGCCAAGTAGAACGCGGGAATGGAGTCTTCCTCAACGCCGACCGGGTGGTATTGAAAGATCGCAATGCTGGGCACCGCGTCTATCTTTCGCGGGTCATAGGCGGCTTGCCAGCGCTCCTGCTGGTAGGGACCGAACATGTGAATCAATTCGTGCGCGGGCAGCCCCAAATCGTCACGCATGTTGCTGTACGCTTTATCGTTGGGCGCACGCAACATGACATCGGCGATCTGGCCTGGGCGCAAATAGTGACCTTTCCACAGGTGATTCCGCAGGTCTCCGTCGAAGTTTTCATCGGGCGTCATCCATTGCAGCCTCAGCTCTACACCCAGCTCTGCCGCCAGCGCTTTGGCCAGCTCGACGTCGACGCCTCTGGGCTGGCCATCCTGCATGAAGCTGTAGGGGGGATAGTTTTCGTAGACCGCCACCTTAAGGTATCCCGACTCGATGATTTCATCATGGTCGCGGATATGGGTAATGTTGAACGCCTGCACCGGCATCGCCAGCAACAAGCAGCAGCACAACCCGATAACGCGCAGGCTGAGCATGCTTTACTGCTCGACTGCGACAGTTTCCAGCCAGGTACGGATGGCCCACAATGCCTCCTGGCTGAGGACGTCGCCCATGCGTGGCATATACACCCGCCCATCGCGCACCGCGCCATTGACGACTCGTTCCTTATACCATTCATCACCGAATTCGCCGACCTCCAGCTCGCGCAAGTCTGGTGTCATACCGCCCGAAATGGCCTCCAGCCCATGACAAGCGGCGCAGTTCTGGTTGTAGGCAGAGGCGCCGATTTTCGCCGCCAGATCATGCTGTGGATGATCGCGATAGGGGTTGGTCTCTAGCCATTCGTCACCCAACTTTTCCAGGTCCTTGGTATCCACCGACTGGGGCGTGACATTGCCGTGGGCCAACGCCTGGCCTGTCGCCAGCAATAGTCCCAAAGCGCTTATCTTCAGTGCCTGCTTGAAATACCTCATAGGGCTCACCTCTTGGCCGTGTCCAGCACGGATCATTATTTGAATATCCGAGATCCATGGTAGGAAGGCGCAGACCTAACCCCAATGCTGCTTTGGTGGCCGCAATTTAGTTCCTTGGTAGTAGGTATTTCAGCCGACCTGCGCCCGCACCTCCGCATTGGCGGTTCGTAACAAGTTCTATGCAGTGAAATGACCGAAAGCAGTGATTTCCTCCGCCCAAGGTAGCGCTCCTGTTGAGGGCGTCCCAAACGCTAGCGGGCAGGGCATATTTCCCGCAAAGACCGGGGCATTTTCCGTATCACGTGCATCAGCGACTGACCAATATGGCGACGTGGACCAGCATTGCTGCCCTCTTCCAACAACAAGGAAACACTGCCATGAGAACAAGAACGCTTCCTGCTCCAAACCCCCTCGCCCAGGCGGTCAAGTGCCTGGCGATGGCCGCCAGTATTGCCCTGGCCGCGCCCCATGCTACGGCCAAGCCGGTTACCTGGGACGATATCGCAAACGATCACACCTCCACGCATAACGTCTTGCAATACGGCATGGGCACCAACGCCCAGCGCTGGAGCCCGCTGAACCAGGTCAATAGCGACAACATCTACAAGCTGACGCCAGCATGGTCCTATTCGTTTGGCGATGAAAAGCAGCGCGGACAGGAGTCCCAAGCGATCATTCATGACGGCGTGATCTATGTGACCGGCTCCTACTCGCGGATATTTGCCCTAGACGCTAAGACCGGCGCACGCCTGTGGAGTTATGCCCACCGTCTGCCCGATGACATCCGGCCCTGCTGCGACGTCGTTAACCGCGGCGCCGCGATCTATGGCGACAATGTGTTCTTTGGCACCCTAGATGCGGGCGTGGTCGCGCTGAACAAGGACACTGGCAAGGTAGTGTGGCGTGAAAAATTCGGTGACCACCAGGCCGGTTACACCATGACGGGCGCCCCGACCATCGTTAAAGATCAAAAATCCGGCAAGGTCATGCTTATCCATGGTTCCTCCGGCGACGAATTCGGCGTAGTGGGCAAGCTCTTCGCCCGCGATCCGGAGACTGGCAAGGAAATCTGGATGCGGCCGTTCGTTGAAGGGCATATGGGGCGCCTGAATGGCAAGGACAGCACGCCCACCGGTGACGTCAAGGCGCCTTCCTGGCCGGATGATCCGAATTCACCTACCGGCAAGGTCGAGGCCTGGAGCCAGGGCGGCGGAGCTCCCTGGCAGAGCGCCAGCTTTGATGTTGAGACCAACACCATCATCATTGGCGCTGGGAACCCGGCGCCCTGGAACGGCTGGGCGCGCACCGGCAAGGACGGCAAACCTGCCGACTACGACAGCCTGTATACCTCGGGCCAGGTGGGCGTTGATGCCACCACGGGCGAGGTCAAGTGGTTCTACCAGCACACGCCCAACGATGCCTGGGATTTCTCCGGCAACAACGAACTGGTGCTGTTCGATTACAAGGACAAGGCCGGCAAGACACTCAAAGCCACTGCTCACGCTGATCGTAACGGCTTCTTTTATGTCGTGGATCGCAACAACGGCAAACTGGCTAACGCCTTCCCCTTCGTCGACAACATTACCTGGGCAAGTCATATTGATTTGAAGACCGGCCGCCCAGTGGAAAACAAGGGGCAGCGCCCGGCTCGGCTGGAACCCGGCCAGGAACGTAGCGAAGCCGTCGAAGTCTCACCGCCCTTCCTTGGCGGCAAGAACTGGAACCCCATGGCCTACAGCCAGGATACCGGCCTGTTCTATGTGCCGGCCAACCACTGGAAAGAGGACTACTGGACCGAAGAGGTCAGTTACAACAAGGGCTCGGCCTACCTGGGCATGGGCTTTCGGATCAAGCGCATGTTTGATGACCATGTCGGCATCCTGCGCGCCATGAACCCCACTACCGGTAAGGTCGAGTGGGAGCACAAGGAGCCTTTGCCGCTCTGGGCCGGCGTGCTGGCGACCGCAGGCAACCTGGTGTTCACCGGAACGGGTGACGGTTACTTCAAGGCCTTTGACGCCAAAACCGGCAAGGAAGTCTGGAAGTTCCAGACCGGCACCGGAATCATTTCGCCCCCGATCACCTGGGAAATGGACGGCGAGCAGTATATCGGTGTCACCACCGGTTACGGCGGCGCGGTTCCACTCTGGGGCGGCGAGATGGCCGAGCTGACCAAGCCTGTTGCTCAGGGCGGCTCGTTCTGGGTGTTCAAACTACCTAGCTGGGATACCAGCAGCGCCAAGCGTTGAACCATTAACGTCTTTATCCCTTAAGGCGCGCCCGGCAGGACCGGGCGTTGCCATCGGAGCTGAACAATGAAATCCTTTCTTACCAGAAGCTTACTGCTTGTCGGCATCAGCGCCGGGCTGCCGCTGGCGGCACAAACCGCTGATCTCGCCGAGCAGGACATCGTTACCCTCAATGGCTGCGCACTGATGCCCGGCACACAATGTGCGGGCGTTGATCTGCGCAACGCCGATCTGCGTAATATGGATCTGCGCAAGGCCGACTTCACCGGTGCCGATCTACGTGGTGCCGACCTTCGCCACGCGCAGCTCGATCAGGCCAGGCTGGACAGCGCCAAACTGGACGGCGCCAATCTCAACCGCGCGAGCCTGCAGCAAACTGCGATGCGCGGTGTCAGCGCCATCGGTAGCAGTTTTGTCGGTTCTCAGGCCTGGAATCTGACCGCCCAGGGAGGACAATTCAAGGATGCGGATTTTACCGGGGCCAACCTGGAATTCGCCCGTTTCAGTGGTGCTAGCATGCATGGCACCATTTTGCGGGCTGCCAACCTGGAAATGGCCTGGTTACCCAAGGCAGACCTGAAAGGCGCAAACCTGCGCGATGCCAACCTGCAGGAGTCGAAAATGAACCACGCCAACCTGGAGTCTGCCGACATGAGTGGCGCCCGGCTGCACTACGGCACCTTTCTCAACATGCACATGCGCAACTGCACTGCCTGCCCGGTTGACTGGGAAAAGTGACGAACGCTGGCGCGCTCAAGCCACCTGCACCCGAATGACTCCGGTATCGATGGCCAGGTGTACCAGTTCCGTGAGAGAGCTGACATTCAGTTTCTGCTTGAGCACCGTCAGATTGTTCGACACCGTCTTGCTGCTAATGCACAGCTGGCTGGCGATGCGCCGGGGTGGCGTGCCCTTGGCGAGCATGACAAATATCTCAAACTCGCGCTGAGTCATGCATTTCAGCCTCGGATCGAGCGTGCCATCGGTACCGGCACAGGCCAGCTGGGTAGCGAGGTCCTGTTCGATATAGCGCTGTCCGCCCAGGCAGCGCCGTACCGCCTCAAGTAATACATCCGGAGCTGCACCTTTTGTAATGTACCCGAGCGCACCCGTTGCCAGCGCCTGACGTACCAACGGCAGCTCATCGTGCATGCTGAAAAACAGAATGCGCATGGAGGGCCAGCGCAGCAGCAACCGCCGGGCGGTTTCGACACCGCTGATGCCCGGCAGCCCGATGTCCAGCACCACCAGATCAGGCACCTGTTGCTGCGCAGCACTGATGGCTTCTTCGCCGCTGGTAGCCTCGCGGATATGGGCCTGGGTAAACGTCATTTCCAGCAGGCCGGTATAACCTTGCCGAACGATGGCGTGGTCATCGACCAGCAGAATATTCATGCGGCAAGCACCTTCAGCGGAATGGCCAGGGACACCAACACACCCATGCCCGGGCTGGAGGTCACTTGCAGCGCGCTCTGCAAGCAGCGAGCGCGCTCCTGCATGGAGCGCATGCCCACTCCACAGGATTGATCAGGGTTTCTCAAGCCGTGGCCATCATCCTGCACACTGACTTGAAGTACTTCGTCCTCATGCACCAGCCGCACCCAGACGGAACTGGCTTTTGCATGCCGGGCGACATTGGTCAAGGCTTCCTGCAACAGCCGATACAAATGGGTGCGCTGTTCGGTTCCGAGGCGGGGCAACGACTCATCAAGCTCGAGTACACACTGGATACCCTGTTGTTCCTGCCATTGCCCTGCTAGTTGCCGCACAGCCTGCTCGAGCCCGAGTCGATCCAGCACCACCGGATGCAGATCCCGCACCAGTGCACGGAAGCCTCGCTGCAAGCCACTGCATGCCTGCAAAAGGTGCTCGGCATGCTGGCGCACCAGATCGGGCCTGCTAGCCGCCTCGCCCAACATGTAGGCTTGGGCACGGATACCGGTAAGGTATTGGCCCAGATCGTCGTGCAGCGCATGCGCGAGGTGCATGCGCTCTTTCTCCTGCAGCGTCATCAGCGCACGGGTCAATTGCTGATTCTTCGCATCTGCCCGCTGCAACGCCACCGCCATGAGGTTGAAGCGGTCAGCCAACTGATTCAGCTCGGCTTGGCTGCTCGGCGCTAGGCGTGCCTGTAAATCGCCTACTCCGATCAGTTGCAATGCGTCAAGCAGCTGCCGATAGGCCTTAAGGCCGCGGTGTAATGAGAGATGGATAGCCAGCAATGACAACACCAGGGCCGTGCTGAATACGCCCAATAGAAGCAGTACCGACTCCCATACCTCCTCAAGTTCATCCACCGGATCCGGACTGATCAGCCATTGCTGGCCATCGGCAAAGCTCAAAGATACAGGTGCAAAGGACTGGTCTATCGCGGGCTGCATCCAGCCCAGCAGCCATGCCGGTACGGCGCTGGTGCGGTGTTCCGGCATGCCGGTTGTGGCCAGGTCGCCAACCCGTGAGATACGCACATGGCGCACCTCATCCAGCATCTTCGCAGATGGCGAAAGCGGCCTCTGAGCCATGCTTTCGAGCAGGCTCAGGGCCATGGCCCGTCCGCCTTGCAGCTCCCGTATAACATCTTTTTCCGCCTGTTTGAGCATAACGCCCATGGTCACTAGCAATACCAGAATGAAGGCCATGCACACCCACATAGTCAGGCGTGTCGCAGTCGAAATGGAGCGCATTGGCGTATTCCTTAATTGGTTCAAAACATCACAAACCATCCTAAGGCTTCAATAAAACCTCGAAATACTACCTTGGTACCGGCTGATTGGTACTTTCTTCATATTTACCCGCCCCCCTGCCCACTCCCATGCTGGACCCAGCACAAAAGGAGTCCACATGCGCCCGATGATTCTGCATTCCCTGTTCTATTTTCTGGCTCTACTCAGCGCCAGTGTTGTGGCCACCAGTAGTCAAGCCGACACACTGACGGTCGAGATGGCGTATGTGAGCTGGACTCCGGATCCAGGCCCGATCATGTCCAACGTCATACCTGAACCATCTGATGCCGGGCTGCAAGGTGCGCAACTGGCGGTAGTAGATAACAACAGTACCGGGCGCTTTCTCAAGCACGATTATCAACTACTGATAGCGTCTGAATCCGAGTTACCAGCCACCCTGGATGCTGCCAGAGGGCTGCACGCTCAAGGCGTGCGACTGTTCGTCACCAATTTGCCCAGCCAGGCGCTGGCCGAACTGGCCAAGGAGTTCGGCACCGATAGCCTGCTGATCAACGCCGGCAGTTACGACGACGCACTGCGCACTGACCAATGCCTGGCGAACGTGCTGCATACGCTACCCAGCCGCGCGATGCTGACCGATGCGCTGGCGCAGTTCCTGAAAGTGCGCAAGCTGACACGCTGGCTGCTGATCAGCGGCCCCACGGCTGATGACATTGCCTACGCGGCAGCATTGAAGCGCTCGGCCAAGCGATTCGGCCACAAGGTAGTCGCGGAGAAGGTCTGGAGCTTCGATACCGATCTGCGGCGGACCGCGCAGGCAGAGGTGCCTCTTTTTACGCAAACCGTCGAGTATGACGTCGTGGTAGTGGCCGATGAACGCGGTGATTTTGGCGAATACATTCCCTACAACACATGGTACCCAAGGCCAGTAGCCGGCACCCAGGGGCTCACGCCGCTGGGCTGGCACAAGGTGGTCGAAACTTATGGCGCAGCCCAGCTCCAAAAACGCTTTGAACAGCAGGCCGGTCGCTGGATGAACAGCCTGGACTTCGCTGCCTGGCTGGGTATCCGTACCTTCGGCGCGGCCGTCACCACCCTGAACAGCGCCGATGCGGCGGCCATCACTGCTCTCAGCCTGTCTGACAAACTCCCACTGGACGGTTTCAAAGGCCGCAAACTGAGCTATCGCACCTGGAACGGCCAGCTACGCCAGCCTATTCCACTGGTGCAACCTCGCGCGTTGGTCAGCAACTCGCCGCAGGAAGGGTTTCTGCATCCGCAAACCGATCTCGACACTCTGGGGTTTGACCAGCCCGAGAGCCAATGCCGGCTGCTTTGATATGGGCCCGCTTACCGAACATCCGAAAAAGAAAAAAACAGGAGTGCCCATGTACAAGAAAAACAGCGCCACCTACGCTCTGCTCAGCCACCGCCCGTCAACCAGAAGATTCAGAATTGCACTACTCGCAGGCGCGCTGCTAACCAGCGCCTTCAGTTTGACCGCCCTGGCCGAAACCGCCTACGTGACCAACGAAAAGGACAATACCGTTTCAGTCATAGATCTGAACAGCATGCAGGTGGTGGAGACCATCGATGTGGGCCTGCGTCCGCGCGGCATTCTGCTCTCCAGCGACAACAAGCTGCTGTATATCTGCGCCAGTGATTCTGATCGCGTGCAGATCATCGATCTGGCCACCCGCAAGATCATCAAGGAGCTACCTTCGGGCGCTGACCCCGAACAGTTCGCGCTGCACAACAACGACCGCTGGCTGTATATCTCTAATGAGGATGACGCGCTGGTTACTGTGGTCGATGTTGAAACCAGTGAAGTGCTGGCGCAGATTGATGTGGGTGTCGAGCCTGAGGGAATGGGCGTCAGCCCGGACGGCAAATGGGCGGTCAATACCAGTGAAACCAGTAACATGCTGCATTGGATCGATACCAACACCAATACGCTGGTAGACAACACCCTGGTGGATCAGCGGCCCCGACACGTGGAGTTCAGCAAGGACAGTCGTCTGCTGTGGGCGTCGGCCGAGATCGGCGGTACGGTAAAAATAGTCGATGTGGCCAGCAAGGATGTCACCCACACCATCAACTTTGCGATCAAGGGTATTCATCCGGATCGTATTCAACCGGTAGGCGTAAAGCTCAGTGATGACGGTCGCTACGCCTTTGTTGCCCTCGGCCCGGCTAATCATGTGGCTGTAGTGGACGCCAAAACCTACGAAGTACTTGAGTACATTCTGGTGGGCCGTCGCGTCTGGCACATGGCATTCAACACCGACCAAAGCAGACTCTTGACCACTAACGGTGTGAGTGGCGATGTCTCGGTGATTGACGTGGACTCACTCAAGGCTGTCAATACCGTCAAGGTCGGCCGTTACCCCTGGGGCGTGGTGGTCACACCTTGAGCACCTTGCAGGTCGAGCAGGTGAGCTTCAGTTATGGCGACAAGCTAGCTCTGCAACAGGTCAGCTTTGACATGCAATCAGGCCGGCTGAATGCACTGCTGGGCCCCAATGGGGCCGGCAAGAGCACGCTGATGGCCTTGTTCAGCCGGCTTTACCGGTTGCAACAGGGCGATATCCGGATTGGCGGGGTGTCGCTGCGTCAGCAGCCCCGCCAGGCACTGCGGCGCCTTGGCGTCGTGTTCCAGCAAAGCACGCTGGATATGGATCTGAGCGTACATCAGAACCTGGCGTACCACGCCGCATTGCATGGTCTGAGCAGCCGCGCAGCAGCGCCACGCATCGAGCAGGAACTGGCGCGCCAATCCTTACTGGAGCACCAGCACCAGCGCGTGCGGCAGCTCAATGGCGGGCACCGCAGGCGGGTGGAAATCGCCAGGGCGCTATTGCATCAGCCAGACATTCTGCTGCTGGACGAGGCCAGTGCCGGCCTCGATCCAGCCAGCCGTCTGGCACTCAACCAGCATGTTCGGACTCTGTGCCGCGAGTGCCAGTTGACGGTGGTCTGGGCCACCCACTTGATGGACGAGATTGCCATGGACGACCCTGTGGTGGTGCTGCATCGTGGGCGGATTCTCGCAGCGGACAGCTCGGCAAGCATTGTTGCACGCACCGGCCAGCCCAGCCTGAGCGAAGCCTTCCGTCAGATGACGCAAGATGAGGGAGTAGCCGCATGACCCCGGCTGCCTACCTGGCCTGCCTGAACGGTGTACTCAGGCGTGAATGGTTGCGTTTCTATCAGCAGCGCTCGCGCTTTCTCAGCGCCCTGGTACGGCCGTTACTCTGGTTGCTGGTATTCGCAGCGGGTTTTCGTGCGGCTCTGGGAGTCTCGATCATAGCGCCCTACGCCACCTATATCACCTACGAGACATATATCCTGCCTGGGTTGTGCTGCATGATTGTACTGTTCAATGGCATGCAGGGCTCGCTATCAATGGTCTATGACCGCGAGATGGGCAGCATGCGGGTATTGCTTATGAGCCCCCTGCCCCGACCCTTCTTGCTGGTCAGCAAGCTGATCGCCAGCGCATTGATTTCCCTGATTCAGGTTTACGCATTCCTGGCGATTGCCTGGATGTTCGATATTCAGCCCCCGCTCTGGGGGATGCTGGCCGCCGCCCCTGCACTGTTGCTGGCAGCGCTGCTGCTCAGCGCACTGGGTTTGTTACTGTCCAATGGCATACGCCAGCTGGAGAACTTCGCCGGCGTGATGAACTTCGTCATCTTTCCGATGTTCTTTCTCTCCTCGGCGTTATACCCGCTGTGGAAGATGCGCGAGTCCAGCGAATGGCTATACTGGATATGCAGTTTGAATCCCTTTACCCACGCGGTCGAACTGGTGCGCTTCGCGCTCTATCTGCAGTTTAATGGTCAGGCTCTGCTGGTGTGTCTGAGTCTGCTGATAGTAGTCACCAGCTCGGCGGTCATCACCTTCAACCCGCAGCACGCCGCCGTACGTCGTGCGCCCGGCAGTTAATGCAGGCCGAGCACGGATTTACTACTTTAGTACCGCTTTACTGTGCCAATGTATCATTTGAATTGTGGGCTACTCGGGATGTAATGCTTCAGTAGTGATACACATAGCAACAGCGTGCATCCTGCAGCAAACCCTATAAATACAACAACAGGTTGAAACTGGCCATGTACAAGATACTGATAGCCGACGATCATCCGTTATTTCGTGAAGCCATCTGCAACGTTATCAGCACAGGCTTTGCCGGCGCAGAATTGATTGAAACCAACGATCTCGATAGCGCCCTGTTGATCGCCCAGGAACAGGACGATCTAGACCTGATTCTGCTCGACCTGAACATGCCTGGCATGCATGGTCTGAACGGCCTGATCACCCTGCGCAACGAATCCCCCTCCATCCCTGTAGTGATTGTCTCCGCCGAGGAGGACAAGCAGGTGGTGCTGCAAGCCATCACCTATGGTGCAGTCGGCTTTATTACCAAATCTTCACCGCGGGCGGAAATGACCAAGGCCATTGAACAGATCATGGCCGGCAATGTTTACCTGCCCTCGGACATCATTCGCTCCAACCGCGTGATTACCCGCCGCCACCCGGAGGAACACCCAGTGTCGCCTGAGCTGCTGTATGCTTTGACCCGCAAACAACTGCTGGTACTGGAGCGCATGGCCAAGGGTGAGTCGAACAAGCAGATTGCCTACCATCTGGAGATCGCAGAAACCACAGTCAAAGCCCACGTCTCGGCGATCCTGCGCAAGCTCAATGTGCATAACCGGGTGCAGGCAATCCTCTCGGCGAGCGATGTGGACTTCAGTTCCTACCTAAGACGCTGAATTACCCTCTACTGGTCGCGTTGCGTGGCCAGTAGATGGCTGATGGCGGCCTTGAGCTTCAGCGGCTTGACCGGCTTGTGCATCAGAACGTGACCCAACTGGCGTACTTGCAGTTTGAGTTCGTTACTGTAATTGGCGGTGATCAGCAGAACCGGTAACGTCAGCCCACGCCGTGCGTTGATGGTTGCCACCACCTCTACGCCGTTGACGTCGTTATCCAGATGATAATCGGCTATCAACAGATCGGCTGCGGCATGAAAGTTATCCACCTGACTGGCCAGATCCTCCTCCGACAACGCGGTGATCACCTGGCAACCCCAACCTTCCAGCAGAGTACGCATGGCCGCGCAAATCGAGGCGTCGTTGTCCAGCACCCATACCCGAGCGCCCTGCAAACGATGATCCAGGCTCGCCGGTAACGCCACGGCTTGTTCAGGTTGTGCCTGCAAGCGACCGTAAGGTACATCCACCGAGAATACCGAGCCCAGCCCTTCCCAGGAGCGCACGCGAATACGGTGGCCGAGCATACGGGCAATCTTGTCCACAATCGCCAGACCTAGCCCCAGGCCGCGGTCCCGGTTGTTGCCATTGGGATTAACCCGCTTGAACTCCTGGAACACCTCAACCAGCTTGTCGCTGGGAATTCCCATGCCGGTGTCCCACACTTCAACGCGCAAGCCGTGTGCCTGACGGCGACATCCCAGCAACAGACGGCCAGACGGGGTATAGCGAATCGCATTGCTGAGGAAATTACGGAGAATACGTGCCAGTAACTGAGCATCGCTGCGCACCACTGCATCACAGCCGACAAAATGCATGTTCAGACCTTCCACGGCAGCAATCTGTCGATACTCATTGGCCAAATTGTCTAACAACTCGGATAGTTTGAAGGCAGCGATGTCTGGTTTGATGACACCCGCATCCAACTTGGAAATGTCGACCAGCGTGCCCAGCAGATTCTCCACGTCTTCCAGCGAGTGGCTAACCTGGCGAATGAGCGGCGCACTGGCGGCCGGCACCTGGTGTTCGAGCAGCGCTCCGGTAAACAACCGGGCGGCGTTCAACGGCTGCAGCAGGTCGTGGCTGACCGCCGCGAGGAACTTGGTTTTCGACATGTTCGCCTGTTCCGCCTCACGCTTGGCTTCACGCAGGCGGGCTTCCGCCTGAGCTCGCTCGCTGATCTCTTGCCGCAATTGCGAGTTCAACTCGGTCAGTTCTTGGGTACGATCAAGTACCCGCTGCTCCAGATGTTGATAGGCTTCATGCAGGGCTTCTGCGGTACGGCGCCGATCGGTGATATCCCGAATCAACACAAATATACCGATCACCCGGCCCTGCGCATCTCGGTTGGGCACGTAGGAGCGCAATAAGTAACGCTCCTGCTCCTGGGCGTTGTATTCAGCAAATTCGAATGTCACGCTTTCGCCCTGGAAAGCGCGCTCTATGTAGGGTTCAAGGCGGGCAAATTGTTCCGGACTGTGCACGCGCCGCAGGCTTCTGCTATGGATCTCGCCGCGCTGCCAGCCATACCATTCTTCATATACCTTGTTGGTGAACTGGTAGGTCAGATCCTCACCTACATAGGCGATAAGCGCCGGCACATGATCCGTAATCAGCCTGACCCAGCGCTCACTCTCTAGCAACGCCTTGGCGTACAGATCACGCTCGGTAATATCGGTGTAGGTATTGACGTAGCCCCCGGTGGGCATCGGGTGGGTCCGGACTTCGAGTACCCGGCCGTTGCTCAGTCGTTGTTCCCAAGTCAGCGGTGCAGCGCCGATGCTGCCTTGACTGCCGGGGGCTAGCAACCCCAGTTCGCTGTCCTGCATTACTTCGGCAAACGGGCGGTGTGCCTCGATCGGCGCAAGACCGGACAACTCCAGAAACCGTCCATTCCAGACCTCCAGCGCTCCCTCTGCATTGACCACTGCGACGCCTTGGGACAGGCTATCAACGGTACGCTGCAACAGTCGTGTCTTTTGCGCCAGGGCTTTTTCTCGCCGCGCGGTTTCCGATTGTTTGAGATCAGTGATATCGGTATACATGATCACCAGGCCGCCCTCGCTGGTCAGGCGTTCACTGACCTGGACCCAATGCTCACCGCGCAGTTGGTAAAGCACATGACCGTCGGCTGCCGCGTCCACTTCAGTGACCAGCCCGGTGCTGACCGCCAGACGCTTGATCTCGGCCAACGAGGTGCCGGCTGCGACCTCTGCTTGGGTACCTTTCCAGAAGGCGGCAAAGCGGCTATTGAACAGCACGATGCGCTCATGTCTATCAAACAGTACGAAGGCGTCGGAGACGCTTTCGATGGCATCGGTCAGGTGATGGTGCGCGCGCTCGGCGTGCGCCCGTGCATCGATCAGCAAGCGGTTGCTGCCCTGTAGTTCGGCCATGGTTTCGTTCAGTGCGTGAGTGCGCTCACGTACCTGCTCGGCCAGCTCTACTGAATGCTGAAAAGCCGCATAGCTTTCAGTACGTTGACTGGAGCTCGACTCCACCCGCTCGATCAGGGCGGCATTGATCCGCCGCAACTTATTGTTCTCAGCACGCAGCGCCCTGAGTTCTGCGCCATCGGGTGTGACCGGCGGTGTTCTATTCAGGAATCGCAAAAGCAACTCCGGTAAACGTCTGGTTGATATGCATGCCGTTGTATTGCTCGCCATAGGTATTGAAGCCAATCACGTTGTTAGCGGCGAGGAAGGTCGACAACATACCGTCCTCCCCCCGCAACTCAGCTTCCATACGCCGCAGAAAACAATCGCAACCGATAATAAGTACCGGATTGCCCAGGCGCTGACGAATCTGTTCCAACTGCAGACGCAGGCCAGGCAACAAGGGTCCCGGCTTCATCGCGGTGAGCACTATGCCGGTGTCTACCGCGCAGTAGAAGGTGAGGCTGTGATCGGCATTGACCCGCTGAATCGAGCGCACGTAGAACTGATCGCGAATGCGCACAGCCAGTGCGTTCAGGGCAAAGGTCGAGTGCTTCAGCTCCTCGACCGGCACGCCAACCAGCCGCGCATACTCTTCAGCAGCCGGCTCGGCATTGAGTTCCAGCACGGTGCGGCTTTCGCTGTCTGCAGCAGTGACCACCAGTTTGTCTTCTCGGGGCTCCATGTGATGGGTGGTGAACACTTCGAAATCCAGCCAGGTATTGATCATCACCAGCACCGCAGCGCCCGTATGAAAACCGCCCTGATAATAGACGTGGGTGTGGCTCAGATGATTGTCATCACCGGCAGAACCGCCAAAATGAGGGATACTTCCCAGCGCCGTACTCAGCGTGGATAGCACCACCTCTTCACGGCTGGACAGACCATCCAGTAACGTCAGGGCAAAGGTCCGATCCTTGACCGGCGCCAGGTCCACCTGGCGACAGTGATTGAGCATCTGCTCGACCGCGGCCTGGGCGTCTACCAGGGTGAAATTGTCCAGCTCTCGAATCAAGGTGCAATCCACGGCAAAAACGTCGGCATCAAAACCGATGGCACTGATACAGCCACGTCCATATCCGGCTGCGGTAATCTCTCCAGCACTGGTACAACCAATCACGGTTACGGCTCCGAACGCCTGTTCCAGGGCAACGGCCAGGGTCGCCAGCGGATACTCTGCCGAGCAGAAGAACAGTACACAGCCCAGGCTGGGATGGCGTAACTGCACGGCCAGTTCCGCGGCGGCTTGCCCGGGGTCTTGCGCGCTGGTCATGGCGGTGAGAAAGCACTGTTCCGCGGTGCGTTGCATACGTCGACTCCGTAACAGGGCATTGTGCCCCACCATTGATTCTAGAAAGGCGCGCAGCGTATCAATATGCTACTTGAGTACTGGCTGAATGGGTCTTAAGGCGCAAGGAGCCGTATCGCAAGCGAGATGGGCGAAGAAACACGACAACCGAAGCCTAGCTTCGGTTGTCTGTGCGGCGCGATAGCTTCTACCAGCTGAGAACGACGCCTAGAGCGACCGTGTCGGTTTCTTCGATGGTCAGGTTGTTAGTGCGGTCTTCAATCTCGAACTGGTTATACTCGGCCACGAGCGTCAGGTTGTCATTGATGCTGTGGAATACACCCAGACCTCGGGTTTCATAATCAGCCTCGAACCCCAGGCCGTTACCATCGTCCTCGGTCTTGCCAAAAGACAGTGCCACGCGCGTTTTACCGGCAAACTTGTACGATCCCTGCAACAGGTACCCGGTGCTATCGATCTCGCGCAGAACCGGCTCGCCAGCATTATTGGTGAAAAACGGGTTGACCCCTTCGGCATCGAAACCCGAAGCCGTGAGTGACAGATTGCCCATCTTCGCCTGCAAGCCGTAACCCAGCCCCTGGGAGGTAACTGACTCAACCGAGGAGTCCGTATTTTCCGACTTCTGGCGCATGCCGTTGACCCAGCTGAAAAGATCCACGCCGCCCAATTGGGTCTGGTAGGTAATTTCAGACTCGAAACGCGGGGTGTCCTGATAGTTCTTGCCCACTAGCGTGTCGTCCGTCGTGTCTACCGGGTCCATGATGCCCACTGCAACCCGGAAACCACTCATCACCGGGGAACGGTAAGTAATCTGCGCGGTAGGGAATGGATAAGGGTAGCCGGTACCGATATTGCCGAAGGATACCCCGCCGCCATCTACCAAGCCCAGCGTGTCACTGACCTGACCGTAACCGGAGAGAAATTCGTCGACAAAGATATTCGATCGCGAGAACAGGCCGAAATCCTTACCGACAAGCACCTCGCCCCACTCGCCGGCGACCGTGCCGTAGAACTGCCGTACATCAATCCCGGTGCTGGTGGCATTGGTTTCGCTGTCATTGATAGTGACCCAGAATGATGAACGGGCGCCGAGGGTTAGACCGTCCATCTCCTTGCCCATATTGAAACCGATGTAATTGGGAAGAAAACCCATTTTGACCCGCGACTGATCGCGATCAAGAGTGTCGTCAATGTTGTCGGTATCAGTCTGGACGTAGAAGGCATTGACGTAACCATCAGCCGAGAAGGTGGTGCCTTCCTGGTCATACAGAGTAATGGCGGCATTGGCTGGGGCGCTGAGGATGGCTGCAGTCAGGGCAGTTAACAGAGGGTAGGCCGATTTCTTGTTGTTCATATGCTCTCCGATGTAATTGATGGCTGACGGAATAAAAGCGTCTGGCCAATTATCGGAAAGCCCTGCGTTCAGCCCCACTCTGCCTAGGACTTGAAAACATTGCGCTTTGGTTGTGGCTACAAAGCCCTGCCCTCCTGATGCTTTGGCAGGACTGAGTCATGCGCTACCTTGGGATGAGTTTCGCTGATCAGGCGCAGGCGCACTGGCTGCCCCCAGAGTTGCGCTTGGACCTCCTGCCACTGCGCCGGCTGCAACTGGCGCAGTGCCTCGCCGTCTGCTGGTGCATACGCCCCGACCCGGCCCAGCAATACCTGCCAATATCGTTCGAATGCACCTTCGGCCGCGGCCTCGCGGGCTTGAAGAGCATCAGCCAGGCGCTCGGCTTGTGCGCTGATGGCCGTGAAGGGTAATGCGCCAATGAGCTTTTGCTGCTGCAGCAGAAAGAGCTCCATGGCCGCAGCTATCTGCGCGTGTTCATGGCTGGGTGATTGCACCAGCAGCAACAATCCTGGCAACCCGGCCACCTCGTGGTAACGGGCAACCACCCAGTATCCCAACTGCTGACGCGTGCGCAAACTGTCGAAAAACGCACTGGCCAGAAGTTGGTGCAGCAAACGCCAACCTGCCCGCTCAAGCGCAGTGGCGGCGCGCGCCTGGCAATACAGCAGTTGGCCGCGGTCGGCGTGCTGCACCGTAACTACGCACTGGCCGACGCCCTTGGGTAGCATCCTGGCTGGCTGCTCTCCCCAGTCAAACTGACGTGTAACGCCGGGGAAGGCGCTGGCCAGCAAACCTCCATCGATCTGGGTATCAGGCCAGTCCGCGGGTTTCAGCCAGAACAGCTGGGCCCGCTCGTGTAAACACCTCCAGAGCGACAAACCACTGGCAGGTGGATCATCGTAAATCCGGGGTTGCTGACCAGGATCGGCAGCCAGCAGGGCATCCAGCTCTGCAAGGCAACGGTAGGCCGGCAACCGTTCTGCCTGTTCGGCCTGCCACGCACGCAGTCGGTACCCAGCTAGCTCGATCAGTCCTGGCTCAGGCGCCCGGGCGATGGTGCTCAGCACATTTCGCGTGATAGCCAGTATACCGTTGGAAGCATGGCCAAGCGGACCGGATAACGTCAGGCTCAATAGATCCGTGGCTTGCTGCCATTCCATGATTACGCCAGCCAACTCGGCACAGCGGGCCAGGGATTCAATCTGCAGAGCCCAGCAAGCCTGCAGCCACACACGTTGCGGTTCGCTGCTCTGGCCTGAGCGCCAACACCAGGTCAAGCGCGTCTTCACCAGCTGTAGCGCCGATGCCTCAGTGCTACCGTGGCTAGGCAAATCAAGCAATCTAAGTCCAGGCAAAGCCTCTAGTGCCATCGGCGCAATACTGAGTGGCAAGGGAAGCCCGAAATGCAGCCCGTCGATCGTGGACAACGGTGCTCCCCGTGCAGGAGGGCGCCAGCTCAAGGCGTCGTATTGAAACCCGGTGTGAGTCCACGGCGTATAACCAGGCCAATCTGCGCGCCCATACGCTTGCACCAGCAACAGGTTGGCGGGCTGCACTTGGCTTAGCAATGCGCGCCAATGGTGCTCGATAAGCGGTTGTCGATTGGCCGCCGGCTCAAGCACGAGTTCAACCGGCAAACGCATCAAGCGTTGGGCCAGAACTTTAAGCCACTCTACCGGTTCACCCTGTGGCCCAAGGGCAAAGGACTGATCAAGCAGACTCTTTCGTGCATCTGTGGGCCAGTGTTGTGTGATTGTCTTGGCCAGTCCGTTCAGCCAGACCTGCCAGGCATCAAGCAGTTGTGGATAATCGTTCGGCTTGAGCAAGGGCTGCAACTCGATGCAAAGCAGCCCCTGATCACCGGGCATGGCCTCCAAGTGTACTGTCAACTGCGAGATCAGGTGTCGGTCGCGCAGCCAGCCCAATGCACCGGCAGGCGTCGGACTGGCAATCCACTCACACAGCCATTGCCCGGCACTGTCGTGGTTGAGCCAGGGCATCTCTGCCAGCGGATACATCAGCTGCCAACGCGGCATGCCCGACTGCGCTTGCCGTTGCAACCGGCCGGGTAGGAGATCGGCGCCGAGCACCGGCGCGCGGGTGCGCCTGTTGCGCTCCCCCGGAGCCTGCCGCTCGGCAAAGCTGGCTGCCAGCGCCAGCAAATCAGCCAGCGGTTGATTTGCATGCAGTACCAACACCATATTCGCCGCGCGGTAGTACTGCCGGTGAAACTGCAGCAGCAGCGACGCCAGCATGCTGTCAGTGCCATTCAGGCTCGTGGCATTGCCGGCGCTGAAGCGGCTCAGCGGATGGGCGCTATTAGTTACCTGACCCAGTGCCGCCTGAGCGTGCAGCGCGTCGTCTGCCAGCCGAGTATGAAACTCCGCATGGATGACCTGCCGCTCGGCACCCACCTGCGTAGCCTCTATCAGAGGCGCGGCCAGCATGTCGGCCAACTGACCGATACAGGAAAGGAGCCCCGCCGAGGCGACGCTGAAGAAGAAGCGAGTCTCTTCGCCAGCGGTGCTGGCATTGTAGCGACCACCCCAGCGGCTGACCAGCGCTGGAAAAGAACCTGGCTCAGGGTAGTATTCCGAGCCCATGAACAACATATGTTCCAGCAAATGCGCCAAACCGGCGTGGCTATCCGGCTCGTCATGGCTACCAGCATCTACCTGAGCGACACAGGTCGCCTGGCTGGCCGACGGGTCACTGACCAATAGACAGCGTAAGCCGTTGGCATGATGGTAAAGCCGATAATCACGACCATCGTCGGGAGTGGAAGCCAGTGGGATGGAATGCACGGGGAACTCGTAGACAGTCTATGGGCTACCAGATTAACGCTGCAGGACAAGCCTGTATCCGCCCACACCACTAAAGTAGCAAGTGAGCTGCACCAAAGCAGTAGGCCGCGCCTCAACCCCGGAGCATCTGCCCGAGCATGGCGCGCAGTTTGCTGGCTTTCAGCGGCTTGTTTAGTACCGGAATTCCCAGCTCACGCAAGGTCTGCTGGCAGTGTTCGCTGCGATCGGCGGTGATCATGATCGCCGGTACTCCTTGCCGCCACCGCTCGCGCAGTTGGCTGACCGCTTCGCAGCCGTTACGGCCGCCATCGAGGTGATAGTCCACCAGAATCACGTCAGGAACCACCCCGTCCAACTGCATCAGCGCCGAATCCGCATCGACCGCCACGCAAACATCAGCTCCCCACTGCGTCAGCAGATCGCGCATGCTGGCAAGAATGATCTGTTCATTATCGATGACCAGCAAGCGCCGCCCCTGTAGCGGCTCGGCAAGTCGCTCCAGAATGCCGGTGGAAGGGAACGCTGCCGCGGGCAGATGTTTAGCCATGGGCACGCTGACGGAAAACATCGAGCCGCGTCCGACCCTGGAGTGCACGGCCACATGTACGCTCAGCAAAGCCGCGATGCGCTCGACAATCGCCAGGCCCAGCCCCACACCCTTGCGCTGGCCCTGCTTGTTTGTCTGAGGTGCGTCAGCCGCTGCTGCAAGCTGATTGAACTCCTTGAAAATGGCGCCAAACTGGGCAGCCGGTATACCCCGCCCGGTGTCCCACACCTGAATATCCAGCACCTCGCCACGGCGGCGAGCACCAATCAGCACCGCGCCCTGATCGGTATAGCGGATGGCGTTGCTCAAAAGGTTACGCAGGATACGACTGAGCAGCCTGTAATCGGTATTCACTGCCCAGGGCCCTAGGTGCATGCGCAACTCGATCCCGCTGGCCTCGGCCAGCCCCCGGAACTCGGCTACCAGCGGTTCAATCAGTTCCGCGAGGTTATAATCGCCCAGTTCCGGCTTGACCGTGCTCTGATCCAGCCGGGCAATATCCAGAAGATCGGTGAGCATGTCTTCAGCGCTTTCTAGCGCGCTGTGGGACCGGTCGACCAATTGTGCCTCGGCCATCGGCAATGTCCGCTCGCGCAGAGTCGACATCAACAGTCGCGCGGCGTTCATGGGTTGCAACAGATCATGACTGGCCGCGGCCAGATAGCGATCTTTGCTGCGGTTGGCCTGCTCGGCGGCATCGCGGGCGTCACGCAGAGCCCGCTGCACCTTCTCGCGCTCGATGATCTCGTGCCGAAGATTATCGTTCAACGCCTCCAATTCCTGGGTGCGTGCCTGGACGCGCCGCTCCAGATCGTCATTCAGACGCTGCATGGCGGCCTGTGCATTCTTGCGCTCGGTCACATCGGCGACAAAGGCTTCGACCACGGGCCCTTCAACGTCAGGTCTGAGCAGCATGTTGATGCGCACTTGCAGATATTGACCGTCAGCGCGCATCAGCTGGGTTTCGTAGCCTGCCAGCTCACCCTGGCTCATCAGCGTGCGGCGGATGGCTTGAAACTCCTTCTCACCGCCTACAAGGATTCCCGCCCAACTGCCCTCATGGGTGCTGAGTAGGGCCTGTGCATCGGTGTACGCCAGCATGCGCGCCAAGGCTCGATTAACCGATACGAAGCCCTGGCCAAGGCCGGCCTGAAAGATGCCGTGCAGAGCATTCTCGAACAACCATTTATAGCGATTGCGCTCAGCTTCAAGCTCTTCCAGACGCGCCAGCAGCTCCGGATAATAGCTCTTTCGAGAGGACTGCGAGCCAAGCCCGAGCAACCCGGTAAGAACCTCCCGCCGAGGGTCAGAGGGCTTCTGCATACACCACCTCAACGTCTTTGAGGCTGGATTCACGAGGATTGGTAAGAATGCAGGGGTCGTGCATGGCATGCACCGACAGCATCGGCAGGTCTGAGGTGCTGACACCATGCATGGCCAGCGTCTGCTCGAATCCCACGGCCTTTTTCAAGTCAATCAGATGCTGAACCAATCGTTGCCGGATTTGTGGCGTGGTCAGACCACGGGTATCAATGCCCAGCGTTTGTGCAACAACCTTGAAGCGATCTGGGGCCGACGCGTAATTGAAGGCCACAACATGCTCCACCAGGATCGCATTGCACAGCCCGTGCGGCAGATCAAGAAAGCCACCCAGGCTGTGCGACATGGCATGCACTGCGCCGAGAATGGCGTTAGAAAACGCCAGGCCGGCCTGCAAGCTGCCAAGCATGATCTGCTCGCGCAAGGCTATGTCCTGCGGATTCTGAATCATCTGCACCAGGTTGCCATTGATCAGGCGCATGGCCTCCAGCGCGTGAGCATCCGTCATCGGGCCGCTGCCGGTCGAGACGAATGCTTCGATGGCATGCACCAGCGCATCAACCCCGGTACAGGCCGACAGAAAAGGGTCCATGGTGGAGGTGGTTTCCGGATCGATCAGCGACACATCGGGCACTACAGCCTTGCTGATAATCGAAAACTTCACCTTCTCCTGTTGGTTGGAAATTATCACGAACTGGGACACGTCGGCCGAGGTGCCCGCCGTGGTGGGTACCATTATCAAAGGCGGAATCGGCGCCCGAATGGTGTCCACTCCTTCAAAGGTGAGGATGTGCCGGTCATGTGCAACCACGATACCGATCGCCTTGGCACAGTCCATGGGACTGCCGCCGCCCACCGCGACAATCACGTTGCACCCTGCAGCACGGTAGACCTCTGCACCGTGCATGACCTCCTCGACACGCGGATTGGCCGACACCTGGGTGAAGAGCACATAATCGATATCCTGGTCTGCCAGGCTTTGTTCCACATCAGCCAGCCACCCGGCGGCCTGCACACCAGAATCGGAGACCAGCAGTACCCTCTTCGCGCCAAAGGTAGAAGCGTAGTTGGCAACGGTTTTACGCGCACCGGCTCCGAAGATGATCTCCGGGGTAACAAACTTGCGTAGCTGGCTTATATCGTAGGACATGGCGTTTCTATCAGATTGTTATTGTCAGCCAAGAGTACCTGATTACCCGCCGGACCATAAGCGGGTATTGTCTGAGCCAGTCCCCTCTTCCCGCCGGGTGAGATCCCTCGTGCAGCTCATGTCACGCATTAAGACCTAAGTAGCGCTCAGGTTGCTCGTAAGTCGAATGGCTGCGGCCAATGGCGCCGTCCAACATGAACAGAATCCTAATTCGGCGCGGGGTCAGCCATGTCAGCCCGGTCTTTTTTCTCCAACTGTTTACGCGCCGGGTTCCTGCTTTGGTTGCTGTTCAGTCAGGCAGCGCCAGCTGCGATAAATGACAGCCAGATCCAGGCACTGTTTCCCAAAGCCACCCGTATCGAACCCAAACAGGACAACCCGCCGGTCTACAGCGCCTATCAGCTCGACGAGTTGCTCGGCTATGCCTTTGAGTCCAATGACTACTCCAGCCTGCAGGGCTTTTCCGGCAAGCCGATTCGACTGTTGATCGGCATGGACCCGCAGGGTGTCCTGAGCGGCGTCACGGTCGTTGAGCACCATGAGCCGGTGTTCCTTCATGGTCTCGGCGAGCAAGCGCTGTTTGACTTCGTTGAACAGTACCGCCAGCAGGACATCAGCACGCCAATTGTGGTCGGCGGACGCCAGGCAGAGACGGTCGATGGTACGTCCATTACCCAGTTTGATGGTGTGAGCAAGGCCACTGTCTCGGTGGTCATTCTCAACGAAACGGTGTTGGTATCGGCCTTGAGCGTTGCCCGTGAGCTTCTCGAGGGGTTCTCCAGCAGCCCATTGGCCACGCCGAAAGCCGATCTGTTCGAGCCGCTGGATTGGGATCAACTGCTGGACCGACAGTACCTGCAACGCTGGCAAATTTCTCAGGCCGAGGTGGAGCAAGCGCTTGGTCAGCGCCTGGCATACTTCCCCGGTCTGCACGGCGACAATGCCGAACAGCCATTCAGCGAGGTGTATTTTGCCTACCTGAACACGCCTAACAGTGGTCTAAATCTGCTTGGCCAGGTGGAATTCGACAAACTCAATCAAGAGTTGAAGGCGAACGAGCAGGCCTTGCTGGTGATCTCCGAGGGCCTATACCGGCATGTGCCCGATGACTTCACTCCTGCCAGCGCGCCCAGCCGCCTGGTGTTGGTGCAGAACGACAAGGCGATTGAATTGCATGACATGAACTACAACAATGGTGCCGTGCTGGAGCTGCTCAATACGCCGCTGGGCAATGGTGTAGCACACATATTCCGTATCAAGCCCCACGCCGGGTTCAACCCTGCCGAACCGGCACAGCTGCAACTGAACGTCAGCCTGAAGCGCAACCCGCTGGTCGAGGACAACGCCATCTTTACCCAAGCGCTGACGTTAGACCCGGCGCTGTTCGATATTCAGCCGCCCCAGGCAGTGGCGAAACAAGTCCCCATCTGGTTACGCATGTGGCAGGAGCGCAGTTGGCAGGTGGGCATCACCTTACTAGCACTGGTGCTACTGAGTGGGGTTTTCGTTTTTCAGCAGCGCATCAGCCGTCACAGCCGCGCCTTCCATGTATTTCGCGGCGGCTTTCTGATCTTCACTCTGGTGTTTCTCGGTTTGTATGCCCAGGGGCAGCTGTCGGTGGTAAATATTTTCACTCTGCTGCTGTCGCTAGGCGGTGATTTTGACCTCAGCGTATTCTTGATGGACCCGGTGATCTTCATTCTCTGGAGCTTTACCTTTGTTAGCCTGTTTATCTGGGGACGGGGGCTTTTCTGTGGCTGGCTATGTCCTTTCGGGGCGTTGCAGGACATGCTCGCCTGGCTGGCCAAACGGCTGCGCATCCGGCAATGGAAGATCGCCGACCCACTGCACCGCAAGCTTCAATGGATCAAATACGCCGTTCTGGTCGGCCTTGTGGGCAGTGCATTCTTTTCATTGACCCTGGCAGAGCGTCTCGCCGAAATCGAGCCGTTCAAAACCTCCATTACCCTGTTCTTTGTGCGTACCTGGCCCTTTGTGCTTTACGCACTGATCCTGCTGGGTCTGGGTCTTTTCGTGCACAAGTTCTACTGTCGCTACGTTTGTCCTTTGGGCGCAGGCCTGGCAATGCTTGGCAAGTACCATCTGTTTTCCTGGCTCAAACGCATTGATGCCTGCGGCCAACCCTGCCAGCACTGCAAGAATCATTGTGAGATCGGTGCCATCAACCGTGACGGCAGCATCGACTACGGTGAGTGCGTCCAGTGCCTGGAATGCATCGTCATTCTGAACAATCAAGACCAATGCGTTGCTGCAATCAGCGCTGAAAAACAGGCGAGCAAAGCCAGAAAACGCGTAGCAAACAACCAGATCATCGCGACTGACAGCCCGTGGCAAAACGCTGCCGCAGCGCCCAAAACCTGAAGCTCACCAGCACTCGTCAAGGACATACTCATGACCATGCACCCTGCCTGCACTCCCGTAACGGAGCAGACCACCGAGAAAGCGAGCCGTGGCTCGATTCTGTCGCGCCTGCGGACCCTGCTGGTGGTAATTTGTGCCACAGTGCTGCCGCTGCTTCCCGGCGGGGCTACCCACGCAGACGAACAGTTGCGTATCGCCCGGGAAATGATCCAAGTGCTGGATGCCTACGCGGTCTACAAAATGGGTCAGTTCGATGAGGCATTTGAGCGGTATCGGGTGCTGGCCGAGGCTGGAAACCGTCAAGGCATGCTCAATATAGGCAACATGTACTCGGCGGGTCTCAGCGTGGGGAAAAACCCAACCGAGGCACTCTTGTGGTACCAACGCGCCGCAGACGCAGGTGATCCTATCGGTCAGTTCGAAGTTGCCCGAGCCTATGAGCACGGCCTGGGCACTCAGGCAGATCCGCAACAGGCTGACTACTGGTATCAACTGGCTGCCGAAAATGACAATAGTGATGCTCAGTGGGTACTCGGAAAGCGGCTCTATGATCGCGCCAGCCGGCTGGACGGGCTTAGCTGGATACGCACCGCCGCGCGGACGGGTGACCACCCCAGTGCGCGGCTGTTTCTCGCCGAGCTGAATGGAAGCCAGGTCACCGCTGTGCCGGACCAGCAGCAGCGCGACGTAATCACCGATCACTTGCAGCAGATAGATAAGGCCGCTCGCGCAAAAAATGCGTTGGGCGTCATTGCTCAAATCGATGCAGAGGCACGTATTCGGGTGCGGCTACCCAATCAGGAAGCCTGGACCACTCTCAGCAGGGACGAACTTCAGGCACTCTGGCAGGCTACGTTCGATCAAGTCGATAAGTATCGGCAGATACGCAGCACACCCGATTTTTTGCTGGCGGAGGACCGTATACTGGTGTTCTCACAGATTACTGAAACCCTGACGAGCGCCAGCACAACACGCACCTTGCTATTGGACGAGCGGGCGACCTATCGCATTGACGGGAGCCAGGCCCAGGTCGAGTCATTGTGGCTGAACATCAGTGAAACCCCTCAATGGTGACCTCCAAGGTTAGCCTCGGGTTTCGTGTGCGTCAGGCGTGTTGCATCCAGCATTGGTAGAAAGCCAATTCTTCCTCAAGGACACTCGCCAGGGTGCCCGGCGCGCGGAAACCGTGACGTTCTTCTGCGAAGGTTAAACATTTTACCGGCACGCCCTGCTCTTTCAGCGCCTTGACCATGCGTTCGGTCTGCTCGGGTAGCACCACCCCGTCCTGCAATCCCTGGAAAAAGATAACGGGCGTGCTGATCTCGGCGGCTTGCTCCAGCGGCGAACGCTGAACATAACGCTCTGGCACATCCGCAGGGTCACCGATCAACCAGTCGATATAATCGGCTTCAAACTTGTGAGTGTTGATACGCAACCGCAACGGATCGCTCACGCCATACAGGCTCGCCGCCGCCCGAAAGCGGTCACCCGCTGCGACAAGGCTACACAGCGTGGTGTAGCCACCCGCACTCGAGCCCCGAATAAAGATATTCCCAGCATCCACACGGCCTGCGTCGACCAAGTGATCAACAGCCGCCAGCACGTCCTCAACATCGACCACACCCCACTGCCCCCTTAGCCGATGCCGGTAAGCCCGACCAAAGCCGACGCTGCCACGATAATTCAGATCTGCAACGGCGAAACCGCGCTGGGTCCAGTACTGTATTCGGTTATCCAGTACCGCATAGGTGGCAGACGTCGGACCGCCATGGGTAAAAATAAGCAATGGCGGTGGAGCTGGCGACGCCTGATTGCGGTTGCTCGACGGGTAGAAATACCCATGTGCGGTCTCACCGCGGCCACTTCGATAAAGTAATCTCTGCGGTTGCGATACTTCCTCTGCCGGCAGGGTTGCCGGTACTGCTCGTATGATCTGCAGTGCATGGGTAAGCAGATCAATGTGCAGTATTGCTGCACTGCACAGGGCCGACCCGGCCACGCAATATAACCAGCGGCCGTTACTCGCCAACGAGCGGAAGCGCTGGTAACCATGGGCTAGCCGCTGCTCTTCGCCGCCAATGGTATGCCGCAGGGCCAGATGCCCATAGCCCCCCTCCATCCAACTGAGGGCCAGACTGTCATCGGGTAGTGCGAGAATATGGCGTGGATTCAGTTGCCAGGGCGCTGGCGCGTGATCGGCTGGCTGGCTGGGCACGGACTCCAAGCCGCCATCATCCCGCACGCGCCAGGGCAACCAGTACCCACTGCGGTCAGTCAGGCACAACAAGTCCCCCGAAGAATCGAATTGCGGCTGCTGAAATGCTTCGGGCTGACTTGCCTGGGACTGCACAGACGAAATCGATTTTTTACTGACAACCTGCCCGCGCTCATTGAGCACAGCCGACATGAGACGGGTTTGCGTCCAGGGCAAATGCGGACGATCCCACTCGATCCAGGCCAGGTGCAAGCAATCCGGACTGAGGCAGGGGCTGTTGTAGAAATCAGCACCTTCAGTGATCACTTCACGCTCACCGGTGTAACTGATCGCCACCAGCCGATGCTCAACTGCTCTTGCCGTGTGGCACTCCTCCAGCGCAATCAGACGTGCGCGCATGGCATCATTCAGCAGTGCGCCGTAGCGGCAATCGCCGCGCTGAGTCAGCGCTCGGCAGCCTAGATCCTGCAGTCCCTGCACATAGATCTGCTGATCGTCTTCGTTGACAAAGCACAGGAAGCCAGAGGCAAGACACAATGCACCACCGCCGTATTCGTAGACGCGACTGCGGGCGCTATAACCCAGCGGGGTTAGGCAGCGCTGGCCGGCTTCTGTCCACTCATGAATCAGGCTACGACCGTCCTCAGGATGAAATTCAATCCACAGCAGACGCTGCTCGTCGCAGACCAGATCAGCATAATCACTGGCTGCTGCGACCGCCTGCGCAGCACTCATGGAGCTGGTCCAGAATCCGGGCTGTTCAGCTTTTGCAGATGATTCGCGAGTTGCGTTCATTCCGAAACGTCAATGCCTCTATCGGGGGCTGAGGTAGGTCTGCCTCGGCACGGGCGGCCAGAATCTTGTCGTGGTGTGGCGATTTGCTACATACCGGGTCAGCCTGGGTCGCGTCTCCGGTAAGCATATACGCCTGGCACCTGCAGCCGCCAAAATCCTTTTCCTTTTCATCACAGGAGCGGCAGGGTTCGCTCATCCACTCGTAACCGCGAAAACGGTTGAAGCCAAATGAGTCGTACCAGATGTGCGACAGGCTATGTGCGGTGACGTTCGGGAAGGTCACTGGCAATTGCCGCGCGCTGTGGCAAGGTAACGCTGTGCCATCAGGAGTAATACTAAGAAAGATATTGCCCCAGCCATTCATACACCCTTTGGGACGCTCTTCGTAGTAGTCGGGGGTCACCAGAATCAGTTTGCACGGATGATTTTCGGCAGCGAGCTTGAGGCGGTAGCGCTGCGTTACGGCTTCAGCATGGTCCAGTTGCGCCTTGGTTGGCAGCAGGCCAGCCCGGTTCAGGTGTGCCCATCCGTAGTACTGACAGGTAGCCAGCTCGACAAAGTCAGCTTCCAGCGCCAGGCAGAGTTCGATGATCTTTTCTATCTCATCAATATTGTGCCGGTGCGTGACAAAGTTCAACACCATCGGGTATCCCGCCGCTTTTACGGCACGGGCCATTGCCAGCTTCTGGTCGAATGCCTTGCGCGAACCCGCGAGCATGTTGTTTATCTCTGCGTCGGACGCCTGGAAGCTGATCTGGATATGATCGAGCCCCGCTTGCTTGAACGCATTGACCTTTTGCTCGGTTAGCCCCATGCCCGATGTAATCAGATTGGTATAGAACCCCAGCTCGCGCGCCGCTTCGATTAACTCCACCAGATCGTCACGTACCAAGGGTTCGCCGCCTGAAAATCCCAGCTGCGCCGCCCCCAGCGCTCGTGCCTGAGTGAATACATCGATCCACTGTGCGGTAGTCAGTTCATCCTTGTGATTGGCGAACTCCAGCGGGTTGGAACAGTAGGGGCATTGCAATGGACAGCGATAGGTCAGCTCGGCCAGAAGCCACAATGGTGGGCCTTGGTTCGCAACCAGAGTGCTGTCAGCGGATGTTGATCCAGTGTTGAGCATTGGCCACCTCGATAAAGGCGAGGATGTCTTCATCCAGCCCGGGTACATTTGGAAACCGACCAGCCAGGCTGTCGATGATGTCGTCAATTGGTCGCTCGCCATCGATCAGCAGCAATACCTGGGCAGCACTTTCATTCAGCTTGACCATACCCTCGGGATACAGCAGAACGTGACTATTCTGGATCGGCTCCCACTGCAACCGGAACCCGGGACGCAGTATCGGCACTTGATGCCTCTGAAAGTCGATCACAGATCTACCCCCCGATGCCAGACGGCCTGGGCGGTAACGGTGTGGTAAGGCGCGCGGTCCAATTCGTAGGCCATACTCATGGCATCCAGCATGCTCCAGAGGATATCGAGCTTGAACTGCAGGATATTGAGCATGCGCTGCTGGGCATCATAGGTCTGGTAGTGGCTGAGAGTAATGCGCAAACCATGCTCTACATCACGCCGTGCCTCACTCATTCGCTTGCGGAAATACTCGTAGCCGCGACTATCGATCCACGGATAGTGTGCTGGCCAGCTATCGAGGCGTGATTGGTGAATCTGCGGGGCAAACAGCTCGGTCAACGAGGAACTGGCGGCTTCCTGCCAGCTCGCCCGACGGGCAAAATTGACATAGGCATCCACAGCGAAGCGCACGCCCGGCAATACCTTTTCCTGCGACAGCAGCACCTCGCGGTCCAGCCCTACCGCCTCGCCCAGCCGCAACCAGGCTTCGATACCGCCCTCCCCTTGCCTCTCACCATCATGATCGATAATCCGCTGTATCCATTCGCGGCGGGTGGCCGGGTCGTTGCAGTTGGCCATGATCGCCGCGTCCTTCAGCGGAATCTTGATCTGGTAGTAGAAGCGATTGGCGACCCAGCCCTGGATCTGCTCGCGACTGGCCGTGCCGCTGTACATGGCAACATGGTAGGGATGATGAATATGATAGTAAGCTCCCTTGGCCCGCAGGGCCTGCTCGAAAGCATCAGCATTCATTGGTTCGGGCTGCAAGACAGACTCCTCAAAGCGTAATGTGCATGCCGTCAAAGGCGACTTCAATCCCGTGCCGGGCAAGTTCGGCCCGTTCGGTCGAATCCTCATCCAGGATGGGGTTGGTATTGTTGATGTGGATCAGGATCTTGCGTACCGCAGCTTGCCCATCCAGTAACGCGATCATCCCGTCCGTGCCGCTCTGCTGCAGATGCCCCATCTCGCTACCGAGCTTGTCGCCTACCCCGGCGTAGGCCATCTCGTCATCGCGCCACAAGGTGCCATCCACCAGCAGGCAGTGGGCGTCAGCCATCACTGATTTGACTTGGGCATCCGGCTGCCCCAAACCCGGCGCGTAAAACAGCACCCCGCCTGTATTCAGATCGCGCACCAGCAGTCCGATGTTGTCGCCTGGGTGTGGATTGTTGCGATGCGGGGAATAGGGTGGCGCTGCGCTGCGTAGGGCGATGGCGGTAAAGCGCAGAGCGGGACAAACCGGAATGGTAAATTCTGCTGCAAGCGGAATTGGGTTCCAGCGCAGTCCGCCATTCCAATGTTCAAGCATCTTGAATAACGGAAATCCGCTGCTGAGGTCTTCGTACACCATATCGGTACACCAAACTTGGTGCGGACACCCTTCGCGCAGAGTCAACAGGCCGGTGACATGGTCAATCTGACTGTCCATGAGCACAATGGCACCAATGGCGGTGTCGCGCACGGAACGTGCAGGCTGCAGCGTCGGGGTATTCTCTAGCTGCGCGCGTATGTCCGGCGAGGCATTGCAGAGTATCCAGTTGACGCCGTCATCGGACAGTGCGATGGAAGACTGGGTGCGCGGCTTGGCGTTCAAGGTGCCCTTGCGCACTCCGTCGCAGTTGCTGCAGTTGCAGTTCCATTGCGGAAAACCGCCGCCAGCTGCCGAACCGAGTATCTGAATATGCATTGTTTTTCCTGGTGTTCAACGGATCGGCTGAATCAAGGAAACACCCCGGCAAGCCGGGGTGCCGACTGCTCAACGGCTGGCAAAGTACATGGTGACTTCAAAGCCGATACGCAGATCGGTAAAGCTCGGTTTAGTCCACATAGGTCGATCCTCTTGTTTTACGAATAGGTCTTGCCGGTAAAAGCCGACAACCTCAGTTAACCACCCGACTGCCAACCCAAGAATGGTACTTTGGAACTAGTTTCGGCCCGATTTGGTATGGCTCGAGGCGGCCCGGTCAAAGCTTTTTGGCCTGTCGATCAGGCATAAAAAAGCACGGCCGAAGCCGCGCAATGATCCAGAGCATCAATCCTGAGCCCTGTCCGGGGTAACCGGACAGAATGCATCCGCCCGGGGAGGAGCGGTCCCGGGCAGCCGCAGCCGGAGCCTAGAAAAAACCCAGCGGATTCGCGTCATAGCTGACCAGCAGATTCTTGGTCTGCTGATAGCTGTCGAGCATCATCTTGTGATTCTCACGCCCTACACCTGACTGTTTGTAGCCACCGAAGGCCGCGTGGGCGGGATACAGGTGGTAGCAGTTGGTCCATACTCGACCTGCCTGAATGGCGCGGCCCATCCGATACGCACGATTAGTATCCCGTGTCCAGAGCCCTGCACCGAGACCAAATTCGCTGTCGTTGGCAATCGCCAGAGCTTCGGCTTCGTCCTTGAAGGTCGTGACGCTGACTACAGGCCCAAATATCTCTTCCTGGAAAATGCGCATCTTGTTGTGACCCTTGAGAAGGGTCGGCTGGATGTAATAACCGTTATTGATGCTGTCGTGGAGTTTTTCAGCACTGCCGCCGATCAGGAATTCGGCACCTTCCTGGCGGGCGATCTCCATGTAGGAGAGGATCTTGTCGAACTGCTGCTCGGATGCCTGAGCACCGACCATGGTCTCCGTGTCGAGGGGATTGCCACGCTTGATGCTCTGAGTGCGCTTGATCGCCAGGGCAATGAAGTCTTCGTACATGGATTCCTGGATTAGCGCCCGTGACGGACAGGTGCAGACTTCGCCCTGATTGAAGAACGCCAGGACCAGACCTTCGACCGCCTTGCTGATAAAGGTCTCTTCGGCCTGCATGATGTCGGCAAAGAATATGTTCGGAGACTTGCCACCGAGCTCGACAGTACAAGGAATTATATTTTCGGCAGCAGCGTGCATGATGTGCCTGCCAACCGGTGTGGAGCCGGTGAAGGCAATCTTTGCGATGCGCTTGCTGGTGGCCAGTGCTTCGCCAGCTTCACGGCCGTAACCGTTGACCACGTTGAGAACGCCCGGTGGCAACAGGTCACCGATGATTTCCATCAGGACCAGGATGCCCAGCGGCGTCTGCTCTGCCGGTTTGAGAACGACGCAGTTACCCGCCGCCAGCGCCGGCGCGAGCTTCCAGGCCGCCATCAGCAGCGGGAAGTTCCATGGAATGATCTGGCCGACCACGCCCAGGGGTTCATGGAAATGATAGGCGGTGGTGTGTTCGTCGATTTCTGCCAGGGTCCCTTCCTGGGCACGAATACAGCCAGCGAAATAACGGAAATGGTCGGCGGCGAGCGGGATATCCGCATTCAGGGTTTCACGCACGGCCTTGCCGTTATCCCAGCTTTCGGTAACGGCCAGCTTTTCAAGATTCTGTTCGATGCGGTCGGCAATCTGCAGCAGGATGTTGCCGCGGGCCTGAACCGACGTCTTGCCCCAGGCAGCCTTGGCAGCGTGGGCAGCATCCAGCGCCTTGTCGATATCCTCGGCGGTAGAGCGGGGAATCTCACAGATGGCCCCACCCGTTACCGGCGACAGGTTGGTGAAATACTGCCCCTTGACCGGCGCGACGAATTCACCATTGATGAAGTTACCGTAACGCTCCTTGAAAGACACGACAGAGCCCTGAGCTCCGGGATTTGCATAAATCATGATTGTTATCCTCTGCACGTTGCCTGACCCCTCGCGAGCCAAGTCTTGTAACGATACTAATTACAACAGAGGCACCCCGGGTATGCCTCCTTGGCAGGGTGGGGTTCGTTATTTAGTAGTATTGGTACCGATATCTCTTCGGTAGCTGACAATTGCTGGCACTTAGCTGTTTCGTCCATCGCGCACTAGATCTGCACAATCGGAAACCATGGTATTCGCTATTTTTAGTTCTGATGCTATGAATAGAATCTCGCAGAATGGGAGCGTATCACCTGTCGAGATCTGAACCTGCCGAAAAAAGGCAGAAATTCACAGCATCCCTGACTAAATCGCGAAATACCGCATTTACCCAACGCTCGCCATCCCAATTCGCTGTGAAAATTACTCCGTCTTCAGGCGATCGTGTCTGACGAGCGAGCTGGGCTCGTTAAGCAGCAGCATGTAATGGCCTCCCGGGCCACCTTCACCGAATTGCTCTGCATCAACGCAGAGTCTATCCAACTGCTGCAGCGCTCAAAGAGGGCTGCAGCGTGGCCCCGTCGTGGGCCCGAATTCCTCCCTTACCCCCTCGATATTGATCCGAGGGAACCCCTGAATCGAGGGTGAGCTGGACGCCGAAAGTCGCAGCATCCCAACGGCCTGAATGGCCAAGTTAACTACCTCCGCAGCGTGTGATTGGACAACGCAGCGGATTTTTTTAAATTGCGCGCACGTTTAAGAGATGCAACCAATGAAAAAGATAAAAAACACTAAAATCAGTAGCTTGCACAAAAGTTCCGAACCACTACCGGACAAAACTCGGACAAAACTGCCCCGGCCGGACTTCCACTGGGTTTTCAGCTCAGCATGCCGGAATCGTTTAGCCAAATTACAGCCAGCCAGATCAGGCACCCAGATCTGCTGCATCGGCGCAATGATAAAGCGCAAGCCTTTGCCCCCCGGTTTCGATTCAGATACCGGTTCACGGCGCAGCAGATTTCAACCGTGCTCACAGCTGCACACGACGTGTCCACCCGCAAGAGGGACTTCTCTCTATGTTTAATCTAACTCCGGTTAGGGGCAGCAGGGACACGTGCGTGGCGTAGCCTTTATCCCAACCGGAGAGGCCGCCACGCAGCGCTGTATCAATTACACATACAGGTAAACGGATATGAAAAAACCTCAGAAACCTTGCAATAAACGCAATTATGGCTACGGTCGGCAGCTCCGGTACGCCATGTGCCGAGCGCTGACTCTTTTTTACGGCGACCAGGACCACTTCGGGACCCGTAGGACTCACCAATATCGAGTGCGGATATTTGCTCGATACTGCATGAGGCAGGGCGTAGTCGAAGCTCGGCTGATTAGCCAATCGACACTCGACTCATATGGGGAATACCTGAAAAGTCGATTGCAGGGTGAGTACGTTTGGCGAGACGGCACTACCGACAAGCCGATTTCTGCGCCGTACGCGCACAATTTGATCTCAACCGCGAACACGGCGCTGTATGCGATGCGTGGGAACGCGAAGATAGAAATTTCAGCACTTCAGGCGTTGGCTACCTCTCGGAGATATGTCAGAGAGGTACCAGCGCGAGCCGATCAACACGCGGTCACTCAGGCGGTCGCGAAAATGGTGAGTAAAGGGGATCGTCGAGGTGCGGCAGTGGCTCTTCTTGCAAGGAATTGGGGGATGCGCGCTCAGGAGGCGACCCTTCAGGATCTGCAGCGAATGCGCCATGAGATTCTCACGACAGGCCGCGCCTGGATTCTGCAGGGGTGCAAAGGGGGCAGACAAAGTGCCGATCGTTGGGTTTCATCAACACCTGCGCGGCTTGAGGCAATCGAGTTCGCATTGCAAACTCTCCCCATCGGGTCTCGATGCCTGCTAGATAAAACTGAAACAGTAAAGGTTTTTTACCAGCGCGAGCTGAACCGGTGCCGTCGCGTCCTGCGTTCGTTTGGGGTGGTCAGCTATCGTGAGCTCCGCGCCGCGTTTGCAGCAGACGTCTATCAGTCGATCACCGGCGTATTACCCATGAGTGGTGTTCATGTACCTCGAGACCTGGACAAAAAAGCTAGAGCGGAAGTGGCTCGAGTTTTGGGCCATGGGAGGATACAGGTTTCCAGCGGCTACGTGGGTGGGTATTAATGAACATCAGTTTAATTACCCAGAGGTTGCGCTTTGATCCTAAGTCTTCGCAAGTGACGACCAAGAAAGTCATCGGGCGCCTGAAAACGATATGTAGGATTATCAGCGAAAAATTTCCAGAGATTCACCGGCTAGACCAAATCAGGCTAAAGCATCTGCAGCACGTCAGAAACGAAGGTTTGGCTCAGTATAGCCC
>DRFO01000006.1 GCA_011050525.1 Halopseudomonas xinjiangensis
GGAACCGGCACACCGTTCTCGGCTTGCTTCAGGATTGCCAGAATCTGGCTGTCGGTAAAACGTGATGTTTTCATGCAGAATCTCCCTGCAAATAGCTTACGGAAAATTCTACTTCTGATCACCGCTGTTTTTCGGGGGGATTACCCGTCGAGCGCACTCTCGAAGCAGTTGCTATGTACGGCGGTATATTCCAGTGCGATGGCTTTCACATTCCGGATGCCCAACATACCCAGGACGGCTCTTAAGTAAGGCTCCTGAAAATTCATTGGAGCGTATGCCTCCCCCGATTGGTAGCCGTAGCCACCTCGCACTAGCATCAGGTAAGTGGATTTATTGCTCAACAAGCCCATATAAGGGCTCTGTGGAGTGTCGGGCACCAGTTTTGTCGTGACACCGATCCGCACGATCTGATCAATGTAAGCTTTCAACGTACTGGGTACGGACAAGTTGTGCATGGGGCAACCGATAACGATGGTCGTTGCATTCTTTAGTTCAGCGACCAGAGCATCACTGATCTCAAGAGCGGTTCTTTGATCCGGAGTCCTTGCTTCCTCAGATGTAAAAGCGGCGCTTATCCATTGCTCATCCACATGGGGAACCGGTCTGCGGCCGAGATCGCGCTCGACAACCTTACCGTCCGGGTTGTTTGTAGCCCACAGACGGGTAAAGCGTGCCGTCATCTGACGGCTGTATGATCCGTCGCCCTGGGGGCTGGCATTGATAACAAGCAAATTTTCCATTTTGTGTCCTTTCCAGCCTGCGATAGGAGTATTGATTCCATGATACTAGGTAAAGGTTCAGCAAAAAGAACCATGAATGGCTATTTACAGTGTACCATTCACGAGCAACTTTCTAGCTCTCCGCCATCTTGCTTCAAACGCAGCCCTAATCTTTTTCCGTGAGTTACCCCCTATGGATGATTTACGCATAGAACTGAACCGCCAGGCAGGAACGTCTTTGGTCGAGCAGATTGCCACGGCCATTGGCAGATCCATTTCCGAAGGGCGCTTGTACTCCGGGGCTCGTCTGCCCTCGTGGCGTGATCTCAGCGCCCAACTTGGGATCTCGCGCGGTACGGTAAAATCGGCGTACGAAAGGCTGATCGATGAGCAATTGCTGGTCGCGCGTGGCGCGGCGGGTACATTTGTCGCAGATCAGCTACCGATTACACATCCGGCTGATACCAGTGACTTACGGGGGCCGTTACCGGAATTCTACCAGCACCCATTCGGCGCTCCGGCCATGGTGTTCCAGGTTGGAATACCCGCCCAGGACGTTTTCCCCTACAAGGTATGGTCGCGAATTGCATCGGGAGCAGCACGCGAGGCTGCCATGGCCTCTGTAAGCTATCCGGACCCACGTGGGGAGCCAAGCTTACGCGCCGAAATTGCAGCCTATTTATCGGTAGCGCGAGGTTTAGTCTGCTCCCCCGCCCAGATCATCATTACCTCTGGATACGCCGGCGCACTTGGGTTGATCATGCATGCGCTTGACCTAAAGGGAACATCCGCATGGACGGAAGATCCGGGCTATCCAATGACGCGAACCGCTCTGAAGATGGCGGGGATTGAACCTGTCCCGGTCAGAGTAGATGAACAGGGACTCAATGTTGACGATGGTTTGAAGCGCGCGGCCAATGCGGCGCTGGCGGTCGTAACAGCCAGCCAGCAGGCGCCATTGGGGATGACATTGTCGCTGTCACGGCGTCACCAATTGCTCGAATGGGCGGCCACACGCGGCAGTTGGATTATCGAAGACGACTATCTGAGTGAATTGCAGCTAGCCGGCCGCGCCGCTCCAGCTCTGGCATCGCAGGACAGTTGTGGCCGCGTCATTCATACTGGCACTTTCAGCAAGACCATCAGTCCGGGTCTGCGTCTCGGGTTTATTGTAGTGCCTCCGGCACTGGCAAATCGGGTTGGCGATGTTGCCGCTGCTCTGGCCCCAGCCAGCTCGATAGCAAGCCAGAGAGCGCTCAGCGAGTTCATGCGAAAAGGGCATTATCTGCGACATTTGCGTAGGATGAAACGAACCTACAACGCCCGGCACGCTTCTCTTCAGCGCGCTTTGAATGCATCGGCTGAAGGTAGAACGATGGCTGGTTTGGCGCTACTGCTTCGATTGCCGGAAGGCACGGACGACAGGGCGATTGCTGATCAGGCGCTAGAGTTTGGTCTGGCTCCCGCCCCGCTGTCTACCTGGTATGCCGACCCTACGCGGGCCCAGAGCGGATTGCTGCTAGGAATAACCAACATTCCCGACAAAGGGCTGGATGCGTACTGCAACCGCCTCAAACAACTGGTCGGAACAGGCTGGGGCCACAACGTCTAACTGGACCAAAAGGAGAATGCTGACTGATATCCAATACCCAAGCAGTTTTCTGCCACCGATGAAATGACCTAGCTATATAAGAAAGCTCGTTTGTTCTATGTAATGACATGGCTTCCTTATATTACTTTTTTTCAAAGTGACCGCTCACCAAGTTAGCCGCGTACTTCCATAGACTAACGGCCCCTTTCCGAATGACGGAACCATATTTCTCTTGAACCTGCTGGTGCGTCACATTCGCCTCATTCCAAGTGCCGCCATCAGTAGCGATGTTTTGGATCAAAGGCTGCAACCTATCAAGTGCCTTTGCAAACACTGCGTCACCAGACTTTCCCTCTTCAAACTCGACCCATAGGCTTCGAAGATTTTCGGCTTGAGCTTTTGGCAATAAACCGAATATTCGGCTGGCGGCGGCTATTTCCAATTTTTCCTGTGCGTCCAAATCGACAGCTTCATGAAGCGGATGATCACCTGCGTCAATTTCAACAATGTCATGAATCAGCAGCATTCGTATCACGCGATTGATGTCGATATCCCGGTCGGCGTGATCGGACAGAATTAATGCATACATCGCAAGATGCCAAGAATGTTCAGCAGAATTTTCTCTCCGAGATTGATCCGTTAGCGGTGATTTGCGGACAACGCCCTTAAGCTTGTCTATTTCTCTCTGGATAAAAGGGGACAGATCTATTTTTGAAGCTCAACGCGCCGCCTGTGGCTGGGGACCTCTACCGCCCTTTCGATACCTTGCACGGATCGCGAAAAATAAATCTGGCCTATTTTCAACCTAAGCAATTGCAGTCTTGTACCAGCTATACACCCGCATCGGCGGGATATTGCGTAGCTCAAGCATACAGCTGGCGGGCGTTCCCATGATCGGGTCGGTGTATCCCGCAACATCTCGACGGAACTGATAAGCAACGAAGCGCCCGTTCTCGGCCAATGAATCGTTCACTGCCTGCGCCACGCGCGTCGCAACGGCTGGCGGCATTTTTGAGAACGGAATACCGGAAATCACTACGTCCGGCTGCTCCATGCCGTGCTGCGCCAGAATATCTGCCAAATTCTCTGCGCTCCCCAAATGATTGATGAACCGCGGATCGGCTATCTCATCAAGCAATTCATGGAAGTAAGGACTCAGCTCGATCGAGAGCAACCGCGCATCGGGGCCAACGTGCTGAAGAAAGGTTCGCGTGGTGCCGCCGGTACCGGGCCCCAGTTCGACTACCCGCTTGGCGGCAGAAAGATTCGAAGCCTCGACGATGCGCTGCTCCAGGAAACGTGAACTGGGAATGATCGAGCCCACCTGGCTCGGCTCACGCAAGAACCCTCGGAGAAAGGCACCTGGACTGGTCTTTCGAATTACCTCGGACTTAGGCCAACCACTTTCCTCCGCCATAGATCTCTCAACCTTTTCGCTTGAATTGTCATTTGTTCTACAGCGGTGGATCTAGACTCGCTGGGTCGATGCTCTTCGCCAGCTATCAAGCCATCGCCGTCTGAAGAACGAACTCCTGGGAGCGACCGTCTCGATTCGGCGGCTGAGTTGGCAGCGCGGAAAGCTTCGGTACCTTCGGGTTGAGTCGTTTGACAGCGGGAGGTTCCCCATCGTAGGTCAGCCCTCTAGCGCTAATGGCACGCTTCATGCTGGCTTATTGATATCGACAAGCATACGCCATAAGCCTGACACGCCTTGCCAGAGGATCAACATGATGAACACAAACCATACCGAACGCCGTCAATTTCCCAACATGCGCGCCCATGTGGATAGCATGATTGCGTCGGGCGCGGTCATCCTCGGCCGCAACCCGTTGAAGATCATTTATCGCGCCAAGGTCCATACGCTGTGCGGTGGCATGTTGCTGACCGAAGGCTTGGAGCTATGGCCGCTGGAGACCGAGATAGTCGTAGTCATCTGCGACGTTCCGGTGCTCGCCGAAACGGCTTGAAGGATGGGACGAATAATTAGCGGCTGAACGGGAGGCAGGCCCCGAACTGGCTCAAGTTCGCAACACGTCAACAGCCCCCCTTTTCACAGTACTCGAAGCTATTGCTGAGGCTCCCTATCAATAGCCAATTGCACCTGCCGGTAAAACGCCAGCCTCTCCTCACCCTGGTCGCCGCCCTGTAGGTCAGTTGCCTGAGGCCAGTTACCATTCGACGCGATCACCAGTTGCCGCGTGGGATCGATGAAGATGCCCTGACCGAAGATTCCCTGGGCTATATAGGCGCCATCATCGAGAGTCCACCATTGATAGCCGTAGCCCTGCCCGGGTCTGCCAATATCCGCTTGCTTGGTGGTTGCCTCCGCAATCCAGCCCTCCGGCAATATCTGCTCCCCATTGGCTATGCCACCACCCATGATGAACAGCCCGAAGCGAGCGTAGTCCCGGGTGGCAGCCTGAATGCAGCAACCGCTGATTTCATGCCCGGTGGACCCCAGCAGCCAGGTAGCGTCCTGTTCCATGCCAAAGGGTTTCCAGATCTTCTCTGACAGGTATTCCGACAGGGTCTTGTTGGCAGCCGAGCTGGCCAGCACGCCGACCAGATTGGTCTCACCGGTCTTATAGACCCATTTGGTGCCCGGCTCTGCCTCGGATTCCAGTTGGCGCATATAACTCACCGTAACATCGACGCCCGGATCGGCTTTGTGCGCGGTAAATAGCGCGACGTCGGATTGGGGGTCTGCGTAGTCCTCATTCCATTTCACACCCGATGTCATCGTCAGCAACTGCTTGATCGTGACGTTATCGTAGGCGGAGCCTTTGAGGTCGGGAATGTAGTCCGATACGGCGTCATCAATACTCTTGATGTGACCGTCCTTGATGGCGGCACCCACCAATGTCGAGGTAAAGGACTTGGCCACGGAGAAACTGGTCCATCGACCCTCAGGGCCAAAGTCCAGTCCGTACTTCTCAAGTCGAACCTTCCCATCATGGACGACAATCAGAGCCGCGGCGCGCTGCGACTCCATAAAGGCCTCGACATCCAGATCAATATCCAGCGGCGCCCCCTCCGGTAACGGATAGGCATTCTCACCGGCAGCTATGACCCGCGATTGTGAAAGGACAGGCAGCCGGTCCAAAGCCCGAAAAGCGGCATCCCGCTCCGGGGTAGACCAGAAAAGCACATTGGTATCGGTCGGCAAATTCAGGGCCAGCCTGCGCATATCCTTGTCAGCTGTTGCCCAAAACAGCCCGCATCCCACCACAAGCAAAACCATGATCGAGATGATCCATTTTTTCATGCTGACTCCCCATTTATTGTTGTACGGCTATCTTAGGGGAGCGCACAGATTTACAGCCGATGTTTTTGAGCGGATAGACGGTGGTGATTGGTTGATATGGCAATATTTTTGAATCGACAGTTTGACCCAGCGTTTGCGCTACACTGCGCCCATCTAGATAGATGGGGTAACTCTATGAAAGCGTGTGGCGTTGAAATCAACAATAATGATGTGAATGTGTGCTTGTTGT
Organism: Halopseudomonas xinjiangensis; assembly: GCA_011050525.1. Classification (GTDB taxonomy): domain Bacteria; phylum Pseudomonadota; class Gammaproteobacteria; order Pseudomonadales; family Pseudomonadaceae; genus Halopseudomonas; species Halopseudomonas xinjiangensis_A. The sequence continues at coordinate 5,805 of DRFO01000006.1, forward strand.
CGCTGACAGACGAGATTTTTGAGCTGCCTGATTTTCGCTCTCGACGGCTGACGTTGACGGATATCAATAGCACACGCGAACTGCGCTACTTTCAGCAGACCTTTGCCAAGCTGATGCAGGATTACCAGGTAGACCAGGTTGTCATCCGCCAGCGGCCGATGAAGGGCAAATTTGCTGGCGGCGCGGTAGGTTTCAAGCTGGAAGCGGCCATCGAGCTGATCACCGACCTGAACGTGGTAATCATGTCCACGACTGATATCAAAGAATCATTGAAGCGCAACCCGATACAGATCGAATACGCCGACACTGATCTCAAGGCTTATCAGGAGGTCGCTTTCAATACTGCCTATGCTTATTTGATGAAGGATAAATACGCCGCTAAGGATGAATAGAGGCTTTGAACGAAACAAAGGGGGCAGCTTGAACTAGCCCCTTTCCCCTACTGCTCTCGCACGCCGGGAAAATGGTACCCTCACCCGATGCGATCACAACCGGCAAGCCATACAAAGCGGTATTCAATGGGGTGAGTATGCCAACCCCCAACCAGACGCCAGAACAGCAGGCCCGCGAATCAGATAGACCACAAACTCACCGCCGCAGGCTGGGTGGTTCAGCACAACAATGCCGCCAAACCGGATACTTCAGATGCTTATATACCTTCTTGTCGCCTGTGACCGCCTTGAAGAAAAGCGGGAAAAGAAATTACGGCAGAGCCTGCCAGAACTGCAAGCAGCCTTGCAGACTTATGCTGATGCCAACACAGCCAACAACGTCACCCTGATCAATGAATGCGATAGCGACGATAGTGCAGACTGGCAACTGGGCATCACCCAGCCGGTGACCAAGAACATACACCTCAATTTTCCAGTGAGCCTGTTCAACAGCCTGGCCGAGCAATACGGCATTGACTGTGAGGTAGGGTTTATCGGCGAGGGTGTGCGCGAGCCGGTCAGCTATTTCGGTAAGCGCGAAGGCGCAGGTGAAGCTTTTCTGATCGCGGAGTATCTGGGTTTGTAAGGCGAGTCGTTGCCCGGTGAAAACCGGATGGTGGTTGAGGAAAGATAAGCCCGTCGTTTTTCTGCTTGTGCCCAAGATTTCTGGAAGGCTGGCAACTGCAGTTGAAAACGCAGCAGAGCCAGCAATGGGCTGGCTCTGCTACAGATCTACTCCTGCGGCGTCAACTTCAGCAGCGTGCCGTTGCCCCCTCGCCTACCATCTTCCAACACCCAAATGGCGCCGTCCGGACCTTGCTCAACCTCGCGTATCCGACGCTGCAGGTCAAAGCGTTCAACATCCCCGGCGCTTTCTCCATCGAACTCAACACGCACCAACCCAAGAAATGAGAGGCCGCCGATAAAACCGCTGCCTTGCCACTCAGGAAAAAGTTCGCCGTTGTAAATGATGAAGCCTGCCGGTGAAATCACTGGCGTCCAGGTGATGACGGGTGCATTAAACTCCGGACGGGTATCGTGATCGGGAATGGGACTGCCGTCATAGTGCACGCCGTTGGAGACTATCGGGTAACCGTAATTGGCGCCTTTCTCGATCAAATTCAGCTCATCGCCACCTTCGGGCCCCATCTCATGGGCCCACAACCTGCCGTCAGCATCGAATGCCATTCCAAGAATATTGCGGTGACCCAACGACCAGACCTGCGCCGCCACCTCGCCCTGATCGGTAAAAGGGTTATCGTCAGGCACGCTGCCGTCGTCGTTCAGTCTGACTATCTTGCCCAGATTGCCCGTCATGTCCTGCGCCGGGTCGAATTCCTGTCGCTCGCTGGAGCTGATCCAGAGCATCCCCTCATTATCAAATGCGAGGCGGAGTCCGAAATGACCATCGCCCGACATCTTTGGCGTTTGCCGCCAGATCACCCGTAGATCCTCAAGCTCACCGCCACCATTTTCGTCTAATGCCAGACGAGCCAGCGCTACCGCCCCACCAGAACCACCGTCTCCAGCCTCCACGTAGCTGATATAGATCTGCTGATTATCTGCGAACTGTGGATGCAGGAGCACATCACCCAAGCCACCCTGCCCGGCATGAACGACATCGGGCACACCCTCGATGTTCCCGGTTTGCCCTGTACCGAGGTCATGCAAACGCAGGTTGCCAGCCATCTCTGTCACCAGGAGTCGGCCGTCTGGCAGGAAGGTCATAGCCCAAGGAGCCTCGAACCGCGTCACTTCGGTTACCGAAAAAGCAGTATCAGAGTCTGGTGATACCACCTCGCCCTGATCAGATGCCGAAGACGGTTCTGCCGGCGCTGCCTGGACCTCAGCGGTCGGCGCGGGAGGCTGATCCGGGTTACCTGGGCTCGATGAGTTGTCGCAGGCCGTCAACAGCCCAAGGGTAGCGAGAAAAATCAGGGAATGTCTGAAAGGGACCATGAGTGCTCCTGAATGATTAATCCATTGTTGCGCCGTGACGGGCTAAGTCTACGATAGTAGCGTTACGCTCTCATGGCCACCTTCCATACTCTGACCTTGCCTCCATGCCCATGCGCCGAAACAATAAAAAAGGGGACAGATTTATTTATCAATTTTCGGACGCCCAATAAAAAAGGGGACAGATTTATTTATCAATTTTCGGACGCCCCGGTCCCCGCCGCTCCACTCTTAAACCCAGCGTCGCCTCGATTTCATCGACGAATCGCCCCGAGCCAGTCAACTGATTGCGCTGTACCGCCTGGCGGATTAGCTCGTACTCCTGATCCGGAATGCCGCTCTCAACAAAGTCCCGGTATTTGGTACGACCTTCAGCTTCCGTAATCCCTAGTGCTAGTGATTCAAAGCATGGATCATCGGCCAGCCACTGAGGGTCTACCCCGGCTCGCTGGTTGAAGCTGGACCACTCGTAATCACCCGCGTTAACAACCATTCGCGCCCGGACCGGATTCAGTTCAATGTAGCGACTGCATGCCAACAGGTATTCGTCGGTATCGACGACGCTCGACTTGTATCGCCCTTCCCAAAGAGTACCGGACCGACCTTCCAGCTTATTCCGATAGCGTGTCGCCCGAGCAGCTAGACCCTTCATGAAAGCGCCCAGCCCAGCCGCCGTATCCGGACTCACCAGCAGGTGGACGTGATTCGTCATGAGGCAGTAGCTGAAAACCTTGATTCCAAACTGCTCTGCTAACTCACGAAGGCTCGCAAGGTAGTTCTGGTAATCGCTATGCTCTACAAAAACCAACTGTCGGTTGTGGCCTCGCTGAACGATATGGTGCGGGTAACCCGGTACAACCAGTCGGCCTGTCCTTGGCATGATCAGCTCTCCTTTGCTTAAGCCAGAAAGCTTAGCTTGCCAACGGCAGCCTTACCGTGACCCGGTGCAGGGTTCGCGGAACAAGCGACGACAAAAATAAATCTGTCCCCTTTTTAGTCCCCGAACAAGCGACGACAAAAATAAATCTGTCCCCTTTTTAGTCCCAAAATAAATCTGTCCCCTTTTTATACACGACTGATATCAAAGAATCATTGAAGCGCAACCCGATCCAGATCGAATACACCGACACTGACCTCAAGGTGTATCAAGAGGTCGCTTTCAATACTGCCTATGCTTATTTGATGAAAGACAAATACGCGGCTAAGGAGGAATAAAACGGCAGGGACTCGTGGGATTTCGAGCTTTTTTCATGTATTGCTGCCGTGGCGCTGTAACGAAGTGCGCACTTGCCGAATTAAATGTCATCGCAAGGTGGGGTTTGAGGGCGCTTTATCTTTACTCTGGTCAGCCAGAAACGTTAATACCTCGCAGCAACTCCTCGCTGCCAGCATCCGCCGGAAAGAAGGTTTCCACCCGCAGCTCATCCGTAGTGATGTCTTGCGGTGTGCCAAAGGTGGATATCATTGAAAACAGGCGCAACTTAGCACCCCCGGCTGATAGCTCGATTGGCAGTACCGGCGAGAGTTGCTGGCCAGGCTCCAGCTGATGCCAGCGCGACGGAATACTGTGGTCCTGTTGAAGCTCACGAATAATCGCGGCCAAACCGGCGGACGGGCTGGCGGCCAGTTCCTTGTGCAGACGTTCCAGGATCGCCGGGGCAACAACGTTCCAGTTGGCGATCACGGGCCGTAAGCCGTCGGCGTGAAAACATAAGCGCATCACGTTTCGTGGGCCGTCACCACAGGTCCTTTGCCACAGCGTCGCTGGCTCCCCGGCAAACGACAACAGGTTCGCCAGCCCTTGGTTCGACATCAGCAGGTTCCAGTCCCGATCTACCACCAGTGCTGGAAAAGGATCGTGGTGCTTGAGTATCAGTTTAAGCGCATCGAGTACCGGCACCATGCCGCCGGCGTCCAATTGGCGGCAATGAAATGCCTGGGCAAAGCCGGCTGCCTGCAGCAACGCATTGCGGTCACGCAGGGGAATATCCAGGCACTCGCACAGATGCAGCACCATTTCGCGGCTGGGATTGCCACGACCCGATTCCAGAAAGCTTAGATGCCGTTGCGAGACCTCGCTGGTTAGCGACAGCTCTAGCTGACTCAGCCGCCGGACATTGCGCCAACGTCGCAGCAGCCCGCCAAAGGCTGTGCCGATCATTGTTGCTTGTTCCATTGCGTCAATGGTCATATTTCCGCTCCCGCTTGTTCCCACCCAAACCTCTGTCCCGAGAGCTTAAGTTAGTTCAGGCATCTGGGCTGGCGCAATTACTTGGGAGGTAATTGCTGCGCGCCACCGCGAGGTTCAAATTGAATCTGTCTTCATTCGAGGAGAAAGGCAATGAACCTGAAAATTGTGGTGACTCTGGCGGTGTTGGTGGTTTTCGGTGCGTTCAGTCTGGTGGCGATGAGCGAGGTCGGGTATCTGGGAATCTGGCTCGGCGGTGTCAGCGGATGGGGGCAGGCTCAGATTCTTGCGGACCTGATCGTCGCCTGCCTGTTGCTGATGGTCTGGATCGTACTGGACGCTCGGCGTCTGGGGTTGAATCCCTGGCCATTCGTACTGATAACGCTGTTGGCTGGCTCATTTGGGCCGCTGCTGTACTTGCTGCTTCGCTTTATGAAAAAGCCTCAGGCGCTGGTTACGTAAATCTGCTGTTCTTGTAACCATCACCGACCTTTGACCGGCCTGATATGTTTAACGGTTGAATCTAACCGGAGCCGAGCGCCAGAGAGGGGCCATAGAAGCTTTGAGCATCCGCATGCCACTTAACCTTTGCCATCCAAGACCCCGTCCCGGCTTCCCCGGACGGGGAGGCTCCTCAAGGATTAGAGCGCACCGGTGGCGGGGTGCTAGAGCGCATGCATCCCCCATGCGAAGAACGGCAAAAAAAAGAACACGTGAAGAATGACAAGCAGTAATCTGTTCCGTGGCCACGTGACATTAGCTGAGTTATTCGGATCACAAGAAATTTTAATAATGCTACCAACAGGCCAACAATAGGGAAAAGGGCTTTTACTTTCTGGATTTGAAAGTTTTGCGTTTATTTGCACATCGTTAGGAGGTGCTTGGAAATGAACAAGCAACCATCCGTCATTCTGATAGCCATCAAATAACTCATAGCCAGTAACAGTAGCTGCGACCTTAGGCCATCTATAACCGCGCCACAATTCGCGTGACGCAGGAATGCACATTGCAACCCATGCAACCGCACCGAATAGCAATCCGTAGTCCATTGTTTCTTGCGCCCTGTTAAATCTCAAAAAAACATGCGCAGTACCTGCCGACGGAGTCCGCTCGGCCAACTCAACATCACGCACGTTACCGCCCCGCCGACACGCATAGCCATGTATGGTCTAGCTGGTCTTCATGAGAAGTCATAACGCTGACTTGCTCTGATCTTTAAAAAACAGAGCAAACTTGGTCGGGCATCCGTGCCGAAAGGTGGGTGCTGCCAAGCAAGCTTGCAGATAACCCGATATTGCCTGTCATCAGCCTCCGTGCCAAGACGATAGTATCAAACAGCCATATCCCAAACTCAACGCCCGCACCCGCCATACCCCCACCCGCCCCACTCTGCTATCATTCCACCCCTTTCCACCCGCCACTACAGAGCCGAGTGTCATGCCCAGCAACGCCGCCCCACGCCAGATCCTCGTCACCAGCGCCCTACCCTATGCCAATGGTTCCATCCATTTGGGGCATATGCTTGAGTACATTCAGACTGACATCTGGGTGCGCTTTCAGAAGCTGCGCGGTAACCGGTGTGTGTACGTGTGTGCGGACGATGCGCATGGTTCGGCGATCATGTTGCGGGCGGAGAAGGAAGGCATTACGCCTGAGCAGTTGATTGCCAATGTGCAGGCGGAGCACACAGCGGATTTTGCTGATTTTCTGGTGGATTTCGATAATTACCATTCGACGCATTCGGATGAGAACCGCGAGCTGTCATCCCTTATATATACGCGGCTAAAAGATGCGGGGCATATCAGCACGCGATCGGTGACGCAGTATTTCGATCCTGAGAAGCAGATGTTCCTGGCGGATCGCTTTATCAAGGGCACCTGCCCCAAGTGCGCGGCGGAAGATCAATACGGCGATAATTGCGAAAAGTGCGGCGCGACCTATGAGCCGACTGATCTGAAGGACCCGCGCTCTGCCATTTCCGGCGCGACGCCTGTGCTGCGTGATTCCAAGCACTTCTTCTTCCGCCTGCAGGACTTCTCGGACATGCTCAAGCAGTGGACCCGCAGCGGGGCCTTGCAGGAGTCGGTGGCGAACAAGATTGCCGAGTGGCTGGACTCGGGTTTGCACGAGTGGGACATCAGCCGTGATGCGCCCTACTTCGGTTTCGAGATTCCGGATGAGCCGGGCAAGTACTTCTATGTATGGCTGGATGCCCCGGTGGGCTACATGGCCAGCTTCAAGAATCTGTGCGAGCGCCGTCCAGATCTGAGTTTCGATGCGTTCTGGGGAGCCGAGTCCACCGCCGAGCTGTATCACTTTATCGGCAAGGACATCATCAATTTCCACACGCTGTTCTGGCCGGCGATGCTGGAAGGCGCGGGTTTCCGCAAGCCGACCGCGGTGAATGTGCACGGTTACCTGACGGTGAACGGGCAGAAAATGTCCAAGTCGCGCGGCACCTTTATCAAGGCGCGCACCTATCTGGAACACCTGTCTCCGGAATACCTGCGGTATTACTACGCGGCCAAGCTGAGCCGCGGCGTGGAAGATATGGACCTGAGCCTTGAAGATTTTGTACAGAAGGTGAATTCGGATCTGGTCGGCAAGGTGGTAAACATCGCCAGCCGTTGTGCGGGCTTTATTCACAAGGGCAACGGCGGCGTGATGGTCGCGGCCAATCCGGCGCCGGAGCTGACTGACGCCTTTGCTGCGGCTGTCCCAGGTATCGCCGATGCCTACGAGAAGCGCGACTTCTCCCGCGCCATGCGCGACATCATGGCGCTGGCGGACAAGGCCAACGCCTATATTGCTGACAAGGCGCCCTGGTCGCTGAACAAGCAGGAAGGCAAGCAGGACGAAGTGCAGGCGATCTGTTCGCTGGCGATCAACCTGTTCCGCCAGTTGGTGATCTTGCTCAAGCCGGTGCTGCCAATCCTGGCCGCCGATGCCGAAGCCTTCCTCAACGTGCCGGAGCTGAAGTGGGATGATCACCAGACGCTGTTGTCTGATCATCAACTGAACGCGTTCAAGCCGCTGCTGACGCGCATCGAGCAAGCCAAGATCGAAGCCATGGTCGACGCCTCCAAGGAAGATCTGGAAGCCTCGGCAACCGACACCGGTACCGAAACCGGCGCCGCTGCGGCAACAGGCAATGGCGAGCTGACCAAGGAGCCGATCGCTGGCGAGATCGACTTCAATAGCTTCGCCGCGGTAGACCTGCGTATTGCGCTGATCGAAAAGTGCGAATTTGTCGAAGGCGCGGACAAGCTGCTGCGCCTGACGCTGGATATCGGCGACGCCAAGCGCAACGTATTCTCGGGCATCAAGAGCGCTTATCCGGACCCGAGCAAGCTGGAAGGCCGTTTGACACTCTATGTCGCCAACCTGGCGGCGCGTAAGATGAAGTTCGGCGTGTCCGAAGGAATGGTTCTGGCAGCCGGCCCCGGTGGTGAAGATATCTATCTGCTGAGCCCCGATTCGGGTGCCAAGCCGGGCCAGCGAGTCAAGTAAGAAAAGAATAATGCGGTGCTTGCGCGCCGCATGGCAGGAAACATTGATCATTGCACGGTACCTGGCGGCCCCTTTGCTGGCGGCCTGTTCAGGACCGTCTATGCCCAGGGATGGGCATAGCGAGCGTACAAGGACGTATTCACAGCGTGTCCTGAACAGGCCGCCAGCAACGGGGCCAAGGCGCGATAAGCAAGCTTGATCAATGTTTCCCAGCGATCTCAATGACGGTTAGGGAATATGACGGAATTTGCGCTGATACTGGTCAGTACCATACTGGTCAACAATTTCGTGCTGGTACAGTTTCTCGGGTTGTGCCCATTCATGGGCGTGTCGAGCAAGCTGGAGACGGCTATTGGCATGTCGATGGCGACCACCTTCGTGCTGACGCTGGCGTCGATACTCAGCTATCTGACCTTCCAGTACATTCTGGTGCCCTTCGGGCTGGAATTCCTGCGCACCATCTCCTTTATTCTGGTAATCGCCGTGGTGGTGCAGTTCACCGAAATGGTGGTGCACAAGACCAGCCCGTTGCTGTACCGCGTGCTGGGTATCTTCCTGCCCCTGATTACCACCAACTGCGCAGTGCTCGGCGTGGCGCTGCTGAACACCAACCGCGCCGAGCAAACCTTCATGAAGTCGGCTGTATACGGCCTGGGCGCGGCGCTGGGTTTTGCGATGATCCTGATCCTGTTCGCCGGGCTGCGTGAGCGCATTGCCATCGCCGACGTGCCCACACCCTTCCGTGGCGCAGCCATCGGCATGATCACCGCCGGGTTGATGTCGCTGGCGTTCATGGGCTTCACTGGCCTGATAAGGTTGTAAGCATGGGCATGATTCTTACCGCCATTCTCGTTCTGCTGGCCCTGGCGCTTATTTTCGGCGCCATTCTTGGCTACGCCGCGATCCGCTTCAAGGTTGACGGCGACCCGATTGTCGACCAGATCAACGCCCTGCTGCCGCAGACCCAGTGCGGCCAGTGTGGCCACCCCGGCTGCAAGCCCTACGCCCAAGGCATCGCCAATGGTGGCGAGCCGATCAACAAATGCCCGCCCGGTGGCGAGTCGACCATTCAGGCACTGGCCGATCTGCTGGACGTCGAGGTGCTGCCGCTGGATGCCGAGCACGGTGAAGAAAAGGCGCGCACCGTGGCCTACATTCGCGAGGCCGAGTGCATCGGTTGCACCAAGTGCATCCAGGCCTGCCCGGTCGATGCGATCCTCGGTGCGGCCAAGCAGATGCATACCGTGATCATCGATGAATGCACCGGCTGCGATCTCTGCGTCGAGCCCTGCCCGGTCGACTGTATCGATATGGTGCCGCTGCCTACTACTCCGCAAAACTGGAAGTGGGACTATCCCTTGTCTGGTGAAACATTGATTGCAACTGACGCGCAACGAGGAGCTGCCTGATGCAAGCGGCTCCGATCAAGATCTGGGATATCCCTGGCGGCATCCACCCCGCCGAGCACAAACATGAATCTACCCAGCGTGGGCTGGAAGTCATGCCGTTGCCGGCGCGGCTGGTATTGCCGCTGCAGCAGCATATCGGTGCCCGCTCCGAGCCGGTTGTGGCCGTAGGCGATCAGGTGCTCAAGGGCCAGTTGCTGGCCGAGGCCACCGGTCTGGTGAGCTGCCCCTTGCATGCGCCTACCTCCGGGATCGTTACCGCGATCGGGCCTGCGCCCTTTCCCCATGCGTCGGGGCTGGAAGAGTGGGCGATTACGCTGGACAGCGACGGTGAGGACAAGTGGACCGATCTGGAGCCCATCGCTGACTACCAGTCGTTGGAGCCCGCAACGCTGCTGGACATGATCCGCCTGGCCGGTATCAGCGGCATGGGCGGCGCGGGCTTTCCGACGTCGGCCAAGCTCAAGGCACGGCCTGAGCAGAAGATTTTTACGCTGATCATCAATGGCACCGAGTGCGAGCCCTACATCACCGCAGATGACACGGCGATGCGCTACAAGGCCGCCGAGATTGTTGCTGGCATCGAAATCCTGATGCATATCCTGCATCCCGCAGACGTCTTGATCGGAATCGAAGACAACAAACCTGAAGCCATTGCAGCGATGCGCGCAGCGGTCGGCGACCGGGCAATGCGGGTTATTGAGTTCCCGACCAAGTATCCGTCTGGCGGCGAAAAACAGCTGATTCAGATTCTGACCGGCAAGGAAGTGCCCAGTGGCGGCCTGCCGGCAGACATCGGCATGGTCTGTCAGAACATCGGCACGCTGCTCGCTGTTCACGACGCCGTGCTGCTCGGTCAGCCGCTAATCAAGCGCATCACCACGCTGACCGGCGACGCACTGACACGCCCGACCAACGTCGAGGCGCTGATCGGTACGCCGATTCGCGACCTGCTGCAGTTCGCTGGATTGCAGCCTGACAAGCTTTATCGCCTGGTCATGGGCGGACCGATGATGGGTTTTACCCTGCAAAGCCTGGACGCGCCCATCCTCAAAACCAGTAACTGTCTGCTGGCCGGCTCCATCGAAGAGTTGCCCCCGCCGCCGGTCGCGCAGCCTTGTATTCGCTGCGGCCTATGTTCCGAAGCCTGCCCGGCCAGTCTGCTGCCGCAGCAACTGCACTGGTTTGCGTTAGGCAAGGAACATGATCAGCTGAAACGGCTGAATTTGTTCGACTGCATCGAATGCGGTTGCTGCTCTTACGTCTGCCCCAGCAGCATTCCGCTAGTACAGTATTACCGCGCCTCGAAGGCGGAGATCCGCGCCCTGGATCTGCAAACGCACAAGGCGGATCATTCCAAACAGCGCTTCGAACATCGCCAGGCGCGCTTGCAGCGTGAAACCGAACAGAAGGAAATGGATCGCAAGGTCCGTGCTGAAAAGGCTGCCCGTATCAAGGCGGCCAAGGAAGCGGCCCAGCCATCTGAGACGGAAACCTCAGCCGAGGCGACGACGGACGTAACCCGCATCGAAGCACACAAGCCTACCGGCCTGACGCCCGAGCAAAAGCAGCTGAAGATCGCCGCTGCCACAGCGCAGATGGCACTCAAAAAGGCGCAGAAGCAGATCGCTGCCAATCCAGACAATGTCGACCTCCAGGCCCAGGTTCCCGAGCTCGAGCAGGCATGCGAACAAGCCCAGCGCACCTTTGATGAAGCGATGGGCGAGGTCTCAGTCAAGGCACCAGCCCCACCTTCGGCGGCAGGTGCTGATGACGCCAAGCGCCTGAAGATTGAAGCGGCAATGGCTCGCGCCAGCCTGAAAAAGGCCGAGCGCGCGGCAGGCGACTCGCCAACCGAAGAGCAGGAAAAGGAAATTTATGCCTTGCGCGAACAGGTCGCGGTAGCCGATGCGCGCCTACCCAAGGATGAAGCGCCCAGGAAACCATTGGACGAGAGCCTGAAAAAAGCCAAGCTGGATGCTGCCATGGCCAAAGCGGCGCTGAAAAAAGCCGAGCGTGCCCAATCTGAGAACGGCGAAGACGCTGCATTGCAGGAAGAGATCGAGCGCTGTCGCGCCCAATTGAGCGATGCTCTAGGCGTGCTCGAACAGGCCGAGGCAAAAGCTTCGCAACTCGAAACCAGCCAGCAACGCGCCGAGAAAAAGCCGGTGGATGAAACCACTCTCCAGCTCAAAACCGACATGGCGACGGCCAAGGCAAGCTTCAAGGAAGCCGAGCGTGCCGTACAGGAAGCCCGCGAAAATAATGCCGACACCGGCCCCGCCGAAACCGAACTGGCAAACAGCCGTGAAGTACTGGACAAGGCCGCCAAGGCCTTCGCCGCCCATATGGCGAGCAAGGAGACCAACTGATGGCGCTGGTTCGCATAACCTCACCCCACGCCCGCGGCAACAACCGCACCCAGACCATCATGCTCTGGGTGCTGGGCGCGACCCTGCCCGGTGTAGCGGTGATGACCTGGCTGTTCGGCTTCGGCACGCTGATCAACATCCTGTTGGCGAGCTGTTTTGCGCTGGCCGCCGAAGCACTCATTTTACGACTGCGCAAACGTCCCGTAGTGTTTTTTTTGAGCGACGGCAGCGCCTTGGTAACTGCCTGGCTACTTGCGCTGGCCCTGCCGCCCTATGTGCCCTGGTGGCTGGTACTGGTCGGCACCAGTTTCGCCATCGTGTTTGGCAAACAGTTGTATGGCGGGCTCGGCCAGAATCCATTCAACCCGGCCATGGTTGGCTATGTCGTAGTATTGATCTCCTTCCCGGTCGAGATGACTACCTGGCCGGCCTGGCGCGGCATCGAACAGGCGCTGCCTGATCTGCACTCCGTCCTCGGCTTGCTTGAGGCGTTACAGCGGGTATTCCTACCGGGCAGCGTGCCGACCATCGACGGCTGGACGCTGGCCACCCCGCTGGACGTGGTAAAAAACAATAGCAGTCTGACCATGGATGAACTGGCCGCCAGCGGGCAGCCCGTGTTTGGCAGCCTGGGCGGTCGCGCCTGGGAGTGGGTAAATATTGCCTATCTGCTGGGCGGCGCGGTGTTGATCTACAAGCGCGTGCTCAGCTGGCACGCTCCCGCAGGGATGCTCCTGGCGCTGGGCCTGATGAGCCTGCTGTTCTGGGGTGGCTCCGGCTCGGACTCCAACGGCTCACCAATGTTTCACCTGCTCAGCGGCGCGACCATGCTGGGCGCGTTCTTCATCGTCACCGACCCGGTGTCAGGCGCGACCAGCTCGCTTGGCCGCATCGTCTTCGGTGCCGGCGTGGGCATTCTTGTCTATGTGATTCGTGCCTGGGGCGGCTATCCGGATGCGGTAGCCTTCGCCGTACTGCTGATGAATCTGGCCGCCCCAACTATCGATTACTACACCACCCCGCGCACCTATGGCCATCGCAAGGCCGAGCGCGGCATGGGCAAGGCAGACTAATGGACAATAACGAGACAGCGGGCCGGTCGATTACGCGCAACAGTATTATTCTGGGCATATTCGCCATGGTTACGGTCGGGTTGATCGCTGTGACCCAGCAAGGCACCGCTGCGCGCATTGCCGAAGAAAAGCGTCGGGCGCAGATGAGCGCTTTGACCGAGATTTTGCCTGAAAGTGAACACGACAATGATCTGCTGGAAGACACGCTGGTAGTCGATGATCGCAAATATCTGAACCTGCCTACCCCGGCCGTGGCCTACCGCGGTCGGCAGAACGGCGACGTCGTAGCGGTGATCCTGCCGGTCGTCGCACCGGATGGATACAGCGGTCGTATTGATCTGCTGGTGGGCATCTATGCCGACGGAACCCTGGCCGGCGTTCGTACGCTCAGCCACCGTGAAACACCCGGCCTGGGCGACAAGATCGAGCGCGCCAAGAGCGACTGGATACTCACCTTCAATGGCAAGAGCCTGACCATGCCCGAGCCAGAAAACTGGGCTGTGCGCAAGGATGGTGGTGAGTTCGATCAATTTACCGGCGCCACCATCACGCCCCGCGCCGTGGTACAGGCGGTGTACCGCGCGCTGCAATACTTCCAGGAAAATCGCGCTACCCTGCTGCAACAAACCGAGGAGCCTGCCAATGGCTAGCACCAAGTTTTCCGAAATCACCGCCGATGGCCTGTGGCACAACAATCCGGGGCTGGTTCAACTGCTCGGCCTGTGTCCGTTGCTGGGTGTGAGTAGCACCGCCGTCAATGCGCTGGGTCTGGGCATTGCAACTATTCTGGTGCTGGTCGGCTCGAACTTTGCCGTGTCGGTCATTCGCAGCGCAGTGACAGATGCCGTGCGCCTGCCTGCCTTTGTGATGATCATCGCGGCGCTGACCACCTGTATCGAGTTGCTGATGCAGGCGTTCACCTACGAGCTGTATCAGATTCTCGGCATCTTCATCCCGCTGATCGTCACCAACTGCGCGATTCTCGGCCGCGCCGATACGTACGCCTCGAAAAACGCAATCCTGCCGTCGGTGACCGATGGGTTCATGATGGGGCTGGGTTTTGCGCTGGTGTTGCTGGTGCTGGGTATGCTGCGCGAATTGGTGGGTTATGGCTCGCTGTTCGGAGGGATGGATTTGCTGCTGGGGCCCATGGCCGCCGACTGGCGCATCGTGGTGTTTCCGAACTACAAGGAAGTGCTCTTCGTCATCCTGCCGCCAGGGGCGTTTATTTTCATGGGACTGCTGATCGCACTGAAGAACGGCATTGACGCCCACGTCAAGGAACGCGCAGCCGCCAACGCAGCCAAGCCCGCTGTGGGCGGCAAGCGTGTTCGCGTTACCGGCACAATTGGTTAGCAGTTTCGAAACCCGTTTTGTTGGTTCCTGGGAAGACGAGCGTTAGTTTGATCACGGCGTCTAGTTGGGACATTTGTTATCGCGCTGGTGTAGTTTGGAGGTGATAGGGCGCTGGATGATCAAGTAGGCGGCGGGAGACGTTAGCCAGGGCTTGTGGTAGTGGACCAAGCCCATGGATTCCCGCCTTCGCGGGAATGACGGGGTAAAAATGGCGTGAGGAGAGGATGACGGGTGATTGCCGGGTCCAAAGGCCCAACGTAGCTTCGGCCTCCCCCTACGTCACCCCCGCGAAAGCGGAGGTTTGGAGAACCGACGTAGCTTTGGTATTCCCTACGTCAGCCCGCGAAGGCGGAGGTCCGGAGAACCGACGTTGCTTTGGCACCCCAGCGCTTTCCCGCGCGAAGGCGAGGGTCCAGGAGTCCAGAGGCCCAACGTAGCTTCGGCGTCCCCCACCGTCACCCCCGCGAAGGCGGGGGTCCAGGGTTTGGTGGTGTTAGCCGCTGAATAAACTCATGCACACGCAATCGCAAACCACACAAGAGCAGCGTATCCACACCCAATGAACAAAGAAAAACGCTATGAAATCTTCCGCCGCCTGCGCGAAGACAACCCCACCCCGACCACCGAGCTCAACTTCAGCTCACCGTTCGAACTGCTGGTGGCGGTGACGCTGTCGGCGCAGTCCACCGACGTGGGCGTCAACAAGGCGACCGCCAAGCTGTTTCCGGTTGCCAACACGCCCGAAGCAATCCATGCGCTGGGTGTGGAAGGGTTATCGGAATACATCAAGACCATAGGCCTCTACAACAGCAAAGCGCGCAATGTGATCGCCGCGTGCAGGATGCTTATCGACCTGCACGACAGCCAGGTACCGGAGGACCGTGCTTCGCTGGAGGCTCTGCCAGGGGTAGGACGCAAGACTGCCAATGTTGTGCTCAACACCGCGTTCGGCCATCCGGAAATGGCTGTCGACACACATATATTCCGCGTCAGCAACCGCACCCGAATCGCGCCGGGCAAAAATGTGGTCGAGGTGGAAAGGCAACTCATCAAGCACGTGCCGAAGGAATTTCTGGTCGACGCCCACCATTGGCTCATTCTTCACGGCCGCTATGTATGCAAGGCGCGCACGCCGTTGTGCGGAAGCTGCCGGATTGAAGACCTCTGTGAATACCGCTGCAAAACCGTAGAGTGACACTTCTGGTAATATTCTTTTGCCTTCATAAAAAAAATCTATTTCCGCTTATCCCGGCCACCCGCTATAAGGTGCGCAAATGGCATCTTCAATGTGGAGTTGAGTCATGGCCAAAGCAAAAGCTGAAATAGAGCTGGACGATGAAGACTTTGTCGAGGAAGAGGAAGCCCCCGAGGCGGACTCCGCAGCGACTTCCAAAGCAAGCCTTACCAAGAGGCGGCTTATCGATAACTATCTTGAAGAGCGACGCCTTCAGAGACAGCTCTCCGATTACGACTTTGACTGACAGTCCATAAGCGGAAGGCCAACTCCTTCCGCCTGCGGCCCCTTGGCCGACCTATTGGCAAAGCCAATCGCCCCTATTGTCCTTTTCTCTTTGGCATCCTCCTGGCGTGCGACTAGTATCACCTCATCGGGAATGATTCCTATTTGAATTTGAGGCGCGCGCCATGACCAAGACCATCACCTTTGCAATCATGCATTTCACCATCGCCTTCGGGGTGGTTTACGCAATGACAGGTAGCCTGTTGCTGGGCGGCGCCGTGGCGCTGGTCGAGCCGGCGGTTAACACCGTTGCCTTCTATTTTCACGAGCGTCTGTGGAAGCGTATAGAGCATCGCCGCTCATCACGCCGGAGGGGTAATCCGCTACCGGTAATGCAAGCTTGAGGGTCCTGCCCGGTCGGCTAGCCCGGCAATGTGAGGAACCTTACGGTTTCTTTGGGGTATAGTTGTTAGACCAATCGGGAGTACCTATGAAACGATTTACCGTCGCCGTTAGCTTGTGCGTTGCCCTTTTTTCAATTTCCTACGCCCATGCGAATGATTTTTCGTATGAACAGAACAACGCATTCATGGCGACCATTGCCGGCACCCCGCTGGATCAGACTGCCCCCGTTCCTGCTGAGGTCGATATCCGCCAGGAAGACCTTTCCGTCAGCGTGATCCCGGATCGTGAGCTACCGCCTATTCTCAGCCAGCATCGGGAACTGACCTATCGCCTTGCCTGGCAGGAAGGCCCTGCCCCGATGATGTTCCTGATTGCCGGGACAGGGTCGGGGTTCGATACCACCCGCATGGACTACCTCAAGCGGGTATTCTGGCAGGCAGGCATGCACGTGATCGTCATTTCCTCGCCTACCAACTACGATTTCATCGCGGCTGCATCCGACACTGGCCTGCCAGGGCTCGGTTACGAAGACGCACGTGATCTGCATACCGCCATGTCCAGAGCCGTTGAGCGTTCGCGAGAAGTTAATGATCTGGAGATTACTGAATACCATATGGCCGGTTTCAGCCTTGGTGCGCTCAACGCCGCCTTCGTAGGCGAGCTGGATTCCCACCTGGGTCAGTTCGACTTTGAAAGCATCCTTCTGCTCAACCCGCCAGTAAACCTCTATTCATCCGTGCAACGCCTGGATGCCCTGTCCAACACCAAGGTACAAGGTGTTAACGGCACCGACAGCTTCTATGAGCACATTTTCGACAAGCTCTCCCGTTACTTCGGTACACGCGGCGGCACGGATATCGGCGCTGGTTTGTTTGCCGATATCCAGCAATCAGGCGAGGCATTGACCGATGCGGAACTGGCCATGCTGGTGGGTGCGGTATTCCGTTTCGCCGCAGCAGACCTGAACTTCGTTTCCGATCTGGTCACTGGTGGTGGGCAATACGCCCCGGCGGATGAAACCGTGACGGTAAGCACTTCCCTGACTCCCTATCTGCGTCGGGCTCTGTTCTGTGATTTTGGCTGCTATATCGAAACCCAGCTGTGGCCGGACTGGCAGACGCGCAACGCCGGCCTCGGTATTGAGGACATGGCCTACCGCACCAGCTTGCGCAGCATCGAAGATTACCTGCGCAACAGCGACAACATCGCGGTGGTGACCAATGCGGATGACTTCATCCTTGCGCGCGATGACTATCAGTATCTGGCTGACGTCTTTGGCGACAGAGCGTTCCTGTATCCGCGCGGCGGGCACGGCGGCAACCTGCAGCACCAGGACGTAGTCGCGCGCATGCTTGCCTTCGTCGAGCAGGGCAGCGTATCCAGTGGCACAGGTGAAATTCCCGAGTACCGCGATCCACTCGAAGGGCTGGAGATGAACAGCGATGAGGCCGAGTATCAGTTCGAGCGCTCAAGCCTGCGGGCACTGAAGGTTCAGGATCCGCTGGAAGGCTTTAACCGGCAGATCTACCGCTTCAACGGGCAGTTTGACGAGTACGTTTACCTGCCGGTGGTTCGCGGTTACGTATGGGCTACGCCAGCGGTCGTGCGCACCGGCGTTTCCAACGTTTTCAATAACCTGGGTGATGTTCCCAATCTGGCTAACAGCCTGGCGCAGGGCAAGGTTACCCAGAGCATGCGCACCACCGCGCGCCTGTTGCTCAATACCACCGTCGGCTTGCTCGGCATATTTGATGTGGCCGGCGCCGCGGGTTTGCCGCAGGAGCCTGAAGACTTCGGGCAAACCATGGGTCGCTACGGCGCGCCCATGGGGCCCTATCTGGTCGTCCCGTTCCTGGGTCCATCGTCGCTGCGTGATGCGACGGGCTCCCTGGCAGACTGGACGCTTCAGGGCAGTGTGGATTATCTGAACAATCGCCAGTTCATGGCAGATCAGGTCTGGCCTTATGGGTTATACGCAGTGGACCTGCGCTATCAGAACGACTTCCGTTATGGCGCGCTGGACAGCCTGTTCGAATATGACCAGGTGCGTTATCTATATACCAAATTGCGGGAGCTGCAGATTCAGCAGTGATCGGCAACCACAGCCGCTCCCCTCAACGGGGCGGCTCGGAACGTCAGCCGACCCGGAAAATGATGTGCTCTTCCCAGTCATCCTCATCCACCGCCTCTTCGGCGAGCATTCGGCCTGCCTGCGAGATCCCGGCGTTGTGGACGGCCTGACGGTCGCCACAAACCAGATGGTGCCAGGGCGGCAGATCCTCGCCCTCAGCCACCAACCGGTAACCGCAGGAAGGCGGCAGCCAGGAGAAGTCACCCGCGTCCTTCGGGGTCAGCTGAATGCAATCGGGCACGTATTGGCGACGATTGTCGTAATTGCTGCAACGACAGGTGTCCCGGTCCAGCAGCTTGCAGGCCACCCGGGTGTAATAGATGGCCGCAGGGTCGTCTTCATCTTCCAGTTTCTGCAGGCAGCAGAGCCCGCAGCCATCACACAGGGACTCCCATTCCTGTCGATCCATCTCGGCAAGGGGCTTGCGCTTCCAGAATTCCTGGACTCTCTGGGCCATGCTCAGCCCTCCTCGCCTATCACGTCGCCGAGCCACACAATGAGCTGCTGCATATCGAACGGCCAGTCTAGCTCGGCGCCATTGTCGTCGCGCTTCAGCACTGGAATACGCAACTGATAACGCTCGAGCAGGGTCTGACTGTCAATGATATCCACCTCATGTACCTGAACACCGTTACCGGCCAGCGGCTTGAGCAGGCTGGCCGCCTCCTCGCACAGATGGCAGGCGCTGGTAGCAAACAATGTGACGTTTAAGGGTGGAGTCATCGGTTTTCCAGGGGAGTGTTGCAAGGGGCGGCATTCTAACCCGTAAATCCTGGCAGACAGAATACTCCCCGACGCTTGGCAGCTTCGCAGGCATGTCACATACTCGACCGATTACAGGGAGAACTGAATGGATTGGGAAACACTGTTGTGCCGCGAGCGCCTGGGCAAGCCGGTTGCGAGCGATCACGAAATCGGGCGTACGCCTTTTCACAAGGATCATGATCGGGTGATCTTTTCCGGCGCGTTCCGCCGCCTGGGCAAAAAGACCCAGGTGCACCCGGTATCGAGCAACGATCATATCCATACCCGCCTGACCCACAGCCTGGAAGTAGGCTGCGTAGGCCGCTCGCTGGGCATGCGCGTCGCCGAAATGCTGCGTAGCGAGTTACCCGACTGGTGCGAACCAGCGGATATCGGCGTGATCGTTCAGGCCGCTTGCCTTGCCCACGATATCGGTAATCCTCCCTACGGCCATTCGGGGGAAGACGCCATTCGGCACTGGTTTCATCAGGCAGAAGCTCAGGGCTGGCTGGATACCCTCAGCCCGGCACAGAAGCAGGATTTTCTGAATTTTGAAGGCAATGCCCAGGGCTTTCGGGTACTGACCCAGCTCGAGTATCACCAGTTCGAAGGCGGCATGCGTCTGACCTACGCCACCCTGGGGGCCTATCTTAAATACCCCTGGACCTCCCGCTACGCCGACAGCCCTGGGTACAAAAAGCACAAGTTCGGCTGTTACCAGTCCGAGTTCCCGCTGCTTGAGCAGATAGCCGGCAAGCTGGGACTTCCGATGCAGGACGAGCACAGCTGGGCCCGGCACCCGCTGGTGTATCTGGTCGAAGCCGCCGATGACATCTGCTACGGCCTGATCGACCTGGAAGACGGCCTGGAAATGGAGCTGCTGGATTATTCCGAGGTCGAGCGCCTGCTGCTGAATCTGGTGGGTGACGACTTACCCGAAACCTACCGGCAGCTGGGACCCCGCGATTCTACCCGGCGCAAGCTGGCAATCCTTCGGGGCAAGGCCATCGAACATCTGGTCAATGCCGCGGCCGAGGCGTTTATCGACCAGCAACCGGCTCTGTTGGCGGGTACTCTGCAGGGCGATTTGGTCGAACATATGCACGAGAATGCGCGGCGCTGCGTGCAGGAAGCGAAGAACATGGCGCGCGAAAGGATTTTCCAGGACAAACGCAAAACCCTGCATGAGATTGGCGCCTACAGCACCCTGGAGACGTTACTGGATGCCTTTTGCGGCGCCGTCAACGAACTGCACGCCGGCCTGAATCTGAGCTTCAAGCACCAGCGCATCCTGGATCTGATGGGAAACAACGCACCCCGCAAGGATTGGGATATCTATTCCAGCTACATGCGCGTAATCGATTTTATCGCCGGCATGACTGATCTGTATGCAGCGGATATCGCCGCGAGGATACGCGGGATCAATCCGGGCTAGCACGTTCCTGCTGGCGCTCGAGCAGCATGTCGACCAATGCGAGGTGGGCGCTGATGACTCGCGTAGCGCAGTGAAAGTAATTTACCGAACGGACATCCGGCTGCATGTCGGACGCCAGAAGCTGGTCGATCAGATCCAGCAACAGATCCAGGCTTTCCTCGGCCTCATTGATGCCTTCTGCCACCAACGGACGCAATTCAGCATCCGCATGTAAACGAGCCAGGGTGAGATAGGCCTGATCGGCAATTCGATGACGCAGCAGATTTAACTCATCCCGCTGCAGCGCGGTGTTCTGGCGCCTTGCCGCCATACCGGTACCTATCGCCCGGGCCTGACCAAGCAACTCGGTATGCTCCAGCAGTTCCAGCCAGCCCCCCTGGGGCTGGGGCGCTATCCCGCCCTGACAGATAAAATCGTGCTTGTCAGCCATCTCCCGAATAGTTTCCAGGACCAGGCCGACCAGACGGTTGTGCATTTGCAGAATGCTCTCAGCCTCTCCGTCTTGCTCGCACTCGCTACTGATCGCCGGCCACAGTTCCACAATATGGTGCCAACTGGGATACCAGAACAGGCTTGCCTGGTACTGACGGGATTGAACAAGGAGAAGCTGGACCTGCTGCTGGGTAGCCCACAGCCGGGTCTTCAAGCCGGACTCGCCGGACATCACGCCGAAACACAAACCGCGATGCTGTTGCAGCATTTCCAGCAAGAGCCGCAGGAAGCGAATGTGTTCCAGAGCTGCCTGGCGAGCCTCTCGCTGCTCAAGCAGGCGGATTCGGCGCATCCTGAGAATCAGCAATGGCAACAGCAGCAATGCGACAACAAATAGTATCAGTCCTGGATACATGCTTGCCCTCCATGCGGGGCAATTTACTCGTTGGCGACCTGGCCTGAGCGTCCTGAAAGCAGCTCGATTCGGTAGCCGTCAGGATCTTCCACAAAGGCCAGAATGCTACTACCGTGCTTCATCGGTCCGGCTTCACGGACGACCTTGCCGCCAGCCCCATGGATCTGCTCGCAGGCTTTATAGACGTCGTGCACTTCGATCGCTATATGACCATAGCCGGTACCCAGCACATAGTGATCCGTGTCCCAGTTGTGGGTCAACTCCAGCACTGCATTTTCCGCTTCGTTGCCATAGCCGACAAATGCCAGCGTAAAGCGTCCGTCGGGGTAATCCTTGCGGCGCAACAGGGTCATTCCCAGAACCTCGGTGTAGAAGGCGATGGATTTATCAAGGTTACCAACCCGGAGCATCGTGTGAAGTAATCGCATAGTTATTCCCATGAAATAGATCTGACAAGCCAGCCGATGTTATACCCCAAACCCATGGATTCCCGCCTTCGCGGGAATGACAGTGAGAGCGTGTAGGTTAGATTCTCTGCGCTCTCACTATCCAGGAGTCATGGATTACCCGCTTGGGGTATGACGATGGGGTGGGTACAGGTTAGACCCTCAGCGTGCTCAATACACCAGCATGTTTAGTTAATACCCACGAATTGTGGATTCCCGCTTTCGCGGGAATGACGGAGGGTGGGGGTTGGTTGGATGCTCAGCGCGGCCGATATGCCCGTGTGCCCGGTTTGGTGTGTAACCCATGTGCCCGGTTAATACCCGCGAATCATGGATTCCCGCCTTCGCGGGAATGACAGTGAGAGCGTGTAGGTTAAATTCTCTGCGCTCTCACCATCCAGGAGTCATGGATTACCCGCTTGGGGTATGACGATGGGGTGGGTACAGGTTAGACCCTCAGCGTGCTAAATACACCAGCATGTTCAGTTAATACCCACGAATTGTGGATTCTCGCTTTCGCGGGAATGACGGAGGGTGGGGGTTGGTTGGATGCTCAGCGCGGTCAATATGCCCGTGTGCCCGGTTTGGTGTGTAACCCATGTGCCCGGTTAATACCTGCGAATCGTGGATTCCCGCTTTCGCGGGAATGACGAGCTGGTGGCAAGAGCGAGAAGGCACCCAAACCGCCACGAAAAATCACTGATAAACGCTGTGCGCAGCCAGGCACCGTCATTCCCGCGAAGGCGGGAATCCATTGAGCTCGCGCCCGCACGGAAGCCGCCAACGCCAACACGGTCAGAGCAGCTGGCGGCCCTTGCCTGCCGCGATGCGCATGCGTAGCGCATTCAGCTTGATAAAACCACCCGCATCGGCCTGGTCATAGGCGCCAGCATCGTCTTCGAAGGTGGCAATGTTGGCATCGAACAGGGAATCATCTGACTTGCGTCCGACAATAATCACGTTGCCCTTGTAGAGCTTCATCCGCACAACGCCATTCACGTGAGCCTGCGACGCGTTGATCATTTCCTGGAGCATGACGCGCTCAGGGCTCCACCAGAAACCGTTGTAGATCAGCTCTGCGTACTTGGGCATCAGGCTGTCTTTCAGGTGCGCGACTTCGCGGTCCAGGGTGATGGACTCGATGGCGCGGTGGCCCTTGAGCATGATGGTGCCACCGGGAGTTTCATAGCAGCCACGGGACTTCATGCCGACAAAGCGGTTTTCCACAATATCCAGACGGCCGATGCCGTTCTCACCGCCGATACGGTTCAGTTCTTCCAGTACGGTTGCCGGTGACATGTCCTTGCCGTCGATGGCAACGATATCGCCGTTGCGATAGCTCAGCTCGATATAGGTAGGGGTATCTGGCGCGTTCTCAGGCGACTTGGTCCAGCGCCACATGTCTTCCTCGTGCTCGGTCCAGGTATCTTCCAGCACGCCGCCTTCATAGGAGATGTGCAGCAGATTCGCGTCCATTGAATAGGGCGACTTTTTCTTGCCGTGGCGCTCGATCGGAATACCGTGCTTTTCGGCGTAGTCCATCAGCTTCTCGCGGGACAGTAGGTCCCACTCGCGCCAGGGAGCAATCACTTTCACGCCGGGCTTGAGCGCATAGGCGCCGAGTTCGAAGCGCACCTGGTCGTTGCCCTTGCCGGTCGCGCCGTGGGAAATGGCATCGGCGCCGGTTTCGTTGGCGATTTCGATCAAGCGCTTGGCGATCAGCGGGCGGGCGATGGAGGTGCCCAGCAGATACTCGCCTTCATAGACGGTATTGGCGCGGAACATCGGGAACACGAAATCGCGGACGAATTCTTCGCGCAGGTCGTCGATGTAGATTTCCTTGACGCCCATGGCCTTGGCCTTGGCGCGTGCCGGCTCGACTTCCTCTCCCTGCCCCAGATCGGCAGTGAAGGTAACTACTTCGCAATTGTGGGTGTCTTGCAACCACTTGAGAATTACCGACGTATCCAGACCGCCCGAATAGGCCAGGACGACTTTTTTCACATCAGTCATTACGCGCTCCCTTGAAGATTCATTCCCGTCACTGCACCCAGCGGCGGCCAAAAGACGCCATTCTAGCGTTCAGGCGCAAGGAATCCCAGTGCAGAAACTCTTCAGGCAGGCTTATTAAATAGAAAAACGATGGCGCTCAGGGTTTCTCCAGGCGCAGGGCTACCCGGCGATTCTTTGCCCGACCATCGGCGCTTTTGTTGCTTGCGACAGGGTAGCGGTCACCATGGAAACGCAGGGTGAACTTCTCGGCGTCGATACCTCGCTCCACCAGATAAGCCTGGACAACCAGCGCCCGCTGGCGGGACAGTTCACGGTTGGTAAGACGGTCTCCTACGTTATCGGAATGTCCATCCAGTTCAATGGTTTTGATCTCGGGGTCAGCCTCCATGTATGCCAACACCACGTCCAGCATGCTGCGCGCCTGCTGACTCAAAGTCACACCGCCGCTGGCAAAACTGATGGCGCTGGCAGAAATCTGATCGATATTCATGGGCAACAGTCCACTGATGCACTGCTGAAAGTCCAGCCAGGCCTGCTTGTAACCGATGCTCGAAACCACTACCCGAACCGAGTCCGGTGCGTTGGCCCAACCGGCACGCTGAATGGTCGGATGCAGACCCTCGGCCAGACCGGCCAGCATCTGTCCGGATTGCTGGTATGGCAGGTTCATCACCACCGGACCATCCTGGATGGTCGCCACGCCGAGAATACGGGCGCGGCTATTGGTCCGCCAGGGTGGCACGTCGTTGTAGAGCTGGGCCTGGCCCGGCTGCATGAGGTTGCTCCAGGCGGTCAACTGGAAGACTGGCCGCTCCCCTGCCCGGCGGACGAACATGGCCTCGCCGTAGCCGCTTACGGTCTGGCTCAAACGACACTCGAATTTGTCACCTTCCACTGCCCATTCGACGTCTTCGATGCGCGTCTGAAAGGTCAGCGCCTGGGAAGGGAGAACCACGCCCAGCAGTAACGATAAATACAGTCGGCCCACGATAGTCTCCCGAGGAATGCGGCTTTCTTCGGTTCTACATCGGCCATGGGCAGCAAAACTTTACCTGGCCCGGCGTGTAATGCCGGGGCGATTCCGGTAGCATTGGTCCACTGCAATTGCCTGGAAACACCCCGATGACTGATCGCCTCACCCTCATCCGACCCGATGACTGGCACATCCACTTGCGCGACGGGGCGGTGTTGCGCGATACGGTTGCCGACGCTGCCCGGACTTTTGCCAGGGCGATCATCATGCCCAACCTGGTTCCGCCAGTGCGCGACGGTGATCAGGCCGACGACTACAAGGCCCGTATTCAGGCAGTCCGTCCTGCGGGCTCGAGCTTCGAGCCGTTGATGGTGCTGTATCTGACCAACCAGACCACTCCAGCCATCATTCGCCAGGCTTGGCAGAAGCGCCAGGCAATCGCCGCAAAACTTTATCCCGCCGGGGCGACCACTAACTCCGACTCCGGCGTGACCGCCCTTGAACACATCTATCCAGCCCTGGAAGCCATGGCCGAGATAGGCATGCCGCTGCTCGTACACGGTGAGGTGACCCATTCTGACGTCGACATCTTCGACCGCGAAAAGGCCTTCATCGATCAGCAGCTGGTTGGCCTGATCGAACGCTTCCCCTCCCTGAAAGTGGTGTTCGAACACATCACCACCAGTGACGCGGTGGATTTTGTATCCAGCGCGCCGGACCGGGTGGCGGCGACCATCACCGCCCACCATTTGTTATACAACCGCAACCACCTGTTGGCCGGCGGTGTGCGCCCGCATTTTTACTGTCTGCCGATCCTCAAGCGCCAGCGCCACCAGCAGGCACTATGTGACGCGGTGGCATCAGGCTCCAGCAAGTTCTTTCTGGGTACCGACTCGGCGCCCCATGCGCGCCATGCCAAGGAGGCGGCTTGCGGTTGTGCCGGTTGTTACAGCGCCTACGCCGCCATCGAATTGTATGCCGAGGCCTTCGATAACCTCGGCGTACTCGACAAGCTCGAGGGTTTTGCCAGCTTGCATGGCCCCGATTATTACGGCCTGCCTCGAAATCAGGACCAGATCACCCTGGTACGAGACAGCTGGACCGCTCCAGGCACCTTGCCGCTGGGGGATCAACTCGTAGTCCCGCTGCGCGCCGGTGAAAATATCAATTGGCGGGTACTCTAACCGGCCAACATGCTAAGGATCGCACGTGAGCGAGTTTGACGATTTTGACAATGACGCAGAAAACGGCCCAGCGTCCTCCGGACCCAAGCCGCCGATGGCTTACCGATTTCGCGGCTTCCTGCCGGTAGTAGTGGACGTCGAATGCGGTGGGTTCAACGCGGCTACTGACGCCCTGCTGGAGATTGCCGCAACGACCATCGCCATGGACGAAGACGGCATGGTTTATCCCGACCAGACCCATTTTTTCCGAGTCGAACCCTTTGTGGGTGCCAATATTGAAGCTGCAGCGCTGGAGTTCACCGGCATTAAACTCGACCATCCGTTGCGGATGGCCGTCAGCGAAGAACATGCCCTGACGGAAATCTTCAAGCATGTGCGCAAGGCCGTTAAATCCGCCGGCTGCAAACGTGCGGTGCTGGTAGGGCATAACGCCTTCTTCGATCTGGGCTTTGTCAACGCAGCTGTCGAGCGTACCCAGATCAAACGCAATCCCTTTCATCCCTTCTCCTGCTTCGACACGGCCACCCTTGGCGGATTGGCGTACGGGCAAACTGTGCTTGCCAAGGCCTGCGCTGCGGCGGGTATCGAGTTCGACGGGCGCGAGGCCCATTCGGCGCGTTACGACACGGAAAAGACCGCCGATCTCTTCTGTTCCATTGTCAATCGCTGGCGAGAGATGGGCGGCTGGCCACTCGTCTGAGCTGGACTGCAGCGGCTGATTGATCGCGCGATTGAACAAACTGATTGCCTCCGATAACTTGCCCGAATGGGCTGGCGGAGCTATTTTCAGAAAGAGTGGAATCATCCGCTACACTTCGTCTGTGATCCAGACGATTGGCCAGTTGGTCATGAATGGAGTCGGCATCGCGAAACATGCAAGCCGATTGATAACCAGAAAAAGGAGTCATCCCCTCATGAAACGTAAGTCCCTAGCCATGCTTTTTTCCGCCGCTATCGGCTATGCCGCCGTGGTGTCCACGCCGGCCGTTGCACAAGAGAATTTCGTTACTATCGGTACGGGTGGTCAAACAGGCGTGTATTACGTTGTGGGTCAGTCGGTATGTCGGCTAATCAATCGCAATAGTAGTGAACACGGAATTCGCTGTAACGCTCCCTCCAGCGGCGGCTCGGTCGCCAACGTCAATGCGATTCGTGGCGGCGAAATGGATATGGGCGTAGTGCAGTCCGATATTCAGTACAAAGCGTATGAAGGTGTAGAGAATTTTGAAGACGCTGGGGCCTTTGAAGGTTTGCGCGCGATGTTTGCGCTACATGGGGAGCCCTTGACCGTGGTTGCCCGTCGCGATGCGAATATCTCCAATATCAAGGATTTGAAAGGCAAGCGCGTCAATATCGGCAACCCTGGCTCCGGCCAGCGCGACACCATGGACGTAGTCATGGACGCCATGGGCTGGACCCGCGATGACTTCGCTCTGGCGTCGGAGCTGGGTGCCGCCGAGCAGGCCGGCGCATTGGGCGACAACAATGTGGATGCCATGGTCTATGTTGCCGGTCATCCGAACGGCTCGATCCAGGAAGCCACCACTACGGTTGATGCGGTGCTGGTATCAGTGTCTGGTGACGAAATCGACCAACTGGTGGAAAAGCGTCCCTATTATGCGAAGGCGACCATTCCTGGGGGCCTGTATCGCGGTAATGACGAGGATGTGGAAACCTTTGGTGTTCGCGCCACACTGGTGACATCCACCGCTGTTCCGGACGATACGGTTTATCACACCGTAAAAGCGGTATTCGAGAACTTTGATCGCTTCAAGCGCCTGCACCCTGCGTTTGCCACACTCAAGGAAGAAGAAATGATCAAGGAAGGCCTGTCCATTCCCCTGCATGACGGTGCAGTCCGTTACTACAAGGAACGTGGCTGGATGTAGATCCTGTACCAGGCCGCTTTTCAGCGGCCTGGCTTCTTTCAGACATCCATCCCCACGCAGGCCCCACCATGACCGAACATACCAAGCGGGAAGACCTTGACTCCGAACTCGAGGATCTGGTCTCCAGCAGCGATACCGGCGCGCGCAAGCCCAAGGGAGCGACCGGTAAAATACTGGTAAGCATTGCAGCCCTCTGGTCCCTCTTTCAGCTTTGGATAGCGTCGCCCCTGCCCTATCTGGTCGGCTTCGGCGTATTCAACAGTACCCAGTCGCGCTCCATTCACCTGGCTTTCGCCGTTTTCCTGGGCTTTATGGCCTTCCCAGCGTTCAAACGCTCACCCAGGGATCGCGTGCCCATCGCCGACTGGATTCTTGCTCTGGTAGCCACGTTCTGCGCCGCCTACCTGTTTATTTTCTACACTGACCTGGCCAGCCGCCCAGGCCGCCCTACCTCGCTTGATGTAGTGGTCGGCATTGTCGGACTGGTGATGCTCCTTGAGGCCACACGCAGGGCGCTCGGGCCGCCGCTGATGATCGTCGCGCTTGTGTTCATCGTCTACTCGCTGGCCGGCCCCTACATGCCCGGCATCCTCGCGCACCGCGGCGTCAGCTTCGAGTCGCTGGTCAACCACCAATGGCTGACGACGCAGGGCGTCTTTGGCATCGCGCTGGGCGTTTCCACCAGCTTCGTGTTCCTCTTCGTGCTGTTCGGCTCGCTGCTCGACAAAGCTGGCGCGGGCAATTACTTCATCAAAGTCGCGTTTTCCATGCTAGGTCACTATCGCGGCGGCCCGGCCAAGGCTGCGGTGGTTGCTTCGGGCTTGACCGGCCTGATCTCGGGATCGTCCATTGCCAACGTGGTAACGACCGGCACTTTCACCATCCCGATGATGAAGCGTGTAGGTTTTTCGGCGGAAAAAGCCGGAGCTGTCGAGGTCGCCTCGTCGGTCAACGGCCAGATCATGCCGCCAGTGATGGGCGCTGCGGCGTTCCTGATGGTCGAGTACATTGGCATTTCCTACGTCGAAGTAATCAAGCATGCCTTTCTGCCAGCGCTAATTTCCTATATCGCACTGGTTTATATCGTGCACCTTGAAGCCGTCAAAGCCGGCATGACCGGATTGCAGAGCAGCAACCCGCCGCGGCCGTTCGTACGCAAGATGATCGGCTTCCTGACCGGGTTGATCCTGCTGATGGCGCTGTCCTTTGGCGTCTACTACGGCCTGGGGTGGCTCAAACCGATACTGGGTGACAACGCCTTGCTGGTAATTTCGCTGGCGCTGGCGGTGGTCTATGTCGGGCTGTTGTGGCTGGGATCGCGCTACCCCGCGCTCGAAATGGACGACCCCGATTCCCCGGTCTTGACCCTTCCTCAGACCAGGCCCACGGTACTGTCAGGGCTGCATTTCATTCTGCCGGTCGTGGTGTTGATCTGGTGCCTCATGGTCGAGCGGCTCTCGCCTGGCCTGTCGGCATTCTGGGCCACCGTGCTGATGATCTTCATCATCCTCACCCAGCGGCCACTTAGCGCCATGTTCCGCGGCAGTAGCAAGCTGGGCAGCGACATTTACCACGGCCTGGATGATCTGTGGCAAGGCCTGGTGACCGGGGCTCGCAACATGATCGGGATCGGCATCGCCACGGCGACCGCGGGTATCATCGTCGGCGCCGTATCGCAGACCGGAGTCGGCCTGGTTCTGGCCGATCTGGTCGAGATCCTGTCGATGGGCAATCTGATGCTCATGCTGATCCTGACGGCCGTGCTCAGTCTGATTCTGGGCATGGGTTTGCCGACAACCGCGAACTATATTGTCGTGTCTGCCCTGTTGGCCCCGGTGATCGTCACGCTGGGTCAGCAAAACGGGCTTATTGTGCCGCTGATCGCCGTTCACCTGTTCGTCTTCTATTTCGGCATCATGGCCGATGTCACCCCACCGGTAGGTTTGGCCTCGTTTGCCGCCGCCGCGGTATCCGGGGGCGATCCGATACGCACCGGCTTCCAGGCGTTCTACTACAGCCTGCGCACCGCAGCCCTGCCCTTTCTGTTCATCTTCAATACCGATCTGCTGCTGATCGATGTCAGCTTCGCGCATGGAGTGTTGATATTCATCGTCGCAACCGTAGCGATGCTGATATTTGCCGCTGGCACGCAAGGCTGGCTGATTGTAAAAAGCCGCTGGTATGAGAGCGTATTGCTGCTACTGGTGGCCTTCACGCTATTCCGCCCAGGTTTCTGGATGGACCTGGCACACGATCCCTATCAGTCCGTTCCGCCCGCGCAAATCGCGCAGGCGCTGGATCGCGTCGATGAAGGCAGCAATCTGCGTATGCAGATACGCGGTCTGGATGCCATAGGCGAACCGCGCACCTTCTATCTCCTGGTACCGGTACCGGATGGCGCCAATGGCGAGGAGCGCCTGCAGGAACTGGGGCTGGAACTGATTCAGGACGGCGACAGGACGCTGGTCGATCTGGTGACCTACGGCAGCCTGGCGGCCGATCTGGGCTTCGACTTCGATCAGGAAATCGTCGAGATACTCGCTCCGGTCGATCGTTGGGCCAAGGAATGGATGTGGATACCGGGTCTGCTGGTATTTGTCCTGATCATCGGACTGCAATGGTCACGTCGACGTCCGTCCGAGCCGGCAACACTGCCAGGGGGAAGCGCCCATGTATGACAGAATCCTGTTGCCGGTGGATTTGAATCACAAGGCCACCTGGGAGAAGTCGCTGCCCAAGGCTCTTGAATTCTGCACCCAATATGGCGCTTCACTGCATTTGGTGACCGTGCTCCCCGACTTCGGCTTGCCGCTGGTTGGGGGCTTCTTCCCCAAGGAGTTCGCGGCGCAAGCCAAGAAGGCGACTACCGATGGGCTTCGCCAGTTCGCCAAGGCCAACGTGCCCAAGGGCATCAAGGTGCAGCGGATAGTGGCGGACGGCAAACCCTACGAGGCAATCCTGCGCGTATCGAAAAAGCTCGATGTGGATTTGATCATCATGTCTGCCCACAAGCGCAAACGTATCGAGGAGTACCTCACCGGCACCAACGCGATGCGCGTGGTTCAACAATCCAGGAAATCGGTGATGATCGTTCGCTAGATCATCACCCACTGGCATAGTCCTTGCTGTCTTGTTTGTACGGGTCTCAAAGACGTTACCCGGCATCGAGGACTTTAATGATGAACCACACGCCATCGCCCCGAGCGGATGCCCAAGCTTGGATCAATGGCAGCGACGCGCCCGAAAAGCACATCCTGAATATCGGTTATCTGCCGCTTACGGACTCTGCTTCGCTAATCGTGGCTGCCACCCAGGGGTTCTCCCAGCCACACGGCCTGACCATCAATCTGCACAAGCAGGCTTCCTGGTCCGGGCTGCGTGATCGCCTGACCAGCGGCGAGCTAGATGCAGCTCAGGGACTTTACGGTCTGATTTACGGCCTCCATCTCGGGCTGGGCACTCAGCAGGTTCCCATGGCAGTGCTGATGGGGCTTAATCACAATGGGCAGAGCATCAACCTGTCCACCGCCATGCGCACCGCTGGCGTGACCAATGCAGAGGCATTGCGCAAACATGTGCACCAGCTTGGCGCAAAACTCAGTCTGGCACATACCTTCCCCACCGGCACCCATGCCATGTGGCTCTATTACTGGCTGGCCGCCCATGGCGTTCATCCTTTGCACGATGTGGATACCCAGGTGGTACCGCCATCGCTAATGGTCGAGCATCTGCGCGCCGGTCGCATAGATGGTTTTTGCGCTGGCGAGCCCTGGGGCAATCATTCGATTCAGGAGGGAATGGGCTATACGATCGCAACCAGCCAATCGATCTGGCCAGATCATCCTGAAAAGGTGCTCAGTAGCACCCAGGCCTTCGTGCAACAGTATCCCAACGCTGCGCGGGCATTGGTAATGTCGGTACTCGATGCCAGCCGCTTTATTGATGCGAACGACCAGAACCGCCGCAGCACTGCCCAGCTCATCAGCAGCTCCGAGTTTGTCGGCGCTCCGCTGCCCGCTCTGATGCCACGGTTGCTGGGTCAGTATGACGACGGCAATGGTCGCGTCTGGCAGGACAGTCACCCCTTGCGCTTCCACTCTGGTGGCGCGGTCAATCTGCCCTATTTGTCTGACGGCATGTGGTTCATGACCCAGTTCCGGCGCTGGGGGCTGTTAAGTAAAGATCCCGATTACCTGGCGGTTGCACGTGAAGTACAGCGCCTAGATGTGTACCGCGAGGCGGCCAGCGCGCTGGGTATCGAGGTGCCTGATCAGACGATGCGACGCAGTACACTCATCGACGGTATCGCATGGGACGGGTCGAATCCGCGGGAATATGCATGCGGTTTTGAACTGCATGCTCTCACCGAGGGGCGCTTGGATGGAAAGGTTCCGCACGATGCGGCTGATAACTGTCCCACTGGATACCCATGATGCGCATCCTGCTCATCAATGACACCGCCAGAAAGGTGGGACGCCTGAAAGATTCGCTGATCGAAGCGGGTTTCGAGGTATTTGACGAATCGGGCCTGTCGATAGATCTGCCTGCCCGGGTGCATAAATGCACGCCAGACGTGGTGCTGATCGATAGTGATTCGCCTGGGCGGGACGTCATGGAACAAATATGCCTCGTCACCCGTGACCAGCCCCGGCCAATCGTGATGTTCACCGATGAGAACGATCCGAGTGTCATGCGCCAGGCTATTCAGTCCGGCGTCAGTGCCTATATCGTCGAGGGCATCCAGAGTGCCCGGCTCAGGGCAATTCTCGATGTGGCCATGGCCCGTTTCGAAAGTGATCAGGTGCTGCGAGCCGAGTTGCTTGCCCGTGAGCAGCAGCTCAACGAGCGAAAACGCATCGAGAAGGCGAAGGGGCTGCTGATGAAAATGAAGAACTGCGACGAACCTGAAGCGCATACGCTAATGCGCCGCCAGGCCATGAGCCGCCAGCAGAAACTGATTCAGGTAGCTGAGCAAATCATCTCCATGCACGAAATGTTGAATGATTAGCTCCCGCCAACCTGGGACTGTCGATCACCGGCTCGATATGGGTGCCCCAATCTGGCGCCTTTGATCGAGCTGGTGCTCGACCGTCCCAGAGAAAGTGCTTTATTCGCACAGGTGCACCGTACTGAATCAAGAAACAGCCTAACCCAGCAGACTTCTGCCTGGCCTCCGCGGCCGACCAGCTAACACCAGATCGCACCCCTGGGACTGTCGGGCATCAGCTCGATATGGGCTTGCCAGGCAGACGCCGATGATTGAGCCCGTGCTCAACTTTCCCAAGGGAGCCCTCCAGATATATCAGCCGTTGATCAACTGGCACGCATCGTGCTTTAAACCTTACAGGCAGCCAATGGCGGTTGCTTGCCAGACACCGACGTCATATCCATTCAGGGCTCTCCAGCTCCGGAAGGACATGACGTTTTTTTTGCCTACACGACCAGGCAAAGCGCCCCAACACTGATGACAGCACATTGAGGGAAGCCATATGAACAACAGTTTCTGGAAAGCCGGACATACGCCAACGCTATTCGCCGCCTTTCTCTACTTCGATCTCAGTTTCATGGTTTGGTATCTGCTTGGCCCCCTGGCAGTGCAGATCGCTACCGACTTGAGCCTGTCCGCACAGGAAAGGGGCATGATGGTCGCTACGCCAATTCTCGCCGGAGCCATCTTGCGGCTGTTGATGGGTTTCCTGGCTGACCGTATGTCGCCCAAGACCGCTGGCATTATCGGACAGGTCGTCGTCATAGCGGCGTTGCTGGCCGCCTGGCTACTAGGAGTTGATAGCTATCAACAGGCGCTGCTTCTGGGTTTGGGCCTTGGCTTCGCGGGCGCCTCCTTCGCCGTGGCGCTGCCTTTGGCGTCGCAGTGGTATCCACCGGAGCATCAAGGCAAAGCCATGGGGATCGCTGGCGCGGGCAACTCCGGCACGGTACTCGCCGCGCTATTCGCCCCAGGGCTGGCTTATATGTTCGGCTGGCAGAATGTGTTTGGTCTGGCGCTGATACCCCTGGTCGCCACCTTGATCATCTTCGTTCTGGTGGCAAAAAACTCGCCGCAACGGCCCAAGCCAAAGTCTGGCCGAGATTACCTGCTGGCGCTAAATGACCGGGACAGCTGGTGGTTCATGTTCTTTTACAGCGTAACCTTCGGTGGCTTTATTGGGCTGGCCAGCGCCCTGCCCGGCTACTTCAGCGACCAGTACGGCCTGAATCCAGTAACCGCAGGCTACTACACCGCCGCCTGCGTCATGGCCGGCAGCTTTATGCGCCCCTTGGGCGGAGCGCTGGCGGACCGGATCGGGGGCATCCGTTCATTGATATTCATGT
Source organism: Halopseudomonas xinjiangensis (assembly GCA_011050525.1). Lineage (GTDB taxonomy): Bacteria > Pseudomonadota > Gammaproteobacteria > Pseudomonadales > Pseudomonadaceae > Halopseudomonas > Halopseudomonas xinjiangensis_A. The sequence continues at coordinate 39,956 of DRFO01000006.1, forward strand.
ACAGCGCCGCCGCAATCTGTATCGCCCTGGTGGGATTCAACCTGAACAGTTCATTCGCCGCCCTGGCGCTATTCGTGGTTGCCATGCTCGGGCTCGGCGCAGGCAACGGCGCCGTGTTTCAGCTGGTGCCGCAGCGCTTTAATCGGGAGATCGGCGTCATGACAGGGCTGATCGGCATGGCTGGCGGCGTTGGCGGCTTTGTGCTGGCGGCGGGGCTCGGCGCGATCAAGCAACATACCGGCGACTACCAACTGGGCTTGTGGCTGTTCGCCAGCCTTGGGTTGCTGGCCTTGATCGGTCTGCTCAACGTCAAGCGGCGGTGGCGTACTACCTGGGGTTCCTCAGCCATGACCGCTGCACGGGTCTGACCTGTGACCCTGCAGCTGCGGGTAGCAGAACTCAGCACGGCCGGACCTCGTAGCGAGAACCAGGACGCTGTGCGTATCGTCACGCCGGCGCCGTGGCTTGCCGCCAGCAAAGGTCATATGGTGGCGCTGGCCGACGGCGTCAGCCAATGCCATGACGGCGGCCTGGCAGCACGAGCCACCTTGCAATCTCTGGCGCTGGATTACTATTCCACGCCCGAAACCTGGTCGGTAACCCAGGCACTGGAGCGCCTCCTGACCGCGCACAACCGCTGGCTTAGGGCCAACGGGGGTGGTCAGCCACTGCTGACCACCCTGACCGCACTGGTGCTACGCGGTACGCGTTACACCCTGGCGCACATTGGCGATTGCCGGGCTTACCTGCTGCGCGAGGGCAAACTGCGCAAGCTGACCAGCGAGCATGTATGGGAGCAACCGGGCATGCAGCACGTGCTGAAACGGGCGATGGGCCTGGATGAGCACCTGTTGATGGATTACATCGAAGGCGAACTGCATCAGCACGACCGCCTGTTGCTGCTCAGCGATGGCGTATGGGCGAGCCTTGATGATCTGTTCATTCACCAGTGCCTGCTACGCCAGGAAGAACCCGCAGTTCTATGCAAGTCTCTAGTGGATCAGGCATTGCTGCGTGGCAGCCAGGACAATGTCAGCGCCATGCTGGTGTGTGTGGATCAGCTGCCGGAGTCCAGCCTGAGCGATGCGCTGATGCCGGTCGACGAGCGCGCCCTGCCACCACGTCTTAAAGTCGGTCAGGTTTTCGAAGGCTGGCTGGTCTCCGGCGAGCTGGCCGAGTCCCGCCAGTCTCTGGTGTATCGGGTAAAGGACCCGCTTCAGCAGAACTGGCTGCTGAAAACCTTGCCGCCCCAGCGCCAGGATGATCTGCAAGCCTGCCGCGATCTGGTACTGGAGGAATGGTTCATGCGGCGGGTAGCCGGGCAACAGGTGCCGGAGCTGCATCCGCTGCCCGCCCGCAAACACCTGTATTACGTCATGCGCGAATATACTGGCGTGACCCTCGATCAACACAAGCGTACCCACGGTTTGCTAAGCGTTACGCTGTGGCGCGACATCGCCGCCAGGCTGATCAAGGCGGTCGGCCTGCTGCACAGGCGCAACCTGCTTCACCGGGACATCAAGCCGGACAACCTGCATCTGGCCGACGATGGCGTGCTGCGTCTGCTGGATTTTGGACTCACCTTCTGCCCGGGCCTGTCCAGCCGGGAGTCTGGCGGCTTGCCTGGCACGCCCAGCTACATTGCTCCGGAAGCCTTTGCCGGAGCCGAGCCGTCGCCCCAGCAGGATATCTATAGCACCGGCGTAACACTTTACTATCTGCTAACCGGGCATTTTCCCTATGGCGAGGTGGAGGCATTCCAGCGGCCTCGCTTCGGTCGACCGGTGTTGCCCAGCCGCTACCGTCCTGACGTTCCGGCCTGGCTGGATGAGTGCTTGATCAAGGCCCTAGAGCCCGACCCTGCCAAACGCTATGAAACGGCCGAAGAATGGCTGCTGGCTCTCGAACAGGGCGAGCGCGCAAGCCTGAAACAACCGCACCGCCCATTGCTCGAACGCGAGCCCATGCTGGTCTGGCGCGGCGTAGCCCTGGGTGCGCTGGCATTGAATCTGGTACTGCTGGCGGTGATCTTTCATTGATCGATTGGCGCTGTATCAGCGCAGTTGGGTGACGTGTCCCCTGTCTCTAACTCCGCAGCCAGAGCCGTTGTTTTCCTGGAACGTTCGAGCACTAGCTCGTACTGGGAAGTTTCGGCGAGCACGATGTACGCGCTGATGCTCGAACGTCCCAGGAAACGCAAACGTTGGGGAAAGCAAACCCCGGAGGTGCGCACCATGAGCGGGCTGAACGCAACAAATAGGTGCATAAAATATTAATAAATATCTTAAAAACTTATCCTATCTCATTGATATTAAAGGATAGCAAACCTGGCATAGGCTGTGCATCGATCAAAGCATTACACATAAAGCTAATCCTTCAATGGCGATGGGTTGCTTCCTGACAGATCAGGACCGGACAAAGGCGTCCTCACCGTAGCAGCGGTGAGGCCGCCTTTTTGTTTTTCGCTTCCGCACACGGAGCACGATATGCAAAAGCTCAAACTGGTGATGATCGGCAATGGCATGGCCGGGGTGCGAACCCTGGAAGAGCTGATCAAGCTCACGCCCGATCTCTATGACATCACCGTATTCGGCGCCGAACCGCACCCCAACTACAACCGCATTCTGCTGTCTCCTGTTCTGGCCGGCGAGCAGACCTTCGAGGAGATCGTGCTCAACGATCTGGCCTGGTACCAGGAGAACGACATCACCCTGCATCTCGGCCGCCGAGTTGTGCGAATTGATCGCATCCGGCGCAAGGTTATTGCTGATGACGGCACCGAAGCAGAGTACGACCGCCTGCTGATGGCCACCGGCTCGAATCCTTTCATCTTGCCGATACCGGGGAAAGATCTGGAAGGCGTGATTGGTTACCGCGATATCGCCGATACCCAGGCCATGATGGATACCGCCAAAACCCACAAGCATGCCGTGGTAATCGGGGGTGGTCTGTTGGGATTGGAAGCCGCCAACGGCTTGAAGTTGCGCGGTATGGATGTGACCGTGGTGCATATTGGCGAATGGCTTCTGGAGCGACAGCTCGACCACACAGCCGGCGAGCTATTGCAAAAATCACTCGAAGCCCGCGGGCTGAAATTCCTGCTGCCGCAGTTCACCAGCGAGTTGATAGACGACGGCAAGGGCCGCGTATCGGCCGTGAAATTCAAGGACGGCACCATCATTCCGGCTGATCTGGTGGTCATGGCCGCCGGTATCCGGCCCAATACCGAGCTGGCCGAGCAGTGCGGCCTGGCCTGCAACCGTGGCATCCTGGTCAGCGATACCCTGCAAACCTACGATCCGAGAATCTACGCCATTGGCGAATGCGCCAGCCACCGGGGTATCGCGTATGGCTTGGTCGCCCCGCTGTTCGAACAGGCCAAGGTCTGCGCCAATCACCTGGCCATGCTCGGCTACGGTCGTTATGAAGGCTCGGTGACCTCGACCAAGCTCAAGGTTACCGGTATCGACTTGTTCTCCGCCGGCGATTTTACCGGCGATGACGACAGCGAGATCATCACCCTGTCCGATCCCATCGGCGGCGTCTACAAGAAACTGGTCATCAAGAAGGACATTCTGGTTGGCGCCTGCCTGTATGGCGACACCGCAGACGGCGGCTGGTATTTCCGCATGGTCAGGGAGGGCCAGAACATCCATGAGATCCGCGATCACCTGATGTTTGGCGAGAATGTGATTGGCGACACTGGTCACCAGGGCCACAACAAGGCCGTGAACATGCCGGACGACATGGAAATATGCGGCTGCAATGGCGTATGCAAGGGCACCATCGTCAAGGCCATTCAGGAACACGGCCTGTTCAGCGTCGATGATGTGAAGAAACACACCAAAGCGGCCAGCTCCTGCGGCTCCTGCACTGGGCTGGTCGAGCAGATCGTGCTGAACACCGTCGGCGGCGCGGCGGATGTGAAGCCCAAGAGCGAACGCGCCCTCTGCGGCTGCACCGACCTCAACCACGGCCAGGTGCGCAAGGCGATCCGCGAGCACCATCTGCTGACCATTCCCGATGCCATGCGCTTTATGGACTGGCGCACACCAAATGGGTGCGCTACCTGCCGTCCGGCGCTGAACTACTACCTGATCTCGACCTGGCCGGGTGAAGCCAAGGATGACCCGCAGTCGCGCTTCATCAACGAACGAGCCCATGCCAATATTCAAAAGGATGGCACCTACTCGGTCATCCCGCGCATGGCCGGTGGCGTGACCAATGCCGCTGAACTGCGGCGCATTGCCGATGTAGCCGATAAGTATCAGGTTCCCATGGTCAAGGTGACTGGCGGCCAGCGTATCGATCTGTTGGGCATTCGCAAGGAAGACCTGCCCAGCGTCTGGAAAGATCTGGATATGCCCTCCGGGCACGCCTATGGCAAGTCGATTCGCACGGTGAAAACCTGTGTGGGCAGCGAGTTCTGCCGCTTCGGCACACAGAATTCCACTCAGATGGGCATCGATCTGGAACTGGCGCTGAGCTACATGTGGTCGCCGCACAAGGTCAAGCTGGCGGTGTCCGGTTGCCCGCGCAACTGCGCGGAATCCGGCATCAAGGACGTTGGCATCATCGGGGTGGATTCCGGTTGGGAGCTTTACATCGGCGGCAATGGCGGCATCAAGACCGAGGCCGGCGAGTTCTTCGTCAAGGTCCGAAACGAAGCAGAGGTGATGGAATACAGCCTGGCCTTTTTGCAGTTGTACCGTGAAGAGGGCTTCTACCTTGAGCGCACCGTGCACTACCTGCATCGGGTCGGCATGGCGCACATCAAGAATGCTGTGCTGGAAGATGCAGAGCGGCGCAAGGCCTTGCATGAGCGGCTGTTGTTCTCGCTGTCCTTCGACTCCGACCCGTGGAAGGCACGTATCGAGAAGGAAGAACTCAAGCAGGAGTTCCGCCGCATTGCCGTCACGGAACTTGAGGAGGCTACCCTATGAGCTGGTTCGATATCTGCGCGCTGGACGACATCCCGCAGCTGGGCTCGCGGGTGGTCACCGGTCCCAAGGGCGATATCGCTATCTTCCGTACCAGTGATGACGATGTGTTTGCCGTAGACGATCGCTGCCCGCACAAGAACGGTCCGCTATCTCAAGGTATTGTTTTCGGCAAGAGCGTTAACTGCCCGCTGCACAATTGGGTGATCCAGCTGGATACCGGCGAGGCTGTGGCGCCGGATGTGGGGTGCACGCATCGCTATCCGACCCGGGTCGAGAGTGGGCGGGTGCAGCTGACGTTGGGCAAGGTGTCGCTGTGACGTTCGCGATTGAGCACACATTCAGCGTTGGCGCCATTACCGACGGGCTGGGCTGGACACGCTGTAAACACATCCCTGTGCGCTCGGCGATGCCCATCCCTGGGCATCGACGGTCCATCCCAGCCCGTCGGCAACGTCGCTGTGATGCTCCGTGCAGTCAATCCGTGCTAGCTAACGAAGGATTTGTTCAGTCATTCGATACAGACTCAGGTTTTTGCTCATGACTCAAACAACTGCCTCCACCTGCTGCTATTGCGGCGTCGGTTGTGGTGTGCTGATCGAGCACGACGGCGAGCGGATCATCGATGTGCAGGGCGACCCGACGCATCCGGCCAATTATGGGCGCCTGTGCAGCAAAGGCTCGACGCTGCACAAGACCGGCGATCTGGATGCCCGCGCCCTCTACCCTGAGCTGCGCCTTGGCAAGAAGCTGGGCCGCAGCCGTGTTGACTGGGGCACGGCAATGGAGCACGCCGCCAAGGTCTTCGGCGACACTATTGCCGAGCATGGACCCGACAGCGTCGCGTTTTACATCTCCGGCCAGTTGCTGACCGAGGATTATTACGCCTTCAACAAGCTGGCCCGCGCACTAGTCGCCACCAACAATATCGACAGTAATTCACGCCTGTGCATGTCCAGCGCCGTGGTCGGTTACAAGCGCAGCCTGGGCGCGGACTCGCCGCCCTGCTCCTATGAAGATATCGAGCAGAGCGACTGCCTGCTGATCGTCGGCAGCAATATGGCCTATGCCCATCCGGTGCTGTTCCGTCGGCTTGAGCAGGCCAAAGCCGAAAATCCGCACAAGCGCATCATCGTCATCGACCCGCGCCGCACCGATACCTGCGAGATTGCCGACCTGCACTTGCCGATTCAGCCGGGTACCGATGTCGCGCTGTTTCACGGACTGTTGCATATCCTGATGTGGGAAGGCTGGATCGACCGCCGCTTTATCGACGCGCACACCGCAGGCTTTGATGAACTGAAAACGCTGGTACGCGATTACACGCCTGCGATGGTCAGCGATCTGTGTGGCCTGCGTCCTGAAGATCTGCAGGCGGCGGCAAGCATGATTGGCAGTGCGTCGCGCTTCCTGTCGCTGTGGTGCATGGGCTTGAATCAGTCGACGTCGGGCAGCGCCAAGAACAATGCACTGATCAACCTGCATCTGGCTACCGGCCAGATTGGCAAGCCAGGCAGTGGTCCGTTCTCGCTCACTGGGCAGCCGAACGCCATGGGCGGTCGCGAGACCGGCAGCCTGTCGAATCTGTTGCCAGGGCACCGTGAAGCGGCCAACGCCGATCACCGCAATGAGGTGGCCGAATACTGGGGCGTTGAACATCTTCCCTCCGCTCCGGGGCTAAGCGCGATAGAGCTGTTTGAAGGTGTGCGGCAGGGCAAAATCAAGGCGCTGTGGATCGCCTGTACCAACCCGGCCCAGTCGATGCCCGACCAGACTCTGGTGCGTGAAGCGCTGGCAGCCTGCCCTTTTGTGGTGGTGCAGGAGGCCTTTGGCAACACCGAAACCTGCCAGTTTGCCGACCTGCTTCTACCCGCCGCCAGTTGGGGTGAGAAGGAAGGCATGGTGACCAATTCCGAGCGGCGCATCAGTCACGTGCGCCCCGCCATTCCGGCTCCCGGCGAAGCACGACCGGACTGGGCCATCGTCTGCGATCTAGCCCAGCGCCTGGAAAAGCAGTTACGGCCTGGCCAGCCCAGCTTGTTCGACTTTGCCAGCCCGGCCCAGATATTTGATGAATACAAGGGTCTGACCCGCGGCCGCGATTTGGATTACAGCGGTCTGAGTCATGCGCTGATCGATGAGCTTGGCCCGCAACAATGGCCCTTTACCGAAGGCGCTACCCAGGGCACGGCGCGGCTTTATGTTGATGGCCGGTTTGCCACCGACGATGGCCGCGCCCGTTTTATCAGCGAGCATTATCAGTCCGCCAGGGAGCAGCGTGACGCGCGCTTCCCACTGACGCTGAATACCGGACGCCTGCGCGACCAGTGGCACGGGATGAGCCGCACCGGCACCGCTGCGCAGCTCTTTGGGCATGTTGAGCAGGCGCAGATAAGCTTGCATCCGGATGACCTGCGCAGCCGGCGCTTGCGCGATGGCCAGCTGGTCAGGGTCAAGAGCCGCCGCGGTGAACTGGTTCTGCCGGTGCTGGCTGATGAGCAGACCCGCCCCGGACAGGCATTCATTCCCATGCATTGGGGTGATCGCTTTCTCAAGGGGCTGGGTGTGAATGTGCTGACTCAACCAGCCTTCGATCCCCTCTCCAAACAGCCTGAGCTCAAGCAGTCGGGCATCAACGTTCAGCCCGTCGACCTGCCCTGGGAGCTTTTTGTGCTGGTTGAGGGCGACGTGCAGAAACGCTTCGATGCGCTGCGGCCACTCTGCGAGGAGTTTGCCTTCGCCAGTTTTGGATTGGCCGGCCGCGAGCGTTCGGCGCTGCTGATTCGTGCAGCCGATGTTCGCGCGCCCGCTGTAGAACTGCTGTCCCGCATCGACGCCCTGCTTGGTTTGGATACCGGGCCGGTGCTCGCGTACGACGACCCCCGCCGAGCGGTGGGTAAGCGGGTGAAAATCGAGGAAGATCGCATTACTGCCATCCGCCTGACCGGTGAAACCGCAGCACGCGACTGGTTGCGCGGCGTGTGGGAAAGCGGTCAGACCGATAATGCGTTGCGCCGGTGGTTCCTCGCTCCGCTAAGCGCGCCACCGGGTGGGACGACGACGGCAGACAAGACCCTCTGCAACTGCATGAATGTCAGCGCAAGCGCTATTCGCAAAGGCATTGAACAGGGTCTGGACATGAATGGCCTCAAAGGAGCGCTCGGCTGCGGCACCCAATGCGGGTCATGTGTGCCGGAGATTCAGCGAATGCTGGCCAGAAAAATCGCGGTGCCCGCATGAACGCCTGCAGAAGCGTTTCCCCAGGCGCGAGTAACCAGACGCAGGAGTCTCTGACATGAGCAGTGCAAAAGTATGGCTGGTTGGCGCTGGCCCCGGTGATCCCGAATTGCTTACCCTGAAAGCGGTTCGTGCCCTGCGTCAGGCCGAGGTGGTGATGGTTGATGATCTGGTCAATCCCGAAATTCTCGAGCATTGCCCCCAGGCCAGAATCATCAAGGTCGGCAAGCGCGGGGGCTGTCGTTCAACACCGCAGGCCTTTATCAACCGTTTGATGCTGCGTTATGCGCGTCAGGGCAAGACTCTCGTACGCCTCAAGGGCGGGGATCCATGCATTTTCGGCCGCGCCAGTGAAGAGGCAGGCTGGCTGGCAGAACGCGGCGTGCCGTCAGAAATTGTCAACGGCATCACCTCGGGCCTGGCTGGCGCTACGCAGTGCGGCATCCCCCTGACGCTACGCGGCGTCAGCCGTGGCGTAACGCTGGTAACCGCGCACACGCAGGATGATAGCGAATTGAACTGGAAGGGCCTGGCTCAGGGCGGCACCACGCTGGTGGTCTATATGGGCGTGGCCAAACTGTGGCAGATTCAGACAGGCTTGCTGGACGGCGGCATGGATGCCGCGACGCCGGTCGCCATGATAGAAAAAGCCAGTTCGCCCGATCAACGCCACCATGGTTGCCGCCTGGATCAGCTCTGTGATCAGGCCGCCACGTTCGAACTGAAAAGTCCGGCGGTGCTGATAATCGGTGAAGTAGTAGCCGCCGCCCATGTGCTGAATCTTCCTGGTACGGTCGAGCACCAGCCTGGCTCCCGGAAAACGCTGCTCCATCAGCCTTTGCAGAATCAAGCTGGTGCTTGACCCTCCCAGGAAAACCGTCACCTGAACATCGAGTCAACGCCGCTGCCCCACCCTGGGACGGTCGAGCACCAGCTCGATCAGCTTGGCGCCAGAGAGCGCTGTACCATCAAACTTTGCAGGATCAGACTTGCAGGATCAAGCTGGTGCTTGACCCTCTCAGGAAAACCGTCACCTGAACATCGAGTCAACGCCGCTGCGCCACCCTGGGACGGTCTAGCACCAGCTCGATCACCTTGGCGCCCACAGAGCGCTGTACCATCAAACTTTGCAGGATCAGACTTGCAGGATCAAGCTGGTGCTTGACCCTCTCAGGAAAACCGTCGCCTGAACATCGAGTCAGAACCGCTGCGCCACCCTGGGACGGTCGAGCACCAGCTCGATCACCTTGGCGCCTACAGAGCGCTGTACCATCAGACTTTGCAGGATCAGACTTGCAGGATCAAGCTGGTGCTTGAACTTTCCAGATAAAAACCCGTTACCCGAGAAACCGGTGTCAGAGCTCTACCTGGGACGGTCGAGCACCCGTTCTAACTCTTCGGCTTCATTGATTCCAACATTGTGCCCATAGCCTGATGAATTGCATTGATAGCCTTCAAAGGCCGAACCATCACCTTGAAGTCGACTACCTGACCAGCGTCGTTCCATTCGATCATATCCACACCGTTGACCGTTACATCACCAATCTGGGTTTCAAACTCGAGCACGGCGTGGTTGCCGTCGACCAGCTCGCGGCAATATCGAAAATGCCCGGTTGCGTTAAGCACTTGCATGGCGGCCATCAGGTACAGTTTGGTGATTCTTTTACCTCGCTGCGGGGTATGCACGACTGGCGAGTGAAACACTACCTCGTCAGACAATAGATCATCCATGGCGCTGGCATCCTGTGCGTCGACAATTCGATGCCAAGCCTTGATTACGTCGCTCATGATATCTCTCCCGACTGTGTATGTATGATCGTTTCCAGTGCTTTACCGCTCGCAGGGACAGTTGGATCAATCCGATTCGCCCGCCGCAGAAAGCTCCTCGCGCTGCTGATTTGCCCATAACTCTGCGTAGGCGCCACCAGCCGCCAGCAACTCGGCATGGCTGCCCTGCTCTACTACCTGGCCCTGGTCCAGCACCAGAATTCGCTCGGCATGCACTATTGTGGACAAGCGGTGAGCGATGGCAAGCGTCGTGCGCTTTCGTGATACTAGATTCAACGAATCCAGAATAAGCCGCTCAGCCTGGGTATCCAGCGATGAGGTAGCCTCGTCCAGAATCAGAATCGGCGGATCCTTCAGCAACACCCTGGCAATGGAGATACGTTGCTTTTCACCACCTGACAGTTTCAAGCCGCGCTCGCCCACCTGGGTATTCAGACCAGTTGGCAAACGTTTCACAAAGTCTTCAAGCTGCGCCATGCGCAACACCCGCCAGATTTCTTCTTCGCTCGCACCGGGACTCCCATAGGCGATGTTGTAGCCGATGGTGTCGTTGAACAACACCGTGTCCTGGGGCACCACGCCTATCGCGCGCCTGAGGCTGCTCTGGGTAACCGAGCGAACGTCCTGGCCGTCGATACGAATGGAGCCGCTGCCAACATCATAGAAACGGAACAACAGCCGGGCCACGGTAGACTTGCCGGCGCCGCTGGGTCCGACTATCGCCAGGGTGTGGCCGGCGGGAATGGTGAAGGATACGCTGTTGAGGATAGTGCGTTGTGGGTCATAGGCATGAACCACATTCGCGAACTCCACCGCCCCTCCGTTTACCTGCAGCTCCCCGGCATCGGGCGCATCGGCGACCTTGACCGGGGCGTCGAGCAATCCGAACAGGCGCTCGATATTGGTCAGCGCCTCGCGTATTTCCCGATATATGAATCCCAGAAAATTCAACGGGACGAATAGCTGAATCATATAGGCATTGATCATGACCAGTTCGCCCAGCGTCATCTCAGCCGAGGCGACCTGGTTGGCCGCCATGAACATCATCAGCGTCACCGATCCGGCGATGATCAGCGCCTGCCCTGTGTTCAACGCAGCAAGGGACAGGCGATTCTTCATCCGTGCGGCTTCCCAGCCCTCCAGATGTTGATCGTATTCATGCGCCTCGAACGCTTCGTTACCAAAATACTTCACCGTTTCGTAGTTGAGCAGACTGTCTACCGCGCGGGTATTGGAGCGGTTATCCATCTTGTTGCTCTCGCGTACAAAATGGTTGCGCCACTCGGTGCACCAGATGGAAAAGGCGCCATACAAGATGACCGAGCCCAGCACAGTCAATGCGAATACCGGGCTGAAGTTCACCAGCAAAATGACCGCGATCAGTCCGATCTCGACCAGCGTGGGGAGGATATTGAAGACCATGAAACGTAACAGGAAGCTGATGCCGGTGGTGCCGCGCTCAATGTCCCGCGACAGGCCACCGGTACGCCGGGACAGGTGAAACCCCAGGTCCAACTGGTGCAGATGCTCGAATACCTTTAATGAGATACGCCGCATCGCCCGTTCCGCTACACGGGCAAACACCGCGTCACGCAGCTCGGAAAAGAACACTGATGAAAAGCGCAGCAAACCGTAGAACGCAAGCAAGGCCACCGGCACCAGTACCAGCGCGTCTGTCGCGTTCTCAAAATGCTCGACAATGAGCTTCAGCGCCCAGGGGATTGCTACGCCAGCCAGTTTCGCCGCCAGCAGAAACGCCATGGCCAGCGTCACGCGGCCACGAAATTCGCTCAGGTAAGGTAAGAGGCTGGAAATGATGCGCCAGTTTATCGGGCCACCGGTATATTGACTGTCACTGCTTGGACGCACGCAAGGTTCCTGTGTGGGTTAAATAAGCAAGTTTAAAGCTTCAGGTTCGCTGAGTCGCAGAATAAATTCTGCTAGCGGGTTGCAGGCAGCACGAAGTTCGGACGCGTGGGGACGCTGGGGTCAAGTCGACCGTCGACGGCATGGAGGCCAACGCCAAGCTACAGAGGTGTACTCGCTACGCGTCGGCTGGACCGTAGCTGTCCGAGGCGCTCTCGTCCACACAGAAAACAAAAGCCCGATCAAGGGCCTTTGCTTTGATTACTCCAACAATCAATCCTCTTCCGGAATAGGATCTGTATTGCGGTCCCAGCCAACCAGTAGAACAGTCACTGCCAACGCAAACAAGAGGCCAATCCACGGCTCGAAGAATGCCAGCCCCGTACCGATCAGGAGCACCGCCCCGCGCGATGTGTTGCTCTTGGGAATCGCCATCGCCACGTAGGCGCAGGCGAAGCCGGTCAGCACCAGCGTCAGCGACAGGGCAATGCCCAGCAGCGGTCGCAGGCCAGTCAGCAACGGTAGCAATACAAACAGGATCGGCAAACCCATGAGGTAATAGGAATGCAGGCCGCTGTGCAGGCTATCCATGGTCGCCTTGCCCTGCTTCCAGCGCTGCAGGATGATCACGTGAACGCCTGTCCACAGTGCGCCCTGAGTGGGAAAAAACGGCGCGGAGAGACCCATGAGAGCGTTGCGTATCGCCAGCGACAGGTGCGAGCGGGTTGGGTTGATATCGATATGCTCATCGTTACGTACGGCCAGGCCTTCACGGATCACTTCGTTGCCTGTGACCAGATCACCGAACAGAATGATGTAGGTGATCAGCGCCAGCGGCATGCCCTGCAGGAACATCTCCATACTCGGCCAGCCAATGGCGAAGGGCGACACTTTTGCCCATGCCGCATCGACCGGTGGAATAAGAATGCCCCACTGGATGTCATAGGTCACTTCACCCACCATCGGTCCGATGATCGCTGCGAGCAGAAAGCCAGGCAGCAGGCCCAGGGCGCCAAGAATAGCAAAGAATCGATATTTCTCCTTCAGCCTCTGCATGGGGATGGAGAAAGCGAAGATCAGGCAGACCCCGCAAGCCAGGGCCGTAGCAATGGGCTGTTGCAGGAGAAAGCGCTCAGCATCGTCGATGAACACGCGTTTCAGCGCGGCAATAGCCGCCCCGAGGATGATGCCTGCCTTCAGCGTATCAGGCAGCCAGATCACGAATTTCTTGCCCAGGCCCGACACCCCCAGTACGAACAGGAGCAGCGCAAAATCGAGCGACAGTGCCGTCATCGCCTGAAAGCGCAGCGTCGGATCCTCGTAAGTACCCAGCACGAACGCCAGCACCAACGGCAAGGCCGGCGTTATCCAGCCAGGCGCGTAGGGCTCGCCAAAGACAATCAGAGCAGAGGCAATCAGGGTCGAGTGAACCAGGGAAACGGCGACTGCTTCTTCGAAGGTCAGACCAAAGAACGATGTCATCAACGGCACGATGGCCAGACCTGTTGCGGCGGCAATGATCAGGCCCTGCAGGGCTTCCTGCCAATACAACTTGGTGTGATAAAAGGGCAAACGGAAGGTAAACGGACCCCAGCGCCAACCAGGCTGTTCGGGTTGAGACATAGCATGACTCCATGGCCAATGATTTATTAGATTTGTAATCGTGTTGCCCCGACCAGTTGGCCGACCGGAGCAACATCATTATGACCCCTGAAAGGCCCCTGTTGTCGCGATTAAACTGAGCGATCACTGTCGTGAATGAGGCTCGGAATTAATCTCGACTTTTCAAACGCAAGGTGCCCAGACGCGACGGCGTTACTCACCAAGGGTTTCGTTAAAAAACAGGTGCATCGCCGCGAAGGCACGCTCAGCTACGACCGGATTGTATTCAGCCTTGCCTGGCATGTTGGCGGTGGGATCGGAGAAGGAATGCACCGCGCCACCATAACTATTCATCTGCCAGTCCACATTAGCTTCACGCATCTCTTTCTTGAACGCGTCCACCTGCTCGGGCGGGACGAAGGGATCATTGGCGCCACGCAATACCAGTACCGACGTCTGGATGTTCTTCGCATCCGCCGGGTCTGGCGTATCCAGGTTGCCGTGGAAGGACACTACACCGCCGATGTCGGTTCCGGCGCGCGCCAGTTCAAGCACCACTCCTCCACCGAAGCAGAAACCGATCGCACCCAGCTTGCTGATATCCAGCGCAACCTTGTCGGCTTGAGACTTGAACACGTCCAGCGCGGCGTTGACCCGCTTGCGCATCAAGGCGCGGTCCGAACGCACCACTGTGGCGGCCTCGCCCGCTTCGTCGGCATCCTGCGGACGAATGTCCTTGCCATACATGTCAGCCACGAATACTACGTATTCCGACCCACCGGCGCGATAAGCCTTCTTCGCCGCGTTTTCGGTCACGCCCATCCAGTTCGGCACCATCAGCAGCCCGGGGCGCTGTTCCTTCACGGCGTCGTCATAGACCAGCATACCTTCGTAGGCCTCGCCATCAATCTCATAGGATATGGCCTTGACGACCATGTCAGCCTGGGCAAGCCCGGCGACGCCGGCCAGCAGTAGGGTAGGAAAGGTTTTCTTCATTACAAGCTCCGGGGTTGAAAGTCCTTGACGAAGCCAAGCATAGACGCTTTTCAACGAACAAGGCCCGCTTGCGCGGGCCTTGAAACGTAACAATATCTACATCGTGAACCGGGTCTACTTGCTCAGTTCCACCAGCAGCGCGTTCAACCTGCGAACATAGCTACCCGGATCCTGCAGGCTTTCGCCGGCAGCCAGCGCGGCCTGATCGAACAGAATGTGCGTCAGGTCGGCGAAGCGGGTTTCATTCTGCTCAGCGTCGAGCTTTTCGAGCAAGGGGTGAGATGGATTGATTTCCATGATCGGCTTGCTTTCCGGAGCCTGCTGGCCGGTCGCCTCGAGGATCTTGCGCATCTGCATGCCCATGCCGTCTTCAACGATCACCAGAACCGCGGGGGAATCGGTCAGGCGATGGGAGACCTTAACGTCTTCGACACTCTCCGCCAGAACATCCTTGATGCGCTGAACCAGATCGGCCTTGGCTTTTGCCGCCTCTTCCTGGGCCTGCTTGTCTTCTTCGCCTTCCAGGCTACCCAGATCCAGGTCGCCGCGTGCAATATCGACAAACTGCTTGCCGCTGTATTCGGTCAGGTGGCTCATCAGCCACTCGTCGATACGGTCAGTCAACAGCAAGACTTCAATGCCTTTCTTGCGGAAGATTTCCAGGTGCGGGCTGTTCTTGACCTGATTGTAACGCTCGCCAGTCAGGTAATAGATTTTGTCCTGACCTTCCTTCATGCGTTCGATGTAAGCATCCAGGCTGACCACTTCGCTGTCGTCATTCTGCTGGGTGGAGGCAAAGCGCAGCAGGCCTGCAACCTTCTCGCGGTTGGCAAAATCCTCGGCCGGCCCTTCCTTGAGAACGCTGCCGAAGTTCTTCCAGAACTTGCTGTACTGCTCAGGACCCTTCTTCACGAGCTTTTCGAGCATATCCAGCACACGCTTGGTCAGCGCCGATTTCATGCTGTCGATCGCTGGGTCCTTCTGCAGGATTTCACGCGAGACGTTCAATGACAGGTCGTTGGAATCGACCACACCCTTGACGAAGCGCAGGTACAGCGGCAGGAACTGTTCGGCGTCATCCATGATGAATACGCGCTGCACATACAGCTTGAGGCCACGCGGTGCTTCACGCTGATACAGATCGAAGGGCGCACGGCCAGGCACGTAAAGCAGGCTGGTATATTCCAGCTTGCCTTCGACCTTGTTGTGGCTCCAGCTCAGCGGATTGTCGAAATCGTGGGCAACGTGCTTGTAGAACTCCTGGTATTCCTCGTCGCTTACTTCGCTACGCGGACGGGTCCACAGAGCGCTGGCACGGTTCACGGTTTCCCATTCCGCTTCGGCAGGCTTTTCTTCCTCACCCATGTGCTGCTTGGGTAGCTCGATAGGCAGGGAGATGTGATCGGAATATTTCTTGACCACGTTGCGCAGACGCCAGCCATCAGCAAACTCGGACTCGGCCGCCTTCAAATGCAATACGATGCGGCTGCCGCGCTCCGGCATCTCGATAGTCTCGATGCTGAAATCGCCCTCGCCCGCCGACTCCCAGCGCACACCTTCGGCAGCATCCAGGCCGGCACGACGGGTAAAGACTTCGACTTTGTCAGCGACGATAAAGGCACTGTAGAAACCCACCCCGAACTGACCAATCAGGCTGGCATCTTTCTTCTGGTCACCGCTTAACTGCTGCATGAAGGCAGCAGTGCCGGATTTGGCGATGGTGCCGAGGTTTTCGATTACCTCCTCGCGGGACATGCCGATGCCGTTGTCTTCGATAGTCAGGGTCTTGGCTTGTTCGTCAGCGCTGATACGGATACGCAGATCAGGCTGGTTTTCCAGCAATTCGGGCTTGGCGATGGCTTCGAAACGCAGTTTGTCCGAGGCATCCGAGGCATTGGAAATCAATTCTCGGAGAAAGATTTCCTTGTTCGAATACATCGAGTGGATCATGAGGTGCAGCAGTTGCTTGACCTCAGTCTGAAATCCGAGCGTTTCCTTATGGGCTTCCACGGTCATCTTGCTTTGTCTCCATCAAGTTCATCAAAGGCTGTGCCTGCAGTCAGGCGTCCAGATGGGTACTTGATGGGGACAGCCATGGGCTATTTCAAGATGTGCGCTTAGGGAACCGAAAAGGTTTCGATACCGGAAAGGTCCAGCGGATGAAATTGCAGGTCAACCTGGTTTGACCCGTAAGCCTGAGCCAGCACGATCCGGCGATCATCGGTCACGCCTTTCAAGCGACCCTCATGCACCCGTCCGGTGACCGTAGTGAGCCGCAATCTCGAGCCGCTGAACAGCTCCGGCTCATCCAGTAGAGCCAGCAGGCTGACGGGATGCCAGCGAGGGGGCACGGGCTCACTGACGCCACCAAGCCCCGCTTCCGGCGGTGCTGCGTCTTTCTGAGTGACTGCTGCACGCTGCTTTGCCTGGACCTGCTCCAGCCATGGAGGAGTCGAAAGCAATTGGGCTTCACCGCTTAGCCAGGTAGCCTGGGCAGAAGGAAGATGAAGGTGGATTTTCAGATCCACTTTGCCATTGGTTACCGGGGTGAACGTCAAGCTCAGGCTATAACTGTCAGCAATGCGTTGCAGACCCGGGGGTGTCAGCGCACCGTTATGCCATTGCAACACCACCTCTGGCCAAGCGCCCTGATCACCAGGAAGACGATCCACGCTGACGTTATCAAGCAATTCGGGGGCGGTATGGAAGTGAATACCGAGGGAGCGGCGAATACTGTTCTCAGGCCCCTCCTCGAACACTAGTTCGTTGCCTCGCCACAGCACGCGGTCAGGAGTGAATTCCTGGCCCATCACCGCGCCCTGGATCGCGCCGGATTGTCGTTGCGACTCCATCCATTGCCCGGACAGCAGCAGCTCTACTCGTTCGGGCTGGTCCTGATAGAGCAAGCCGAGGCCGGTCAGCCCGGCGACCAGCCCCAGCGTCAATACCCATCGCGGCCACACGGCGTAACCACGACCGCGCATGAACAGGGTTGCAATGGGACATACCAGGGCAGTCAGCACCAGGGCGATAGATAACGGAACAGAGCTGATGACCAGCCAGATCCAGGCAATCGAGATGAGCACCAATGAGCTCAGTACCAGTACGGCTTCCATGTCTGACTACATCCTCGAACAGCGTGATCAATCGAGTTTGAAATGTGCCCTGGCGGTCGCTATGGGTTCGTTCGAGCGAGTCTGCCAGGCAGTAATCGCCACGTTACCTACTCGGCGGCCCTGACGCCATACCTGACAGGTAGCGTAGGTATCCTTATTCAATCCGGCCCGGAGGTAATCGATTGAAAAATCGATGATCTTTGGGAAGTTGGGGCTTTTCATGAATATCATCAGATGCAGCAGTGCAGCCTGCTCCATGAACCCGGCGATGACCCCACCATGAATTGCCGGCAGCACAGGATTACCGATGTTGTCCTTGCTGATGGGCAGACGAAACAGGACCTCCTCACCCATGGGTTCGACTTTGACTCCAATCAGACGGGCATAGGGTATAGCCGCAACCAGCGGAGCGTAATCACCCGAATCGTGGGCCTGGCGTACCAGTTTTTCTATGTCGGCCGCTTCAAGCCTCATGCTGCACCCCCGTCCATGGTTCTGGAGAGCTGCCCCTGCTTGTCCGGTTTACCCATTCGCATGAAGGTACCAACCACATGCGCAATCGGCTCCTGCTTGGACGACTGATAGGCCACGCCCCGGGTGAAGATAATGGCGGGCGTGATCCGATAGCATTCAGCAAAGCCGAAAATGGCCTTGTTTGGATCAGCCGGTCGCATGTAATCGATACGCAGATCAAGCGTTGGGCAAATTTCGAACTCCGGCAGGAAACAGACCGTTGAAATGCCACAGCAGGTATCCATCAGCGTGGTGATGGCGCCGCCGTGTACGACACCGGTGACGGGGTTGCCAACAATCGACTCACTATAGGGCAAACGGAGCACCAATCCTTTTTCGTCAGCTTGCTCTACGGTTATTCCCAGCACCTGACAGTGCCGTAGTACCGAGATGAAACTCCTCGCACGATCTTCGATGCTAGCCATGGCGACTCTCACTACTTCAGTTAACGGCAGAAACGGCTGAGCATCTTAACGACATCCCACCCCATACTCCAGAAAATGGCGCCTAGTCTTTCCGAGTGGCTTATGCAAGGACCGGAACTAAACAAGCTGTCAGGTGCCCTAAAAAAGGACTAATCCGCATTGGAGAACCGTATGAAGAAGATTTGCGCAACAGCAGCTCTGGTAGCTACCTTTGGTCTTCTGGCTGCCTGTGGCGGCGAAGAAGAGACCGTGGAATATCCCGCCGAGACGACTGATCAGAACATGACCAACGACCCGGCGACCGCGCCGGGCACAGGCACTGGCACAACCGGTACTGGAACAGGCACTGGCATGGGTACTGGAACAGGCACTGGCACTGGCACGACTGGTACTGGTACTGGTACTGGTATGGGTACCGGCACGGGTACCACCGGTAGCACCACGGGCATGGGCACTGGCACAACCGGCACGGGTACCGGAATGGGCAACGACACCATGGGCGATCCCATGGACGATCCCATGGATGACGGCACTACTACTCAGCCTGAGTAACCAAGGCATTATTGACAGCACACGTCCTCGCGGCGTGTGCTGTCGCGTCTGTCACTAGGTCAGGCGATGGCTGGCGCAAGCAGAAGCCCCAGACTACTGAGGAATCCTATTCCCCAGGCCACACTTCGCAGAGTAGCCCAGTCCATCAAATAAAGAGCGGTATAGGCTATCCGCGCCAGGATGAAGAGCCCGGCCAGCGTATCCACCGTAGTGCCCTGAACGTTGGTCACCTGGGTAACCAACACGCCAGCCGCAAACAACGGAAAAGCTTCGAACATATTTGCATGCGTGGCCATCGCGCGGGCTCCCCATCCTGTCAGAGCAGCCTGCTGCGTCCGGGGATTGTTATTGTCATATCCTTTCTTATCGATTCGGGCCATGGCAACGGCGACCGGTACCTTGGTCAATACCAGCATCAAAGCAGCAACAAACAAACACCAGAGCGGGAAACTCATGGGGCTTTATCCTCGGCAAACGGAGTGGGTGTGAACATCATGGCTTTGAGTACAGCAGAGTGAAACTCACGCCGATACAACACGTATACCACTCCGGTTGTAGCGGCTATGAACAGTAGCGGATTGATGAACCAGGCAAGGGTAGCCAGCGCAAAATAATAGGCGCGCAGGCCAAGATTGAACTCGTTGCCGGCCATGGACAGTACCCGGGCAGCGCGCTCGGCATAAGCGCGACGCTCCGCTTCGGTAACCGATTTTTCCCCTACCAACGGCGCTGAACCGAGCAATACCGAGGCGAAATTGTACTGTCGCATTCCCCACGAGAAGGTGAAAAAGGCATAGATGAATATGCCGAGCATCACCAGCAACTTGATCTCCGATATTTCACGGCTGACAGGGGTGACAAAGGGCAGCTCCTGCAGCAGACTCTGAGCCCGATCGGTGGCGCCCATCACGGTAATCAAGCCGGCTAGAATAAGCAGCGTACTGGATGCAAAGAAAGCGGTATTGCGTTCCAAGTTGCCGATAACGCTGGCATCGGCTATGCGTTGCTCGCGCATCATCAACCTGGTCATCCAGTCCTTGCGATAAAGATGCAACACACTAGCCAGGCAGGCCGTGTCCCGCGCCTTGCGCCGAGCGTAGCGCGTGTAGCCAACCCAACAGATAAAGAACCAGCAGACGGCGGACAAATTGAGCCAGGTGGCGCCAGCATCAGGCAGAGAGAGCATCAAGATTCCTTTTCTTGCTCGAACGGATGTTCAAATGCGTTTCGCATCAGCAGTATAGTCAGCGGCGAGGCATTCACAAAGCCCATAGCAGGCGCCTTACTTTCCGACCGCCACGCAATAAAAACCCCGCCGAAGCGGGGTCGTTGGCTCAGCAAGCTGAAGCCTTACTTGATGGCCCAGCCGGTAAGCTCGGACAGCGCCTTGCCGATGTCGGCCAGCGAACGCACGGTTTTTACACCAGCATCTTCCAAGGCTGCAAACTTCTCGTCAGCAGTACCCTTGCCGCCGGAAATGATCGCGCCAGCGTGACCCATACGCTTGCCGGCAGGAGCCGTTACGCCAGCAATGTAGGACACGACAGGCTTGGTCACGTGCGCCTTGATATAGGCCGCAGCCTCTTCTTCAGCACTGCCGCCAATCTCGCCAATCATGACAATGGCTTCGGTCTTCGGATCCTTCTCGAACATTTCCAGAATGTCGATGAAGTTGGAACCCGGAATCGGGTCACCACCGATACCAACACAGGAAGACTGGCCGAAACCGGCATCCGTGGTCTGCTTGACGGCTTCATAGGTCAGGGTGCCTGAACGCGACACAATGCCGACCTTGCCTGGCAAATGAATGTGACCAGGCATGATGCCGATCTTGCACTCGCCGGGAGTGATGACGCCCGGGCAGTTAGGCCCGATCAGACGTACGCCGAGCTCGTCGCAGACGACCTTGGCTTCCAGCATGTCCAGGGTCGGAATGCCTTCGGTGATGCACACGATCAACTGGATGCCGCCCTTGGCCGCTTCCAGGATCGAATCCTTGCAGAACGGAGCCGGAACGTAGATCACGCTGGCAGTCGCGCCAGTTTGCTCTACTGCTTCGCGCACGGTGTTGAACACCGGCAGGCCGAGGTGCGTGGTGCCGCCCTTGCCTGGGGTAACGCCACCGACCATCCTGGTGCCGTACTCAATAGCCTGCTCGGAATGAAAAGTGCCCTGCGAGCCAGTGAAGCCCTGGCAAATAACCTTGGTATCTTTGTCGATCAAAATGCTCATTTATTTACCCTCCGCGGCCTTGACGACTTGCTGGGCAGCGTCGGTCAGACTGGTTGCTGCGATGATGTTCAAACCACTTTCAGCCAGGACCTTGGCGCCCAGGTCGGCGTTATTGCCTTCCAGACGAACCACGACCGGCACCTTCACGCCGACTTCCTTCACCGCGCCGATGATGCCCTCGGCAATCATGTCGCAACGAACGATACCGCCGAAGATGTTAACCAGCACGGCCTTCACGTTGGTGTCGGACAGAATGATCTTGAACGCCTCGGTTACGCGCTCCTTGGTCGCCCCACCGCCAACGTCCAGGAAGTTGGCCGGCTTGCCACCGTGGTGATTGACGATGTCCATGGTGCCCATGGCCAGACCAGCGCCGTTGACCATGCAGCCGATGTTGCCTTCCAGTGCCACATAGTTCAGCTCAAACTTGGCAGCATGGGCTTCACGTGGATCATCCTGCGACGGATCGTGCATGGCCCGCAGCTTGGGCTGGCGGAACATGGCGTTGCTGTCGATGCCGATCTTGGCATCCAGACAATGCAGGTTGCCGTCGGCCTTGATCACCAGCGGGTTGACTTCCAGCAGAGCCAGATCGTAGTCGGCAAATAGCTTGCCCAGACCAACGAAGATATTGGTGAACTGCTTGATCTGGTCGCCTTTCAGGCCCAACTGGAATGCCAGGTCACGACCCTGATAGGGCTGTGGACCAACCAGCGGATCGACGATGGCCTTGAGAATCTTCTCAGGGGTGTCTTCGGCAACCTTCTCGATTTCAACGCCACCCTCGGTAGATGCCATAAACACGATACGACGGCTTGAACGGTCAACCACTGCACCCAGGTAGAGTTCCTGCGCAATGTCAGTGCAGGATTCAACCAGAATCTTGGTGACAGGCTGGCCGTTGGCATCAGTCTGGTAAGTTACCAGGCGCTGGCCCAGCCACTTCTCTGCAAACGCCTTGGCGTCTTCCTTGTTCTTGATCAGCTTGACGCCGCCGGCCTTGCCGCGACCACCAGCATGGACCTGAGCCTTGACGACCCATTCAGTACCGCCGATCTTGTCGCAGGCTTCAGCTGCTGCTTCGGGGGTATCTACAGCAAAGCCTTTGGAGACAGGAAGGCCATACTCTGCAAAGAGTTGCTTACCCTGATATTCGTGAAGATTCATACTTATCTACCGTTTTGGTCGTGTAGGAATTGCGTTCATGACGGTGGTCCGTACCGCGCCACCGTCACCATTACCAGGCCTGTGTCGCTACCGCTTTGCAGCAACAGCCTGTTTGCCACCCTAAGGTGATGGTCGATCACTCGACCCGTGCTACATCTGAAATCGTGGTAACCAGCAAATAAATGTCCGACCTGCCAGTCACCGGGCGCTATGTTAACGCTTCTTGCGATTTGCCACATGAATCGCATGGCCATTTACCGCCAGAGCTGCCTCATGCAAGGCCTCGGAGACGGTCGGGTGCGAGAACACCATCATGCCCAGGTCCTCGGCACTGGTGCCGAATTCCATGCCGATGGCGCCCTGCTGTACCAGCTCAGCGGCGCTCGGACCGATTACGTGGACGCCCAGCACCCGATCCGTCTTGGCATCGGCAATGACCTTGACCATACCCGTAGTATCGTTAGCGGCGACTGCCCGGCCGTTAGCTGCGAACGGGAACACGCCGACGTTGACTTCGACATTCTCTGCCTTGAGCTGCTGCTCGGTCTTGCCGACCCAAGCGATCTCCGGATGGGTATAAATGACCGATGGTATAAGGTCATAGTTCATCGCGGTTTTCTGGCCGGCAATACGGTCAGCTACCATGACACCCTCTTCGGAGGATTTATGCGCGAGCATCGGGCCCCGCACTGCATCGCCCACGGCATATACGCCAGGTGCGCTGGTAGCGCAGTAATCATCGACAAAAATCACGCCGCGCTCGTCCAGATCCACACCGGAATCAGATGCCAGCAGATTCTCGGTGTAAGGGCGACGACCGACCGCAACGATCAGTTTGTCAAAGGTCAGCTGTTGCTCACCTTCCGAGTCGGTGAAAGAAACCGTCACCTGTTTGTCCTTGATCTCGGTACCAGTTACCCGGGCGCCCAGACGAACCTGCAAACCCTGCTTGGTAAAGGTTTTCAAGGCTTCCTTGGCAATCTGGTCATCAGCCAGACCGAGGAACTTGTCCAGCGCTTCGAAAACCACCACCTCGGCACCCAGCCGACGCCAGACCGAACCCAGTTCAAGACCAATCACACCGGCGCCGATGACGCCCAGTTTCTTGGGGGTCTCCTGAAAATCCAGCGCGCCAGTGGAATCCACAATGATGCCGTCGGTAAGCGGCGCAGGCGGGATCTCGATCGGACGCGAACCAGAAGCGAGAATCACGTTTTCGGCCTCAAGCACCGTCACGTTGCCATCCAGCCCAGTAACCTCGACCTTCTTGCCTGCCAGCAACTTGCCGTGACCCTCGACGCTGGTCACACCGTTGGCCTTGAACAGGGTGGCAACGCCGCCGGTGAACTGCTTGACGATCTTGTCCTTGCGCTCAACCATCGCCGGTACATCAATGCTCACGCCCGAGGTCTCGATACCGTGAATCTTCAGGCCATCCTGCGCTTCGTGAAATTTCCAGGAGCTGTCCAGCAAGGCTTTTGAAGGGATACAACCCACATTCAAGCAGGTTCCACCCAGGGCAGACTTGCCGTCCTTGCCTACATATTTTTCAACACAGGCAGTCTTCAGACCCAGCTGCGCAGCACGAATAGCTGCAACGTAGCCGCCGGGGCCGGCGCCGATAACGATCACATCGTATTTTTCACTCATATCCAATCCTCTGTGTGCGGCAGTTTTTCTGCGGCGTGCGGCGTGCGGCCTGATTCAGGCCGCTAAGTTCAGATATCCAGCAGCAGACGTGCTGGGTCTTCGAGCAGATCTTTCAGCGTCACCAGGAAGCTCACGGCTTCTTTGCCATCGATCAGGCGGTGATCGTAGGACAACGCCAGATACATCATGGGCAGAACCACTACCTGGCCGTTGATAGCCATGGGGCGTTCCTGAATTTTGTGCATGCCCAGGATCGCTGCCTGCGGTGGATTGACGATCGGTGAAGACAGCAGGGAGCCGAAGACCCCCCCATTGGAGATGGTGAAGGTTCCGCCAGTCATGTCGTCCATGGACAGCTTGCCGTCCTTGGCCTTACGACCGAAATCGGCGATGGTGCCTTCGATCTGGGCCAGACCCATGTGTTCGGTGTTACGCAGGATCGGCACAACCAGACCCCGATCACTGGATACGGCCACGCCGATATCCTGATAACCGTGGTACACCACGTCATTGCCATCAATCGACGCGTTGACCGCAGGGAAGCGACGTAGCGCCTCGGTAGCAGCCTTGACGAAGAACGACATGAAGCCCAGACGGACCCCGTTGTGCTTCTTCTCGAACAGATCCTTGTATTTGCTGCGCAGGTCCATGATGGGCTTCATGTTGACTTCGTTGAACGTAGTCAGCATCGCCATGTTCGACTGCGCATCAACCAGACGTTCGGCAATTCGAGCCCGCAGGCGGGTCATGGGAACGCGTTTCTCGACGCGGTCACCTTCCATCGCCATAGGCGGCTCGGATACGGCTGGCTTGGCCGTCGCCGCTGGTTTGGCCGGAGCGGATTTCTTCGCCTCGACGGCGCTCATCACGTCTTCCTTGGTGACCCTTCCGCCTTTGCCGGTTCCGGTGATATCGGAAGCCGAGAGGCCGTTCTCTTCGGCCATCTTGCGGGCGGCTGGCGACAGCATGGCCTCCTCGCCTGATTCGGATCCGGAGCTCGCGGCGGATTGCGCCTGCGGCTGGCTTTCCGGCTTGCTTTCCTTGGCCTCGGCCTTGGGCGCCGCAGCGCCGCCTTCGGTCAGCGTAGCCAGCAGTTCGCCGCTGAGAACCGTCTCACCTTCACCCTTGACGATGTCGCCCAGGACGCCATCTGCCTCAGCCAGAACTTCCAGCACAACCTTATCGGTCTCGATATCAACGACCAGCTCGTCACGCTTGACGGCGTCGCCAGGTTGCTTGTGCCAGGTGGCAACGGTGCCATCGGCAACCGATTCTGGAAAAGTAGGGGCTTTGATTTCAATAGCCATTGTCGATCCTTATCAATTCTGTGATGTCTGCCGGTTGCTTAAAGAGTGAAAGCGTCCTGCAAAAGTTTTTCCTGCTGTTCTGCATGCATGGACGCGTAGCCGCCGGCAGGTGCCGCCGAAGCCTCCCGTCCAGCGTAGTCCAGATACAGATTGTTGACGCTGTGCTGGGCGACGACCCGACGCATGTGATGCTGACTGCAATACCATGCGCCCTGGTTCATCGGTTCTTCCTGACACCAGATCACCTTTTTCAAGGATTGATAGGGAGCAAGAATGTCGCTCAGGTCATCTTCCGGGAACGGATAGAGCTGTTCGATACGGATGATTGCAGCCGTTTCGTTACCATCGGCTCGGCGTTTTTCCAGCAGGTCGTAATACACCTTGCCGCTGCAGAGAATCACGCGTTCAGCCTTGGCTGGATCAATTGCGTCAATTTCGGGCATGACGGTATGGAAAGAACCATCAGCCAGCTCTTCCAGGCTTGAGGTGGCCAGCTTGTGACGCAACAATGACTTGGGCGTCAGCGCGATCAACGGCTTGCGCAACGGGCGAATTACCTGGCGACGCAGCATGTGATAGACCTGCGCCGGCGTCGAGGGCACGCACACCTGGATATTGTGTTCGGCGCTCAATTGCAGAAAACGTTCAAGCCGCGCCGATGAATGCTCCGGGCCCTGCCCTTCATATCCGTGCGGCAACAGCATGGTCAGGCCACAGAGCCGGCCCCACTTGTGCTCACCACTGGAGATAAACTGATCAATCACTACCTGTGCGCCGTTGGCAAAATCGCCGAACTGCGCTTCCCAAAGGACTAGAGCGTTAGGCGTGGTTGTTGCGTAACCGTACTCGAATGCCAGCACAGCCTCTTCCGAGAGCAACGAATCGTAGATATCGAATCGTGGCTGATTCTCCGACAGATTGGCCAGCGGGGTGTAGCTGTTGCCATCCTTCTGGTTGTGCAGCACAGCGTGGCGGTGCGAGAAGGTTCCGCGTCCAACGTCCTGACCGGATATGCGGATCGGATGCCCTTCGTGCAACAAGGTCGCATAGGCCATCGTCTCGGCGAAACCCCAGTTCATCGCCAACGCGCCCGCAGCCATCTTGCGACGGTCTTCGAGAATCTTGCCGGTCTGGCGCTGGATCACCAGACCATCCGGCAGCGTGTGCAAGCGGTTCGCCAGTTCCTGAAGGGTCTTCAGATCAAAGCGAGTGTCGTGACGCGCGGTCCACATATGCCCTAGATAGGCGCTCCAATCGACAAAGGAACTGCGATCGGGCTCCTTGACCAGGCTCTTCACCACATGATCGCCATTGTCCAGAGCGGTACGGTATTCCTCTATCAGGCCCTGCACATCGTCACTGCTGAGCACGCCCGCCTGAACCAGGCGTTCGGCATAGATATCGCGCGTGGTCGGATGCTTGGCAATCTTCTCGTACATCAGTGGCTGCGTACCGGACGGCTCGTCGGCCTCGTTATGACCGCGGCGGCGGTAGCACACCAGATCGATCACCACGTCGCGCTTGAACTGCATACGGTAGTCGACGGCCAGTTGGGTCACGAACAGCACCGCTTCGGGGTCATCACCGTTCACGTGCAGGATCGGCGCCTGAATCATCTTGGCAACATCGGTCGCGTATTCGGTAGAACGCGCGTCTTCCTGGCGGCTGGTAGTGAAACCCACCTGATTGTTGATGATGATATGAATGGTACCGCCGGTCTTGAAGGCCCGGGTCTGTGACATCTGGAAGGTTTCCATGACCACACCCTGGCCCGCGAATGCCGCGTCGCCATGGATGCTGATCGGCAGAACCTTTTCCCCGCTGAAATCGTTCCGACGGTCCTGACGAGCACGAACCGAGCCTTCGACCACAGGAGAAACAATCTCAAGGTGCGAAGGATTGAACGCCAGGGCCAGGTGCACTTCTCCACCAGCAGTCATGACGTTGGAAGAGAAGCCCTGATGATATTTGACGTCGCCGGAGCCCAGATCAATCTTCTTCTTGCCTTCGAACTCATCGAACAGCTCACGCGGGTTCTTGCCCAGGGTGTTGACCAGCACGTTCAGACGACCCCGGTGGGCCATGCCCAGAACGATTTCCTGGGTGCCATAGGAACCGGAGCGCTGGATGATTTCATCGAGCATTGGAATCATGCTCTCGGCGCCCTCGGCACCGAAACGCTTGGTGCCGGGGTACTTGGTGCCCAGGTATTTCTCAAGGCCTTCGGCTGCGGTCAAACGCTCCAGCAAATGCGCTTTGCTTTCCTTGGAGTGTTGCGGCTTGCCACGCACGCTTTCCAGACGTTGCTGAAACCAGCGGCGCTGGGTGGAATCCACGATGTGCATGTATTCCGCGCCGAAGGTGGAGCAGTAGGTCGACTGCAAGGTGTCGAGAATTTCACGCAGAGAGGCTTCTTCTTTACCGATCTTGAGTTCACCGGTACGAAACACGGTGTCCAGATCGGCGTCGGTAAGGCCGTAGTCATTGAGGGTCAGATCAACGATCTGGTCTCTTATCCACAAGCCAAGTGGGTCGAGCTGAGATGCCTGGTGACCGCGCATCCGGAAGGCCTGGATGAGGCGCAGAACATCGACCTGCTTCTTCTCGTGATCACTGCTGACTTGTCCGCCTGCCACAGCCTGGGGACGGCGATTGCTCCGGGCCAGAGTGAGGAAATGTTCGCGGATAGTGGAATGGGAAACATCCGAAGACGCGTGTCCGTTAACCTGGGGCAGCTTTTGAAAATAGCTGCGCCACTGTTCGGCGACACTGTTCGGATCGTGCAGATAGAGCTCATAAAGCTCTTCAACATAGGAGGCATTCCCACCGGATAAGTGAGACGTGCTCCACAGCTGCTGCATTTCGCTGTCTGGCATGCTTGGTCACCCTCTATAAGGGGACACCATCTGGCACTAGACCATTAATTGGCAAGTTGCTGCCTTCCGTGCAGAACATGTAGAGGGGCGCCCGACAGTGTCTCTGCCGTCCCCCTGCCCTGTCACATTCTGCGAAACCGGAATATTGCCGGCCCCGACAGATAGTTCGGGTGTTACCCGATTGCCCCTGTTGGTTTAGGTACATACAAGCCGCGGCTTTGTGGGCTGCGGCTCGACTAAAATTCTGTCCGGCTCCCTGTAGCAGGAGCCGGCAGGCCAACCTTTAATGCAGAACCAACTCGATCAGGTACCGCTCTGCAGCAACATGTTACGGATGTGGCCGATGGCACGAGTCGGATTCAGACCCTTCGGGCACACGTTCACGCAATTCATGATGCCGCGGCAGCGAAATACGCTGAACGGATCATCCAGTGATGCCAGACGGTCTTCGGTCTTGGTGTCGCGGCTGTCCGCCAGAAAACGGTAAGCCTGCAACAAACCAGCGGGACCGATGAACTTGTCGGGATTCCACCAGAAGGAAGGGCAGGCAGTTGAGCAGCAGGCACAGAGAATACACTCGTACAGACCGTCCAGTTTTTCCCGCTCTTCCGGTGACTGCAGGCGCTCGATAGCGGGCGCCGGCGTGTCATTCTGCAAATACGGCTGAACCTTTTCGTATTGCTTGTAGAAGATGCTCATATCCACGACCAAGTCACGTATGACTGGCAAACCAGGTAATGGACGCAGCACCAACTTGTTGTTTTTCACTACATCCGACAATGGAGTGATACAGGCCAGGCCATTCTTGCCATTGATGTTCATACCATCCGAACCGCACACACCCTCACGGCAGGAGCGGCGATAGGCCATGCCGACGTCCTGCTCCTTGACCAGGGCCAGCACGTCAAGAACCATGATGTCCTTCCCGCCGGTGTCGATGTCGAACTCCTGCATGTACGGAGCCTTGTCGGTCTCCGGGTTGTAACGATAGACACTTACTTGCAACATATCGGTCACCCTTAGTAAGTCCGAATCATGGGTTCGAAAGTAGGAACTGTTTTCGGCGTGAAGTTGACGGCCCGCTTGCGTAACTCTTTGGTTCCGGGCATATAAAGGCTGTGGCACAGCCAGTTTTCATCGTCACGATCCTCGTAATCTTCACGGGCATGTGCGCCACGGCTCTCGGTACGCAGATTCGCCGCGACCGCCGTTGCCTCAGCCACTTCCAGAAGATTCTGCAGCTCCAGTGCTTCGATACGCGCAGTGTTGAACGCCTGGCTCTTGTCGTTGATCTTGACCGT
Organism: Halopseudomonas xinjiangensis; assembly: GCA_011050525.1. GTDB lineage: Bacteria > Pseudomonadota > Gammaproteobacteria > Pseudomonadales > Pseudomonadaceae > Halopseudomonas > Halopseudomonas xinjiangensis_A. The sequence continues at coordinate 69,524 of DRFO01000006.1, forward strand.
AGCGATGCGCTCGCGCAGGTCAGCCAGTTGGGTGATGCCCTTTTCCATAAACTCGCCGGTACGGAACACGCCGAAGTAGTTCTGCATACAGTTCTGCAGTTCCTTGCGCAGCGGCGCAACATCTTCACCGCTGGCGCGCTCGTTCAGACTTGCCAGACGAGCCAGCGACTGATCAAGGTCTGACTCGGAAGCACCGCGGTGCTCAATGCCTTCCTTGAGCGCGGTTTCCAGATGCAGACCGGCCGCACGACCGAATACCACCAGGTCGAGCAGGGAATTTCCGCCCAGGCGGTTTGCGCCATGGACCGATACGCAGGCGACTTCGCCTACTGCAAACAGACCGTCAACGATCCTGTCGTTGCCCAGCGCGTCCTGGGTGATGGCCTGACCATGGATGTTGGTCGGTATGCCGCCCATCATGTAATGGCAGGTCGGCACGACCGGGATCGGCGCAGTAACCGGATCCACGTGGGCAAAGGTCTTGGACAGTTCACAGATGCCCGGCAGGCGGCTGTGCAGCACTTCCTCGCCCAGGTGATCGAGCTTGAGCATCACGTGATCGCCATCAGGACCACAGCCATTGCCGGCAATGATTTCCTTGACCATGGAACGCGCTACCACATCACGACCCGCAAGGTCCTTGGCGTTAGGCGCATAACGTTCCATGAAACGCTCGCCGTGCTTATTGATCAGATATCCACCTTCACCGCGGCAACCTTCGGTTACCAGCGTGCCGGCACCAGCGATGCCGGTCGGGTGGAATTGCCACATTTCGATATCCTGCACCGGCACGCCGGCACGCAGCGCCATGCCTACGCCGTCGCCGGTATTGATCAGCGCATTGGTAGTCGAAGCGTAGATACGGCCTGCACCGCCGGTAGCCAGAACAGTGGCCTTGGAACGGATATAAACGGTTTCGCCAGTCTCAATGCAGATGGCAATGGTGCCTACCACGGCGCCGTCCTGATTCTTCACCAGGTCGACGGCATACCATTCGTTAAGGAAGGTCGTGTCGTGCTTGACGTTGTTCTGATACAGCGTGTGCAACAGTGCGTGGCCGGTACGGTCAGCGGCGGCGCAGGTACGGGCGGCCTGGCCGCCCTTGCCGTAGTCCTTGGACTGCCCACCGAACGGGCGCTGATAGATGCGGCCCTGTTCGGTACGGGAGAACGGTAGACCCATGTGCTCGAGCTCGAATACGGCCTCGGGGCCGACCGAACACATATATTCGATAGCGTCCTGGTCGCCGATATAGTCGGAGCCCTTGACGGTGTCATACATGTGCCAGCGCCAGTCATCATTCGGATCGGCCGATGCGATGGCGCAGGTAATGCCGCCCTGGGCGGATACGGTATGCGAGCGGGTCGGGAATACCTTGGTGACCACGGCAGTCTTGTGACCGCCCTGAGCCAGTTGCAGTGCGGCACGCATGCCGGCCCCGCCACCACCAATAATGATGGCGTCAAAAGTCAGTGTACGAATGTTAGCCATTTAGATACCCCAAAGAATCTGCACGCCCCAGACAAAAAGGACAAACATCGCCAGCCCACACACGACCTGAAACAGGAAGCGAGCGACAGTAGCGAACTTGCCCAGTGCCATTGGAGTTAGATAGTCAGTAGAAATGGTCCACATTCCGACCCAGGAGTGTACGCTGAGGGCCACAAGAGTCAGCAGACTGAAGATGCGCATCCAGCTCTGGTCAAACAGACCTGACCAGTCGGCATAGGTCATGCCGGGATTCAGCAGCACATAGCCCAGCAGGAATAATGTGTAGACTGCCAGCAGTACCGCAGACACACGCTGTGCCATCCAGTCATATAGACCGCTACGCGACAGGTTGGTGACGCTGGTTACCATATCCACACCCCCAGAAGAACAATCAGTACGGCGGAGATAACAATCACCGCCTGCGAACCACGCTTGCCACTTTCGAGACCTTCACCCACGCCTGCGTCCATGACCAGGTGCCGGATACCGGCAACCAGGTGATACAACAGGGCAGCAAGAACGCCCCAGAGGATCAGTTTGACCAGCGGGTTTTGAAAGTACGACTGAACTTGCTCGAAGCCGCTTTCGGAAATCAGCGATTTGTCCAGCAACCAAAGCAGGCCTGCAATGGAAACGAACAGGATGACGCCCGAAATACGGTGAACAATAGACGTATAGGCTGTGACAGGAAGCTTGATTGTCCTGAGATCTAGATTGACAGGTCTTTTACTATTCACGGCTATATTCACACTCATGGCCCTTGGACAGGGCTGGATTATAGGAAGGTGCACTTACGTGGGTACCCCAGTGCCCAAACAGGCAGTCTCGGTTGAGACTATTGGGTCACTTTGCCGGTCATGGAGTATAGAGACTTGGACCCCTGAATACAATGCAACAACCGCGCTGCAATGCGCATGTTTCCGTCTTTCGATGCGTCTAGGTCATACATTCAGCGCGCCAATAAAACGTTTTTATAAGCATGATATCCATTCACTATCTGTACAATTGACAAACGGGATTATCACCTTATAGTGATGCGGGCCCTGCGTGGGGGGTCACACTTTTGATACCAGCAAACAGGAGGCCATCAATGGCTGACAAAAAGGCGCAATTGATCATCGAGGGCGCTGCCCCCATCGATCTGCCAGTATACTCTGGCACCTTAGGTCCGGATGTAGTCGATGTTCGCAGCCTGACCGGCGAGGGGATTTTCACCTTTGATCCTGGCTTCATGGCCACTTCATCCTGCGAATCCAAGATCACGTTCATTGACGGCGAGAAAGGCGTCCTGTTGCACCGGGGTTATCCTATCGAGCAATTGGCTGAGAAAGCTGACTTTCTCGAAACCTGCTTTCTACTGCTGAAGGGTGAACTGCCCACGGACGAAGAGAAGAAAGTCTTCGACAGCACCATCAAGAACCACACCATGGTGCATGAGCAGCTGTCCCACTTTCTCAACGGCTTTCGCCGCGATGCCCATCCGATGGCCATCATGTGTGGCGTGGTCGGCGCGCTGTCTGCCTTTTACCATGACTCGCTGGACATCAATGACGCGCACCATCGCGAAATTTCCGCGATTCGCCTGATCGCCAAGATGCCCACCCTCGCCGCCATGGTCTACAAGTACTCCGTCGGCCAGCCGTTCATGTTCCCACGCAATGACCTCACGTATTCCGAAAACTTCCTTCACATGATGTTCAACACCCCCTGTGAAGACAAGAAGGTCAATCCGATTCTGGCCAAGGCCATGGATCGCATTTTTGTGTTGCACGCCGACCACGAACAGAACGCTTCCACGTCTACCGTGCGTCTGGCCGGCTCTTCCGGCGCCAACCCCTTCGCCTGTATCGCTGCTGGTATCGCCGCGCTGTGGGGCCCGGCACATGGTGGAGCCAACGAAGCCGTACTGAAAATGCTGGACGAAATCGGCGACGTATCGAACATCGAAAAATTCGTGGCCAAGGCCAAGGACAAGGACGATCCGTTCAAGCTGATGGGCTTTGGTCACCGGGTATACAAGAACTTCGATCCGCGCGCCAAGGTAATGAAGCAGACCTGCGATGAAGTGCTGGCCGAACTGGGCATCAATGATCCGCAACTGGAGCTGGCGATGAAGCTGGAAGAGATCGCCCGCACCGATCCCTATTTCGTCGAGCGCAACCTGTATCCGAACGTTGATTTCTATTCCGGGATCATCCTCAAGGCTATCGGCATCCCGACCTCCATGTTCACCGTAATCTTCGCCACCGGCCGTACGCCGGGCTGGGTTGCTCACTGGAACGAAATGATCAGCATGCCGTACAAGATCGGTCGCCCGCGCCAGCTGTATACCGGCTCGTTACAGCGTGACTACCCAACCCGGTAAGAACTGATCTGCACCACGCAAATGCCTCGGTCATCCGGGGCATTTTGCATTCTGGCGGCAGAAATCTAGGCCGTAGCCTGTTCCCACCAGGTAAGTATCTCCAGCGCCTGCGCAGCCGTTTCGCCACAAACATCCGGAGCGGCCTTGAACCCCGAACACACCGCAGGGCGTTCTGGCGAAAAAAATATGCCGCAACGCCGGTCCTCGCCAAGGTGGATGCAGGCGACACCCGCCGGCTTGCCCGAAGGCATGCCAGGGAGGGGTGAGGAAATGGAGGGAGCGATGCAGCACGCTCCGCAACCCGGCCGGCAAATCATATTCATCAAGCAATCAGACCTTTTTGGCGCTCTGGCTCTTGAGCCGGGCGATCAGACTTGAGGTATCCCAACGGCCACCGCCCATAGCCTGAACATCGGCATAGAACTGGTCAACCAGCGCGGTAACCGGCAGCTGCGCGCCGTTACGACGGGATTCATCGAGGACTATGGACAGGTCCTTGCGCATCCAGTCGACCGCAAAGCCGAAATCGAAGCTGCCGGCGATCATGCTTTTATGGCGATTTTCCAGTTGCCATGACTGCGCCGCGCCCTTGCTGATCACGGCCATTGCCTCCTCAGCGTCCAGTCCCGCACGTTCGGCGAAATGCAGCGCCTCTGAAAGTCCCTGTACCAGGCCCGCAATACAAATCTGATTGACCATTTTAGTCAACTGGCCGCTGCCGACTTCTCCCATCCGCCGGACCATCTTGGCGTAGGCGTTGATCACCGGCCTGGCCAGATCATAGACCGCCTCCTCCCCCCCAACCATGATGGTAAGCTGGCCGCCGATAGCGCCAGCCTCGCCGCCGGACACCGGGGCGTCGAGAAAGCCTATGCCCTTGGTTTGGCAAATCTGCGCCATTTCCTTTGCGACGCCTGCCGAGGCTGTGGTGTGATCAACCACGACGGCGCCGTTACGGGCGCCTTGCACTACGCCATCCGGACCTGCGATCACCTCACGAAGATCATCGTCATTACCCACACATAGCATGACCAGGTCCTGATCTCTGGCGGCTTCGGCGGGCGTCGAACACAAGCGGCCACCGTGCTCGGCCACCCACCTCTGGGCTTTCTCCGCGGTGCGGTTATACACCGTCACATCGTTACCAGCACGCAGAAGGTGCCCAGCCATGGGGTATCCCATAACGCCCAAACCAAGAAATGCAATGCTTGCCATAGAGCCTCCGGACTGAATACGGTAGCCGACATCAACAACTGCTCGGACGGGTCTGAGCAACAGAAAGGAATGAAAATCGGCCGGATGGCCAAGGATAATAGCAGGGTTAGGGCTTTTCACCACGACCAGGGTAGAGCCCGGCGATCGAACCGGGCCGCGAATCGGTCGGGCCGCGGATAGGCCGATGGCCGAGCGCCAGCTGAACCAATCTGAAAGTCGAACTCCGCTTCGACCTGCTTGTCCTTACCTACACATCAACCGGACAGTTATCAAGCATGACGGATCAGGCTCGAGAGGCTACCGCGAATCAGACCATTGCCGGACTAGCCATAAGCCGACCTATTGGCACGCTGGCGATAGCTGCGGTGGTGCTGGTTATTGGCTTGTATTTCCTCCAGCGACTACCCATCGATCTGCTGCCCACTATCGAGTTCCCGCAGATTCAGGTGACGGTGAACTACCCCGGCGTCTCGGCCGAAGTAGTCGAGGAGCAGATCACCCGCGTGCTCGAACGCAACCTGGCCGACACGGAAGACCTGACCCGCATCAGCAGCCGGGTTTCCGAAGGCCAGACCAGCGTCAGTCTTACCTTCGAGTTCGGCACCAACCTCGACATGGCACTACAAAACACAGCCCGCGGCCTGGAGCAGGCGCGTGGGCTATTGCCGGAAATCGATCCCCCGCGCGTGCGCAAGTTCGACCCCGGCCGTCAGGCAGTCTGGCAAGGCGGGTTCAGCTCGACTGTGCGTAGCGAAGCCGAGGTAACCGACTGGATCGAGAACTACCTCACGCCCCAGCTGATTGGCATCTCCGGCGTTTCATCGGTGGAATCGATAGGCGGCATGGTTCGCGAGATAGAAGTCATCGTCGACCCCCTGCGGCTGCTGTCCTACCGACTTAGTCTGAGCGATGTCAGCCAGACACTCGCCAACGAAAACCGCGACATCGCCCTTGGCCGGGTGACATCAGAGCACTTCGATGTAGCGGCCAAGACCGAAGGATTGTTCAAGTCGCTAGAGCAAATCAGAGACGTGCGGTTAGCGCTTCCCAATGAACTGTATCGGTACGCAAGCAGCATTCGACTCGCGGACGTGGCCACGGTCCGCGACGGTCACCGTCGCCAACGCGTTTTTTCGCGCCTGAACGGCACACCGGCCACCCAGGTATCCATCTACAAACTCCCCGCTGCCAACACCGTGGCGGTGGCAGAACAGGTGGCGACCACACTGGCCCGGCTTCAACGCAGCAATTTCATACCAGCCGACATCCGCTTCGAGGCAACCAGGGATTCGACTTTTTTCATACGCGGCGCCATTTCCAGCGTTAGTAGTGCTGCGCTGCTGGGCGGGTTGCTGGCGATGCTGATGGTATTGCTGTTTCTCGGTAGCCTGCGCAAGGGATTCGTGATCGGATTATCCATTCCCCTTGCGCTGATGGCCACCTTCAGCCTAATGGGGCTGGGTAACCTCACCCTCAATATCATGAGTCTTGGCGGGCTGGCCCTGGGCGTGGGCCTGCTGCTGGATAACGCTATCGTCATGCTCGAGAACATCTACCGGCACCGCGATACCCTGGGTAAATCCGCTGACGATGCCGCTCGCGATGGCGCCAACGAAGTGGTTTCGGCCATCACCGCCGGCACCTTGACCAATCTGGCTGCGGTATTGCCTTTTCTGTTGGTCAGCGGGGTGGCCGCCCTGGTCTTCCAGGAAATGATCCTCACCATCGGCTTCTCCATTATCGCCACCTTGGGAGCGGCGCTGACGCTGGTGCCTGCGCTGGCGGCACTGACCGGCAAACTGCGTGGCTCAAGCGGCCTTGCGACCAGCCTGCCGGTAAGGACCTTCGGCGCACTGGTTGACTGGTTGCGTCGCGGCTACAGCCGTTCATTGCCGGTTGCCCTCAAACGGCGCTGGGTGGTCATCGGTATGGCCGCCCTGGCGCTGGGCGGCTCAGCCTGGCTGTTCAATGAACTCGGTAATGAGTTTCTGCCGCAGATGGATGACGGTGCGGTGCATATCTTCACTCGTCTGCCGCCCGGTGCGCCTCTGCAAGAAACCCAGCTCCGCGCCCGCCAGGTGGAAAAGCTGTTGCTGGAATTCGAGCACGTGCAGACGGTGTTCACCCTTGCCGGCGGGGCGCTGTGGGGCGGCGTTGTCAGCGAAGAAGCAGGCACCAGCATCTTCGTCATTCAGCTCGTTCCGGCTGCTGACCGGCCAGACGTGCCGGCCGGTGTGTGGGTTGCCGAAGCCCGGGATGCCGTGCGGAGCCTGGATATTCCGGGCATGAAGGTGTTCGGCATCCCGCCTCGCATCCATGGACTCCGCTTTACCGATCAAGGCAACGACTTCCAGATCGGCGTTACCGGCCCGGATCTGCAAACCCTGCACGCGCTGAGCAGCGACATTGCCCTGCGTCTGGAAGGCATACGCGGTCTGGAGGGTATTGACGGGGGCACTGACAACCAGAGCCCGCTGCTACGCATGCTGGTTGACCGGCAAAAGGCAGCCGAGTACGGCATGCAGGTGGCTGACGTGGGCCAGGTGATTCGCGATGCGGTGGACGGTATGGTTCCAACCCAGTACATCGACGCAAATATGGAATACGACATGCGGGTTCGTCTGCCCCATGATCTGGTCGACGACGCCCAGGCACTGGAAAATCTGTTGGTGCCTCGCGACCAGGGCGAGCCTGTCGTGCTGCGCGATCTGGCGAATTTCGAACTGGGGGAAGGTCCGTCGACCATTTCCCGCGAGAATCAGAGCCGCATCGTGCGGGTAGTGGGCGATATCAACAGCAGCCTGTCCGACGTAAGCACCATCATGGCGGAGGTCCAGTCAAGACTGGCTGACCTGAAGATCCCCGAGCGCTACAGTCTGATCTATGGTGGCCAGTGGGAAATCATCCAGGATACCAATCGCGAAGTAACGGTGGTCATCCTGCTTTCGCTGTTTCTAGTGTTCGTCGTGTTGGCGGTGCAATACGAGCGGCTGGGCAATCCGTTGATCATCATGGTCGCAGCGCCATTGTCGCTCATCGGTGTCAGCCTGACCCTCTGGCTGACCAGCACGCCGGTATCCGCACCGGTGATGATTGGTCTCATCTTGCTGGTCGGCATAGTCGTTAACAATGCGATATTGCTGATCGAATATATCGAGCGCGGCAGGCAAGCTGGGCTGAGTGTTACTCAGGCGATCGTCGAGGCGGGCAATGTCAGGCTACGCCCGATATTGATGACGACCCTGACGACGGTGCTGGGCATGGCACCTTTGGCCATTGGCTTGGGCGAAGGCGCAGAAATGCTCCGCCCTCTGGCGCTGACGGTGGTAGGTGGTCTGACATTCTCCATGCTGTTGACCCTGTTCGTCGTTCCCTGTCTGTATCTGATAGTGAACGGCGCCACCGCGCGCGTCGAAACCACACTGCCGAATTCGTGAAACCTTTTGGAACCATATTGGCCGCTCGGGTGTGCCACTGTGGGCGCTTAGCGGTTAGCATGTAGCGAATTCAGGAGTGGTATCAGATCAAGGGTTTAGTAATGGGTAATGCGTCGTGGAAACTGCTCCAGCTTGTTCTGGGATTAACCGCGTTTTTTGTTCTCCATGGGTGTGGCGGAAAGGACGACCCCCCCGCCGCCGCTACCCGATCCTCGACGCCGATAGCGGCCTTTGAAGTAAGGACCGAGGATCTGTCGCGCCCCCTGAACGTAGCGGCGCCGGTCCAGCCAAGCGCGCTGATCAACCTGGCAGCCCGCACCGCAGGGACTGTGCAAGAGGTACTGTATGAAGAAGGCGACCGGGTGCCCAGGGGGCAACTACTGGCCCGCCTCGATGTTGCCGAGGCGAGTGCCGAACTGGATCGAGCGGAGGCGGAACTAGCCTCTGCAGTGCTGGACTACGAGCGAGCAGTAGAACTACAGCGTCGCGGCGTGGCGACCCAACTGGAGTTCCAGACCGCACGTGTAGCCAAAGAAGTTGCGGAGAGTCACAAGGCGTTGTGGGAGAGCCGGGTTTCCTATGGGCGGATCGAAGCACCCCAGGACAGCATGATCATCGCCCGTCATATCGAGCCGGGCGAAGCCGTGCAAACCCAGGATACGCTGTTTGAACTGGCGAATATGGAACGCCTGGTACTGCGCCTGGGCATGTCAGAGCTGGACGTCGTTCACCTGGAGCCGGGACAGGCGATGCCGCTGACCTTCGATGCGCTACCCGAAGTGACCCTTGAGGGACGTGTAAGACGAATCTTTCCCGCCGCCCAGGGCACCAGCCGGCTGATCACGGTGGAAATCGAGCTCCCGCAGAGCGCGTGGGAACAAGGCGTCAAACCCGGCTTTCTGGCGCGTATAGACACAACCATCGACAGGCGCCCCGATACGCTGGTGGTGCCCGCAGCGGCTATTGGCTCGAGCGAACAGGGTCACTACGTCTACGCAATCAAAGATGATCGGTTACAGCGGCGACAGATTGAAACCGGCATCAGCCGCAGCCGCTGGACCGAGGTGCTGAACGGTGTCGAACCCGGAGAAATGATTCTGGCGAGCAACCCCATCGACATGGCAGACGATCAAGCCGTGCGCGTAGTAACCACCCATGAGTAAGCAAGACCAGCCTGCACCGAAAAGACAGGGAATTGTCGGCCTATCCATCAGCCGGCCGGTAGGCACGCTGGCCCTGGCATCGGTAGTTATCGTCATCGGGCTGTATTTCCTCCAGCGCCTGCCCATCGATCTGCTGCCCAGCATCGACTACCCCCAGATTCGCGTTTCCGTGGACTATCCGGGCGTGTCGGCGGAGGTGCTTGAAGAACAGGTAACACGGGTACTCGAGCGGAACCTGGCCGACACCGAAAACCTCAGGCTGATCAGCAGTGAGGTGGAAGACAGCCAGACCGACATTGACCTGACCTTCGAATTCGGCACCAATCTCGACATCGCCTTGCAAAATACCGCCCGCGGTCTGGAGCAGGCACGCGCTCTGCTTCCCGATATCGATCCGCCGCGGGTGCGCAAGTTCGACCCTGGGCAGCAGCCGGTCTGGCAAGGCGGCTTCAGCTCCACCGTACGCAGCGAAGCGGCAGTTAACGACTGGATTGAAAACACCCTGGCACCACAGCTGATCAGTATTCCCGGCGTCTCTTCCGTCGAATCGGCGGGTGGGATGATCAGGGAGATCGAAGTGATCGTCGACCCGGATCGCCTGCACTCCTACGGCATCGGCATGAACGATATTGGCGATACGCTTGCTGCGGCGAACCGGGATATAGCCATCGGCCGGGTAACCTCGGATTACTTTGACGTGGCCGGCAAGACCGAAGGCCTGTTCACCTCGCTCAAGCAGATCGAGAACGTGCTGCTGCCCTTGCCAAAAGAAACCATGCTGTACGGGCAGAACATCCGCCTGTCCGATGTGGCAATCGTGCGTGACGGCAACCGGCGCCAACGAGTGTTTGCCCGGCTCGACGGCACACCTGCAGCCCAGGTGTCCGTTTACAAACTGCCGGACGCCAATACAGTGGCCGTGGCTGATGAGGTGCTGGCCGCGCTGGATCGCCTGAAACGATCCAATTTCATTCCCTCGGATATCCGTTACGAGCAAACGCAGGATCCGACGTTTTTCATTCGCGGCGCCATTTCCAGCGTAAGCTCCGCGGCGTTGCTCGGTGGCGCGCTGGCAATGCTGATGGTGCTGATGTTTCTCGGCAGCCTACGCAAGGGCTTTGTTATCGGGCTCTCCATCCCGATCGCCATCATGGCCACTTTCAGCCTTATGGGCCTGAGCGGCCTGACCCTGAATATCATGAGCCTGGGCGGGCTGGCGCTGGGCGTTGGCCTGCTGCTCGACAACGCTATCGTCATGCTGGAAAACATTTACCGGCACCGCGATGCGTTAGGCAAGTCGGCCGAAGACGCGGCGCGCGACGGGGCCAGCGAAGTCGTCTCGGCGATCACCGCCGGCACGCTGACCAACCTCGCCGCGGTAATGCCGTTTCTATTGGTCAGTGGCGTGGCAGCGCTGGTATTCCGGGAAATGATCCTGACCATCGGCTTTGCCATTCTCGCCACCCTCGCCGCCGGGCTGACCATAGTGCCTACGCTCGCGGCATTGATGGGCAAACTGAACCGATCAAGCGGCCTGTCGGGCAGCGCACCCGTGAGGGGTTTTAGCTGGCTGGTCGACCGCCTACGCAGCGGATATAGCAAAGCGCTTCCCGGAGCCCTGAACTTTCGCTGGGCCGTTCTCGGTCTAGCGACGCTGTCTCTGGGCGGCGCGGGCTGGCTGTTTACCCAGTTGGGTAACGAGTTTCTGCCGCAGATGGACGACGGTGCGGTGCAGATTCGTATCACCCTGCCCCCCGGCACCCCTCCGGAGCGTACCCAGGCCTATTCCCGCCAGGTAGAACAGCTCCTGCTGCAACGCGACCATGTCGAGAACGTTTTCACCCTGGCCGGCGGCGCGCTATGGGGCGGCGTGGTCAGTGAACGTGCCGGATCTGGCATTTTCCTCATTCAGTTGACACCCGCCAGCGAACGTCCCGACATGTCCGCCGGCATCTGGATTGCAGAAGCCCAGCGCGCCGTACGTGCGCTGGATCTGCCTGGCGCTACCATCTATGCAAGACCGCCACAAATTCGCGGCCTGCGCTTCACCAGTCAGGGCAATGACCTCGAAATCGGCGTAACCGGCCCGGACCTGCGAACGTTGCAGAGCCTGGGCGACGAAGTAGCCAGGCGCCTCGATGGCATCCCCGGTCTCGGCGCGCTGGATAGCGGCAGCGATGATCTTACACCGCTGCTGCGCCTGTTCGTCGACAGGCAGAACGCCGCCCAATACAGTATGAGCGTAAGCGATATAGGCGAGGCTGTTCGCGACGCGGTAGACGGCGCCGTACCGACCCGTTACATCGATGCCAATCAGGAATACGACGTGCGGGTCAGGCTGCCCTACGAGCTGGTCGATAACGCCGAGGCGCTCGGCAATCTGATGCTGTTTCGCTTCGAAAATGAACCGGTGCTTCTCAGGGACGTGGCAACGCTGGAGCTCGGCGAAGGCCCTTCCACCATCTACCGGGAAAATCAAAGCCGCATAGTTCGTGTGGTCGGTGATATCAACACCAGCATTTCGGATGTCGGGACCATCATGCAGGAAGTCGAACGCAGGCTGGCCGACCTTGAGGTGCCAGAGCGCTACAACCTGACGTTTGGCGGCCAATGGGAAACCATTCAGGATACCAACCGAGAAATTGCCGTCGTGGTATTGCTATCGATCTTTCTGGTCTTCGTGGTGCTGGCGGTGCAATACGAACGCCTCAGCAATCCCCTGATCATCATGGCGGCCGCGCCCCTGGCACTGGTGGGCGTCAGTCTGGTTCTGTGGGCGACTAGTACCCCGGTCTCGGCACCGGTGCTGATTGGCCTGATCCTGCTGATAGGTATCGTAGTGAACAATGCGATCCTGCTGGTGGAATACATCGAACTCGGCAGACGCGATGAGGGGCTGGACGTTCGCGATGCCATCGTCCGAGCCGGCCATGTGCGGCTACGGCCGATCCTCATGACCACCCTGACTACCGTCCTGGGCATGCTGCCGCTGGCGATAGGCATGGGCGACGGTGCCGAAATCATGCGGCCGCTGGCGCTGACAGTGGTTGGCGGTCTGATGTTCTCGATGCTGCTGACACTGTTCGTGGTGCCCTGCCTGTATCTGATCATCAACGGCGTGGCCGAGCGCATGACCAGCAGGCTTACCGGACGTCTTTCGCAGGCCTGATTTAGATTGCCGGCGCAGGAGCGGCGTCGGCATAATGGGCGCCCTTTATCCCGCGTGGTCAGGAGTACAATGATGTTCAAGGTAAATGAGTATTTCGAAGGCAAGGTCGCTTCCATCGCCTTTCAGCAGCCGGAAGGCTCTGCCACCGTTGGGGTAATGGCGCCGGGGGAATACGAGTTCGGGACCAGCCAGCTGGAGATCATGCATGTCATTTCCGGCAAGCTGACGGTCAAGTTGCCGAATAGCGCGCAATGGGAAGATTTCGCCGGCGGTAGCCACTTCGAGGTTCCCGCCAACAGCCGCTTCAATCTCAAGGTCGAGCAGGATACCGCGTACCTCTGCGAGTACCGCTAAGTCTCCAAGCGAGGGCAGGCCCGGTCTAGCCGGGCAGGGGCCCGCTGTTCACGCTTGCTCCGCAGGCATTAGGGCTTTTCCATAGTTTTCGATAAATACCGGTGGCATGCGCTTCGGCTTGCCACTGCTGAGCTCGATACAGGCAAAGGTTGTACGTGCTCGCAGCAGGGTCGCCCCATCGCTCTTGCGGCACAATTGAAAGTGCCGCGTCATGCGCAGTTTTCTATCCCAGTGGATGATCCACGTGGCCATGACCAGCTCGTCTTTGAGATAGGAGGCACCGAGATAATCTATCTCGTGCCTTACCACCGCCATTGCTCTGTCCAGTTCGCGGTACTCATCTATCCCCAGGCCCAGCGATTGGGAATGCTGCCAGGCACAACGCTCGAGCCAACGTACATACACCGTGTTGTTTGCATGTCCCAGCTCGTCGATATCCTCCGCTTGTACGGTGACATCGCAGGTGTACGGATTCTCACGATCCCAATTCACAGATGGAGCTCCTCGCTGTTTTCCAAAGTGGTGCTCAGCATAGCATTTATGCCGTAGCGCCCTGCGCGGTTTATGCCAAAACAAAAGAGCGCCAGTGATCGCCGCACTGGTCTAGTCTGTCAGCAGGACTTCAAGGAATCCGCGTTTATGTTCAAACACTTGCACTTCCCTATTCTCGTGATCAACCCTCACATTGGCAAAACCGACGTTGCAGGCACGCAGCTGGGAGAGCTATTCAAAACGCTCAAGCACGAAGGCTTCGAAGTACTCGCCACCGCTTCCATAGACGAAGGCCGGCTGATCGCCGAAGCCCACCGCGGCCTGTCCTGCATCCTGTTCACAGCGGATCTGGAAGCCGACCTGGATCCGGTACGCGCGCTGTTCGAAGCGGCGCACTCACGTTCTCCAGAGTTACCGATCATGGCGCTGACTACTCGCCAGAATCTGGACAGCGCGCAGCTGGCGGACCTGCGCGATCTCCATCAACTACGGGGCATCATCTACCTGTTCGAAGATACTTTGCCTTTTATTGCCGGACAGATCGCGCGCACGGCCCGCTCCTACCTCTCGCAACTGCTGCCACCCTTTTTCAAGGCACTACTCGATTACACTGGCCGGGCGAGCTACTCCTGGCATTCGCCTGGCCATGGCGGCGGCGTTGCCTTTCGCAAAAGCCCGGTAGGCCGGGCTTTCCATGATTTTTTTGGCGAAAACACCCTGCGTTCCGATTTATCCGTGTCAGTACCCGGCCTGGGCTCGCTGCTCGACCACAACGGCCCCATCGCCGCCGCAGAAGCCAATACCGCGCGCACCTTTGGCGCCGATCACAGCTTCTACGTGGTTAACGGCACCTCCACAGCGAACAAGATTATCTGGCATGCCTACGTTACCCGGGATGATGTGGTACTGGTGGATCGCAACTGCCACAAATCGATCCTGCATGCGATCATCATGACCGGTGCGATACCCATCTATCTCACCGGCTCGCGTAACGATTACGGGATCATCGGTCCCATTAGTCTCGACGCCTTCTCTCCAGACAAACTGCGCCAGCGCCTGGCTGAACATCCCCTACTGCGAGGTCGCGAGGCCAAAATTCGCCTGGCGGTGGTCACTAATTCCACCTACGACGGTCTGTGCTACAACGCCGAGCTGATCAAGGACGAGCTCGAAGATGCAGTAGATGTGCTGCACTTTGATGAAGCCTGGTACGGCTATGCCGCATTCCATGAGTTTTACGCTGGCCGACACGGCATGGGCCGTAACCGGGGTTTTCCCCGTGCGCAACATCCCATGGTGTTCGCTACCCAGTCGCCGCACAAGGTCCTCGCCGCGCTGTCACAGGCATCGGTTATTCTGGCCGAAAACAGTGACCAGCAGGAACTCGACCTGGAGCGCTTCAACGAAGCCTTCATGATGCACACCTCCACCTCGCCGCATTACGGCATCATCGCCTCGATTGACGTCGCCACTGGCATGATGGCAGGCGCACCAGGGCGTTCGCTGGTTCAGGAAACACTGGACGAGGCCCTGTCATTCCGCCGTGCCATGCATCAGACCGCAGCCCGCCTGGACGATGATCAATGGTGGTTCGATGTATGGGAGCCGGAAGAAGCGCTGGAAACCGACACGCTGGCGGCAACTGACTGGACACTGGATAACCAGGCCCCGTGGCACGGCTTCGGCGACATGGCGAACGACTACGCCCTCCTCGACCCTATCAAGGTAACGCTGCTTACGCCCGGCGTAGAGGAGCACGGCCGGCTGGCCAAAAGCGGTATCCCCGCTGCCATCGTCACCCGCTTCCTCGCCGAACGCGGGATTGTGGTGGAAAAGACTGGTCTGTATTCCTTCCTGATCCTGTTCTCGCTAGGCATAACCAAAGGCAAGTGGAGCACTCTGGTATCCGAGCTGCAGGAGTTCAAGCGCTTATACGACAACAACGCGCCGCTGGAGATGACCTTACCGAGGGTTGCCCGAAGCGGCCATTATTCCGATATGGGATTGCAGGACCTTTGCCAGCAGTTGCATCGCTTCTACAAGGAACAGCGCATGGTCAAGGTCTTGCGACAGATCTACACCGAGCTTCCCGAGATTGTCCTGCGGCCAGCGGACGCCTACCAGGCGATGGTCAAGGGCGAAGTGGAAATGCTCCCGGTCGATGAGCTGGCCGGACGCATCAGCGCCGTGATGCTGGTGCCCTACCCACCCGGCATCCCGGTAATCATGCCAGGCGAGCGCTTCCCCTCGGACAGTTCAGCGATCATCGACTACCTCAGAGTGGCGTCAAGCCAGGACCAGCAGTTCCCGGGATTCGAAAGCGATATACACGGCGCCCGGCCCGCCCAAAAGGACAATGGCCAGATGCAGTTTTGTGTGGACTGCCTCAAGGAATGATCGAATGGTGGACGCAATATTGAAGTAACACCTGCTTCACCTCTTACGTCGTCATTCCCGCGAAGGCGGGAATCCATCGGGTCTGGCTGGTGCATAAGGCTGAGCACCGCGCTTAAAAGCTGGATCCCCGCCTTCGCGGGGATGACGGTTGTATAACAATCACCTCGAACTGGAGGTGATACTGGGGTCACCCACTGCTACACCTCTCACCTCGTCATTCCCCCGAAGGTGGGAATCCATCGGGTCTGGCTGGTGCAGAAGGCTGAGCACCGCGCTTAAAAGCTGGATCCCCGCCTTCGCGGGGATGACGGTTGTATAACAATCACCTCGAGCTGGAAGTGATACTGGAGTCACCCACTGCTACACCTCTTACCTCGTCATTCCCCCGAAGGTGGGAATCCATCGGGTCTGGCTGGTGCAGAAGGCTGAGCACCGCACCTGAAAGCTGGATCCCCGCCTTCGCGGGGATGGCGGTTGTATAACAATCACCTCGAGCTGGAAGTGATACTGGAGTCACCCACCGCTACACCTCTTACCTCGTCATTCCCCCGAAGGTGGGAATCCATCGGGTCTGGCTGGTGCAGAAGGCTGAGTACCGCACTTGAAAGCTGGATCCCCGCCTTCGCGGGGATGGCGGTTGTATAACAATTCACTTCGAACTGGAGGTGATACTGGGGTATCACCAGCTCCGCCTCTCACCTCGTCATTCCCGCGAAGGCGGGAATCCATCGGGTCTGGCTGGTGCATAAGGCTGAGTACCGCACCTGAAAGCTGGATCCCCGCCTTCGCGGGGATGGCGGTTGTATAACAATTCACTTCGAACTGGAGTGATACTGGGGTATCACCAGCTCCGCCTCTCACCTCGTCATTCCCGCGAAGGCGGGAATCCATCGGGTCTGGCTGGTGCAGAAGGCTGAGTACCGCACTTGAAAGCTGGATCCCCGCCTTCGCGGGGATGACATTTATCCGCAAGGATGTCGCTTACCTGCAAGGACGGCGTTTACCTGCAAGTATGACGTTTAGCCCGCTGGTATGAGGTTTAGCCCGCCGAAATGGCGTTTAGCTCACCGGAATAACGTTTAGCTCGCGGAGGGAATAACGCGTAGCTCGGGGAATAAGGTTTAGAGAGGGGTTCTGCCGTTGGCATGGGGCAGCCGATTCGCGGGCAAAAAAAAGGACCGGCAATAAATGCTGATCCTTTAAAAATGGTGGAGCTATGCGGGATCGAACCGCAGACCTCCTGCATGCCATGCAGGCGCTCTCCCAGCTGAGCTATAGCCCCGTGGTCTCGTGACCTTCGGCACTTGAACTGTGCCGAATTTGAAAATGGCGTCCCCTAGGGGACTCGAACCCCTGTTACCGCCGTGAAAGGGCGGTGTCCTAGGCCACTAGACGAAGGGGACGCAAACCCTTCTATGCGTTTGAGGCTGGGCGCCTCAAGGCATTGTGTAAACAGGCCAACGCAACGCACTGGCCAAAGAAATGGTGGAGCTATGCGGGATCGAACCGCAGACCTCCTGCATGCCATGCAGGCGCTCTCCCAGCTGAGCTATAGCCCCGTCTCTTGGACGGGGCGCATATTATGATTCGTGCCCATTTCTGTCAATAGAATTTAACGCAAAACAGCAACTTAACCATCCAGCACCCGCCGCTGCGCTGAGGCTCATGCGAAGTCAGCGAGAAGCTTCTCCCACGCCTTGGCCTCCTTCTTGGATGTGCCGCCAAGCAACTCCAGGGCCTGCCGCAGACGGAACCGGGTAAGGTCCGGCCCAAGGTGTTCCATTGCATCCAGTACCGATACTGAGCTGGCCTGACCGGTGATGGCGGCAAACAACAGCGGCATCAGATCACGCAGCTTGAGCTGCAGGCCGTCGACAATGCCCTGGATGCTCGCCGTAATGCTTTCCTTGTCCCACTGGCGCAACGACTCGAGCCTCCAGAGAAGCAGTTGCAACGCCTGGCGCACCTCGTCACCGGAGAGCTTCTTGTGCTCGAACAGCGCGGGATCAGGATTCACCTTGCCGGTCATGAAGAAACCAGCCAGGGGTACCAGATCGCTGAAGGTCTCGACCCGGCTTTGTACCAGGGGTACCAGGGGGCGCAGATAATCACTATTAAGCGCCCAGGTTTGCACTGCCTGGACAAAATCCGGCTCGGGCAGCTCGCGAATCCATTGCCCGTTCAACCAGGCCAACTTCTCGACGTCGAAGATCGGGCCACCCAGAGACACGCGCTGGATATCGAAATGCTCGACCATCTGCTCCAGCGAAAATTTCTCGCTCTCATCCGGCATGGACCAGCCCATACGCCCAAGGTAATTCAACAGCGCCTGTGGCAGATATCCCATGCGCTGGTAGAAGGTGATGCTGGTCGGATTCTTGCGCTTGGACAGCTTGCTCTTGTCCGGATTGCGCAGCAGCGGCATATGACAAAGCTGCGGCATCTCCCAGCCAAAATACTGATACAACAAGATGTGCTTGGGCGCGGAATTGATCCACTCTTCTCCGCGCAATACGTGGGTAATACCCATCAAGTGGTCGTCGACCACATTGGCGAGGTGATAAGTAGGCAAACCGTCGGCCTTCATCAGCACCTGCATGTCGACCTGCTCCCAGGGAATCTCGATTTCCCCACGGAGCATGTCCTGCACCGTGCAGATACCAGCGCTGGGCACCTTCATGCGTACCACATGCGGCTCGCCAGCACTTACCCGACGGGTAGTCTCATCCTCGCTGTGCGACAGACAGTGGCCGTCATAGCCTGGGGTCTGCTTGTTGGCCATCTGCTCGGCGCGCAACGCATCGAGGCGCTCTGAACTACAGAAACAACGAAAGGCGTGCCCTTTGGTGATCAACTGTTCGCTGTGCTCATGATAAATGGCGCTGCGCTCGCTTTGCCGATAGGGGCCGTGCGGGCCGCCCACATCCGGACCTTCATCCCACTCGATACCCAACCAGCGGAGCGAATCGAGGATCTGTTTCTCCGACTCCGCGCTTGATCGCACCTGATCGGTATCCTCGATGCGCAAAATGAATTGTCCGCCATGCTGACGAGCGAAACACTGATTGAACAAGGCTATGTAAGCAGTACCTACGTGGGGGTCACCGGTAGGGGAAGGCGCGATACGGGTACGGACAGTCATAATTCTCTCGTCGATAAGCCGGCCGGGTGACCCGGCCAGGCAGGCTACTAAGAAGGGGATTTTACCAACGCTTCGGCTTCGGGCTCCACATCAACGTTCAAGCTCTTTTCCAGACTCTCGATCATGAAATCGATGAACGCCTTGACCTTCATGGCCTGGAACCGCCGTGACGGATACAGCGCATACAGCTCGCTGGAGGGCAATACCAGATGCTCCAGAACCCGGCAGAGTTTGCCTTGCTCCACGTAGGGTTCGGCTATGAACGCCGGCACGTTGATGATACCAGCGCCGGCTATTGCCGCTTCCCTGGCGAAGGTAATGTTGTTGACCGTCAGCACCGGGTTGACCAGCACGCTGACGTGGGGCTCCAGAAAATGCCACTTGCGACCACTATCAAGCGTCTGGATACAGCGATGCCCCGAAAGCTCTTCGGGCCGCGTCGGCATGCCGTGCTGGGCGATATAGTCGGGACTGGCGAACAGCTGCCTGGGACTCTTCATCAGCGGACGAGCGACCAGACTGGAATCCTGGGGGCGGCCACGGTGAATCACCACATCCACACCCTCCTCTACCGGATCGACCGCCCGCGTGGTCAGCTCCACTTCAACCTGAATAGCTGGATAGGTGCGCATGAATTCCCCAATGGCGCCGCCCAGAAACAACTGACCGAATTCTATCGGCGAGCTGACTCGCAGCAGCCCGGTCGGCTCACGCTGCAACTGCATAATGGCCTGCTCGGCCTCGGCAAACTCTTGCATGATCTGCCGGCAGCGCTCGTAGTAGGCCTGGCCAACCTCGGTTAGCCGCAACTTGCGCGTCGTGCGGTTCAGCAGCCTTACGCCTAACCTTTCCTCAAGCTGAGCTATGCGTCGGCTTACCGTTGATTTCTGCATGTTTAGCGTGAGAGCGGCGCTGGTGAAACTATGGCACTCCACCACACGGGTAAAGATCAGGGCGTCATCCAATCCCATATTTAACTGTTCCTCTGGCGCAACAAAGTGTCCAGATTCTAACCCCTCTTTACCTGAGCGGAACAGTGCTAGAGTGCCGGGCACATAACAAGAGGATGAAAAATGTCGGCCAGAGTCCGTAGACGCCTGTTTCTGTTTTTCCTGCTCGTCGCCCTGGCTGGCGGTGCCTTTTTCGCACACTGGTGGTTCATTGGCCGCTTCTACGAGACTACGGACAACGCCTACATTCAGGCCGATATAACGCGGGTAAGCAGTGAATTGGCGGCCAAGGTCATCGACGTCAGCGTGACTGACAACCAATCCGTAGAACGCGGAGATCTTCTTGCACAGCTGGACGACCGTGATTTTCAGATCGCCCTGGCGCGGGCCGAAGCAAACCTTGCCAACCGCGAAGCAGAACGGCTCGAAGCCCAATCCCGGCTCGCCCAGCAGGATAGCCTGATTGCAGCTGCCCAGGCTGATGTCGAGGCTAAACAGGCCGAGCGCCGCCGGATCGAGCTGGACATCACGCGTATTACTCCGCTCAGACAGTCCGGCTATGCATCAGAGGAACAGCTGAGCAACTTCCGTGCGCAATTGGCCGTTGCCGAGGCCAATATTCGCCGCGCCCAGGCGGAGCTGAAAACCCAAACCCTGGCCAAAGATATCCTGCGCGCCGACATCGAACGTTTCGCCGCACTGATCCAGGCCGCGCAGGCGGAGGTTGATCAAGCGGGACTCGACCTGCTGCGTACCGAAATCCGAGCACCGGCAGCCGGCCGTATTGGCCAGCGTAGCGTGCGACCCGGCCTGAATGTGCAGCCGGGCGCCCATCTAATGGCCATCGTTCCTGAGCGGCAGATGTGGGTTCAGGCCAATTTCAAGGAAACCCAGATCGAGAACATGCATGAAGGTCTGGAAGCCATTCTCGAATTCGATGCGTTTCCCGGCGAAGAAGTAGCTGGACGTATCGACAGCCTGTTTCCCGCTTCCGGGGCGCAATTCAGTCTTCTGCCACCGGAGAACGCCACCGGAAACTTCACCAAGGTAGTGCAACGTATTCCGGCAAAGATTCTGATTGATGACGAGCATCCTTTAAGCCGCCGTCTGCGGCCCGGCATGTCGGTCACCGTAACGGTTGATCTACGTGACTGAGGCGGCAACTCAGCAGAGCATTCCGCCACCCACACGGCGCGACTGGATCGCCATTCTGAGCGCTATTCTCGGCGCGTTCATGGCCATCCTGGATATCCAGATCATCAACTCCTCGCTAAAGGATATTCAGGGCGCCCTGTCCGCCACCATCGAGGAGGGCTCCTGGATATCCACCTCCTACCTGGTCGCCGAGATCATCATCATTCCGCTTGCCGCCTGGCTCACCATGGTCTTTTCGGCCCGGCGCTTCGCGGTCCTGATTTCGGTGTTGTTTGTCATCGCCTCGCTGCTCTGTTCCATGGCCTGGAGCCTGGAGAGCATGATCGTATTCCGCGTGCTGCAAGGTCTGGCGGGCGGTGCGCTGATCCCCTTCGCTTTCATGCTGGTACTGACCAAACTGCCACCAGCCGACCGCCCCAAGGGCATGGCGCTATTCGCTATCACCGCTACCTTTGCGCCCTCGATCGGCCCCACTATCGGCGGTTGGCTCACCGAGAATTTTGGCTGGGAATACATTTTCTATATCAACATCGTGCCCGGCATCCTCATGACCTGCGGCCTTTTATACGGGCTGGACAAGGCCGCACCAAGATGGGAATTGCTGAAAAAGGGCGACTACGCCGGTATCCTGACCATGGCGCTAGGCCTGGGTTGCCTGCAGGTTTTTCTCGAAGAGGGCAACCGGGAAGACTGGTTCGAATCCAGCCATATGGTGCTTCTGGCTATCATTGCATTCGTCAGCCTGGTGACCTTCGTGATCCTCCAGCTGTCGCGCGACAACCATCTGGTCAACCTGCGGTTGTTGAAAGAGCGCAACTTTCTACTTGGGAGCCTGGCGAATATTGGACTGGGGGTCGGGCTGTACGGAACTGTCTTTGTCCTGCCGGTCTATCTCGCCCAGATCCAGGGCTACAACGCACTTCAGATAGGCCAGGTGATTATGTGGATGGGCGTGCCCCAGCTACTGGTCATCCCGCTGGTCCCGGTGCTGATGCGCTTTGTGGACGCTCGCTTGATCTGCGCCACCGGTTTTTCATTGTTCGCCTATGCCAGCTTTTTCAGCGGCAACCTGAGCCTGGATTTCGCCGGGGATCAGTTTATCGGGATCCAGATTTTTCGTGCGTTGGGACAACCCATGGTGCTGGTACCGCTGTCGATTCTGGCAACAGCCATGATTCCGCCTTCCCAGGCCGGCTCAGCGTCCAGTCTGTATAACATCCTGCGCAACCTGGGTGGCGCCATCGGCATCGCCGCGCTGTCCACCATTCTCGACAGCCGCGCCAAGTATTACTTCGATTTTTTGCGAGAGCACGTAACGCCAGGCAATCCCGCGGCGGCTGAGCGCATGGCTTTGCTGACGGACCAGTTGGGGAGCCCTCAGGCAGCACTGGGGGCTCTCAATCATCAGGTTCAGCAGCAGGCTCAGATCATGGCGTACAACGACGCCTTTCACCTGATCGGGATCATGCTGGCATTCTCGATGGTGTGCATCTTGCTGGTTCGGCCGCTACCCAAAGCGTCTGCCCCGGCCGCCGAAGCGGTGGAAGCACACTGAGCAATTGCGGCTGCAACCGACCTTTTTTGGTCTTGCTCTGGATTTAAAACCCGCCCGGGTTTAGCATCGCTCCTTAATGTAAAAAATATCAAACATCAAGGTGCGCCATGAGCTATACGCCGCATACCACTTCCTACTACGCCGCCTCAGCCAATCCCACCCCGGAGAGGCCACCACTGCTGGGTAGCCATGAAACCGATGTGTGCATTATCGGCGCCGGCTACACGGGAATTTCCACCGCGCTTTTTCTGCTCGAGCATGGCTTCAAGGTAACAGTGCTGGAGGCGGCTCAGGTCGGCTTCGGGGCATCAGGGCGCAACGGCGGACAGATCGTCAACAGCTATAGCCGTGACATCGACGTAATCGAACGAACCGTCGATGCGAAACAGGCCCGCCTGCTTGGCGAGATGGCCTTTGAAGGCGCACGCATCATTCGCGAGCGGGTCGCCAAATACGGTATTGAATGCGATCTGAAGGACGGCGGTGTTTTCGCTGCGTTCAATGACAAACAGATGGATCATCTGGAAGCGCAGAAACGTCTTTGGGAGCGCTATGGCCACACGCAACTTGAAATGCTTGATCAAACCGCCATCCGCAAGGTAGTCAATACCGATATCTATACCGGCGGCATGCTCGATATGAGCGGAGGCCATATCCATCCGCTCAACCTGGTGCTGGGCGAAGCCGCAGCAGTCGAATCGCTGGGCGGCATCATCCACGAGCAATCGCGGGTACACAAAGTCGATCAGGGGCCCAACCCTGTTGTACATACCGAACATGGGCAGGTGTCTGCCCGGTTCGTGGTGGTGGCGGGCAACGCCTATCTAGGCAATTTGATTCCGGCGCTCGCCGCCAAGTCGATGCCCTGCGGGACCCAGGTAGTAACGACCGAACCGCTTGATGAGGACGTCGCCAAAGGTCTGTTGCCCCAGGACTATTGCGTGGAGGATTGCAGTTATCTTCTGGACTACTATCGCCTTTCCGGCGATCGGCGGCTGATCTTTGGTGGCGGTGTGGCTTACGGTGCACGGGATCCCGCCGATGTCGAGGCTCTGGTACGGCCAAATCTGGAGAAAACGTTCCCGCAGCTCAAGGGCGTGCAAATTGACTACGCCTGGACCGGCAATTTCCTGCTCACACTGTCACGCCTGCCACAGGTCGGCAGAATCGGCGACAACATCTATTACTCACAGGGCTGTAGCGGGCATGGAGTCACCTATACACACCTGGCTGGAAAGATCCTCGCCGAAGCACTGCGGGGCCAGGCTGAACGTTTCGACGCCTTTGCCTGCCTGCCCCATTATCCGTTTCCGGGCGGCCGTCTGTTTCGTGTACCTTTCACCGCGGTGGGCGCCTGGTATTACCAGATGAGAGACAAGCTGGGATTCTAGGGAGAGCCAGCCGAGCGATATCGGAATGCAAGCAAAGCGGAACCCCAGCGGGCGAAACCGGGTCATTAATAAGCGCATCCACAGGTGAAATATAGCTTATGATCAAGCGTGGATGCCGGAGGCATCCGGTACCAATTGCTGGCCTTTCGAGGACAGTCCTAAAAGAAAAATCAGGAGTAGTCCCTATGACATTCATGCAATCAACCAGACGTTACGTCTCCATCATGCTCACCGCCCTGTTTATGCTGACCAGTCTGGCCAGTATTCATGCGCAGGCGTCCACAGCCATGCTGGGAACCCAGGATCTGATCGCTGATCAGCAAATGAGCGTCGACCGCGAAGCGCTGAAGAGCATGCTCGCCGACGAAGCCGTGCAAGACAAATTGGCAAGCATGGGTGTGACACCCGATCAGGTTGAAAAACGTATTGACAGCCTGACCGCCAGCGAACTCGCGCAGTTCAACGCACAGCTGGATGAAGGTGCAGCCGGTGCCGGGGTGGTAGGGGTAATCGTGCTGTTTCTGGTGATTTTCGCTGTCACGGATATTCTTTGCATCACCAACATCTACAGCTTCATCAACTGCGCTCGTTAAACACGTGCGCCGCACCTGGCACTTGATCGTTCTGCTCGGGCTGACAGCTGCGCTGTCGGCCTGCGCAGGCCGACCTCCCCTCCTGCCTGAACCCCAAACGCTGCAACATCTCCCCCCGCAAATCCTGCTTGAGGACGTAAAGTTCTACGCCCAGGACGCCTATCAATGCGGGCCTGCCGCCCTGGCCATGATGTTCGACGATCGCGGTATTACGGTGACTCCGAACCAACTGGTTGACCGGGTCTACATTCCCGAACGCAAGGGCACGCTCCAGGTTGAAATGATATCTGCCGCGCGCGAACGTGACTTGCTTGTTTATACCTTGAACCGAAACCTCGAAACCGTCCTTGCCGAACTTGCCGCCGGCAATCCGGTGTTGGTCATGCAGAATCTGGCATTCAACTGGTTTCCCCAATGGCATTACGCAGTGGTTGTGGGCTATGACCTTGATCGGGAGGTCATGCTGGTGCATAGCGGACTCAATCGTGCCCAGGCAGAACCGTTCAAGTTATTCATGCGAACCTGGAGCCGCGCCAACCGGTGGGCTACCGTGATGCTACCACCCGGCCAACTACCCGCCAGCGCAGAACCGCTGAAGTACCTTGCCGCCGCCAGTGACCTGGAACAAACCGGCAGACTGGACAGCGCCAGGGCAGCCTACCAGGCGGCGTTGATCGAATGGCCGGAGCAGCCGGCAGCCCGGTTTGGGCTGGGGAATGTTGCCTGGGCACAGAATAAGCGCGAACAAGCTATCGAACACTTCAGAGTGCTGGGTCTAGAACACCCGACACTCAAGGCCGGCTGGCACAATCTTTCGGCAGGACTGAAAGCGATGGGCTGCAATGAAGCCGCACAACAAGCATCAGCTTGCCTGAACAGACTGAACAATAAGCAAGCTCCAGACAAGTCACCTGCCTGCAAAGTAGCATCCTGCCCCAAAATCAAATGAAGCAGATTGATTCCAGTAAACTTCTGAATATCTGTTAGACAAATAATTCGACAACACGCCCAGCCGATTTCTATATATAAGCACCCCTTACCAGTCAATATAGTCCGCACTGCATTGCCAACTAATCGACATTAAATATTTTGCACCCTCATTTCCTGAGTTACTGAAATAGCCGTAATAGAGCCATTCAAAGCTATAAAAGCATCCAGATTGAACTGTGCATCTTTTTTTTGACGCCATATTAATTGCGCCAATGTAATTACCATTAAAGCAAAACAGTTCACAGTTTAGTGCCTTGCCCGCCCCCTCTTCGAAGACTACGATACACCCGAAATAGACACCCGTGCGCAAATAGTTGCACATCAAAAAAGTGCGCAGAAAGTTGCGCTAAATTATGAAACTGCGCAATTAGTTGCGCACTTATATTCACGCTGAAGTTATGGATCAACAACTTCCTGTGCAACTGTACGATCAAGGACAAATTCCCCGGAATGCTTGCTGAATATTACCTCGATATAGCGAAACGGCCCGTCAGCCCCCTCGACTTTGCGGGCAGCGATGTGCGGTATTCCGCTGAGTTCGAGACACTGGAGGCCGAGCTTGGTAAATCCGGCTCACTCCATGAGACAACCGCCATCGACTGGCAGAAAATCCGTGAAACCAGCGAGACGGTGCTGACGGACCTGTCCAAGGACTTGCGAGTAACGGTCTGGCTGATCTGGAGTCTGTTCCAGCGTGAGTCGATCACGGGTCTCGGGGCTGGCATCAGCATGCTGCATTACCTTTGCCTCAACCACTGGATCGATCTGCATCCACGCAAACTGCGAACACGCGCCGCCTCTATTCATTGGCTTAATGCCAGACTCGAAAGAGCCTTCACTGACCATCAACCAGATGCCGCGCAGGCTGAAACGCTGCTTACCCTGAAAAGTCACCTGAAAGACCTGGATGCACTGTTTACCGCTGAGCTTCAGGGGGACGCACCCTTGCTGCTGCCCTTGTGTCGTCGTCTGAAAGAGATTGCCCAGTCAACAGCACAGACGGTGCCGTCGCCTCCCATTCAGCAGGCGCCAGAATCTGTGGTGAACAAGACCCAAGCCGTTCTTGCTGCGCAGGCAGAAGGCGGGCTGACCGATACCAAGCAAGCCCAGAAAACACTGCGATTGTTGCAGGATCAGTCCCGCGCACTGTGCGCCTGGTGGCTGCAGCACAAACCCGGCGATCCACGGGCGCTGAAACTCTCGCGCACATTGCTATGGCTGCCAATCGACAACCTGCCCGAACACAACGCTGATCGGGTGACGGCACTGCGCGGCCTGCCCGCTGACCGTCTTGCGCAATACGCCGAACGTTTTGCGCAGGGTCTGTTTGCCGAGTTGCTCGTGGATGTTGAAGCGAGCCTGGCACGGGCGCCTTTCTGGCTGGACGGACAACACCTGGCGTGGCAATGCCTGCAAGCCTTGCAGGCCGAAGCCGGGATGCGCGAGGCAGAGTTGCAGCTCGCCCTATTGCTCAAGCGGCTCCCCTTGATGGAGGAGCTGCGCTTTCATGACGGCGCCCCCTTTGCTTCACCCGAAACCAGGCTCTGGATCAGCTCGCATGTGTTGCCCCATGGGCAAATCGCAGCGGCCAATGAGA
Source organism: Halopseudomonas xinjiangensis (assembly GCA_011050525.1). Lineage (GTDB taxonomy): Bacteria > Pseudomonadota > Gammaproteobacteria > Pseudomonadales > Pseudomonadaceae > Halopseudomonas > Halopseudomonas xinjiangensis_A. The sequence goes on from DRFO01000006.1 coordinate 96,980, forward strand.
GCTCATCCAGCATTCCCGCCAAAGAAAGCGCTGCCTGGGACATGGCCCTTGAAGAATCATTGCAGATTCTTCGCCGGGACGGTCTCAAGCCAGCGGTGCAAAGGATCAAGCAGGGCTTGAGCTGCGCCCATTCCGGACGGGAGCGCTTCAAATGGCAACTCGCCCAGGTTCGCCTGTGCATGAGCGCCAGAAAATACGACCTAGCCAAAACCCAGCTGGAGTCGCTCCACGCCTTGCTGCAGACCAGCGGGCTGGCTGAATGGGAACCCGATCTTGCTCTAGAGGTGCTTACGCTGCTGCTTAACTGTTGCGAGCTTCTGCCCCAGAACCAGACATTGCGCGAGCGCAAGGAAGATATCTACCGCAGGCTGTGTCACCTAGATCTCGAAGTGGCACTGGATCAGGCCTAAGGGCCATAACAGAAACGGAGAACAACCATGGCCAAAGATGGCTCAGTAGCACCCAAGGAACGCGTTAACGTCACTTTCACTCCCGACACCGGCGGCGCGCAGGAAGAAGTGGAACTGCCGTTGAAACTGATGGTTCTCGGTGATTTCACGCAACGCGCCGACGAACGCAAGATCGAGGACCGCAAGCCGATTGCCATCGACAAGAACAGCTTTGACGAAGTACTCGGCAAGCAGGAACTCAACCTCACCTTTGCGGTGCCGAATCGCCTGCAACAAGACGCTGGCGTGGACGATCTTTCGGTGAATCTCGAGATCAATTCCATGAAGGATTTCAATCCTTCCAGTCTGGTTGACCAGGTACCGGAGCTGCGCAAGCTGATGGAACTGCGCGACGCACTGGTCGCCCTGAAAGGACCACTGGGCAATGCTCCGGCGTTTCGCAAGGCGATAGAAAGCGTGCTCAACGATGACGATTCTCGTGAACGAATTCTCGCCGAACTCGGCCTGGCCAACGACCCCAAACCAGCCAACTGATCAAGACAAGGACGCCATCAATGAGCACCCAAGCAGCAACCGAAACCGGCCAACGTGCCGACGAAGTCAGCATTCTCGACAGCATCATTGCCCAGACCCGATTGACTCCTGAAGACGAAGCGTACGGTATCGCCAAACGGGGCGTGTCGGCATTTATTGAAGAACTGCTCAAGCCGCACAACGATAAAGAGCCGGTCAAGAAAGCCATGGTCGACCGCATGATTGCCGAGATCGACGCCAAGCTCAGCAAGCAGGTCGATGAGATTCTGCATCACGCGGACTTCCAGGCGCTGGAATCCTCCTGGCGGGGGTTGCAGTTGCTGGTTGATCGCACTAATTTCCGCGAGAACATCAAGCTGGAAATCATCAACGCCTCCAAACAGGACCTGCTGGAAGACTTCGAAGACAGCCCGGAAATTACCCAGTCTGGCCTGTACAAGCACGTCTATACCGCAGAGTACGGCCAGTTCGGGGGACAGCCGGTGGGCGCGTTGATCGCCAATTACTTCTTCGATCCCAGCGCTCCCGACGTGAAAACCATGCAGTATGTCGCGAGCGTCGCCAGCATGTCGCACGCCCCCTTCATCGCTTCAGCTGGCCCCCGGTTCTTTGGGCTGGAAAGCTTCACTGGTCTGCCCGACTTGAAGGACCTGAAGGATCACTTCGAAGGCCCGCAATTCGCCAAGTGGCAGAGTTTCCGTGAGCAGGAAGACGCACGCTATGTAGGCCTGACGCTACCCCGCTTCCTGCTGCGCAACCCCTACGACCCTGAAGACAATCCGGTAAAGAGCTTCGTCTACAAGGAGAATGTTGCCAGCAGTCACGAACATTATCTCTGGGGCAACACAGCCTTCACCTTCGCCACCCGCCTGACCGAGAGTTTCGCCAAGTTCCGTTGGTGCCCAAACATTATCGGTCCGCAGAGCGGCGGCGCCGTCGAGGATCTGCCTCTGCATCACTTCGAAAGCATGGGCGAAATCGAAACCAAGATACCGACCGAGGTGCTGGTTTCAGATCGTCGCGAATACGAACTGGCCGATGAAGGCTTCATTGCGCTGACCATGCGCAAGGGCAGCGATAACGCTGCATTCTTCTCTGCCAACTCGGCACAAAAGGCCAAGTTCTTCGGCAACAGCGAAGAAGGCAAGGTAGCCGAGCTCAATTACAAGCTCGGCACCCAGCTGCCCTATTTGTTTATCGTCAACCGCCTGGCGCACTACCTGAAAGTACTGCAGCGCGAACAAATCGGCTCGTGGAAAGAGCGCACCGATCTGGAAATGGAACTGAACAAGTGGATTCGCCAGTACGTGGCCGATCAGGACAACCCCAACCCCGAAGTGCGCGGACGTCGGCCGCTACGCGCAGCGCAGATCAGCGTGAGTGACGTGGATGGTGAGCCGGGCTGGTACCGGGTGACCCTGAGCGTGCGCCCCCACTTCAAGTACATGGGCGCCGATTTCACCCTGTCGCTGGTCGGCAAGATGGACAAGGAATAGGCCGGTGAGTTACGGCAGTCTGTTCGAGCGTCTGGGCGGAGAAACCGCCAGACGCAAGGGCTGGGCCCATGAAAAAGCGGTAACCGCATCGGTGTCTTCGCACCTTGCCAAGATGCTGAGTACCCGCGCAGGCAGCGTGCAAACGCTGCCTGACTATGGGTTGCCGGATCTCAACGACATGAGCCTGTCGCTGCACGATTCGCTGCAACAGGCACGTATCGCTATCGAACAATTTATCGAAGTGTATGAACCAAGACTGTCGCAAGTAAAAGTGGTTTCGCTACCCCGAGACCACGATCCGCTCAATCTGTCCTTTGCCATACAGGGCATTCTCGAGGCCGGCGGGTTCAGGCGCCAGGTCAGCTTTTCCGCACGTCTGGATGGCAGCGGACAAGTCAAAGTTGAATAGGGAGTACTGCATGTTCGGCAAGCCAGCGGCAAGGGTCGGTGATAGAGCCGACTGTATGGGAAAAGATCACGGCTTTGCCGTTTCAGGTCCAGCGTAACCATCCGCTGCAACCGCACATTCAAGGACCGATCTGTGTCATTCAACCACTATTACCAAAGCGAATTGACTGCCCTGCGCCAGCAAGGCAAACGGTTTGCCGAACGCAGCCCTGCTCTGGCGCCTTTTCTCGGCCAGAGCGGGCGTGATCCCGATGTAGAGCGTCTGCTGGAAGGCTTTGCCTTTTTAACCGGACGGCTTCGGCAGAAGCTGGACGATGAGCTTCCAGAACTGACGCACTCGCTGATGCATCTTCTGTGGCCAAACTACATGCGACCCCTGCCAGCATTCAGCATGCTGCAGTTCGATCCCCTGACACAGCCCGGCCCGGCGCTGGTTGTCAAACGTGATACACCGGTGGAATCCAAGCCCATCGATGACGTCACCTGCCATTTCCGCACTACCTACACCACCGACGTATTGCCGTTGGCCCTCACCAGGCTGGATTATTCAGTCAAGGGCGACGGAGCATTGCTTAGTCTGCGGCTGGCCATGACCGCCGATGGACGGCTCGGTGAGCTCAACCTTCGACGGCTTCGGCTGCATCTGGCGGGCGAGCGCTATATCAGCCAGACACTGTATCTCAGCCTGCTGCGCCACGTGAACTGCGTAACGCTGGTATTGACGGGGGCGGATGGCAAACCGCTGAGCGAGGCCGCGGAGCTGAAAATCGGTGCCGAGAATCTCACTCCGGTGGGCTTTGCCGAAGACGAGGCACTGATTCCCTACCCGCTCAATACATTCCGCGGCTATCGCTACCTGCAGGAATATTTTGCCTTTCAGGAGAAGTTTCTCTTCGTCGATCTCAACGGTATGGATGCCATCAACAGCCTTCCGGCGGAACTGATCGAACAGGCGCGGGGCATTGAGTTGCGTTTCGATATTCGCAAGTCCGGCTTGCAGCACATCCGTCCCACCCTGGATAACGTCAGGTTGTATTGCACGCCGGTAGTAAATCTGTTCAGCCATGACGCCACGCCCATACGGCTGGACGGGCGGCAGGATCAATACCTGCTGCGTCCGGCCAAATTTGCCAGCGGGCATTGCGGCGTATTTTCAGTGGATCGCGTTACCGGCTGGAAACCCGGCGGCATGGGCTATGAGGAATACGTTCCGTTCGAATCCTTCGAACATGATGCGAGCTTCGATGTGCCCGAAGCGCGGCCCCATTACAGCTTGCGCCAGCAACCTTCCCTGCTAGGCGATGGCCAGGATACCTACCTCAGCTTCGGGCTACGCAGCATCATTAAGCATGAGACACTTTCAGTCGAGCTGACCTGCACCAACCAGAACCTGCCGCAGCAACTGGCACTGGGAGACATCTGCCGACGCAGTGAAGGCACTCCCGAGTTCCTCGCATTTCGCAACATCAGTCCGGTGACCCCGACCTATGCACCGCCATTGCATGAAGACTTTTTATGGAAGCTGATCAGCAACATGTCGCTGAACTATCTTTCCCTGGCCAACGTCGAGGCACTGAAAGTCATTCTGGAAACCTATGACCTGCCCCGCCATTACGATCAGCACGCTGCCAAGGTCAGCCAACGCCTGCTTGGTGGACTCAAAGGTATCAGCCATCGGCACGTTGACCGCCTGCATAAAGGCTTGCCGGTTCGAGGTGTACGAACCGAACTGATCATGGACCAGGACGGTTATCTGGGAGAAGGCGATCTGTTCGTCTTCGCGTCGGTACTCAACGAATTTTTTGCACTCTACGCCAGCCTCAACTCGTACCACGAGTTGCTGGTCAAAAGCACGCAGGGAGAGGTGTATCAATGGACGTCAAGGATGGGGCAGCAGCCCCTGCTTTGAAGCGGCTCAGCCGTGGCATCCGCGAGTACAGCCTGTTTCAGGGTGTGCTGCTGGTGCTGGATCATCTGCGCCAGGCACATCCGCAATACGAGGATGAAGCGCTGTATGACCTGTTGGAATTCCAGGCCAATCCGAGCATGGGTTTTCCTGGCAGCGATATAGAGGAGGTCGAATTTTTTACCGAAGAAGGTGAACTGCGTGCACGTCTGCGGGTAAATCTGATCAGCCTGTTTGGCGCGGGCTCGCCGATTCCGGCGTTCTACGGCGAACAGGCGCTGGGTGAAACAACCGACGGCAATCCGACCCGGGTTTTTCTGGATCTGTTCAACAGCCGCTTGCAGCGGTTGATGCTGCCGATATGGCAGAAGTATCGCTATCGCGCACGGTTTACATCAGGCGCACGGGACCCTTTTTCCGCTCAGTTGTTTGCGTTGATGGGACTTGGCGGCGAGACCATACGCGGTGCGTCAGAGCTCAACTGGAAGCGCCTGCTGCCCTACCTGGGTCTGTTGAGCATGCGCGCCCAGTCGGCCGCCTTGATCGAATCGGTATTGCGGTTTTATTTCAAGCATCCGGATCTGCGTATCGAACAGTGTCTGGAACGGCGGGTAGACATACTCGATGACCAACGCAACCGCCTGGGTCTGGCCAACAGTGCGCTAGGCACCAGTCTGGTGTTGGGCGACACAGTGCGCGACCGTAGCGGCAAATTTCGTATTCATATCCGTCAGCTCAGTTGGGACCGTTTCCACGAATTCTTGCCGGTCGGCAGCGCATATCAGCCTCTGTGCGCGCTGGTGCGCTTCACCCTGCGCGCGCCACTTGATTACGACATCAGATTGCAGCTACGGCAGGACGATATACGGGATCTGCGCCTTGGCGCGCAGAACCCATGCCGTCTGGGGTGGACCAGTTGGCTCGGCCTGAAGAATGCCGATGCGGTGGTTACCATTGGCAGCCCGTCTCATTAAGGAATGATGAACAATGACAAACATTGATTTGCAACAACTGGTCCAGGCCCTCGACGCGGACAGCCGTCGTGATCTGGAAATGGCCGCAGAACGCTGCGTCGCACGCGGCGGAAATCAGGTTTTGGTGGAGGATCTACTGGCGGGTCTGCTGGAGCGGAACGACAGCCTGCTGGTACGCGCCCTGCAAGACGCCGAAATCCAAACCGCAGAGCTGAGCCAGGCATTGCGCACCAGCGTTCAACATAGCGAATCCAGCAACCCGGTGTTCTCCGTCGAGCTGGTTCAATGGCTACAGGATGCATTGCTGGTTGCCAATCTGGAACTTCATGCCAGCCAGATAGCTCAGGCCGCCCTGTTATTGGCGCTGTTGCGCAATCCGATGCGCTATGCCGGCACTCGCTATCATCCGCTTCTGGCCCGTATTGATGCTGACCGCCTACGGGATTTCGCCCTGTCCGAGCAGGCGCCTGCGGTCACTCCCCGCCCGATAGAAGCCGAATCAGCGCTGCAACGCTTTACCCATAACTTCACCCAGCAAGCCCGCGACGGCAAGCTGGATCCGGTATTGTGCCGCGATGTCCCGATCCGGCAGATGATTGATATCCTCGCTCGCCGCCGCAAGAACAACCCCATTGTGGTCGGTGAAGCGGGCGTCGGTAAAACCGCGCTCGTTGAAGGCCTGGCGTTGCGCATTGCCGCCTCCGAAGTTCCTGCTGCGCTGCAGGGTGTCGAACTGCTGTGTCTTGATCTCGGTCTGCTCCAGGCAGGCGCAAGCGTCAAGGGTGAGTTCGAGCGACGCCTGCAAGGTGTTATTGACGAGGTCAAGGCATCAGCCAAACCGGTCATACTTTTTATCGACGAAGCCCATACCATGATCGGCGCCGGCGGGCAGGCCGGCAGCAACGATGCTGCCAACCTGTTGAAACCGGCCCTGGCCCGCGGCGAACTGCGCACCATTGCCGCGACCACCTGGAGTGAATACAAAAAGTACTTCGAAAAGGACCCGGCGCTTGCCCGGCGTTTTCAACCGGTCCAGGTGCAAGAACCTAGTGTCGAGGAAGCGATAACCATCCTGCGCGGTCTGGCTCCTGTTTATGAAGCCAGCCACGGAATCTACCTGCGCGACGACGCAGTGATCGCCTGCGCCGAACTCTCAGCCCGCTACCTTACGGGACGCCAGCTGCCGGACAAGGCAGTCGACGTTCTCGATACCGCCTGTGCACGGGTGCGCATCAGTCTGGCCGCCGCCCCGGATGCAGTAGAAGCGTTGCGGACCGAGCTCGCCGAAGGCGAGCGCCAGCGCGATGCAATGCGCCGTGACCATGACGCCGGGCTAAGCGTAGACAGCGTCTTGCTGGATCGTCTGGAAACCCGTTTGCTCGCAGCTGGTTGCGAGCTGAGTGCAGTGTCTGAGCGCTGGCACGTACAGCGTCAGCTGGTTGAAAAACTGTTCGATCTACGCAAGCAGTGCACAGAATTGCGCAATGCAGCGGCGTCGCCAGTCACTGTCAATACCAAGCAACAACAGACGCTGCCACAGCTTGAAGAACTGCTGCAGCAAACCCAGCATCAATTGGCCGCGGCACAGGCCGAAGAACGTCTGGTTAGCCATGAAGTCTGCCCACGGCTGGTGGCTGAGGTGATCAGCCACTGGACGGGAGTTCCGTTATCCCAGCTTGCCAGAGAACATAACGAAAGCGTGACGCGTTTTGCTGTGCAGCTACACGCCCATGTACGCGGCCAGCAACAAGCTATTCAGGCGCTGGATCGTGCCATGCGCGCCACGGCTGCCGGGCTGAACAAAGCCGATGCGCCCGTCGGGGTGTTCCTGCTGGTCGGACCAAGCGGTGTGGGCAAAACCGAAACCGCCCTGGCGCTTGCCGATCTGTTGTATGGCGGGGAGCGCTTTCTGACCACCATCAACATGTCGGAGTTTCAGGAAAAACACAGCGTTTCTCGGCTTATCGGAGCGCCGCCCGGTTATGTCGGGTACGGCGAAGGCGGCATGCTGACCGAGGCGGTGAGGCAGAAGCCCTATTCGGTGATACTGCTGGACGAGGTAGAAAAGGCCGACCCGGACGTCCTCAACATCTTCTATCAAATCTTTGACAAAGGCGTAGCCAACGATGGTGAAGGGCGTGAGATCAATTTCCGCAATACGCTGATCCTGATGACGTCCAACCTCGCTAGCGAGCGCATTCTGACTCTCTGCAGCAACGGCGAACGCCCCGAGGCGGAAGAGTTGGAACAGGCCATCCGGCCGATCCTTACCCAACATTTCAAACCTGCGTTGCTGGCCCGGATGAACGTAGTGCCCTACTTCCCCGTGGAAGGCGAAGTGCTGGAGGAGCTCATCGTCCTGAAGCTGGCGCGTTTCGGTGAGCGATTGCAGCGGCGCAAGCTCACCTTCTCCCACTGCGACGATCTGGTTCGCCATTTTGCCCAACGCTGCAGTCACGGCGACAGCGGTGCCCGTCTTATCGATCATCTGATAGATAGGCACCTGCAGCCGCTGGCAGTGGATCGTCTGCTGGCCGCCATGGCCTCCGGTGAAAGGCTGCAGCAGGTCCATGCCACACTGGATAGCCAAGGGGCCGTTATCTGTGAGTTCGCTTAAAGTGGTCCCGCCCATGTTCAGCCAGATGGCGCAGCCGCTGCGCTATGCCGAAGCGCTGCTTGAGCGGCTGGCCAGGCTCAGCGGCCGGGCAAATCGTGAAGGCCTGCTCAACGGCCTGGTAGAGTCCGCGGCGCAGCTGTCTGATTGTGAACTCAGCCAGCTTTACCTGTTGGACGACACCCACACCCGCCTGACCCTCTCGGCAGAGTGGCTGGACGGTGCTGAACAATCCCTCTGCCCTACCAGTCTGCCCAGCGACTATCACGCCGAGCAACTATTGCAGTTCTGTCTCTGCCAGAACCAGGTGCTAAGCCTTCCGGCACTCGACACCAGCGTCTACGACACCCAATTCCTGCCCGTTGCCACGCGATCCTGGCGCAGCCTGCTATGCCTGCCATTGCTCAATGCGAACCAGGAAATAGGTGGTTTGCTGCTGGTTTCCAGCCGTGCTCAACAGGATCTGCAACGTTTCACCGAATCGCTGGCCTTGCTTGGCCGCTGCGTGCTGGCCCAGTTGTATCTTTTGCAACGTTTTGGTGTTCAACCGCTTGCGGCTACCGAAATACAGAGCGTTCCTTGCGCCAGCGGGTATGGGCTGATTGGCGAAAGCCCGAAAATGCGTACTGTCTATCAGTTGATCAGCAAGGTCTTGCACAATTCGGTGAGCGTGCTGCTGACAGGTGAAACCGGAACCGGCAAGGAACTGGTAGCCCAGGCGATTCACGACTGCGGATCCCGTCGCAGCAAGCCGTTCGTGGTTCAGAACTGCGCTGCCCTGCCGGAAAACTTGCTGGAAAGCGAATTGTTCGGTTACCGCAAGGGCGCTTTTACTGGCGCTGACCGGGACCGCAAGGGGCTGCTTGATCAGGCCGATGGCGGCACATTGTTTCTCGATGAAATAGGCGATATGCCTCTCGCCTTGCAAGCCAAGCTGCTGCGATTTTTGCAGGAGGGCGAGGTCCGTCCACTGGGCACCAACGATACCCACAAAGTTGACGTGCGGGTTCTAGCCGCCACGCATTGCGACCTGCGAGCGCTCGTTACGCAGGGTCGCTTCCGTGAAGATCTGTTCTATCGACTGTCAAACTTTCCAATTGAGCTGCCGCCCCTGCGCGAGCGCAACGAAGACATCCTGCGCCTGGCACGGCATTTTGCCGACAAAGCCTGCTCGTTTTTGCAACGCCAGCCCTGCGACTGGTCGGACGATGCACTACAGCATCTTGCCGCCTATGGCTTTCCCGGCAACGTCCGTGAACTAAAGGGTCTGGTGGAACGCGCCGTACTGCTCTGTGACGACAGCGTGTTGCTACCAGAACATTTCAACCTGCTTTCCGCCGAGCCACGGGACACTACCCTCACCCTTCGCGAACGAATGGAACTGGTAGAACGCAATCTGCTGATGGACTGCCTGCGCAAGAACCAGGGCAATCAAACCAGTGCAGCCAGTGAACTGGGTCTGCCCCGCCGCACCCTGCTTTACCGCATGCAGCGGCTGAACATCAATCCCGCTGAGCTCAAGTTCAAGGAGAGAGCCTGTGTTCAACCCGGCCAATGAATCGCACTTCAACCTGAGCATTAAAGGCATCAAGCACGACTTCAAGGTGCTGGCATTCACCGGCGACGAAGCCATCTCTCAGCCCTACAGCTTTACCCTGGAACTGGTCAGCGAATACCCCGATCTGGATATCGAAACCTTTCTGCACCAACCTGCTTTTCTGGCCTTTGCCGCAGGCGGCAAGGGTGTGCACGGGCTGATCCACAGCATCGCTCAGTCCGAAGCTGGCAAGCGCCTGACCCGTTACCGCATCACCCTGGCGCCGCACCTTGCCTATCTGGCGCACCGCACCAACCAGCGGATCTTTCAGCATCTCTCGGTTCCGCAGATCATCGCGCAGGTGTTGCAAGAGCACGGCATCTTGGGCGATACCCACCGCTTCCAGCTCGGCAGCACCTATCCCGAACGCGACTACTGCACCCAGTACGATGAAACCGACCTGCACTTCATCCAGCGCCTGTGTGAAGAAGAAGGCATTCACTACCACTTCGAACATAGTCCCGACAGCCATGTGCTGGTGTTTGGTGATGACCAGACCTGCTTTCCCAAGCTCGCCCCCACAAGCTTTGAACAAGGCAATGGGATGGTGGCCGACGAGCCGGTCATCAAGCGCTTCGCCCTGCGTCTTGAGACAAGACCCAGCCGCGTCACCCGCCGCGATTATGATTTCGAAAAGCCGCACCTGCTGCTGGAAGCCGCGCACAAGGCTGAACAGCCAGTCGAAGGCGATCAACCGCTACCACTGCCCGAC
>DRFO01000007.1 GCA_011050525.1 Halopseudomonas xinjiangensis
CCGCAGAGCTGAGCGACAGGCTAACGGCAGGTAGCGAGCGGATCGCCGTAACCTGCGCGGCGACGCACAAGCCAGAGGCAACTGCGCCGCTGAACAGCAACTGCCAAGCAAAAGTTGGCTCCCAGATGATGGCGGCGGGGTCTTCAAAGCACAGCGCTATGGGTGTTAGAACTAATACTGAGATCAAGATCTGCCAAGGAATCAGTGAGAGTACATCGCCATGCCAATGGTGCTTTCTTACGTGCACTAGTCCGATGGTCCAGACCAACGTGGCGAGCATGATCAAGCCGCCGCCAATAAATACCTCGGCGTTGTCCCAACTGATAGAAAGCGGGTTGAACACCGTTATCAAACCACACAAGCCCAGTCCGACACCGATCGCCCGTGGCAAGGTAAAGCGCTCTCCTAGAAACAATGCGGCCGCAGGAACAACCCAAATGGGAGTGGTATAAGCCAGAATTGCTGCGCGTCCAGCAGGTAGAAATTGCAGGCCCAGTGTGACCAAAGAGATGAAGGCCATGTTCTGTAGTATGCCGACCGAGAAAAGCACCGGCCAATCCGCCCGAGGAGGCAGGCGCAGGATTCCCATACTGGCAGCGACCACGAACATAGTTAAGGCACCGAGGGCCATTCGCATGCTGGTGAACAGCAATGGTGGGCTGTTCTCCAGCCCCAGCTTGAGGATTGGAAAGTTCAATCCCCAAGCTAGCGCAGTGAAACCCAGCAGCAGGTAACCCAAGCCCCATGAGTAACGCTGCGCAGTCGCAGTGTTGCGGCTCAATGTTCTACTTCCAGTGCGCTTTCGTGCCAGTTGCGCAGCGCGCGGTCAGACAGCCAAACCATGAGTGCAAACAGCGCGATACCGGTCAGGGTAATCAGTACCAGCGCGGCGAACATGCGTGGAATCTGCAGGTTATAGCCGGACTGCAGAATCAGATAAGCGAGACCCGCCTTGGAGCCACCGGTGCCGGCGACGAATTCCGCCACGACCGCGCCGATCAGCGCCAGACCGCAACTGATGCGTAGGCCACCAAAGAAGTACGGCAGTGCGCCCGGGATACGCAGGCGAACCAGCTCCTGCCAACGACTGGTGCGGTACATGCGGAACATGCTGAGCAGGTTCGGATCAACGCTGCGCAGGCCCAGTGTGGTGTTGGAGATGATCGGGAAGATGGCAATGATCACCGCACAAACTGTCAGCGCCCAGGTCGTGTCGTCTACCCAGATGATGATCAGCGGTGCGATGGCGACCACCGGCGTGACCTGCAGTAATACTGCGTAGGGAAACAAACTCAGCTCAATCCATTTGCTCTGGATAAAGAGCAGCGAGGCGGCGACACCGAGCACTACGGCGATGACGAAGGCCAACAAAGTGATTTTTAGCGTCATCATCAACGCGTTGAGGAGCGTACTCCAGTCAGTGACCAGCGATTTCATGATCTCAATTGGGCCCGGTAAAATGTACTTGGGCATCTCAAAGGCGACCACTGCGATCTGCCAAAACAGCAGGAAGAATACGCCGACCACCATGGGAGCAGCGATTTTGACGAAGGTTTCGTTCTGAATCAGCGGCTCTTTCATGCCTTTTTCTCCTGTGGGGCGCCCATGGCGCTGGCGCGTTCCAATGCTTGCGAGACCTGCCGACAGTAGCCAGCAAACTCAGTAGAGACCCTGAAGTCGGCATTGCGCGGAAAGGGTTGATCAATTTTGATGTCATCGACGATGCGGCCGGGCCGGGCGGCCATCACTACTACGCGGCTGGATAGATAAACTGCTTCGTAGACGCTGTGGGTAACGAACACAATGGTCCAACCGTTCTTCTGCCACAGCTTGAGCACATCGTCGTTGAGCTTGTTGCGGGTCATCTCATCCAGTGCGCCGAAGGGTTCATCCATCAGCAACAGGTTTGGCTCGGTGACCATGGCACGAGCAATCGAGGCGCGCATCTGCATACCGCCGGACAGCTCACGCGGAAATGAATTGTCGAAGCCGCTTAGCCCAACCATCTCCAACGCCTTATCGATCTTTTGCTCAGTCTCGGGGCCGCTCTGGTGTTCAAGGTCGAGCGGCAAACGCACGTTCTTGCGCACGCGTGCCCAGGGCATCAGAGTGGCGTTTTGGAATACGAATGCCATTTTGCGACCTTTGTCGCCAACGACGTTGTATTCCTGCTCCCAAAACTTAATGCTGCCGCTGGTAACGTCGCCAAGCCCCGCCATAATGCGCAACAGCGTGCTTTTGCCGCAGCCCGAAGGGCCGAGCAAGCTAACAAATTCGCCCTGACGTACAGTCAGGTCTGCACCTTTGAGCGCTACGGTGCCATTGGCATAAATTTTATTTACGCCTTCTACCTGCAATACCGGACGACCGTTGGTGCTACCTGCCTGCACTGTGGGTTCCGCAGTGGGGTCAGGGGTGCTGGGTTTCAGTGGGGTGACGCTGGAAGAGGTCATCTTATGCTCCCGTGGGCGGCCCATTTATCAGGGCCGCCGGTTTGCTAGAGTGGTTTGCGGTTAGGGCAGAACAGGTTCTTGGGGCAGGAAGTCCAGGCTGTAAACATCGTGGATATCCAGGTCCTCGCTAACCAAGCCAGCTGCCAGCATGAACTCATGGATCTTCGTCCAGCGCGCGTCAGTCATAACGCCGATGCCGCCGGTGGCCGCATCCCCACCAGTAACCAGGTTATAGGCACGCATTTTTTCGATGCTGTAGGTAATTTGCTCATCGGTCATTTCAGGATTGGCTTCCTGAATCAACTTGTTGCCCGGTGCTGGATCCTTGAAATAGCTGTCCCAGCCTTCCATGCTCGCCTGCACGAAACGACGGACTAGATCTGGGTCCTCTTCGATCATTTTGTCGGTGGTTTCGATGGTGGTGGCATAAGCCGGGTAGCCGTAGTCAGCCAGCAGAAAAACAGAAGGTTCTACCCCGGCTTTCTCCATCGCGAAGGGCTCGGAAGACAAATAGCCCTGTTGCACGATGCTCTCGTCAGCCAGGAAAGGTGCGACGCTGAAGGTGTAAGGACGAATCATGTCATCGGTGTAACCGTACTTGGACTTCAGCCAGGGCCAAAAGGTGGTATTGGCGAAGGCGGCGATGTAGACCGGACGACCCTCTTCCTTGATCTGCTCTAGCGAAGTTACGTTGGCGTGTGCGATCAGCGCTTGTGGGTCGCGTTGGAATGCGGCAGCGACCGTCTTTACTGGCAGACCTTCTTCTACAGCTTTGATGTTGCCAATCGGATAGCCCATGGAGAAGTCGCGCTTACCTGCAACCAGCAATTGCATGCCGTTAACCTGCGGTCCACCCATCTCTATGGATACATCCAGGCCGTACTTCTCATAGATGCCGGTTGCCTTGGCTTGATAGAAACCACCGTGCTCCGCCTGGGCGAACCAGTTGGTGCCGAATACCACTTCATCCAGATCCGCTGCCATGACAGGAGCAGAAAGGCTGCCGGCAACTGCCAGCGAACCGGCCAGCACAGACAGGCAATGCTTGGCAGAAGAGATCAGGGGCTTATGTGTGTTGCGCATATCCATACTCCAGGTAATTTTATTTACTGACCATTTATTCAATATTTACTGGAGAGCAAGCAGCGTGCCACATGGCTACAACCGTTGTTTTTCCATTTCCTGATCAATTGGTCAGCAAATTTATGCACCGGATTGCGACGATTTCGAGTGCGACTGCACTCTGATTGAACACGTCTTGGGTGGATTGCCAGACTTATGCCTTGTTTTTACTAGCTGGTACAAAATCTGCTAGGTAAGTAGGTAGGGAATTTCCGGGCTTAGAGAACCTCCTGGATCAGACTCCTGAGTCAAGATGACGCTCCTCTGTCATAACGCCGCCCTGGTGTACGGTTCTCGCCTTTCCGTGAAAGAGGAATAACCATGTCTGCGAGAAACGCATATCAGGTGTTGCAAGGCGGCCGCGTGCTCGACCCGGCTTCAGGGCTGGATGCCATAGCCGATGTTGTGGTGCTGGATGGCGCCATTGTTGAAGTGGGTGCCAACGCCGGGACCAAATACCCCGGCGCGCAGGTGCGCGACGTTAGCGGCCACCTGGTAACCCCCGGCCTGATCGACATTCACACCCACTGCTATCCCGGCCTTGGCGACTTCTGTTTGCCAACCGACTTGATGGGCGTGGATTCTGGCGTACCCGTTATTGTCGATGCCGGTACTGCCAGCACCACCATTATTGAGTTGGCGCGCCGAGCGATCATTGATCACCCGGATACCAAGACCAAGGTGTTGGCGCTGATGGACCCCTCGCAGATCTATCTGGCGAATAAGACCTTTATCTGCCATTACCTGCGTATCGCAGACGATGAGCGCAATATCGATATTGAGTCGGCCAAGCAGGTGATCGAAGCTAACCGCGATGTGATTGTTGGTTTCAAGGTGCGTCCGACCATCACTACCAATCCAGACCGTTCGCCCTTCCTGGATGCCGCGCATGAAATTGCCGGCGACCTGCCGATCATGATTCATCTAGGTTCCTTCCCGCACACACCCGTGCTGGAAACCAACAAATTGCTCTACCAACTGCGCGAAGGCGACATCATTACGCACGCCTGTCGTGGCGGCGGTGGGCAGCTGGACGACAAGGGTGAGCCGACCAAACCGTTCATTGATGCTTACGAGCGCGGCGTGTTGCTGGATATCGGCCACTCCGCCGGGGACTTCCACTTCCGCACGGCTCGCCGCATGATCGAACGCGGCTTTATGCCTAATACCATTTCTACCGATCTCAACGTGTTCAACGTAGGCGGCCCGGTATTTTCACTGTCGACCACCATGTCGAAGATCTGGGCGCTGGGTGTGCCTTTGATTGATGTGATCAAGATGAATACCGTGAACGCCGCCAAGTCGATCCAGCGCAGTGAGTTGTATGGCGAGCTGAGCGTGGGTCGTTCGGCAGAAGTCAGCGTGCTGCGTATCGAAGAAGGTCCGGTGAAGTTGTCCGACGGGCATGAAACCATCGAAGCTAGTCGCCGGTTGCGCGCAGTAGGTTGTTTGCGCGGCGGTGTGTGGCACGACGCAGTGCATGACCTGAAAGGCGTGACGGCGGAACTGCAGGAGGCGGTATGAGTATGCTCGCAGAAAGCGGCGCGCCGACGCTGGACTCGACGCAGTTCTATGATCAGTTGGTTGCTGATTTGACCGCACGGCGTGACGAGCTTTCAGAAGCTGAGAAAAGCTTCGGCGGTTATGCACCGCTGGGCCGTGAGGAGCTCATCGAGTGGCTGCAGTTCCAGTGCTGGTATGAACGTGAAGCGGCTGGTTTCGTCGGTTCATGGCTGCGTGACACGCCGGAGTCAGAGGTGTTTATCGGGCTTTGTCGTCAGGTTGCGGATGAGGGCAAACACTACAAGCTGTTGCTTTCGCATCTAAAGTCTCTCGGTGCCTCAATGGACGGCTGGCAGCCTGAGCCAGAGTGGATGGCTTGGGTCAGCGAGTTCTACGCCGCAGGCGATGACACGTTGGAACGGGTGGCAGCGCATAACATCACCGGCGAGTTGGGCGCGATGAATGCTTTTGAAGGGCTATTGCCTCGGATCCCGGTTGCCACCCAGCAAATGCTCGGCAAGATCATCCCCGACGAGAAGTTTCATGTATCGCTCGGCCGCATGGCAGTGCAGCGTTTTGCAACTACGGCGGACCGTCAGCAGCGGGTGACCAAGCGCGCCTGGGACGCCTTTGAGCTGGAGCAGAAAGGCCGCTTGGCGTTCGAGCGACGTTTACGTGAAAAGGGGGTTGTGACTGAGGCCGCGCCGGTCATGTTTGAAGATAAACCGCAGTGGGTCTGTCAGGTGTGTGGCTGGATCTATGACGAAACCGTCGGTGATCCGGAATCTGGCATAGCGGCGGGTACGCGTTTCGAGGATATCCCGGATGACTGGGTGTGCCCGGAGTGTCTGGTGACCAAGGATGATTTTGTATTGCTCAGTGTGTGAGTGAGCGGGAATAAAAAAGGCGGCCTTCGGGCCGCCTTTTTTGTCGCCGTGGGCGCTCGGCCAGAAACGTATTTAGGAGCTGCTGCGTTTTTTTGGAAGGTCGAGTTCCCTCTCGACCAGCGCTATCTGCCGCACCACCGCTGACCGGGATGTTCCATAACCCCGAGAGCCCCGTTCTGATCGTACCCATGCTCTGCGTCTACTCGTTCGTTTCTTTGCTTATTTCTGTGCTGATGGATAATCCGTTTTCGCCTTTACGGCGAGCCAAGGTGGGCCGCTTGCCCGGCCCCCCTTAGCAATCCCCCGGGGCACCCGACTACACGGCCCTTCGGGTTCGCTGCGTTGCTCGGTCTGGCGGGGCCCTGCGGAACTCGCTTCGCTCAGACAGTCCTCGGGCTATTTCCCGCCAGCTCTGCGCTACTCGCCCGCGTAAACGGGATCGGGGCTTGTGCCGGCTGGGAGGGAAAATATTGGTTCATTGATCGTTCCCACGCTCCGGCGTGGGAACGCCGTCTTCGACGCTCCGCACCCTTCTTGGTGACCGGCGCCGCGCGTGCCGCCTTTAGTCGGCGTGAAACTCGTTATTGCCAAGGGCGGCTGGTTTGGTTGTGCGTTTCCTGGGAAGGTCGAGTTCCATCTCGACCAGCGCTATCTGCTGCACCACCGCTGGCTGGGATAGAACCCGGCCTTCCATAACCCCGCCCGTCACGTCCGTCCTTTCACAACGGCGACAACGCTCCATCTTCATGCTCTGCTAACCAGGCAGCACGGCGTTCCAGCAGCGCACGGCAGGCGTGTTCGGCTTCGCTCATGTAGCGCGGCAGGTCGCCGTTGAGCAGTTGCTGGTCCTGCATCACAATTCGGCCGGCTACCATGGTCATGCTGACGTCGCCGCCCAGCGCGCCGTGCACTAGGTTGTGGTGCACGTTCATGAAGGGACCGTCGGTGAGGAAGGGCGTCATTCGAGGGGTATCGGCACGAACGACGATGATGTCGGCCTGTTTGCCGGGTTCTAGCGAGCCGATCTGATCTTGCATGCCGATGGCGCGGGCACCTTCGATGGTAGCGCTGCGCAGCACGTTCCAGGCGCCATAGGCGGCGGCGTCCATGCAGCGCAGTTTGGCCAGCAGCGAGGCGATTTTGATCTCCTCGAGCATGTCCAGATTGTTGTTCTCTTTCTCGCCGTCGGTACCGATACCTACCGCGACACCGGCGGCTATCAGCTGCTCAATTGGCGCTGAACCGCTGGCCAGTTTCATGTTGCTCGACGGATTGTGCGCGACGCCGATGTTCTTCTCCGCGAGCAGGGCAATTTCGTCTTCATCCAGCCACACGCAATGTGCCAGCAGCACTCGCTCCGGCTCCAGCAGCCCCAGGCTTTCCAGTGCACGGATGGGGCTACAACCGAAGCGTTTCATGGCTTCGGCAATTTCCGCCTCGGCTTCGTTAGAGTGGGTGTGCAGGCCGGTGTTGTAGCGCTCGCACATAGCGACCGCGCGGCGGCAGGCTTCTGGCGTGGCGTAGTACATGTGCTCCAGCCCGACCCAGACGTTGATGCGGCCATCGGCTTTACCGTGCCATTGCTGAATCAGTGCTTCGTTGTCATCCAGGGTATCGAAATAATCATAGCCCTCGGCTTCGCCGACGTAAGGCACCATAACGACGCGATTGCCTAGCGCTTCGGCGGCACGCGCAGAACCGGCCATGTGGCGCCACATATCCACTGAGGTGGTGGTGCCTGACAGCAGGCTTTCGGAGTAACACAGCCAGGAGGCGATCTCTGCATCCTCGGCAGTGAGTACGCGGTGCATGGGGTCGATAAACAGGCGTAGCCAGTCCCACACCGGCAGGTCTTCGGCGGTACCGCGCAGGAAGCCGGAATGGCTATGGGTATTGATCAGGCCGGGCATCAGCACGGCGCGACCATAGTCGTGGCGTTCAGCATCCGGTGCCAGTGCAATGATCTCGGCCTGTGTGCCGACCGCGATGATAGCCTGACCTTCGACCAGTACGGCACCGTTGTTGATCACGACATTGTCGGGCGTCATGGGGAGCAAGGTTTCGGCGATCAGCACCTGTTGCTTGCTGCTCGCTGTGACCGGGTTGTGCATGGGGTATTGCCTCTGAATGGAGTGCTTTTTAAATGAACTCAGGCCCGACGCACAGGAGTGCGCCGGGCCTGTTGAGGGGCTTTACTTGACCGCGTCGGGATACTTGGCCATCAGCGCCTTGATGTCGTCGGAGTTGATAAACTCGGTGGTGAAGGCTTTGGTGTAATCAGTGTCGGGCTCGACCAGACCGATGCTTTTTAACTGATCACTGGCGGCTTTCCAGCGTGCGTCGTTCATCGTGCCGATGCCACTTTCCAGAGCGTCACCGGAGGCGACGATGCCGCGCTCGGTCATCTTCTCGAACGAGTAAGCCAATTGCTCGGGCGTCTGATTGGCGTCCAGCGTGTTGATCACCTGATTGGTTTCGCTAGGATCGCTTAGATAGCGATACCAGCCTTCAACCGAAGCGTTGACGAAGTTTTGTACGCGCTCCGGATGGTTCTTAACCATGTCGGTCGTGGTGACGATCAGCGTTGAGTAGGACTGCCAGCCGAAGTCGGATAGCAAAAACAGGTTGGGATCGATACCGGCCTGCTGCACGACGAAAGGTTCTGAGGTGATATAGCACTGCTGGGTCAGGCCGGTGTCAGCGATAAACGGGCCCATCTGAAAGGTATAAGGGCGTACCTGCTCATCGGAGTAGCCGTACTTTTGCTTCAGCCAGGGCCAGAAGGACTGGTGCGCGTCCTGTGAAAGCAGAATGGGCTCGCCCTTGAGATCTTCTAGACTGTCGTGGCCAACGCCCTTGTGGGTCATGATGGCCTGCGGATCTTTCTGGTACATCGAGGCAACTGCCACTATTGGCAGGCCTTCTTCGATGGCCTTGAGGATTTGCCCGCTGGAGTGCAGGACAACAAAATCGGCGCGCCCAGCAAGCAACAGCTGCAGGTTGTTCACTTGTGGGCCGCCCGGCTGCTGATCCACTTCCAACCCATACTTCTCGTAAGTGCCGTCGGAGGCTGCCTGATACCAGCCACCATGTTCGGCCTGCGGAAACCAGTTGGTGCGGAAACTCACTTTCTCCAAGGCCGAAGCGCTAATTGGTGCGGCCAGCGTGATAGTGCCAAGCAGCAACGCGCCGGCGGTTTTGGTCAGGGCGCGTACGCCGCTGAGAGAGTTGTTTGCTGGTAATACTTTGTTCATCAATTACCCCTGCTTTGTGATTGGTCTTAAGTTGGGCGGGCGTTGATGGAGCCTGAATCAGACTCAGTTGTTCATTGCGATGAACTTGTTGTTCTTCCAGCGAATAAACTGACCGGATAATCAGTTTTTCGATGACGTAGCAAACCCTGTAGCAATAGCTATGCCATGGCGCTTTTCTGGCTTGATTGGTATTTCCTGAACAAAGAGTCAGCAAATTAGTTGCACTGCATTGCAGCATTTTCTGCGCAGTTGCACTGCAAAGAGACAAGATGTGACGCTGCCGCCGGGCGAGATGGAGAGCCCCGGCGGCGGCTCAAGCGGATTAGTGCGACGGCCCGGCGGCCAGGTCTACGGAAGAGGGTTCAGGAACTATTTGGCCGGCAATGCGCGCCACGCGCGCGCCCAATGCGCGGGCGATTGCCAGCTCACCGGCATCTACTCCCAGGCTACCGTCAAATCCGGTCACGGCGGAGGCACCATAGGGCGAGCCACCGCTGCGGGTATGCACCAATTCCGGCACGCTGTGCGGAAGGCCAGCCAGTAGCATGCCGTGTTGCAGGAACGGCAACAGCAGGTTGAGCAGGGTCATTTCGTTACCCGAATGCATGCCGCCCGTGGAGGTAAAAGCCGCGCCCACCTTGCCGATCAGTGCACCCTGGCGCCAAAGAGGGGCGATTTCATCTATAAAAGCGCGTAACGGAGTGCTCATTAAACCGTATCGTGTTGGTGAGCCCCAGATGATGCCATTGGCCCACTCCAAGTCGGAGGCGCAAGCCTGTTTCAGGTCGCGATACTCGGCCTGCGCTGCGATGAAATCGGCGCGCTCGGTATCTACGCTGAACTCGGGTTCGCTGAGTGCTACGCGAAGCAGCCGTACTTCTGCCTGCTCGCTAGCTGCACCCTCGGCGATGGCTTTGGCCAGCGACAGAGTGCTGCCGTACCTTGAGTCGACGACTATGCTGATGCGGGACGGATTCATGACTTCTCCTAGGTATATCAAGGCGCTGTTGATCGCAACAACGACTAAGACTGCGGGTATGTTCAGGTTGGCATGCAATATGAATACCTGACCAGTTGGACAGCTACTAATTTTTTACGCCCATCCCAATGCAGAGGAGGTCATTTGACCATGGCGGCACAAGAGTTTTCCCCGGCAGAGTCCCTGCCGATCATTGATCTGACCGCGATGCACAATGGCACAGCTGCGGATAAGGCCGCCGTCGGTCAGGCTTTGCGTCAGGCCTGCGAGCACACTGGTTTCTTTTACATCAGCGGGCATGGCATCGACTCTGCATTGATCGAGCGGGTGTTTGCGCAATCACAGCAGTTTTTTGCCCAACCGATGGATGCCAAGTTGGAGACCGACAAGGCGTTGTCGAAGGCCAATCGCGGTTATGAAAAGCTAGGTGGCCAAACTTTGGAGCCGGGCATGCCGCCGGATTTGAAAGAAGGCTTCTACATTGGCGAAGAGCTAGCAGAAGATCACCCCAGGGTGCTCGCTGGCCGTTTCAATCAGGGGCCTAATCAATGGCCAGCGCAGTTGCCTGCGTTTCAACCTGCAATGCAGGATTACTACACAGCTATGCTGGCGCTGAGTGAGCGCATCATGGCGGGGCTGGCGTTGTCGCTTGATTTGCCAGAGGACTTCTTTGCTGACTTCTGCGAAGAGCCACTCTGTACTTTGCGGTTACTGCATTATCCACCGCAGCCTGCCAAACCACTGCCCGGTGAAAAAGGCTGCGGCGCGCACACCGATTTTGGCGGTATTACCATCCTGTTGCTGGATGATAAACCCGGCCTGCAGGTATGGGATGCCAAGGGTGAAAGCTGGATCAACGCCAAGCCTATCCCCGGGACCTTCGTGGTAAACCTCGGTGACATGATCGCGCGCTGGACCAACGATCTATATCGCTCCACCTTGCATCGGGTGGTCAACACCTCGGGTGCTGAGCGCTACTCTGTGCCCTTCTTTTACAGCGGTGCACCGTCGCATGAAGTGCGTTGTTTACCGGTATGTTTGCAAGATGGCGAAGCAGCCAAGTATCCCGCCACCACCGTAGAGGAGCATTTGCAGGAAATGTATCGGAGGACCTATGTCTGAGCAGCCGACCTTTGTTTTGATTCACGGCGCCTGGGCCGCCAGTTGGGTGTGGGATAGTTTGCGCACGGTGCTGGAAGGCCAAGGTTACGCAGTAATCACACCGGATATGCCTGGTAACTCGCGTAATCCGGCATCGCCAGAGCAGATCAACATGCAGGGCTGTGTCAGCCATGTGCAAGCCTGTTGCGCGGGGGTGACAGGGCCGCTGCTGATCGTTGGGCATTCTGGCGGCGGCGTGGTCGCCACCCAGGTGGCTGAAGTGATGGCCGAGCAGGTAGCGGGTATCGCTTACATCGCCGGTATGATGCTGCCGTCTGGCCTGGGCTTTGCTGAGCTGGCTGATGAGGTTCAGAAGACCCAGCCAGAAGCTGCAGGTATTTGGCCTTATCTGGAATGGAGTGAGGATCGGCAGTCTTCTACCGTCCCACCGCAGGCCGTCTGCGATGTGTTTTTACAGGATTTGCCGCCTGAGTTGGCGATGGCGGCGGCACAGCGCTTTTGTGCGCAACCGGAAGGCACTCGTGCTCTGGTGGCCGAGTGGAGTGCTGAACGTTTTGGTCAACTGCCTCGCTTGTATATTGAAGCGCAGCAGGACAAATCCGTAGTGCTCTCGGTGCAGCGTCGCATGCAGCAACTGACCCCTGGCGCTAAGGTGGTGAGTCTGCAGACAGGCCACGTACCCCAAGTAACCGCGACGCAGGTGGTGGCCGATGCTCTGTTGAGCTTCGCCCGCTGACTAACGCAGTAATACCATCGTAGAAACAACAAGGGCGCCCGTAGGCGCCCTTGTTGTTTGGCCTGTGGCTTACTCTGAGTAGAGTGTGCGCACAAAGCGCAGGTCAAAGGCTTTCTGCCAGTCCAGATCAGCCGGAACGGTCTCGGCTTTTACCATGTCGGTAAAGAACGACTGCCAATGGGCTTCGGTCATATTGCCGTATTTACCGCCCTCTGCATCGCCAGCCAGCAGGATATTATCTTCCTGCAATTTAGCGATGCTGTAGGCAAGCAGGTCGTCCTGCATTTCAGGGTTATCTTGCTTTATCAAGGCGTTGGCTGCTGCTGGGTCCTTGAAGTAAGCAGCCCAACCTTCTGCTGTAGCCGTGACCATGGCTTGCACTACTTCGGGGTTTTCATCGACCATTTTCTGAGTTACATCTAGCGTGCAAGAGTAAGCGCCCCAGCCATAGTCGGCCAGCAGCAAGCTCTTACCTTTGATGCCTGCCTTGTCGAGAAAGTAACCATCGTTGGTGATATAGCCTTGCTGAACTGCTTCAGGGTCAGCGATGAACGGCCCCAGGCTGTAATCGTATGGGCGTAGCTGATCGTCACTGAAACCGAACTCCGCTTTCATCCATGGCCAGTAAGCAACACGGCCGGCGGTTGGCATGCGAATGCCTTTGCCTTCCAGGTCCGCTAATGTATCTACGCCTGCGCCTTCGTGAACTATCAGTGTCTGAGGGTCTTTTTGGAACCATGCCGCAACCGTCAGCATAGGAATCTCTTGTTTGACGGCGTTAAAGGATTGCAGCGCATAGCCCATGCTGAAATCGGTCTTGCCGGCCATCAACAACTGCACATTATTGACCTGTGGACCGCCCATCTTGATGGTGACGTCCAGGCCGTGCTGCTCATAGATGCCGGCGGCTTTAGCCGCATAAATACCGCCATGTTCGGCTTGTGCATACCAAGTGGTAGTGACGGTGACGGGGGTTAATTCTGCGGCGCTGGTGGTAGCTGCGGTGAAGCCTAGCGCGAGCGCCAAGCCGGTTAATTTTAAGTATTTGTGTTGCATGGGTAAGGCTCCTGTTATTGGCAAATCAATAGGTCGCATTCAAGCGTTCTAGTAAGTGTGCTCCGGCGCTGATCGGGGCGTAGCGCGGTGGATTTTCGGTATCGCTGCACGTGCTGATGCAGCGGATATCGGCTGAGTGATTGGGATGGCAAAAGAACGCAATAGAGTGGCGGTCGCGTTCTGTGGTCGTGAGGTTGACCCGGTGTGGGGTGGAGCAAAACACGTGATTGGTCCAGCGTTGCATCAGGTCGCCGGTATTAACGACCACAGTCCCTGGGATTGGCGTGGCAGCAATCCATTCGCCAGCGCGGGTCCGCACTTCCAGACCACCTGCGTCGTCCTGAAACAGCAAGGTGATGCTGCCGTAGTCAGTGTGCTCGCCAGCGCGGCTTTCACCGCCTTGCGCGCTAAAACCTTCAGGAAGCGCGGGATAGTGCAGCAGTCTCAAGGTGTGGTGATGGTGGTCATGCGCGCTGACGAAAAAATTCTCAGGTTGTTGCAATGCAATAGCGAAGGCTTGCAGTACGCGGTCTGCGGTGGCGACACACTGCTGTAGAAAACTCTCCATCTGTGGACGGAAGGTGGGTAGCTCGCTTGGCCAAAGATTGGGCGCACTATCGACGCTGTCCGGAGCGAGATTGAAGGCTTCCTTGAGGTCGCCCGGTTTGCTGGGATCTAACCGTTCGCGGCGCACGCCCACATATCCACGATTACTCTCGGCGTTCTGCCAAGCGACTGCTTGTTTGGCGTCGTCAGAGAGCTCAAAAAGGGCTTGTGAGTCAGCAAATGCTTGTCGCAAGCTGGCTTCAGGCATGCCGCAACCCGCCAAATAAAAGAAGCCCCAGTCGCTGCTGGCTTGGCGCATTTGTGCTGCAACTGCTTGGCGCTCAGCCTCAGTGCCGTTAATAAAAGGGGAGAAATCGATAACCGGGATCGACGCTTGATGCTCTGCCATACTCATGTCTCCTGCAGGTTCACGTGAAGCAGCTAACCGCGTGCTTCATCGCACGGGGCCCCTGGTTTAGCCTTCGAACCCATGAGTAGGGCGACATGACTCATAACCTGACCAGATAATCAGTTATTGAAAAGCAAGGCGCGTGCCAGCTGTTTAAGAGAACAGGCGTGAGGCTGGACTAGTCCCTTACATTGAAAGCTCGGTGCATGTGGTTTTTGGGGCGCAGGCTTGACGTTTCGGATTGAGACCCCTGTTGCGCTGGCGCTTGGCATTGCCGGGGTACAGTGCGGGTGGTTTGCGGCACGGGTACGAGATCTAGCGGGTTGCGCTGTTATTGATAGTAACTATCTGCTCTTAGAATGAAGCGTCCGCAGGGTTGGTACGCATTAGCCGGGCTGGGTGTGCGGCATGCTCCAGTTAGGTGCAATGTTGCGCTGAAATGGGACGGTTCAGCGTGTGATTGGCGCTCGCACCGTTGCGTTGTGCGCCGCAGGTGTTTTTCTGTCCGTTCGGTCAATTAATCTGCGTGACTAGGATTTTGCTGCGCGGTGTCGAGCGATTAAGCACCCAACGTGGTTACCTGACGTTGGGTTTATCGCTTTCACTATTGGCACGGATCACAGTATTGAAATGACACGCTAACCGTTTACTAGCGCGGTTTATGTTGCGTCGGTTTCTACGCGGTGGTCATAAGTCGCGTTGAGACGATAGGCCAAGTAATCGCCGCAACTGATTGGCGGATACTTGGGTTGTTCGGTTGGCACTACATCACGGGGATCGACCATAGAGTCAGGATCAACCGAAAGGAAGAAAGCGAGGGAGTAACGCTCTTGCTCTGGAGCCTTTACACGGTGAGGCGTTGAAACATAAGTATCGTTGCACCAACGCATCAGGCAGTCGCCGATATTACAGACGAACGCACCGGGAATATGGGGCGCGTCGATCCATTGGCCCTGGCGTGTCGCCACCTGCAAACCAGCGACCTTATCAGTGGCTAGCAGGGTCAAGTTGCCATAATCCGTGTGAGTGCCAGCCCCAGCATCTTCGCGGGCGCCATGCTCATCGCTAGCCGGATATCGCAGCATTCGTAGCGTCGCGATAGGCTCATTGAGGTGAGCGTCAAAAAAGTTTTCGGCTAGGCCAAGATCGATTGCAAAGCCGCGATGAATTAGCCGGCCAAGGTTCAGGCAAGCCTGGTAATACCCCAGCATATCGGCTCGCCAGCCCTCAACCGTCGGCCAGAAATTAACCCCGCGAAAGGGTTTCCCGGCGAGGACGTCCGGATGGTCCGCCGGGAAGTCAGTGCCAATATTGAAGGCTTCTTTCATGTCCGCGCCCGCGTCCGGGTTGAGCTTCTCATCAGCCATGGCCACGTAGCCGCGATCGTGTGGCGAGAGCTTGATTGATAACGACTGCTTGGTTTCTAGCGGCAGCTCAAAAAACGACTTTGCATTACTGAAAGCGCCAGCCATTACCTGCTCTGCAATACCGTGGTCGATAGCATAGAAAAAGCCAACCTCGCGACAAGCTTTGCCCAGCTCTGCGGCAGTAGCGGAGCGGATAGCAGGGTTTTCGCTGTTTAAGCCAGCGATCGAAATAATGGGTAGCGATGTCATGTCATCTCCCTGTGGTGTACATGATGTATTGAGGTACGCAGGCGCGGAACTGTCCCGCCTGCCTAAAAAAGTCGAGTAATTGCGTTGGTAATCGCTGACCGGCAATCTGTGTCTCCTGCCTTTTTCCAAGCGCGAGAGTCACGTAGCTGAATGCCGGACTTAGCCTTCCATATAGGCATTGGAATGGCATGCCAAATTACCTGACCAAATAATCAGTTATTGAAAAGCAAGGCGCGTGCCGTGATTAATAAAAGGCACTGATCAATGTGCGTGTGCTCTGGTTTTGAGCTTTGTGTGATTGTAAATGCGCGTATTAGGGGCAATGACGTGGCTGGTGAGCGTATTTAACATCGGTTTTAGCGGCCTCATAATTGCATGCTTTGGCTGTGAATATTTTCTGTCCTAATGGTCAATTAATCTGAATAAGGGTTTTGAAATGACAGCAACTCTGCTGCTGAAAAATGCATTGGTCATCGGCACTATGGATGACCAGTTGCGTGAGCTGGCCAACGCATCAGTATTCATCCGGGGCAATAAGGTTGAGGCCGTTGGCCCCGCAAGCGAGCTGCCAAGTGAGGCTGATAACGTCATCGACATGACCGGCCACGTGCTGATCCCTGGCCTGATCAACACCCACCACCACATGTTCCAGTCGCTGACCCGCGCCCTGCCCGCCGCGCAGAACGCTGAGCTGTTCGACTGGCTGACCGCGCTCTTCCCTGTCTGGCAGAACATCACCCCGCAGATGCAGCGCGCCGCTACCCGCACCGCGATGGCGGAGCTGATGTTGTCAGGCTGCACCACTGCAGCAGATCACGCCTACCTGTATGTGAATGGCACCCGGCTGGATGACAGCGTGCAAGCCGCAGAGGAAGTGGGCATGCGCTTTCACGCCGTGCGCGGCGCCATGAGCCTGGGCCAGACCCAGGGCGGACTGCCGCCGGATGCACTCGTTGAGCAGGACGAGCAGGCAATTCTCAAGGAAATGCAGCGAGTGGTCGAAGAGCTGCACGACAGCACCCCCGACGCCATGATTAAAGTCGCGCTCGGCCCCTGCTCGCCCTTCACCGTCACCACTGATTTGATGCGCGAAGGCGCAGCGCTGGCACGCTCCTGCGGCGTTGGCTTGCACACGCACACCGCTGAGAACGTAAAAGACCTAGCCTTCAGCAAGGAGCGCTACGGCATGACCCCCACCGAGTACACCGAGTCGGTCGGCTGGGTCGGGCCAGACGTTTGGCACGCGCATTGTGTACATCTGGATGACCCGGGTATTGCCTTGTTCGCACGCACCGGAACCGGTGTTGCGCACTGCCCCTGCTCCAACATGCGGCTGGCCTCGGGCATCGCGCCTATTCGCAAAATGCGCGACGCAGGCGTGAAGGTCGGCCTGGGGGTAGACGGCAGCGCCTCGAACGACACTAACAATCTGCTGGACGAGACGCGTCAGGCGATGCTGTCGGCGCGGGTCCGTGATGAAAACCCTGGCGCGATGAGTGCACGTGAAGCGCTATATATCGCCACCCGTGGCGGTGCTGAGGTATTGGGTCGCGAGGACGTGCTGGGCCGTATTCAGCCGGGGTACTGCGCAGACATCATCGCCTTCCGCACCGACGATATCGCCATGGCGGGTGCGCTGGTTGATCCGCTGGCGGCGCTGGTTTTTTGCACGCCGCAGCGGGTGGCGCACAGCATCATTAATGGGCGGCAGGTGATTGAGGATGGGCGTCTGCTGACGCGGGAGCTGCCGTTGATTATTGAGGAGCATAATTTGCTGGCGCGGGAGTTGGTGTTGGGGAAGTGAGTGGCGCTGGCGTGCTGTCTGTCTGACAGTTGATCGCTCCCACGCTCTGCGTGGGAGCGTAGCCCCGGACGCTCTGCGTCCATACCAACGCTGCTTAATCCGGTGCGGTAATGATCGTTCCCTTGGGGAATGCCTCTACTGACGCTCTGCGTCGGTAGAGCACCGCTGTGGCGTGTTCTAGTCAGCCTTTCGCCCTGATGGCGAGCGGGGGAAATGCATGGCCATTTCCCCCTGCACCCCCTAGGCCACCCCAACTACGCGGCCCTGCGGGTTCGCTGCGTTGCTCGGTCTGGCGGGGGCACTCGCAAACTCGGCGCTACGCACCTCAGGCACCGCGAGCACCTTTTCCCGCCAGCCCTGTGCTACTCGCCCGCGTAGACGGGGACTTGGGGCCGTGCAGTGCTCACCTGTTGTGGCAGAGCGTCTGGAGGTGAATTGCTATGTGCCGGCGTTGCAGCGTATTACCAATCAAACTCCGTCTCTGGAGCAAAGGTCCTGCCACCACTTTTACGATAGAGATACGGATACCACACAACTCGGCTTGCACTGTCGGTGCCTACGATGGCCACGATAACGCCAGTCTGGCTAGCTTGATGCCAGGGTCCGCAACTTGAGATTGGGTACTTCAGGGAAAGAATGTCGCCTTCCTTGATGCTTCCTTCCGCCGCTTCCATAACCTGCATTACCCTAGGGAAGGTCTGAAAAAGACTTCCTGAAAAGGTAAAATGCGTCAGCGCCATTTTCGAGACCACCGCATGAAACAGATGAGCTTTGCAGACGCCGAATACGCTGGTAAACGTAAGCAGACCCGCCGTGAGCGCTTTCTGCTGGAA
>DRFO01000008.1 GCA_011050525.1 Halopseudomonas xinjiangensis
GGTCTATACACCGTCATCCCCGGCGCAGACCGGGGATCCAGCTTTTCGGTCAGCGTCAATGCGGCTGGTAGATTCTCGGCCTGCGCCGAGAATGACGAGGTGAGGGGTCTGTACTCCGTCATCCCCGGCGCAGACCGGGGATCCAGCTTTTCGGTCAGCGCCACTACGGCCGGTAGATTCTCGGCGTGCGCCGAGAATGACAAGGTGAAGGAGATTGTTGCCACAGGTGTCTGCGAGCCACCGGGGCTGCAGTAAGCGTGGCATAGTGCCTATTGACCCGGCCTAGCCAAAGGAGCCTCTGTGTCCACCAGCGTGCAAATGAGCGGCATTCACCTCACCTACCCCACAGAATCGGGGTCCGTCGCGGTGCTAAACGATACTTCGCTCACGGTTCCACCCGGTGAGTCACTGGCGATTACCGGCCCATCCGGCAGCGGCAAGACGTCCCTTCTGCTGCTGCTCTCCGGTCTCGAGCGCCCGAACCAGGGCGAGATACGGGTGGGCAGCCAGCGCCTGGGCGACATGGATTCGGATGCGCTGGCCGACTGGCGCAGTGAGCACCTCGGCATCATCTTCCAGTCATTTCACTTGCTACCCGGTCTCAGCGCGCTGGGTAACGTCAGCCTGCCGCTTGAAATTGCCGGGCAAGCGCACGCCCGCGAGCGAGCCATTGCCATGCTGGAAGCGGTTGGGCTGAGCCATCGGTTGCAGCACTATCCAACGCAGCTCTCAGGTGGCGAGCAGCAGCGTGTGGCGATTGCGCGGGCACTTGTGCATCAGCCAAGTCTGCTGCTGGGCGACGAGCCAACCGGCAATCTGGACCAGGTAACCGGCGAGAAGGTGCTGACGCTATTGTTTGATCTGCACAAGCAAAGCAAGTCCACGCTGGTGCTGGTAACGCACGACGAGCGCGTTGCCGAGCGCTGCCAGCACCGCGTCAGAATGGATGCAGGGCGCCTCCATGCAGGTTGAAACATCCGCCAGGCTTCTCTGGATGCTGAGATTCGCCGTAACCGATTTGCGCTCGCGCCTCTCGGTGCTCAAGATCTTTCTGGCTTGTCTCATACTTGGCGTCACGCTGGTGGCGGCAACGGCCAGTCTCTACCGGGTCATCGAGCAGAGCCTGCTGGCTGATACCCGTGCGCTGCTGGGCGGAGATGTTGAGCTGGACTCCAATGAGCCGCTGCCAGATAACGTGCTTGAATGGATTCGTGCCAGCAGCGGTATCTCGCTGGTTCGCCAACTCGATACCATGGTCAGTGATAAGGATGGCGAGAACTTCTTCAGGGCCGCAATACTGATTCCCGATGCCGCCTATCCTCTCTACGGCGAGCTGCAACTGACACCAGACCAACCCCGAGCCGAACTCACTGCCCAAAAAAATGATCTCTGGGGCGCCGTTATCGACCCCCTGCTGGCTGAGCGCCTGGGTCAGACCATTGGCGATCAGATTCAGATTGGCGCAGCGACCTTTCGCATCAGTGGCCTGATTGAGGCGCAGCCTGATCGCAGCCTGAATGCCAACTGGCGCGGCTTGCCGATCATGATTTCCGACGAGGCGCTGCAGGCAACCGAACTGATACAGCCGGGCAGCCGCGTCGACTATGAATACCGCGTGCAAACCGACCGCGATCTGAACCTCTGGCTAAATGAATTCGAGCAGGCCTTTCCTGATACACACTGGGATACCACCACCTTCGCCGAGCGCAGCGAACGCCTGGCCGAGCGGCTTGACCAGATTGCTACGGCGCTGATTCTGATCGCCTTCACCACGCTGTTCATTGGCGGCCTGGGTGTCGCCAACAGCATCCACGCCTACCTGGACGAAAAACTGGGCACTATTGCCACACTGCAGACGCTAGGCTTGCGGCGCAGGCCGCTGGTGGGCATCTATCTGCTACAGATCGGCATACTGGGCAGCCTTGCCGGCATTATCGGCGGCGCAATCGGATTGGCACTCTCTGCAGCGGCCATAAGTCTGGCCGGTGACTCGTTCGCGTTGTCGACATCGGGCGGGGCCGGCCAATGGGTAACCTTGTGGGTACTACCACTACTCCTCAGTTGGCTATTCGCGGTACTGACCGCCTACGTCTTCGCGCTACCGGCACTGGCCAAAGCGCTTGCTGCTTCACCGGCCGGGCTGTTCAGAGGCAAGGTTCAGGCGGCCAGTCATGAACCACGCAGCTGGCAGATAGCAAGCTATCTGCTGTTGGCTGTCTACATCGCGGCGTTACTGCTCTGGTTACCCTCTTCGCAACTCGGGTTCATGTTTCTGCTGGCGTTAGTGGTGCTTTGGGGCTTGCTGGAAGGGCTGATCAAGGGATTGCAGCACGCTGCCAGAGCGCTGGAAAATAGCGGCTTTGCCGATCGCAATTTTGCCCGGCGCCTGGCCCTGGCCAATTTGCATCGGCCAGATTCGCCACTGCGGGCAACGCTGCTTTCGCTGGGTACCGCGCTGACGCTGGTGGTCGCTTGCACCCTGCTGGTAACTACCCTGCTGCGTGCGCTGGAATCCACCATCCCGACCGAAGCACCTGCCCTGATCCTGTATGACGTTTTTCCTGACCAGATCGACTCGCTCCAGGCTGGCCTTGAGTCGCTTGACCCTGCCAGCCAGACCGAGCTACTGCCGATGGTGCGTGGCCGCCTGGGCGCTATCAACCAGGAGCCAATCGCAGAGGTGCTCGCGGATAATTCGCGAGCAAGGCGCGAGGCCATGGGGGATGAATACAAGCTCAGCTACCTGTCAGGCAACCCGGAAGACCTCGAATTGGTTGCAGGCAGTTGGTGGACATCGCCTGCCGCAGAGGGCGAGCCCGCCTACATGGCCATGGAGGATCGAGAAGCCAACGAACTCGGGTTGACCGTTGGCGACCAGGTCGAGTTTCTCGTCGAAGGCCAGACCATTGCCGCTGAAATCAGAGCCATCTACCGGCAAAAAGGCCTGCAGACCCGGTTCTGGTTCGAAGGCGTACTGCAAGATGGCGCCCTGGACGAGCTGATCGGGCGTTACGTAGGCGTGGTCTACCAGACTGACCCGGCCGCAAAAGCGTCACAGCAGTGGCTGGCCAGAAACATTCCGAATGTGATTACGCTGAGCACCGCCGACTGGCTCGAAACCGCAGGTGACCTGCTCAACAAGGCAACCGCCGGGCTTGCCGCCGTTGCCCTGGTCAGCCTCACGGCAAGCCTGCTTGTGCTCTCCAGCGTGGTCAGCGTCAGCCGCAGGCGACAACTCTATGAGGCCAACTTGCTGCATTGTCTGGGGGCCAGGCACCGGGCAATCCGGTTAGCCATGCTGCTGGAAACCGGATTGCTGACCCTTATCGCCACCCTGTTCGCCACCGCACTCGGAGCACTGATCGCCCTGCCACTGGCAGCCATGCTGCTGAAACTGCCGGCAGGTAATCTATGGTGGCTTGGCGCATTGGTGGCGGGTGCAGTCAGTTCTCTTGCGTTGCTAGGTGGTTTGCTGCCAACGCTGCGAGCTTTACGGCAGAATCAGGCGATGTTGCTGCGTGAGGGTTGAATAGCGGGGGCCTTGGATTGAAAACCCATTGCTTGTTCCTGACCATTAATCAAGCCCCAACTCGTCCAGTAGCCAGGGATCATCGAAATGCCTGTAGCCGATAAATGCAATCGCGTGGGTGCCATGAATGCGCATCGCGCCCGGGCTGGGAATACCCATGGGCCAGAATACCAGGCGCTCAAGTCGCCGCGATTCAGGAACGAGACCTTGGGCGTCGAACGGACTGTAATAGCGCCCGCCCGGGCTTTTCAGAGCTCTTAATTGCGCATACGGCCGCACAGTGAGAGGTTGCGTGGAGCGCGGCGCTTTAGCAGCCTGTACTGCGAGCAAATGATGCGTGTTGGACGCCAACCATAAAGTATGGCGCTGCTCCGGATGCAGGGTTCGCCCGATATTGAATGGCTCCTGAGTACGGGCCAAAGCGGGCTGGGAGCGAAACCCGCGGGCCGGAAAAAACTGATACCAGCAACCGCACTGATGCATCTTGTCGTAGCCCAAAACAGCGCCTGACGGCAACAAATGGACCCGCCAGGTAATCCCGTCGAACTGACCGGCGAGCAAGTCCAGCGCATGTTCCGCCTTCCGCTCGGCAAACCAGACGCTGTAGTTCAGCTGCAGGGTCACCTGCCCCTGATAGCGACCATGACTGACATGGGTGTAAATCGTGGGTTGGGTAGTGTCCCGCTGAATTGTTCCGGAAGCGTCGGCAATCAAGTGAGCGGGTCGATCATTGTCGGCTGGTCCGCTATGGGTATTTTTGACCGCCAGGGCCGGCATAAAGGCATTGAGTAATTGATGCTCTATTGTTGGGCTCAACAGGGGGATGCCCAATTCATCCAATGGTTGCCGACGCAATAATTCCAAAGCGTCGGCGGGAGACGGCTGGGATATCGGTTGCTCGTAATATGTCCACTGTCCGGCCCGCTCGGCGCCGGCACTGGCAAACTCGCGCTGTTGTTGTTGAAGAGCCTGGTGTTCGTTAACCACGGCCAGATAGAACGGCAAGGCGGCCAACGGGTAAAGACCTACCCAGCGCTTCCAGTTCTGATACTGATCGTCAGTGGTCATGCCGGTCAGGCGGGGTAATCCAGCCTGGTGCGCGACCAGCACCACACCGCAGTCACTGAGCGCGCGTTTTACCGCTGCCTGGTCGCCAGGCCAGTAATGACTCAGCTGCTGCTGGCTGGCCGGTCGCAGACGCCGCCACTCGATGAACAGGCCCTCAACGGCCTTGGCGTTCTGACGCATCAGCCAACGCTGATACGAGACCTTAGACAGCCCGGCAACATCAAAACTGGCGAGAAATCGCGAAGTGCGTAAATGCGCAAGACCCTCTACCCGCTGGTACCGAGCATCCACCGTGCCGCGGTCCCGTGCCATTGTATCCAGAGCGTCATAGCCGGCGTGGCAATCATAAAGGTTCGCCTTTATCGACGCCTGGTTCTCCGTCATGGGGACACGATCAACAGTAGCAACATTGAGTCCGGCACAGCCGGCCAGCGCAGTGAGTAACAGGGCCGGTGCCAACTTGAACCAGAATGGACAGGCAACATGTGGCATCAGCGGAAACCTATGGAAGCCTTGGGTCAGAAGTATCATCACCGCACGTATTGCTCTGACTGCCGCCGGCATAGTCGCGCAGAGCTTGCAGCAGCTCAGCTACCTCGGTCATACCGATACGATCTGATAACCATTGTGCCACCTGACCGCCCGGTTCGACACGCTGCACATAATCGACACGAGTGGTATCGGGCCGCTCGGCGTACAACGTCCAGCTTCCTGCGCTGAAAGGAATTCTCTGGTAGCCAGCAACGGCAGGCATGCTATCGGGCCTGGACTGCATAGTCAGTGTTACTGGCGGACCTTCGCTGCGGGTAAAAAGTGTAACACTGTCACGCGGATGCATCGGCCAGCCAAGGTCGGTTGCCATATACACCAGGGTCTGGTTTTCATCCGGCCTTGCCAGAATCGTCATAGACCGCACTTTAGGCACCCACTGCAGCAAGTGGCAGGGCTGCTCAAGCAGCGTCAATATCCGCGTCACCGGTGCCGCAACCAAGACCGTCGCGCGGATCTCATCCGGGCCCTGACGGGATACACGCTCAACTTCCACCGCTAACACCCGCTCGGACAGGCTGAGCGCCAGTGTAATCAGCATAAAAGCGCCCGAGAGCCGCCATAGGGCGCCATGAAACATGCAAGTTCCCTGAAACAGCCGAGCCTTGATATCGGTAATAGTCACTAGTCGTCGTCCCGTGCAGCTTTCGGGAAGGTGCGCAATTCTGAATACCATTTAAATTAGCACATCGGAATTCAAAGCAAAGGTCACTCCGACACCAGCCTCCCGCTTTGGCGAGGCAGCGCCACAAGCGCGAATCGTGGCAACTCATATGGACACCATCAACCACATGAGCCAGACCCGCGAGGAGCTGAAAGCCCACGTTGCCGAGAAGGGATTGCTAGGTAGCGTCGATATTCCGGAAGACGGGGCCGTGGTCCCGTTTTAATTGGTTAGATGATCTTTACAAAAACAAGCGGCGGTCCTTCAGGAGCCGCCGCCCGTTCCCTCTACATCACGCCGAAAGCTTCTGACTGAAGTTGTCTGCCGGGTTACCGACATTGATACGGTCCACGTTCATCACCTTGTCCCAGGCCTTGACGAAGTCGTGTACAAACTTCTCCTTACCGTCGGCCATGCCATACACCTCGGCCTGCGCGCGCAGCTCCGATTGCGAACCGAAGATCAGGTCCACGCGCGTCGCGGTCCAGGTG
The DNA here is from genome assembly GCA_011050525.1 of Halopseudomonas xinjiangensis. Lineage (GTDB taxonomy): Bacteria > Pseudomonadota > Gammaproteobacteria > Pseudomonadales > Pseudomonadaceae > Halopseudomonas > Halopseudomonas xinjiangensis_A. Next base: position 6,302 of record DRFO01000008.1, read on the forward strand.
GGCTGGCGGGTCTTGCGGTCCTGGCCCTGGAAGCGGTTCTTGTGCTCGGTCGCGACCCACTCGTTGTTCATATCCAGCAGGTTGACGAAGAAGTCGTTGGACAGTGTGCCGACACGGGTGGTGAATACGCCCTCCTTCCCGCTGTTGACATCGGTCCCGAGCACCCGCATGCCACCAACCAGTACGGTCATTTCCGGCGAGCTGAGGCGGAGCAGGTGGGCCTGATCGACCAGCGCTTCCTCTGGAGCCATGAAATTGGCGTTGTGGTAGTAGTTTCGGAAGCCATCTGCGACCGGGCGTAGCGCCTCGAAGGACTGCACGTCGGTCCACTCTTCCAGCGCATCCATCCGCCCTGGTGTAAACGGCACGGTAACGTCCACCCCGCCATCCTTCGCGGCCTTCTCGACCGCCGCGCAGCCGGCAAGTACGATCAGGTCGGCCATGGAGACCTTCTTGCCGCCGGTAGCGGAGGCGTTGAACTCGTTCTGGATTTCGCCGAGCTTGCCCAGCACCTTGGCCAGCAAAGGCGGATTGTTGATCTCCCAATCCTTCTGCGGAGCGAAGCGGATGCGCGCGCCGTTAGCCCCGCCGCGCTTGTCCGAGCCACGGTAGGTCGAGGCGGATGCCCAGGCGACCGACACCAGTTCGGAGACGGAAAAGCCCATGCCCAGAAGTTTCTGCTTGAGCGAGGCGATGTCTGCTTCGTCGATCACCGGGTGGTCTAGTTCAGGGATCGGGTCCTGCCAGATCAGTTGTTCCTTCGGCACCAGCGGGCCGAGGTAGCGACCCGATGGGCCCATGTCGCGGTGAGTCAGCTTGTACCATGCACGCGCGAAGGCATCGGCGAACTCGTCCGGGTTTTCCAGAAAGTTCCGGGAGATCTTTTCGTATTCCGGATCGAAGCGCAGCGAGAGGTCAGTCGTCAGCATGGTCGGCTTGCGCTTCTTGTTGGGGTCAAAGGGGTCAGGGATGACATCCCCAGCGTCCTTCGCCTCCCACTGGAAGGCACCAGCCGGGCTCTTGGTCAGCTCCCACTCAAAGTTGAACAGGTTTTCGAAAAAGTAGTTGGACCAACGCGTCGGCGTCTGGCTCCAGATTACTTCCAGCCCGGAGGTAATGGCGTCTGCCCCTAATCCGCTCTTGTGACGGCTGCGCCAGCCGAGGCCCTGGTCCTCGATCGCTCCGCCTTCAGGTTCCGGCCCAATGAGCGACGGATCGCCAGCGCCGTGGGTCTTGCCGAAGGTATGGCCGCCGGCAATCAGCGCGACAGTTTCGTAATCGTTCATCGCCATGCGAGCGAAGGTTTCGCGAATGTCCTTGGCCGCGGCCTTCGGGTCTGGCTCACCATTCGGGCCTTCCGGGTTCACGTAAATCAGGCCCATCTGCACCGCACCCAGGCCCGGGTGCAGTTGGCGTTCACCGCTGTAACGCTCATCACCGAGCCAGGATCCTTCCGGCCCCCAGTACAGCTCTTCGGGCTCCCAGGTATCAGCGCGTCCACCGGCGAAGCCGAAGGTCTTGAAGTCCATGGATTCCAGCGCCACGTTACCGGCAAGGACGTACAGATCGGCCCAGGAGAGATTGCGTCCGTACTTCTGCTTGATTGGCCACAGCAGGCGCCGTGCCTTGTCCAGCGCGGCGTTATCCGGCCAGCTATTGAGCGGGGCAAAGCGCTGCTGGCCGCCACCGGCGCCGCCGCGGCCATCGGTAATGCGGTAGGTCCCGGCGCTGTGCCAGGCCAGGCGAATCATCAGGCCGCCATAATGACCGAAGTCCGCTGGCCACCAATCCTGCGAATCGGTCATCACCTGATGCAGGTCAGCGATCACGGCATCAAGATCAAGCGATTCGAACGCGGCAGCATAGTTGAAATCGCCACCGTAGGGGTTGGAACGGGGGGAATGCTGATTAAGCGATGTCAGGCTCAGCGCCTCGGGCCACCAGTCCCGACTGGTTGTGCGCTTATTGGGTTTGCCAGCCCCGTGACCAAACGGGCATGCGCCCGTTGCATTGTTGTCTCCAGACTCGTTGCTCATCGTGTGTCCTCATCGCAGATTGTCGTCAGTGCGCTCAGCGCGCCTCAGAAAAGCTTAGCACCGGATTGGGACTGCAAACCTTGCCCGAAATATCGCTTACGTTTCTCCAGCACGGCTAGCAGCTCGCGCGCACGCCCGAAAGCCCCGTTCCAGAGCCCTCCCGGACTCAGACAACGTGGTGCCGGACTCGTTATGATACTTATCTATCGAGCTGATAGAGGTTTCACAGCCGTGAGTCGAACCACGCACCCGCGTGAAGACGTTGCGGAACCGGCCCCTGTCCCTTTTTTCCGCAGCAGGATTGCGAAAAGGCGCCTCGTTATTCATTACATGAATCCAGTCTTTTCTTCAGCTGGTATGGTTGCTCAGCTTTCTTGACAGCAAAGCGGCATCGACCTTAGTTTGATTTTGCAGTGGTCAGGGAGGAACACGGAAGAGTCATCACGATGAAAATAACAAGATCGGAGACAGCTCTCATGAAGACCACATCGCTGAAGACCCTGTTGGGTGCGAGCTTATCTCTTGCGGGCGCACTTGCGTTTGGCAGTTTCAGTTTGGCCCATGCGGCTGAATACGATATGCCGCGCCTGCTGGTGATCGGCACGCCCGGCACCTCCAGCGGCAGCTTTGCCTCCACCAACGGCTGGGGGCCAACGCTGCAGAAGGATCTGGGCATCAACGTGCGCGTGGTGCCGGAAGACAGCGAAGTCCAACGCCATCGCCGCCTCACCGAACGTCGCGATCTGGCGCTGAGCTCCGTCTCAGCGGCTGAAATGCGTTTCCAGATCCAGGGCATCGGCCACTACGGCACCATGACACCGGTGCCGCAGCGTGTGATCTGGCATCACAACGACACCCCGTGGGGGTTCGTCGTTTCCGGTGACTCTGACCTGCACAGCATGGATGACCTCAAGCAAGGCGGCCTCAAGGTTGCCCAGGGGCAATTCTCACCACCCATGATTGCCGCCGTGAGGGATGCCCTACCCGCCTACCTGGGCATGACGCCGGAAGAAGGCGCTGCCAAATTCAGGTTTGTACCCGCCAGCAGTTATGTCGAGAACTGTCGCACCGTTACGGAAGGCAGGGCCGACGTGGCTTACTGCGCCACCGTCAGCTCGGTAATGGCGGAGATGGAAGGCGCGCCCGGCGGCATCCGCTGGTTGCCGATGGATCTGGACAATGCGCAGGCGTGGGCGGGATTTCTTGAGCACCGCCCCATGGTCGTGCCCGGCACCATCAACATGGGTGTCTCGTCAGCAAAAGGCGTCGACGGCCTGGCCTCGAACTTCCTCTACGCCGCCCCGGCGGATGTCGACGAAGAATTCGCCTACCGCATGGCCAAATGGTTTCACCAGTCCTTCGATCAATACAAAGGCTCGCACCCCCTCTCCACGCGGATGAGCCTGGATGTCTTCAGGGAATATCTGGATCGCTCACCGCTTCCGGTCCATGAAGGTACTGTGCGTTATCTCAAAGAGATAAACGTCTGGACCGAGGAAGATGAACAGTGGAACCAGGAGGCTATCCAGAAGATGGACAGCTGGGTGGCCGCGCGCAAGGCAGCACTGGCCGAAGCCCAGGCAAGTGGCATCAAGCCGAACGCCAACGACGAACAATTCATGGCCATTGTGCAGAAGCATACGCAGGGGCTGGAAGGCTTTCGTACACGTCTTTGACGTAATAAAAAGGATCGCCATGAAAACTGACATCATCACTGCTGAAGAAGCTGCACCGGGAAACGAGGTCACGCGGCTGGGTGAAGCCTACTCATGGCAGAGCATTGCCTTTGTTGTGCTGAGCGTCTGCGGGCTGGTCACCGGCATCGCCTATATATTCGGCTTTACCTGGGAGGGCCGGCGGCTGCTGGAAGGTGAGTACTACTGGATCTTTATCGGTTTATTCGCCGCCGCAGCCTTTATCGCCCTACCCGCCAGAGCCGGACAGTCGAAGGTGCCCTTCTATGACGTACTGGCCGCCATCATCGTATTGGCAGCGAGCTTTTACTTCGCCCACAACGCCTGGGACATGGTCCAGGCTGGGTGGAGCAATCTGTACCTGGGCATCCTTATCTGGCTGTTGATGATGGAGCTGGCCCGGCGCAGCGGCGGTACGCCCTTCCTGCTGGTGGTGGTGCTGATCGGGCTGTATCCGCTGGTGGCGAGCCATTTCCCCGGGCTATTCATGGGCGTGCCCTATCAGTTCGACCACATGATTGAGTCCTACGTCTTCCGCGCCGAAGGCATGATGGGCATCACCACCAAAATCGTCGCCGAGATCATTCTGGGGTTCCTCGTATTCGCCGGCATACTGCTGGCGACGGGCGCGGGGGCTTTCTTTATTGACCTGGCCAATGCCGGTTTTGGCCGCTATCGCGGCGGCTCGGCCAAGGTCGCGGTAGTCGCCAGTGCCTTTATGGGCAGCCTGTCCGGGTCGATCTTTTCCAACATCGCGGGCACCGGCTCAATCACCATCCCGACCATGAAAAAAGCTGGCTATCCGCCCCACTACGCCGGCGCCATCGAGGCTTGCGCATCGACCGGGGGCGTGGTGATGCCGCCGGTGATGGGCGCGATCGCCTTCGTCATGGCGATTACCATTGGCGTCGATTACGCCACCATCATGATCGCCGCGATCCTGCCGTCGCTGCTGTTCTACTTTGGCCTGATCCTGCAAGTGGATGGCTATGCCGCGCGCACCGGTATGAAAGGCATGCCGAAAGAGGAGCTGCCCTCCACGCGCAAGGTGCTGATGCGCGGCTGGCCCTTCCTGTTCGTCATGGCGTTCCTGATGTGGGGGCTGCTTTACATGCGCTGGGAATACTACACGCCCTGGTATGCCTGCATCCTGATGATCGGCCTGTCGTTCCTGCGCAAGGAAACCCGCTTGACGCCCGCCAGGCTGTACAGCGCCATACGGCAGATTGGCGTACTCATCACCCAAACCGCCGCCATCATCCTGCCCATCGCCTTTGTGGTCGGCGCCCTGACCATTACCGGCGTCACCGGCTCGGTTACCTCCGGCCTGGTGGGGTTAGGGGCGACAACCTGTTCCTGGTGATCCTGTTTGGCATCGTCGCCTGCTTCGTCATGGGCATGGCGGGTCTGGCCATCGTCGCCTATATCTTCCTGGCGGTGACACTGGCCCCAGCGATCATTGAAGTAGGCGGGCTCAATACCATCGCCGTGCACTTCTTTATCGTTTACTACGCCATGCTCTCGGTAATCACCCCGCCGGTCGGGGCAGCGGCCTTTCTGGCCGGGACCATCGCCGGGGCCAAGCCCATGAGAACCTCGTTCACCGCCATGCGCCTGGGCATCGTGATCTACTTCGTACCGCTGTTCTTCCTGTTTCAGCCTGCCCTGCTGCTGCAAGGAGACCTGACACCGCTACTCTACGTCCTGCCCTCGATTATCGCCGGCATAATGCTGATCTCTGGCGGGCTGGAGGGTTACCTGCTGGGCGCGGGCTTGGTGAAGCCCTGGCAGCGCTTGCCACTGATTGCAGCAGGCTTTGCCTTCAGCTTCCCGGGGCCGATGACCACCCTGATCGGTGGCCTGGCATCTGCGGTGCTGGCAGCGATGGTGTGGCAGCAGAACCGGGTCAAGCCAGGGCTGGCCTGACGAATGGGAAAATAGCACGAGGTAAACATGAGCAGACTCCGAAGCGATTTGAAGCGGCTGTGCTGAATGGCCAGGAGCATCTATCCGACTGGCACGTAATCACCCAGGCCATGGTGCAGGTGTCACGCTTGATCAAGCTGCACGCGGCTGAGTGGCTGTTTTATTTGGATTCACGGGCGTTTCGTGAGAGTTGACCGTTAGCGCTCAGGTGAATATTTGGCACCGTGCAAAGCGAACCTTCTGACTGGGAAATTGTAAACGCTATGGAAATGTTCCGAGCAGTCTGACTTCAGCAAGCAAAAATCTGAAAGGGACAAAAAGCAAGACCTGACCCTAACCTTCGTGACCCTAACCTTCGACCCTAACCTCCCTAACCTTCTCTTGACCCTCTCGCCTTGCTCGGCGGGCTGCCGCCAACGCTGCGGGCTTTGAAACAGAACCAGGCAATGTTGCTCCGTGAGGGTTAAACAATGATGGCGCTAGCGCTAACCTGCCGCTGTAGTCGTCCATCATTCGCCTATAGCTTCAGGGGGACAACCGCACCGCATCGTCCGGCTCATACGCTTTTACCTGTGACCTGGATATCAAATCTGTTGACCGAACGTTGATCGGCTTCCCCGAATTGCTAGGATGTCTATCCGCTCCCACGGACTCGGTTTATCCCAAGCGCGAAGCGTTTCAACGCCAGCTTCTCTCGCTCAGAAAAAAGGAATTTCAATGCGATGCCCTGATATCAGCAACCTCAAACTGGACCGAAGGGATCAGGATGCCCTGAAGCGAATCCGCTCAATCCAGCGAGCCGGCAATGTTTTAGAAGTGGTGATGCCCGCTGGGGTTATGTCCGTTATCTTTCTTGGAAACGGTCCTAGCCAAACGCTATACAATATTCATTCGGCTGATTGGGTGCTTTTTGCTCAAGCCCTGAATGGACTACCTTCGATCATTCGAACCCAGATAGCCAACGCCGCCAAGCTGCGTCTACTGGACGGAGGGCTAAGTGCCGAACAGAGGAAATTCTGGGACGCGGTGGAACGAGGCTGTGGAGGCTACTAATGACCATCCGAATCTTTCTAGCCTGCTTTCTCATCGCGCTGCCCGCATCGTGGGCAGCGGCCAATGATGCCGAAGACAATCATCGCTTCATCACCAGCAAAATAGCCGAGTACATAGCGACCTCAAAACAGTGCAGAGACCACGCGCTCGAACGCAAACCGCCGAACGCAGAAACGATAAAAACGCTCTCTCGATTCAAATCAGACGACGTGGCACGCTTCGCGATGATTCGTAGCGTGTTGATGCAACAGCGCTGTGAGCAATCTGAGTTGAATGAACTGGCATACGCAATCGTGGTACTGGAAAACACAGCTTTAGCGGCAGAAACCGTCGAAGCGATCTCGGCGATCAAGGTGCTCGCGTTCGATATTCAGATCCGCCGTTTCCAGCGACAGTATGAAAACCTGCCAAGAGATTTAAGGGCCAGCCTCGAATCGTTGGACTATTTCAACGAACCTTTCGACAACGTAGCGCTGAGACGACACCTTAGCGACAGCGGACTATGACCAGACCCAACAGACGGCGAAAATAAATCTGTCCCCTTTTCTTTTTTCCTCTATCCAAAGCCGCCCCCATATAGCGACCTAATACTCACCTCACCAAACAACCTATACATTCACCACACTCCAACATTTCGGACAAAGACCACAACCCCAAAGTACCATCCCTGCATTGCCACATTTTTCCGCAACCTCTTGAATAATCGTGCTTTCACACAGATCACGGCTTTTCAGTTGCAGGTGCCCCGCGCATGGTATCGGCCAACGTTTGCTGCCCACGCTCATCCAACGCTTCCACCGCACCCGCTACATCAGCAGCAGCCTTGTTCTGGCTCAGCTTGAATTTGCCTACCAAGCGTTCAATATCGATCTCGATACCGACAATCGCTGCCAGCATCTGGCTGATATAGTCCGGGCTGGAGTCGGTCATCTTCCAGGGGCGTTCGGGCCCGGCCTGGGTCTCATGTTCACGGGTCAGCCGTGCTACCAGGCCCCGAACGAAGCGCTCATCGTCTCGCAGGCGAATACGGCCGTGGGCATGCACTACCTCATAATTCCAGGTCGGTACCTGGCGGTGGGTTTCGTGCTTGCTGGGGTACCAGTTGGGTGAGATATAGCCCTGCGGCCCCTGAAAGATCACCAGTACGGGCATGCCGTCGGTGATCTGCTGTACCAAAGGACTGGCGCGGGCGATATGACCTTGCAGCACGCCGTGTGCGCCCTGCTCTGCCAACAGCTCAAAGGGTATGTGGTTGGCATCCAGCCCGGTGTCAGTGTGCATAACCAGCGCCCCCAGCGGGTAGGCGTGCATCAGGGCGTGCAGTTGATCTGGCCGGTCTTCAGCAAAGTGCTCGGGCAGGTACAAGGCGGTTTCTCTCCTGCAAAACGGGTGGGTATAGAGGCTCTATAGAGTACCGCTGTTATCTGGCTAAGGTAACGTACTTCAATCCCTCCACTGAACCCATCTAACATCCGCGCAACCGCACTACAATGCATGACGCAGGTCACAGGCTGAACAGGGCGTACTCGTGCGTTGCTCGACACTTGCGTTAAACTGCCTCTCTTTATTAATGCCAATCGAACAGGATTTCAGGGCATGGTTTATGTGCCGTTACAGCGCGTTTTACTCTCCCTGCTGCTCACCTCCCCAGCACCCTTGAAGACTCGATTCCTGCCCTGCGCAACAGGCCGGACGCAATGAGCGCCCTGGCTCCCGACCGCCTGTTAGCCGCGGCGCTGGCCTTCGTGCTCTGGGGTGGCTGGGCGTTGTTGGCCAACTGGTCCGCCGGGCACCGGGAAGCGTTAGCAGCCGGCCTGCTGCAAGGCTGCGCCAGCGCCATCATCACCCTGCTCATGGCCGTTTGCGCCAACGCCTTGTTTGCTCGGCTGCCTGGCCGTGTTCTGCGTATCGCAGCGCCGCCGCTGCTGATTGTCTCGGTCAGCTTCAGCGCACTCTGGCTGGCGCATACCGCCAATGACACCCCCGCGCTCTGGAGCACCATTTTGCCGCCCAGCGGCCTGGCTTTTGCCTATTGCCTGTATCTCACCTTTTCGCTAGCGCGCGACGCCGCCACCTCGGAGCAGTAAGCCCATGACAGATCTCAGTAACCGTCGCCCCCTGAAAATCCGCGACCAGCAACTCATGCGACGCTTTGCCGCCTGGCTTAGCCGCCGCGACGTGACGCCCAATCAGATATCCATCCTCAGTGTGGTCTTTGCGCTGGGCGGCGGGGCGGCGCTAGTGATGGCCGGGCAGACGCTGGCGGGTGAGCGTTCACTGTGGTTTCTGGCCGCCGCACTGCTGATTCAATTACGCCTGCTGTGCAATCTGTTCGATGGCATGGTCGCGATGGAAGGCGGTAAGCAGACGCCGGCAGGTGAGCTATTCAATGATGTGCCGGACCGCATTGCCGATCCGCTGCTGATCGTGGCCTGCGGTTTTGCACTGCCGGATTACCCCAGCGCCATGTGGCTGGCCTGGCTCGGCGCCCTGGTTGCGGTCATGACGGCCTACATTCGCGTGCTGGGCGTTTCCCTGGGGCTGCCAGCGGACTTTCGCGGTCCGATGGCCAAGCAGCAACGTATGGCCCTGATTACAGTCGCTGCCGTGATTTCTGCACTGGAGATCTTCTGGGGGCACTACGGCATGACGCTCTGGATCAGCCTGATCCTGCTGGTGGTGGGCAGTGCGATGACCGCGATGCGTCGCCTGATGGGTGCCTATATGCGCCTGCAACAACGTGGAGCCAACTGACATGGATCTCGGCTTGCCCTTTATGCTCGATCTCACCGCCAATGCGCTTGTGGCCATGCTGGTAGTACTGGCAATGCTGGTGGTGGCCTCCATTACCCAATGGCGCCTGCGCTCTCGTTTAAGCCCGGAAGCACATCTGGAACTCAAGCAGCGCATCAACTCCTGGTGGATCATGGTCGCGGTGGTATTTACTGCGCTGATGATCGGCCAAACAGCCTCGCTAATCTTCTTCGCGATTTTGAGTTTCATCGCGCTGCGGGAAATTTTCTCGATCCTGCCTGTACGCATCAGTGACCGCCGTCTGATCCTCGCGCTCTATCTGATGGTGCCGCTGCAGTATTACTGGATTGCCAAAGACTGGTACGGCATGTTTATCGTGTTTATTCCGGTCTACCTGTTCCTGTTGATCCCCTTCGGCTTGTTGATATTGGGTGAAACCAAAGGCTTTATCCGTGCGGTTGGCTCATATCAATGGGCAATCATGACCACGGTGTTTGCCATCAGCCACGTAGCCTATCTGCTGATGCTGCCGGCGGATCAGAACGCCTCCGGTGGCGGCGTGGGCCTGGTGCTGTATCTGGTATTCCTCACCCAATTCAACGACGTGGCGCAGTACATCTGGGGCAAAAAGTTTGGTGAGCGCAAGATAGTGCCCACTATCAGCCCCAACAAAACCTGGGCTGGTTTTCTTGGTGGCATAGCCACCACCACGCTGCTTGGTGGCCTGCTGGCCCCTTGGCTGACGCCAATGAGTTTCTGGCAGGGCCTGGCAGCCGGTCTGCTCATCGGCTGCGCTGGTTTTGTCGGCGACCTGACCATCTCTGCCGTCAAGCGTGACCTGCGCATCAAGGACACCAGCCAGCTTATTCCCGGTCATGGCGGTATTCTCGACCGTATCGACAGCCTGATGTACACCGCGCCGCTGTTCTTTCATTTCCTTTTTTACACCAGCTACTGAGGCCACCATGTCGTTCATTCAACGTCTGCCCAAGCGGCTGTTTTTTCTACTGATCGTCAAACCAGTGGTCTACCTGCTGCTGGGGCTTAACATTTATTCCCTGCAGCGCCTCCCCGCGCGCGGCCCGGCGATCCTGGCGGCCAACCACAACAGCCACCTCGATACACTAGTGCTGATGGCGCTCTACCCACTCAGCCAGCTGCACCGCGTGCGCCCCGTAGCGGCCGCCGATTACTTTCTGCGCAACCGCTTTACCAGTTGGCTGTCGCTCAACGTAATCGGCATCATCCCGCTAAACCGGCAAAGCCAGATCGACAAGGATAAGGTATTTGACCAGTGCCAACAGGCGCTTGCCAATGACGAGATACTGCTGCTATTCCCCGAAGGCAGCCGCGGCGAAGCGGAACAACTGCAACCGCTGCGCAAGGGCATCTACCACCTCGCCCGCACCCACCCCGGCACCACAGTAACCCCCATTGCCATGCACGGCCTCGGCCGCGCCCTGCCCAAGGGCGAGTCCATGCTGGTGCCGTTCAACTGTGATGTAGTGATTGGGGAAGCGTTGCTGCCTGGTGAAGACAGCAACGTGTTTATGCAGCAATTGCAGACTTCGCTGGAGGCGCTATTGGCTGCGTGTATTACCCGTCGGGATGAGCGGTGGGAGGACTAAGGGGGTCAGATGAAGATTCATACAGGTAGAGCGTTACCTGGCTGACGTAACGTATTTCAATACCTCGACCACCTGCTCCGGTGTCTGGGCCCATGCCATCGCCGCTGCGTCCACTTCCTTCAGCGGATGGATGATGTCTTCATCGTGAAGCGTAATGTAGGGCGTACCCATGGCGGCGCAGTAGCCCGCATCGAAGGCGGCGTTCCACTGTTTGTACTTGTCGCCAAAGCGGATCACTGCCACATCACACTGCTCCAGCAGCGTCTTAGTGCGAATGCCGTTGACCTTGGCGGACTGGTGATCGCGCCAGAACGATACGTCGGGCTTGCCCAGCACATCGCCGGCAGCATCGCTGGATTCGTGGTGGGTGACAGGGGCGGTGAATTCCACCGGCAACCCGGCAGCTTCTGCCCCGGCTTGAACCTGATCGCGCCAGTCGGTATGGATCTCACCTGATAAATAAACAGTCCAGATCATGCGGTACCTCAGTTGTTCGGAAATGCGGGATGTTGTTACTAAGGCTGACAGGGTACCAGACCTAGTTGGGGCGGTCAGATGCAGCTTTCTTTTGCATTGATTGAAACTGCCTAGAATCTGTGACCTGTCCAGCAAAGCTACTAGCGTGGAATTGACGTATCCGCATGAGCCATTAAGCTCCTTTGCCACGCAGTAATGCCTCAACCAGCGTCAACGTCAAAAGACCTCGCTTCGAAGACCTGTGGAATGCCTATGCCGAGGTCGGGATGATGGGCTACCAGGCCGTATATGATCTGGTCGGTGGTAATGTCGCCGAGCTGAGCCGCAGCAACCCGAATGACTATACCAATGCTTGTGCGCTACGAATGAGCAGGGCTTTCAATTACGGTGGCTACCAGGTTCCCACCGGAACCATTACTCCCCGTACAAGCATCTACCGTGTGCGCGGCGGGGATGGCTTACCCTACATATTGAGGGTTACGGGTGTGATCGATTTTGTCAGGCACAACTGGGGACTGCCGGATAAAACCCTTACCCCCGACCAGTCAGCCACGCTGAACGGCCTCAAGGGACTGATCGTCGTAGGGGTGCAGGGCTGGGGCGATGCAACTGGCCATGTAACCCTCTGGGACGGAAGCTCTACAGGCGACGGCACCGATTACCAGAACCCGAACAGCAGCGCCTACCGCAACCCGGGCGTTTCACCCGTGCGCATACTCTATTGGGAACTCAAATAATGAAAGCCTTGCTGTTTGCCGCACTGCTTGTGTCCGGCTGCTCTACAGGCCTGGCCGATACAGCCGCCGCAGAAGCCCGGCAGTCCCTGAAAAACTATGGCCTGAGCCGTTGCCTGCTGGAGGCTCTACCCGAGGAGGAATCTGTCCTGCGTGAGGATCTGGCCAGCGCCAGCCGCGCCTATCATTTCATGGGCAACGGCGCACACCGGATACTGCAGGATGAAGAGAGTCTGGACACCCTTCACGACCCTTATCAAGAGACGCGCAATTTCGTCCTGAGCCGCTATACCGCCACAGCCTCGCCGATGAAGGCCGGCAACGGCAACAGCGCTTTTCATGCTTGTCTGGCGATCTACAACTCGGCAGAATTTGATCAGTTCATTCGTACTCAGGACGCTTACCGTCCCTAGACCTGCGGACTATTAAACCAGCTCGCCAGACTAGGATCATGCACACTTGGATCAGGTCTTGCGTTTTGCCTTGCTAGCCAAGACTTTCACAGGGGGACTGATCTAACGTATGGAGTGTTGTGGGGTCTGAGCGTGCAGCTTTCGTCCGACGATAGCAACGGGCTGACTTGCACCGCGGCTTTAGCAAACCAGTTGTAACAACCCACGCATCCAACTCAGTCTTTGGTGTCGGCACTAACCTCGTCTATGGTGTCGAACGATCAGATCATTGAGCACTTCCGTATCGGACTAAGGAGACAAGCATGAACACTGCATCAAGCCGTGGCTCTGAGATTCGCAGCGCATTGCAGGTGAATCCCAACATCAAGGGGCCCACCGAGATAAAGCAGGAGATCGAGCGACGTATCGGTTTTATCAAGGACACGGTGCGCCGCTCCGGTACCCGCGCGCTGGTGCTTGGAATCAGCGGCGGTGTCGATTCAACAACCGGGGGCAAGCTGTGCCAGATGGCTGCCGAATCACTTCGCCAGGAGGGCTATGAGGCCACCTTCTACGCCATGCGCCTGCCATATGGTGTGCAGGCTGATGAACACGATGCGCAGGCAGCGCTGGATTTCATCAAGCCAGATGAGATACGCACGGTCGACATCAAGGGTTCGGTGGATGCGATGATGGCCTGCTTCACCGACGAGCCGGCTGACGCTGGCAAACGTGATTTTGTCAAAGGCAACGTCAAGGCCCGTGCCCGCATGGTCGCGCAATATACGCTGGCCAATTTCGTCAATGGTCTGGTTGTCGGTACCGATCATGCAGCCGAAGCGGTGATGGGCTTTTTCACCAAGTTTGGTGACGGCGCCTGTGACCTTGCCCCGCTAACCGGGCTGGTCAAGGGACAGGTGCGGCGTATCGCTGCGGAGCTGAATGCGCCGGCGGGGCTGGTTCAAAAGGTACCAACCGCCGACCTTGAAGAGCTGAAACCCGGCAGGCCTGATGAGGATGCTCATGGAGTGCCCTACGAACAGATCGATGCGTTCCTGCTGGGCGAAGCCGTTGATGACGAGGCGGCGAAGACGATCATCAAGCGTTACGATGCAACAGAGCACAAGCGTCAGCTGCCCTTGGCTCCCTGACTCACACCGGCGAGCAGGTGATACCGTAGCGCTTGTGCAAATCGCAAAGTAATCCGCTCGGTATCACCGTATCGTCAATCAGGCAGCGCCCCACGCCCTACTCCGCGCCGCATGCAGCTTCTTGTAACTGTCAACCAGCCGCTGGTGCCTATCAAGCCCTTCCAGCTTCATGCTGGTGGGCGTGAGGCCGAAGAACCGCACGCTGCCGTCCATTGAGCCGATCACGGCGTCCATGCGCTCGTTACCGAACATGCGGCGGAAGTTGGTCTCGTAATCGTCCAGATTTAGCTCTTCATCCAGCTCGACTTCCAGCACCACGTTCAGGGCCTGATAGAACAGGCCGCGCTCGACGGTGTTGTCGTTGAATTGCAGAAAGGCTTCGACCAGTTCTTTCGCTTCTTCAAACTGCTGTAGGGCGAGATGGATCAGCAGCTTCAGCTCCAGAATCGTCAGTTGGCCCCAAGCGGTGTTGTCGTCAAATTCGATGCCGATCAGGGTGGTGATGTCGGTGTAGTCGTCAAGTTCGCTTTCGTCCAGGCGATCGATCAGCGCTTGCAGGCTGGCGTCGTCCAGGCTGTGCAGATTGAGGATGTCGGCGCGGAACAGCAGTGCCTTGTTGGTGTTGTCCCAGATCAAGTCGTCGACCGGGTACACCTCGGAATAGCCCGGCACCAGGATGCGGCAGGCGGTGGCGCCCAGGTCGTCGTATACCGCCATGTACACTTCCTTGCCCAGCTCTTCGAGGATGCCAAACAGGGTTGCGGCTTCTTCGGCGTTGGCATGCTCGCCCTCGGCGGAAAAATCCCATTCAACGAATTCGAAATCAGCCTTGGCGCTGAAGAAGCGCCACGACACCACACCGCTGGAATCGATAAAGTGCTCGACAAAGTTGTTCGGCTCGGTCACCGCGTTGCTTTCAAAGGTCGGCTGGGGCAAGTCATTCAGGCCTTCGAAGCTGCGGCCCTGGAGCAATTCCGTGAGGCTGCGCTCCAGCGCTACTTCAAAACTGGGGTGCGCGCCGAACGAGGCGAACACACCGCCGGTACGCGGGTTCATCAAAGTAACGCACATCACCGGGAATTCACCGCCCAATGAGGCATCCTTTACCAGCACCGGGAAGCCCTGCTCTTCCAGCCCCTGAATGCCGGTCAGAATCCCGGGGTATTTCGCCAGCACCTCGGTCGGCACTTCCGGCAGTGCGATTTCACCTTCAAGAATTTCGCGTTTTACTGCGCGCTCGAAGATTTCCGACAGGCACTGCACCTGCGCCTCGGCCAGCGTGTTGCCGGCGCTCATGCCGTTACTAAGGAACAGGTTTTCGATCAGGTTAGAGGGGAAATACACCACCTCGCCGTCGGATTGGCGCACGAAGGGCAGCGAACAGATGCCGCGCTCGACGTTGCCGGAGTTGGTGTCGATCAAGTGCGAGCCACGCAGTTCGCCGTCGGGGTTGTAGATTTCCAGACAGTACTCGTCAAGAATCCCGGCCGGCAATGCATCTTTACGACCAGGCTTGGACCAGCGCTCGTTCGGATAATGCACGAAAGGCGCGTTGGCGATCTCTTCGCCCCAGAACTGATCGTTGTAGAAGAAGTTGCAGTTCAGCCGCTCGATAAACTCGCCCAGCGCCGAGGCCAGCGCAGCCTCCTTGGTCGCGCCCTTGCCGTTGGTAAAACACATGGGTGACTGCGCATCGCGAATATGCAACGACCAGACGTTGGGGACGATATTGCGCCAGGAGGCGATCTCGATCTTCATGCCCAGGTTGGCCAGAATGCCGGACATGTTGGCGATGGTCTGCTCCAGCGGCAAATCTTTGCCGAGAACGCGGGTGCCCTCTCCCGACGCCGCCATGGGCATCAGCAACGCTTGGGCGTCGGCATCCAGACTCTCCACTTCTTCGATTACGAATTCGGGGCCGGTCTGCACCACCTTTTTCACTGTGCAGCGCTCGATGGAACGCAAAATGCCCTGGCGGTCCTTGGCGGAGACGTCTGCTGGCAGCTCAACCTGAATCTTGAAGATCTGGTTGTAACGGTTCTCAGGATCAACAATATTGTTCTGCGACAGGCGGATGTTGTCGGTGGGAATGTTGCGGGTGTTGCAATACAGCTTCACAAAGTAGGCCGCACACAAGGCAGATGAGGCGAGAAAGTAATCGAACGGCCCCGGCGCCGAGCCGTCACCCTTGTAGCGGATGGGTTGATCGGACACCACCGTGAAGTCATCGAACTTGGCTTCAAGCCGAAGATTGTCGAGAAAGTTGACCTTGATTTCCATGGGGGCACCAGAATGACGAGCGGGACGAATTGGCCGCCATTATCCGGCTTTTGGGCGGGAAGTCATGTGCCGAGCTCAGGTGCATCCTGCTGGCTGCGAAAGCTTCGGCGTGCTACGCAGCTCATCTTCATTAGCCAAATAGCCAAATTAGGCTAATTTTGCAAAATTAGCCTTTATAGGCTACGATTAATGTACGTTAAACTCAAGCTCCCAATGGCGAACGCACAGATGAGCATTTCGGCAGTAATAACCGGCGACCTGATCGACTCGCAATCGGCCCAGGACACCCACGCCTACATCGCGCAGTTGAAAGCCACGCTGGACCAACTGGCCGGCCTCTTCGACTTCAAGGCAGAGCAGTATCGTGGTGACGGCTTTCAGTTGACGCTGGTCGCACCGGAACGCGCCTTCGAGTGCGCCGTGCTGCTGCGTGCCGGGCTGATCGCCAACAGTCCGGAAGGCGAACGCTTTGATGCGCGCATTGCCATCGGCATCGGGGCCGCGCCCAGCGAAAACCACTATGGCGGGGCCTTCGTGCTTTCCGGGCAGGGACTGGACGGTATGAAGAAAACGACGCTGGGGATCTTCAGCCACGCCCGGCAACTGCTCGACCGTATTGAGCTGCCGACCGAGTTCGTTGCCGTCATCATTGAGGGCTGGACGCGAGTCGAGGCAGAGACTTATTTTTTGCATGCTACACAGCACGCCAGCCAGAAGGACCTAGCCAAAACGCTAGGCAAGTCCCGCGTCACCGTGCACAAAGCACTGCAACGCGCTAATGCTGAGCTGATCGACCGTTATCTTGAACGCACCCGCGCATGGATACAGGAGCTGCAAGATGCCCGATAGCACCAACCTGCTGCTGTTACTGTTGATCCACACCCTGGCGACTCTGCTGATCTACATGTTCCCCTTTCCCGCCGACGCGGCGCAGCGGCAGCGATACAGCTGGCTGACCGCCAAGGCCCTGCCCTACGGCATGGCCGTCGGCGGCGTGATGTTGGCGACAGCGACCGGGGTAGGCTGGAGCCTGGTCGTGGCAATACTGGTCATTACCAGCCAACTTACACTGGAGACGCTGAAGCAATCCAAAGCACGGAATTTTGCGGTCGACCTGATGCTCACCCATCTGCTGCCGCTGGCATTACTGTTGGCGATCTGGTGCAGCTCCACGCACAACTGGCAAGGACTGGGCGAGCTGCTCTCAACGTTGTTCGAGCCAGAAATGCTAATTCTGTTGATCGCCTATATGTTCATGTCGCACCCCACCTCTGCACTTATCGCCCAGTTGCTACGGCCCTGGCTCAACAATAACGACCTGAGAGACGAAGCTTCGCTGAAAAACGCAGGTAAGCTGATAGGCTTTCTAGAGCGCTTCTTGATTCTCACCTTCGTGCTGCTCGGTCAGTGGTCAGCCATCGGTTTTCTCTTAGCCGCCAAGAGCATCATGCGCTTCAACGATACTCGCACGGCACAGCGGCCGGTGTCCGAGTATGTACTGTTGGGCACGCTGCTGAGTTTCACCTTCAGCCTGATGATGGGCATTACCGTATCCAAATTGCTCTACGGTTAGCCTAAAAAGGCTATTGTTAGAAAAGTAGCCTTTTTAGGATAATCCTCGTATCTGGGTAGCTCAGCAGTTGAGCTAAGGGTTCAGGGCGATAACATACACAACCCACCCGGCACCGCCATCACCCAGTCCCGGATGGCGAGAATCGTCGGATCGTTCCGACGGCTTTCCGGATACACCAGAAAGAAAGGCTTGCCCTCCAGCACCGGACCGAACGGTTGCACCAGGCGCCCCTCTGCCAGCTCGTCTTCGATTAACTCGCGACCCATCAGCGCCACGCCCTGACCACCAACGGCAGCTGAGATGGCATGAGTCTCGTCGGAAAACACCAACCCCGCATTCACGTCCAGGCCCGGGACCTGCGCCCGCTTCTGCCAAACGGCCCAGTCCAGTGGCGAAGCCACCGCGCCCTGAGGACGGAAGTGAATCAGTGGGTGTGATGGCAAATGCGCTACGTCGTGCAGACCAAGATGTGGGCTACAGGCCGGGATGAAAGTGTTATCAAACAGCTTTTCCGCCACCAGCCCCGGCCAGTTGCCATCCCCATAGCGAATAGCAAGGTCTGCAGTCACGCCGTCCAGCGATACCGGTTCGTGGGAGGCGTGAACGCGCAGATCGATGTTCGGATGAGACTCGCGCAGCATGCATACCCAGGACAGCAACCAGCGCACCGCGACGGCCGGCGTTGTGGAAAGCGTGACCGCCTGACGAGAAGGCAGAGTGCTTAGGCGCCCGACCACACTACTGATGCTATCGAACGCAGTTTCCAGCACCTGTTGTAGCTCGCGGCCCGGGGGCGTCAGTTCTAGCTGCCGAGGTTTACGCACAAAAAGCGCAATACCCAGAGTTTCTTCCAACCCCCTAATCTGATGACTGATGGCGGTGGCCGTGACAGACAGCTCCTGCGCGGCTTGCTTGGCGCTTTCATGGCGGGCCGCCGCTTCAAAAGCCCGAAGTGCTGAAAGTGAGGGTAGGCTGCGACGCGTCATGAGTGAGTTCCTCTCATCTATATGTGAAAGAAAAGGTCGTTTGTCGGCATATATGGCGAGCGCTAGCCTGAGTCTGTCGTTAATTACAGATGAATTCAACTCAGAGCACAAGGAGACTTTTCATGACTCACGTACTGCAGATCGATGCCAGCGCTCGTCCCGGTTTCGCCGGTACTGACGAACACGGATCGCACAGCCGCAAACTCACTTACCAATTTGTCAGTCGCTGGCAGTCCATACGCCCCGAGGACACCCTCACCTATCGGGACATAGGCCGGACGCCACCCTCGATTATCAGCCATGATTGGATCGCGTCGTCTTTTACACCCGTAGAACGGCGCGAACCCTGGATGGAAAAGGCGCTGGCAGAAAGCGACAAGCTGGTCGATGAGCTGATTGCCGCTGATATTCTGGTGATCGGCACGCCGCTCTACAACTTCGGCATGCCCGCCGCCCTCAAGGCCTGGGTCGACCAAGTCGTGCGCCCTGGCCGAACAGTGGATATCGATGAAAGCAACCCGATCGATCCCTACATACCCAAGCTCGCCGACCGGCCAAGGCATGCAGTCGTTCTCACCGCCAGGGGCGGCGTGGGCTTTAATCCCGGTGGCGAAATGGCTCACATGAACCACCTGGAGCCAAATCTGGCCACAGCGCTCGAGTTTATCGGGATCACCCGTATTCACTACATCGCTATCGAAGGTCAGGAAGTGGGTGGGGAGTTGCTGGCCGCATCTGTTAAAGACGCGCTACAACAGATTGATGCACTGGTTGATGAGCTAAAGGCGACGTTCGAGACCGTCCCGCGCCTTGAACCGGCTTGAGGATCGCTTTGCGATGGGAGTGTTCGAGCTGGCCGAATCAGCGGCGCCGGGTTGGATTTCAGTACCATACCGGCGCCACTTCGCTCATAAAGGCCTCCACCGTCTTGGGCCCGACGCCCTCGAAGGCCCCCAGCTGTTATCCCTTGTCGCGCTCGTCGACACTCAACCTGCCTGGCCCCACCGCTACCAGAACCAGCAGGCCGCCGATCATCGAGATTTCCTTCCAGAAGGTGTTCCATTCACCTTCGACCCAGAACGGATGAAAGATAAATGCCGTGCCCAGCGTGAACAGGATCAGCAGACCGGCAGCGATCCGGGTTTGAAAGCCGATGATAACCGCGAGGCCGCCAAACAGCTTTATCGCAAACCCAATCCAGACAGCAAAGGCTGGCACCCCTTTCGAGGCAGCATAGCCGGTGGGAACGTCGCCGGTGAGAAGGCTTAACCCGCCGATAAAGTAGATCAGTACCAGAAGGGTTCGGCCTGCCGCCATAACATACTTGTTGTTCAGACTGTCGAGCATGATGGTTACCGCCATGGTTGGGAAAGTCCTCACAAGCCTAGCTGAGTTTGGCCCTACTCTGACACCCTTGATAAAGGCGTCAGTCCAAATTGTTTCTCCGTTGACCGAAACCACCAAAACGCTATGCGTTGCTTCTGAAGTTCGCGCCCTCCAAGATGTTCCAGCAAATTAATTTCGCCTTAGATTTAGGCGAACGCGTTGCTCTTCCCAGCCAACCCAGCTTTCAGCATGCTTTCGCCAAGCATGACTTGGAGCCGACCGCTCGGTAAAACGCAGCTTAAGCGGCTTGCGACTAACTTTTTCACCGCTTGTAGAAATGCAGTAGCGAGAATAGAGAGGCAGTTGGTGTAGTTTTAAACCTAGCAAATCGCTGGGACATAATAGCAAGACTTTGCCGAAGGCGAAGAGCTGGAATGCTTCGACTTCCACCCTGTTAGCCCGATGGAGGCGCGTTCGCCACTGAAGATTGTCGAGATCATTCAGTTCGGTCACGTGATCTAAGATAAACCGGGCGGATGTGGATTGCCGGATTTCCAAATTATTCGCAACCGCATAAGTAATACTGGTCATCGCTCCGCGCGCAAGTAACAAGAACACCAGGAATAGCAGCGCGGCCGCCGCGCAGCCATAGACAACTCTTTTGTATACGTGCCCTTTAGCTGTATAAAAAACGAACGTCGGGACTAGGCTTAGCACCAAGGTGCCCAGAGAAAATAAAGCGATGAACCTGGCCGCTTCCGGCGTATCGTCACCCACGTAAGTCCTTAAGACAAGCGACGTGGCAAAGACCGCCGTAATGATGGTAAACACAAGCGTTAAAGCGAGCATAACCACAAAGAAAATCTGTTTTTCGTCTACTGATCGAGATGTATTCAATGCAATCAACAAGCGAAACCGTTTGAAGCGAAATAGTACCAATAGACCCAAGAGAGTCGCTGCGGCGATAATAGCCACGGCAGTAGTGGCCGTTAGGCGAACCGAGGGGAAGAACAATAATAGAATGAATGTGCCGAAGCCTATTATCAATGGCAACAACAGCCAGCGAGCAACTCTATTTTGTTTCCGCGGCGGCCTTTCGAACAGCGATACGGATATTCCGTAAAGCCAGGTCGTTGCGGTCAGGATAAAAAGATAAGCGGCCATTGTCAGGCTCACCATCAAGACCCAGATAGCCAGAGCAGATTTGGCGTCGATGGCTGGCATAAACAGATCGCGGCGGCCAATGGCGCTGGTATAGACATACAAGCTGAAAATTCCCAGGCCCGCACCTAACAAGCCAAGAACGACGCTAGCCGGTGTCCAGTGATTCAAGGCGCGCTTGAGATTCTTCTTAAAAAACTCGGGGAAAGTGGGAGATAAATCTAGCATAGACTGATTCCTTATAGACACATCAACACCGCACAGTGACCAGATTTTATTTTTCCGCAAGGCCCTCTGAGGAAGCAGTCTTCGAACCGCTTCATCAGCGCAAGCGCGATGGCTGGTCGATCATAAACCCAAACTCGCCGCTTCAAATTTTGAGCGGTAACCAGCTGAGCCGGCAGTTATGCAGGCGATGTACGTCTCGTCATTCTTCAGTTGACGGATCAATGCCTTTCTCGCTTCCTTCGCAATGTACCTCAACGGCTTCACACCGGGTGATAACGGTCGAGGAACGAGATCCATCAGTTTTGAGCAGTTACTGAGCTGGATAGTCATCTCGAGAAGTGTCTCTGCAACGCGGTCGTTTATCTGCCATCGACTGACGATTGCAGGTGAATAAACGCGGCCAAGAATGTCGCGAATGTCGTCCTGTTCGTATGGTAATCCCCCCATTTTTAGCGGGGTTCAGAAGTAGAGTCAGGCCACCATGGCCAACTTCTGTCGCGGCGTGATGCCACCCAAGGCCATATTTGGCCGTTCGTTATTGTATGTCCATAACCAACGTGTCGCGAAGTCCTGGA
>DRFO01000009.1 GCA_011050525.1 Halopseudomonas xinjiangensis
CAGTCCTGTCGGCCGTGCTTACGTAACCACACCAGAACCGTCGACCTACCCTGGATCCCGTAGCGCTCTTGAGCTTCTTTATAGCTCATTTCGCCTTTTTCTACCTGATCGACCACCGCTAATTTAAAAGCGAGCGAATAATCGCGCTGGCTACGCTTGTCCGTTGATTTCATAGAGCCTCCTGAAAATAAGTCAGAAGGTGTAAACCTTATTCAGGACGAGACACGCGTCACAAAAAAGCCGGCTATATTTGCCGGCTTTTTTGTGACTATGTGTCAGTTATGCAGGTATGGCTTCAAGCATTTTCGCGGGTTTGTGCTGTGCCATCGCGGCCAGCTGCTCATGGTGAAACAGCGCGCTGCCCAGGGCGGTGTTGATCAAAGTCATACGCTTGAAGTAATGACCGATGCTGTACTCTTCGGTCACCCCAATGCCGCCGTGCAGCTGAATGGCCTGCCCGCAGACGAACTGCCCGCTTTTACCGATGTGAGCCTTCATTGCAGACAGGGCCCGGCTTCGCTCCGCTGCCGGCCGATCAAGGCTGGCGAGCCCCATGTGTACCATGCCTCGCGACAGCTCGACTTCAATGAGCATCTCACTCATCCGATGCTGCAGGCTCTGAAAGTTACTGAGCGGCTGGCCAAACTGTTTGCGTATTTTCAGGTAATCCCGGGTGATCCACATGGCTCGCTCCATGACCCCGACGGCTTCGGCGCAAAGGGCCACAAGCGCGTGAGTGTGGGCATGCTCAAGTGCCGGGAAACCCTGGTTAAGGCCGCCAACGAGAGTTTCCTCGGTAACGCGCAGGTCGCTGATGTCGATCTCTGTTGCCCAGCGGTTGTCTACCAGGCGGTGGGACCTGATCGTCAGGCCGACACTGGACGGATCGACCAGAAACAGGCTGATTCCGTGGGTGTCTTCATCGTTGCCAGCAGTGCGGGCTGAGATAATCAGCTTGTCGGCGATATTGCCGGCAATCACCGCGTTTTTCTGACCGTTCAGTACCCATGCACCCGGGCCGGCACTTTTCGCGCGGGTTGATACGTGGCTGAGGCGACCTCGAGCGCAGAACTCTTCATGCGCAAGCACCGGCTTGATCTCGCCCGAGCTCAAGCCCCGCAGTAGCGTGAAGTAACGCTTGTCCTTACTGGCCAGCAAGGTCTGGCCAGCGAGGACTGCAATGGCCCAGTAAGGCTCCACAAACAGGACTCTGCCCATTTCTTCCATTACCAGTGCCGTTTCGATGGCCGAGTAGCCTAGCCCATCGCAGCTCTGGGGCAGGGCCAGGCCGAGCAGGCCCTGTTCGGCGAACAGTTGCCAGTGGGCAGCATTGAAGGATCCTGCGGTAATGACTGGCGAGCGCATGTCGAAGCTGCAATTGTCATCCATTAGCCGGCGGACGGTGTCCTTGAACATGCCCTGTTCTTCATCTAATTGAAAGTTCATGCTCACATCTCCAGAAATGAACGGGCAATGATGGTGCGCTGCACTTCATTGGCACCGCCATACACGGTAGTGGCGCGACGGTACAGGTAATCAGCCATGATGCCGGGCGCATAGTCCGGCCCCGAAACCCAGGCGCTCTCTATTTCCGGGCTGCCCTGAGGGTCCAGGTACACATAGTTGGCGTAGCTGCCCAGGGCTTCGACTTGCATGTCGCCAATCTTCTGCAACAACTCGGAACCGCGAATCTTCAGCAGGGAGCCGATGGGCAGGTTGGATCGCCCACCGGCTTTCTCGTGTAGAGCGCGCAAACTTAGCCAGCGCAGTGCTATGAGATCGGTTTCGAGACTGGCAACGCGGCTGGCGAAACCGGGCAGGTCAATCAACCGGCTGCCGTCATGCTGTGATGCGTTGAGAATGCTCTTTAGGCGAATGAGGTTGGCGTTGTTGCGTGGCCATTCAGCACTGAAGGCGCGTTCGTTTTCCAGCAGGAACTTGGCATAGCTCCAGCCTTTTCCTTCTTCACCTACCAGGTTTTCGACAGGCACGCGCACATTGTCGAAGAACACCTCGTTGAGGCTGTAGCTTTCGCCTATGTCATGAATCGGGCGAATGGTCACGCCAGGTGTGTCGCGCTCTACCAGAATCATCGAGATTCCGCGCTGGCGGGCTTCCGGATCGGTCTTGGCAAGCAGGAAGATCATCTCGGCGCTTTCGACGAAGGATGTCCATATCTTCTGACCGTTAATGACGTACTCATCGCCGTCACGCACCGCTCGGGTGGTCAGCGAAGCAAGGTCAGAGCCTGCATTGGGTTCAGAAAACCCCTGGCCCCAAAAGATATCGCCGTTGAGTATCAGTGGTCCGTATTTCGCTTTCATGGCTTCGCTGCCGAAGGTCATTATGACAGGGCCGATCATCTTGAAGCCGCCGGTATCCACTGGTGGTGCGCCGGCAAGAAAGCACTCTTCATCAAATATGAACTGACGCAGGGGCGACCAACCCGTGCCGCCCCAGCTTGCCGGCCAGTTGGCCCCGGAATAACCATGCTGATTGAGGAGCTTGGTCCAGCACCGCATGTCGTCCCGTATAAAGTGGTAGCCGCGGGAGTTGCGTATGGCGAGTTCCTGCGATAGATGTTTTTGCAGAAAGGCGCGGACTTCCGAGCGGAACAGCTCATCTTCACCGTCGATTTCAAATTGCATCTGCGTACCCTGTTCTGTGGAAGCGCCCTGGCGCTGGTCGTCATACTGCTAATGATTGATTTCCCGCCAGCGGTTACTTACTTGCCGGCATTGTAGGGTTTCCCCTTGTCCGGTCGGTGATCCTGGGGGAGCCCGAGAACGCGCTCGGCCAGCGTATTGAGCAGGAGTTCGTCGGTACCACCGGCAATGCGCAGGGAAGGATCCAGCCAGGCGCGGGTGTAATCATTCAGCGGATGCCGGTCCGGGAGCAGCCGTACACCGTTTGCTCCCAAGAGGTTCATTGCCACCGACCCCAGGGACTGGCGCAGGCGGCCGAGCAGTAGTTTTCGCATGGCGCCCTCTGGGCCGGGTTCCTTGCCGTTGGCAAATGCCTCGAGGGCACGGTGGTGGATGGCTCGCAGACCCTGGCGCTCGATGAAGACATCGACAATCTTGGTTCTTACCTGCGGGTCATCCAGGGCTGGCTGCCCATCGACCAAGCTATTGCGGGCCATCTCGATAAAGGTCTCCAGCGCTGGCGCGTAACCTGATTCATCAGTCACCGCATAGCGTTCGATCATCAGTGTTTCAACGGCTACCCGGAACCCACCGTTGACTTCACCCAACTGCTGTTCGTCAGGAATGAAAACATCATCGAAGAACACCTCGTTCAGATCGCATTCCTCGCCAAGTCGGTGGATCGGCCGCACACTGACTCCCGGGGCTTTCATGTCCAGGAAGAAATAGGTCAGGCCGGCATGTTTGGGCAGAGAAGGATCGCTACGGGCAATCACCACGCCCCAGTCGGAGATCTGTGCCCAGCTGGTCCAGACCTTCTGGCCGTTGAGCTTCCAGCCGCCTTCGGTCCGCTCCGCCTTGAGTCGCAGGGAGGCCAGATCGGAGCCTGCGGAGGGCTCGGAAAACAGCTGGCACCAGATCAGGTCGCCACGAACAGTGGGCGGCCCAAGGCGCTTGCGCCACTCTTCAGGGGCATAACGCAGAAAGATGGGTAAAGGGTTGTTGACACTGATGCTGAAGTAAACCAGCGGCAGGTCGTAACGCATTTCCTCTTCGCAGAATATGACTTTCTGCAGTTCACTGCCGCCTCCGCCGCCATATTCGCCTGGCAGGGTAATACAGGCGTAGCCGTGATCAGCCTTGAGCGCCTGCCAGGTCTTGGCTAGCGCAAGGTCCTGTTCGAAACTTAGTCCTTTGCGCGCCTCGCCTGAGTAGGCCGGCGCATGCGTGGCCAGCCAGTCGATTGCCTGCAGGCGGTACTGCTCCAGTTCTTTGTTCATTTTGAATGCTCCGCATGGGGCTGATCCGGCGGGTCAGCAATGGCGGACAGCAGCCGGTTACTCCAGTGGTTGCTGGCACCCAGCTCCAAAGCGAGACAGCGCGACCGGCGGTAATGGTGATGGGGCATAGCTTCCCAGGTGACACCCATGCCGCCATGCACATGCAGGTTTTCCTGCGCGGCATATTCATAAGCCTTTATGGCCGCCAGGCGGGCAGCGCATGCCTGGGCGTCTTGATCCGCTGCCTGGGACTCGACGGCAGAAAGGGCCGAGAATGCGCAGCCACGGGCGATCTCGATCAGGCAGTAGCTTTCTGCCAGCTTGTGCTTGATGCCCTGGAAATGACCAATCGGCTGGCCAAAAGCCTTGCGCTCAAGTGCATAGGCGCAAGCCATTTCCAGACATGCCTGAGCGCCAGCTACTTGCTCGAAAGCATGCGCGACCGCGGCCAACCGGGTGATTTCTCTGACCAATGCTGCTCCGCCAAGGGCGATGGCCGTGGCTTGGTCCAGATGCAGTTCTGCTGCGGCCCGAGCATTGTCGATACTGGCAAAGGTTTCACGGTGAACGCCCGGGTCAGTCAGGTCGACCAGATACAGACTGGCCTCTGAACCTGTGCCTGTTGGGATCAATGCGAGATCTGCAACCGCAGCAAAGGCAGTCATGGCTTTATGACCTGTAAGCCGGACAGGCCCGCCGCTGAAGGATGTGGTAGCTGACAGGCTGCCATCAGCCTGAGCAGCGGGGGCGAGACAGGCTATCTTCTCTCCAGCTATCAATTGTTCAACAAGGTTTTGATGCTGGTTGTCGCCAGTGCTTACCAGCGCATGGACGGTCAAGGCATTCGCTGTCAGGGGAATGGAGGCGGTCAGGCGCCCTGTTTCTTCGCTCAGGACACTCAGCCCGCGCCAGCCCAGACCCAGACCACCAGCCTCTTCGGAAGCTGCCAGAGCGGGCCAGCCCAACTCGGCTGCTTTGTTCCAGAGTGAGCGGTCAAAGCTG
Organism: Halopseudomonas xinjiangensis; assembly: GCA_011050525.1. Lineage (GTDB taxonomy): Bacteria > Pseudomonadota > Gammaproteobacteria > Pseudomonadales > Pseudomonadaceae > Halopseudomonas > Halopseudomonas xinjiangensis_A. The sequence continues at coordinate 4,928 of DRFO01000009.1, forward strand.
CCTGGCTTCCCCAGTAACTGCTTGAGGTGCTCGGGATTCGCGCAGTCTTCCAGGACACGTCTGGCCTGTTCCCTGATAGCGGCGAGTTCTTCAACATTTTGCTCAAGCATGGAGACGTCTCATACCGGTGTAAAAAGGGGCAGGAAAATATCTTCCTGTTGTTCGAACATCACGCGGACCCGCTGGCCGATAAATGCCGCCTCAGGGTCGCAGCCAACGATGTTGGTTGTCAGCTGCAAGCCGGCTTGCTCGTCGAGACTGACAATGGCGATTGCATAGGGCACAGGCTGGCCTGGGCTCCAGGGTTGATGATTGACCGTAATGGCTTCTATACGGCCGAAGCCGGAAACCGGTTCCGCTGACAGCTTCCGGCTCAGGCATATGGGACAGATGATTCCTGGAGGATGCAGCCAATGGCGACAGTCTGCGCAACGCAGGATACGCAGCGTCTGGTCTGCGCCACTGGTCCAGAAGAACCTGTTCAGGTCGTTCAGCTCGGGCAGCACCCGGAATGTTTGATCGGTCATTGCTATTGTTCTCCGCGGGCTTCCTTTGGGATGCATCTTCGCCTGGCAAGGTGCAGCGCTGGGAGCCTTCATTTGTCTATAAAACTAACATGATGTAATTTTTAAGTACAGATCAAAAATAACTTTTCCTGCAGTGCCCTCGATTAACAGCACGTTTTAGATGTTTCGGCTCGGCCTTATCATGCTTGCGAGGTTTAATATTTTTCAATAAGCTGACCAAGGGTTAGTTATAGATGCAGGCAGCATCTACTCACAGGTGGAGGATAGCGTATGACGGACTCTCTGGTGGTTATCACGGGAGCAGCAGGTGCCTTGGGCAGGGGTGTGGCGCAAGCGTTCATTGAGGCAGGGCATCAGGTAGTGCTGGTGGATCGTGATGCGGCGGCCCTGCGTGCAGTCTACCCAGGCGACAAGGCGGGCCAGTATCTGGTTACGGTGGATCTCACCAGCAGAGAGGCCACCCAGAGGACTTTGAATGACTGTTTGGCCCGGCACGGGTCGCCTGCCGTGTTGTGCAATATCGCTGGCGGTTTCGCCATGGGAGACGCTGTTCATGAAGCGGGCGAGGAAGTCTGGCAGCAAATGCTGGACATGAACGTGAACACCCTTCTGAATGCCTGCTGCGCAGTGGTACCCAGGATGATTACGGCCGGCAGGGGCAAGGTCATCAACGTAGCCGCAGCCGGAGCTGCCAGCGGTAAGGCAGCCTTGGGTCCCTATTGTGTATCGAAAAATGCGGTAGCGCGCATTACCGAGTCCATGGCGCTGGAGTTGCGTGATAAAGGCATCAACGTTAACGCGGTCGCGCCAAGCGTTATCGATACGCCTTCCAATCGTGCCGGAATGCCTGACGCGGATCCTGCTCTTTGGGTAAGCCCAGAGCAACTGGCGAACGTTCTTTTGTTTCTTGCATCCGAGCAGGCCAGCGCAGTGCACGGGGCGGTGATACCGGTGGTAGGGCGGTCCTGAGCGGTTTTTCGGTATTCTCCTTTGGGCGCCTCCGGGCGTCCTTTTTTGTTGGTTTGTATTAACCAAAAAAGCCCTCGCCAGCTTATGGAGAGGGCTTTGACCAATAAGGTTGCGGCTCAGGCGTCAGCGGTGATCTTGCCGTCTTCCTTGCCGACCGCAGTGAACATGCGAATGATGTCGCCCGATGTCACGCGATCCTGTTGGTTACCAATTTGCTGCGTACCGGCTCCATAGGATTTTGGCTCGGTATCCACATCGGCGGCCAGGGCGCGCAGGGCGCGCACGGTGCACTTGTCGCGGCCACCCATCATGCCGAATGCGTCGAAATTGAATAGACGCAGCGCATTTTCATGGCTGATCTTGTTGATCGTCCGTTCAGGCAGGTTATTCAGCGTTGCGAACAGACGATCAGCCGATTCTGGCCAGACCGTATCGGAGTGCGGGTAGTCGCACTCATAGGCGACGTTGTCTTCTCCAATGGCTGACAGGTTGTCGAGCCCGAACTTGTCGTCGATGAAGCAGGTCAGGAAGTGTTCTCGGAAAACGTCACTGGGTTTTTTGTCGCCAAAATTAGCGAATGTCCAGGCCTTGTGATGCTCATGGACAAAGTCGGCGCGCTCGAGGAAGTAGGGGATCCAGCCGATCCCTCCTTCGGATAGGGAGATTTTCAGATCTGGATATTTTTGCAGGGCTTTCAGATGCAGCCAGTCAGCTGCCGAGTTCACAATCGAGATCGGCATGGTGATGATCCAGGCGTCGATCGGCGAATCCATTGAGGCATGGGGGGCCTGGGCGCCCGAGCCGATGTGAATGTTGATCATTACTTTATTTTCAGCACAAACCTTCCAGAGCGGCTCCCAGTGGTCACTATGCAGGCTGGGCTGGCCTTTCAGTGCTGGGTTATCGGTGAAGGATATGGCGTGGCAGCCTTTTTTGACGACACGCTTGATTTCCTCGACCGTGGCATTGATGTCCCAGTAGGGAACGATGGCGTTGGGGATGTTGCGGCCGGGGTAGCTACCGCACCACTCGTCAATGTGCCAATCATTGTAGGCCTTGAGGAGTGTCAGGGCGTTTTTCTTGTTCTCGAACTGGTGGAACAGGCTGCCGTCAAAGGTCACCACGCTTGGGAAGTTGAGCGAGGCCAGCAGACCGTTAGCGTTCATGTCGTCGATACGGGCATGGATGTCCCAGGAACCTTTGCGCATCTGGTCAAATGAAATCGGCTCACAACCGTACTCTTCCCTGATACGGCCCACTACCGCATTCAAGCCGATGTTGCCTGCCCGGCGACCTTCGAAAAGCCAGTAATCAGCACCGTTTTTGTCTTTGTGGACCCTGGGAGCAAAGGCTTTCTGGGCTGTTGTTAGATGCTGATCGAACATCGTGGGTGGTTCGACGATATGGTCATCAACGCTAACAAGAATCAGGTCATCGACTTTCATGGGGAAATCTCCGTCAGTCTCTGATGGCTGGCGGCCATCGTGTGAATGTACCGCACTGCGGTAACCGCTTGTTGTTAAATTACCCCTCCTACATTACGCCTGAGCACCGAGTCCGGCAAGCATAAAACAGACTATGCGTCAGTTATATGCGCTGAATAAGGTATGGTTTACTACAAAAGGATGCGTCGAATAGGCCTGTTAGGTGGTGGTAAAAGCATCTGATCAGGGGCTGGAGCCTGGAAGGTGAATTTCGGATAATTATATTTCTGATGCAATGTCAATTACTGGGTTGATATGAGGTTTGGTCGGTTGGTAAAGCGCGAAGAAGAGTTTTCAACGGAGCACACTATTGAATGGAATGTTATTAGCGTTGCCGGGGTGAAAATTACGGGGCTATCTGTCGATATTATCCCAGTCAGGAGCGTAAGGGCCGTCCAGGCCGGATATTCGCAACGGATATCCGGCAGGCAGTAGATTAAAGGAGATCTTTGAGGGCTACGTCTATATTGGCAAGGGCAGCGGCGCTGGAAGCAGTGGTCCCAGCCTGAACCAGTTTGCGAATCATGCCAAACTCGCTTGGACGACTGACGCAATCCGCTGCGATCAGTTTGTCGTTGGCAAAGTAAAAGGCTGCGAAGCTGCGTTCTTCGGGATTACCCCTGATAACGACCTGGTCGTAACCTTGCGACAAACCAACCATTTGCAGCTTGAGGTCATACTGGTCAGACCAGAACCATGGAATTGACTCGTAGGGTTTAGGGCTGCCATTGATGCTCTGTGCTGCGACTCTTGCCTGCTCAACGGCGTTGGGCACCGACTCAAGACGGATGCGACGCTGATACGCCTTGCTGGGATGGTTGCTACAGTCGCCAATGGCATAAATGGCGGGATCGGATGTCTGGCAAAATTCATTAACCAGGATGCCATTATCAACCTCCAGGCCCGCAGATTCGGCAAGGCCGGTCTCGGGAATGGCACCTATACCTGCCAGAACCACGTCCGTGGGAAGTTCATCCCCATTCTGCAGCGTGACACTACGTATCGCGGTGCCATCTGAGGAAAAGTTGACGGTAGTAATCTGCACGCCGGTCAGCATTTGTATGCCGGCGGCCTGGTGGACCTGCTGATAGAAAGCCGACACCTCGGGCGCGGTAACTCGCGACAGAATTCTTTCTTGAGCTTCGATAATTGTTACCTGCAAGCCCAGGGATTGTGCCGCCGATGCGACTTCCAGGCCAATATAGCCACCGCCAATTATCAGTAGTTTCTTGTCTGGCTGAAGAGCGCCTTTAAGGCGCTGGGCGTCGGTGAGGTTGCGCAAGTAGTGCAAGTTGGTTGGCTGGGCGGTAATGGGGTCTGGCAGCGCAAGCTGCCGCGGGCGACTTCCGGTTGCGATGATCAGATGATCCCAGCTGAGTCTACTGCCGTCACTCAGGGTCACGCTGCGAGCCTGCCGGTCAATGGTCTGGACGCCGATGCCGGAAGCGATTTCAATGTCCGCTTTGCTGAAGTTGGCCGCAGGTCGAATCAGTGAGGCTTCCGGTTCTGGGGCCAGAAGAAAGGCCTTTGACAGCGGTGGGCGCTGATAAGGCAGGCCGTGCTCCTCACATATCAGCACTATCCGGCCGGCATAACCACCCTGTCTCAGGGACAGGGCCGCCTCGCCGCCGGCATGACCGCCACCGATGATGATCGTTGTTTCCATATTCATGCGCTCAGTCCATCTCAACCATGGCGAAATCTTCCTTGGCGGCACCACACTCCGGGCAACTCCAGTCTTCGGGGACTTCTTCCCAAGGGGTGCCGGGCGCTATGCCTTCATCAGGAAGACCGAGGCTTTCGTCATAGATGAAAGCACAAAAAAAACATTGCCATTTTTTCATGTTGTTATTGTCCTTCTAGAAACTAGTCAAGACGAAGGATCACCTTCGCGGAAAGATGGGGAGCTTGTGCAGTCTGAAAGGCCGCCTCATAGTCGTCCAGCGGATAGCTGTGGCTGATCATTGGCTCGATGACCAGGTTTTGGTTGCCGAGCATATCCAGCACTTCAGCGAACTCGGTGGGGTATGAAAGCGAGCCGATAACTGAGATTTCCTTGATAATCAGTTGTGCAAGGTCTATGGACATGGGTTTCTTGTGTGTGGCAAGAATCAGCAAGCGCGCGCCATCGCAGGCCATCGAGAAAATCTCATCAAGCAGTGGGGCGTGGCCGGCGCAATCTATATAAAGGCTGGCGTTGACACTTGGCTGGCGCATGACCTTCGACTTGACCGTGCCAAAGGATGCTTCCAGGCCATCACGCAATGCTTGCCGGCCGGTGTTCACTGTGGCTGAGGCACCTAGCTGGAGAGCCCGTTCCAGTCTTTCTTCGATCACGTCCACCACGACGATTTCTTTCACCCCACGGTGTTTCAGCGCCGCAATGGCACCCAGCCCAATGGGGCCTGCGCCGAGGATCACGACACGGTCACTGGCCTGAACGTCAGCCTTGTTCAGCCCATGCATGCTGACCGCAATCGGCTCGGTAAGTACCGCACGCTCCAGGCTAAGGTTGTCTTGAATTGGAAAGACCGACTCGCCTGAGCGGGCGTCACGTACCAGCAGATACTCGGCGAACCCGCCATGGGCGGGATCGCCGGTGCCAATACGGTTGCGGCCTTTCATGGGATGGATGACCACCCGCTGGCCGACTTCAAGGCTGGCGACGTTTTCCCCCAGAGCGTGGATGACGCCTACCAGTTCGTGTCCCAACGGAACGGGCTCGCCGCTGGGCCGTCCGATGTAACCATCACGCAGGAACCCAAGGTCGCTTCCGCAGATGCCTGCAGCGATGATTTTTACAACGATGTCGTCCGGGCCGGGGGCTGGCACTGGAACCTCGTCAAGACGAAGCTCGTTAACACCGTACATGCGTAGCTGCTTCACGATAGAGCTCCTTTGAGACTGACCGGTAGCCCTGCGTCAGTCTGAGTATTGGATACTGCCTGCGAGGTTTTCCCTGCCTTTTACCAGTCGCAAGGGAGTGTATTCCATGACGAGGGAGCCGTCCTGCTTGACTACTCGGTTGCGGGTACGAACCAGCCCCATGCCCGGCTTACCCTTGCTGGCGCGGGACTCGATCACCTCGACCTCGACATGGATGGTATCACCGGCAAAGGTTGGGCCCTTGATGTCCAGGTCCATGCTCAGAAAGGCTACGCCCACTCCCTGCAGTGCGGTCTGGAACAGCAGTCCTTCAGCAAAACAGAAGACCTGGCCACCAGGCACCAGCCGACCGGTAAAGCCCGCGTCCTTCAGAAACTCGACGTTGGTAAAAAGGACCTCAAGCATGCCGGTGCTTGAGATGAAGTTGACTATATCGGCTTCAGTGATGGTTCTGCCCTGGGTCTTGAAGGCCCTGCCGACAGGAAGTTCTTCCCACGGAAAGCCGATGCCGATAGTTTCGAGTGTGCTCATCATCCTTTCTCCATATTCTTATTGGAAATGCTGCCAGCCGGCCAGGCTCAGATGGGGTCCCAGGTTGTCAGTGAGGGGGAGGGCACATTCTCATAGAAGGAATTTTTCATCGCTGGTACCGCATGTTCGGCGATACTTTCAGCCGTCCAGCCCTCGCTGCGGTGCACGGAACGGATCACTCGAGGCTGGGAAAAGAGATAGATCTCATTAGCGCGTACACCAAAAATCTGGCCGGAGACGTCGGCGCCCGCATCGCTGGCAAGATAGACCGCCAAAGGAGCAATTTTGCCAGGTTCCATGGTTTTCAGTTTTTCCATGCGCGCGACATCATCGGCGGTATCCGTGGGTACTGACGCGGTCATCGCGGTCCATGCCCAGGGGGCGATACAGTTTGACCGTACGTTGTAGCGAGCCATGTCCAGGGCGATGCTTTTGGACAGTGCTACTAGCCCCAGTTTGGCGGCGGCGTAATTGGACTGGCCAGGGTTGCCGATCAGGCCACTGGTTGAGGTCATATGGACGTAGGAGCCGCTTTGCTGCTCCTTGAAATAGGGCGCTGCAGCTCTTGAAATGTAGAACGAGCCGTTCAGGTGTACATCGACCACCTGCTGCCATTCTTCCAAGCTCATCTTGAAGAAGAAACGGTCGCGTACGATGCCGGCGTTGTTGATCACGCAGTCAACCCGCCCGAAATGGTCCATGGCCGTTTGAATGATTCGTCCGGCCGAAGCCCATTGCGCCACGCTATCAGTATTGGCTGCGGCCTGGCCGCCTGCGCGGCGAATTTCCTCGGCCACGTGTTCTGCGCTGCTGGATCCATCATCGCGTTTGGCCAGGTCGTTGATCACAACCCGAGCTCCTTCTGCGGCGAATGCCAGGGCGAACTCGCGCCCGATACCGCTGCCAGCTCCTGTTATGACGACCACTTTGTCTTCAACCATGGACATGGTGAGGCTCCTATATTCTCGGGTGTATCTGGTTACCAAGGCGTTATCAATATAACTGTTATAGTGTCAGTTATTGGTGCATATTTAGCAAGCATTTGCGCCATGGCATACGCTGATACCCTTGGAAACGTGACTTGAATCGCGTAACTGTAGCGAATCAGGCAACAATCATTGCTAAAAAAATGACTAATATGCAGTATCTTGTTGGAGATACGAAGGATGTCGGATTCCGCAGAAAGGCCTGGCAGGCAGGAATGTATCGACAGACCCTGTCTCAAGAAATAACTATTATTGAGTCAGTTAATGTAAAATGTTTGCGCGCTGGTGAATTTTTTGCCGCATCAGCGACTGAATATTGAGCGAGGGGTTGGGCATGGCTTATGAAGTAAGTATGAACAAACAAGGGCAGGTGCTAGGGCGCAAGGGGCAGGAAACGCGGCACCGGCTGATGACCGCGACGCGCCGGTTGCTCTGCACCAGCTCACCGGTCGACCTCACCGCCGTGGCAATAGCCAAGGCAGCGGGCACTTCGTCGGCAAGTTTCTATATGTATTTTGATGACGTCCAGGATGTGCTTTACGCCCTTAGCCTGTTGGCAGCAGAAGACATGTCCGAGGTCGTCAGTTTCTTTGATCGAGCTTGGGATCATGGCGCAATCGAAGTGGAGGCCTTGCGCCTGGTTGAAGCTTTCAACAGCGTCTGGAGTAAGCACCGCGAGGTGCTCCGGTATCGGAACCTGGAAGCGGACCGTGGCGATTCACGCTTTGAAGAGCTGAGAATGAACACTTATGTACCCTTCATCGAGAAGTTTGCCCAGCGCATCATGTCGATCAATCCGGTAGGCGGCGGCCGGCGCAAGGGTGATGCGTATGCCGAAGCGACTGTCCTGCATGCCGCTATGGAACGTCTCGCGGCGACCGACCCGGTGGTCATGGAAAGAGGTCTGGGTTCCAAGCGAATGAACGCTGCTACGGCCAGGGTCATTTTCAAGGCCCTGCAAGGTGAGGCTGTTACTCAGACGACGGTGAAGAAGTCGGCTACGGCTAAGTCCAAGCCTAGCCAGAAGGTGGCCGACTCTGAGTCGAGCTAAGCTGTGTCCCTGAAACTTTCATGTAGATCAGCGGCAAGCCGGAGTGCCTCCGGCTCCCGAGCGCTCAAGTAGGATACGAGTACTCGATGAACCCATGGCTCAAAACCGGCTGGTTGCGCTCGACCGCATCCATTCTGAAGACCGCCAGTCCAGATCCCACCTCCCATAATGCTATGCGCATGGTCTCGCCAGTGAACATGGGGCCTGCGTAACGTACGCCGAACGCCTGCAAACGGTCTGGCTGGTTTGCACAAGCCAATTTAAGCGCTGCGCGTCCCGCCAGGCCGAAACAGCCCACTCCCCTGATCATGCTCCTTTTAACGCCCTCTGTGTCGGCGCCTGCCACGTCCAGGTCGACTGTCAGCTTGAATGCAGTGTCTTCGGCGGTCGGTGTGCAGAGGTCGAGGACGCCGTCAGGCGGGCGGTTCGGCAATGGTTCGGGGCGCGGGCTAGTGGGTGGTTGACCGCCGAATCCGCCGTTGCCCTTGAGCACAGTAGTAACCTCGATACTCACCAGCAAGTTGCCCTGCGCGTCGCTCAGATTCTGTTCCTGGACCATTACCGCGCCTCTGTCTGCGCCGCGGTCAAAAATATCCTTGATTCGCTGGGTAGCGACGACGCTTCCCTCCGGCGGAAGAGGGCCATGCATCCGGATGCTTTCCGCGGAATGCACTATCTTCTGCCAGACGATGCCGGTGGCGGGGTCCTGCTGCCAGAATTCGCCATCGGCAAGGGCTACGGCCGCCATGGGTAGCGCCTTGGGAGCGTCCGGGTTTAGCCATGGCTCGTCGTAGTCGGCCTGCGCTGCATCCATGCCCGCCCCAAAGCCCCTGGCGAAGTGGGCACTTTCTGCGCGGGAATAATGGCGGGTGGATGGCGCGAACTGGCGAGCCATTAGGGCCTGGTAGTTGATCGTCATGTTAGCTCCGTGCTGGCAAACGAGGCAGCCAGCGCTGCCTCGTGCTTTGGGTCAGGATTGGGTTTTCTTTGCTGTTTCAAGCGAGGCCTGCATACCTGAGGCGGCCAGAGCATAGTGTTCTTTGGTGGAAGTGCTGAGAATATGGGTGTCGAAATGGGCCATCAGTGAATTGCGGAAGCCCATGATGTCCGCTGAACGGTTGATCGAGCGTTTAAGCATACGTATGCCGATGGGCGGAGCCTTGGCGATGTGGTTTGCCATATTCAGGGTGAACTGCTCCAGTTCATCACGGGGCACCACATGATTGACCATACCCCATTCCTTGGCATCCTGGGCGCTGAGCTTCTGACCAGTAAACAGGAATTCTTTGGCTTTGCGGATACCCATTACCCAAGGATGCATCAGGGCCTCAACTGAGGCAGCGGCCAGACTGTGGCATACCGGGTCGCTGAAAAAGGCGTCATCGGAGGCCACGACCATGTCGCACATGTTGGCGACCATGAATCCGCCGGCGATACAGGCGCCCTGGACCTGGGCGATGGTTGGCTTGGGAAAGTCCCAAATGCGCAAGGCATTACCCAGGTAATGCTCGGTTTCCCACAGCCAGTGTTGCTCCGGGGAGTAATCGCCCCTTTTTTCCATGCCGTCCATCAAGTCATGGCCAGCAGAAAAATGCTTGCCTTTGCCGCCGATAATCAACACGCGGACGTCATCATCCTTGCGCGCCTGTTCCAGGGCGTGATCCAGCTCCGCAAGCAGGTTCTCGGTTTCTGCATTGGCGTTCTGTGGACGGTTGTGGCAAATCCGGGCGACCGGACCGATAACTTCGTAGGTGATTTCTGTGTAGGACATCTGTGTTTACTCCAGGGTAGCGGTTATCAGCTGTCGAATTCGACGTAGCCGTTGTTGAGAATGACGATGTCGCGTTCCATCGCACGCACCCGGAAGGCTGCCTGTCCTTCGGCTTCGAGCCATACTTCGGTCCGCAGCGTTTCGCCGGGATACATGGGTGCAGCAAATCTGAGATTGAGCGCGCGCAGGCGATGCGGATCGTTGTTGCACAGCAGTTTGATCAATGCTCTTCCCGCCATGCCGTAGCTGCTCATACCATGCAGGATTGGTTTATCGAAGCCAGCTTTACCGGCGAATTGCGGATCAATGTGCAGCGGGTTCAGATCGCCCGAAAGCCGATAGATGACGGCTTGTTCAGGCCGGCTGATCAGGTCCGTCTCAAAGTCGCATGGGCGGTCATCCGGTACCGGGTGAGGTTTGGGCTGCCCCTCTGCGGTACCGCCAAATCCCCCATTTCCACGCATGAACGTAGACCAGGAAGAGGTGGCCAGGTGCGCTCCGCTATCTGCATCGTAAAGCCGCCTGGACATATAGAGTACGGCGCCTTTGGCCTCACCTTTGTCGTATATCTCGTCGATGGTATCGCGACCTATCACCGTGCCGCTGACAGGCAAGGGCTGATGGATTCTCAGAAATTGTTCGCCATGCAGCACCTTGCGCAGATCGATTCCGGTTTCCGGTCGGCTCATCCAGAACTCGCCACTGGCAAGGATGGTAGCGAAGGTCGGCAGCGCTTTGAGACCTTTCTCGTACACCAGTTGTAAATCCTCTGGAGCCAGAAGATTAGTGGTTGCAGCGCCTACCCCCAAGGCGTAGAGGATGGTATCGCGCTCGGTATATTGCTGCCTTGCTTCTGGCAGCGGCCAGTTTTTTATCAGTTCATAATCAAGGGCCACGGTGGTCTCCCAACCTTGTTGTTCTGTAGCCCATAGCATCACCCTTGAATTAATAACTGTCAAATGGTCAGTTATTGTGTAATATCGAGGAACAGCGCGGTCAGGCTGCCGGGTGAATTCAGCGCCTGCGTCGGTCGGCCGCTTTTGTCTGATCAATGTGCTCTCGGAGGCTGACTATGGCTCTACTGGAAGGGAAGGTTGCGATTATCACTGGCGCTGGCCGGGGTCTGGGTGCTGCCTATGCGCGCTTGCTGTCTGCCGAAGGCGCCGCCGTGGTTGTCAACGACCTTGGACGTGATGAGAAAGGTGCCCTCACTGCTGACTCGGTGGTGGCGGAAATTGTCGCAGCCGGCGGCCAGGCGGCTGCGCACGGTGAAGACATTTCGACCGTGGCGGGCGGCCAGTCGCTACTCGCCACAGCGTTGGAAGCCTTCGGGCGCGCGGATATTCTGATCAACAATGCCGGCATCCTCCGGGACAAGTCATTCGTCAAACTGAGCGAGTCAGACTGGGATGCGGTGCTTCAGGTCAACCTCAAGAGCATGTATGCAGTGACCCAGCCAGTGTTCGCCTGGATGAAGGAGAATGGCGGCGGTGTAATCGTCAATACTGCCTCCACATCAGGGCTGGTAGGCAATTTTGGCCAGGCCAATTATGCCGCTGCCAAGTGTGGCGCTTGGGGTTTCAGCAATGTTCTGGCGATTGAAGGTCTGAAGAGCGGTATCCGCGTATGGACGTTGGCGCCTGCCGCCGTCTCTGCTTTGACCGCGCCGCTGATGGATGAGGAAACCAAGCTTCAGATGGCCCCCGAGCACGTGGCCGAGGTAGTGCTTTATATGGTCAGCGAGCTGTCTGGCAGCCGCACTGGGCATTGTCTGTTCGCATCCGGGCACAGTGTGCGCGAGCTCAAGCTGGTGAGTGCCGAAGGCATTCAGGGCGGCGGGTACGATAGCCAGTTCAGTGCCCGGCGCATTACCGCCGAAGAGTCGAACGTCTATCGCCCGGAAGCGGCGCTGACCATTATGGATTTTGCCAAATAGGTTTCAGGCGAATTGTCAGGGACCGCTTTTATGGTCCCCCGGGGAGATTAAACATGAGCAACAAGGTAATTGTGGCCGGTGTCGGCATGGTCAAGTTCACCAAGCCCGGCAAAAGCGACATGTACGACGTCATGGGTGCCCAGGCCGCCCGCAGCGCTCTGGACGATGCCGGTATCGACTATACGGAAGTTCAGCAGGCTTATGCCGGTTTCGTATCAGGCGATACCTGTTCCGGGCAGACGGCGTTGTACCATGTCGGGTTGAGTGGCATTCCGGTTATCAACGTCAACAATGCCTGCGCCAGCGGTTCCACAGCGTTATTTCTCGCCCGCCAGGCAGTATTGAGTGGTGTCGTCGATGTTGCGCTAGCGGTTGGATTCGAGCAGATGAACCCAGGTGCTCTGGCCGGCAGTGACGCGGCATTGAGAACGCCGATCACGGTCCGTATTGATGAGGCCACCCGGGCTATTCGCGGCTGGGACGACCTCGCACCCACCGGACCGCAGTATTTTGGCGGCGCAGGGGCGGAATATCTGGAAAAGTATAACGTCACCGCCGAGCTGTTTGGCCGGGTCTCGGTCAAGGCGCGCAGCCATGCTGGACGCAACCCTTACGCCATCTTCAGGGATCCGTTGAGCCTTGAGCAGGTCATGTCGTCCACTCCGATTTTCGGACCGTTGACCAAGCTGATGTGCTGCCCTCCGACCTGTGGCGCTGCGGCGGCTATCGTCGTCTCTGAAAATTATGCACGCAAGCATGGTTTGAGCAATGGCGTCGAGATTGCCGGTATGGGGCTGGCCACAGATACGCCGGCGAGCTTCAAGGGTGGCAGCATGCTTGACGTCGTGGGTGCCGGCATGACCCGAAGAGCTTCCGCCCAGGCGTATGAGCAGGCAGGGATTGGTCCGGAAGATGCGGATGTGGTCGAGCTTCACGATTGCTTCTCGCCCAATGAGGTAATCACTTACGAAGCACTTGGACTCTGCCCTGAAGGCGGTAGCGAGAAGTTCGTTCTGGAAGGTGGCAATACTTACGGTGGATCGATAGTCACCAATCCTTCCGGCGGGCTGCTGTCAAAGGGGCATCCATTGGGCGCCACCGGGTTGGCACAGATAGCGGAAATTTCCTGGCATCTGCGAGGGCTGGCGGGTGATCGCCAAGTGCCGGATGCCCGGGTCGGTATCCAGCATAATGTAGGCCTTGGTGGGGCCAGTGTGGTCACTGTACTCAAACGGATCTGAAACACCGTTTGAGATGGTACGAGTTGGCTGATGCAGGCCTCCTGTAATGAAAAAAGGGGCGGGTGGTCTGTGTCTTGCCATTTACAATAAATTGCTTAGAGTTGACAGCCGTGAGCGAAGAACTTCAAGCTTCTTATCGGGAAATCATTCGGCGGGTCGGGGAGAATCCTGACCGGGAAGGGCTGGCCGAGACCCCCAAGCGGGCGGCAAAGGCAATGCAGTACCTGTGTAATGGCTACGAAAAAAGTCTGGATGAGATAGTCAACGGGGCGCTCTTTGCGTCTGCCGGTGACGAGATGGTCATCGTCAAGGATATCGAACTTTATTCCTTGTGCGAGCATCATCTGCTGCCATTTATTGGCAAAGCCCATGTGGCTTACCTGCCAAAGGGGAAGGTGCTGGGCCTGTCCAAGATCGCTCGTATAGTCGACATGTTCGCTCGCAGGCTCCAGATTCAGGAAAATCTGACGCGACAGATTGCGGAGGCTATCCAGGAGGTTACCGGCGCCGATGGTGTCGCCGTGGTTATCGAAGCTCAGCACATGTGCATGATGATGCGTGGAGTGGAGAAGCAGAACTCAGTAATGAATACCTCGGTCATGCTGGGTGTATTTCGAGAGTCGATTAGCACCCGCCAGGAATTCTTGCAGCTGATTACCCGCGGGCGCTAATGGAGCTTGCACGGGAATCAGGGTCTCTGCCCTGTCGTCCCGGCTGATGGATTAAGGGCTGGCTGTCGCCGGCCCGTCATTTTAATGCAGGGTCGTTGCTGGTTGGGCTTTTGTGACAAATTCCCACAAATGACTGCCCGGTTGACTCAAAACCTGCTTCCCCAGCCGCCCAGACCACCAATGATCACTGCCGGCTTCGGCGCGCCACTGCCATAGTCTCCGCGTGTAAAAGTGCAAGCTGTGTTCATCGGTGACGCCAATAGCGCCAAACACCTGGTGGGTTATAGCGCATGCTTCGGTGGCATAGCGACTCACCAGTGACTTAGCAATAGCTGCGCCGTCTTCAGCGTTACCCGCGTCGATCTGGCGGGCAGCGTAAAGCCCCGCTACCTGTGCAGCAGCGGCCTTGCCGGCCAAGCTGGCTACCAGGTGCTGGATCGCCTGGAACTTGCCGATCGGACGACCGAACTGGACCCGTGTATTGGCATATTCGATAGTCAGGCTTAGTATTTGAGAAAGGGCGCCGGCCATCTGAATGCTGCGCAATGTTGCTACATAGGGCAGCACACCCAGTTCACCCGTGCTGGCCGGAGCCGGTGCTTTCTGGACTGTGCTGATGCCATCGCACTCCAGGGTTGCGCACGGTTGACGATCAATTGTGGCTAGGCCGGCGGGCGCAGGGAGACTTGATGTTTGCAGTAGGCATACATGATCATGCCCTTGAGAGTCGGTTGCTATCAGCACCACATGACCAGACTGGTTCAGCCAACTGACCCCTGGGTCCCTGCCACTGATTTTCCCCTGTCCATCCATGGCAAACCGTGTCGTTGCCAGCGCAATGACACCTGCCGGGACCTTGATTCCTGCCGAGGAAAGGATCCAGGAGGCCAGCAGCGTTTCACCAATGGGCACTGGCGCTGCGTGAGCCCCGCTCAGGCGCATCACCGGTTCACACTCGGCCCAGCGTAGGTCTGCCCCGCCATCGCTTTCGCTGCACATGGCTCTGGTGAGGCCCAGATTTTCGATTTCTGCCCATAAAGAGGAGTCGAGCATCCCGTTTTCAGCCTTGACCCGCAGGTCACGGTTGACTGTGGCGCCGAGCAGACGGTTTACCTGTTCGGCCAGCATTTCACTGATATTCATTTCACTGCTCATCGTAGTCCAAGCCCTTTGGCGATAATTCCGCGGAGAATCTCCCGCGTGCCCCCGCGCAACGAGAAGGTGGGTACGGTCTGCACCAGAAATCCTTCCAGTTCGCTGAGCTTGTTGTCAGGGACGATCCGCGGCGCACTGTCCAATAGTTCGCGAACCAGCTCCGGGATGTTCTGTTCATAGGTATTGCCCAGGTCCTTCACCAGCGCAGCTTCCTTTGCTGGGGAGTGACCGTCCTCGAGCTGGCCGAGAATGGACAAGGACATCTCTCGCAATATGACCAGTTCAGAAAGGGCGCCGCCGATGCAGCGCTCTGCAAGCCGGTCGGCTTGGGCGTTATCACGGATCGCGTCTATGGCCAGAGGGATCAACGGGAAACTGCTCATGTAGCGGTCTGGCTGGCTGCGCTCGAAAGCCAACTCCGCGCTGGCTTGGGCCCAACCTTCACCTTCGGTGCCAACAAGCATGTCGTCGGGCACGAACACGCCATCAAAGGTCACCTCATTGAAGTGGCCTTCCCCGGTCAGGTCGAGAATCGGACGCACTTCCAGGCCTGAGGAACGCATGTCGATCAGAAATTGAGAAAGACCCTTATGCTTCTCCGCTTCTGCAGGGCCGCCGGTGCGGAACAGGCCGATCATGAAGTCACACAGGTGAGCGTTGGTAGTCCACACCTTGCGACCGCTCAGCCTCCATCCACCGTCAACCCGGGTGGCGCGCGACCTCAGCGAGGCGAGGTCAGAACCTGAATCCGGTTCGCTCAGGCCTATGCAAAACGACGCCTCGCCCCTGGCGATCAGCGGCAGAAAATGCTGACGCTGTTTTTCTGTGCCCAAACGCAGAATCAGAGGACCGCTCTGGCGGTCACCAAACCAGTGCGCGCCCAAAGGGGCTCCGGCGGCGAGCATTTCCTCGACCATCACATAACGTTCAAGTCCGGTTCGTTCGTGGCCGCCGAAGGCTGCCGGCCAGGTCATGCCAATCCAGCCGCGGCGCCCCACCTCCAGGCTGAAATCCCGGTCAAAACCGGTCCACGAGTGGCCGATCTTCCAGCCGGACCACTGGCTGGAGGCGTCCGCGAGAAACGACCTGACTTCCTGGCGAAGCGGTTCCAGCGCGTCCGGCAACTGCAGCGGACTGAAGCTGAATGGTGGGTTCAAGTGGTTTCTCCCTCAGATGATCTGCCTGGTTTTCAATGCGTCTATGTCGTTGCCTGTGAGCCCGAGCCATTCGCTGAGCACGTCGCTGGTGTGTTCGCCAACCATCGGTGGAGCCGAGCGATAGCGAACCGGCGTTCCAGAAAAGCGCATCGGACTGGCAGCTGTTCGTACGACGCCGTTTACCTTGTGCTCCATGGGCACGATCATTTCGCGCTCGATCACGTGGGGATCGTTCTCCAGGTCTGCCATCTCGTTCAGCGGACCACAGGAGACCGTAGCGGCGTTCAGATGCTCAATCCACTGGGCTTTGGTTCTGCCCTTAAGTGCGGCAGTCAGCGCTTCGGAAAGCGTCTTACGGTTGGCCACCCGGGCGCCGTTCTTGGCGAAGCGCGGATCTTCTATCCACTCCGGATGGCCCACCGCTGCGGCCAGGCGGGAAAACTCACGGTCGTTGAAGGTCGCTATAAGGATAAATCCGTCATCCACCGCATAGACGCCATAGGGCGAGGCGCTGGGGTGATCATTGCCGGTACGGCCCAATTCCTTGCCGCCGTTGAACCAGGAGGAGAAGGTATTCAGCAGCGCGGCGACCTGGGAGTCGAACAAGGAGACATCGATATGCTGACCTTCGCCGCTCGTGTTGCGGTGGTTCAGCGCAGCAAGCACCCCGATTGCCGCGTAGAGACCGGCACAAATATCGGCGACTGGCACGCCGACTCTCATCGGCCCGGCACCTTGCTCGCCGTCGCGATGGCCGGTGACGGACATAACCCCAGCCATGGCCTGGATCAGGTAGTCATATCCGGAGCGGTTGGCGTAGGGGCCGGTCTGGCCAAACCCTGTGACGGAACAGTAAATCAGCCGTGGGTTAATCTTGCACAGATCTTCATAACCGAGCCCGTATTTCGCCAGGGTACCGGTGCGGTAGTTTTCCAACAGAACGTCTGATTTTGCCGCCATCTGGCGAATCAATTCGGCACCTTCGGCTTGAGCATAATCAATGGTAACCGAACGCTTGTTGCGGTTGACTGATTGACTGTAGGTAGACTCCTGATGATCGGTTCCCTCCGTGCCTTTCAGCCAGGGCGGACCAATACGGCGAATGTCGTCTCCTTCGCCCTGACGTTCTATCTTGATCACTTCAGCGCCCAGGTCAGCGAGGATCTGTCCAGCGTAGGGGCCAGCGATAACGCGAGTCATATCCAGGACACGGATACCTGCAAGTGCGTCTTTCGGAATATCGTTCATGGTCATACCGCTATGGTGTAGCCGCCGTTGACGGAAATGACCTGTCCGGTCATGTAGGAGGCGCCTTCTGAGAGCAGGAAGCAAATAGGCACAGCTACTTCTTCGGGCGAGGCAAAGCGGCCCAGAGGAATCTGCGCCATATAGGTATCGAGGAATTTCTGGTCGCTGCGGACCTTCTCGGTCATCGCGGTTTCGACCATCCCGAAGCACACGGCGTTCGAACGAATGTTGTATTTCGCCCATTCGCGAGCGGCGGTCATGGCCATGCCGAACATGCCGGACTTGGCCGCTGAATAGTTGATTTGCCCCAGGCTGCCGCGACGGCCCGCGTCGGAAGAGATGAAGACGATCGAGCCGGGCGTTGTTTCGCCTGCCTTGGCACGAGCCAGCATGTGTTTGCCAACTGCCTGGGTGAAGAAGAAGGAGCCCGTCAGATGGATGTCCAAAACCTGCTGCCATTGTTCCATGGTCATTTTTTCGATCATGGCCGGACGACCGATGCCGGCATTGTTGACCAACCCGTGGACGGCACCAAAATGCGCGGCGGTCTTGTCGACGGCGGTCTGGGCGAAATCGGGGTCGGCTACGCTTCCTGCCAGTGGCAGATACTTGCCGTCGAATTCTGTGGCGGCTAAAGCGAGCGCTTGTTCATTCAGGTCGACGGCAGCCACATTCGCGCCCTGACTTATGGCCAGACGGGCGATAGCCAGGCCAATGCCCTGGCCTGCACCAGTGACGATGAGGGTGCGTCCTTCAAGGGTCATGGGGTTATTCATGGAGTTTTCTGGACCTTGTTGTCGATGGGTTCAAATACAACGAAGTGCTGGTCTTCGTTGCTGGTAATCAGGACCTTGACTCTCGTGCCTATGCGGATCTGGTCGACCGGTATGCCGTCAATGCGGGTCATCATGCGAGGGCCCTCGTCAAGCTCCACCAAGGCTACGTTGTAAGGCTCGGCCGGAGGTTTGGGGCGGATGATGGTTACGGAATAGATGGTCCCAAGGCCGCTGGCATCGGTCCACTCGAGGTCGGTATTGCCGGTGGCGGGCTCAAGCACGCGCGGGTAAAACAGGTAACCTCCGCTGGCGCGGCTGCGTTGCAGCTTGAACTGGCCTTGTTTCAAGTGTTCCTGATATTCGGCGTCGGGGCGTATCGGCATGCTGTCTTGTCCTGTAGTTAACTGACTGACTATCGGTATTGGCGTCGCGCATTTTCCGCTTTCAGCGTAAAGTCAGGAATTAGCCATTTTTATTTAAATGGTTATGAATATTCTTTGTTAATTGATTAGCTGCGTAAAGTAAAAAACTGTCATATAGTTAGTTTTAAATATGCGGCTATTCCTCCCTTTAGTCAAGCTCAGGGCACCTGGATAGTGGCACCCGCCAGGAAAAATCTGGCGAATCAGTTAACAGGTCTGGAGACTGAATGGCCGAAAATATCAAGGATGGCCCTTGGGCGCCGTTTCGTGTGAAAGCCTTCTGCTGGCTCTGGTTAGGGGCGCTGGCGGTCAACCTGGCGCTCTGGATGCAGAACGTCGGCGCAGCCTGGATGATGCTGACGCTCTCCACCTCGCCGCTGATGGTCGCCTTGGTACAGACAGCGGTCAGCCTACCGTCCTTTTTCTTCGGGCTGCCCGGGGGGGTGTTTGCCGACATTTTCAATCGTCGCAGCTATCTTCTAGTCACTCAGACCGGGATGCTGCTCGCTGCGCTGGTGTTGGTTGCCTGTGCCTGGTTTGGTCTGATAACGCCGGTCTTGTTGTTGGCGCTGACTTTCGCTTTTGGCATAGGATTCGCACTAATGGGGCCGGCCTGGTACTCCGCTCAGGCGGAGTCGGTGCCGCGGTTGCTGATGCCGTCAGCGCTGGCGTTATCTTCCGTTTCCTATAGTTCTGCCCGCGCAGTTGGCCCGGCGCTGGCAGGCGGGGTGATGGCCGTTTCCGGAATCGTCAGTGTGTTCGTCATCTGCGCGTTGCTGCTGTGCATGTCGCTGCTGGTGATCTGTTTCATGCGTTCGCCTGTAAGGGACAGTTCCCTACCACCGGAAACGCTTCTTGCCGGCCTCCGAGGTGCGGTTCGCTTTACGCGCTATTCGCAGGTCATGCGCTGGCAGATACTCAGAACGACAATGTTTGTCGCCGCGGGCAGCGGCATGTGGGCCTTGCTGCCGCTGGTGTCGAGCGAATCGGGGGGTGATGCTGGCAGCTATGGTCTGCTGCTGGGGAGTATCGGCGCTGGCACCATGTTCGGCGCGCTGGTGCTGCCAGCGATGCGGGCGAGGCTGGAGGTCAACCGGCTGGTTACTTTCGCGTGCGCTCTTTTCGCTGCCGGAGGCGGTGTGGTGGCGGTGTTCGATAATATCGTTGTGCTGTGCGCCGCGCTGTTCTTCGCGGGAATAGGCTGGATGTGCGTGAGTACCACCAACCTGGTAGCCATACAGACGGTAGTCCCGTCATGGATCAGGGCGCGTGCCGTTGCCATTTACATGTTGGTATTTCAGGGGGCGCTGGCGATCGGTGGAGCTGCCTGGGGTGTACTCGCCAGTTACATCAGTCTGTCCCAGACCCTGGCGCTGGCCTCACTGGTGGTACTGGCGTCGGTTCTGGTGATGCGGTGCTACCCGATCCGTCTGGGCGAAGAAGCGGATGTCATGCCGTCGGATGTGGAGTTGCCTGGTTATATGGCGGATTCGGATGCTCAGCAGGATGGCCCGATGGCTGTGCAGGTCAGTTATCAAGTGAATCCAGTTGATAGGGAAGAGTTTGTTGTCATGGTGGGTGAGCTGGGTATCAAACGCCGGCGCAACGGAGCAAGTTTCTGGCGCCTCTATCGGGAGATGGAGCAGCCGTTGCATTACCAGGAACGTTTCATGGTCGACTCTTGGTCTGATTATGTCCGCCAGCAATCGCGCCTGACGGTGGCGGACCTCAATCTGGAGAAGCGGGTGCACGCCCTGCATAGGGGGGAGAAGCCGCCCAGGATTGCGTATTTCATTGGTGAGAAAACCATCCGCTGAGATACCCGGGGCGATTTACGAGATACTTCTGCGAAGCTGACATTCGCTTGCAGCCCCGACCCTAGCGAATGGCTTTTTCGTTGCGTAACCTTTCGAGTTCAGCGGTGCTCAAGCCAAGTTCCTTTAATACTTCTTCAGTATGCTGCGCAAAGCGGGGACTTTTTCGCAGCTCGCCTATAGGCGTCTCGTCGAATTGTGCAGGCGAGGGGCCCACCTGGTAGCTGCTGCCATCCGCGCTCACCTGAGTCACGAATCCATTATCTAGCGCTTGAGGATCCCGCAAGACTTCTTCCGGACTCTGGATAGGAGCCCAAACCCCTTCCAGAGTCGACAGGTGCTTACACCAGTACGCATAGTCCTTGGCAGCAAATACGTCGTTGAGAATGAGGATTAGCTCGCGCGCATTCATGTGTCGGGCGCGGCCATCTATAAACCGTGGGTCCTCAAGCAGATCTGGTCGTTCTATATGTTTGATGAAGTCCGGCCACCATTTCTCCATAAGCAGGCCCAAGGCCAGCCAGCGGCCATCACGGGTTTGGTAGTTGTTCGCAAGTACAAAATCAGTATCGGTTTGATGATGGGTCGGTAGTGTTGGCGCCCCTACGCTGGTAGCTACCAGCGATTGTGACATCAGATAAGTGCCCACCAGATACAGGGCGTTGTCGACAACGGCGCCTTTACCGGTTCGCTCGCGCCGGAACAGCGCCGCTGCGATAGCGCCTGCCAGCGTTACACCTCCGGTCAGGTCGCCAATAGATCCTGGTTGCTTGGGCGGCATCGAACCTGGCAATGTTTGCAAGTAAGCGGCGCCAGAACGACACCAGGCGGTCGGATAGTCAAAGCCGCCATCATCAGCCATGGCTCCCCGAAGGCCATAGCCTGTGCCCCGTGCATATATCAGTTTGGGGTTAAGCTGCATCAAGTCAGCGGGTTCAATGCCAAGTTTTTTTCTTGCGTCGGCCCGAAGGCTGGTAAGGAACACGTCGGCGCCTTGAATCAGCCGGTAAAGCTGTTCGCGACCAGATTGCTGGTTAAGGTCAATGGCAACACTGCGTTTGCCACGATTGCCTGTCTCAAAAAAAGGGTTGATGGGACCATCGGCTCCCGGCAGGCGCATATGCCGAGAAGAATCACCGCCCTCTATGCGTTCGACCTTGATCACGTCAGCGCCCCAATCGGCGAGCACCATGCCCGCTGCCGGCACGAAAGTGTGCTCTGCTACCTCAACGACGCGAATTCCTGCCATGACATCGTACATTGCCTTTCCCCTTGTTGTTCTGGATCTGCTACGCCCGGCAAAAAACGGATTTAGGAAGCGGCAGGCCGAGTGACCATCTAATCAGTAATCGGCTAAATGGGTTCAGTTAACCGGTAAGCGCTTACTTGGCGGTCAAGGTCGACGAAGTGTTTCGAGTAAAGCCACGCGGGCTCTGCGATCAACCGGTAGTGAGGAACCGGACGCGCCTGTCTGGGCGCTTGCCCGCACAGCCCCCCGTTACGAGTGCTGCCTGGCCACCGAATCCGCCGCTCATAACTTCCTCAGACTTTGTACGTATCGGTATAAAAATAACGTCTTATCAGTTCTATTGTAGATCTGCCTCTTCGCAGCTGCAAACGAAAAATACTGTTCTTGCGCTGCAGCGATCCCAAAACGGAAGCGCTGTAGGGAGGTGGCTTGAGCGGTCGATAAGCGTGTCCGAGTCTCCATCCCAAATTATGAGGCTTACGGGAAGGTTGCCCATGCTGCGATAGATAAACGTTATGAGTCAGGCGCCGGAATTATTTTGCTGACTCAGGGACGAGTTGTCGCTTTGATGGATCTTCTTTGTTATAAATAAATTATATATAGTCACTTATACAAAAAATATAAGGTGTGTTGTTGCATCTGCCTGATTGCCAGCATGCCGGGACAACGCCAGAGGGTTAGCAATGAAGCGTTTTTTACGGGCAGGAATTGTCCTGATGGATCAGTTGAGCTTTGGTATGAAGTTCGGATTGATCATCGTGTTGTTCTTTCTGCCCCTGCTGTGGATGAACTATGGACAGGTTAGCGAGGCGTATGGGGAATGGAGCGATGCCAGCCATTTGCACCAGGGCACCCAGGCCGTCGGCGCTGTACTCAAGTTGCAGCGCGAACTGCATCTGCTTCGAGATCTGACTGCCGTACGTGTGCAGATAAGCGAATCCGGAGCTCAGGCTGATATCAGATCGAGGATAGCGGCAGCCAGGCAATCAGCTCAGAACCGGTTGGCAGAATTGGCTTGGACACCGGATACGCGGGAGCAGCGTGCGGCATTCGAAGCTGCGCACCGTGAATTGCAGGAAGGACTTGACCGTATAGGTAATCTGGACGGCGCTTCTCCACAGGCCGGCCTGGCGCGGCAACTAGCTGATCAGGGCGATATGCTGCTGGTTTCTGTATCTTCCATGCTTGGCTTGACCCGCGACGACAGCATCGGTGTCAGGCAAGTTGGAGAGCTGGTCGAAAACGTTACCAGCGAGGTGTTATCGATGATGACGGGTATCAGGTCCATATCGGCTTCCGCACTGGGCCAGGGGTATCTCAACGCCAGCGACAACGTGCGTCTGGAAGGGCTTATCACCGAGCTGACTCGCTATGCCGAGGAATTTGGTGTCAGGCTCCAGGCTTTGCTGGAAAGCACAGGCAACCATGAGGAGTTCATGCTGGTCGGGAAGACCAGCACGGAAAGTCTCAGCCAGGCAGTTGATCTTGCCGACCGGCATCTTCTCAGTGTTTCATCACTGACAACCTCCTGGACGGAGTTTTTCGATGAAATATCGCAGCTTGCAGATCACA
The DNA here is from genome assembly GCA_011050525.1 of Halopseudomonas xinjiangensis. Classification (GTDB taxonomy): domain Bacteria; phylum Pseudomonadota; class Gammaproteobacteria; order Pseudomonadales; family Pseudomonadaceae; genus Halopseudomonas; species Halopseudomonas xinjiangensis_A. The sequence continues at coordinate 28,374 of DRFO01000009.1, forward strand.
CCTACGCGTTGAATGACCAGTCAATTGTGCTGCTAGAGCGGCAATTGAGCGAGCGAATGACCGAAACACGACAGCGCATGCTGCTCCTCATCGTAGTCCAGCTCTGTGTGCTGGCACTGATCCTCTACCTTTACGGCGCCTTTTACGTTTCGACGAGGAGCGGGATCGCTGATCTGGGTGGTTCGCTTGACCGTGTGGCTGCAGGAGACATGACAGCCAGCGTAAACGTCATTAGTAAAGATGAGCTCGGTACGTTGGGGCATACCTTCAATACCGCCATGCGACAGATTCACGGCCTTATTCGCCAGGTCGGCCAGTCTGTCGCCGAGGTTGACGAGCAGTCGCTTAGAGTGCGTACGATATCGAGCGAAAGCTCTGCTTCGGTAGCAACTCAGCGCGACAAGCTTGATCTGATCGCAACGGCAATGACCGAGTTATCGGCTACGGCTCAGGAAGTTGCGCGCAGCGCCACTTTCGCTGCGGATAGTGCCAGCAATGCGAGCGCAGAGACATCTCGTGGAAGGGCGCTGGTTGCGAATCAGGTAGCGAGCATCGATAAACTTGCCTGTGAACTCGATGACTCGATGCTCGTCGTCCATCAGTTGTCTGTCGACAGCAAGGCGATCAGCTATGTGCTCGACGTCATCATGACCATTGCCGAGCAGACTAATCTGCTGGCATTGAACGCTGCCATAGAAGCCGCACGAGCTGGGGAGCAGGGTCGGGGATTTGCTGTAGTAGCGGACGAAGTAAGGACGCTGGCCAGGCGTACCCAGCAGTCCACTACGGAAATCGAACAGATGATTCATCGGCTCCAGGCCGGTGTGGAAGCAGCCGTCAAAGCCATGAGTGAGAGCCATCGAATCGCCAAGGGCGCGGCAGAGCAGGCTGACGAGGTCCAGAAAGCACTCGACGCGATTTTGCATGCAGTCAAGGTTATCGACGATCAGAGTCAGCAGATTGCAGCGGCAGCCGAGCAGCAGACCGCGGTAGCAGTTGATATCGACAGCAACCTGCTGGAGATCAGTCATGTAGGAGAGCAGTCTGCTAGAGGCGCGAGCCAGGCAGAGCAAGCCAGTAACGAGATGCAACGCCTGGTACGGGGACTACAGACCTCGATTTCTGCGTTCAAAACTTGAATGGTTTCGTGCGGGCCGGATAAGGCTTGCAGCAGAACTACCACGCTGATGCGCCGAATCAGAAATGGGTGGGTAAAATCGGTCAGGCAACGGGGGGGATGCCAGCCGTCGCCATGAAAAGAACATAACCCTCTTTTCGGGGTTGGCACCTTTGAGCTGGCGGTCGTTAAGTCGGATGCTTAGCGAGCACAAGGGTTTCCTAAAAGCTCGTTTGGAATACCGGGTTCTACCCCGTTACTGCGGACACTTTTGAAAAGAGGCACAATGTGCCAAAGGAGTGTTCATGTCCAAACGCAGAAGATACAGCCCCGAATTCAAGCGCGAAGCCATCGCGCTATCTCGCCAGCCAGGTGCCAATTGCCGCC
>DRFO01000010.1 GCA_011050525.1 Halopseudomonas xinjiangensis
GCGATGCAGGGTGAGCGACATACGGAACGGCATCTCGCCAGACTACCCCCAACGTCATTCCCGCGAAGGCGGGAATCCATCTTTCTCGAATACTCAACCGAGCGCGCAAAACTGAGCACGGCGTAAAATCTGGATCCCCGCCTTCGCGGGGATGACGTTCTGGCATAATTACGGCTGCGAACTGCTAGTTGATCTAGCGGCGCGAGTATTGATAGGACCAGCAGAACGTCCCACTCTCCTGCTGCCGGGATGGTTCTGGGCGAGGCGCCGGCTACCAGCAGATTGCCTGATCAGGAGCTGACTCAAAGAGAATCAAGCGTGGCCGACTATATCGAACCAGAGGTCGCGCCACTGCGGATTGGCCTCCTCTATCATCCGTAGTTTCCAGTCACGGTTCCACCGCTTGAGTGCCTTTTCCCGAGCAATAGCACCTGCCATCGAGTCGTGAAGCTCATACCAGACCAACGTCTTGACACCATAGCGGTAGGTGAATCCTTCAACCTCCCCCTCGCGGTGTTGCCAGACACGTTGAACAAGATTCGAGGTGACGCCAACGTACAATGTCCCGCTACGTTTCGACGCCAGCAGATAAACCGCCGGCTGCTTCATGCGCAATCCTTTGTCTGCCTGAAACCATCAGCCTATATCACCCGCCATAAGCCTCAATACAGAGCTGTGTTTTTGGCGACACACTTCTCAAAAAGCGCGTAGTGGAGGTTGCATAGCTGCTTGGTTTTTCGCCGGGGAAAAAGCCATGACCGGACCCGCTGCCCCACCGGGCTAGTTACTATCATTTCCCGAAGGCGGGATCCACGCGTCTGGCTGGTGTGTAAGACTGAGCACTGCATGGAAAAGCTGGATCCCCGCCTTCGCGGGGATGACGTTAGAGTGAGGACGTTTAGTTAAAAAACGACATCGCGTTTGGGATGGCCGTAGCTTTTGGAGTGGGCGCTACGTTTGAGGAGGGCGTAGCGTTGGAGTGGGCGTTACGTTTGAAGAGGGCGTAGCGTTGGAGAGGGCGTAGCGCTTGGGGGTAGGCATGACATGTTAAAGAGGGCGTAAAATTATTCCTGACGCCTGGGGTGAGCATGACGCGTGGAATGACGCTACGCCACGTTAATCCCCGTCATTCCCGCGAAGGCGGGAATCCATGGGGTCTGGCGGGTGTGCGCGGCATGGAAAAGCTGGATCCCCGCCTTCGCGGGGATGACGTTTAGCTCCTGCGCAAGGATGACGTTTTAGCTCCTGCGCAACGATGACATTTAGCGCCTTCAAGGATGGCACTAGCGCCTCCGGGGATGACGTTTGGCTGAGTCATGAGCTGAGCAAGTTCTCAGCCAAACGGCATGCCCAGCCCACCAAACCTCGCCAGATCAGTTAATCCTGCTCTCTACTCTCAGTAATACCGGCTCTTCAGCTCCGACTTCCACGTCGTCGATCACTTCCTGATGGCTGCCTTGCATGGCATCGCCGGTGGGGGAAACGCGGGCGGTCAGCTGCACGGCCTGGCCTGTTTTCAGGGTGACGTTGGGAAGCATGGCGTCGGAGGAACTGAGAACAACCTCCGCCGGCAGGTCAGACAGGCTGAAGCGTCTGGCTACCAATGGCATGGGTGGACCCGCTGGGTCACGGGCGAAGAGGAAGATGATGGCGTTTTCATCCACTTCAGCGCGGACTTCTTCGCTGAGCTCGAGACGCACACGAATAACTGCCGGTCCCCCGGCGGCGACCTCCTGCTCGGTCTGCTCTGCTGGTGCCCCGGTTGCAGCATCCTGTTCTGCCGTCACGGTTGAAATTCCCATGCGCTGGCGGGCGCGATCGATGCCGCCCTGGATTGCCCGAGCGCCGACGCTGTCGGGAGACATGTCGGCCATCAGACGTTCCCAATAACGTATTGCGCCGGAATACTCTCCTGCTTCAAATGCGGCAACGCCCAGCAAGCCCAGGGCGGTCGGTTCGTTTGGATCCAGCTCCAGGGCCTTGTTCAGGGCGGCGACCGATTCCGCATCGAGCTGATTACCGGCGGCAAAGAATCGGGCCTGGGCTAGCTGGGCGAGCACTTCCGGACGTTCGCCAAGCCTTTCCAGACTGTTTCCATAGGCCTGCACTGCTTTGTCCGGCTGTTGTGCGGACATGTAGCCGCGGCCGAGCATATACCAGGCCTCTCCGTTTTCTGGCTGCACCTGGGTAATGCGTTCCATACGGTCTATCAGCGCCTCGAGACTCTCAGGCTCCGGGTTCTCCTGCAGCTCCCGGTAGAGCGCCAGGCCCTCCGGATTACCCCAGCTCATATACAGTGCAACGACGACCACCGGCAGCAGGCCCGCCGATAGAATGAGCATCCAGGGCCCGCCACGTTTCTTCTGATCCTGGCGGCCATCGGCCTGCGCCGTATCTTCCAGCAGCAAGCGACTGGCTTCTTCACTGGCCGCCTCCCGCTGCGCTGCGGTCAAATCGCCAGCGGCCAGCTGCGTATCCAGCTCAGCCAGGCGCTCTTCATAGAGCGCGACGTTCAGAGCGGTGCGGTCAACAGCTATCTGCTGGCGATGTGTCCACAACGGCCAGATCACAGCCAGCACGCCAAGCGCCAGCAACAGAACGCTGAGTAGCCAGAAATCAGTCATCGGTGTTCTTCTTCTCCAGAAGGGTGCGCAGACGTTGTTGTTCGTCCACACTCAGGTGGTTTTCGCGGGAGGCGTGCTGCGCCCGCTGACGTCGGCGCAACATGATCACCAATACCAGCAGCCCGGCGAGCAAGAAGAACGCGGGAGCGAACCACAACACAGCGGTCTGAGCGGTCAGAGCGGGCTTATAGCGGACAAAATCTCCATAGCGCATGACCATGAAGTCGACAATTTCATCGTTGCTCTGCCCTTCGTTGAGCATCCGGTGAATTTCCCGCCGCAGGTCAGTGGCTATGGGCGAGTTGGAGTCGGCTATGTTCTGGTTCTGGCATTTGGGGCAACGCAATTCGCCACTCAGCTCGTAGAAACGCTGGCGCTGTTCCTCGGTCTGAAAATCATAGGTGTCGATTGCCGCGTGGGCCGCGCCAATCAGCAGCAGTGACAGCATCAAGAACATAGCGCGGATCATTGGTCAGCTCCGTCAAGCAGGGCCTGGTAACGCGGCGCCAGCTCGGATGCCCAGACCCTCTCGTCGACCACGCCAATAAACTTGTAGCGAATGATGCCCTCGGCATCGATCAGAAAGGTTTCCGGGGCGCCGTATACGCCCAGGTCAAGGCCAAGCCGGCCTTCGGTATCGCTGATATTCAGCTGATAGGGATCATGGAAATCTTCCAGCCACTGACGCGCCTCAGCCGTATCGTCCTTGTAATTGACGCCATGGATTATCACTCCCTGCTCGGCGAGCTGGTTGAGTACCGGGTGTTCTACCCGGCAGGCCACGCACCAGGTGCCCCAGACATTGACCAAGGCCGGCCGCCCCTTGAGATCAGCTGCGGTAATCATCCCCTCGCCCTCCTCCACGCTGGGCAGACTGAAGGCCGGAAACGGGCTGCCAATCAGCGCGGAGGGCAAGTCTTCATTGTCCAGAAACAGGCCCTTGAACAGAAACACCAACATCAGTAAAAAAATAGCCAGCGGCAACAGCAGCAATCCACGGCGCATCAGACAGTCTCCCTGACCAGAGCCTGGGGCACGTCCTGACGCTGACGGGCCCGCAGACGATAGCGTTTATCGGTAGCCGCGAGCAGTCCACCGAAGGTCATCATCAATCCACCAAACCATATCCAGCGGACGAAGGGCTTGATATGCACGCGCATCGCCCAGGCATTGCCACCCAGGGGTTCACCCATCGCCACGAACAGATCGCGGGTAATGCCGGCATGGATGGCCGCCTCGGTCATCAGCTGGTTCTGAACGGTGTAAAGTCGCTTTTCCGGACGCAGTATGGTGATCGGCTTGTCGCCACGAAAAACCTCCACCGTCGCCCGGTCGGATTCCCAGTTCGATCCCTCCAGATGACTCACGCCCTGGTAGACGAAACGATAACCGCCAAGCGCCAGCTCGTCGCCAGGGGCCATGCGCAGGTCACGCTGACTGTCGAACAGACTCGCCCCAACGATGCCGACCGCACACACACCCATACCGATATGCGCCAGGGTCATGCCCCAGAAGCTGCGCGGTAACGTGCGCAGGCCGCTGGCGAACCCCTTGTGTCGGGTCTTGTTGAGAATATCCTTGATGCTCACGCCGACGACCCAGAACACCAGCAGCAGCATGCTGCCGACAGCCAGGTGGTGATCGCCAATCCACACCGCCAGCCCCACCGTGCCAACCGCCGCAAACAGCAACACCCATTTCAGCTGACCAAACAGCCATCTGACCGGTGTGTCTTTCCAGCGGCTGAGCATGCCTACACCCATCGCGGCCATCAGCAGGCCCATCAGCGGCAGGAACAGGGCATTGAAATAGGGCGGGCCGACGGAGACCAGCGTGCCGGTCATGGCATCGAGCGCCAGCGGATACAAAGTGCCGAGCAGCACCATCAGCGCGGTGACCACCAGAATCACGTTATTCACCAGCAGGAAGGTCTCGCGGGACCACAGCGCAAATCCCACCTGGCTTTTGACCACGGGCGCTCTGATGGCATAGAGCAGCAACGAGCCACCCACCACCACCAGCAGGAATCCGAGAATGAACACCCCGCGCTCCGGATCGGTGGCAAAGGCATGCACCGAGGTGAGCACACCCGAGCGCACCAGGAAGGTTCCCAACAGGCTCAGCGAGAAGGCGGCGATGGCCAGCAGCACGGTCCAGCTTTTGAATACGCCGCGTTTTTCCGTCACCGCCAGTGAATGAATCAGCGCCGTTCCCACCAGCCACGGCATGAAGGAGGCATTTTCCACCGGGTCCCAGAACCACCAGCCACCCCAGCCGAGCTCGTAATAGGCCCACCAGGAGCCGAGCACTATGCCCAGCCCGAGGAAAGCCCAGGCGACAATGGTCCAGGGCCGCGACCAGCGCGCCCAGGCAGCATCCAGGCGTCCGCCGAGCAGTGCTGCGATGGCAAAGGAAAACGCCACAGAGAAGCCGACATAGCCCATGTAGAGCATCGGCGGATGCACGATCAGACCAATATCCTGCAGGAGCGGGTTGAGATCATTGCCGTCTGCCGGATGGAACGGCAACTGCCGGTCAAAGGGATTGGACGTCATCAGCATGAACAGCATGAACCCGACGCTGATCATGCCCATTACCGAGAGCACCCGGCTGAGCATTTCCTCCGGCAGGTCCCGGGAGAATATCGCTACGGCAAAGGTCCAGCCCGACAGGATCAGCGCCCATAGCAACAGAGAGCCTTCATGGCCGCCCCACACGGCGCTGATCTGGTAGTACCAGGGCAGAGCCGAGTTCGAGTTCATCGCTACGTAGGTAACGCTGAAGTCGTTGCTCAGGAATGATTGAACCAGGCACAGGAAGGCAAACAGGACGAACAGAGCCTGGGCCATGGCTACGGGCTGGGCGAAACTCATCGCCAGTGTATCGCCACGCCAGGCACCATATAGCGGCACCGTGGCCTGCAATACCGCCAGCACCAGCGCGATGATCAGCGCAATCTGTCCAAGTTCAGGAATCATCTGGCCCGCACCTCAGTAGCCGGACGCCGCATTGGCATCCTGTTTCATCTGGTTAACTTTCTCCATCGCCTGAGCTACCTCTGGCGGCATGTATTCTTCATCGTGCTTGGCCAGTACCTCGTCGGCTACCAGCATCCGATCTTCGTTGAGCCGACCGAGCGCGACGATGCCCTGCCCTTCACGGAACAGATCGGGCAGGATGCCACTGTAGGCAATCATGATCTGCTGGTTGCCGTCACTCACGGCAAAACGCACGTCCAGACTGTCCTGCGAGCGCTCCAGGCTTCCGTCCACGACCATTCCACCAGCGCGGATTCGGGTATCCACCGGTGCGACCCCAGAGGCGATGTCGGTTGGGGTGTAGAACAGATTGATATTCTGCTGCAGGGCGCTGAGGGCCAGCGCCACCGCAACGCCTACGCCAGCGATGACCAACAGAATGAGACCCAGACGTTTCTTGCGCTGCGGATGCATCTACACCACCTCCCGGCGCCGACGGCGCGCCTCTTCATTCACCAGCCGCCGCCGTGCCAGCCACGGCTGAAGCACGTTCAACGACAATACGATCAAGGTAATGGCGTAGGCCGACCAGACATACGGACCGTGCCCACCCATGGCGAAAAATTCATTCATGACATCTTCTCCAGCGCTTCCCGAGCCCAGCGCGTCCGGCCTTCACGCTGCAGTACCTCAACCCGCATGCGCATCAGCAGGCTGACGGCGAACAGCGCGTAGAAACCCAGCACCATCAGCAACAGTGGCAACCACATCTCCACCGGCATTGCGGGTTTCTCGGTAATCTTGAAGGTGGCCGGCTGATGCAGGGTGTTCCACCACTCCACGGAATATTTGATGATCGGAATATTGATAACGCCGACAATGGCCAACACCGCCGTGGCCTTGGCAGAGGTCTCACGATTGCTGATCGCCTGTCCCAGCGCAATGATGCCAAAGTACAGAAACAGCAGGATCAGCATTGACGTCAGACGCGCATCCCATACCCAATAGGTACCCCAGGTAGGCTTGCCCCAGATCGCGCCAGTCACCAATGCGACAAAGGTCATCCAGGCACCAATTGGCGCAGCGCACTTGAGCGCCACGTCGGCCAGCTTCATGCGCCAGACCAGACCCACGACTCCGGCCACCGCGAGCATGATGTAACAGGATTGCGCGACGAAGGCCGCCGGCACATGGATATAGATGATCCGGAAGCTATTGCCCTGCTGATAATCCTGGGGCGCAAAGACCAGTCCCCAGACCGCGCCCACCAGCAACAACAGCGCGCTGGCTACCGCAAACCAGGGCAGCCAGCGCCCGCTGATCTCAAAGAACCACTTGGGCGAACCCAGTTTGTGAAAAAAGCTCCAGTTCATGATCTACCTGCTTCAGCATTCATTCACTCACCCCGATGCGCAGTCCGGCGGCTATGGCAATGGGCGCGAGACTCAATGACAGCACGGCCAGACAGCCCAGCCATAATGCGTAACCGGTCACCGGCATGCCCTGCAACGAGGCGTCTATCGCACCGGTACCGAGAATCAGCACCGGAATGTACAGGGGCAGGATCAAAAGCGCGAGCAATACCCCGCCGCCCTTTAGGCCAACGGTCAGCGCTGCGCCTACCGCACCGAGAAGACTCAATACCGGCGTGCCCAGCAGCAAGCTCAGGCACAACACCGGCAGAACAGACGCTGGCAGCGCCAGCATCAAACCGAACAGCGGAGCCAGAACGACCATGGCCAGACCGCATATCAACCAGTGGTGCAAGACCTTGACCAGCACCATCAGTGCCAGCGGATGGGGGGACAGCACCCATTGCTCCAGCGAGCCGTCCTCATAGTCACTTCGAAACAGGCCGTCGAGCGAAAGCAGCGTCGCCAGCAAGGCGGCTACCCAGATGACCCCCGGCGCCATGGTGCGCAACATACCTGGTTCAGGCCCGACGGCTAACGGGAACAGGCTGATCACAATGGCAAAGAACACCAGCGGATTGAGCAGGTCGCCCGGCCGGCGCCATGCCAGCCTCCATTCGCGACAAAACAGCAACCAGACGATACGGCGCATCAGGCCACCTGCCCCAGATCCAGACAACGCACCCCTTCGAGGTGCTCGAGGCTGTGATGGGTGGTTAGAATCACTGTTCCGCCGTCAGCTGCATGGGCCTGGATGTGTTGTTCCAACGCAGCGACGCCAGCCTTGTCTATGGCCGTAAACGGCTCGTCGAGGATCCACACGGGATGCGCTTCCAGATACAGCCTGGCCAATGCCACCCGACGCTGCTGACCCGCGGACAAGGTGTGGCACGGCACATCCTCAAACCCTCGCAGCCCTACCTGTTCCAGCGCAGCGGCTATCTGTTGAGCCGCTACCGGCTGGCTAAGCGCACACAACCAGGACAGGTTTTCTTCCGCGGTCAGATTGGCCTTGACCGCTGGCGCATGGCCGATGAAAAGCCGGTTCTGGCGCCACCTTTCCCTGCCCCTGCCGCTGAATACCGTTGCGCCTCCATAATGGACATCCCCCGCCACGGCTGGAAGCAAGCCTGCCAGAATCCGCAAGAGGCTGGTCTTGCCGGAACCGTTCGGCCCCGCCACCTGCAATACTTCACCGGCCTGCAAGTCAAAGGACATGGCGGTAAACAGCTCCCGCTGATCGCGTTCGCAGGCAAGGCTCCGGACTTCAATAGGCAGTGGTTTCACCATCTCTCCACATGGGTGCGGCAAGGGCAGCAAAGGCAGGATTGATATTTGCAGGCATTCAGCCGCTATACTCTCCTGACGCCCGGTTTGGCGGCCTTCTATGGGGCCACTTCGCTCGGCAGGCCATTATACATACCGCCCCTGTATCGGGGGCCTTGATTTATATCAACATGTGGCGTCATGACATCTGATTTCCGTTTACCTCCCGTAGCCAGCCCGCCTGGCTCAGGGCCCGCAAGCCGTTCAGCTGACGCTGCCGCACTGGCATTGCAGCTGCTGCGGCCGATTGACGCACAGGTTTTGCCACCCGGCGAGACGGCGCGGGCGGAAGTGGTCAGGAGCACGGCCCAGGCCGGGCAGTTCGAATTGCTGCTTCGTATCGCTCGGGCTGACGGTGCCGTACCTGCCGAGGTAAAGGTCACCAGCCGACAGCCTGTTGCCGAAGGTACCCAACTGGTGGTCCAGGCGGTCAATCAGACCCGGCTGCTGGCAGTGCTGCAGGCCGCAGCCAGTACCGTAGCCGGCACGCCGCTCACCAGGCTGGATCCGGCCCAGTTTCCGGCCGATAGTCTGTTGCAGGCCCGTGTGCTAACCCAACAGGTACTGACCGCGGCAGGCGAACAGGCTCGTTTCGCTCTGTTGGCCAAGATTATTCAGGGGCCTGGCATCGGTACTAACCTCAGTGTGGTCAGCAGCCAGCCAGTAGAACCCGGCACTTTGCTGAACGCACGGGTGGGCAATCTGGGTGAGCTGCGCATCGCGATGCCCGCAGAACAGCAGCGCCAACTGGCCTTGTCCATGGGGCTGCGCGACAGCCTGCAACGCCAGGCATCGTCCGAGCCGCTGCTGACTGTTCTCGACCGGCTCAGCACCAGCGCGCCTGAGCGCTTGCAGTTTGCCGTTCGGCAGGTGTTGATGCATGTGACCAATATCGCCCAGCTCAGTACCGAGGCGGGCGTCGCACAGGCAATAAAGCAGAGCGGCCTCTTTCTGGAGAACAACCTGGCCATGCTCGCCAATGCGCTGAAGACTAACCCTGGGGGGGCCGCGGCAGCTACCCAGGCGGGGAACGAGACGCCAGCCAATGTTCAACTGCCTCCGTTGAGCAAGCTGATGCCGCTGCTGGCGGGGCTGGCGACACCGCCCGGGATCGAACCCCTGCCCGGCGCCGACCTCAAAGCCACCCTGATCAACCTGCTACTCAATGTGCAGGCTCAGTTGCCTCCCGACAGCCTGAAAATGCTGGCCATGCCGCCCGGCCCCTGGCAACAGGCGATGGGCATCAAACCCGGCGCCTTCCCTTTGCCCGGCCGAGTACTGCAGACAATGGGCGAAACCAGCGATCTGGGCAGCCTGCTTCGCCTGACTGCCGCCCTGCTGTCACGCATCCAGCACCATCAGTTTCAGAGCCTGGGCCAGACACAGAGCTTTGCCGACGGCAGCAGCCAGACCGTCTGGCAGCTGGAGATTCCCCTGCGCGATGCCCAGCAGTTCAACCATGTACAGGTACGTATCCAGCGGGACGACCCGGCCCCCACTGCCAGAACCGCAGAGCCGGTCCCGCAATGGGAGGTACGCCTGGCCTTCAACCTCGGGCCCCTGGGTTCGATGCAGGCAATCGCCCGCCTTTTCAAGGGTCGCGTCAGTAGCGAGTTCTGGGCCGATCAGCCGGTTACCCTGAGGTTGCTCGACAGGGAATTGACCCAGCTGCGAGATCGTCTGCTGGCCAAGGGACTGGCGGTAGGGGAGCTCAGTTGCCACCAGGGCACGCCGCCGCCTCCACGCCACGCTGTGCAGCAACGCTGGATTGACGAGGTCACCTGATGAAGCAGAAGCAGCACCGTGAAGCGATTGCACTAGTCTACGATGGCGACCAGGCGCCAACGCTGACAGCCAAGGGCGAAGGCGACCTGGCTGATCAGATTATTCAGTTGGCCATGGAATATGAAGTGCCCATCTATGAAAACGCCGACCTGGCAAAAATGCTCACGCGTATGGAACTTGGCGACCAGATTCCCGAAGAACTGTATCGCACCATTGCAGAGATCATCGCCTTTGCCTGGTATCTGAAGGGCAAGGCGCCCGCAGGCTTCGTGCCGCCTACGGAAGACGATGCAGAGTGATTAACGGGCCGATCAGGGCTTTTTCGCCGAGTGCAGCTTGACGACCAACTCGGCCTCGGCCTTTGACAGGCCGCACGACTGGGTCAGATCCTCTATGCTCGCACCCAGCCCCACGAGGCGCGCAGCCTGGTTGTAGGGCATCGACAGCGGATCGTGCTGATCCATGCGTTGCTGCTTGTCTTCCAGCCGTTTGAACTGATCGCGCAGTGCGGTGAGATCTTCACCCATGCGGATTATGCCTTGCTGACAGGCAGCGAGGTCCTGATTCAGACGCTCAACGTGCTTGCTCTGCTCGACGCCCTGCTCCAGCAAGTTGCGGGACAGTCGACGACACGCCAGCATCAGTCCGGCCAGAGCGGCCACCAGAAGACCCAGCGCAAGCCCTGTCACCAGCAACAACCATGGCTCATCCATGGTGATCAGAAGCCCTGCAGCTCGGCCCACTCATCCTCGGTCATCATCTTTTCCAGATCGACCAGGATCAGCAACTCGTCGTTCTTGTTGCACACGCCTTGAATGAACTTGGCGGACTCGTCCGTGCCCACGTTGGGCGCGGTTTCGATCTCGGACTGACGCAGGTAAACCACTTCAGCCACACTGTCGACCATGATACCCACGACCTGCTTGTCGGCTTCGATGATGACGATACGAGTGTTGTCGCTGATTGGCGCCGGACCCAGGCCGAAACGCTGGCGCGTATCGATCACTGTTACCACGTTACCGCGCAGATTGATGATGCCGAGCACATAGGCCGGCGCACCCGGAACCGGAGCGATTTCGCTGTGACGCAACACTTCCTGAACCTGCATGACATTGATGCCATAGGTTTCATTGTCCAGACGGAAGGTAACCCATTGCAGGATCGGATCTTCAGCGCCTTGTGCAGAGTTGTTATTCATTATGTCGTTTCCCGATCATGGTTAAAGCGACCCGGTCGTCTGGCACGCCGGGAAAAGTTTGTTCATCCTAATGCCCGCGCCGAGCCTTTGCCACCGGTTTACCCGCCGCGTGCGCGGCGCCTGTTTTGCCGGCACTGTTGGCCGCTGCCCCACTGACCAGCAGCGCGGCCAGGGCCGAGACATCCAGCAGCGCACACATGTGATCAATTACCGTGCCGGCCAGCCAGGGACGCTTACCCTGCTGCGAGCGCCATTTGACCTGGTCCGGACTCAGCTTGATCGACCGACTGACGCCATGCACGGCCATGCCCCAGTCGTAGCCCTGCACTGAAATCACGAATTTGAGGTTGTTCTTGAGCTCGTCAGTATAGCGTTCCGGCATGACCCAGCGCGCCGTCTCCAGCACCTTCAGGTTGCCGGTCTGGCTGGGCAGTATGCCGAGGAACCAGTCTGGCTGCCCAAACAGCGGGGTGATCTCGCTTTCCAGCGTATGAATGGTTCCGAGGGAGATCAAGGGAACGGCCAGGGTCAGCCCGCCCACATCGAACAGCAGCGCTTCGAAGGGCTGCTCTCGCCAGGCGGCCTCGGGCTGAGTCGTTACTGGTGGTGCCTCTGCCTCTGCCTCCGGCTCGGCCACCACCGGAGTCTCCTTGCGTATGACGGGCGCAGGCAGTGGAGGAGGCGCCTTGACAACCGGCGGCACGACCTTCGCCTCAACCGGTGCTGCGATCTCGGCCTCGGCCATCGCCAGCTCGACAGCCGCATCCTGCAACAACGCATCCAGGTAAGACTGGATGGTTTGCTCTGGAATGAACTGTTGCAGCGCTAAGGGTTTGTTCATGTTTTCACTGTCATATCACAAGTGCATTCGCGCCCGGTCGAACGAGCAGGCCATAACCGCTGTATCGGCCAACGCAGCGCAAGCATTAGGCGACCTGCTCCCGGCGGGGGAGCGACTGAGCAAGCAGATAGCGCAGCAACGCCCGATAGGCCAGCACGCCACGGGCGCTGGCGTCGTGGCGCGACGGCACGAGTCCTGCAACGCTCGAATCGCGAAGCTTGGTATCAATGGGTATGAATGCCTGCCACAGATGATCCTGATAATCGCGCCGCAACACGCGCAGCGTACTGAGCGATGCCTGGGTGCGTCGGTCGAACAGAGTGGGCACGATTGTGAAAGGCAATGCCTGTTTGCGCGAGCGGTTGATCATGTCCAGGGTATGCACCATCCGTTCAAGCCCTTTGAGGGCAAGGAACTCGGTCTGCACGGGAATCACCAGTTGCTCACAGGCCGCGAGCGCGTTGATCATCGAAACGCCCAGCAGCGGCGGGCTGTCGATAACCACGAATTGATACCTGTCCCACAACTGAGCCAGCGCCCGGGATAACACCAGACCGAAGCCGCCCTGGGCAGCAGACTGGCGTTCCAGCGTGGCCAGCGACGTGCTGGACGGCAACAGCTGAATGTTCTCATGGGAAGTGGGAAGCAGCAGCGCCTCGGCCAGGCCGTCAGGTACCTGACCCTTGTGCTGGAACAGGTTGAACACGCTACTCGTCAACTGGTCAGGATCATGTCCGAAGTAGCTGGTCATCGAGCCGTGGGGGTCAAGATCCACCACCAGCACGCGCTGCCCCTGATCCGCCAACAGGCCAGCCAATGCCACTGCGGTCGTGGTTTTACCCACCCCGCCTTTCTGATTGGCTACTGCCCAGACTCTCATTCACTTCCTCCCAGGGACAACGTTGCTGGCACCACCCATGCGGTGCCGGTTTTCCGGCGGTTGCGCACGTAAAAGTGCGCCTTGCGTCTATCTGTCAAAATCTTCTGCAGAACTCGTGCCAGTCTGGCTACGAGCCTGGCGCATCGTTTCGACATTCTCGCCTTTGCCGGTGAAGGCTTCATGACGCTTGTCGGTAAACCGCGAGACCAGCAATACCACTCTGCGGTTGGCGCGGCGCCCTGCCATCGTAGTGTTATCGGCCACCGGCCGGAATTCTCCATAGCCGACTGCCGCCAGCCTGTCGGCATCCACCCCTCCGCTGCTGAGCATCCGGACCACGCTGGCAGCGCGAGCGGCAGAGAGCTCCCAGTTGGTGGGATACGCGCCCGTTTTCATGGGGACGTTGTCAGTGAACCCTTCAACATGGATCGGATTGTCATAGGGCGCCAGAATACCGGCGATCCTGTCAATCAAGCCGAACGCCGCGTCCAGTGGCAGGGCATCGCCACTAGGGAACAGCAAACCGGAACTGAGCTCGATTTCGATCCACAGCTCATTACCGCGCACCTCGAGATCCCCAGCCTGGATCAGCTCGCCAAACGCAGCCTGCATTGCTGCGGCGATATCAACCAGCGCGTCCGCCCCGTGGCCGGATACATCGCTCTCCTCGGTACCGGTCTGAGCCTCGCTGGCGACCAGCCCGCGTGGAACTTCTTCACCGATCTGGATGGGGTCCACAGTGCGCTGGGGTTGATTGAAGGCGCCGACCAGCGTATCGGACAAGACCTTGTACTTGCCCTCGTTGACCGAAGAGATGGAATACATCACCACAAAGAAGGCGAACAACAGCGTGATAAAGTCCGCGTAGGAAACCAGCCAGCGTTCGTGATTTTCATGTTCCTGACGCGAACGTCGACGCATGGGTTACTCCAGGAAGCCCTCAAGCTTCATTTCGATGGAGCGCGGGTTTTCGCCTTCGGCAATCGACATCAGGCCTTCCAGCAGCATTTCGCGGTAGCACGACTGCTGCAACACGACCGCCTTGAGCTTGTTGGCTACCGGTAGCAACAGCAGGTTAGCCAGCGCGACGCCGTAGATCGTGGCGACGAACGCCACGGCTATGCCCTGGCCGAGCAAAGAGGGGTCTGCCAGGTTACCCATGACGTGAATAAGGCCCATTACGGCCCCGATAATGCCAATGGTAGGCGAGTAGCCACCCATGCTTTCATAGACTTTTGCGGCCATCAGATCGTGATTTTCGCGGGTGATCATGTCGACTTCCATGATGCTGCGCAACGCTTCGGGTTCGCTGCCATCCACCAGCAATTGCAGCCCCTTGCGGGCGAATCCGTCCGGCTCGCCTTCAGCGATGGCTTCCAGACCCAGCAGACCTTCCTTGCGGGCGATGGTGCTCCAGTTGATGACCTGGGCAATACCCTCTTGCAACCGGTTGGCAGGCGGTATGAATATCCAGCGCAGAATTACCAAGGAACGCTTGAATACCGGAAGGGGCGTCTGGATAAAGGCCGCGCCAAGGGTACCGCCAATCACAATCACCGCCGCCGGTCCGTTCAGCAACGCCGCCGCGTGACCGCCTTCCAGATAGTTGCCGCCAAGAATGGCAACAAAAGCCAGAATCACGCCGATGATGCTGAGGATATCCATCAGCTGAGCTCAGCCAGGTAACGACCGATGTCATCCAGGCTGTAGACGCCGTCGGCGAGATTGGCCTTGGCCACCGCCATCGGCATGCCGTAGATGACGCAGCTTGCTTCATCCTGAGCCCAGATGGAGCTGCCGGCCTGTTTGAGCATGCGTGCCCCTTCCCTGCCGTCGGCACCCATGCCGGTCAACACCACGGCCAACACCTTGTCCTGGAATGCCTTGGCAGCGGAGCCGAAGGTCACGTCAACGCAGGGGCGGTAATTGAGCCGCTCATCCCCCGGCAGAATTCGGACGATACCGCGCCCATCGAGCATCATCTGCTTGCCGCCCGGCGCGAGCAGAGCCACACCAGGCCGCAAGGTATCCCCGTCCTCGGCTTCCTTGACTGAAATTTTGCAAAGCTTGTCCAGGCGTTCCGCAAAAGCCTTGGTAAACGCTGCCGGCATGTGCTGAATCAGCAGCAGCGGCGCCGGAAAAGAAGCCGGAAGCTGTGTGAGGACTTTTTGCAGGGCGACCGGCCCTCCGGTAGAGGTGCCGATGGCGACGAGTCGGTACTGGCGCTTGCGCGGCGGTGCGCTATTGGCTTTTGGGGGGCCAGCCTGGCGATCAGTTACCGACCGGCTGGGCTCAGTCGACCTGGCCGTGCCGAACGCAGTTTTGGCCGGAGCAGGAGCCAGTGCAGGCGCTGTATTGAGCCCCAGGGACCGGCGGTTGGTCCGCGCCAGCGCATGCACCCGCTCGCACAACAGCTCGCGGACCTTATCCGGATTACGCGAGATGTCCTCGAAATTCTTCGGCAGGTAGTCCGCTGCGCCGGCATCCAGAGCGTCCAGACTGACCCGAGCCCCCTCGTATGTCAGCGAGGAGAACATCAGTACCGCCGTCGGGCATCGCTTCAT
Source organism: Halopseudomonas xinjiangensis (assembly GCA_011050525.1). Taxonomy (GTDB): domain Bacteria; phylum Pseudomonadota; class Gammaproteobacteria; order Pseudomonadales; family Pseudomonadaceae; genus Halopseudomonas; species Halopseudomonas xinjiangensis_A. Next base: position 15,609 of record DRFO01000010.1, read on the forward strand.
GATTTCCCGGACCGCCGTGATGCCGTCCATGACCGGCATTTCGTAGTCCATGGTAATCACGTCAGGCCGCAGGGAGAGGGTTTTCTCGATGGCCTCCTGCCCGTTCGATGCCACCCCAACGACCTGGATCTGCGAATCACCGCCGAGGATTTCCGTTACCCGGCGGCGAAAGAAACCCGAATCGTCCACCACCAGTACCTTGACCACCATACGATCTCCTGAAAACCTGACTGCGTGCGATCTTAACCGCGGCGTGCGTAACGCTTGAGCAGGCTGGGTATATCCAGGATGAGCGCTATACGACCATCACCGGTGATAGTAGCACCGGACATGCCGGCGGTTCCCTGTAGCATGCGACCAAGCGGCTTGATGACCACTTCCTCTTGCCCAACCAACTGATCTACTACAAAACCGACCCGTTGAGTACCCACCGAGACGATCACCACACTGGCGGCGGATCGATCAGTATTGTCTTCTGCGCCCTTCATCAGCCAGCGCTTGAGGTAGAACAACGGCAAGGCCTTGTCACGCACGATGATGACTTCCTGCCCGTCGACGATATTGGTGCGCGACAGGTCAAGACTGTAAATCTCATTGACACTGACCAGTGGCAGGGCAAACGCCTGATTGGCCAGCATCACCATCAGGGTTGGCATAATCGCCAGGGTCAGCGGAACCTTGATGGCGATGCGCGTACCTTTGCCCTTGGTCGATTCAATGGAAATGGTCCCGTTGAGCTGGGCAATCTTGGTCTTGACCACGTCCATGCCCACGCCACGGCCCGACACGTCGGAAATTTCCGTTTTGGTGGAAAAGCCCGGTTGCAGGATCAGGTCGAAGCATTCGCTGATGCTCAACCGATCCGCCACGTCCTTGTCCATCATGCCCTTCTCTACCGCCTTGGCACGCAGCACTTCCGGATCCATCCCACGACCATCATCGGTAATCGTCAGCAGAATATGATCGCCTTCCTGCTCGGCAGCCAGAATCACCTTGCCGGTGCGGGGCTTGCCTGCGGCTTCACGCTCGTCCGGCATTTCGACGCCATGGTCGACCGAATTGCGCACCAGGTGAACCAGCGGATCGGCCAGTGCTTCAACCAGATTCTTGTCCAGATCGGTCTCTTCGCCGACCAGTTCGAGATTGATTTCCTTTCTGAGATTGCGAGCCAGATCGCGTACCACGCGGGGGAAACGACCGAAAACCTTCTTGATCGGCTGCATGCGGGTCTTCATGACTGACATTTGCAAATCGGCGGTGACCACATCGAGATTGCCGACGGCCTTGTTCAACTCCTCGTCACCGCTACTCAGGCCCAGTCTGACCAGGCGATTACGCACCAGTACCAGCTCGCCAACCATATTCATGATTTCATCGAGGCGAGCCGTATCAACCCGGACGGTGGTTTCGGCAGCATTGGCATCGGGAGCAGAGACCAGTTTTTCCTTTACCCCAGCAGCCGCAGCGGTGGAGGCGGCAGGAACGGCGGGCACAGCTTGCGGTGCGGCTTTCTTGGGAGGCGGCACAGCCTTGGGTACAGCGGCAGATGCTACTGGCGCAACAGTCACCGACTCGCCCGGCTTGCCAGGCGCCTTGCCGTTGCCATGCAATTCATCCAGCAGGGCTTCAAACTCGTCGTCACTGATCTCGTCGTCAGGCTTGGCTATCGCTACCTCGGCCGAACTGGCCGTAATCGGCTCGTCCTGCTCAATAAGGCCCGGAGCCTGACCACGGCCATGCAGCTGGTCCAGCAACGCTTCGAATTCATCATCGCTGATATTGTCCTCAGGGCCCGGAGAGACCGGCGCAACTGGCGGCTCAGCGCTTACTGCCTGTGGTCCGCGACCGCTGCCATGCAACTGATCAAGCAATGCGTCGAATTCGTCATCGGTTATTTCATCATCACTGGACGGAGCCACGACGGGCGCCGCGGGGGCAGGTTCGGGGGCCCCGCCATGCAAGGCATCGAGCAGTTGCTCGAATTCATCATCGGTGATATCGCCATCAGCCTCCACCGGCTGGGTTGCCAAAGCGGCCACTTGAGTAACCTTGGCTGGCGCTGCCGGAACAGATGCGGGCGAAGTGGCTGGCTGCGCCAGGGCGGACAGGGCTGCGAGCAGGGCGGGATCGGCGGGGGTGGGTTCCTGGCCTTCACGAACCTGAGCAAACATTTCGTTGACTGAATCCAGCGCCTGGAGTACCACGTCCATCAAATCGGAGGTGACCGGACGTTCGCCCTTGCGCAGAATGTCGAAAACATTTTCAGCGATGTGGCAGCAGCCAACCAGGGCATCCAACTGCAGAAAGCCAGCGCCGCCCTTGACCGTGTGAAATCCACGAAAAATGGCGTTCAGCAGATCCGTGTCGTCAGGACGGTTTTCCAGCTCGACCAGTTGTTCGGATAACAGTTCGAGGATCTCTCCGGCTTCTACTAGAAAGTCCTGAAGAATCTCTTCATCCGCGTCGAAACTCATGCAACCACTCCCCTAGAAGCCAAGGCTGGACAGAAGATCATCAACTTCGTCTTGTCCAGAAACTACGTCTTCTCTTGTATCGGCATGAATCTGCGGACCTTCACCCCTATCGGAGGTTTTTTTCGTATCCTGACTGGATTTGGCATGGTCGATGCCAGCGATGCGGTCAACCTGCCCCGCCATGCGCACCAGGTTGACCAGACTTTCTTCAACATCGTGAACCAGCGTGGTGACACGCTTGATGACCTGCCCGGTCAGATCCTGGTAATCCTGGGCAATCAGGATGTCGTTCAAATGGGCGGAAACCGTCGCGCTCGACTGCTCGGTTTTTTCAAGGAACTCGCCAATTCGCTTGTACAGATCACGAAACTCGCCAGCGGCCATCTCCCGGCGCTGCAGACGCTCCCATTCGGCTCTCAGCGCATAGGCTTCCTGGCCGAGCTCGGAAACGATAGGAGCGCTGCTCTCGACCAGATCCATGGTCCGATTGGCTGCCTTGTCGGTCAGTTTCACCACATAGTCCAGGCGGTCAGAGGCATCGGAAATCTTCGAGACTTCGCTGCCTTCGCCCAACACCTGGCTGGTATCGATCTGAAAGTTGACGATGGAGTTATGCAGAGCGCGGGTGAGCTGACCTACTTCGTAGTAGAGACCGCGGTCGCGTGCCTGATTGATTGAATGAATAACCAGGATCGCTTCGCCGAACTGGCCTTTTTCAAGAAGTTCTACCAGTTGCTGCGCATGCTCTTTGAGGGAGAGTTCAAATTCCTGAGCAGTTGCCTGGCCGGGATCCTTACTTAACGCCATGTCCTTTACCCCGGTTGCTTATTATTTTGCCTGGACCCGCTCGAAAATCTTTTCGATTTTTTCCTTCAGTGCCTGAGCCGTGAAAGGCTTGACGACGTAGCCGTTTACCCCGGCCTGCGCTGCCTCGATGATTTGGTCACGCTTCGCTTCGGCGGTAACCATCAGTACAGGGAGATGCTTCAACCGCTCGTCAGCACGAACAGCGCGCAGCAGATCGATACCGCTCATGCCGGGCATGTTCCAGTCGGTAACCAGAAAATCGAAACTTCCGCTTTGCAGCATTGGCAACGCGGTATTGCCATCGTCAGCCTCAGCGGTATTGGTGAACCCCAGGTCGCGCAGCAAGTTCTTGATGATGCGCCTCATCGTCGAAAAATCGTCAACGATGAGAATTTTCATGTTCTTGTCCAAGTCCACCTCCGTACAAACCAGGGAAAGTGCAGGTTCGCACTCTGCTAATCACATCGCTATCGGCCAGTTCAGCCTTTTATTTAGTTCTCGCCAGTCTGCCGGAGCCTTCTGGCTCAGTCGGACAGTCCCGCGGTATTCTCCGGATGCTGGCGATAAAATCAATCATTTCGCCAATCAGCCAGGCGCGCCCTCAGTCTGGCTGCGCATTGACTATGTAACTGGCTGACCCTGGATTCACTGACGCCAAGTACGGCACCTATCTCCTTCAGGTTCAGTTCTTCATCGTAATACAGCGACAGGACCAGCCGTTCGCGTTCCGGGAGGCCTTCAATGGCCTCTACCAGCGCGGCGCGAAAGCGCGAATCCTGCAACCCACCCAGAGGCTCCTCGTCGCCATGAACATCGGCCGCAGCGCCGGATTCAAGTAAATCTTCAAAGCTGAACAGCTTGCTCCCGGCGGTATCGCCGAGAATCGAATAATATTCTTCCAGACTCATATCCAGTTCGGCCGCAACCTCGTGATCTTTAGCGTCACGGCCTACTCTTGCCTCAACGGCACGCATGGCATCGCTGACCATACGGGTATTGCGATGGACCGAACGTGGTGCCCAGTCACCCTTGCGAACCTCATCGAGCATCGAGCCGCGGATACGAATTCCTGCGTAGGTTTCGAAACTGGCCCCCTTGCCGTGATCAAACTTACGCGAGGCTTCGAGCAGGCCGATCATCCCGGCCTGCATAAGATCTTCTACCTGGACACTGGAGGGCAGACGTCCGAGCAGATGATAGGCAATACGTTTGACGAGGGGGGCGAACTGCTCCACCAGGCGATCCTGATATTCGGCAGCATTTTGTGCGCGGTTATACATGCTCGCTCCACTGGCCGATGCATTCATAAGCCTGACCCGGTTTGCTGAACCAAACGCTCAACAAAAAATTCAAGGTGCCCGCGAGGATTAACGGGCAAAGGCCAGGAGTCAATTTTCTGTGCAACGCCTCGAATGGCCAGAGACGCTTTGCTCCGCGGGAATGCATCAAATACAGCCCGCTGTTTCTGCACCGCCTTGCGAACGGCCTCATCGTAGGGAATGGCGCCCACGTACTGCAGGGCAACGTCCAGAAAACGGTCGGTTACCTTGGTGAGTTTAGCAAAGACCGTGCGCCCGTCCTGCGGCGTACTGACCATATTGGCCAATATGCGAAAACGCGTCATGCCGTGGTCACGGTTAAGCAGCTTGATCAAGGCGTAAGCGTCAGTAATCGATGTCGGCTCGTCACAGACCACGACCAGCACTTCCTGCGCTGCCCGGACGAAACTGACCACCGAATCACCGATACCAGCAGCGGTATCGACAATCAGCACGTCGATGTTGTCGCCTATGTCACTGAATGCCTGAATCAGCCCGGCGTGCTGCTGGGGATTGAGATTCACCATGCGCGCCGCTCCCGACGCAGCGGGGACGATGCGAATGCCGCCCGGTCCGTCGATCAGCACGTCGCGCAGGTCGCACTTGCCATCCAGCACGTCTGCCAGCGTGGCCTTGGGACGAATGCCAAGCAACACGTCGACATTGGCCAGACCAAGGTCGGCATCGAGCAATACGACACGGCGCCCCAGGGCGGCCAGCGCCAGACTGAGGTTGACCGAGACGTTGGTTTTACCGATTCCGCCTTTGCCGCCGGTGACTGCGATAACCTGGACCGGATGTAAGCTGGCCATCTGTTTGGATCACCTGTTCAATAAATCGTTTAACTTGCCCGCTGTGTATGCAGTATACCGGCAAACACGTCAGCCATGGCCTGATCGGCGGGAGCCTCGTTACCCGCCATACTGACGGTCCGACTAACCAGTTGGTGCCCTACCGCCCGGTTGATATCGTCCGGTATGCGCTGGCCATCTGCCAGATAGGCTACCGGCAAACCCTGTTCCATAGCCAGACCCAATGACTCACCCAGCGTGGCAGCCTCATCAACCTTGGTCAGAACGCAGCCCGACAAGCCACAGGATTTATAGGTGTGGTACGCCGACTTGAGCACCCGATGCTGGCTGGTTGCAGCCAGCACCAGCAACGTCTTGATACGCGAACCCTGCGCCGTCAGCTCGTTGAGCTGTCCGCGCAATTGTGGATCCTGAGCCTGCATGCCCGCTGTATCAACCAATACCAGGCGCTTGCCGGCAAACTCATCGAGCACGTCGGTCAGCGAATTCTGCTCGTCGACCACCCGCACCGGCACGTTGAGAATCCGACCCAGGGTACGCAGTTGCTCATGCGCACCGATGCGGTAGGTATCCATGGTCACCAGGGCGACATGCTGGCTGCCGTGCTTGAGCACATAACGCGCCGCCAGCTTGCCCAGCGTAGTGGTTTTGCCTGCACCCGTCGGGCCTACCAGCGCTATCACCCCACCCTGGTCGATCAGTTCTTCCCGCAGAACCGGGATGCTGTGCGCCAGATGGGCCAGCAACAAGCGCCAGGCCTGTTTGACATCGGCCACATCAGCGACCTTGAGCAGAAGCTGCTTGCATAGCTCAGGCGGCAGCCCAAGCTGCGTCAGACGGCGCCAGAGACTGGCTTGACGTGGCTGGTGCTGGTTGATCTGACCCCAGGCAAGGTTGCCCAGCTGGGTTTCCAGCATCTCACGCAGGCCGGCAAGCTCGGCGCGCATTGCGCCAAGGCCCGATTCGGGGGCTTCGGAGTGCTGCGCAGCAGGCTTTGGCGCTGCCACCGGCGGCGGTGTGGAACGTTCGCTCTGCAACCTGACCATTAATTCCTGGGCAACCGGGGAGCCCTCCTCTACAGCCTGGCGCATGACATCGCCAAACAACTGGCGATTGACCTGCGGGCTGCCGGCGGGTGATTCGCCGGAATCGAGTTGAGCCCGCGCATTGAGGATGCGTTCCTGGGTCTTTTTCAGCTCCTGGCCAAGACCGGGAGTGGGAGGGGTCAGCCTGGGCGCCTCGTAATCCAGGGCAGCGGTCAGCTCCACGCCGCCCACAACCCGGCGGTTGGCGATGATGGATGCATCGGCACCCATTTCTTCGCGGACCAGCTTCATCGCCTGACGCATATCGGCGGCAAAGAAACGTTTAACTTTCATGGCTGACCTCATCTTGAATTATTGCTGAGCTTTCTCTGCTGAGCCTTTTACTGCTGAGCTTTCTATTGCTGACCCACAGTCGCGACGATTGTTACCTGCTTGCTGTCCGGGATTTCCTGGTAGGACAGTACATGGGCCCCGGGCGCCGCGTAGCGGACAAACTTGGCCATCATGCCGCGAATGGGTCCAGCAACCAGTAGAATCGCTGGCTTGCCCTGGAGCTCCTGCCGCTGTACTGCTTCTGCCAGGGAGCGCTGAAGCTTCTCAGCCATTCCCGGTTCCAGCATGACGCCATCATCTGCGCCCTGCCCGGCCTTCTGAAGACTCTGTAGCAATATCTGTTCCAACCTTGGCTCCAAGGTGATCACAGGCAGCTCGGAGTCAAGCCCCACAATGCTTTGCACGATCGAGCGTGACAACGACACCCGCACGGCGCTGATCAGGCCGCCAGTATCTTGACTCTTGCCGGCGTTGTTCGCGATGGCCTCAGCGATGGTCCGTATGTCCCGCACTGGCACCTGCTCCTGCAACAAACCCTGAAGCACCTTCAGCAGGCCGGACAGGGAAATCATGCCTGGCACCAGCTCTTCAGCAAGCTTGGGGGACGCCTTGGCCAGAACCTGAAGCAACTGCTGCACTTCTTCGTGGCCAATCATTTCATGGGCATGCTTATGCAATATCTGGTTGAGATGCGTAGCGACCACGGTGCTCGCGTCTACCACCGTATAACCCAGCGACTGCGCCTGATCCTTCTGCATCGCCTCGATCCACACGGCATCCAGACCAAAGGCTGGGTCCTTGCCCGCGATACCTTTGATCTCGCCGAAAACCTGGCCGGGATTGATCGCCAGTTCGCGGTCCGGATAGACTTCGGCTTCGGCCACGCCCACGCCCATCAAGGTCACACGGTAGGCATTCGGAGCCAGATCCAGGTTGTCGCGGATATGCACCGAAGGCATCAGAAAGCCCATGTCCTGCGACAGTTTTTTCCGCACGCCCTTGATACGCGCCAGAAGTTGACCACCCTGATTACGGTCCACCAACGGAATCAGCCGATACCCGACTTCCAGGCCGACCATGTCCACCGGCGTTACGTCGTCCCAGCCGAGCTCGCGCATTTCCGGACGCTGCACGGCAGGTAACTGCGCTTCCTGCTGCTCGACCGCAGCCTGCTCCTCGGCTTTTACGCGTTGCTTCTGGGCGATCCAGTAGGCACCACCGGCCGCCGCAGCGCCAAGGCTGAGGAACGAAAAATGCGGCATACCGGGAATCAGACCCATCACCACCATGATCGCAGCGGCAATGGCCAGCGCCTTGGGCGAGGCAAACATTTGACGCGTCACCTGGTCGCCCATGTCTTCTGAGGTAGACACCCTGGTGACCATGATGGCGGCAGCAGTGGACAGCAGCAGCGAAGGAATCTGCGCCACCAGTCCGTCGCCGATGGTCAGCAGCACGTAGATACGCCCCGCATCGCCGAAGCTCAGTCCGTGCTGAGCCATGCCGATGGCCAGACCACCGATGATGTTGATGAACAGAATCATCAGGCCGGCCACCGCGTCGCCACGCACGAACTTGCTCGCACCATCCATCGAGCCATAGAAGTCCGCTTCCTGGGCAACCTCGGTTCGGCGCAACTTGGCTTGTTCCTGGTCGATCAGGCCCGCATTCAGATCCGCATCGATAGCCATCTGCTTACCCGGCATGGCATCCAGGGTGAAACGTGCGCTGACTTCGGAAATACGCCCCGCGCCCTTGGTAACCACGACGAAATTGATGATCATCAAAATGGCGAACACCACCAGACCAACCACGTAATTGCCGCCGATCACCACCTCGCCGAATGCCTGGATCACCTTACCCGCGGCATCTCCTCCTTCGTGACCGTGCAACAGAACTACCCGGGTGGAGGCGACGTTCAGCGCCAGCCTCAACAGCGTCGATAACAGCAGGATGGTAGGGAACACGGCGAAGTCGAGGGGTCGCAATGCATAGGCGCAAACCAGCAACACCACCAACGACAGCGCAATATTGAAGGTGAACAGCACGTCCAGAAGAAACGGCGGCACGGGCAGCATCATCATGCCCAGCATTACCAGCAGGAGAAGGGGCACCCCAAGGCTGCCATGTCTCAAGCCGGCCAGATTGGACCGAACATTGCGCATCATTTCAGAGCTTTCTACGGCCATGCCCAAGTAATTCCCTGTCTAAAAATTGACGTAATACGTCTGCCTGGCAAAGCCTACGCAAAATCCGTTCCAGTTCTGGTGATTATTCGTCGCTTGGAATATGAACCAACCGGTTCCTTGACCGTCTACGGATGTTAAGCTAGGTGACCAAATTTAATCGTCACCTTCCGGGTAGTCAGCCATGGTAGGCGGCCAGTTCGACTGGCTGGAACAGAGAACGCAAATGCGCTTAACGTCTAAAACGCTATTAGTCTGTTTATCAGTCAGTCTCGCAGGATGTGAGAGCCTGCCTGATCGTCAGCGCGTGCTGACAGTAACCAACGAAATAATAGCCGCGCAAAAAGATCGCTTTGCCGACTTTGCAGAACGGCTGAAAGCGCCGCAAGCGGCTCGGGAGGAGGAGGTCAATGCGCTGTTTCGTCAGCCTTTCATCGATCCTCTGACTGATTATCTGCAGAGCACTCCGAATGATGCCCGTTACATGCCGCACCGCCAGCAGGTATCTCGTGAACGTGACAGGCGTTGCGCCGTCATAGGTCGGCAGTTCGCTGAAAAGACACCTACGCCGGAAGCGCTGGAGGAAATGCGCGGAGATTACAGTCGCTCATGTCCGTCCCAAGTTCAGGCCTTCGCGCTACGTGTCGAGCAGAGCTCGGAGGCCATAGTGCAGGCTGCCGCACCCGAGGTTCCCGAGCCCGCTCCGGCTCCGGCTCCGGCTCCGACTCCCCCGCCGCGTCCGGTTGCCAAGCCACCGAGCGAACCCGCCCGTAGCGCTCGCGCTGTGGTATCGGACCAGGCCGAGAGCTCTAAACAGGCGAGCGACTGTTACCTGCTTTTTGCCATCAAGAATTTTCAGCAAGCCCACCATTCCTGTCTCGCCGCGGCGCGGGAAGGGGACGCAAAGGCTCAGCACCACATTGCCTCGCTGGCCAGACAGAGCGGTGAGCCGGAGGCCGCCTTCCACTGGGCAACCCGGTCCGCCGAACAGAAGCATCCAGCGGGTCAGATGCTGCTGGCGGACCTGTATCAGGATGGGGAAGGTACGGCTCGAGATGCCTCCCGCTCGTTCGAACTGCTGCGTCTTGCAGCCGGACAGGGTCTTGCCGAAGCTCAGTTTGCCACCGGCCAGGCCTATCTGGAAGGGAACGGGACGACGGTAGCCCCAAACAAGGCGGTGGAACACTTCGTCCTGGCGGCCGGGCAGAACCACATACCAGCTCAGTTGGCCCTGGCGCAATATTACAGCTCGGGAAACGAGGCCAATCCTGCGCGGGCTCGCAAGTGGTTGCTTCGCGCCGCCAAGCAGGATTCGGCCCAGGCGCAGTACGAACTCGGGCTGAGCTACTCGAATGGCAATGCAGGCCGCGTAGACAATATGGAAGCCTACGTTTGGCTAAGCAAAGCTATGCTTAACGGCGACAGTCGCGCCAGGGCAGAGCTTAAACGCATCGCATCCAACCTAACCGCCGAGCAGCTGGAAATGGCCCAGAAAAGGGTACAAACGGGAATGACAGGAAGACGTTCGTGAAAATGGAAGCCAGGATTCCGGTAAAACGATCAATAATGCTGGTGCTCGGTCTACTGGTTTGTCTGTTCATCCTGGGCATGTGGCTGATGTCCAGTCTGAATCTGGAGTTCGCGGAAAAAGCCATGGCAGAACAGCGCCAACGGCAAATTGCAGACACTTTTTATGCAAACCTGGAGCGTATCAACGGTCATCATTATCTGATGGAGCAGAACACTGGTGAGCTGGCTCGGCTCGGTCAGTTGTACAAGCGCCAGATGGAGATTACCGGGGGTCAGAACATAGCGGAGTTCGAGCAGGCGCTGGGTCGCGTGCTGGATGATCTGAACGGCACCTATGGTGGCGGTATCTGGTTCGAGCCCGACGGTTATGTAGCAGGCCCCTTTGCGGTTTACGGCTATCTGCAAGGCGGGGCTATGCAGATAGTAAGTGACAGGTCCGACTACCTCACCCGTGACTGGTACCAACAGATCGTACCTCCGGCTGATCAGCAGAGCGGTACCCAGGACGCTCGATTCCACTGGACGCCAGCTTACTTCAAATCCAACATCGAACAGGTGGTGATCAGCCTGAGCACTCCGATCATGGATAACCAGCAGAATGTCATCGGTCTCGCCTCGACTGACTGGGCAGCGGAAGATGTCATCAAACTGGTAAGCCGGGCTGAGGTCACCCCAGGGGCCTTTTCATTTCTGATAGACAGTGAAAATCGCACCCTGTCCAGCCTTGCTCAGACAGAAGATGTGGAGCGTGCCAAACGGCTGATGGAGGCCGTCACCAACAGCCACTTGCATGACCGACCGAGTCAGACCCTATCGCTGGATATCGTTTCTGCCCGTCAGCTCGTGTCGCCAATGCAGACCATGGCGTTGACGGTAGACGGCGAAACCTATGCATTGTTTTTTTCCCGCACCGCAGCCGATATGGTTTTCGGCATCGGTGTGCCGCAAACCGAAATCGACGCGGTGCTGGCACCCATGCGCGCGAGCAATCTGCGTATCGTATTGCTGATCGGCAGCGTGTTTCTGTTGCTCGCCGGGCTGATCCTTTACATCATCGCCGGAACGCTGCGGCAATTGAGCAACCTCTATACTGACTCACTGACGCGGATGCCCAACCGCGAAAAGCTGCTGGTAGATCTGCGCAAAACCGACTCCGCAGCGCTTATCCTGCTCAACATAGACGCGTTCAAGCAGATCAACGACTTCTACGGCCATGAATGTGGCGATCATGTCATCATTCAACTGGCAGAGCGCATGCAGCAATTTCTTTATACCCAGCCCGCCTGGCGCACCTGTAACCTTTACAGCATGCCAGGCGATGAAATGGCTATCGTCGTACCAGGCCACCATACTCCCGCGTCGCTACCTTCCAGGCTGGACGAACTACTCAATTACGTCAGCCTGTTGAATATCAGCTGGCACGATCAGGATATTCCTCTGCATGCGAGTCTCGGCGCTGCCACTACTGTGCAGCCGGACAACACCCGGCTGAACGGCGAACAATTACTGCCTTCGGCCAGCATGGCATTGAAGCTGGCTCGCCTGAATCAGAGCAACTATTTCATCTACGATCCCGCCAACCGCGTGCGTGAGGCCTATGAACAGAATCTGATCTGGGCCAACTCTCTGAAGTTGGCCCTCGAGGAGGGGCGCATTGTTCCCTTCTTTCAGCCGATCATGGATGTCAAGACCGGCAGGATCGGCAAATTCGAGTGTCTGGCCCGCATGCTTGATGCGAATGGCCAGCCGGTTAGCCCTGAACGCTTCCTTTCGATTGCCAAAAAGATCCGCCTGTATCGCTACATCACCCGGACGATGGTCGAGCAGTGTTTCAAACGATTTGCCAGTAGCCGGTACGAATTTTCGCTCAACCTGTCCTGCGAAGATCTGCTCGATACCGAGCTGACCGACTTCATCATCGAAAAACTGCAAGGCAGCGAGCTGGCAAACCGAGTCATTTTCGAAATTCTTGAAACCGAAGGTATCGAGAATTATGCCCAGGTCCGTGACTTCATCGACAAGGCCAAGGCGCTGGGTTGCCGGATTGCGATCGATGATTTTGGTACGGGCTATTCGAATTTCGAACACTTGCTACGGCTCAACATCGATCTGATCAAGATAGACGGCAGTCTGATCCGCAACCTCGATCACAACGAGGATGCCCTGACCCTCACCCGAGGTATCGTCCGTTTCGCCGCTGAACTGGGTATTCATACGGTGGCCGAGTTCGTACACAGCCCAGAGGTGTTGAAGCAGGTGAGGGAACTGGGTATCGACTTTGCCCAGGGGGCCTGTGTCGGCATGCCGGCAAGCGCCTTGATAACCGAAGTCGAGCTGTTATGAGCGGCATGACTTTCCGAGCCATAATGGCCAAATGCAATATGTTTTCTTTTCATCTTCACCAGGGTTTGCTAGCTTCTATCAAGTAAAGGTACGTCTGCACGCAGATAGGCCAGGAATATTTAATCAGGCTAAGCCTTCGGGTGACTGGATCAGGAGAGTCCATGCGCGCTTTACCCTTGATGTTGATAGCCATCAGCTCAGTGATGAGCGGCTGCACCAGTTTGCCAAGCAAGGATCAGATCTGGTCCCGATCAAGCGCTTTTTTTGCCCAATCCGCCGAGATGCTGGCTGCCCAACGCCAGCGTCTGGCTGAATTTGCCGGCAGCATGGTGGGAAGCAAGGATCGACAGCTCCGCCAGCAGGAGCTCGACGAACTTTTTGCCCAGCCCTATATCGACCCGCTCACCGACTATCTCGAAGCGCATTCCGACGAAGCCACGCATGCGAGCAATCTCGCCAAAGTGGCCTACGAACGGGATCAACGTTGCGGCAATATTGCCAATACCTACTCAACCCGTGACCCGAGCCGCGACAACCTGAATCGCATGCAGCGCGGTTATCTCTACTCCTGTCCGGAAGAGGTACAAGCCTTTGCCGCAAGGGTGAAAGCAGCCACTACTCAGCAGACTGCATCACAATCAGAAACGGCTCCATCCGACAAGATCCTTGCTGCGCCTTCTCCTGAAATCAGCGCCGTGGCGCTGAATGAGGCACTTGATCGCAAGCAAAGCAGTGATTGCTACCTGCTCTATACCATCAAGAACAATACCCAGGCATTTGACGCCTGCCGGCCGATAGCCGAGCGCGGCGATGCCAAGGCTCAGCATCACATGGCCAGTCTGGCAAAAACCAGAAAGGACTACACCACCGCTGCTGGCTGGGCTGAATTGTCCGCCGCCCAGGACTACCCGCCCGGTCAGTTGATACTTGGCCAGCTTTACCAAGAAGGCCAGGGACTGGAACGGGATCCATCCCGGGCACTGACCTTGATGCGCGGAGCAGCGGACCAGGGTTTGGCCGAGGCGTGTTACCACGTCGGGCTCGCCTACCAGAACGGCGTCGGGACCGCGCCCAACAGCCGCCGCGCCAGTGACTATCTACAAAGCGCTGCCAACAAGGGACACATGCCCTCCCACATGGCACTGGCATCCCTTTACCAGGACAAACAGCCGGATCAGGCTCGCTACTGGCTCAACCAGGCTGCACGCAAGGGCTCGGCCGACGCGCAGTATCTGCTGGCTGACAGCTATGCAAAGGGTATAAACGGTGCCACCGATAGCCAGGAGGCTTACGTCTGGTACAGCCTGGCGTTGCTCAATGGCAAGCATCAGGCCAAGGCGGAAATTGATCGCCAGGAAAAACTTTTGACGGGCGATCAACTGACCGCTGCTCAATCCCGTATCCAGGATGGAATAAATGGCAGATGGCGCTAAGACGATTTCGTAACTTCCGAATCCAGCGTTCCATCATGCTGATCCTGCTCCTGCTGATCGGCGTGTTTATCGTCGGCATGGTCGTCATGTCTTCGCTGAATCTAAACTTCGCCCAGAGCGCCATGGCCGAACTCAGACAGAAGCAGATCAGCGATACCTTTTATGCCAACCTGAACCGCATCAACGCCCACCATCAACTGATGGAGCAGAACACCGCAAACCTCGCCCGGGCTGGCGAACTGCTGTACCGGACCAACCAGCGTAACGGCAACGTCAATGCCGCGGAGCTGGGCTACACCTTACAGACCGCCCTGGAACAGATGCACGATGCCCACGGAGCGGAGATCTGGTTCAACGGCGCCGCCACCGATTCCCGAAAAAGCCTTTCCGCGTACGGTTACCGGGACGGTAGTTCAATCCAGATTCAGAACGACGAGAATCTTTACCATACGCAGGACTGGTATCGCCGAATTCTCCCCGAGGCGATGGGCAGCAACAGTGAGCGGGTGCCCGATTTCTTCTGGACCCCCGCCTACTACAAGGAGCTTATCAGCAATGTGGTGATCAGTTTGACCACCGTCATGCGCGATCTTGATGGAAATGTCATTGGGCTGGCGTCTACGGATTGGCGCGCGGACGAAATCATCCGCCTGGTCAGCCGTGTAGAGGTAACGCCGGGGACCTTCGCCTTCCTTCTCGACAGCGAGAATCGCAACCTGTCGAGCCTGGCGACCTCCGGCGACCTGCTGGGAGCCCAGGAAAAGATCGATGCCATCATAGACAGCAAGCTGCAAAATCGCATCGTAGGCCCCCTGCCCCAGTCAGCCATCGTTTCCGGCCGCATTCTGGTTGCCCCGATGCAAACCATGTCATTGCGCATGGACGACGTGAACCATGCGCTGTTCTTCAGCCGCACCCAGGCCGGACTGATCTTTGGCGTCGGCGTACCGCAAGCCGAGATCGACGCGGTACTGGTGCCAATGCGAGAGAGCAATTTCAAGATAGTCGGTCTGATCAGCACCCTGGTGCTTTGGCTGGCGGGTCTGATCCTGTTTATCGTCGCCAGTATCCTCAGGCGGGTTCATACCCTTTACACCGATAACCTGACCGATTTGCCCAACCGGGAAAAACTGCTGGTCGATCTGCAGAAAGCCGATTCCGCCTCGCTTATTCTCATCAACATCGACGCGTTCAAGGAAATCAACGATTTCTACGGACATCAGTGCGGGGACCATGTCATCAGCGAACTGGCCAACTCGCTGCAACGGTTCCTGACCCGACAGTCGGAGTGGGTGGGTAGCCGCCTGTACCGGATGCCTGCAGATGAGCTGGCAATATGGCTGCCAAAGGACAGCGCCCTGGACAGCTTGAGCGACCGTACCAAGGAACTGGTTGCGTTCGCCAGCACTCTGAAGGTGACCTGGGAAATGCAGACCATCCCTCTGCAAGTGACCCTTGGTGTTGCTACCAGCGTACAGCGGGACGGTGGTCAGCTGACCGATGAGCAACTGCTAACCTCCGCCAGCATTGCCCTTAAGTCGGCGCGCCAGAACAAACTGAGCAGTCTGATTTACGATCCGGCGCAAAAGGCCCGGGAATCCTACGAGCACAACCTGATCTGGGCAAATCGGCTACGGAAGGCTCTGGATGAAGGCCGGATAGTGCCGTATTTTCAACCGATCATGGACCTGAACACCGGCCGGATCGACAAATTCGAATGCCTGGCGCGGATGATCGATGAACAAGGCGAGCCGATCAGCCCGACCGAGTTTCTTGAGGTAGCCAAGAAGATTCGTCTATACCGGCATATCACCCGGACAATGGTGCAACAATGCTTCAGTCGCTTCGCCGATAACCAGTATGAGTTCTCCCTTAATCTGTCGTGTGAGGATCTTCTCGATCCCGAGCTGACGACTTTTATCGTCAACAGTCTGGGGCAAAGTGACCTCGCCTCAAGGGTGATATTCGAGATTCTCGAATCGGAAGGCATCGAGAATTACGCGGCCGTACGTACCTTTATTGATCGGGTTAAAGCGCTGGGCTGCCGCATTGCGATAGATGATTTCGGAACCGGGTATTCGAACTTCGAGCACCTGCTGCGGCTGAACGTCGATATCATCAAGATCGACGGCAGCCTGGTCAAACAACTGGATACCGACCCTACGGCACTGACGGTAACCCGGGGCATCAATCAGTTTGCCCATGGTCTGTGCATGCGCACCGTAGCCGAATTCGTCCATAGCCCTGGCATCCTGGAGAAGGTGAAGGCCTTGGGGATCGACTACGCACAGGGCTATCACATCGGACACCCCTCCGCGACGCTGGTCACGGAAAGGGAGCCCGGTGAAGAGCTCGAGGCCGCCAGCGCGCCCGCTCAGATTCTGACATTCAGCGGTAGATAATATCCCCGCGCATTGGGGCAAGCCGGTTCAAAAGCCGGTTTTGCGCCGGCGTCGGCACACCCTGCACCTCCATGGCGTCGGTCAGGTTTTCCACCAGTGCGTTGAAATCGCCTTCGGTAATATCAAGGCCCGTGTGGCTGTCGACCATACTGTCGCCGGTATATTCACACGGGCCACCGCTTTCAACGCAGATCTGCTCGATCAGCTTTTCATTCAGGCGGTCTATGTCGGTGTCGCCAAAATGATGGGCAATCCGGGAGTCTTCACTGATGTTGATCAGCATCCCCTCTACTATCCTGGCGATCCCCGGCATGCCGCCGAGCTCCTGATACAGATCTGCCTTGGTCGACGGTGCTGAGGGCTGGGACGCTGTGGTGCAGGCTGTCAGCCCAATGGCCAAGGTCAGGATAACCATATTTCGCATTGCTAGTGCCTCAATAACTGAGTTGCATTGACAGGTACAGACCGCTCTGGTCTTCCAGCGTGGCGATGTCGCCCAGGTCAGCCCAGGCGGCCACAAGCGCGAGGCGCTTGCTGGGGAAATAACCCACGAACAGATCCTTCCAGTCGCTTTCTCCTGCAAAATTCAGGTTGTCGGGCTTCTCACGATACTCCATTCCCACGATCCAGCGCGGGTTGATCAGTATGGCTGCACTGCCCTCCTTCAACACACTCCGCCGATCCCGCCGGTCTCCACCGAACCCGAGTAAGCCGGTCTCGTTGGCGCGGCTGTAACGCAGGGTGCCGTTGAGCAACAAGTTGTAACCCATGGCTGCGCCGAGAAACAGCCGGCTGGCGGCGAGATACGCTTCGGTGTCCGTCTCGCGGTTGGCGCCTACGGCTGACGGAATAAGAAAGTCATCCTGACGTTTGTGCTGGATGCCCAGCGCCACCTGGGGCAGGCGATCGTAAACCAGGTCTCCGAACAGACGCACCTTCATACCGAAGACATCCTGGCCAAGGCTGCTTTGCGGCAGACCGGCGGTCTGGGCCAGGGTGCTGATGTCCAGCCGTTGCCGCGCAAAGGACAATTCGACACGGTTGGCGTAGCTGAAACTCAACCCCGCCGTATTCAGCTGATAATCGCCAGTGTCCACGCGGGTGGCGAACGCAGCCCCGCCCCACTCATCACGTGTTCCATACCCTGACAGCACTGCCCATGGGACAATGCCGCCCCCGGCAGCGCCCTCGACCATGCTCGCCCCACCAGTCGCCAGCAGGCGCCCGCCCGGCTCGGCAACCACGGCAGCCGAGGTGCCCAGGAATAGTAAAAACACAGCGATCTTGTTATTCATGAATTTCAAATTCCGTTTTGCTCAAATCGTTGGGGAACGGTTTCCAGCCAGGACTCCAACTGAAGCGCGGGAACCGGGCGGCTGATGAAATACCCCTGCCCGACATCGCACCCCCGCAGCCGCAGCCACGCAAGGCTGCCTGCGCTTTCAATTCCTTCCGCTACCACCTTCAAGCCCATATTGTGAGCCAGCTCTATGGTCGATTTGACGATGATCGCATCGTCAGTTCCGTCAGCCAGTTGCATGACAAAGGATTTGTCTATCTTCAGATTCTGCACCGGCAAGCTCTTTAACGTCGCCAGCGAAGAATACCCGGTACCGTAATCGTCCACAGCCAACTCGGTCCCTTGGTCACGCAGCTTGGCCAGACACATGAGGCTCAGCTCCGGCTCTTTCATTAGAGCGCTCTCGGTCACCTCAAGCGATAGCCATCTGGCGCTGATTTGCTGAGCCTGAAGCACCATGGCGACACGCTCCGGAAACTGGGGGTCTTCAAGGTCGCGGGCTGAAATATTCATCGCCACCTGAAGATGAATACCCTTGTCGAGCCAGGTTCGCAATTGGGAGACAACCGCGAGCAGCATCCACTGCGTCAACATGCGGATACTCCCGGTCTGTTCGGCCAGCGGAATGAACTCGTCCGGCCGGACGGCACCAAGCTCGGGATGAGTCCAGCGCATCAGTGCCTCGACCTGCCCCACCTGCCCTGTTTTCAAGTCCAGCTTGGGCTGGAATACCACGGACAGCTCCTTGAGCTGGGGGGCGTAGGGCAGATCCCGAATAATCCGCATTCTGCGCAGGTAGGCCTGATCCAGGTTGGCCTGGTAAACCGCAATACGATCCTTGCCTAACTCCGCATCGGATTGTGCAATGCCCACCTGACGCAGCAGTTCATCCGGGTCACGGCTGTGTCGTGGCCATTCCACTACACCAGCCAACCATTGCAGCGAGACCTTCGCGCCGGCAAACGACACCCGCTTCGACAGTAATGTAAGCATGGCGTCCGCGGTTACCACCGAGCGGTCAAGATCCAGATTTTCGGTTACTACCAGAAACCCCATGCCCGGCTGAAAGCCAAGCATGGAATTGGCTGGCAGTGCGCCATCCAGCCGGCTTGCCACGTCTTTGATCAACTCCTCAACCCGGGTCTGACCGGTGGCGTTCACCAGATGCTCGACGCCCACCAGGTACAGCAGCGTCAGCGTGCCCTGGCTTCCTGCTGCCAAGGCCGTACCAAGACGGTCTCGAACCTTGCTGAGATTGGCCAGCCCGGTAAGCGGATCGTGATAGGCGTTGTGTAACAGCTGCTGCTCACGACTGGATATCTCTTGTCTCATGCGGTCGAGGCTCGACGCCAGGCCTCCCAGCTCGTCGTCGCGGGCCAGCAGTACAGGCCTGGAATAATCGCCAAGGCCAATGCGTCTGGCAGCATCGGCCAGACGACTGACGGGGCGCGACAGATTGCCGGCCAGCATGATCGCGACGACAGAGGACATAATCAGAGCAACGAGAGTGATCAGGATCAGCTCACGCTTGAGCATATCGAACATAGCCAGCGCTTCGTCCAGAGGGCTGAGCAATTCCGCGGTAACCAGGTATTCGTCCTGCTGCAGGAGCGGAATCTGCACCGAAAGAAACTCGGCGCCCATAATAGTCTTGCTGATGATGTCAGTCTGGATTTCAGCCAGCCCGAGATAGTTCTCCAGCGTAGAGGTGACGGCAAGCCTGACCGGAGACCGAATTGTCAGAAAACTCACGTCCAGCCCGGTGAGCTGTTTCATCTCGGTAGCCAGCTCGCTATTCAGCTCGAAAGCCATGGCCACCTGGCCAATGGTGACCGGCGCCTTCACTTCCGCTTCCACAAGCAGATGGGGTTGATCGTCAATAACCGCCAGTAATGCATCCGCATACAGTGTTCCAGCGGCTTGCAGGTCAACGCGCGCCCCGCTCTGGGCGGCCTTGGAGGAAATCTTGATCTGACCGTCCGGGCTCAGAA
Organism: Halopseudomonas xinjiangensis; assembly: GCA_011050525.1. GTDB lineage: Bacteria > Pseudomonadota > Gammaproteobacteria > Pseudomonadales > Pseudomonadaceae > Halopseudomonas > Halopseudomonas xinjiangensis_A. The sequence continues at coordinate 35,585 of DRFO01000010.1, forward strand.
ACAGCGCTTGATCGGCGCCGATTCGGTTCGCCTGGTTGAGCAAGGCCGAACTGATGGTCGGCAGGTCGCCGGTAGCCACCGCTTCCCGAAAACCGAAATCCGCGACCAGAACCTGGGTGGCGTTCGTCAGTTCCCTGACGCGCAGTTCCAACAGCCGCTGGAACACGTTTGCGCCCACTTCAAGGCGCTGCCGTGCCTGACGCTCGGCCGAAATGGTCGTCGAGGTATAAACGGCGGTGAATACCGCTGCCAGCACCAGCACCAACAGCCCCACCAGCAGAAGGATCAGGCGGGTTTGCAGGTGTTTAATGCGCAACATGACTCGTTGCCTTGCGGAAACGAAGCTGCAATGGAGAAAGCTTTTTTTCTTCTTCAACCGACGCAGCAGCCTTTACCGGCAAAGCCAGTTCGAGACCGGATCTGCGCAGATCCATTTCGCCCAGACTACGAGGGGGCTGTTCGCCGAGCGATGGATGCCACCAGGAGACCAACCACCGACCAGCAGGCATATCGTTCAGCACAACCTTGCCCTGCGCATTGCTGACCGCAAATTGGGGACTCCCCGTAACCAGGATATAGCCCACCATCTGATCATGGATATTGCATCCCAGCACCACCAATCCGGGCTGATCGAACAGAACGGGAGGCGCGTCGGATCCTTTGAACAGGCGAAGTTCGAATTTTTTGGGATCGGAAAAAGAATAGACGTGGTGCCTGACTTCATCACTATTGGGGAAATCGACCTCGGTGCCCACGGGCACCACCAGCACCTCGGGCACAAAACGCATGTCGATCTGGTCCATAACGGGAGGCTGGGACATTGCGGGCGGCACGCCGTCGACCAACAACACGACGTTACCGAGTGCTGCGCCCTGTTCGTCTTCTACCAGGATCTCGAAAGCATGGGCGCTACCGGCTATCAGCATACTGCTCAACAGCAGACAAACGGAACTCAGCGACCTGTGGTACTGCATGGGGATCTCGCTCATCATAGGGTTTTAAAGGCGCAACGATTTGGGTGCCATGCGGGCCCTCGTCACCTTGTGACGATAGCATAACGCCACCAGTCTTTTTTCGCAGGAGCACTTGTATGACTTCACTTGCCATATCGCTGTCTGTTCTGGATCTTTGTCCAGTTCCGCAGGGCTCAGGACCAAAGCAGGCGCTGGAAAACAGCCTCGTACTAGCCAGACATACCGAACAGCTCGGTTACAAACGCTTCTGGGTAGCAGAACATCACAATATGAGCGGCATTGCCAGTGCCGCGACATCAGTTGTCATGGGCTATCTGGCCGCCGGCACCGATCGAATCCGCATAGGCTCTGGCGGGATCATGTTACCCAATCACGCGCCGTTACAAATTGCTGAACAATTCGGCACCTTGGAGTCGTTATATCCCGGTCGCATCGACCTCGGTTTAGGCCGTGCTCCTGGCACCGATCCTGCTACCGCACAGGCGCTGCGGCATGGCCGCGGTGACGGCAGCGATTTCCCGGAGATGCTTGACGAACTACGCCGCCTGTTTGCCGAGCCCCAGCCTGGGCAGCGGTTGCGTGCCGTACCCGGAGCAGGGCTCAAGGTGCCGATCTGGTTACTCGGTTCCAGCACTTTCAGCGCCCAGCTGGCTGCGCAACTGGGCTTGCCGTTTGCCTTCGCGGGGCAATTTTCACCGGATTACATGTTTGGGGCGTTCAAAACCTACCGGGAGCACTTCCAGCCCTCCGAAACGCTGGAACAACCGCATGTAATGCTGGGTATCAACGCCTATGTTGCTGCCAGCAAGGAACAGGCGAACGTGCTGGCCACGTCCCATCAACAAGCGTTTCTGAATCTTATTCGGGGTCGCCCCGGGCCTTTACCGCCAGCGGTGGAAGACATGGAAGCCATCTGGCAGCCGCATGAGAAACACAGCGTTCTGTCGACCCTGGCCGGGACGCTGGTCGGCGACGAACAAACCGTGTCGCAGCAGTTGAGTGAGCTGCTGGAGCGCACCGGCGCCAACGAACTGATCATCAACAGCTCCATCTATGATCAGACACTGCGCCAGGAAAGTTACCAGCGGATGATGGCTGTAACCAACCGGCTCTGACGCGGCAGGGGTCTGGCACGCGCCGCCAGGCCTTTTACCCCGCCTGCCCAGTTTCTGCGAACTTTCATCGAATGCTCCTTTCAAACTCCCTACATTTCATACCCGGAGGAGCCATGGCCCACATACCCCGTGATGAGACCTTCGATTGCTCACTGGCCGTGCTCAACAATGGCTACCGGTTCATCTCCGAGCGCTGTGAGCGCTATGGCTCCGACCTGTTCCAGACCCGCGTGATGATGCGCCCTGTTATCTGCGCCACGGGCGAGGATGCGGCGCGCATGTTCTACCATCCGCACCGCTTTACCCGTAAAGGCTCAATGCCGCCCTCAACCCTGATGTCGCTGCAGGATCGAGGCAGCGTGCAGCAGCTGGACGGACAGTCCCACCGGCATCGCAAACAGATGTTCATGGCGCTGATGTCACCTGACAGCATCAAGCAGCTGGGCAACCTGTTCGAGGAAGAATGGTGCAGGCGCATGCAGCAATGGCAACGTCAGGAAAGCGTTACCCTGCATTACGAAATGGAAGAGCTGCTCTGCCGCGCCGTATGCCGCTGGACGGGTATCAAGCTGAGCGAGGACGCTGCGGTGCAGCGCACCCGGGAGCTTGCAGCGATGATCGACGGGGCCGGCGCCATTGGCCCACGCAACTGGAAAGGCCTCGTCTTGCGAGTCCGCACCGAACGCTGGGCTCGGAAACTGATAGAAGACACCCGTCACGCCCCGTTATCGAGGCCGCGACGCAGTCCGCTCGAGAGCATCGCCCTGCACCGCGACGAGAACGGCAACGCATTGCCCGCGGAGGTAGCCGCAGTTGAGCTGTTAAACATTCTCAGACCTACCGTCGCCGTTGCGCGTTTTATCACCTTCGCGGCGCTCGCCTTGCACAACCATCCGCAGTACCGTGAGAAACTGCGCGACGGCGATGCATGGCGGAAAATGTTCACGCTGGAAGTGCGGCGTTTCTATCCTTTTTTTCCACTGATCGCGGGCATCGTGAAAAACCCCTTCGAATGGAAGGGGCATCAGTTCGGAAAAGGTGACTGGGTGATGCTTGATATGTATGGCACCAACCATGATTCTCGTCTCTGGGAGCAGCCCTATGAATTCAGGCCCGAGCGTTTCCAGAACTGGGAAGGCAACGCGTTCAGTCTTATTCCACAGGGCGCCGGCGAGTTCGACAATGGTCACCGATGCCCCGGCGAATGGATAACCATCGAGCTGATTAAAAGAGCCCTCACCATGCTGGTATCCGGCATGGAATACGAGGTGCCAGCCCAAAATCTGTCCATTGACCTGTCCAGATTACCCGCGATTCCGGCCAGTCGCTTCGTAATCACGAAGGTCCGCGAGCGGTAAAAATAGCTGTTGAAAAATAACTGTTGAAGTTGTTTGCTGAAAAAACGGCAACTGCTTAGAATGCGCAGCACGCGGGTGTAGCTCAATGGTAGAGCAGAAGCTTCCCAAGCTTACGACGAGGGTTCGATTCCCTTCACCCGCTCCACCCCCTTTCCTGAAGCACTCCGAAGTAGCCCGCCAAGACCAGTAAAATCAAGGCATACAGCAAAAAAGTCTCCGCAAGTTGCACGATCTGCCCGCACGTCATCCTTCCAGTTTTTGTATAGTCCTGTGTATAGTGCCTTCAAGCCCCCTCTCGCTATACAAGCTTGCTGTACAGGAGACCCCTATGAAGCGCTCTGAGATCAAACGCCGACCCATGGCCGACACCGTTCTGGCTGCCCTGGAGCCCGAGGACAAGGAGTACCGAGAGAAATACAACGACGACAGGCTTTACTTCACGATCAACCCCTCTGGACGCAAGCGGTGGGATCTGCGCTACAAAAAGCCTGGCTCACAAACGTGGTCGTGGCTTGGTCTTGGTTCATATCCCAAGGTTTCAGCCAAACAAGCCAAAGAGGAAGTTACCAAGATCATCGCTCTGCTCGACGCCGGCATTGATCCAGTGAAAGAAAAAGACAAATCCAAGACGCTTGAGCCTGCTCCAGTTATCAACTCGTTTCGATCTGCGGCTGAAGGCTGGTACCAGAAAAAGGTGGATGATGGACGCGCTGAGAAGACCCTTGCTGGGATACGTATATGCCTCAAAAATGACATTATGCCTGCCATCGGTGATAAGGAAATGACGACTATCACGAGGGCAGACTGCGCAGCGATACAGGAAAAGATCGAAAAGAGAGGCGCACATAACACGTCTGAAAAGGCCCGTACCTGGCTCAACCAAATTTTCGGATGGGCTATCGCCAAAGGTCTAACCGAAAATAACCCGGCATCAAACCTCGCCGACATCGCTGCAAAGGCTCCGGAAGAAAAGCAGTACCCCCACTTACTTGAAGCTGAGCTTCCTGATTTCCTAAACGCTTTAAGAAAAAGCCCGAGCCGTATGATTGCACTAACTGCTAGCTGGATGGTTGTTAGAACCGCATCAAGGCCGGGGATGGTGAGATTTGCGGAATGGACCCAGATAGACTTTGAGGCAAAGCTCTGGTCAGTTCCAAACGATATCATGAAGATGGGCCGAGATCATTTAGTACCACTTCCTGATAAAGTTATTGAAGACTTAATAGAGCTTCGAAAACTAACTGGACGTAGCCGCTACATATTTCCCTCAGCAGGCGACAAGTGCCCAGTTATTTCTGATGGCACAATCAACAAGGTTTTTAAGCTAGTTGGATACGAAGGGAAAATGACAGGCCATGGTTCAAGGCATACATGTAAGACGCTACTATCTGAGCATGGCTGGCCAAACGATTGGTCCGAAGCGCAACTTGCACATAAAAAGCCTGGCCTAAAAGGTGTTTATGATAAAGCTGCTTACCTCGTACCACGCATAAAGATGATGCAATGGTATAGCGACTACATAACCGCGCTAGAACTCGGCATGAAACCAGATAAGCAGAAAGAATTCCAAAAACGTGTGGTGCAAATAAAATCCGAACACGCAGAGTAAAAGATATGCGACTTATTCCGCACTATGCCAATGCGAACTAATTAATCTTATATAAAAGGCATGTCACACACTGTCAATGTGAAATATCCCAATGTCGCTCTCACTGAGTGCGACATTACCCATACGTCACTCTTCCCTACTACGACATACCCCTAATGTCGCTCTCTCATACTGCGACATGCACTCAATACCGCACTCTAATCATGTGACATACCCATTTACCGCACTCGAGTTATGCGGATTGGTTACTTTCTACACAATCGTTATGCGGATGTCTTAATATTGCCCTTACTTTACTTGCCATCAAAATAGTTTCGGTTATATATGATAAATATTGTAGATATAGGGTTTGCTCCAATGAGATAATGAATTCGTGGTTAAAGCAGTTAGCCAGCTGTGTCTTTGATAGACATATATACGTAAAGGCATTGCTCACTCCCCTGCGGGGGTTGCGCTAATATAAAAATAAGAATAAAGGTAAAACTAGCGGCCATGAACGAGTCTAAAGAAGAAGTCCACGGAAAAGGAGAAAAAAAACAAAGGAAAACAGGAGCAATCATCATCCGTGTTAATGATGAGGAGCGCCAGGTCATCGATGACAAAGTCGCAGCAGCAGGATACAAGTCGACGAGTGCATATGTCCGGGATTATATCGCACGCGAAAAACCAAAGCTCAAGACCGAAATCAGCCCAAAGACCTTGGAGATGCAGCGCGAGTTAATGGCCCTATCCTCGCTTTTAAACTCAAAAGCGGATCGCTCAATAATGATGAGCAAAGTTGCAGCACTCTACAAACTGGCGATGGGAGTCTAACCATGATAGGCAAGATATTCCCAAAGAGCGCTGGTAGTTTTGAAGGACGAATTAAATATATTTTTGGACTATCAAAGCATGACCATGCGATAAGTAAAATCGTCCTGGTTAACTCTAACTCCGTCACCCCCAACCCACTGCCCCCAATTCAGGCCGGCGACAAGTCTGTAGTTGAAGCAATGATTGATGAGTTCGATAGCGTCGAAAAAATGCGGGCAATGACAATCGACTCTGATAAGAAGATCAAGCCCGTCTTTCACGCCATGCTTTCTTTACGCCCTGGCGAATCGCTGACAAACGACCAATGGCAGCAGGCCGTCAGGATGTATATGTCTGATTTGAGCTTTGTCGAGTCATGCAAATATGTAGCCGTGCTGCATGAAGACACTGACCATCAGCATGTCCATATCGTCGCGAACAGGATCAAGCTGGAAGAAGGGTTCAAAATGGTCAAGGACTCTGAAGAGCGGACAAAAACCGTCGATTCGGTCTCAGGAATTGAAGACTTTTTCGGCCTGGTTAAATCTCCAAAGCCTAAGGAAACTTGGGGAATTGAGGTCAGCCATGCTGAAATGACGGCGGCATCAAAGACAGGCGACATCCCTTTCAAGCACAAGATGATCGCCAAGGTCGCTGGCGCCATTGAAAAAACGCGCAGTATGGATGGCGACATGTTCATGTTTGTGAAGTTGCTAAGGCGCCAAGGAGTTCACCTTCAACTGACGATGGATGATAAGGGGCAGCCAAAAGGGATTGTTTATGAGCTCGACGGCAAGAAAATAAGTGGTAGGCAACTCAAAAGGTCACGCCTGACATGGCAAAAACTAATAACCCAAGAAGGTATAAATTATGACCCAGAAACCATTTCAGATCTTGAGACAGAAATTTCAAGACGAGATGAGGGCGATACAGAAGCAGTTGTCGTCAGATACCGCTATTACGTCTTCTCATACAGACGTAAAAAGTTATTTATCAAGTTCAAATCAAACGAGGAGACCATAGCGGAAGTATTAATGAGCATAATATCCTTATTGCTATCAATCTTTGGCGTCAAGTTTCAGACAGTGCCAGGCCAGCCAGCATCTTGGTATCAAGAATACAAGCCAGGCGAGCCTTTCAATCCCCTTGCGGGGAAGGAATTATCACTGGGCTAGAATAAAACCCGATGCTCGCGGAGGTTTCCCTTAAAACCATTTTCCATCAAAGCTAAGTCCGGTTTTGCACTCAAACTAAGCGCGAAGTAACCCGGCTGAATCGTTCCTGGTTTAGTAGACAATTCTGCGTTGTTCTTAGGTGGGCGGTCTCAGGGTCGAAGTGCAACACTCAGTTAGGCCCATACAATGCTTGTCGCTTTCCGAGAAAGCTTAATGGCGCCTAAAGCGCCCATTTCCTTAAGGCTAGGGTGGGGTGTGGTACCCCGTAACGACGCACGTGTAAATGATTTATTAGCCATCGCAGCCCGAAGAACAACCCACAAAAAACGATCATTGCTGTTACTTTAATAGTTAGGATGGCCATCATGTTTCCAGTTACAGCTTGAGGCTGTGTAACCCAGGTAAGTACGGGAAATAGTTGTATTAACTGTAATACAACTATCAGCCCACAAAAACAACGAATTATGCGTAATAGATTAAATAGAGAGGACGATTTCGATTGGTCCGAGCTGAAGCCCGCTCGTGAATTATATCTTCCGTTGCTAATGCTTCGCCAAACCCAGATTGGCAACCATAGGCCACCTGACATAAGAGCAAGGAAAGCGTGTAAAATATGCATTGTATGCTTCGGCTGGGTGTGCATTCTTTTCTCAGAAATAGTTAATTAGCGAATTATTAATGTAGTTGGACGTGGCAGCATGGGAGGGCTTTCCAAACGTCTAACTTTTGATTAAGGCTCGGGCTTTAGCCCGACCCAGTGAGCGAAGCGAACGGTTTGAGCCGGTTATTAGGCAGCATCAGCGTGGTCGGACCGTACGCCTTGGATGAATACCGTACCATGACTAACCTAAAAATTAGGTTTCTATTTCCTGGCCAAGATTAAATTCTAAATACAGCATCAGAGGTATCATCCAAGGTGCAACTCCGAGCCAGCCAAAAACCGGGAATGCGGAGAGAAGAAAGGCGGTAATTCGCAAGACGTTCCGTTGTCTACCAGTTTTCGAATTATACCAAGTGGCTAATTTTTTCAATTGATTCATACTAACTCCTGCTTTTTAGTTTTTTGCCTAACGCCTCTAGCAGGGTTATGAAAACCAGAGAGAACCGGCAGTTTTTGTGTCCCTCACCCCCCCCCCCCCCCCCCCCCCCCCC
>DRFO01000011.1 GCA_011050525.1 Halopseudomonas xinjiangensis
CGACCGAAACCAGTTCCTCAACGATCAGAATCGCGAATTACTGCAGGAAAAAGCTGTCCTCCAGGGTCAGTTGAAACAACTACAAACAAGCCTGGCTAAATAGCCCGCTATTGTCTCGGCCTGATCATCCCTGAGAGTTGCGAGTGATGCCAATCGCGCAAGGAGTAGTTAGATGTCTACCGTGATCTTTGGCAGGCTGCGAGCTGCGGCAAAACGCATTCAGCATGATGCGCTGACGGTTATTTTGTGGCGCGAGACCCGAATACCCCCCATAGTCGTTCGGCTGCTCGCAATCGCAGCGTACGCCATGAGTCCAATTGATCTCATTCCGGACTTCATGCCGATCCTGGGCTATCTTGACGACATTATCTTGGTCCCGCTGGGCATCGTCCTTGTCATCAAGCTGACGCCATCGAATGTGATAGAAGCAAGTCGCTCGAAAGCAGCTAAAGTGGCAATCAAGCCGATCAGCCACGTTGCGGCCGCAGTCGTTATTGGCACATGGCTTTTATGTGCCACGGCTTTTGGCTACTGGGTGTGGGAATACAGCAGGTAACGCATCGTCTGCACGTGATGAAATAGTTAATTTAAGGCTTGTAAAACAGATGGTTAATGCGCTTTTTGGAGGATTTCGTCAGAATCGTTGCCGACCCTCAGCTACAGCAGCAGTTGGTCGAGCTCAAGCGTCAGGCGGACGACGACAAACGTAAAGCGGTCATGGAAGCACTGCGTCGTTTCCGCTACCACGTGTACACCCGCTACAACTGGGACCAGGGCAAGGGCTTTGCCGCTCAGGGGCTGGTGTCGGACGTGTATGACGATGGTCGGTTTACCTACATCCGCCTGCATCAACCCAACCGAGGTCTGATGTCGGTTGAAACCGAGGTGGGCGAGAAGACCGCCATCGTGCCCACTAAATACGACGATACCTATGGTATGTACGTGGTGTCGGGCATTTATCCGAGCTTCACGCTGCGAGTGGATGATGCCCGGATCAATATCGCGCGTGCAGACAGCACCACCCATGGCGAATTCTAGGAGGCGTCATGGCTGAAGAAGCGGCACCACGCATTGAGGAAAAACCGGCCATTTACAAAAAAAAGCTGCAGGTCTGGCTGATGGTTGCCTTTGGCTCGGTGATGGCCCTGTTACTGATCCTGACGCTGATCAACATCTTCTCAAAGCTCAATGGCAGCAAGCCTCGCCCTCCGGAGATCGCCAGAGAACAGCGCAGCGCGCCGACCATCGATCGCCAGGATCAGTTCGATCAGCTGGTCAGCAATCGTCGACCGCGGGTGACGCCGATGGAGGCGATCGAAGTTGAGGGGATGACTGCGGCGACAGCGCCCTCAGCGAACGGAAAAGGCACGAAGAGCGAGGAGGCTCCTGCGGCTCCGCAGCTTTCGCAGGAAGAAAAGGCGCTGGCTCAATGGCAAGCTCGCGAGCGGCTTCGCGCTTTGAATAGCGCCCAAGCCGGCTGGGAGCTAGAGGGTTCGTCAGGGTCTAAAAAAGAGCAACCTGCAGAAGGCCGTCCCACGGTCGCTGCCGCCAGCTCAAGCCGTCCAGCGCGCCCCGGCCCGAACGATATGATGAGTCAGCTCGATGCGTTGAATCGCCCGCTTTCAGAAACTGGCAGTCTGGAAGAGCGACGCGCCGAAGTGCGCAAGCGAATCGAAGAAGCCCAGCGGTTGCGCGGAACGTTGGCCACCCAGGGGGCCAGTGGCCTTCCCAATGCGGCAGGACGCACTGCCGCAACACCTGAGCAGCAAGAGCTCAAAACCATCAAGACCAGCTTTCATCAGGCCCCTGAGAACGTCGCAGGTTACAGCAAGGAAAACCGCTACAACGCTGACATCGCTGGCAAGATCAAGATGCCCCCTGGCACAGAAATTCCGACCACGCTGATGCGAAAGGCCATCTCCGATTATACCGGTGGTTCGCTGAAAGCCATCGTTAGTCACGATGTGTACGACGTCAGTCGCGAGTTCGTACTGATTCCAAAAGGAACCGAGGTCAATATCGGCATCGTCCGGACCCGAAACGTCAACGAGGCCATTTCCAGCCGGGTCGCGTTTATCGTCAAGGACGCCGTTCTACCGGATACTCGCGTTATCGACTTCTCTACCGCCTCGGCAGTCGATCGTGAAGGGGTGGGGGCTATTGAGGATCAGGTTGACCACCACTTCATGGCCCAATTTTTTGGGGTGGCGGCCTATGCCTTGGTCAGTAACGAGTCCAGCTACGCCGGCACCGGCCTGGAGCAGGGCAGCTATACCGGCGATGTCAGCGCCGGGCTTCGCAGTGAGCTGTCTCCGCTTGCTCAGAAATATCTCAACATCGTCCCGACCAGCACCATCCGTCCTGGCCAGAGCTTTCGCGTCATCGTGGAAGAAGAAATGTACATCGAACCCTGGAGTCACCTGTATGCGCAGTACATGGAATAGTGTGTTCTTCATCCTGTCTTGCGCCGCCTCGGGCGCCTGGGCTAGCGAACCCACTCGAATTGAGATCGATCCGCTGTCGCTATATGCGCGGACGGTATACCCGGAGAGCGTCACAACGATTGGCGGGGCTGCCCGCTATTTGCTTGAGCCCACCGGCTACACGCTAGCGATCGAGCATCCCGCGCCGGCGGATGCCCGGACCATCGGTAACCGCGCGATTCCGCCGATCGCCAAATTGCACCGGACCATGCCCATTATCGATGCGCTTCAGATTCTCATTGGCACTGAAAAATGGATCGTAGTCGACCGGCATAACAAACTCATTTCGTTCTCGGAAAAGAGGTCATGACCATGCACGCTACGCTGATTCTGCTGGCCTTAACCCTCGCCTTGAGCGGCTGTCAGTCCACCAAAGTCGTGGGTACCGGTGACTTCTTTACGCTGAGCAGCCGTAACGTGGTGTACCGCGATCTAACCCGTCCGGTGGGTGTGGACAACGAACCGGAAACCGCTCGCTATGCCGTTCTGCCTGCGCATTAACGCGGCGCTGCTGGCTCTGGCCTTTAGTGGTCCGGGCTGGTCAGTTGCGGTCACTGAAGCGCCGGATACCGAGTCGCTGTATGAGCACCTGTATCCGGATGCGTCGCTGACACCGGAGCGGACCCCTGCATCGAGCTCAAGCGGCCGTGACACCGCTCGCTGGCCAGGCTTTGCCGCAGAGCGCCGACGTACGCGTTGGTCGGACGAGCAGATCGAGGCGATGCGCCGCGCATTCAAGCCACCATCGGCGCGGCGAGACGCTGAGCCAGACGACTCGCATCTTTCCCTGGCGTCTCCAACCGTGCCGGGCCCGCCCGAGGCGGTGCCCTATGCCAGCTTGGTGGAGAAATATGCATCCCGGTACGGACTGGATCCGCTATTGATCCACCAGGTCATCCTGGCCGAGTCGCAGTATGATCCGTGGGCGATCAGTCCGAAGGGCGCGAAAGGGCTGATGCAGCTCATGGATGAGGTGTCCGAGACGTTCAACATCGACCCGTTTGATCCTGAATCGAACATTCAGGTGGGTACCCGTTACCTTGCACAGATGCTGGCTCGCTTTGAGTCGGTGGAGCTGGCACTGGCCGCCTATAACGCCGGGCCTGGAGCAGTAGAGAAATACCAGGGCATTCCCCCGTTTGCGGAGACGCAAAATTATATCAGCCGAATCCAGGGCGGTTTGGTGCAAAGGGAGGCAGGGTATCCATGAAACGTATGGCCCTGGTATCGCTGATCAGCCTTTGCTCAGCTGCGGCTGCAGACGAGTTCGATTTCGACTGGAACAACAAGAATGATATGCGCGGAGCCTGGCTGATGTGCGCAACCACAGGTTTCACCCAGGGCGAATGCCCCAAGGTGTTTGAACGTTGCTGGCAACCCCCAATGATCTACCGCAAACGCCATAAGATTCGCACCTACTGCACTGGCACGCCGCAGTTCAGCATGAATGAGGCGGACTCGGAGCGCGTACGGCAGGAAGCATTCAGACGGGCTCAAGACGAGGCAGGCGATCGGTAAACGAGCAGGCGAGGGCGGCATGCGTTTAGCATTTTTGAAACAACTATTTGAAGGTGGTCTTTTGGCGCAAGCAGAAATTAATACGGCGCCAGAGGACGGGCGCTGGCAGTTACGGGTGATCAAGCAGGGCGGAGAAGCTCTGGAGGTCACGTTGGCGGCTAAGATGGGCCAAGTGAAGAGCTATAACCGGCTCAATGCCGCCATGATGGATGCGTATCGTATTGGCTTTCGGGCAGTTACGGTGCGGCTGCCGCACGATTACCAGCGTAGCGACGGGCCGCGGGAAGGACCGGTGAGATAAACCGGTTTGGCAAAACGCTGAACATAAATTTGCTTTTTCATGTTCACATATATAGCCTGCAAAACGGTTCATTCTCAAATACGAGGGCGACATGTCCGTGGATCTTTCAGCAATGCGCAAGTTATTCGAGTTCGGAGCTCTGAAGGCGGCTATCGTCGCCCCGGCTCCGATGGAGGACGGTGCATGGATGATCATGGTGGAGCGTGCAGACGGTCAGCGCGATCCCATGACTATTGCCAGGTCCAGTCGCATCAAGGGCTACAAGTCTCTTGAAGCCGCTGCGGCTGACGCCCGTCGTGTTGGATTTGGAGAAGTGAGGGTGCAGTTAGCGTAAACGTATATGCCAGAAACTAGAAAGCCCGGCTGGTAACCGGGCTTTCTAGAAAATATAAACAGGCTTCTGATCTTGGCGGACGGGGCCTGTTCCAACACACAGTGAGTCGATTATGGCTGGCATTGCGGGTTTGTGCAACCCCAAGAAAGTCACCCAATCGTCTCGCTATTATCATGGCGCGACAGGATGGTGGCGGTTTCAATAACAAGAGCATATGTTCCGCGGGCGAATCAGGGCGGAAACTATTGCGGACACAACCCGGACTCCCCTCGGCTGGAGCTGGTTGCCCCGACGACGCTTAAAACGCGTCCGAAGATTCTGTCCCTGCTCCAAAAGCGGATTCAGCAGTACTACGGCTCACCGACGCGCCTACCGTCACTGCGCTCAGCTAACCGCAGCAAGCAAGGCCGACAGCAACGTAGCGAGCGCCGTGAAGCCTGCCTTCTACTTCTAACTGCCATTCTCGAATTCACCGATCTGTCTTCTCTACGCTGCGGCGTGCCGACCGCGGATGGTTTCGTATCGCTCACTTTGAATTACCTGGTGCAGTTCACCGGCCTGCATCCGAGGCGTGCCGAGCGCGCCCTGGCCGATCTCAAGCGGGCTAATCTGTTAACTGTTGCCCAGCCTCGGCAGTTGCTAGAGGACGGCAGTTGGCGAGGCCTCGCCGCGGTCAAGGCAGTTAATAAACTGCTGTTCACCGCGTTTGGTTTGGGTCGCCGGCTGCAGCACGAGCGAGATCGAGCGACCAAGCGCCTGGTCAGGAAGACCCGAACGCGGGGAACCCTCACCACCTGGGCGCGTAATGCCCTGGTATTGAATACCCTATTCACTCAGCCAGGCCGGAGCTATACCCGGCAGCAACGGGCCCATCCACAGATGGGAGAAGACCTGGCACGAAGGCGACTTGATATGCTCCTCGCGCTAAGACAGGAGTATCCCAGCTGGAGCGCCGAGCAAATCAACCAGGAAGTCGACCGACTCGTCACCAGCCAGGTGCAAGCCTAAGCTAGCTGCGTCTTCTTTTCTGGTTTTGTCCTTTTCTGCTGGCATCCGAAGCGGTTTCCTCGGCTATTAACCCATCAATCCGCTATTACCCTACCCAATAGCAGGCTGTGCCCAGCTTCAGACCATGAGAGAAAGGAACAGTATTAGTTAAGTGTCGGTAACCAAGAAAATAAGTGTCGGTCATTAATCAGTAGGTAAAACCATCAGAAGGGCTTTGCTGCTATGCAGCAGAAATGCCTCGCGCCGATTTCGCGCCTACGGCGCTGCGCGAGAACACACGAGTCAGCCAAACCAGTCAGCACAAAACAACCAACGCTGGCAGCCTTCCGGTCGATGCACGCCGAATAACTCATCTTTCCTCCTAAACGTTCTGCAACGGCGTTTCTCTCCCTCACGCTGCTCCCTTCGGGAACCCCTGTTAGTTAGGGAGGGGGTCGGTCCAACTCCCTGCAACCTGAACAGGATCACAAACAGGCTCACCGCGTTGCTTCTGATGTGAAGCATGCCCATAACGCTTGGGTACTGGCTGAGATAATGTATGGACCACGAGGGAAGAAATATGCACGGAATGCACTACGTGATGGTGTTAGCACCACTAATGCTGAGTTTGGCAGCAGCGCTGTATTATTTAGCGGTCAAACCTGATTAGCAGCGACTTTATAGTCGTGACCAGCCAAGCTGGGCTGTATGGTTGGGTGTCGCCGCGGCAAATTACCAGTACCTGCTTCTATTTGGCCCGAATTTCATTCGGGCGCTTAGATGGTCTGGCTGCTGGCGGTTGCAGCCCTTTTCGTATCTGTATACCTAAAAGCTCGTTTAGATCTCAACAAGTATGCAGTGTTCGCGGGTGTGATCGTCTTCAGGACTAGCTCTGGTTCAGCTTGAACATCCGCTCGTCATACCTAAAATTTTGTATATCTAGGACTTCGATACTCCCCACGGCTGGGTGAGCCGGGTTAATTACCACATTTCTCTCGAGCGGGAGCACTACTGATGGGACGATCAATCCCATTTGCTTACCATCTCGGAGCCATTGCGATCCAAAGTCTACGCTTGGCTTGTCGGAAGGCAGCGAGTCCCAACCTTCTGGAAGATCACCTGGTCTCGGTTCGAGGTATAATTCCGGATCGTCCGGCAGACTGAAGCGAGTTATCGTCATGGGAATCTGTGGGCGCCCCGCCTGGTGCACGAAGGTCTCCAGGCAGCAGATCGCTGCGCTCAGTCCCATGTACACTGCCGGCAACTCGGTCTCATTCCAGCGGCCGCCTTCCAACGCAGCTCCAATCCCAGATAAATCCTTAGCACGCCTGGCTTTGCTGATACGCCAAGCAATCAAGCCGCATTTCCCCATTCGATCGCATGCAGAACCCGGCGAACCTGCCTAGCGCCTAGATCCGTGTCGCAGAGAGCGAAAGGAGGCTCACCCCCCAGCGCATCGTTGGGGATCGCTAACCATTTGGCTGCAATTTTGTCGTCCTCAAACACATCACGCGCTAATAATGCCACCTGCAACAGTCGATCGACACGCTCTGAAGCCACCGGATCCAGCGGTTTCCCATCTTTAAACCGGCGTTCTGCAGTGGAGGGCGATAGATTCAGCATGGTGCCTATGGTGCTGCGGTTGACGGCGAGCGCCGTACCGACCAATGCGATCATCATTGCGGGAAGACCCGCTCGGATGATCTGGATCCGTTCAGCATCTTTCAAAGCTGAAATTTGCTCGGCTACGGTCCAAAAGCTGGCGTCAGATTGAGCCTCGGATTGACCTTTGAGTAGCTCGGGTAAATCTATCATGATCATTAACGTTAATCCTCAAATGAGGTTTTGCGGTACTTCAAATGATAGTCCTAATCTTGCAGCTAAACCATCTCCGTTTATCTAGACATGGACTGACGGTTTTGTACGCATTGGGACTCTGCGATCGACGCACCGAGTGGTACGCAGGTGTGGTTAACATCTGTTACCAATGCTCATTTTTCTGGGTACTCATAGAGACGTGCTCGTTCTTAACTTAATGAAGTCTTTGAATGGACTTAAGTCTCTGGCCATACATGAGATCGAAGGCATGAAGCCAGCTCAGCTGAGCGGGTATGCAAAAATGATCGGAGACGTACCTACGAACCTGGAACATGCTCAGTCATTGGTTCGTGAAGGCCAGAAATTTTTTGAGCCTAGCAATCTCAAACTGTTGGAGCACCTTGGAGTGGATCCAAGATCTTTATCTATTATGATCAAAGACTTGGAAATTACCTGATGACCTGAGTAGAGACAGGCCTATGGCTTCGTATAATGAGGCACGTCGTTATGTTAACTCGCGACTGAAAGGAGATTGCAGGGTCGGAAAATGGTTTTCGTCCCGGCCCTGCTATTTAGCATAACGTCGGATTATGCGATGCCTTTTCGCTTAATTAGTTGCTGTTTAGTGTTCAATTAGTTGTTATGATGGTCCCATCTTAACAGGAGTACAAGACATGGGCCGCATGACAAAAACCAGCAAGCAGAACCTGACCGTTGCCGACACCTGCGGTTTTTCAGCCGCTGCTCCCGGCGTGCTGGTTTGGGTTAGTCGTAATGGAAACCGTGCTTTTCTTCATGACTCTGAATCGCCGCTCGTATACCCGACAGAAGCTCTTGCTCGTCGGGCTATTCGTCGCGTTCGCCCTGACCTTCAACCATCTACTATCTAATCACAACAAAGCCTCTGACGGCCTTACAGCCACTCAGGGGCTTTTCGCGTTCTTATCCCTATCCAACACCGACTGTGAGCGGAGCGACCAACGATCCCAGCCCTGGCATCACCAACCCTTCACCGCCAGCAACCTATTAACGAAGCGCCTATGGCTTCGCATACATACATTATGTTAAATATTCTTATTCTAATAGTTTATCAAGCAGGTCAGATCATTCCTTATTTAAATAGGTGGACGTGTTAAACGATTCAACCG
The DNA here is from genome assembly GCA_011050525.1 of Halopseudomonas xinjiangensis. Lineage (GTDB taxonomy): Bacteria > Pseudomonadota > Gammaproteobacteria > Pseudomonadales > Pseudomonadaceae > Halopseudomonas > Halopseudomonas xinjiangensis_A. The sequence continues at coordinate 8,590 of DRFO01000011.1, forward strand.
GTCCGACGAATCCGAAGCTAACTAGCCTTTGAAACACGCTGGGAAAGAATATCGATGATAGGGCATTCCGGCACGCTCTCTCCGCTACACTGACTTGCCATCGCCGCCAATGCTTGCTCTATGCGGCGAAGGTCGTCGATTTTGCGCTGAATATCATCAATATGACAGAGCGCGAGCTCCTGGACTTGAGCGCATGTGTAGTGCCCTCTCTCGACTAGCGACAATAGACTCTGCACTTCATCTAGCGTGAAACCTAGCCCACGGGCGCGACGAATGAAGTTGAGTCGAGTGACATGGCTTTCTTCATAGAGCCGATATCCGTTCTCGCTTCGTGGTGGGCTCGGCAAAAGGTTGATCCGCTCATAGTAACGAATGGTTTCGATATTACAGCTGGTCCGCTTGGCCAGTTCTCCTCGACGCAATGACATCGCTTAGCTCCCCCTCTTGACCCTGTAGTAAGTACAGGGACTAGTGTAACTGTTTCCTGAGCGAGAGATTCAAAATGGAAACCCACAAAGGCAAGACGGCTTATTTAGGCGAGCAAGCCAGAACAAATCGGATTTGGCACAAAGGCCTACTGGCAAGTGGCGGCCTGATTAGTGCGGTTCTCGCCTCCTCCTGTTGCATCCTACCGCTGGTGCTGCTTTCGCTGGGCATCGGCGGAGCCTGGATGAGCAATCTCACGGCGCTTGAGCCCTACCAGCCCTACTTCCTCCTCGCCGCTCTGGTGATGCTCGGTGCCAGTTTCTACAACGCTTACCGTAAACCCAACAGTGCCTGCGGCACGGATGGCTACTGCCGCACCCCCTTGGCAGAGCGGGTAATCAAGGTCGCGCTTTGGACCGCGACGGCACTCGTCGTGTTGGCGCTCGCTTGGCCGTATGCCGCCCCGCTCTTCCTGGGCTAAATCCATCTTGACTTGAGAGCCTGTTATGAAGATTTATACTTTGATCTGCATCTGTCTTTTGACCGTAGCGAGCATGGGCAAGGCTTTCGCCGCGCAGCAGACCGTGACCCTTGCCGTTGACAATATGACCTGTTCCACCTGCCCCTACACCGTTAAAAAGGCACTTAGCCAAGTGCCTGGCGTGGAGAAGGCCACGGCTTCTTTCGAGGATAAAACCGCTACGGTGACCTTCGATGACACCAAGGCCAGTGTTGCAGATTTGACTACCGCGACGAGGAATGCAGGGCACCCGTCGCGCCGGGTCTCTGAGAAGTTCGAGGAACTAGCCCAGTAAAAAGCCGTGGCGTTCTCCCCGCTGAAATCGTGGGTACGGTGATTGTTGCGTTGTGCTGTTTCACGCCCGTGCTGTGGTATTACTCGCGGTAGTAGGGCTATCGGCCTGGCTGGGATATCTCGACCCGGTGCTATTGCCAGCGTTAGCGACTTTTGTCGGGATTGTTTTCTACGCCTTGCACCGCCGTGGCGCGAGCCACAGCGATAAAAACCCCTGAGGTAAGACTATGCGAACGATTATCCATATTACTGGCATGACCTGCGAAAGCTGTGCCCGCGGAATTGAAACCGCACTCAAGACGCTGCCCGGTGTCGAGGCCGAGGTCTCCTATGAGAACGGGCGCGCGACAGTGACCCGCACGAGCGACGTAGGTACGGATCGCCTACTGGAGACTATCCGAGCCAAAGGCTTTAGCGCCGATCTTGAACAGGCTATAGAACGGGATGGCGGCGCGCAGGGCGTAGAGGAAGGTCTGCACATCGCGGTTATCGGCAGCGGTGGTGCCGCGATGGCAGCGGCGTTGAAAAGCGTCGAGCGGGGGGCGCGTGTCACCCTGGTTGAGCAGGGCACCATCGGTGGCACCTGCGTCAACATCGGCTGCGTGCCTTCAAAGATCATGATCCGCGCCGCGCACATTGCCCATCTGCGCCGGCAAAGCCCATTTGACTTGGGCATAACGGCGGCCGAACCGACGATCAACCGTCACGATCTGCTAGCCCAGCAACAGGGGCGCGTGGAGGAACTACGCCTCGGCAAATACGAAAGCATTCTGGACGGCAACCCAGCCATCACTGTCATTCACGGTAGGGCCCGTTTCCGTGATGCACACACCCTGGTCGTCAGCCAGGACGACGGCAGCGAGCGCGAAGTCGCCTTCGACCGCGCCTTTATCGGTACCGGGGCGCATCCCGCCACTGCGCCTGTGACTGGATTGGCAGACACGCCCTACTGGACTTCTACCGACGCGCTGGCCAGCGATACCATTCCCGAGCGCCTGGTGGTGATCGGGGCGTCCGTGGTCGCCGTGGAACTGGCCCAGGCTTTCGCCCGGCTGGGTAGCAAGGTGACGATATTGGCGCGCAGCCAGCTACTCTCCCGTGACGACCCGGCCATCGGTGAAGCCCTTGAAGCCGCCTTCCGAGCCGAGGGGATCGAGGTGCTACGCGGTGTCCAGGCCAGCCACGTCGCCCATAGCGGTGGTGAGTTCGTGCTCACCACGAACACGGGAGAGATCAAAGCCGACAAGCTGTTGGTGGCGATTGGCCGCACGCCTAATACTGAAACGCTTAATCTTGACACCATTGGCGTGGCAACGAACGGCGGAGCGGTTGTGGTCGACGACCGGCTCCAGACCAGCGTGCCCGGCATCTATGCGTCCGGTGATTGCACCGACCAGCCGCAGTTCGTCTATGTAGCCGCCGCTGGCGGAAGCCGGGCCGCAATCAATATGACCGGGGGTGAGGCGCGGCTGGACCTGAGCACCATGCCAGCGGTGGTTTTCACCGAGCCACAAATCGCCACCGCTGGGCTATCCGAGGCTGAAGCCCAGGCCCAGGGTTTCGCAACGGACAGCCGCACCCTGACTCTCGACAATGTACCTCGGGCGTTGGTCAACTTTGACACCAGCGGGTTCATCAAGCTCGTTGTCGAGCGTGACAGCGGGCGCTTACTTGGGGTTCAGGCTGTGACAGGTGAAGCTGGCGAGCTCATCCAGACAGCTGTTATGGCTCTGCGGGCGCGCATGACGGCACAGGACATCGCCGACGAGCTGTTTCCATACTTGACCATGGTCGAGGGACTCAAGCTCTGCGCACAGACTTTCACCAAAGATGTCTCGCAGCTTTCCTGCTGCGCCGGGTAGATGTTTAAGAGGGAGCGATCACGCTAGTCGCGAGGATGTACAACCAATCACACGGGTCTTACGGGCGCAGTGTTGAAGCTGTATGAAGTACAGGCCTATGCTGACTTTTCAACATAACGCGTCCGAGCGACCGCCTGGCGAATCTTATTTCGGCAGCGAGCGAGTACGCGGCTGATCATCGAGGCGAGATTTCGCTAACGTCAACCAATACCGCGGCCCACGTTTACAGGTCCCCGGTTCAGCTAAGGAGACAACAGCATGGCGAAACATTACGACCTTATTGCCATTGGTACTGGCACCGCCGCCAAGATGGTTACTATGCGCGCACTAGCCGCGAACTGGCGTATCGCGATTGTGGATTCCCGACCTTATGGCGGAACCTGCGCCCTGCGTGGTTGTGACCCGAAAAAAATGATGATTCAAGGTGCCAAGGCCCTGGATCATGTTCACCGGATGCAGGGAAAGGGCGTGGCAGGCGAGGTCAGTATCGACTGGGCTGATCTGGTCCGCTTCAAACGGGGGTTTACCGACCCCATACCACAGAAAAACGAGCACAGCTTCCAAAACAAAGGAATCGAAACTTATCATGGGCAAGCTCGCTTCACCGGCCCCAATAGCGTCGAAGTTGACGGACATATCCTGGAAGCGCGGCATGTGTTGATTGCCTCCGGAGCCGAGCCAGTCGAGCTGGGGATCCCCGGCGAGGAACACCTAATAGACAATGAAGGGTTTCTGGCACTGGAAAAACTACCCTCGCGAATTGTCCTGGTCGGCGGGGGATATATTGCCGCCGAGTTTTCCCATCTTGCCGCGCGCTCTGGCGCGCATGTGACCATTCTCCAGCGCGGTGGACGGATGCTGAAGCACTTCGACCCGGACCTGGTGGATTGGCTGATGGAGGCTTTCCGCAGTCAGGGCATCGACGTAAGGACCCAAACCAACGTGGAAGCCATTGAGAAAACGGCATTCGGTTACAACGTGCATGTATCCTCGAACGGCAAAACGGGTACCGTTGAAGCGGATCTGGTTGTTCATGCCTCTGGGAGAGTACCCGCACTCAAGGATCTTAATCTGGAAGCGGCCGGCGTAGAGACTGAGAAAGGCCGGCTATTACTGAACGAGCACCTGCAGAGTATATCGAATACGGCAGTCTATGCGGCCGGTGATGCCGCCCAGGTGGGGCCTCCCCTCACGCCCGTATCGAGTCACGACGCCAAGGTGGTAGCCGCCCATCTGATCGATGGCAAGTGTGCCAAACCGGACTACGCCGGTGTGCCGAGTGTCGCTTTTACGATCCCGCCCATTGCGTCGGCCGGGCTCAACGAAGCACAGGCTAGTGAACAGGGGCTACGGTTTCGCGTCTCAAGCCAGCGCGCTCCGGATTGGTTTACCGCGCGTCAAGCCGCCGAACCGGTCTATGGCTTCAAGATCCTGATAGAGGAAGAAACCGAGCGCGTGTTGGGAGCTCACCTCGTTGGGCCCAACGTTGATGAGGTTATCAACCTGTTCGCATTGGCTATTCGTCACGGGCTGACCACTATGGATCTCAAAACAACAATGTTTGCCTACCCAACGGGGGCTTCCGACATAGGATCGATGCTGTAACGGTAAGGTGCGAGTAATACGACAGAGTCGCAGAGCCAAAACTGGCGTCGTGAGCGATATTATTTGCGAGCAGGATAACGATAGGAGGCTGTGTAGCCTGCCGATGCATGAGGGTCACTCTGATAGGCTCCCGTCGCTCGGGGTTAGTCTCAATAAGGCGGCATTCAGCGTCGGCCGGGTGACTTCAAAGTGTTGGCAGATCTCGGCTTTAGTGATGACGGGGTCGGCCAACATCGCAGCCGCCTTTCGAGCGTCACCCAATGTCATCTTGAATTTACGGCCCCCCTTTCTTCCTCGAGCACGGGCGGCGGCCAACCCTGCTTTGGTTCGTTCTTGGATGAGCGAGCGTTCGAACTCGGCCAGCCCACCGAAGATGTGGAAAATAAGTTTTCCGCCGGCGCTAGTGGTGTCGATGCTTTCAGTAAGCGATTTGAACCCTACCTGCTGTGCTTCAAGCTCTGAAACGATGGTCACCAGGTCCTTTAAGCTCCGGCCCAGGCGATCCAGTCGCCAGACCGTCAGCGTGTCACCCGGGCGCAAAATGTGAAGGCATTTTTCAAGCTCTGGTCGTTCTCGGGATGCCCCGCTCCCCTTCTCTTCGTAAATCCGCTCACATCCGGCAGCCATCAGCGCGTCCAGCTGCAGCGACGTGTCTTGCTGAATTGTTGATACGCGCGCATATCCAATATTCACGATGCTTACCTAAAGAAAACGTACGTTTGGTTTCAATAGAATATTATATGCGTTTCTTTCGGTTTAAACGCAGCGCATCGCCAATTTTTTGGTCAAGGCAAATGATGTAAAGAAAACGGTGGTTTGATTTACAAAAATTTCTGCGCGCCTGTGGCTCAGCATATTGAAAGCCAAGTTCTGCATGTTAATTAGGGCTGAACGCCGATTCGAAGTCATGGTTGCTGCCGCTCGGCCATGCGTAACCTAACCTCCTCCGCCTCCTTTTTGGTGTGAATCCAGTCAACAAAAAACGACCTCGCCCAGGCGGTGCGTCTGTTACTGAAGTTCCATCCCACGTCTTTACATTACAAAATTGTAATAATCTTGCATTGCTGGAAAGTTCCAAGAGGAATACGATTAAAACGTTAGATTTAAAAAAGTCTCCCTAATAAGACGAAAATCAAATGAATAAAAAAATCAGCCTTTCATTAATTGCTTCATCCATACTCATCGCCGCTCACTCCGGGGCCATCTCAGCACAAGAGCAAGCTGCTTCTGGCTTCCTAGACGGAAGCACCCTGTCGGTACTGAACCGGAACTTCTATTTTAATCGAGACGACCGCAATGGTCAGTTCAGCCCGAAAGGAACGGGATATTCGGAAGCGTGGGCGCACGGCGTAATAGCTAACTTCGAGTCCGGATTTACCGCAGGAACCGTTGGCTTTGGCCTGGATGCTTTTGCAATGCTGGGCTTGAAGCTTGATACTGGCGATGGACGAAACGGTGCAGGCAGCACCTTTGACGTTCTTCCCACCGACAGCCAGGGCGAAGCTGTGGATGAGTACACAAAGTTCGGCGCGGCGGCAAAATTAAGCGCTTTTGACACAGTCGTTAAAGTCGGCGATGTGTTTCCGACGACCCCTGTAGTCCATTATGGCGATTCCCGGCTACTTCCTGAAAGCTTCCGAGGCGTTACGCTTGTCAATACCCATATTGACGGGCTGACTGTGCAAAGCGGTCGGCTAAGCGGCATGAGCCAACCAACCAGCAGCAGCATGGATGATGAGTTTGCGACATTTTACGCAGGTCCGGTTGATTCTCCCTGGGTCGCATATTTTGGGGGGGATTACACTCTAAACCCTGCGCTAGGGTTCAGCTTGTATACGAGTCGCCTTAAGGACGCGTGGGATCAAAGTTATTTTGGTGCTTCTAGTGAACTGCCCTTGTCTGAACAACTTTCGCTATTTGGCGGCGTAAATTATTACTCCGCCACCGACGAAGGAAAGAAACTACTCGGTGAATTTAACAACCAGATTTGGAGTGCTAGTGTAGGCATCGCGACCGAAACACACGGCGTCACATTGTCCCACCAGCGCAACCACGGAGACGATGATTTCGATTATCTTCGCCAGGCTGATTCAGTTTATCTGGATCACTCGTTACAATATAGCGACTTTAATTCGCCAAAAGAGCGGTCATGGATGATTCGTTATGATCTCGATATGACTGAGTACGGCGTGCCGGGACTGTCATTTATGACGCGCTACGCCACAGGAAGTGATGCAGATTACTCGGACGCTAACGCTGTGTATATGCGTGCAGATGCCAATGGAAACCCGCTAACTGATCAAAAGCGTTGGGAGAGAAATGTCGAGGCTCAATATATAGTGCAGACCGGAAGGCTTCAGGGTTTGTCTTTCAGGCTCCGCCAGGCTACGACACGAGCGACTGCTTTCGAGTCTGATCTTGATGAAGTCCGGGTTATCATCGCCTACCCGCTTGATATTATCTGATTGCGATTCAACATGGGCGCCTACACGGCGCCCTTTTTCAATGCCCAAATGTTTTCGCGTCGCCACATTCTCTCGATTGGGATTCGACATCCAAGGTCGTATGGCCGATGGAAAATTCGCTATTTAGTAGTTTTTTGACCTCGTCTTTAATCTTTTCACTTCGGTTCATTAGTTTATCTTCAATCACGAGATGGGCCTCAAGCGATGTCCGATGCTCATCTATAGGCCATATGTGTAGGTGATGAATGCCACAAACCCCTGGAATGGTTAATGATCTTGATATGATTTCTTGAGGGTCTATATCTTTTGGTGTGGCAGACATGAGTATGCGAATGGCGCCACCTATCTCTGAAAACGCTTGCCACAATATATACCCAGCTATCATTAGTGTTATCAGGGGATCTATAAATACCCAGTCATACAAAATTATCAAGGTCCCTGCAATGATGACAGCAATGGACCCCAATGCATCTGACACATTGTGTAAAAACGCCGCCCGAATGTTCATGCTGGACTTTGATAACGAATAGGTCAGCATGGCCGTTATCGTGTCAACCACTAAAGCGACAGCTGCGATAATCACCACCGTCCACCCTTGAACGGGCTGAGGTTCTATGAAGCGAAACACTGCTTCGTAAACCAGGTAAAGACCTATCACTATCAGAGTGGTGTAGTTTATTAGCGCGGCTATCAGCTCGGCTCGGACGTAACCAAATGTCCATTCTTCATTGGCTGGACGCCGAGCTATTCTCCTGGCGACGTAAGCGATGGCCATCGAGATGGCGTCGCTTAGGTTGTGGATTGCATCGGCAACCAGCGAGAGGCTCCCTGACAATATTCCCCCCGCTATCTGCACCACGGTCAGGACAAGATTGACGGCTACGGCCCACCAAACGCGTTTATCACCAGCCTGTTCATTGTGTAGGTGTTGATGTCCCACGTTGCCTCCTGTCGCTAGTGAAAACCTCAGTTCGTATCGGGTGCTGCGCATTTGTGGGTGCGCCCGCCCTGCTGTCTTGTCGTGGCGATCCCGAGGTTATGTTGTAGCCTCTTCAACTGCTTTGTGCTTTCGATCGTTTCGGTGGAGCATTGAGTACAAGATCGGCAGAACGAACAACGTCAGCAGTGTCGATGAAATGATCCCGCCGATCACGACCGTCGCTAGCGGTCTCTGGACCTCGGCACCGGTTCCCGTGTTGAGTGCCATTGGTACGAAACCTAGACTTGCTACCAACGCGGTCATCAAGACCGGTCGCAGACGAACCAGGGCACCCTCCACAACCGCCGTGACGAGATCCCCCTGTTCCCGCCACAGGTCGCGAATGAAGGCCACCATCACCAGACCGTTGAGGACCGCGACGCCGGATAGCGCGATAAAGCCCACGCCGGCCGAGATCGACAGTGGCATGTCCCGTAGCCACAGGGACAAGACCCCGCCAGTAAGGGCGAGCGGCACGCCGGTGAAGATAATTAGGGCGTCTTTTATCGAACCGAATGCCATGATCAGTAAACCAATGATAATCGCCAGCGTGATCGGTACCACAAGGGCGAGACGCGCGCTGGCCGATTGCAGTTGCTCAAAGGTGCCGCCGTAATCCAGCCAATAGCCATCCGGCAAATCCACCTCCTGTGCGATGCGCGCCTGTGCTTCCTCTACAAATCCGCCCAGGTCGCGGTCCCGTACGTTGGCGGTTACCACCACCCGCCGCTTGCCATTTTCACGGCTGATCTGGTTGGGCGCTGGTGCCAGCTCCAACTCGGCCACTTCCGACAGCGGCACATAGCTTCCGTCCGGCAAGGGAATGGGCAAAAAGGCCAAGCTGTCGATGTCACGCCTGACCGCTTCCGGCAGGCGTACCACCAACTCAAAGCGGCGGTCACCCTCGTAGATCAATCCGGCGTTTTCACCACCGATACCGGTTGCCACCAGTGCTTGCAAGTCTTCGACATTCAGGCCGTAGCGCGACAGCACCATGCGTTTGGGATGGACCGACAGCATGGGCAGCCCCGTGACCTGTTCGACCTGGATATCCGCCGCGCCCTCAACGGTTTCGAGCACTTCCTGAACTTCTAGTGCCGAGGCCAGCAATTGATCCATGTCATCGCCAAACACCTTAATCCCGAGATCGGCCCGTACTCCGGAGATCAACTCGTTGAAGCGCATCTCAATGGGTTGCGTGAACTCGTATTTGTTGCCAGGCAGTTGGGTCACGGCTTCCTCCATTTCCGCTACCAGATCGTCCTTGGTTTTGTCGGGATTCGGCCATTGGTCGCGCGATTTGAGGATGACAAAGTTGTCCGCCACGCTCGGGGGCATGGGATCGGTGGCCACTTCCGGCGTGCCGATTTTGGCGAACACCTTGTCCACCTCGGGGAAGGCCGTCAGTCGCTGTTCCAGCTGCGACTGCATCTCGATGGATTGCTCCAACCCGGTGCCCGGGATGCGCAGAGCGTGCAACGCGATATCTCCTTCATCCAGTTGTGGAATGAATTCCGAACCCAGGGTGGTGGCAAGCCAAATACAAACCAGAAGGAGTGCCGTTGCCGCCCCCAACACCAGCCAGCGAAGCTTCATGGCGACCAGCAAGGCAGGCTTGTACAGCGATTTGGCGCCGCTGATCACAGGGCTTTCTTTTTCGCTGATCTTGCCCCCCATAAATACCGCCACGGCGGCCGGTACCACGGTCAGCGACAGCACCATGGCAGCCAGCAGCGCCATCACCACGGTCGCCGCCATGGGGTGGAACATCTTACCCTCGACGCCGGTAAGGGCAAAAATTGGCAGATACACCACGGTAATGATCGCGACACCGAACAGGCTCGGACGGATGACTTCGTTGGTGGCTTCGAACACCAGCTGGAGCCGTTCTCGCAACGGCAGCTTGCCATTGTGCTGGGCATGGGACAGGCGCCGGATGCAGTTCTCTACGATAATCACTGCGCCATCGACGATCAAGCCGAAGTCCAATGCCCCCAGGCTCATCAAGTTGGCCGACACGCCCGTTTGCACCATGCCGGTGATGGTAGCGAGCATGGACAAGGGGATCACCGCTGCGGTAATCAAGGCGGCGCGCAGATTGCCCAGTAACAGAAACAGCACTACGATCACCAGCAGCGCCCCTTCGAGCAGGTTCTTTTCCACCGTGGCAATGGCCTTGTCCACCAGGGTTGTGCGATCGTACACCGCCTCTACTTTGACCCCGTCGGGCAGCGAGGGCTGAATGGTCTCCAGCTTTTCGGCCACTGCCTGTGCGACGGTGCGGGAGTTTTCCCCCACCAGCATCATGGCCGTGCCCATCACCGTTTCCTTGCCGTCGCGGGTGGCGGCCCCGGTGCGCAATTCCTTGCCAATGCCCACCTCGGCTACATCACTGACTTTTACCGGCGCACCATGGCGGTTGGCAATGACCACCTGCTCAATTTCGACGATGGAGGCCAGTTGTCCCGGCGAGCGCACCAACAGTTGCTGTCCGTTGCGTTCGATATAGCCCGCGCCGCGATTAACGTTATTGGCTCGTAGCGCCTCCACCAGTTCATCCATGGTGATGCCAAATTGCAGCAACTGCTGTGGCGAGGGCGTGACGTGGTACTGCTTGTCGTAGCCGCCGATGGTGTTGATCTCGATCACCCCAGGCACCTGCGCCAGTTGGGGTTTAATGATCCAGTCCTGAATTTCTCGCAGTGCCGTGGCGTCCAGGGGGCTACCATCCGCCTGGGTTACGCCGGGCAGCGCCTCCACGGTGTACATCAAGATCTCGCCAAGGCCGGTGGCGATGGGGCCCATTTCTGGTTCCAGGCCTGGCGGCAGGGCATTCTTGATGGAGCCAAGGCGCTCATTGATCAGGTTACGGGCAAAGTAAAGGTCAGTGCCCTCCTCGAATACCACAGTCACCTGGGACAAGCCATAGCGGGATATTGAACGGGTATAGGACAGATCGGGCAATCCGTACAAGGCCGTTTCCACCGGGAAGGTGATGCGCTGCTCCGCCTCCAAGGGCGAATACCCCGGCGCTTCGGTATTGATCTGCACCTGGACGTTGGTGATGTCCGGCACCGCATCGATGGGCAGGCGCTGAAAGCTCCACAGGCCCACACCGATCAGCACCAGAATAAGGGATAAGGTTAAAAACCGCCGCTCTACCGAGAAGCGTAAGATGGCATTGATCATCATAGCCTCGAGGGTTAGTGGTCGTGGGATGCGCCGGATTTTTCAATATCGGCCTTGATTAGATAACTGTTATCCACCACATAGCGATCGCCCGCCTGCAGCCCGTCAAGCACCTCGGTCAGGGTGCCGTCGCTGTGGCCCAGCTCTAGCGGACGGATCTCGTAGGTATCGTCCACCTGGACAAACACCACGGTCCAGTCGCGGAATGACTGCAGTGCGCGGTTGTTCACTGCCAGCGGCACCTCCAGGCTTTCTACCACGATATCTCCTGCTATCAGCAGGCCGGGGCTCAGCGCGCCCTCCGGGTTCTCCACTTTTACGCGGGCCAGGGTATAGGGGGCATTGTCTGGGGAAGGCAGCAGGTAGTTGACGGTAGCTTGCTGATCGACTCCCTCGGCCTTCACGTAGACTTTCTGGTCGACCGCCACCTCAGAGCGCTGGCCCGGAAATACCTGAAGCTCCGCCCACAAGGTCGTTAAATCGGCGATGGCAAACAGAGGCTGCTCGCCGGCGATTTCGCCAACACTGATCTCCCGCTCGATCACCACGCCGTCAATAGGTGAGCGCAAGTCATAGGTTTTGAGGCTTTCGTTGGATTCCACTTGTGCCAGCCGATCGCCTTTGGCAACACGGTCACCCAGACGAACGTTGACCTTGGTGATGACGCCGGGAAAGCGGGCGCGCACCCGCGCGATCTGCTCCGGCGCGGTGGTCAGTCGCCCATAAGCTGTCAGCGTTCGCTCGATCGAGCCCGGACCGGCCTCGGCTGTTCGGATTCCAGCTTGTTCAGCAATGTCGGCTTCAATGCGGGTACGACCTTCGTGGGACTCCCACTGCCACTGGTATTGTTTACCGTTCAGGGCAAGCGTTACTTCCACATCAAAGGAATGGGGCTCAGTCACCACGCCATTGCCCAGCCAGTAGTCTCCCTGGAAGGCAAAGTCAAAGGCATCCTCTTGCCCGCCCAGGCGGGTAAGTTGGACATTGAGGTCAACATCATCAGTAACGGGTGTTCCGTCCTTTGTCACCCAAGCGCGGTATTCCGGGGGGACTCCCTGCTCGAAAATCTGCAATTCCACGGTGGCGCCATCTTGCTGTAGCAACAGGCCGCCATGGGGGCCTTTGGTTTCGGGCGCTTCGTGCTGCGCCTCTTTGTGATCATCTTGGTCATCGTGCTGGTCTTCCGCAGCATGTAGAGGGCTGATGGCCAGACAAGTAGCCACTAGTATCCAGTAGAGTGGTTTTATCAATTGCATGGTTCAATAATCCTGTATTTGTTGATTAGCGCCTGGGCACGGCCCGAAAGTAGTCGGCGCTCTCAACGCAGCTATAGCGGCCCGCGCTCCTAGGCTCGCCGGGTAAGGTCGAGTGTTTTGGTCAAATAAGGCAGCTTCTCAATGAAGTAGATGTTTCGTTTTGAAGCTTGCAATGGTCCTGCAATGAACCATAAAACTTATAAAAAACGGGTTAATGGCCTGTTGCTCGTCATAAACGTAGTCCTATCAAAGTTTTTGTATAAGTTGATCATTGGGCTTCTAGCGGCTGACCTGTAAGTTGTTCGATCAGTGCCTGGTTCAACAATATCGATGACGCCGTCTCGATGAGCGAGTGGCGGGCAGAAAGGAGGTCAGCCTGAGCGGCGTTCCATTCCAGATAACTGTACCGACCCCTTTCATAGCCTTCTCGTGTTAAACGTAGGGCCTCAGTTAAATCAGGAATTATCTGTTTATTCATGGCCCGAAATGCTTCCAGATACTGTTGTCGTGTTTGATAAGCTTCAAATAGCCGCGCGCGCAGTCTGAGCAATGCATTGTCTTTTCGATACAGCACTTCTTCCTGCGCGGCTAAAGCCGACCGTAGTTGCCCACGGTTTCGCTTACCTGAAAAGAGTGGAATCGATGCACTGGCGACCACGGCAAAATCATTTGTTGCCTCCGGACGACGGGCGCCGATTGCCCAGCGAATATCGCTATCCGCCAGGCTTTCTGCCAGTTGGACCTCGGCCTCTCGTACGCGTTGTTCGTTGGCGAACACCTCGATATTTGGGTTGTTGGCTATGCGTTCGAATAAATTATCGAAGCTAGCGGTGGCTTCGAATCGAAACAAGTCACCGTGGAGGCGCGAATAATTTGCCGACATCTCTCCCCAGTTTGCTGCTAGGTTCGCTTTTTGAACCTGGTAATTCGTGGTGAGATTTGCCAGCTCAATCCGAGCTTCCGCAAGCGCAGCTTTCGCTCTAAGAACGTCCGCTTCAGGCGCTGCGCCTTGCTGTGCGCGGCGCTTGACGGTCTCGTAGGCGGTCTCGGCTATGTCAACTGCTTCTGCTGCGACGCGAATCTTTTCCTGAATAGCCAACGTGGAAATAAACGTCTGAGTGACTCTACCGAGCAGATCCAATATGTCGGCCCGACGTTCAGCCTCAACCAAATCATACTCGGCGTCGACTATGCCGATGCGGGCTTGGCGCTTCCCTCCCATCTCCAGAATGGATGATAGCGAGAGAGTGTATTCGGCAGTGTCGACCCCTTGGTCTCCGCTCCCTGCAATCCCTTCCGTTTCCAGGCCCAACTCGTAAGCGGGTAGCTGACTGGCGGTCATACGTCGTCCATCCAATGCTCTGATGCGAAGGTCGAAGATCGGCAGATCCGGATTTCGGGCTATGGCGTGCGATATCGCTTCGCCCAATGACAATTGATCGTCAGTCTGCGCATGCGCCGATGAGGTCACTAGCCACACAAGTACGACAGCGGAACACAATAACCAACTCTGTTTCGGTCTCTTTTGTTGGGCATCACCTGGTTCACCAAACATACTTACTCTCCAAACTAGGTTGTCTCAATTAGGGCTGATTGTTTTGTTCCGTACTGGAGCTTCGGAACCACAATTGAAATGTCGTAGGGCCCGCCGGATCCGTTTGTACAGTGACGCTGCCTTGATGGATCTGCATGGTCGAACGGACGATCGAAAGACCAAGTCCAGTCCCTCCTTCGTCACGTGAGCGCCCGCTATCCACGCGATAAAATCGTTTGAATATCGCTTCGGTGTGCTCTTCGGGTATACCGGGGCCATCGTTTGTCACAGACAACACGATAGATTGACCTTGCCTCTCGATGAGTATCGGAATGTTGCTGTGGTGAGACGCGTGTCTGATGGCGTTGGACAGTAGGTTCGATATGGCTCGCTGCACCATTAGCCTGTCGCCCACGATAACGCCGTCTCCCTGGACGGTCAGCATGATGTTCTTGTCTTCTGCCATAATGCTGAACAGGTTTACTACCCGTTTTGCTTCTTGGCTTAGATGTATTCGGTCTGACAAATTTGCAGTCTCTGATTGCAGAGTCTGTGCAAGGTAAAGCATGTCTGAAACGATACGGGATATTCTGCCGAGCTCTTCGACGCAGGATTCGAGGGTCTCTTTGTATTGTAAAGAGGTTCTATCACGTGATAGCGCAACCTGAGCCTTACCCATCAGGTTGGTAATGGGTGAGCGTAATTCGTGAGCCAGGTCATCGGAAAAGTCGGAGAGATGTTGCACTCCGTTTTCAAGCCGGCCTAGCATGACATTGATATTGTCTGCTAGCTCTTTAAGCTCAACGGGTAGTCCGGAAGATGGGACCCGCCTATTTAAATCGTATGTCGTTATGACTGATGCCAGATTGCGAAAATTGTTTAACGGCGCTAACCCGCGCTGCGCAATCCACCAAGCACCAAAACCAATAATCATCAAAAACAGCGGTATTGCCACCATGGTGGAATTTCGGTACGCGTTCAGTAATTCCTCGTCGTCGGAGCGATTACTAATAATAATTAGCTTCAAGCTCTCATCGCTCGAAGCAATGAGAAGCGTGCTTGATATCATCATCGCGTTAATACCGAGATCGCTAAACCGCTTCTCGTGAAAGTTCAAGTTTTCTAGGCAAAGGCTATCGGTTATTACTTGACTAGAAATCGTGCCGATAGTGAAAAGTAGGTCTTGAGGAGGGCCTGCATTACATGCGGCCAGCGTTAAATCCGGATGCCCAGTTATTAGGTCGACTAGAACGTGGGATCTAAGACTTGACGCAGAGGAGGGTTTGGATTCTGTTATGCTGTGTTCGATTTGCCTTAGCTTTTGCTCAAGTTTTGATTCCGCGATGATTTCAAGTTGGCTACGCAGCGTTAACCATGACTGGCTAAATATTAAGAGAATAAGAGCGGATCCCAAGATGCTGACCGATAAACCAATCCTCAGCGACAAACTCAGCGGCTTGATCATCCACGGTCCTCAAGTACATAGCCCACTCCGCGGAGGGTGTAAATCAGTTTTTTTTCGAAGGGCTCGTCGATTTTTGCCCGCAACCGTCTGATGGATACGTCAACAACGTTGGTGTCACAATCAAAATTAATGTCCCAAATCAACGAGATTATTTGAGTTCGGGTCATGACCAGTCCAACGTTCCGCATCAATAGTTGTAGAAGTGAAAACTCCTTGGTTGTCAGATCGATGCGATGTCCCGCTTTGTGCACACGATGTCTCGCGGGGTCAATTTCCAGGTCGGCGACCTTTAAAATTTCAGGTTCGGTAATTTTTTCACTTCTTCGCAAGAGAGACCGTACTCTAGCGACGAGCTCTGGAAACTCAAACGGTTTAACTAAATAATCATCCGCTCCTAAATCAAGCCCTTTCACCTTGTTAGACAGCCGGCCGCTTGCGGTCAGCATCATGATTCGCGCGTCACTGGTTCGACGAATTTCTTTCAGAACGGCCCAGCCGTCTTTCTCTGGCAAATTTACATCAAGTAACACTAAGGCATAGCTTTGCGTTTGGAAGAGATGTATTCCATCTGTTCCGGTCAACGCATAGTCAACTATGTAACCGCATTCGCTGAGACCTTGCTGCAAATATTCGGCAGTCTTGATCTCGTCTTCGATGATTAGAACTCGCATCGTTTGCCTTTTTGTATGGTCACAATCTGAACGACTGTGATGCGCGGGCTGATCAAAAAAAAGGCGCCGGTAGGCGCCCAAAACATCTCTTGTTGAAGGAGTACAAGTACTGCAAGAGATGAAACCGCGCACTAGCTGTTGTCAGGATCTTTCTTTTCGTTTCGTTCTATCCTTTCCAGAAACAGCTCGTCGTTATTCATAATAAGCTTCTTACGCTCTCCAGCTTCGTTATTAGCCGTAGACTCGTCCGCGTTCACACCGAATCCGTGGCGGTCGGCCAGCATTGTTCTCAGTCGCAGGCTGCCATCTTCGGCCATTATTGCCGTGCTGACTCCGGACAAGGCGACAGCCATGCTCAATACAGTCATCATTTTGCGATATGTCATAGCGCCCTCTTCTTTGGCATTGGGGTTGAATCCATGCCGTCATTATCCGGGCTGAGCCTAACAAGAGGGTTAGCCGTACATGACAATTCTGTCATGTACGGCTTTTAGCTACGTTTTTTTGCTGCATCCCATGCTTGGACGGGTAACGTCCTGTAGGAGGTTATTGATGGACGTTTTCTGGTTTTGGATGCGAGGGCGCAGAATCTACCATTTGTATATGAAAAGGATCAGCGAGACAGTATTGCAGCGAACCTCTTCGTAGCGCTCCGCGAGCACCTCGGAGGGCATAAAAGAATTGTGAACGCCCATCAGCCAGGCTCCGCGAGAAATACACCAAACCACTGATTGCTATCGGTCCATACCTGATAGCGGGCAAAGCCCGCTTCCTTGAGCATCTGACCGAAACCATCAATTGTGTACTTGTGGGAGTATTCGGTGAGAACGTGTTCGCCTGCGTTGAACTGTCTACTGATATCGCCAGCGAAGTCCACGGTCTGGTCGCACTCCGCCACCAACTGCATCTCGATGCGCTGGTGGGCTTCATCGAACAATGCGCGATGGCGAAATAGCTCGGTGTTGAAATCACTGTTGAGCTCACGGTTGACCACCTCAAGCACATGCAGGTTGAAGGCTGCCGTAACGCCCTGAGCATCATCATAGGCGGCCTCCAAAATGTCTCGGTTCTTGACCAGGTCGACGCCAATCAGCAGCCTGCCTTCGGCAGGGCAATGGCGACGAATGCTTTGTAGGAAACGCAGCGCATGCGGTCGATCGAAGTTGCCAATGGACGATCCGGGATAGAAGAACACCGGCGCGGCCCCGGGACGCTCGCTAAGCAGGCTACGAATATCCATCGCCTGGGTAAAATCGCTGACGACGCCCACACAGTCAATTGCTGGATAGCGGGCGGCTACCGCAGTGAGAGAGCTCTGCAGGAAGTCCCCGGCGATGTCCACCCCGACCAGCCGGGTCGGAACCATATGTTCGAGCCATTGCGTCGATTTCGCGCAGTCACCGCAGCCCAGGTCGATCCACTGCGATACCTCCGGCAATGCCGCACCGATATCGTCGCGGTACTTGTCGAAAATGGCCGCTTCGGTTCGCGTGGGATAGTACTCGTCCAGCTTGCAGATTTGCGTGAAAAGCTCGCAACCCAGGTCGTCGTAAAAGTACTTCGGGTCGATCTTCGCCTGCGGCGACAACAGGCCGGACAGCAATTGGGTGCGCTCGATAGAATGATTGGATGCGATAGTATTTTCGATGCGTGGCAGGGGAATAGCTATGTTCACGGCGACCTCTTTATACGGGTTTATGAATCAAGCTAGCATTGGGTCATGTCGAAGCTACTGAAGCTTTCGCATAGACGTTTGGTAATGCTTCTCACCGATCTGGCCGGCTTCAAGCAGAAGCAAGCCAGTCTCATCTCAGTAATGAATAGATCCTAATCCACGGTGCCAAGGGTGCTTAGATGACAAGTAGGAGGAGCTTCACGGCTTCGCCCTACTCTGCTCTGCTTTGCATTCGTACCAGCCGAGATAGCCGATATTCAAACCTTGCTCGAGAGAGAAATGTAGCTCGGCTGTAACGAGCTCTCCTGGTTTCGCTGACGCGGGCTGTCCTTCTCCATCCGAAACCACTCTCATCTCCAAGCCTTCTGCCGTGAAAACGAGGCCTTCCTTCAAGTTTTCGTAACCAGGTTTCTGATCTGATGACAGCTCCACTAACCGACCATGAATCTTGGTTACGGCACGATAACCTTCGCTTTGAGCGGCGTTGCTTATCGCAAGTATCGGAGGGCTTTCTGCGGTGTACAGGTAGGTGCAGTACGAAACGTCCCCCAACACTTTTTCAATCTCAGCTTGTTCCATTGTCTGGGGATCGATTGCTGGGATATCAGGCGAGTTGACAGCCTCTTGCGCACCGACCACTTCAGGAGAAGGCCCTTGCATCATTGGTGTTTTCATACCTTCCCCAGGGGCGGGATCGCCACACCCTGCGAGGAATGCGGTGCCCAACGTTACAGCCGAGAGGAGAAAAATCTGCCGAGTGCAATACCATGAAGGAATAAACATCAGTCTGCCCTCTCCAAGTCGCGTATGAGATATTTCATTTCCGCAATTTCGCGACGCTGCGCCTCAATAATATCGTCTGCCAGCTTACGGACACGTGGGTCCGTAATTTGTGCGCGCTCGCTGGTCATGATCGCGATTGAATGGTGAGGAATCATTGCCTTCATGTACTCGGCATCGCCAACGGTAGCCTGGCTGCGGACAAGCCATAATGCCGCAACGAAAAGCAGCGCACTGCCCCCATAAATTGCGATGTTCATCATTTTTTTCTGATACATGTTGAGCATAAAACTCAGCATTACCACAGCCATCACAGGGCCCATGACAAGGGCCATCCATGCTCTGGTCTCGCTCCAAAACACATGTTCAAAGGCATACGTATTGAGGTACATCACGCCAAACATGATGATCGTAGACGTAGCGACCATCGCGCCGAAACGCCAATAAGACATGTTCATAGTGTTTTCCTTTATTGCCCGTCATCTGCTGAATTGCCCGTGTCAAAGCTAGCGTACTCAGTCGCTGTCATGCCGGGGAGGCGCATGACAAACGCAGTTATTTCCCAAAGCTCATCATCGCTGTGAGTAGGCCCGAATGCAGGCATACCACTCATACGCACACCGTGCTTTGCCAGCCAGAACACTTCATTGGGCTTCCATTCTGAGACGACGTCGGGAAGATGCGGGGGCTGTGGCAACATGCCCCGAGCCCACTCACTCTTTTTGACCCCTGGACCGCCGTGGCAGTGCTGACACATTGCCTTGTAGCGGGTTGCTCCGGCCGACACCATCGCATCGCGCAGTACAGGAGTCTGGACGGCTTCCGCTCTGTCAGAAACCGAGTTTTTCATCGTTGTGTCAAGTGTCCAGCGCACGATGGGCTGATGGTCCTGAGTAGCAGCGACGTTGTAGGCGCCTGAATAAGCGACAGAAACGACGACAACGAGTGAGATCAGAATTACTGCTACAAGCCCGACGGCTGCCCCTTTAGCTAGTTGCCTAGTCTTCGGCTGCATTGCGTCACCTCACGTTTCGCTAGATGGGAAGCGAGTATTCGCCTCCTGTCACTGGACCTGCTGTGAGGAGTGAGGTTTCATTCAACATGCCAAGCTTACAGAAATGTAATCTTCTGTTTTGCTGAGCTTGTCTGGCTTACCACTATCTTGAAGGAGGGACCCGTGATGGGTCGTATTGTCCTGGAAAACCAAAAACGATGCGCCAATGGGTCTTAAAGACAGAGAAGATCAGCGTCAAACAACGAAGTCTAGTGAAGGCGGACATCAATTATTGAGACTGGACTATCGCCGGAGGAGGCGCAAAAGAATTACCACACTATCCTTGAGCAACAAACCTAATGCGCCGAAGAAGAGCTCAAGTGACCGCTTTGTTGGAGCGCGACGTGTGGTCGTGGAAGGAGGTGTATGGTTGGCCTGCCTTCTCGACGTTAGCCGGACAAAACGGGAAAAGATGACATTTCAAGGGGGGGCGGAGCGTTGCCCCCACTGCTAGTGTTGGTTGTCCCAGCACACTTTTATCCTTCCAGCGTGCTCAACTCGTCAGGTATCAAGGATAGTTCGCTATGACCTTTTCTCCTTCTGTGCTTACACCGATCACCTTGTACGGGTGGACAACCCCTGGAACTTCCATGCCAGGCGATCCCGCCGGCATTCCAGGTACTGCAATGCCTTGCAAGTCGGCGCGTTTTGACAATTCAATAACCTGCGCAGCCGGTACATGACCTTCAATGAACTTGCCATTCAGAGTGGCTGTGTGGCACGAAGCGAGGTGGCGAGGGACGCCCAGTTTGCGCTTGACCGCCGTCATGTCCTGCTCGACGTGATCAATGACCTGAAAGCCTTGCTCTTCCATATAGGAGACCCAGCTTTTACAGCAACCGCAGTTGGCGTCTCTGTGGACTTCTATGGTTGGTAGTGGCGCTGCTGCGTGGGCCGTTGCCGTCGCGAAGAGTAACGTTGCGATCGCTAGTCGAACTTTGCTGAATTTAATGTTCATGTACATGCTCCTTGCCGTCGGCATGGATATGTTGAGTAGACTTAGCCGCGGAAGACTGGTCGGATTCGGCAGCACCATCGTGATCGCTGGCGTGGCCAGTCTCGGCGTCGCCGTCGTTATGGTGCCCGCCCCCACCACGCTGAGAGGTTTCACCCCCGCCATGCTGATGGCCGCCGCTTGATGCGACCAGGGTTTGATACTGGCTAGTATCCAGGGTCGGAAGCTGCTGTATAAAAGCAACCATCCCCCATATGTACTGGTCCTCCATGCTTTTGCCCCAGGCGGGCATACCAGTCGCTTTGATTCCATGCTTGATGATCCAGAACGTTTTAGCTGGATTACCTGCGAGTCCTGCGGTGGCCAGATTCGGTGGCGCCGGATATAACCCATTACTGAGTTCGGTTGGTGCGGCTCCAGGGGACAAATGGCATGCAACACACATAGAATCATAATTACCCGCACCAGCGCGAATCTGCTGCTGGTCGGTGAGATCAGGGACCTTTATATCCTGAGCACGCATTTCGATTGAGCGGTCCCGTGCTGTATCAAGGAAAGCATGAACCGGTGCGGAATGCGGATCGTCTGCACCAACATTAATCAACCCAAAGTACACTACGCCAGCCACACCAAGCACAGCAACGACGCCCGTTACGACCAAAGTTCCAATTATTCTTTTCATGTGCTTTCCCTAGAACCACATCCGAACGCCAGCGACGAAGCGAGCCTCGTCAATATCTTCCCCTTCATCGCGAGCGAAGTCGGCGGTGTCGCCATACGAACGACCCCAGCTAACCCCAATATAAGGGGCGAACTCACGCACAATCTCATAGCGCAGGCGCAATCCAAGTTCTGTATCGGCCAAGCCTGAGCCCGCGCCGCGCGCTGAATCGTTTTTGCCGTAGAAGTTCATCTCAGCGGTG
Source organism: Halopseudomonas xinjiangensis (assembly GCA_011050525.1). Classification (GTDB taxonomy): domain Bacteria; phylum Pseudomonadota; class Gammaproteobacteria; order Pseudomonadales; family Pseudomonadaceae; genus Halopseudomonas; species Halopseudomonas xinjiangensis_A. Next base: position 30,243 of record DRFO01000011.1, read on the forward strand.
GGCTGAAGTATCAGGCGGTTGGTCAGGAGAATGTCATACTCCCCTTCCAGGCGGGCAGCGGTCTGCCCGCCCTCGCCAATAAAGGCGGTGGCTTCCGCTTCGAACCCGTAAAGCGCCAGGCCCTGTATGCCCAATGCACCCCAGGTCTGGGGCGAGCCCGGCTTGAAATCCTGCCGTACACCGGCGACCACGTCCCACCAGGGACCGATGGAATGCCCCCAGAGCGCCTGGATCTCAGCGTCCTCAGTCACGCCGTTGGTACGCTCGCCCTCCGAGCGCAGCCACAAGCGATTAACGTCCCCGCCCCACCATCCCAACAGTTCCCAGCTGAGGGCACTGCCCTCATCGGCACGCTGGTATTCCAATTGGTCGAAAAGCAGAAAGGCGAAGGGCATTTTGTCATGCACCGTATGCCCCTGGATTGCCGGGAACGCCGCTTCGCGGTCAGCATTGGTAAGCGCGGGTATGAGCGGCGGGCCGGCTATGCCGTCGACGTTATGCACGGAGCCGTGGTTCATCCGTCCATGATCCATGGAACCGTGATCCATGGAATTGGAACCGTGATCCATTGAGTCATGGTCCATCGGTTTCATCTGGCCGTGATCCATGGATGAATGATCCATCTGGCCATGGCTGGTTTCGCTCTGCCCGGAAGAATCAGATGCACGCGCTTGCTCGGCTGCCGGTGCGTGCATCGAATGGTCCATCGCTTGGGCATTCGCCACGCTTGTGGTCATTACTGCGCCGAGCGAGACGGCCAACGCCAGCAAAGGGGGACGCGCAAGCCTACTGGTGATGATCTGCATTCCCGTCGGCCTCGTTGTCTTTATGCTGAGAGTCCATTTTGCTGTGATCCATGCCTTCATGTTTCATCGAGCCATGATCCATAGAGCCATGATCCATCTCCTGCCCGCCAGAGCCTTGCTGGCTTTGCTGGCCAGGGTTGCCGGTGGCATGTGAGGGGGCAGAAGATGATTGTTCGGGCATATCGTGCCCCTCACCGGCTGTGGCTACCGATATCTGAAAAATGCCCAGCAAGCCCAGCGTCAGAGCACTGGCGGTTAGTGTCTTACGATTCAATGCGTTCATAGCGTCTCCTTTATTCATCTACTCGTACCTCACGGAACATGCCCATTTCCATGTGAAACAGCAGGTGGCAATGGTAGGCCCAGCGGCCGAGCGCATCGGCTGTAACACGGTAACTACGCTTCGAGCCAGGCGGCATGTCAATGGTGTGCTTACGCACCATGAAGTTACCGTGCTCATCTTCAAGATCGCTCCACATGCCATGGAGGTGAATGGGGTGCGTCATCATGGTGTCATTGACCAACGTGATTCGAACCCTTTCACCGTATTTGAGGCGCAGCGGTTCGGCGTCAGAAAATTCGATGCCGTCGAACGACCAGGAAAATTTTTCCATGTGTCCTGTGAGGTGCAGTTCGATTGTTCTACCCGGCTCGCGGCCGTCCGGGTCGGGGAAGGTGCTTTTCAGGTCGGCATAGGTCAGGGTTCGGCGTCCGTTGTCGCGTAGCCCGATACCCGGATCGTCCAACTTGTGCGTCGGCGTCATGGTCTGCATATCGACCAGCGGATTGTCCTCTTCAGAGGCTGGGTGCGATTGCATTGCTCCCATCCCAGCCATTTCTCCGTGATCCATACCAGCCATCTGCCCATGGTCCATGCCGGCCATCTTGCTGTGATCCATTCCACCCATGTCGCCTTGCATCTGCCCATGATCCATGCCCGACATATTGCTATGGTCCATTGTGGCCATCTCGCCCTGCATGCCGCCATGGTCCATTCCGGCCATGCCTCCCATGCTGCCGTGGTCCATACCCATATCGGCCATGCTGATCTCGGGGCGTGGATCAGTCTCGGGTACCGGGGCGCTCAGGCCATCCCGAACGGCCAAGGTACCGCGGGCAAAACCTGTACGGTCCATGGACTGGGCGAAGATGGTGTACGCCTCCTCGGCGATGGGCTCGACGATCACGTCATAGGTCTCCGCCACCGCTATACGAAACTCATCAACACTGACCGGGTCCACGTACAGGCCGTCTGCGGCGACTACGGTCATTTTCAACCCTGGAATACGCACGTCGAAATAGCTCATCGCCGAGCCGTTGATAAAGCGCAGCCGCAGCTTCTCGCCCGGCTTGAACAAGCCGGTCCAGTTGCCATTGGGCGCCTGGCCATTCATAAGGTAGGTATAGGTATAGCCGCTGATATCTGCGAGATCAGTCGGGCTCATTTTCATCTGCGCCCACATCTTGCGGTCAGCAACCGTAGCGCCCCAGCCCTTCTCCTTTACATCACTGATGAAATCGCCAACGGTTCGTTTGTTGAAATTGTAGTAATCCGACTGTTTCTTCAGCTTGGCCATGACTTCGTCCGACGTCTCATCGGTCCAGTCAGTCAGCATTACGACATAGTCGCGGTCGTACTCGAATGGCTCCGGCTCCCGGGCATCAATTACCAAGGGCCCATAAACGCCTGCCTGTTCCTGAAAGCCAGAATGGCTGTGGTACCAGTAGGTACCGTTTTGATTGACCTGAAACTTGTACTCGTACATGCCATCCGGTGCGATACCGTGAAAACTCAAGCCGGGAACGCCATCCATATTCGCCGGCAGGATAATGCCGTGCCAGTGAATGGAAGTGTCTTCGCTAAGCCGATTCGCAACGCGCAGGGTGACAGTGTCGCCCTCACGCCAGCGCAACAGCGGGCCGGGAATAGTGCCGTTGATAGTCATCGCCGTGCGGGGCGCACCCGTAATGTTTACTGGCGTTTCACCAATGACCAAATCAAATTCGGTGCCGGTCAGCACGCTGGGTTGCCCAGGACTGTTCACCGCCCAGACCGGCGAGCGCCATAAGCCGAGCCCTCCAAACAGGCTGGTAGCGACCAGCCCTTTGACGAAGGTCCGTCTTGAAGTTTTGTATGGCATGCGAATGTATCCCGTCGTCAAAAAAGGTGCTAGAAAATCAGTGTCGGTTCGCCAGGTTGTTCTCGGCACATCCACCCTGTTTCCAATGTGCCATATTTCGATACGAGCCGTGATTACATTTATGTAAGGTTCAATGAACCCAAAAAAAAGGCGCCCTAAGGCGCCTAAAGCATCTCTTTGAAGGAGCGGAACGCCAAGAGAGCAAGGTTCAACACACAAGGCAGAACAACACGCCTCACAAATAATCATACACGGGACAAGTTAACTGGAGGCTGAAGCGAACATTACAATTCTGTCAGGTTCATGAGTCTAGAAAAACTTTTCCACGATATGCCAGTCGACTAAACGGAGCGTTCAACTGATAAACGCTGGTCATTTACACAGCCAGTTAAGTGACCCAGCGCAGCAACTAGCCAGTTGGCCATAAGTGCCCGTTTCCGACCCGCAGGAAAACGCAGATGACCGATAATTCCAGATTGACTCCGCGCGCAGCCATGACCCGCCGTGATTTTCTCATAAAGACGGGCTCTTTGACGCTTGTCGGTTACTTGGCTTTGGGCCGACCCGCCTGGGCTAATGGTCCCGGTTTGCCGAGTGCAGGTGAGTTTGGTGAGCTGGTCGCTACCGATACTGGCGGCATCGACCTGTATCTGGAAGAACGCGATTTGTTGGTCGGGGGTCAACCCGGTCGCGCTATCACAATCAATGGTTCCTTCCCAGGCCCCACGATCCACATGCGAGAAGGCGCCGAAGCAGTAATTCGAGTCCATAATCGCTTGGCGGAATCAACATCAATCCATTGGCATGGGGTTTTGCTGCCCTTTGATATGGATGGAGTGCCCGGCATCAGCTTCGCTGGTATTCCAGCGGGCGATACCTTCACCTACCGTTTCCCTGTCCGCCAGAATGGGACCTACTGGTATCACAGCCATTCGGCCTTCCAAGAACAACGCGGCCATTACGGTCAGCTAATCATAGAGCCGGCCAAACCCGACCACATCGATTACGACGTCGAGTACTCCGTTGTCTTGTCGGACTGGACGTTTACAGCCCCCCACACGGTTTTTCGTAAGCTCAAGACAATTGAGGGTTACTTCAACTTCCAGAGGCCGACACTAGCGAACATCGATAACCAGATGCAGGCAACGGGCATGACGCTGGAGGAAGTAATTGCCAAGCGGCTGGCGTGGCAACGTATGCGCATGGACCCCACCGACATCGCCGATGTTACCGGCGCGACTTATAGTTTTCTAATGAATGGAAAGACAACGGAAGAGAATCCGACTTTTATCGCCAAACCTGGTCAGCGCGTTCGTCTGCGGATCGTGAACGCTTCGGCGCAAACCTATTATGACGTCCGCATTCCCGGCCTGCCGATGACGGTGGTTCAAGCCGACGGACAAAATATCAAGCCTGTCGAAACCGATGAGTTTCGCATCGCTGTCGCCGAGACCTACGATGTAATCGTAACGATGCCTGACGACCAAGCTTACACGTTATTCGCCGAAGCCATGGACCGTAGCGGCGCGACTCGAGGGACGCTCGCTCCACAGCTCGGGATGTCAGCGGCCATACCGGAGCTGCGACGCAGGCCTATGTTAACCATGGCCGATATGGGCATGATGGGAGGGGGGATGAAAAGCATGGAAGGGGGAAATCAAAATAAACATGCAAGCAAGGATTCGCAAACCTCACCCCGCAGCGGAAATGAGTTGCCCACCGAAAACCTGGTGGAGCGCATCAAGCACGGCCCGGACGAGCACGGCTCTGCCAGCATCACCATGGCCCAAACTGCCTACCGCCGCCTGGATTATCCGGGAGCCGGCCTCGGAGACGATGATTGGCGGGTGCTTACCTATAGCCAGCTTCGAGCACTGGAACGTCCGGCCCTTCGGCGGCCACCAACACGAGAATTCGATCTGCACCTGACCGGCAACATGCACAAGTTTATCTGGGGTTTTGACGGCAAAAAGTGGTCAGAGTCAGACATGATCCGTTTTCAGCATGGCGAGCGGCTGCGGATCAACATGATCAATGACACCATGATGAGCCACCCAATTCATTTGCACGGGATGTGGATGGATCTGTACGCCGGTGGTGACCTCGACACCAATCCCCGCAAGCACACAGTCAACGTACAGCCAGCTGAATTGCTGACTGTAGACATTACCGCCGACGCGCCGGGACAGTGGGCCTTTCATTGCCATCTTCTTTATCATATGGAGGCAGGAATGTTCCGCACGGTTGCTGTCGTCCGTTCGCTGGATGGAGGGTCTATCGATGCTGACGCCTAATCTCCGCCTCTTAGCGATGATCGCCATGACCGTTGTGTTGGTACCCAGCGCGGCACATGCTCAGAACAAGCATGACATGTCAGACATGCCGTCCACAGCAAACCGTCCTGATCACCAGCATTCCGCCCAGCAGCACGAAGGGACACCACCCCCTGACCTCGAAATTCCGCCACTGCCCGCAGGCATGACGCTGGAGGAGGTATTTGACTATAGCAACAGCGAACCACCCTCCGATTTTCCCGATCCAGTGCCCGACGATCAGCTTTTTGCTTTCGCGCTCTTTGACCAGCTTGAATACCGCGTGCCAGATGATGATGACGCGCGGGACCGCCTAGGTTGGGAGGCCGAAGGCTGGATCGGAGGCGACATCAACAAGTTTTGGTGGAAAAGCGAAGGGGAGGCGATTTTCGAAGGAACGGACGAAGGCGAAAGCGAAAATGACTTTCTTTATTCTCGGTTGATCACACCATTTTGGAATGTGCAAACCGGCGTTCAATATGCCAATGAGTGGATCACCAATGATGACTATAATGACCGCTGGTCTTATGTGCTGGGTTTGCAGGGCATGGCGCCCTATCAGTTCGAATTGGATAATTCGCTATATGTCTCGGAAGATGGCGATGTGACATTTGAGACTGAGGGCGAGTATGACGTTCGAATCACCCAGCGGTTGGTCCTACAGCCCCGCGTCGGGTTGACCTTTTCTGCACAAACCATTTCTGAACGCAATCTCGGGTCTGGACTGACCGAGGCCGACTTCGATCTGCGCTTGCGTTATGAGATCAAACGAGAGCTTGCGCCCTATGTCGGCCTCCGTTATCACTCTCTCGTCGGCGAAACCGAAAACATCGCCGAAGCCGCTGGAGAGCGGACTGAGCAATGGCTATTCCTCGCCGGCCTGCGCTTGGCCTTTTAGTTGAACGGCCTCGTTTAACTTGAAGACGCTTAACCTGAACTCATCATTACAATTCTGTCAGTTTGTACTTGTTCAGAAACTTATCAACGGGTCTGTCAGTCGACTAAATGGAGTGTCTCGCCCTGGCTCGCTGGGACAAGACGCATTCAAATCGCTAACTGTGGAGATAAACACATGCATTCCAAATATGAATCCTGCATCCAAGCCTGTAGTAACTGTGCAATCGCCTGCCAAACCTGTGCAGCTGCCTGTCTCAACGAAGACGACGTAAAAATGATGGCGCAATGTATCAAGCTGGACATGGATTGTGCGGAGATCTGTCAGATGGCCGCTGCTTTCATGGCAAGAGGCAGCGAATATGCCGGAGAGATATGCCGTATCTGTGCCAAGATTTGCCGCGCCTGTGGTGAAGAGTGCAAGAAGCATGAAGCTGACCATTGTCAGCGCTGCGCCGAAGCCTGCATGGCCTGTGCCGAAGAATGTGAGCGGATGGCTGGTTAATCGCCTGGCGCGTTCGGGTCAATCCCCGACGCGCCAACCCCGTCGAAGCGTTAACATCAACAATGCGTTAGACCCAGCCGATTACCTTTCTGAAAGGGAATAGCATCTCCGCGCTGAGAATTGCACAATGAGCTATCGCTTAGGAGCTTGATTGTGAAAATCTTAGTTGCAGAAGATGAGCCGAAGACAGGCGTTTATTTGAAACAGGGTTTGACTGAAGCCGGGTTCGTGGTCGACTTGGTAATAAACGGCATCGATGCGGTCCAACAGGCCCTTGATGAAGAATATGATTTGCTGGTTCTAGATGTGATGATGCCGGGACTGGATGGCTGGCAGGTGCTTGAGCGGGTGCGTGCAGCTGGTAGTGAAACGCCTGCGCTGTTTCTGACTGCTCGAGATCGGGTGGAAGATAGAGTCAAAGGCCTGGAGCTCGGGGCAGACGATTATCTGATTAAACCCTTCGCGTTCTCTGAGTTGCTGGCTCGAGTGAGATCGCTTCTACGCCGGGGGAACGGTGCCACCGTCCAAACGACCTTGACCCTCGAAGATCTTCAGGTGGATCTACTCAAGCGAAGAGTCGAACGTGGTGGAAAGCGCATCGACCTGACTGCCAAGGAATTCATGTTGCTGGAACTCCTGCTTCGTCGTCGGGGTGAAGTGTTATCTAAGTCGATTATCGCATCGAAGGTATGGGATATGAATTTCGACAGCGACACCAATGTCATTGAGGTCGCTATCCGGCGGCTGCGCGCGAAAATCGATGATGACTTTCCGATCAAACTGATCCACACCGCGCGCGGCATGGGGTATTTTATCGACGGTGCGGAACCTGGCTAGGCTCAATATGTCACTGGAAATGGTAAGCTTGCGGCCGATATCGACCTTTGCGTCTGCCTCGTGCTGCTTCATGGAGCCAATGATCTGCTTGTGTTCGGTGTATCGCGTCTTCTTCATATTGCGATTTCCGTGGTGCTAGGTTAGCTGGAAATCTCATCAAGTTCATGGTGAAAAATTTGGGAGAAAAGTCAGCCCAGGAAAGGTCATCTCAATACGCAATGAGCAGTTTGCGGCTTTATTACGATAATGTAATTTTGACTTCACTTTTATGACAGGTTCCTGGGCTTATATTGTCATCATTACCTTAAGGAGTGATGAGATATGAATAGCATGAGAACTATTGCCGCACTTTCCGTTATGGCCGTTTCTTCTTTTGCCATGGCAGATGGTACTACTGACCGCGTTTATGGCCGCATGATTCAAGCCAACGAAAAGGCCATGCAAGAGTATGCAATTGCTAATGGAAAGAACCCACCAGAGGTCGTACATTACCGTTATGGCATGAAGCTTGATATTGAAAAAGTTGTACACAGGACCTCTACTGATGGCAGCTGCGATGTGATGCCCGCCCAAATGACATACGAAGATTCCAACGGTAATTTGACTACTCTTGAGTACCTGGCAGCCGGGACAAGTTGTCCAAGTAAGAGCTAACAGGTTACATCGCGTTGACTGAAATGTAATTTTCAAGCTACTTGAATGTTTTGGCAGGTGGAATTATGGCGCAAGCGCGCACGGTTAAGGCCAGCGCGCTTCGCATAGGCGCCGGACAATGATAAGCTGCCAATAACATGGGGACCACGCCGTCCAGGGTGCCCGCCAGTTGTTCCAGCTTTTGGCATTGCCGCCTGGATCTGCTCCAACTCCTCCTTGGCGTGTTTGTGGATTTTCGAAATCCGCCGGATGAACCTCTCGGCGAAGTGATCCCGAGTTCGCGCCGCATCCAATAGATTAAGATTAGCGTGCAGCGTGCGGATTTTTCAGCTCGGCGACGTCCCGACGCAGATGCTTGGGCAGAGAAGCGGCGGATCTTGGCTGGTTGTGCCAGTCGACACACAGGGTAACGGTATTGCTTCCGTAGGACCGTCATCGACAATCGCGATGCATCTGGTCGTAGATTGCCTCTCTCGTTAATCATTCTCGAACTGTCGGTAACTTTACCGTAAAAGTAGTAACGCCTTCTGCCGAGTGACAACCGATCGACCCCTTGTGCGCCTCCACGATCGAGCGAGTGATCGCCATCCCTAAGCCCGCATTCAAGGTGCTGCCCTCTCGTCTGGCTGTATCGATGCGGTAGAAACGATCAAACAGCTTGTCAATATGTTCGGGCGGGATCGTCGGGCCCTGATTGCTCACATTCAGTTGCACCCACTGGCCAGCTTGCGAGATATTGATGTCGATCGTAGTGCCCGCCTCCCCATAGCGAACCGCGTTCGACATCACGTTTGAGACTGCGCGGCGCAACATAAGGTTGTCTCCGCTCACCTGCGTCGCACCGTTGCGGTGCATCGCGAGTCTTATTCCTTTCTCATCGGCAGCATACTCATAGTAGTCCAGCACGCTCGAAGCGATTGCAGCCAGGTCGTGATCCTCAAAATCGGGGGTGATCATGCCGTTGTCGGCTTTGGCGAGAAAAAGCATGTCGTCCACCATACGCGCCATCCGACGGAGCTCTTCAAGGGTCGAAAAGAGTATCTCCTTGTAGTCGGCATTTTCGCGATCCTTCATCAGCGCCACTTCAGTTTGCGTCAGCATGCTGTTGAGCGGGGTCCGCAGTTCATGCGCGATGTCAGCGGAAAAGCCCGATAGGCGTAGAAAGGACTGGTCCAGTCGTTCAAGCATTGCGTTGAAGTTATCAACGAGCTCGTGTAGCTCGGTTGGCACGGACTCGGTTGAGATGCGCGTGTCCAGACAGTTGGCAGTGATCGTGGAAGACGTCCTGGACAGCCTAGATATTGGTTTGAGCCCGCCGCGAATGAGGACGAAGCCAAGCGCACCACTGAGAATTGCGCTGACGACTAGCGTGTAGATGAACCATTGCCGGATCATTTCGAAGAAATGGGTGCGGTGCGTGACATTCAATGCTAGATGGATCGTCCTTCCTTCCTCGCCGCCCCATCCTTTGATCCGCTCGGTAATACCGCTGTAACGGTTGGGTCCAACTTGAATCAGCCACTGGTCGTCTTGCCTGGGGCTTAGCGACAACGCCAGTTCTTCGGATAGGTTGTGATGTGAAGAGACGACCCGGTCCCCGACCATGATCGTGGCAGCGAAGCCAAACGAGGTATCGATCAGTCGATGTATGTCCGAGATCATATCGGGGTCAAGACTATTCCCGCGCGCCAGGATCATCTCCAGCGCAGAGACTTTGCCTTCAAGAACCTGTGCATCTTGTCGCTCGAAATGGAGGCGACAAAAATAGTCGAAGCTGATGGCGGCCAGGGTCAGTACTGCTGTCACCACTATTACGAAAAGAAGCGCCATTCTGCCGCGTAGTGACAACCTGCTCATCCTGCCTCTCTTGTGTCTAAAATGCACGCGAACGCGCATGTGGGTGACATGCTCCGCCCTTATTCAAACTTGGCCAGGCAGGTACGTCAAAAAGCTCTAGAGTTCTATGAAGCATTTGCTGTCGGAACACGTGTCATCTGCCGCCAAGCACCTGACGTCGCACGAACCATATTTGTAGTAAAGGCAGAACAACCCACTGGGCCAGTGGCGACAAACCGATACCAGTAAGGGGCAGCAAAGGCATCGCTTCGCTGTAAGTCCAGCGTTGCAGCGGGCCTGTTGCTAACACCTCGAAAACTACCGTAATCAAAAGCCCTGCGGCAATAAAGACGCCGACCGCAATGGGCTGCTTCTTCAAAAACCAGTATCGGGAACGTGCCACTATACTAGCCGTCCAGAATGCCACTAGCGATATCACAATATCGCCGGCGGTGGCTTTGGTACAGTGCAAGATTACAGTGAAGTAATGAACCTCATCGAAGCCTGCAAACAGGGGTAGCTGCAGCAGCTCCCAAACAAAATGCAGAAGGAAAGCGAAAATCGCGATGTGAAGCTCGGGTGTGTTCAGCGCGGCATTCTTGGTGATAAAAGTCTCTCCGACCGTGAACGAAGACATGCCTGTAGCTACCTGACTGAGCGTAGCCAAGCCGTTGTCTTTATCATAGCCGAAAAAAGGAGGGGGCTCGGCGTGGAGCCCTCACTTCTTTCGAGGTGCCGTCGGTATTACTCGGTGGTTTGCTGCTTCTGCATGGCATCCATCATCTCACGGCAATCCTTCATCATCTGGCGCATTTCGGACATCATGTTTTCATCCATCATCATGCCTTCATCCATCATCATGCCGCCCATCATATGCTGCTTGTTTCCTTTTTCAGTCTCCTCCGTTGCGGCCGAGACGGCGACACTGGCGCCGCTTGTTACTAGGGCGGCCAACAGAATGCTATAGGTCGTTTTACGCATCATTTTCTTTACCTCATTCAGGGTTTTGTACGTTAGATGATTCGACAACAGGCGCGGCCTGCTGTTCGCCTTTCTTGCCCTTTCCAGGTTTCATGCAGACGGCCAACATCAACAAACAGGGCAAAAACAGCAGGAGGCTAGGCAAGGAGCTTATGAATAGCTCCTTGTTTAGGTTCAGCAGGACGAAGCTGACACCTGCCACCATTATCCCCGTCGTCAACGGACGCCGGATCAGTAAATCGCGCCCTTTCACATACAAGTTCATCTCTGACTCCCACTATTACCAATGGGCGTTCAGCCCGTTGCTTGGTGTGACTAGGCGCAGTGCTCACTCTTGGTTTGCTTCCCGACTAACTTGCGGGCTTTGCTGCAGTGACTCCTGCAACATTTTAGGTGCCTGGGCACGAGGTACGTTGGTCAGTGCATAATCACTACCGTCTTCTGCCATCGCTACCGAAGAGGCGAACGCCAGAACTAGCGGAATAATCACTTTGGTTAGTTTGTTCATTTGACACCTCACTGTTGGGAATGTCTGTAGAGTAACGGAGTGAGGCTGACGACAAGCTGATGACATCATTACAGTTTCGTAATGTCAGGCCATATGGCTCTAGCACGGCAAAGTAGGTAGCATCGCCGTGCTAGAGCTTTGCGGCCAAAGTGACAACAAGTTATGCCTTGGTCCTTCGGCCGATCATGACTTCATTATTTTAGGAAGCGATTCCATTGGATTCTCTCTCTTCTATCGGCCTGCTTGGCGCGTTTGCTGGTGGTCTAATATCCTTTTTTTCACCGTGTACTTTGCCGCTCTTGCCTGGCTACCTTTCCGTCGTCACGGGAGGCAGCGTCAACAAACGGGACAAGAAGATCGAAGCATTGATACTCAGCGTCTTCTTTGTCACTGGGTTCACGCTCGTGTTCATGATTTTGGGGCTGGGTGCCAGCTCACTCAGCCAGTTGCTTCGGGGCTATCGCGAGGAGCTCAACTGGGTTACGGGGTCGGTAACGATTCTGCTGGGGATATTTATGACCGGCCTGTTTAACGTGCCGATTTTCCAGCGTACGTTGCAATTCAGCCCTCGTTTCCGAGGTGGATCGCCGCTGTCAGCTACGGTTTTTGGCGTCTCGTTCGCCATCGGGTGGACGCCCTGTATCGGCCCCATTCTCGGAGCAATTCTAATGGCGACCTCCAATGCGGCCGATGCGAAGCATGGAATGGTTTATTTAGGAATGTATTCAGCCGGCATGGCGTTGCCCTTTTTGGCTAGCACGCTTTGTATCAATAGCTTTAGCCGCCATAGCAAAAAGCTTGGAAAATTCAGCGCTTACATTCGGCCGGTCGCAGGTACAACGCTGATCATCATGGGAGTAGTGATCGTCTCGGGCACTCTGACGCGTCTCGCTGGCTTCATGGTTGAGCTATTCCCCTCCCTAGCGACCCTAGGATAAGGAGTTCAGCTCGTTCACATACGGCTCAGGTATACCGAAATCACCGTCAGCTTTGAGCCGATTGTGGCAGTTCTCAAATAACTGGCTGAAAAAGTTAGGCTAGCCAATAGATATGCCGTCGGGAAGGCGCGGTTTGGGGGCTATCAACCGAAACCCTAATCCTCTTCACTCCTCCGAAGCCTGATGACAACCAAGTCCTGATCTCTGCAAAGCGCCCCAGCATCGCTACGCAAATAAAGCGCCAACTCGCCAGGGCTGGCATCAGAGCGATGCCAACGTATTGCAGCGAAGCAATTTGACAGCCGACTTGATGGGCTGCCAACAATAACTGATCGTTATTTGGGCTGACGCACAACACGTAGATAGGGTGTTTTCTCGTCCCAACCCTCGGGGAAACGCTCCTTAGCCTCCTCATTTGAGACGGAGGGCGCGATGATGACGTCTTCGCCGGTCTGCCAGTTTACCGGGGTCGCCACCTTGTGTGCGTCGGTGAGCTGGAGCGAGTCTATAACGCGTACGATTTCGTCTATATTGCGTCCTGTACTCGGTGGGTAGGTCAACATCAAACGTATTTTTTTGCTGGGATCGATAATGAAAACGGTCCGCACCGTTACTTTGGGATCCGCTTTGGGATGAATCATCCCGTAAAGCTCAGCGACCACTTGGTCCTCGTCGGCTATTAGCGGGTAATTGAGATCTGTGCCCTGGGTTGCTTCGATGTCCTTGGCCCAACCGGTATGTGACTCCAATGGATCGACGGACACACCGATCAACTTGACGCCGCGCTTGTCAAATTCACTCTTACGCTTGGCGAACGCGCCAAGCTCCGTTGTGCAGACAGGCGTATAGTCAGCAGGGTGGGAAAACAATACGGCCCAGCTATCGCCGAGCCACTCGTGGAAACTGAGGGTTCCTTCCGTTGAGTCAACCGTGAAGTCAGGGGCTATTTCTCCAAGCTGTAGGGTCATAACAAGCTGAATCACACCGGGTTTCGTGGAGGCCTCAACTCTTGAGAGAATGAGGCATGAAGAAATCCAATAGCTATTCCCCCGAAGTCCGTGAACGCGCCGTACGCATGGTTCTGGAGAACCTGAAGGACTACCCATCCGAATGGGCAGC
>DRFO01000012.1 GCA_011050525.1 Halopseudomonas xinjiangensis
GAGAGGCCTCCAGGGCGTTGCTAGACTGTCTCATGCGCTATCCGCAACGGTCATAAGCTTGATCAGGCTCTAAGCCCGAGAAAGGTCCGATATAGACGCTGACGGAAATCCGTCCTGGCGTTTTTACACACTCTGGGCCGAAAGCTGCCACCAACCTGTAGGTGTTGGGTGTGACAACAGATAGCGCTTAATTTTGAAATGAACACTATAGGGATACAATCTATAGTGTTCATTCAATGGAGAGAGGAAGCGCTATGTTCGTAACGTACCGAAACACCGAAAAAGCAGATATGGCTCCCATCAATCAGAAGCTTCAAGCTTGGCCCATGGTTGAGCTGGCTCTACCAAAGGCCGTATGCCTCGTGAGCTTTCAGGCTTTAGGGCATGGTGATGCCGAGCCAATTACCAGAACCCTGATGGTAACCGATCCATACGAATTCAGAGAGCTGCTAAGCGGGCAGAGCCGGGACCTGTTCGTTCAGGACGTGAATCTGCTTACACCCAAAGAACTGAACGGCTCCGAGAGCTGGAAAGTCGAGCAATTGATCGAGGCTTCGAGCATCACCTGGTATGAGAACGAAGTGAAACACTACGGGTTTAGCTATCAGGTCGACGATGATAAATGCTATCAGGACGTGCCCCAAGAGTATGTCGAATCAGCCCAGTATGTAGAGACGATATACAGCGAGCTGCGGGATATTGATCCGGATTTGGTGGGCTGATCACATCTGGTAGGCTTAGCAACAACCACCCAGTTGCTGCTGGGGATTGTGATCGAATACCGATCTTAATTACATCCGGTCCAAATTTGGAGGAGGGTGGGGCAATCATGAGCACCGAAACAGTTTTTGTTCTGTCGGTCTGCGCGGTTATGAGTGCGTTGAGTGTCATGGCGTCGGTGGGGTACATGATCGCTTGCAAGCTGGACCGTTCGAGTTGAGATACTCAAATTTCAACTCGGGAGGTGGCTGAGCTTATTTCTTAGCCGCCAGTTTAAGTGCCGGTTTCGATTTTGACTTTGGTTGTGGGAAACAATAAATGCGAAGGCAGGGGCTTTCGGACGGTCCGTCCCAAAGTCCCTTTTGCGGTCATCCTGTATGGCTCTTTGGCTCGAACGCCTCAAGATCGGCAAGGAGCCATCGGGTGGTGGCTGGGCCGATTTTATGGGGCTTCGGAAGATGACCGTCGCTTACCCACCGCCAGATTGTGGCACGGGAAACAGCGTAACGTTTTGCGATTTCTTTCACACTTAAATACATTGGCAAATGACCTCATTGGATGACCGGTAACCAATAAGATACTCGTTGCCTTTCATTGGCGACTTCGGCTAATTGCCTGATTTGCGCATCAACTCGCGATTTCCGATAAATCATCCTTGACCAGGTTCAGACACGCTCCCGGATAATCACTTAGCCCCAAGTCTGACAATGTTGTCGGTCTTCTTCTGCGCTAAGTATTCAGCCCACGCTTGCATCAATTCCCCGCGCTCATCCAGCAACTCGGACCGAGCGTATGCCGCGCGGGTCTCGTCGCTGTTCACATGCGCCAGAGCAAGCTCACCCCATTCATCTGGAAAGCTGGACATGTTTCCATTGGCCATTACCCGGGCGGTGCTACTACGGCTCCAGTCCTTGAAACTGGACCTCGCTGTGCCGTGGGGCGTCGCTATGCGGCCTTGTTCGGGATCGATGTAGCCTTTGCCTCCAGCTTCTACCGCGGCTTCATGCATATCCTTGATTAGCTTGCCCAAGGCCGCATCGGATAAACCGGCTTGTTTGCTGTTAGTGAATAGCAGCTTCCGTCCAGAGCCCTTAGGCAAGGACTCAATCAGCTCAATCGCAGCATCAGATAGAGGGACGGTATGACCTCTGTCGGCTTTCATGCGCTCGGCGCTTAAGCGCCATACTTTGCGCTCGAGGTCGATTTCACTCCAAAGGGCACCGCGTACCTCACCAGAACGGCCGGCGGTCAAAATGGCGAACTCCAAAGCTTTTGCACTGATACTGCTTCTGGTCCGAAGGTCAGCCATGAACGAGGCCATCTGCTCGACAGGAATGCGGGCATGATGTCGTTTGCCGGCTTTCTTGCGTACGGCTTTTGACTTTGGAAGCAGTTCTCTTAGATTACCCTGCAGTCCAGCAGGGTTAGAGCCCGTTCGTAGCTCCATGGCGGCCGCATAGTCCAAAACGCTGGCAATTCGCTGCCTGACTCGCGTGGCCGTCTCATGCTTGGTGAGCCATATTGGTTGCAGCACCTCTACAATGTGAGCAGTTTCTATGGCACCAACGGGTATTTTGCCCAGAAAGGGAAAAGCGTATCCCTCCAGCGTGTTAATCCATTGAGCTGCATGTTTGGTGTTTTTGAATTCGGACTGCCTTACGGCATGGCACTCACGTGCTACTTCCTCAAAGGTTTTCAGCTTGGCACGCTCGGCTCGCTGGGCTGCCCGCACAGCGTTCTTCTCAGCGACTGGATCGATACCCGACCTGAGTTGCTGGCGAAGCTCTAAAGCTCTCCTGCGTGCTTCAGCCAACCCGACGTCAGGGAACCCACCAAGCCCATAGTCCCGCCTAACGGAATACTGCTTACCACTCGTAGCGGTTCGCAGCTCGCCTGTGGTCGCTCTGAGTATCCAAGAACGGGAATCCCCTGTGCTGATTTTCAGGCCAAGGCCTTTAACGCCCCCCACAGGATAAAATCCCGGTAGCCGAATGGCTTTGATCTCTCGATCAGACAACACTTTTGCCACCTTAGGCATACCGCTGCTCCCAACAACCTTGCCAACATAAAAATCATGGCTGGATAATATCCCACGAGGTTGGTTGAGACAAATTATCTGCGTTAACTATCTGAAATAGCTAGATTATTATAAGTCTATATCTGTCTCATGCTGTCTATTTGGATACTGATAATGGCGGACTGTCCCTCCGCCAATAAATGAACAGGCCCGGCTATGCCGGGCTTTTTCGTTTATCAGCAGGGTTCACGGTGAGGACACTCGTTCGACCGAGCCTGCACAGCGGGCGAAGGAACGCCGGAGCAAAGCGACGGCGGCCCGAAGGGTGAGGCGCGGAGCGCCGAATAATCCTGTCCCTCTGCCACATCGCTAACAAAATGCCCCGCAACCTGAAAATGGTTGATTCGGGGCATTTTTGTGTCTGTGTAGTGGTTTCTCGTCGCTGCGTTTGCCAGCCCATCCGTTTTCATTAACTTTCATGGGCGCGGTAGGCACCGGGGGTAAGGCCGGTCCACTTCTTGAAGGCGCGATGGAAGGCGGAGGGTTCGGAGAAACCGAGCTGTTCGGCAATGGCCTGGATGTCCAGCTCGTTTCGCCCGAGGTGGTAGATGGCCAGGTCACGGCGCAGGTAGTCCTTCAGCTCCTGAAAGCTCGAGCCTTCTTCGCGCAAACGCCGGCGCAGGGTTTGCGGGCTGCTGTGCAGTTGGCGCGCCACGCTTTCCAGGTCGGGCCATTGCTGGCAGTCGCGGCCGAGCAGGCGACGGATCTGGCTGGTCAGGCTGTCGCCGCCATCGGGACGGGCCAGCAGGTCGGCAGGGGAGTGCTGGAGGAACTGTTTGAGGGTGCGTTCGTCCTGCAACAGCGGCATGTCCAGGTAGCGGGCGTGGAACAGCAGGCTGGTGCGTCCGGCGCTGAAGCGGCGGCTGCAGGGGAAGAGCAGTTCATACTCGCTGGCATGCGGCGGTTGCGGGTAGGCGAAGGTGACTTCTTCCAGTCGGATGCGTTGGCCGATCAGCCAACTGCTCAGGCGATGCCAGATGACCAGCAGGCTCTCTACCAGGAAGTGGTCGGGGTCCCACAGGCCGCTGGTATCCACGCTCAGGTGGGCCCAGTCACCGTCGCGCTGCAGTTCGATGACCGGTGCATCGGGGAACAGGCTGTAGAACAGCGTGCCGCGACGCAGCGCTTTATCCAGGCTGCGGCAGTGGATCATCGTATAGCCCATCATGGCGAAGGTGCCGCGCTTGCTGTGGTGGCGACCGAAACCCAGATATTCGTCGTCAAGCGCTTCCCACAGGCACTGGATCAGGCTGGCAAATTGTGCCGGGGCGATGCGTGCGCGCGGCTCTCGCAACACCGCGTCCGGAATGCCGGCCTGGCGCAGCAGCGGTTGGCATTCCAGCCCGCGACGCTGGGCGCCGCGCAGGGCAGCGCGGACAAAATGGCTGGCAATGGTGCGTTCTCGCATCCACAGGCTTCCTTGACTAGAGCGGCCGATCGTAGTGGCACGCTTTGGCGTTCGTCAAGCGACGACCGCGCGTTTGCTTTTGGTCGATTGCGTCAATGGCCACTGAGCGCCTGGGTCATTGAGAATTGTTGGCGCAGCGGCCTAACCTGCAGTACCAGCAGATATCGGAGCCAGATCAATGCAGCGCATTCATTTCGAAACCGAACATAACCTGTTCCGCGATTCCTTCCGCGCTTTTCTGCAAAAGGAAGTGGTGCCGCATCAGGAAGTCTGGGAAGAGGCCGGCGTGGTCAGCCGCGAGGTCTGGCTCAAGGCCGGTGAGCAGGGCTTCCTGCTGCCCTGGGCGGACGAGGAATACGGTGGCCTGGGCCTGAAGGATTTTCGCTACGAGCAGATCATGTGCGAGGAGCTGGCCAACATCAACGAGCCGGGTTTCATGATTGCGCTGCACTCGGCGCTATGCGGCCCCTATATCGCCGAATACGGAAACGCCGAACAGAAGGCCCGCTTCCTGCCGGGCATTATCCGTGGAGAGACCATTCTCGCCGTGGCGATGACCGAGCCGGGCGCCGGTTCCGATCTGGCCGGTCTGCGCACTACTGCGGTAGATAGGGGGGACTACTACGAGCTGAACGGCTCCAAGGTGTTCATCTCCAACGGCTATCTTTCTGATGTGGTGATAGTCGCGGCCAAGACTGATCCGGCCAACAAGCACGCCATGGGCCTGTTCCTGGTCGAGCGCGGCATGGAAGGGTTCGAGCGCGGCAAGAAACTGAAGAAGCTGGGCATGCTTAGCCAGGACACCGCCGAGATGTTCTTCAATAATGTCAAGGTGCCGAAGGCCAACCTGCTCGGCGACGCCAAGAGCGGCTTCTTCTATTTGATGAACATGCTCGCCCAGGAGCGTCTGACCAACGCCTGCGGCGCGGTGGCTGGCGCCGAGGCGGCCTTACAGACCACCATCGATTATGTGAAGGAGCGTCAGGCCTTCGGGCGTCCGGTGGCGCAATTCCAGAACACCCGCTTCAAGCTGGCAGAGATGCGCACGCAGATCGACGTGGCCCAGGTGTTCACCGATCGCTGCGTGATGGACCACAACCAGAAGAAGCTCACCCCGGAAATTGCCGCCGAGGCCAAGCTGTTCACCACCGAGCTGCTCGGCAAGGTGGTCGATGAAGGCGTACAGTTACATGGCGGCTGGGGCTACATGTGGGAATATCCCATCTGCAAAATGTACGCAAACGCGCGTATCCAGCGCATCTTTGCCGGCACCTCGGAGATCATGAAAGAGATCATCAGCCGGGGGATGAAACTGTAAGGCAGTTGCAAGCTATAGCGGCATGCAGGGCCTGTGTGATCTGACAACAACAATAAGAGCGTTGCGATGAACGAAACTCTGCAATTACCCCTGGCCTGTTTCGAGCACTGGCTGAGCCGGCAGCCCGACAAGGTGTGGCTGCGCCAGCCGGTGGCGGGTGTGTGGCATGACTTCACCTGGCGTCAAGTTGACCAGCAGGCACGCCGCCTGGCCAGTGCCTTGCTCGCTCTGGGCTGTGCGCCCGGCGACCGGGTGGCGATTCTGGCCAAAAACTGCGCCGAGTGGTTTATCACCGACCTGGGCATACAGATAGCTGGTCTGGTCAGCGTGCCGCTTTATCCGATGCAATCGACCGAAAGCATCGCCTATGTGCTGGAGCATGCGCAGTGCCGGGTGATCATCGTTGGCAAACTGGATGACCCCGAGCGCATGGCTGAGGGCATCGGCGAGCACATCACGCGCATCGCCATGCCTTATCCGACCATGGCTGCGCCGCATGACTGGCATAGCCTGCTGGCGGATCATCCGCCGCTGGTAGACGGTGCTGTGCAGCACGCCGATCAGTTGCTCTCGATTCTCTATACCTCCGGCACCACCGGCGCGCCCAAGGGCGTGATGCTGTCGGCTGGCGCCATGGCCTATTCTTCTAGCCGCGTAACCGTCGAGCTAGGCATGGGCCCGGAGGATCGCTTCTTTTCCTACCTGCCGCTATCGCATACTGCCGAACGCTTTCTGGTGCAGTTCAACAGTCTGTACAGTGGCGGCACGGTGGCTTTCGCCGAATCGCTCGACAGCTTTGCCGATGATCTGCGCCGGACCCGACCCACCGTCTTTTTCTCCGTGCCGCGCCTGTGGACGCGTTTCCAGCAGGGCGTTCTGGAGAAGCTGCCGGCGCATAAGCTCGACCGTCTGCTTGGCATTCCGCTGGTCGGGCGCCTGGTGGCGCGGCGTATTCGCCAGCAGTTGGGGCTGGATCAGGCACGGGTAATGGTGTCTGGCGCGGCGGCGATTTCCCCTGGCTTGCTGGCCTGGTACCAGCGCCTGGGCATGACTCTGTGCGAGGGCTACGGCATGACCGAGCACTTTGCCTATGGCTGTTTCAACCGGCCGGGGCAGGTGCGCTTCGGCACGGTCGGCCGACCCTTGCCCGGGCTGGAGGTACGCATAGCCGACGACGGGGAAATTCTCCTGCGTAGCCCAACACTGATGCAAGGCTATTACTTCGATCTGGAGAAAAGCTCGGAAGCTTTACGCGATGGCTGGCTGCACACGGGCGACCAGGGTGAGCTGGACGCCGATGGCTACCTGCGCATAACCGGACGGATAAAAGACATCTTCAAGACCAGCAAGGGCAAATACGTAGCGCCGGCGCACATCGAAGGCGAAATCGCCAAGTGCTCCTGGGTCGAGCAGGTCTGCCTGATGGGTAGCAATCTCGACCAGCCGGTGGCGCTCATCGAACTGTCGCCGTTGGCAAGCCAGCAGCCCCGCGCGCAGTTGGTGGCTGAGTTGCACGCCAGCCTGGCGCAGCTCAACGGCCAGTTGGCCGCGCACGAGCGGATCAGCCATTATTTGCTGGTCAGCGACAGCTGGAACGTGGATAACGGCTGCATGACACCGACCATGAAAATCCGCCGCAATGTGCTGGAGGCGCGCTATGCCGCGCTGCTGTCGCAGTTGCCGACAGGCACACCGATCATCTGGCAGGACGACCTTGAGCCTGCCGGCACCGCGATATAAAAGGAAGCGCATGCCATGTCCGGCCCGTTGTCGTCCCTGAAGATTCTCGATTTCTCCACCCTGTTGCCGGGGCCGTTCGCCTCGCTGCTGCTGGCCGACATGGGCGCCGAGGTGCTGCGCATCGAGTCGCCGTCGCGCATGGATCTGGTGCGCCTGCTGCCGCCGCATGACCTGGGTGTGGCAGCCAGCCATGCTTATCTGAACCGCAACAAGCGCTCGCTGGCACTGGACCTGAAGCAGCCAGAGGCGGTGGAGCTGGTCAAGCGCCTGGTGCAGGACTACGACATCGTCCTCGAACAGTTCCGCCCCGGAGTGATGGACAAGCTGGGGGTCGGCTATGAGGCGCTACGGGCGATCAACCCGAAGCTGATCTATGTGTCGATCACCGGCTACGGCCAGACCGGGCCGTACCGGGATCGCGCCGGCCACGATATCAACTATCTGGCCCTGGCCGGCCTGGCCAGCTACACCGGACGCCGCGACAGCGGACCACTGCCGCTGGGTATGCAGGTGGCGGATATTGCCGGTGGCTCGCTGCATGGAGTGATTGGCCTGCTGGCCGCGGTGATTCAGCGTCAGGCGACGGGGCAGGGGCAGCAGGTGGATGTCAGCATGACCGACTGCGCCTTCAGCCTGCATGCCATGGCTGGGGCCGGCTATCTGGCCGCCGGGGTGGAACCGGAATGGGAAAGCCATGTGCTCAATGGCGGCAGTTTTTACGATTACTATCGCAGCCGCGATGGCCGCTGGTTTGCCGTCGGCAGTCTGGAGCCGCCGTTCATGCAGCAGCTGTGCCAGGTGCTTGAACGGCCGGAGCTGGCCGCCCAGGGTCTGGCGCCGCAGCCGGAAGCGCAGCAGGCGCTCAAGCGTGAGCTGGCTGCCGCCTTCGAAAGCCGCGATTTTGCCGACTGGTGCGCACGCTTTGCCGACGTGGACGCCTGTGTCGAACCGGTACTGAGTCTGGCCGAGGCACTGCAGCATCCGCAGATACAGGCCCGCGGGCTGGTCAGCGAAGTGCCGCGCGAGGGAGCCCCGGCGCAGCGGCAGGTCACCTGTCCGATCAAGTTCTCTACCGGTCTGGATGCGCCACGCCATATCGGCTCTCAGTTGGGTGAGCATGGCAGTCAGGTGCTGGCCGAGCTGGGTTATGACGCTGAGCAGATCGCCGCGCTGCGCGCCACCGGGGTCCTGGGCTAGAAATCTGCTGCCGCGCACCCAGGCCAGGCAGCAGGTTGGTTTTCCGGCTCGTCAGAACAACTCACCGCTGGCCGCTTTCTCCAGCAGCAGTGCCGGCGGCAGGAAACGCTTGCCGTACTGCTCGGCCAGGTACTGGGCTCGGCCAACGAAGTCCCTCACTCCATACTGATTGATGAACTGCAGCGCACCGCCGGTCCAGGCGGCGAAACCAATACCGAAAATCGAGCCGATATTGGCGTCCGCCACGGAGGTCAATACACTTTCCTCCAGGCACCTCACCGTTTCAATGGCCTGGATAAACAGAATGCGGTCGCGCACATCAATCTGCGGGATTTGCGCCTCGGGCTTCTCGAAGCACGTCTTGAGATCCGGCCACAGGTGTTTCTTGTTACCGGCGGGGTATTCATAGAAGCCGCCACCGGCTGCCTTGCCCGGACGCTGGTACTCCTTGAGCATCAGGTCGATCACCGCGAAGGCTGGGTGTTCGGGAACAGCTTTGCCGCCGGCGGCCAGGTCTTTGATGGTCTGCTGGCGGATGTGCTCCATCAGGCTCAGGGATACTTCGTCGCTAATCGCCAGCGGCCCGACCGGCATACCGGCCTTGCGCGCCTCGGCTTCGATCATCGCCGCAGAAACACCCTCGCCGAGCATGGCGATACCTTCGTTAGTGAACGTACCGAACACCCGGGAAGTAAAGAAGCCACGGGCATCGCTGACCACGATCGGAGTCTTCTTGATCTGCAGTACGTAGTCGAAGCCACGGGCCAGGGTCTCATCCGAGGTCTTCTCGCCCTTGATGATTTCCACCAGCGGCATCCTGTCGACCGGGCTGAAGAAATGCAGACCAATAAATTTCTCCGGCTTGGCCACGGCGGCGGCTAGACCGGTGATCGGCAGGGTCGAGGTATTGGAGGCGATCACCGCATCCGCCAGGGCAGCACCTTCCGCCGCAGCAGTCACCCTGGCCTTGAGGCCACGGTCTTCGAATACCGCCTCGATGATCAAGTCGCATCCTTCGAAATCGGCATCACTGTCGGTGGCCTTGATGCGGGCCAGGAAGGCGTCGCGTTCTTCGGTGTTCATGTGACCCTTGGCTACTTTCTTGTCAAGCAGCTTGGCGGTGTAATCCTTACCTTTGTCTGCCGCCTCGACGGACAGGTCCTTGAGTACCACCTCGATGCCGGCCGCGGCCGACACATAGGCGATGCCGGCACCCATCATGCCAGCGCCAAGCACACCGACCTTGCTGGTTCGGTATTGCGGAAAGCCCTGCGGGCGCGATTTGCCGGCATTGATCTCGTTCAACTGGAACCAGAAGGTGCCGATCATGTTCTTCGCTACCTGGCCGCAGGCAAGCTCGGTGAAATAGCGGGTCTCGATGATCTGTGCGGTGTCGAAATCGACCTGCGCGCCCTCGACAGCGGCGCACATGATTTTCTCCGGCGCCGGGAAGCAGCCCCTGGTTTTGTTGCGCAGTACGCTCGGGGCGATGGCCAGCATCTGCGCCACGTTCGGCGAGCTCGGCGTGCCGCCGGGAACCCTGTAACCTTTGATATCCCACGGTTGCATGGCGTCCGGGTTGGCGGCGATCCAGGCGCGGGCCTTGTCCAGCATCTCTTCGCGGCTCTCGGCCAGTTGGTGGATCAGGCCCGCCTTCAGCGCGGCATCCGGGCGTACCTTCTTGCCTTCGGCCAGGTACGGCAAGGCTTTTTCCAGCCCAAGAATGCGCACCATGCGCACCACGCCGCCGCCACCGGGCAGCAAGCCCAGGGTCACTTCCGGCAGGCCGATCTGCACGTCGGCATTATTCAACGCGATCCGATGGTGGCAGGCCAGGGCCAGCTCCCAGCCACCGCCCAGGGCGGCACCATTGATCGCCGCCACCACCGGTTTGCCCAGGGTTTCCAGGCGGCGCAGTTGGCGTTTCAGGTTCAGCACCATCTGATAGAAGGATTCGGCGTCGGCCGGAGTAACCTTGATCAGCTCGTTGAGATCACCTCCGGCGAAGAAGGTCTTTTTCGCCGACGTGAGGATCACTCCGGCAATCGCATCCTTTTCTTTCTCAAGGCGGGCGACAGTTGTTTCCATGGCCTCGCGGTACACCGCGTTCATGGTGTTGGCGCTCTGGCCGGGCATGTCCAGGGTCAGGACGACAATATTGTCCTGACCTTTCTCGTAACGGATGGCATCAGTCATTTTTCTTATCTCCGCCTCAAACTTTTTCGATAATCGTTGCGATACCCATGCCGCCGCCTACACACAGGGTGGCCAGGCCATAGCGCAGATTGCGCTTCTCTAGC
The DNA here is from genome assembly GCA_011050525.1 of Halopseudomonas xinjiangensis. Lineage (GTDB taxonomy): Bacteria > Pseudomonadota > Gammaproteobacteria > Pseudomonadales > Pseudomonadaceae > Halopseudomonas > Halopseudomonas xinjiangensis_A. The sequence continues at coordinate 10,761 of DRFO01000012.1, forward strand.
TCGTCGAGCAGAGTGCCAAGAATGGCGCAGCCGGTAGCCCCCAATGGGTGACCCATGGCGATGGAACCGCCATTGACGTTGACCTTGTCTTCACTCACGCGCATGTCTTTCATGAACTTCATCACTACCGAGGCGAACGCTTCGTTGACCTCGAACAGATCAATGTCCTCAATCGACAGCCCGGCCTTGGCCAGCGCCTTGCGTGTCGCTGGTGCTGGACCGGTGAGCATGATGGTCGGGTCGGTACTGGTCACGGCGCAGGCGACAATGCGCGCGCGTGGCTTGAGGCCCAGCTCCTTGCCCTTGGCTTCGGAGCCGATCAGCATCAACGCCGCGCCGTCGACGATGCCAGAGCTGTTGCCCGGGGTGTGCACGTGATGGATGCGCTCGACATGCGAGTATTTGAGCAGCGCAGTCGCATCGAAACCCATCTGTCCCATCATCTCGAAGCTGGCTTTAAGCTTGCCAAGGCCTTCCATGGTTGAATCGCCCCGTATGAACTCGTCATGGTCGAGCAGGACGATACCGTTCTGGTCACGCACCGGCACCAGAGACTTGGCGAATGAGCCATCGATGTGTGCTCGAGCGGCCTTCTGCTGCGAGCGCAAGGCGAAAGCATCGACATCCTCGCGGGAAAAGCCTTCCAAGGTAGCGATCAGGTCAGCGCCTATGCCCTGGGGCACGAAGTGGGTGTGGATATTGGTGGCCGGATCCATCGCCCAGGCACCACCGTCCGAGCCCATGGGGATGCGCGACATCGACTCGACGCCACCGGCAACCACCAGGTCCTCGAAACCGGAGCGCACCTTCATCGCCGCCAGATTCACCGCCTCAAGGCCTGAAGCGCAAAAGCGGTTGAGCTGTACACCGGCCACCGCCTGGTCCCAGTCGGCGACCAGCGCGGCGGTCTTGGCAATATCGGCACCCTGGTCGCCTACCGGGGTCACGCAACCCAAAACAATGTCATCCACCTGGCTGGTATCCAGAGCATGGCGCCGAGCCAGCTCACGCAGCAGGCCGGCGGCCAGGTCGACCGGTTTGACGCTATACAGCGCTCCGTCCTTCTTGCCCTTGCCACGCGGTGTGCGCAGCGCGTCGAAAATAAAAGCGTCGCTCATGGCCAACTCTCGTCTTGTCTGTGGATGAACCGGCCTTGCAGGCCAGCCCCCTTACCTTAGCGGCACCAGCATTACACTCAATGACTAAATAGCTCATTCGAATTGACCGCTTGGCTTAGACCAGCTCACTTGCGAACCCGACGCCGCGCAACGGGTCACACAAGGAGAGCGCACAAAAGGGCCGGATTATGGAACGAACGCTATTGTCACTAGGAAGCATCAACGCCGATTTTCAGGTACGTACCCATGCGGCGCCTGGCAGCACGGAAACGCTTCTGGCGCACAACTTCTGCCGCTTTCCAGGCGGCAAGGCTGCTAACACGGCATATCTCGGAGCGCTGTTTGGCCATCGTAGCTACCTGTTTGGCCGGGTTGGCGATGATGACTTGGCCGAACAGGCATTGTCCCCGTTGCGCGAGGTAGGTGTAGAGGTAACAGGGGTGAGTCGCGCCGAAGGCCAGGCTACCGGCGTATCGATGATCATGGTGCCGCCTGATGGGAAAAAGCAGATCGTCCTGGCGACCAATGCCAATGACCAATGGAGCGAGGCGGCGGTCGACGCCATGCAACGGCAAATAGCGGGCATATCCGGGCCGGCTTGCCTGGTGGTCGACTATGAGGTGCCCGCCTGGGTGGTACGGCGCGCGGTGGAGTCAGCCCGTCATTGCGATGTGCCCGTGGTGATCGATCCCTCTTTTCCGGAACGAGTAGAAGATGATCTGCTCGGCAAGTTACTGGCGATCACGCCGAATTTAGCTGAAGCAGAAGCGCTGCTGGGCAAGCAGCTAGGTTCCCTGGACAAGGTTGCCGAGGCGGCGCGGCACTTCCACAGCCTGGGTGTGCGAAATGTCTGCATCAAGCTTTCCGACGGCGGCTGCGTGTTGGTGAGCGAGGGGCAATCAATGCATCTTCCCGCTGCGGATGTCGATCCTGTCGATACGACGGGAGCTGGCGATGCCTTTACCGGCGTGTTGGCGATCAGCCTGCTGGAAGGGCTCGATATCCTGGAGGCCGCGTCCTGGGCGGTAGCAGCAGCGAACCTTGCCGTTACGGGCTATGGCTCGCAACCAGCCTATGCCAACCGGCACGATGTGAAAACCATGGCCGAACAACGTCTGCAAAGGGCAAAACGTCTCGATGTGTGAGCGAGACGGGCCGCCACGGATAGAATTTTTCGACTTTGACGTGGTCGACGAGCGTCGTCGAGAAGCCCTTATGGCGATGGGAAACGGGGTGCTGTCGTGCCGGGCCTCGTCGCCTGAGTCCTCGATGACCGGCCCGTCTGCTGGCCATTATCCAGGCCTTTATCGTGCCGGCTGGTACGACGAAGCACCCAGGGAGGTCAACGGACGTAATGTCAAACTGGGCGCGCTGGTCAATCTGCCCGATCCGTTTGGTCTCAGCATTGCGCTGGAGGATGGCGCCTGGTTCGATCTGCATGACACCGAGATTCGTGAGTACCGGCAGAGCCTCGATCTGGAACAGGGCGTGGTCGAGCGCCATATCAGCTTCACCCTGGCGGGGCATGAGCTGCGCCTGCACGAACGGCGCTTTGTCAGCATGGCAGACCCCTTGCTCGCTGTGCTGCACTGGACGCTGGATACGACCGATGCGCTGCCGACAGTAAGGCTGCGCTCCACCCTGAATGGCGCAGTGATCAATGGATTGGTCGACCGTAACAGGATTTATGAAGGCCGGCGGCTTAATACACGGCGTTTCCAGCAGGACAGTGGCGGGAGGGCGGTACTACTTGCCGGGCTCTGCGAGGCGAGACGACGCGTAGTGGTCGCCAGCCGTACGACCAGCGCATCGCTGGAGGCAGAGCTGGACTGGCAGGCCCATGAACAGAACCAGCGGTTGACGCTGGATGCCTGTTGCTCGTTGCCGGCTGGTGGGTGCCTGAGCCTTGAGAAACGCGTGATCGTTCAGCTTGATCACGAACTGCCCGAAAATGACTTGGAGGCATGCCGCCAGGCTCTGCAACGCGTTCCGCAAAAGCCATTCGGGCAGTTGTTGGCTGAGCACCGCCAAGCCTGGGCCGGGCTATGGCAGCAGTTGTCGTTGCGCGCGCAGGACGCTGAGCTTCACACATTATTGCGCTTCAGTGCTTACCATGTGCTGCAAACGGTATCGACGCAGGGGATCGTCTGTGATCAGGGCGTGCCGGCGCGTGGCTGGCATGAAGGCTACTTCGGGCAGATATTCTGGGATGAAATATTTCTCAGCCCGTACCTGGCCACGCATTTCCCCCAGGCAGTACGCAGCTTGCTGGATTATCGCTACCAGCGTCTGGATGTGGCTCGAGACCGTGCCCGCCGCGTTGGACTCAGGGGCGCCATGTTTCCCTGGCGCAGCGCGCGTAGTGGCGAGGAAGAAACCCCACCGTTCCAGTATTACCCTCTGTCGGGTCACTGGATTGCCGATCCTACCCATCTGCAACTGCATGTTGGCGCGGCAGTAGCCTACGATGCCTGGCAGCTTTATCTGGCTACTGGCGAGAGGGCGCTACTAACCGGGTCCGTCGGTGAGCTGATAATCGAAGTGGCACGTTTTTGGAGCAGCCTGGCGCGTTACGATGCGTCGCGGGAACGCTACGTGATCTGTGGCGTGATCGGACCGGACGAGTATCACAACAGCTACCCCGACGCCGATAAGCCCGGACTGGACAATAACGCTTATACCAATCTAATGGCGGTCTGGACCCTGTGCCGAGCCTTGGATGTGCTCGCGTTGCTCGGCGATCAAGGGCAGGCGCTGCGCCAGCGACTTGACCTGGAGCCCCAGGAGCTTCGTCGCTGGGAGGACATCAGTCGGCGCATGTATCTGCCTTTTCTCGACGGTGGCATCATCAGTCAGTTCGAGGGCTACGAAAAACTGTTACCTGCGCCTGAAAAGTGGTTAACGGAGGAACGTCCGCGACTGGACTGGATGCTTGAAGCGCGGCATGACAGCTGCGATCGTTATCAGTTGAGCAAGCAGGCTGATGTGCTGATGATCCTGCACCTTTTCCGGCCTGCGGAACTGCGCGAACTATTCAACCGCCTTGGATATCCGTGGAGCCCCGACGCCATTCGGCGCACGGCGAACTACCACCTGGCGCGCATCACCCATGAATCGAGCTTGTCAAAAATGGTCTGCGCGGGCGCCCTGGCGCATATCGATCCAGCGGCGTCCTGGTGCCATTTCCGCGAGTGCCTGCGCACTGACCTGGATCAGCCCTCGGAAGGCGGCACCCTTGAAGGCATTCATTTGGGAGCCATGGCTGGCTCGCTAGACGTATTGCAACGGCACTATTTGGGAATCCACCTGACAGTCGACGGTATCTGGCTGTTTCCCGCTGCGCCTCCTGATCTGGATGGTGTCTCCCTGATGCTGGAGTACCGTGGTATTCGGCTGACCGTAACGCTTTCTGGGAAACGAGTCCGGATGGAGCGGGGCGACAAGCATGGCACACCAGTAACCATCATTCACGCTGGCGGTAGTAGGCAGCTCGGTCCCGGCGACCATCTGGAAGTGAGCTCTTGCGAGCCGCTTATTCAGCCCGACCAGCGTTGATCTCACGGGCCCTGGTCAACAGGCTGACGACTTGTTCATCGCTCGTCTGGTCGAAGTGCTGATAGTGCAGCCCTACCGCCCGGAAGGGGGCGGGCACTACAAGGCAGACCAGCTCATCCACCAATGGTCTCAGGGCTGCGAGGGAGTCGCCTGCGCCAACAGGTGCTGCAAAAATTAATCTGCTGGGACGTGAGTCTGCTATTGCGAGCAACGCGGCTTTGGCCGTGTTGCCCGTTGCCACTCCATCATCTACGACGATTACCTCGCGGCCGGCAATCGCAATGGGCGCTCTGTTGCCACAGTAGAGGGCGCGGCGGCGCTTGATTTCCTCCAACTGGCGCTGTTTTTCTGCTTCAAACCAGCCAGGAGGAGTGTCGAATTGATCAATCATGGCCTGATCGGCGACCCAGTGTGGTTTATCGCCATCAACCACGGCGCCAATGGCGAACTCTTCGTGCCCAGGCGCACCGATTTTGCGCACCAGGATGACATCAAGCGGCGCCTTGAATGCCCGTGCAATTTCAAAAGCGACAGGGACACCGCCGCGGGGCAGAGCCAGGATGACCGGAGTGTCGCCTGTCAGCGACCGTAGCGCTTCGACCAACGCCAGACCGGCCTCGCGCCGATCTGCAAAGGCCGGCCCAGATGGGGAGTAATTGTTCATGATCAGACTCCCAACGGAATCAGCTGTATTCCGGATCGGCAGGATTTTTCTGCGGCAGGCGCTCGTCTGGCTTTCGCTCGTCCAGATCGTCTCCTATGGGGTCGGTAGGAACGGGTGGTGGCTTGCGGTCTATCAAGGGATCGTCTGGTGCTTTTTGAAGATCAATCATGGCTGTTCTCCTGCAGGTTGGCTCGTGTGATTACTGTGTGGCAAGCAAATGGCGTCTTTTGTTTCGGCCCGCCCGTCGGGCTCCAGTTACGCGCCCTTGCTCCCTCGCCATTACAGCTCCCCACGCCGGGCCAGTTCGCGGATGCGGTTGGCGGTGCGCAGAGCGATGGCCTGGATGGTTTCCGAGGGATTGACGCCGCCCGAGGTGGGAAATACCGAACCGTCGCAGATCCACAGGTTCGGAATATCCCAACTGCGGCAGTCAGCATTCACCACACTGGTTGCCGGGTCGCTGCCCATTCTGGCGGTACCCATGAGATGCGCGGTGCCGTCGGCTTCGGCCCAGATATCGCGGGCGTCGATGCCTTCGAGTCCGCGCCGCATGAAATCCACAGCATGGTTAACCAGCCGCCGATCATTGTCGCATTCTGACCAGGTCACTCGGGCGACGGGTAGGCCGAACTCGTCGCGTTCATCGGCCAGGGTCACGCAATTGCGCTCTTGGGGCAGTGTTTCGCCGACAATCTTCAGCCCCACCTGATGGTTGTATTTCTGCATCTCGTCGACCAATGCCTGGCCCCAGAGACCGTGGTTGCCGGTCTGAGCCCCGGCCCAGGCCGCAGGCAGCGGGCCCTGACTCATAAAGGCATAGCCGCCAAAAAAATCCTTGCCGCTATCCTCATAGTTCCAATGTTCGCTGAGTGACAATGAAGGGGGCCCCTTGTACCAGCGCACCTCTTCCTCAAGCGTGCCCCAGACTGCCTGATTGGTGTGCACCATGAGGTTTTTGCCGACCAATCCCGAGCTGTTGGCCAGCCCGTCCGGATAACGACTGTTGGCCGAATTGAGCAGCAGTCGTGGGGTTTCGATGGCATAGCCGGCAACCACGACGTTGCGGGCACGCTGGAAACGCCATTCGCCTTCGCGGTGATAATGCACGCCGCTGGCGAGCCCGTCTTCACCGGTCTCGATGCGCCCGACCATGGCCAGGTCGCGAATTTCCGCGCCGGCTTTTACCGCCCAGGGAATCCAGGTGATCAAGCCGCTTTGCTTGGCGTTGGTCGCGCAGCCGGTGACGCAGAAACCGCGGTAAACGCAGGGCGGCGAATGTTCCCTGGGCGCCGAGACCGTCGCCAGGGGAGTCGGCGCCCATGCGATGCCCATGGCTTCGCACGCGCGCGCCAGCGCCAGCCCCGGCGCGTTGACTTCGTGCTGGCGATAGGGGTAGCGCGGGCGCTTGGGCCCCCATGGATAGCGCACCGGGCCGGAAATTTTCAGCGCCTGTTCGACCTCTGTGTAATAGCGCCACATGTCCTGCCAGTCGAGTGGCCAGTCGAGTCCATAACCCAGCAGCGTACGTGACTTGAACCACTCCGGCCGAAAGCGCAGCGAGACCATGGCGAAGTGTACGGTGCTGCCGCCGACCGCACGGCCACTGTTGTTGGTTCCGAGCTTGAGGGGATTGTCGCCATCGCAAAGTCGTTCGCCGGTCCAGAACAGCTTTTCCTGGTGGGCTTCATCAGAGGCAAACTCCTCCAGCGGACGCCACCAGGCGCCGGCATCAAAGGCGACTACGGAAAACCCGGCTTCGGCCAGTCGGCAGGCGAGGGGGCCACCGCCAGCACCAGTTCCGACGATGACGAAGTCCACCAGTTCATCATCAGGATATTCGCGCATCGGTACCCAGCCGCCACGTCGGAATACGTCTGGCGCACGACCGTCACGGCCACGCGGGTTACGCAAGGCGTCGGTCAGGTAATCATCCGACATGGCGATTGCGTTTCTCCGCTTTGCGCTGTGCGCCGGGTTTGGCTGCCATGGGCTCCCAGGGGTCGCGTGAGTCCGGGCCCATACGCACGTAACCCCGTGGATTAGCGGGCCCGCCGAAACCGATTTCGCTCCAGGCGGTTGGATGGGCGTAATAGGCGCTAGTGATATCGTGGATCAGCCGATGACTGAAGAATACTACGCAAGGCATTGATTTCCAGACGGAATGCTTCAGTTCGTTTCGTTGCATAGCGGATAACAGCGCATCCTGCTGAGCAGCTGTCAGCCCGGTGAACCCCCGACCATCCAGCGCCTGGGCTTCAGCATCGAGCGCTGTCAGGCCTAGTTGCCAAGCCTGACGCAGAGGTGGGAGGCGAGCGTCGCGGTAGCCGTCGCCACGGTCGTTAAGCAGCTTGTTATCTACCAGCGCGGCCAAGGGCACCGGGGGCCGGTCAATCGGTTGCGGCAGAATGCGCTGGCAGACAGCGTCTAATGTTTGCCACTGAGCCTCATTCAAGAAACGCGGGGCTCCCCCAATGGCCAAGCGCGCATCAATCACCTGACGGGTCGGTTCGTCCCAGGACTGGCTGTGGCGTTTGGACAGGACATCGTAACCTGGATAAATCAGCTTCATGGGTGCCACCCCAGATAATGTGCCTTGACGCTCTGCTCTTCGTCGAGCAGTCGCTGCGCCGCCAGGCCCGCCAGCGCCAGACCGGTGAAGCTGGGAGGGGCGGGCAACGGCGGGCCTGCCTGAAGGTTTTGCCGCCAGTTACGCCAGCCGCCGTGGTTGCGGGCTGCGCCCAACGCATGAAAGCACGCCCCAGCCACCCCCAGCAGTAGCGTAAAACGCAGGCACAGGCGTGATGCCCAGCGCAGATGGGGTCGATTAGCGCCAGCCAGCGCGCTGGCTGTGAGCAGTACGGCGGATAAGGGCGGGGCCGTCACAGGAAGATACATGGCTGGGTTCTGAAACGATCCGCGAAAATGAAACAGGCCGGCCTCGGCCGACGTGCCGATCAGGCCCGCGGCGCTCATCAGGGCCATGGACTGGCCAGCCGGCAGGCCGAGCACCCTGGGTACGATATTCCGAGTCTCGCTGCGCAGCCGCTCGGCATAGTGACCTAGCACGCCGGATAGAATCAGCGCCGCCGGTGCGCCCAGCGGAGCACTGTAGAACAGGTTGGTCCAGCCGAACCCACCAGGTCGCTTGGTGACATTCCATAAATGAAAGCCCGAACCGGCCACCCCGGTCAGTACGGTGCCGATGTAGATGCCGTTGCGCAGCTTTCCGGAATGCGGCGTTAGATCAGCGAAGCCTTTACTGCTGGCCAGCAGTGACAGTGTTGCGGTGATCAATGGCGTGTACATGGCGCGATTTTCGAACTGGCCTCGATAGTGTTCCATCGCGCTATCCAGCAGGACAGCACCAGCCAGGATGCCGGCGCCACGGTTCAGCCGCCGAGCCGAATGAATCAAGGTCGTATTGGCAGGGCGCGAACCCGAACTGCGGTTCGCCTCGCGGTGTTGCCATACCAGCGAGACGGCTGTCAGTGTTCCCGTCACGGCCAATGCCAACCAGTCCAGGCGGGTTTTTGAAACCATAGGTCCTCGCTAGATCATGTAGGGTTGTGCATCGGCCCGACGGAACTGCAAGCCGTGACCCGGGTTGTTGAGATCGGGGCTGATACGACCGTTCTGCAGCTGCGGCGCGCCTTCAAACAGCATCGACTCGATACGCACGTGGTCGTGAAACCACTCGACATGACGCAGGCGGGGGGCCGCACAGGCAACGGATAGGTGCAGCGCCGGCGCGCAATGGGCGGAAAGATCCACATGAAAGGCTTCGCACATCGCCGCAGCGCGAAGAAAGCCGGTTACACCGCCACAGCGGGTAAGATCGGCCTGCAATACATCTACCGCACCGCGCTCCAGCAGGTGCCGAAAATCGTCTGGCGTGTAGGCGTATTCCCCGGCCGCCACATCCATTGGCGTATCGGTCATATCGAGCGCAGCACGGACTCGGTGAAGGCCACCCAGATCATCCGAGCTGACCGGCTCCTCAAACCATCGGATATCCCGCGAGGCCATTTGTCTGGCCAGGGCAATGGCCCCGCGAACGGTGTAGGCACCGTTGGCATCGACGAAAAGACTGGCCTCCCCGATAGCATCCAACGCCAGATCAATCCGCTCAAGTTCCTGCGCGGGTTCGGCACCTATTTTCATTTTCACCCAATGGCAACCATCATCCTTGGCCCAGGCGCCTAGTTGGTCACATAGTTGATGACCTCTATAGGTAGTAAACCCGCCGCTACCGTATACCGGCACGCTCTGGCGTAGTGATCCGAGCAGGGTAACCAACGGCAGATCCAGCAATCGAGCCTTCAGATCCCACAACGCCGTGTCGATGGCTGAAATGGCACAGGCGGCTATTCCCGAGCGGCCCACATTGCGCACGGCATGCCATAACTGTTCAGTGACTTGAGCGGGGCTCATGGCATCGCCACCCTCCACCCAGCGGCGCAACGTGCCGTCGATCAATCGCAACAGTGCAGCGTCGGCGTAGGTGTAACCCAAGCCAGTACAATTGCCGGCGTCTACCTCCACCACGACCATTGTCGTCGCCTTCCAGCCGAGCGTACCGTCTGCCTCGGCCTGGTCGGTGGGGATGCGATAGGCGGATGCGCGCAGGGCAGTAACTGGCAGGTCGATCCCTGCGCTCATTTTTCGTCCTTGTCCTTGCCGGGTAACACACCACCGAGCACCTGCTTGGCAGTCTGCACGACGATTCCAGCCTGGTCAGGATCGCCTTGCAACAAGGTGCTGGCAAACTTCTTGGCTTGCTCGAATTTAATATGCGGTGGAAGCGGCGCCACGTTGGGATCGGTCTTGAATTCGATCACCACCGGGCGGTCGGCGGCAAATGCCTGCTTCCAGGCGTCGGCTACGGCGTCTTCGCTGTCAACGTATATGCCCATCAGGCCGATTGACTCGGCGAAGCGGTGATAAGGCACGTTGGGTATGTTCTGAGAAGCCTCGAATTTGGGATCACCTTCCATCACCCGTTGCTCCCAGGTGACCTGATTGAGGTCTTCGTTATTGAATACGCAGCAAATCCAGGTGTGATTAGTCCACTCTTTCCAGTATTTGGCTACGGTGATCAGCTCGGCCATGTTGTTCATTTGCATGGCGCCATCGCCGACCATGGCGACTACAGGCCGGTCCGGATAGGCAAATTTGGCGGCGATGGCGTAGGGTACCGCCGCGCCCATCGAGGCCAGGCCACCAGAGAGCGAGCACATCATGCCGCGGCGGATTTTCACATCACGGGCAAACCAGTTGGCGCAGGAGCCAGAATCGCTGGTGATGATGGACAGATCCGGGAGCTGGGGTGACAGTTCATAGGCGACACGCTGCGGATTGACGGGATTGGCCGACACCATTGCTCTATCGGTGAGTTTTTCCTGCCAGTCGGCTTGCCACGCTTCGATGTCTTGCCGCCAGCTACGCTCGGGCTTTTCGTCCAGCAGCGGGAGCAGCGCTCGCAGGGTTTCAGCCGCGTCGCCTTCCAGTGGCACCTCCATTGGATAGCGCAAGCTGAGCATGTCTGCCTTGATGTCGATCTGCACGCCGCGGGCCTGACCTTCCTCAGGGAGGAATTCGGAGTAGGGAAAGCCTGAACCAATCATCAGTAGCGTGTCACATTCCGCCATCAGCTTGTAGCTGGGTTCGGTACCCAGCAGCCCGATGCAACCGGTGACCCAAGGCAGGTCGTCTGGTAGCACTGCCTTGCCCAGCAAGGCCTTGGCCACGCCGGCGCCAAGTTTTTCCGCGACCTGGATGACCTCATCAGTAGCTTGCAGGGCACCCGCTCCGACCAGGATTGCAACCTTCTTGCCGGCGTTGAGCACCTCGGCGGCGCGGCGCAAATCCACGTCATAGGGCACCACTTTTGGCCGGTTGTAGCCAATGCCCGAGTGCAGCGTGCCATGTGCGCGTGGCGGCTCGCTGTATTCCTCTTCCTGCAGATCGTTGGGCAGGATGATCGCGGTAACGCGGCTTTCGCCTACGGCCGTACGAATTGCCCGGTCTACCAGATGGCGCACTTGTGCCGGCGCGCTGGCCTGCTGCACGAAGGCTCCGGCCACGTCCTTGAACAACGAGACCAGATCAACTTCCTGCTGGTAGTGGCCGCCCATGGCAGTGCGCGCTTGTTGTCCGGTGATCGCGAGCACCGGCATATGATCCAGCCGGGCATCGTAAAGGCCGGTCAGCAGATGCGCGGCGCCCGGCCCGGAGGTAGCAATGCATACTCCGAGCCCGCCGCTGAACTTGGCATCCGCCGAGGCCATGAAGGCGGCCATTTCTTCGTGACGGGCCTGGATGAAACGTATTTTCTCGCCGGATCGATTGAGCGCACCAAACACGCCGTTGATGCCATCGCCAGGATAGCCGTAAATGCGGCGCACGCCCCATTGATAAAGACGCTCGACCAAATATTCACCGGTTGTCATTGCCATTGCGGAATCCTCTTAGGCGTGGGCTGAGGCGGGTCTGGAATTCGCGAAGCTAGACGCGACCCGTAAAATGGAAGCCTCGTTCCTAGTCTTGACGACTCATCTGCCAAAAGGTTCGAAGCAATCTAGTTACGATCAGAAGAGGAGGAGGAGGAGGTTGAAGCTGGGTTGTGCTCTGATACACGCGGCTTTCAATGAAAACAAAAAAGCCAGCTGCGAAGGGGCAACTGGCTTGATTATTATCAGGCGTAGCAAATTCGAATTCGGTTTACTGCTCCAATATGGCCTGGGCAGGCTTGTTCTGCACGGTGAAATCGGTGTCTTCGGGTCCGCCTGCTGCCGGATCGGTGTACCAGCACCAGATGGCAATGCCCTCGATAGCAGGCGTTTGCAGGGCTTCGAGCCAGGCTTCCAGAACATTCAACTGCAGATCGAGATCGACCGGAAGCTCCTGCTGTTCAGGACTTTCCCAAGGGGCGGACAGGCTACCTTGCGCTGAGCGCACGCCCAGTTCGGCTACCCATACCGGCCGCTGGTGGCGCTCGGAAAGTGCCTGTAGTCGCTGTGCGGTGTCGCGCATTTCCTTCTCGCGCTCGGCAGGGTCAGACGACAGGGACGGATAAAGGCTGGTACCGATAGCATCGAACAGAGACCAGTAACGGAAGCTCTCGGCCTGCTCCAGGCTGTCCGCCACATAGAGGATCTTGCCTGAATAAACCTGGCGAACCTTGCGGACCAGTGATGGCCAGTAGCCCGAGTTCTGCACGCCACGCAATTCGCTGCCGACTACTACGGCTGCAGCATTTTCTTCGCTGGCTACCCGGGCCAGCTCGACCACCGCCTTGCTGTAGGCGGCAAACCAGGCAGCGCGGTCTGTCGGTTCTGCCTCGCCGGCCCAATGGTCGGGAATCCACAGGTGAATCTTCAATACCGGTTCAAGACCTGCTTCGCGCATCTGTTGCAGCCCGACCCGAACCTGGTCGGGCGTGCTGTCGCCCCCTATCACTGGATCATTCGAATCGGGCTCGGCCTGCCAGGTGAATGCGACCAGCAGGCCGCGCTCTGCACCGCTTTCGGCCAGGTTTTCGAGGGATTGCCCAGCCTTGTCCGTGCCCCAGGTCGCGTCGCCTGAAAGCTTGACGTTAGCCCCGATCCATCGATCGGGCTCCTGAGCATAACTCGCTGAGGAAAACAGCATCATTATCCCTAAAAGAATTATTGTTCTCGTTGCCATACCCGCCAAACCTCCTGCTCATATACCAATTGATAACCGGGTCGACCCTCTTTCCATAGCCCAGGGAAGCGCCGGTTGATCGCGTCCTGTGCTCCTTGCCGGGTTCCCGGAGCGGCAACCACGATCTGAGGTGGTATCCGTTCCGGACTGGCCAGCGCCAGCTTGAATTCGTCGCTGAAGGGAAGAATCAGGTCGCGCGCGTCTCCCCGCGCCGCAATCACGGCGTAGGCGGCCTGGTCATCTATCAATGTCGGCAGCCTTGAATCGGCAAGCCAGGCGCCTAATTCAATATCTTCCCTGGGACGCAAATCTATCACCTCACGCAGGGCGATGGTCCAGTGTCGCACCTCGGGCATGGGCGCATGCTGCAGAACCGGCCAGCCAAGCGGGATGCCGATGATCAGAGCGAGGGTCGCGGGAAGCTTGTTGCCCACCCTGACTTCCTTGAGACCGAGCGCCACCGGGACCAGCAGCAATGCCAGAAACTGCACCGAATGGGTGGTAAACCAGAAATAGGTTGCGATGGCGCCAGCACAGATGATGGCTCCGGTCACCGCTACCGGGCCAGCCCAGGCGCGAGGCGTCCGGCTCCAGGGCAGCAATAACAGGGAAGGGCAGGCGGCGATGCCAGTGACTGAGAGCCAGAGTAGCGGCAGCCACCAGGTGCCGCCAAATTCGACAAGCCAGGGGAGGTAGGGCGCCTGGGCATAGCCGCCGCGGAAGGCCGAATCGGCCTGCTGGAGAAACAGCAAGCCCTCGCCGTGGTACAGCCAGTTGAGATACATCCATCCCAAGGCAGCAAACAGGAAGGGCAGGTAGCAGACCATGTAAAAGGCAAGCGGCGCCTTTTGCAGCAATGACCGTGGGGCGGCAAGCGCCAGCCAGGGCAACATCGCCATCGCGATGAAGCCAGCCCGCGCATCAACGAAGAACAACAGACATAACCAGCCGGCGAATTTCAGGTAGGAGCGGGGCTCAGGCGTGTTCTGAAAGACGTGCAGTGTTCGGCACAGACCGTATACGGTCAGCAGCCCCAGCCCCAGATCCTGACCTGACGTAGCGGTCCATAGCGCAAAGGGGTGCAGCACCAGCAGCAGGGTCCAGATGCTTGCCCAGATTGGCCCTTGGGTGTTGGCCAGATCGCGCCATACCCAGGCTGCGAATACGGCAACCGCCAGGATGTCCAGGATGTAGGGCGTGACCGATTCGCGGACTCCCAGTAACGCGCTGAGTAACAGAGACAGGTACAAGGACACCTGAGGAGACAGAAAGCCTGAATACTCAAAGCGCAGACCCGCAGCGTCACGCATCACCAGCAGCTTGGCATAACGTGCAAGTGCATCGCTGCTGAGGTAGCCATTGGTCAGCAGGTGACTGCACAGAAGCGCCAGTAACAGCAGTATGGCGAGCAGCACCAGACCGCTTCCCTGGCGTCTGGATCTACTCTTTGAGCGCCGCTTTACGCTCGGCAGCCAGGTGCTTACTGATGCCATGGTTGGTTTTTTCCCAATAGAAAGGTTTGTAGATGAGCTGCCAGAGTCCCTTGTAGGCGGCAATGGATTGCAGAATCCAGTAGAAAGGTACTGTCAGTGCATAGGGCGCCAGTCTGAAGTAATTTCGTTTGAACCCGGCCACCAGCGTCATGTAGATAAAAAAGCCATTGGCGAGTAGCAGGTTGAGAAGGCTGAGGTAGACCAGCGTCGGCGGAAAAACGGGATCGAACGCCTGGGTGTCCAGCGCCAGCCAGATCGCGAACATCAGCCATAGCAGCGGAGCTGCCAGGGCGGTAAGTACGCCACCCCCGATAAAGAACTGAAACCCCCAGAATCCGCGAAAACCGGTAGACCGGTAAAGGTGGACAGGGTCTCGCATATGCACCAGCCAGGTCTGCATGTAACCCTTGAACCACCTCGACCGCTGGCGAATCCAGTTGGGAATGCTGACATTAGCCTCTTCGAAGGTGGTGGAATTGACCACGCTTACGCGGTATCCCTGCTGAACCAGCCGAACACCCAGGTCAGCATCTTCGGTAACATTGTATGGGTCCCAGGCGTGCACGCTGCGCAGAACCTTGAGCCGAAAGTGATTGGACGTGCCGCCCAGAGGTATCGGAATGCGAAAGTGCTCCAGCGCCGGCAGGTAAAAGTCGAACCACAGCGTGTACTCAAGCGCGAACATGCGGGTGAGCCAGTTTTCATTGGCGTTGAAGTAATTGAGCCTGGCCTGGATGCAGGCCACATCCGAATCGGATTTTTGAAATGCCGCCACCACGCGCTTGAGCTGATTGGGCTCTGGCTTGTCTTCTGCGTCGTAGATGCAGACCAGCTCCCCACGGGCGAAGCGCAATGCGTAGTTGCACGCCTTGGGCTTGGTTCTGGGGCGGGACGGCGGTACTCGGATGATTTCGAAAATTGCCTCGAGACCCAGGCTTTTGGCTGCATCGATGGTTTCCTTGTCATCGGCTTCCAGCACCAGCTTCACATCCAGTTTCGAGGTCGGATAATCAAGCTTGCGTATCGCGTTGACCAGAATGGGCAGGACCGCCGGCTCCTTGTACATGGGGATCAGCACCGTGTAGACCGGCAGATCCTCATCCCGCAACTGGGCTACGTCCTCGTCAGTTATCTTGATATCGATCTTGCGCCGTGAGCCGTACCACACCAGTATCCATTTCAGACCGAAGGTTGCGAGAAAGCCGAGGGTCACCAGAGCGTTCACCCCAACCAGCGTACCTATGGGATTCACCGCGAGGGACAGCAACAGCAAGCTTGCCACGGCGTAGAAGGCAAGCATCTGGGACCGGGTTACCACCGTTCGGGCGGAATGTTCGGGGGCACGTCTTGCCAGGAGCGTCAATGCATCGCGTGTCAGCTGCACCTGCGCATCACGCTGCAAGGTCCAGAGAATGTCGAACTTGGCTGTTCCAACGAACAGAACGTCCTCTCCGTAGGTCTTGCGCGCCCACTCGAATACGTCGGGGCAAGGATCGGCCACCGCTACGATCAGCTGTCCGTTCTCCATTCGCCAGGGCAGTGCCAGGCGTTGGGCGTACTCCGAAATCAGGGCCGAATCGAGTCCTACTTCCGGCGGCTGCTTCATCAAGTCGACGAAGGTCAGCCCGAACTGTTTCGACAGCACGCGATAGAACCCCATCGCGCCCATCCAGCGATTGGCCAGAATGACGTCACCCAATCTGGATTTCCAGCGACGCTGAAGGATCAATGCTGTCTGCAGTTGCTCTGGCGACAGGAACCCGCCATCCACCAGTTGCTGTCCGATGGCGGTGCGCGCTGCCTGGTTATTCGGCGTGCGACCTTCGGCCAGACCCGTGCTGGTGAGGGGCGGAGAACTCAAATCAGAATCTCCACCACGCCGCTATAAACGGGCCACCTGCCGCACCAGTGTTACGGCCCAGTACCGGTTCGGTATAACCAGCCTGGAACTGGACTTCCGGGCTCATGCTGTACAACGCTGAAAGCGAAAGCTTGGTCAGATCGTAGTCGGTACTGTCGATAAAGCTCATGCGGTCCCAGTCGCTACCATTTCCAAGTCCTTCAATAACGTTGAGCTCGCCGATCAGCATCCACTTGGGGGTCAGGGCCACGCCGCTGGTGATGTCAACGCGGATCTCATCGGCGGCATCCCCTGACCGCAAACGCCATGCAGCGCCAGCATCGACATAAGCCGAGCGCGAGCCCAGCATGAAGCCACGACCGACGCTATAGCGCATCTCAAAATCATTGCCACCCACACCCAGCGCAGGGGTATCGTCTTCGTCATAGGTTGGAATGCTGATCAGCGCCTGGACGGCACCGACCCATTGCTGGTCCTCGCTCGGTGGATTCAGCTTATAGCGCAGACCGATTTCCTGATTGCCAAACCCGCTGTTGCTGCCACTGAAGGTGTCACTGTCGTAGCGAACCTTGTTGTAATAGAAGTTGCCGACAAAAGTCAGGTCAGAGGTGAGACCATGTTCTATGTACAGGTTCAACTGATCCTGACGGCTTTCGCCTCTGTCAGGAAACCGCGTGCGTTCGCTGGATTCGTCAAACACCGTTGCGTCATCGGTGTGGCTGAATTTCAGGATGGCCAGGGTTTCACCCGGTGCCTGCACCCAGGCATTGGCGAACACCGGCGTAGCCAGGGGCAGAGACAGCATCGTACCGGCCAGAGCCAGGCGCCAGCCATGGGATGCGAACTCGCGCACGGAAGATGAACTATCTAAACGTTGATTTTTCATTTGGAACTTTTCCTCAATCTGCGGACAACCGAGATGACCACAATCGTCAATACCACCCATGTCAGGGCAAAAAACCAGCCGCTGTACTTCGCCAGGCTGTCAAGCCAGTCAGCGTGATCCGGATAGTCAATGTCGAGCACCCTATCGTTCTGGGTATTCATCGCCACCAGCACGCCCTGGCCATCACCGAAAATCAGATCGCCCATGCTGTCTTCCAGGCCTGGGGGAACCACGGGCACGCCTGTACCCATGGTTCGCAGCCACAGGCCACGTTGCGAGCCATCACGCAATAGGCTGACAACACTGGTACCGGGCAGTTCACCCGAATCAAGCAGGACGGCATCCCGGTTGTCGCGAATCTGGATTCTTCCCTGCTCGAAGCTGATCGGGGTCCTGAATCCGGCCGGGGGCTGATCGCCAAGCCAGAGAAAGGGGCGCGTTTGTGCAGGTTGCATGGTATCGCTACCAAACTCGGCTA
Organism: Halopseudomonas xinjiangensis; assembly: GCA_011050525.1. Taxonomy (GTDB): domain Bacteria; phylum Pseudomonadota; class Gammaproteobacteria; order Pseudomonadales; family Pseudomonadaceae; genus Halopseudomonas; species Halopseudomonas xinjiangensis_A. The sequence goes on from DRFO01000012.1 coordinate 28,502, forward strand.
TGCGCGGGTCCAGGTTCAGCACATTACCCAGCGCGGCGAGAGCAGCGACCCATCCATGCGGCTGGGTAAAGGCTTCGGCGGGGAGATGGACGAAATAAGCCCCTGCCAGGCCGCGCCCGAACTCCATGACAGTCTCCGCCGCTCGGTCGGTAGACCGGGTCTCCACTACCGAGGAGTCGAGCAATTGAACGTAGCCGGACCCCGGCGCAGCGGCGCAGTCAGCTTTTTCCTGGCGAGCCATCACTATGCGAAGAGCCTCCCCGGCAATAGATTCAGGCTCGCTCAGTTCAATCGATACCGACTGATGGCCGCCCTTGGCGGACAAAGTGGTGAGGCCACGAACGGTATTGTTTTGCAGTACATACAGAACCAGAGGGGCCTGATCGGAGCTTGGTGGTGTCATCAGATTCAGTCGCAATGCTGAAGCGACCTTGCCTGCCGGAAGAACGCTGGTATCCAGGGTCCACTCTACGGCATCGACAAAGGGCCGGGCCTCGGTGTCGAGCCCCAGCTCTGACAAGGGCAGGGTGTCCGTCGCAGAGCGGGTGAGGGGAGCGCTGAGGCTTTCAGCATAACCGTCCCGTGCAAGCAACAATTTCCAGGGGCTTGCCAGTGAATCGACATGGTAGGGCTCGGTAATCGCCAGTTGGACCGCCCCAGGCTGACCTCGGTTGGCGGCGACCAGACCCATGTCCTCATCATCGGGCAGCAACAAGCCTGCTTCGGCGAGAATCTGACGAGGCGCGATAATGATGTCGCCCCCTTCCTCGGGGCGGGTATACCGGATCTGGTGGCCGAGCGCCTGAAGTTCGCGCGTCAGAAGCCAGGCCGCACGCACTGCTTCGGCGTTTGCCGGCGCCGCCAAAGCAATGCGCAATTCTTCGGGCAGCGTACTCAGATACCCGCGAATACTGTCGCTGGGCTCATCGCTTATGCCATATACCACGGCAGTCGTTGGAAGAATCCGAACAAAATCCTGTTGGGTTCGTGGTGCTGCGCAGCGGTCCTGCCTGGTGCCGAACTGGCCGCGAATACGCACATTGAGATGAGCCTGGCCAATGTCTTCAGAGGTAAGTGGAATGGTCAGCAGGCTGCTCTGCGAGGAATTACCGGTCGGCTCTTCTGCACTGGCATCATCAACAGGCCTACCCGAAGAAAGGGCGCGTACTTCCCTCACCGTGCCGTTGAGTAACACCTGCATGGATGAATCGGGCGCGATCAGAGGCGAGGCAGCATAGCGCAACACCAAGCGCGGATTGCTGACAGCGGTGTCCAGCGGCAGGGGCAACAGAAAGGAGACGCTGCTTTCGGGGTCGGTTTGCTGCACCCCCTGGCTATAACCCAGATCAGCCAGTGAGCGTCTGCGTTCCTGTCTCTGGGGTTCATAAGCCTGGCTGGCTGGCGCCTCAAACTCGTCATTCGTCGTTGTTGTCTGGCTATGCGCCTGTCCGGTAACAAACGGCGCGCAAAGCACTAATAAAATCGGCATCCGGCCGAGAATCGATCTCATTGTAAGCTTGCCCTTAAGGGAAGCCCGTCCAATGGGCAAAGTCTGGGGACCGGTAGTTGGTTTTGACGGCAGTGAAAGTAGACGTTTTTAATCCCGGATACAACCATTTTGGTGGCTAAATAATATCTATTCAAACCATTAAAGGGGGGACATTTTTCTCACCGAATAGTTCAAAAAACAGCATTTTCTGTCTCTCTATAGCCATGAAGCCAGATGCCTGGCAATAAATTCTCAGTTGGTTTTCCCACTTTTTCATACACACTTTAAAATACCGAAAATGCTGTTATAGTCGCGTTCGTTATATAGAAGCCGTATTAAAGCACCATGCCATTATATCAGTAGCAGTTGGCCATCTAGTAGTTTGGCGGCGTCTCATGACAATCCGGCACGGACTCTAGAAACATTAAATATTTAACTTATTTTCAAAGTGAACACATTGAAAGAATTAGCGAAGAAACTCCTTAGCCGTGATCAGCTCGAAAAGCTGAAGGATTGGCGTAGCCGTTTTAACCTGTTCGGTTTAAGACTCTTAGCTGGCTCGAAAATGCTTCGTCGTTTTCATTTTGCTTTTTTCTCCTCGGCATTCGACCGTGAAGCAAACGCCGTTGTGATGGGCAAATTGCTGCACGAACAGAATCAGGCAGGTGTTGAAACAACTAATTTCTTTCTCAGACGGGCAATTCATCGTTTGGAAAAGGGGCTTATCATGCAGCCGCGTCGTGGTGTGTTTGCTCTGGACTATATAGAAAAGGCGGTGGATTCCTATGCCCGCTCATTATCCGGGTGTGTTGCGCCTGATGAAATGAGCTGGGCTCACGACGTACTGGAGTCATTTTTCGAAACCACCGCTAGCCATCCGATAATCGACGCGCAACGGAAGAAGTTTGACGCGCTGGAAAAACCCGCGTCACGACTGGAGAGCCTGCGTCGGCAGGGGGTTGGTCGGGTGCCTTTCACTGCCGGCACGACACCAAGCGTGTCGGTCGATGCTGACGCTTTCGCCGGGATGTGCAGAGAGCGTCGCTCGGTCAGGTGGTATCAGAACCGACCCGTGCCGCGAGACATCATTGACAGGGCGGTCGAGTTGGCGGTGCAGGCTCCCAGTGCCTGCAACAGGCAGCCCTACCGCTTCCTCATCTTCGATGATCCCGTTTCAGTTGCCAAAGTCTCGGAGTTGCCAATGGGAGTGGCCGGGTTCAGTGACAACTTTCCTGCCATGATTGCGATTGTGGGCCGCCTTCGCGCCTATCCTCACTCGCGTGATCGCCACGTTATCTATATAGACGGTGGGCTTGCGGCCATGTCTTTCATCTTTGCGCTGGAAACACTGGGCGTATCGTCCTGCTCGATCAACTGGCCCGATATTCCCGAACGGGAACTGGCCGCCAGTAAGTTACTGAAGCTTGAACCCGATGAACGCATTGTGATGTTCATCTCGATAGGCTACGCCGCCAGCGAGGGGTTGGTTCCTTATTCCCAGAAGCTGGCGCTGGAAGACGCGCGCGCCTACGGCGGGGCGGAACTGGCAGGATAGTGGCTACTATTGGAGTTGCTTGCTAGCCTGCCTGTTTACAAATACTTTCAGAGTCTCGCTAGCCACCCCGGTAACCTTTTAACTACTGAACTGGCAATGACGTTGGAATAATTGGCAACACATCACGTTTTTCTCAGTAGAGGATAATTTGAATTGCTGTTGTCAGATGAAACCCAGGGCAGTGTTCGATATAGCTACGAAGAATCTTTGGAGCATGTCGTACAACTGCGATGGCCTGGTTAAACGAGGGGTTTGATGGATGTATGTAGAAGTCAGAAAAGCGGGTTTCGTTAATAAGGGTGCCGAGTTGATGCTGCGTGCGGTCCTCCAGCAGCTGTCCAGGGAATTCCCGGACGCTAAAGCCGTCATGGAGCCGAGCCGCGAGTCTGGCCCATATCCGTATCAGGGCAGAGCGAAGCTGGGTCTTTATCAAAAAGCCTGGCTATGGCGCAAAGGCATTCCCTTTGGCGATCTGGCCGGACTTGTGCCGCCTCGAATTAGGGAGCAGTACGGGATTGTGTTGGATAAAGAGATCGACGTGGTGCTGGACGCGGCCGGTTTTGCCTACAGCGACCAGTGGGGTGCAGGCCTTTCCGAAGAATTGGCGCGTTCGGCAAGCAGATGGAAGAAGCGCGGCACCAAGGTGATACTGCTGCCCCAGGCGTTTGGCCCGTTTGGTGATCAGCGGAGCCGCGATGCAGTCAAATCATTCGTCGACAGTGCGGATCTGATTTTTGCCCGTGAGCCTATTTCCTATGAGTATCTGACCGATGTGGTAGGAAAGGTCGAGCATGTCAAGCTGAGCCCTGATTTTACCAATCTGGTGCAGGGGATCGTGCCCGCTTATTTCAATCCTGAACTGCACCAGGTTTGCCTGGTGCCCAACTACCGGATGATGGACAAGACCAGTGATGCGGTAGCAAAAGGGTATGTTCCCTTTCTTCAACGTACGGCAAAAATTCTTCTCGAGCGTGGCGCCAAACCGTTTCTGCTGATCCATGAAGGCGAAAATGATTTGAAACTGGCTCAGCAGGTCTCCGAATCGGTCGGTGGCGTGCCTATTTTGCGGGAAGCCGATCCGTTGGCTATCAAGGGTATTCTCGGTGCGTGCAAAGGCACCGTCGGCAGCCGCTTTCACGGGCTGGTAAGTGCGCTGTCCCAGGGGGTGCCGTCACTCGCAACGGGATGGAGCCACAAATACCAGATGCTTTTTGCCGATTACGGTTTTGAAAAGGGCGTGCTGGATATCAACCTGTCCGATGAGGAATTGCGCAGCGCGCTGGATTACGTGACGGACCAGCAGATCATGCATGACTTGTCGCAACGCCTGCAATCGAAGTCCGACTCATTGAAAGCTCAATCGCAGGCCATGTGGGACGAGGTGTTTGCGCTGATGAGACAGAAATAACAGGCTTCTATCTGCCACTGCGCCAAGGAGGGCGTTTTACCTATCCCCTAGGCTGTACCCCACTTCCCCGCACAGCTTTCTCGCTTACTGTACGTCCGTACAGTATACTTGCCGCCGTCGCTGCCACCTGCGAAGGTGCAGCGCCTGTCAAAGAATTAAACTCAAGCCTGAGGTAAGAGCATGGCCGTCGAGATTGTATATCGCAGTAGTAGAGACCCGGAGCAACTGTTCATGGATAAAGCCGAAGCCGACCGCCACGACAAAATGCTGGAACTTGCCGAGACGCTTGGCGATGTTCTTCAACAGGCCGTGCCGGAGCTTTCCGAGAAACTGGCCGAAGAAGTGAGCATCTACATGGCGCAGAATCGTGAGGTTTTCGCCAAGGCATTCAAAAGCAGCCCTGAAGCCCTGGCCTCATTGATGAGCGGTGATTCTGCAGCCTAAAGTCCGCAACGAAAGCCAAGGTCGATCTGCCGCGTTAGTATGGGCCCCAAGTCAAGGTGCTGAGGAGTCGAAATGCCACGCTTTCTGCATACCGCCGATTGGCAGATAGGCCGCCAGTATGAGCGCTTCGGGCCGGAGGACGGCTCGGTGCTGGCGGAGGCGCGACTGGGTACGGTCGAAAAAATCGCCGAGATAGCCACTGAAAAATCCGTCGATGCCGTGCTCGTCGCCGGTGACGTGTTTGATGCCCAGACGGTTTCCGACCGCACCATTCGCAGGCTGTTCATGGCCATGCGCGGTTTTAACGGGCCATGGATCATGATTCCCGGCAACCATGATGCAGCCCTCTCGGAAAGTGTCTGGACGCGCGCCCAACGGCTCGATGCAATTCCCGTCAACGTGCATGTCGTTGTCGTGCCGGAAATAGTGCTGTTTCACGAGCTGGGCCTGGCTATATTGCCGGCACCTCTCACTCAGCGGCATACCTACCATGACCTTACCGCCTGGTTCGATCACGTTGAAACACCGCCCGGTTTGCTGCGGATAGGCATTGCGCACGGCAGTGTGCAGGGCGTTCTCGCAGAGGATATCGACTCTGCCAATCCAATCGCCGCTGACCGTGCAGTCAGCGCCCGGCTCGATTACCTTGCGCTGGGGGACTGGCATGGCTGCAAGCGCATCGATCAGCGAACCTGGTACAGCGGCACTCCGGAACAGGACCGTTTCAAGAGTAATGGCGCAGGACAGATTCTTGAGGTCCAGATTGACCTCGCGGGAGCGGAACCCAGCGTGACGCCGATCCCCGTTGGCCAGTTTCCCTGGTTGCAGTGGCACCGCACCCTGGAAGTCGATTCCGATCTGGATCTGCTGATCAATGAACTGAGAGAGGTCAACCGGCCGTCGGTGCTGAGTCTTGTGCTGACCGGTCAGGTTGATCTGGCCGGGGAACAGGGCCTGAGCCAGGTGTTGAGCGAAGCAGGAGCCCTGCATCGTCATCTGGAAAGCGACCTGACTGGGCTGAGACTGTTCCCAACCGACGACGACATCGCCGCGCTCCATGCCGACGGTTATCTGGGAGAGGTAATCGAGGAATTGCGGATTGCCCAGCAGCAGGGCGCGACTGAGACCGGCCGCGACGCCCTGGTTATTCTGTCGAGTCTGTTGCGCGCGAGACAGGATGGAGGGGAGGCGGCATGAAGTTGACACGCCTGCGTATCAATCAGTTTCGGCAGTTTCGGGTACCGTTGGAAATTCCTGAGTTCAGGCCTGGCCTTAACCTTTTCTGCGGTCCCAACGAATCGGGCAAAAGTACCATCGCCGGCGCAATTCGAGCCGCTTTTTTCGAGCGTCATCGCTCCAGTAGCGTGGATGACCTGCGACCCTGGGGCGATTCCGGGGCGGCCCCCGAGGTGGAACTGGATTTTGAGTGTGACGGCCAGCCATGGCGGCTCAAAAAGCGTTTTTTAACCCGCAAGCGCTGCGATCTCAACATTGGCGGCGAGGTGCTGTCAGGCGATGAAGCCGAGGACCGGCTGGCCCGGATGTTTGGCTATCAGCAGCCCGCCAAGGGCGCAAGCAAACCGGCATTTTGGGGTATACCGGGGTTGCTCTGGGTTGAACAGGGTACCGGGCACGACCTGCGGGCACCCGTTGCGTTTGCCGGCGAGCATATTAAATCGGTGCTCGCCGCCACGCTGGGCGAGGTGGCGAGCACGGGCGGCGACGACATATTACAGCGGGTCGAAAGCGAGCTGAATGAACTGGTTACCGCGAAAACGGATCGGCCTAAAGGCCGCTTCAAGGAATACGGCGACAAGGCCGAGCAGTTAAAGACTGACCTGGCGGCCCTCGACCTGCGGATAGAAACCTATCGGCAACAGGTGGACCGACTTGGCGAGCTTAGTCAGCGGCAGGCCAAGGAACAGGCAGAACGTCCGTGGGAAGCGTTGCGCGAACAACAGCAACGAGCGGAAGGACGCTATCAAGAGGTTCAACAGCTCAGCGAGCGGCAGGCGCAGGATCAGATGGCTCTGGAAAGATGCCGGAATCATTTGCAGGTTGTGCTTGATCGGCTTCAGGGCTTTCAACTACAAGCGTCTGAGCTGCTGCAGCGTGACCAGGCCAAACGGGTTGTCCAGGCCCGGCTTGATGACTTTCTAGCGCAGCAGAACGCTGTAAAAGGCGCTTTGCAGAGTGCTGACTCACTGTATAAACAGGCTCGGGAGACTGATCGCCTGAGCCGGCTGGCGCAGCGACGGCGGGAGCTGCAACAGCAGAAGCGCGAAATGGAAGGACGGCGCACGCACCTGACCCAAAGCCTGATTCAAGCCCGGGCACTGGAGAAGGATCTGTCACGCGAGGAAGCAGCGTTAGCCGAATGCTGTCTGGATGAGGTGCAGCTGAAGGTGCTGGAGCGACTCTCCGAGAGCCAGCGTGACCTGAGCATCACCCAGCAGAGCGTTGCGACGCTGCTGCGTTTCGACCTGGAGCCGGGTCAGCATATTGATCTGGATGGGGTTCGTCTGGAAGGCCAGGGCGAGAAGCGCCTGCTCCAGGGAAGCGACATTCATGTTCACGGGGTAGGGCGGCTGCATGTCAGCCCAGGCGGCAAGGATCTGCATGAGCTGGCAAGGCAACTCGAATACGCTACGGAGCGTCTGAGCGCAGCGCTGGCCGCGGCAGGGACGGGCTCCATTGAGCAGGCGCGTGAACGTGCTGAGGCGACAAGAAGTCTGCAGAGCACTCTTTCGGCCAACCGGAAATTGTTGGCCCTGCACGCTCCGCAGGGCGGGCCTGCTCTGGAGCAGGAGCTGACCGTCACAGCCCAGCTGCTGGGCAAGGTCGATGAGCAATTGGAAGCGATAGGCGACCTGGACAGCAGCAACTTGCCTGACCCACAAATGGCTGAGCAGACAATGGAGCACGCGGCCACGCGGCTCGCCGAGGCGGAGAGGGCGGAGCGGCAACTGCGGGAGCAACTGATCCAGAATCAGCAGGCGCTGAACCACGCCCATGAAGAATATCTCAACGCCCAGGCCAGCCTGGCCAAACCTGAGCGCAGACAACAGGAAGAACAGTGCCACTCGACATTGGCGTCACTGCGTGTCGAACAGGCCCAACTGACCCAGGCGATAGCGCAGCGAGCGCTGCTCATCGACGAGGCGCGCCCGGACATCCTGTTGCAGGATATAAAGCGCTATCAAAGCAGCGCCAGCCAGCTGGAGCTGGCCAATCGTCAGCGCAGCGACGAGCTGGTAGGACTGCAGGCGCAGTTGCAGGCGCAGGATGCGGAGGGTCTTGAAGAGCGGCGTGCACAGCGGGCCGCAGAGTTTGAAAACTGGTCCCGGCGGCATCAGCAGTTAGAGCGCCGAACCCGGGCCTTGAAGTTGCTCGCAGGTTTGCTGACGGATAAGCGTCAAGCGCTGACCAGACAGCTCCAGGCCCCTCTGCAAAAGCATCTCAATCATTATTTGCAGCTTCTTTTCCCGCAGGCGGTACTGGAAGTGGACGAGCATCTGGTGCCGGGTCAACTGGTTCGTCTGAATCAGGAGTCGGGCGATTTCGATGCCCTCAGTTTCGGCGCCCGTGAGCAGATGGGATTGATCAGCCGCCTGGCCTATGCCGATCTGCTTAAGGAAGCAGGCCGGCCAACCTTGATAATTCTGGATGACGCGCTGGTGCACAGTGATCAGCACCGCTTTGCCCAGATGAAGCGCATTCTGTTTGATGCGTCCCAGCGCCACCAGGTCCTGTTGTTTACTTGCCATCCGGACAACTGGCTGGACATGGGCGTACCAATGCGGGAAATCCACAGTTATCACTAGGTAACCGACGCTCCCCGCCTGCTCTGACTTGATGCCTGCCAAGCGCCTGGCTGTCTCCGGATCGGATCCGGCGACTAAGACATTAGTAGCAGGCGCTGCGAAGCAGCTTTTCAATTCCTACAAGATTTAAATAAAAAAACACTATCTATCAGTTAGATATGAAATTTATTTAAATTTATTGTGAAGATCTATTTAGGGCTGCTACGTGCAGTCAGACCAAAGTCTTAGTCTACGATTTCTCAGCGCAGTGCTAACGTGACTATGCGATAAAAACAACAATCGGAGATGGTTATGTCCTTATCTAAAGAAGACGCAGCTCGCGGCTACTGGAAGGAAAACCTGCGGTTCATGATGATCTTGCTGGTCATCTGGTTCTCAGTGTCCTTTGGTGCCGGCATTCTGTTCGTCGACGCGCTTGATAACATCCAGTTCTTTGGCTTCCCGCTGGGGTTCTGGTTTGCCCAACAGGGTTCCATTTACGCCTTCGTGATCCTCATCTTCGTGTATGTCTGGAAGATGAACCGGCTCGATCGTAAATACGACGTTCACGAAGAATAATAACAGGAGCCCTTGAATGGATACTCAAACCCTTATTTACCTATTCGTAGGCGGCACCTTCGCGCTTTATATCGCGATCGCCATCTGGTCGCGTGCTGGAAGTACCAGCGAGTACTATGTCGCGAGCAAGGGTGTGCACCCGATTGCCAACGGTATGGCCACCGGGGCCGACTGGATGTCTGCGGCGTCTTTCATCTCCATGGCTGGCATCATCTCCTTCACCGGTTATGATGGCAGCGTTTACCTGATGGGCTGGACGGGCGGCTACGTGCTGCTGGCCATGTGTCTGGCTCCGTACCTGCGCAAGTTCGGTAAATTCACGGTGCCGGAGTTCGTTGGCGAGCGTTACTACTCGCAAACTGCCCGGGTAGTCGCGGTGATCTGCGTGATCTTCATCTCCTTCACCTATGTTGCCGGACAAATGCGCGGTGTGGGCATTGTCTTTTCACGGTATTTGCAGGTCGATATCAACCTGGGCGTGATGATCGGCATGGCAATCGTATTCTTCTACGCCGTGCTCGGTGGTATGAAAGGCATTACCTACACCCAGGTGGCGCAGTACTGCGTGATGATCTTCGCCTACATGGTGCCGGCGATCTACATCTCCCTGTTGATTACTGGTAATCCGATCCCGCAACTGGGCTTCGGCAGCGAGGTCACGGGTACCGGCATGTCGGTTCTCGAGAGGCTGAATGGCCTCGGGGCGGAACTAGGGTTTTCGGAATATACCGATGGTAGCAAGTCCACTATCGATGTTTTCTTCATTACCATGGCACTGATGGTCGGTACTGCTGGCCTACCCCACGTAATCGTTCGCTTTTTCACTACGCCTACTGTGAGGGATGCTCGTAAATCAGCAGGTTACGCCTTGCTGTTCATCGCGATTCTTTACACTACCGCGCCAGCCGTAGCAGCGTTTGCTCGTACCAACCTGCTCACTACCATCCCTAACGTGGCCTATGAAAATATTCCACAGTGGTTCTCCAACTGGGAGACCGCGGGTCTGGTTGCCTGGCAGGATAAGAATAACGATGGCGTCGTGCAGTATGGCCCGGGTGCTCCCTTTGCAGGCGCTCCGAACTTTGCTGGTGAAACGGGCGAGTATGGCCAGCGGGTTGTAACCAACACGCCTACTGACCTTGAAAACGAGCTCTACGTTGATCGTGACATCATGGTGCTTGCCAACCCGGAGATTGCCGAGTTGCCGGGTTGGGTAGTGGCCCTGATTGCTGCTGGTGGTTTGGCGGCTGCTCTGTCCACCGCTGCAGGCCTGCTGCTGGTTATATCGACATCGGTTTCCCATGACCTGCTCAAAAGCAACATGATGCCGAATATCAGCGAGAAGAAGGAACTGCTGGCAGCGCGTATCGCCGCGGGGGTAGCGATCCTTATCGCTGGTATCTTCGGCATCTATCCGCCGGCCTTCGTGGCTCAAGTGGTGGCGTTCGCCTTCGGCCTTGCCGCAGCGTCGTTCTTCCCAGTCATCGTCATGGGTATTTTCTCCAAGAAGATGAACAAGGAAGGCGCTATTGCAGGTATGGCAGTGGGTCTGACCTTCACCTTCTGCTACATCGTGTTCTTCAAGTTCATCAGTCCTGAACTGGATAACGCAGCCAATTGGTGGTTCGGCATTTCACCGGAAGGTATTGGTACCCTGGGTATGATCTTCAACTTTATTGCAGCGGTTGCGGTGGCTAGCTTCACCAAAGCTCCGCCAGAGCATATCCAGCACTTGATCGAGGATATCCGTGTTCCCCGTGGTGCGGGCGCAGCGGTAGATCATTAAATAACGGGTGGTACCGCAGGACAAAACGCCCCGATTTTATCGGGGCGTTTTTTTGTCAGCGGCGATAGCTGATCGTTGCCCGGCGGTGGTCGGCACGATAGCGCGGTAGGCTGCATCGCAGGATTCCATTTTTGCCGAGTTAACACGCAGCAAAGCTGGTGAGGGCGGGAGTGCTGCTCTGGCTAGAAGCGTCCGGATCGCGATTGACGCAGGCGGCGCCAATGAACGAGGCGGTCATTCAGCTCCTTTAGCGTTACGATCTTCTGAGCGCGCGCTTTGCTCAGAAGAATCAAGGCGATTTCAGCCGTCACCAGGGCATCGGCTGCAGCATTGTGGCGCTCGCTATTGCTCAGGTTGAAATAGTCTTGCCATTCGTCCAGCCCACCCCTGCCTACCTTGGCCTCAGGGCACAGCATGGGGGCCAAATCGGCGATATCGATAAACCTGTGCCGCAGCGTGTGACCCAAATCCTGACGCAACCCTCTGGTCAGCATGCGCCGGTCAAACGGTGCGTGGAATGCCATGAATACGCATTCCCCTGCAAATTCCATGAAATCCAGAAGTGCATCCGGGGCAGGCATGCCTTGCTTGACAGCACCCGGCGCTATGCCGTGGATCAACACGGTTTCGGTAACCTTGTGGTTGGGCCGATAAAGCATGCGTTCGAACTGGGAACCCAGATCCACCGCGCCGCCTTCAATGACCACGGCTCCAATGGACAGAATATTGTCTCGACGCACATTCAACCCAGTGGTCTCCACGTCCACCACTACAAGCCTGGCGGCATTCAAAGCGGTGTCGTCCAATGAATGGACGGCAGGGAGGGCCTGACGCCGCTCGGTTTGTTCAGGCGTCAGTGGGGCAGGGTTGAGGCCAGATAGCCAGGCGAGTGGGATCAAAGCTGGTACCGCCAAGCGAGCCCCGCCTGCAGCCGTTTGGCCTGGCGAAAGGATTCACGAAGTATCAGCCTGTCCAGGTTGTTGAGCTTATCGGGGTCGATCCGATTGCTGAAAGGACGTCCTTCCTTATCCTGTATCTGGTGCTGCTGCATGCGGATCAACTGAATGAAATGATAAGCCTCTTCATAGGCATCGGCGTCAAGCGGCTGGATGACCCCCGCGACGCGCAACTGGCGGAGGCGTTCGATGGTGTTGCACTCGGCGATACCGTGAGCCAGTGCCAACAGCCGTGCGCCATCAACGAAGGGGGTAAGCCCCTGAACTTTCAGGTCCAGAGTGTCTTTCGCTGCGCCGCTTCGTGACACCACGAAATCACGAAAACGGCCTATGGGCGGCCGATGACGGAGGGCGTTTTGCGCTAAATGGCGCTGGAATAGTGAATTGGACGCTGTTTTTCTCAATACCTCGGCAAACATGTCTTCAGCGCCGACCGAATCGCCCCAGACTACCCGGAAATCGAAGAAGATGGAGCTAGCCAGCAGGTTCGCCGGTGTAGCGCTGTGCAGGAACTGTTCGAAGCGCTGTGCCCATTCGGTACGTGACAGGCAGAGCGTTGGGTTGCTCGCCATGATGTTGCCCGTGCACAAGGCAAAACCACAATCGGCCAGGCCCTTGTTAATGAGCGCGGCCAGGGGCAACAAGTGTTTGCGCAGAGCCTCGGTCTGATCAGGATGGTCGGTTTCAAACAACAGGCCGTTGTCCTGGTCAGTATGCAGCGTCTGTTCGCGCCTTCCTTCGCTGCCAAAACAGAGCCAGGTAAAGGGAACATCAGGCTCGCCGTGCTCTTCTATGGCCAGTTCGATAACTCTGCAAACTGTATGGTCGTTGAGCAGGGTGATGATGTGAGTTATCTGGGTTGATGAAGCTCCATGGGCAAGCATGTTTTCCACCAGATGGCGAATCTTCGTGCGTAAAGCAGCCAGCGTTCCCAGACGGGGGGCATGGCGAATTGTGCGCGCAAGGTGCACCAAATCCACACGCTGGAGGGAAAAAAGATCACGTTCTGACACGACGCCGGTCAGTTGTCGCTGTTCCACCACGCAGATATGGGCGATGTGCCGGCTGGTCATGGCAAGGGCGGCGTCGAAAGCCGAAGCGCTAGGCGGAAGATGAAACGGGGCGGGCGTCATTACGTTGCCGATGGGCTCATCCATCTGCACCACTCCGTCGGCCACGACACCACGCAGATCGCGCAGGGTAAAAATGCCTGTAGGCCTTTTGCCGGCATCGACAATCACTATGCTGCCGACGCTGGCTTCGTGCATTGATCTCACCGCTTCGCGTATCGGCAGCGCCGATGAACAGACAACAGGGGCTCGCACCGCGAGATCGCCCAACCGGGTTTGCAGGGAATACTGAGCCCCCAGATTCTCGGCAGCCTGGGTTTGGGCCTGCTGATTTACCTGATCGAGCAGACTGCTGACGCCGCGCATCGCAAAATCCCGGAAAACGGCAGACATCGAGAACAGCGTGACGAAGCCGGCGCGAGGTAGGGTCAGGCAGAAGGTATCGTCGCCGGCCAGATGTTCCGTGCGGGTTGCGCGTTCACCGATCAGTGCCGCCAGTGGAAAACACTCGCCTGCGCTGATTTCAAAGGTAGTGTCCGGCGCCGTCTGGCCCGACAGCATCCGTTCTCCCCGCACCAGACCCTGCTTGACCACATGAAAGTGCTGGACCGGGCCGTCCTGGGGTCGGATGATTGACTCACCCTTGGCAAAGAATCGCAGTTGGCAATGCTCGACCATCCAGGCCAGGTGGCTGGTTTCCATTTGATTGAAGGGCGAATACTTCAACAGAAAGGTCAGGGTGCCGTGAACATTCTGTGTGACAGCGATCTTACCGGTCTGCGCGTAAATATCCTCTTTGCTCATGGAGCGACCCTGTTATGAGTGTGCCCAGTTTGGACTGGAGCAGGCCCAGCCGCCCATCCGACGTAAGTCTAGTTCCCTTTCCAGGTCCGTGGTTTAGTCTGGCGCCACAATAAAGGAGATATCTCAATGCCTCGCTCCCGTAGCTATGCGCATGACTACCAGATGGCCTGCCGTGATCCAGAGGCATTCTGGGCTGAACAGGCTGCCAGGCTGGCCTGGCATACCGCTCCGACAGTCGTGTTGCGGCAGGGCGAGGATGGCCAGCACCAGTGGTTTGCCGACGGTAGCCTGAATACTTGCTGGCTGGCCCTTGACGCCCACGTGCAGGCAGGGCGGGGCGAGCAGACGGCTATCATCTACGACTCACCGGTAACCCAGAGCAAGCAGCAAATAAGCTATGCCGAGCTGACCGAACGGGTCTCGCGCTGTGCCGGCATGTTGCGCTCACTTGGCGTGGGCCAGGGCGACAGGGTCATTGTCTACATGCCGATGATTCCGGAAGCGGTCGTCGCAATGCTGGCCTGCGCCCGCCTCGGTGCGGTCCACTGCGTTGTGTTCGGAGGGTTCGCTGCCCATGAACTGGCGGTCCGTATTGATGACGCCAGGGCTGACGTCCTTCTCACCGCATCCTGCGGCGTTGAGGTTGATCGCGTCATTGCCTATAAACCATTGGTAGACGCGGCGATGGCGGAAGCGACGCACAAGATCCGCCACTGCGTGGTGTTTCAACGCCCCCAGTGCCTTGCGCCCATGGTCACAGCAACCGACCTCGATTGGCTCGACACAGTTGCCCGTGCCGAGCCTGCCGCCGCTGTCCCGGTCAAGGCGACCGATCCCTTGTATATTCTCTACACCTCAGGCACCACCGGCAAACCCAAGGGAGTCGTCCGGGATAATGGCGGGCATGCTGTGGCGATGATTTACAGCATGCAGGCCGTGTATGACGCCGGCATTGGCGATGTGTTCTGGGCCGCTTCGGATGTCGGCTGGGTAGTAGGTCACTCCTATATTGTCTACGGTCCGCTGCTGGCGGGCTGTACCACGGTGTTATACGAGGGCAAACCCGTACGTACTCCGGACGCTGGAAGTTTCTGGCGGGTCTGTGCCGAGTACGGCGTCAAGACCCTGTTTTCGGCACCAACAGCCTTCAGGGCCATTCGCAAGGAGGACCCTGAGGCGCAGCTCGCCAAAGCCTACGATCTGAGCAGGCTGGAGCGCCTTTACCTGGCAGGGGAGCGGCTTGATCCGCCAACCTGGGCGTGGCTCCAGCAGCACTTCGGCTTGCCGGTGATTGATCACTGGTGGCAGACCGAAACAGGCTGGGCAATTGCGTCGAATCCCGCCGGGTATGAACTGCAATCGTCCAAACCCGGCTCGGCAACCTGGCCGATGCCGGGCTATCAGCTGGCTATTCTTGACGATGAAGGGCAGCCTGTATCTGCCGGCATCCAGGGTAATATCAGCCTGAAACTACCGCTGCCACCAGGCTGCCTGACCGGCATATGGGGCGCGCCCGAGCGCTTCTACGAGGGTTACCTGGCTAACTTTCCAGGCTTTTACCAATCTGGCGATGCGGGTCTGATTGATGAGGAGGGTTATGTTTTTGTGATGGGCCGCACGGACGATATTATCAACGTGGCTGGCCATCGTTTGTCGACTGGCGAGATGGAGGAAGTGCTCGGTTCACATTCGGCGGTCGCAGAATGCGCTGTCATCGGCATGCTTGATGACATAAAGGGAAAAATCCCGCTGGGTCTGGTGGTGCTCAAAAATGGCGTTCAGATAGCCGAGCCGGTGCTGAGTGCCGAGCTGGTCGGCCTTATCCGGCGCGATATAGGTGCCCTGGCTTGTTTCCGGGGTGCGTTGATCGTCAAACGGCTTCCGAAGACCCGCTCTGGCAAGATTTTGCGGCGGATCATGCGTCAGATGGTCAATGGCGAAGCCTGGAGTGTTCCATCCACCATTGACGATACGGACGGTCTTGACGAGTTGGCGAGCCAGCTTTCAGCCCTCGCGCCATGCTGAGCTTTTGACTCCCGTACCAGTTTGGATGAACGATCGTTTCGCTATGCGCCTCGATTTGCTATGGTGGCGGCTTATGAACGACGGAGCAGGCACCGCCTGATCCGACCCTTTGTTTCCGGATCGCGAAGGGGTTGAACGCCGTCCGGTCTAGATGCAAGAGGTGGGATTTGATCAAGGTGCTCGTGGTTGACGACCATGATCTGGTGCGCATGGGCATTAGCCGAATGCTAAGCGATGTTCCCGGCCTTCTGGTCGTTGGCGAAGCTGACAGCGGAGAGGCCGCCATCGAGCAAGCCCGGGCCTTGAAACCTGACGTGATTCTGATGGATGTGCGCATGCCGGGGATTGGCGGGCTCGAAGCAACGCGCAAGCTGATCCTGCATGACAAGAATATCAAGGTAATAGCGGTTACCGTCTGTGATGAAGAACCCTTTCCCACCCGGCTTATGCAGGCCGGTGCGGTCGGTTATGTCACCAAGGGCGCGGCGCTCGATGAAATGGTTACCGCCATTCGCAAGGTTTATGCCGGACAGCGTCATATCAGCCCTGACGTCGCACAACTGCTCATTACCAAACTCTATGATCCGGTAAGCGACTGTCCCTTTGATTCGCTTTCCGAGCGGGAAATGCAGATTGCCTTGATGATCGTCAGTTGCGAAAAAGTACAAAGCATATCCGACAAGCTTTGTCTGAGCCCCAAGACGGTCAATACCTACCGGTATCGGATTTTCGAAAAGCTCGGCATTCATAGCGATGTCGAGCTGACCCTGCTCGCTGTGCGCCACGGCATGATCGAGACTGTGCGCCACTAGCATGATCCATAGCGTATTCGATCCTCAAGCGTTCCTCTCGACTGCAAGCAATAAACCCGGTGTCTACCGGATGCTGGATGAGCAGGGGACGCTGCTCTATGTGGGCAAGGCGAAGAATCTCAAGAAACGCTTGGCCAGCTACTTTCGCAAGACTGGTCTCAGCCCGAAAACGGCTGCCCTGGTTGGTCGAATCCGTCATGTGGATACCACCATCACGGCGAATGAGACCGAAGCCTTGTTGCTGGAACAGAGTCTCATCAAGGCGTCACGTCCGCCGTACAATATTCTGCTTCGCGATGACAAATCCTATCCCTATGTGTTTCTGTCCAGCCAGGACGATTTTCCAAGGCTGGGACTGCATCGCGGAACCAAAAAAGCCAAAGGCCGATACTTCGGCCCCTATCCCAGCGCTGGCGCTATCCGCGAAAGTCTTGGTCTTCTGCAGAAGGCGTTCAAGGTCCGGCAGTGCGACGACAGCTACTATCGCAACCGCACCCGTCCCTGCCTGCAATATCAGATCAAGCGCTGCAAGGGCCCCTGTGTAGGTCTGGTAGCCCAGCAGGAATATGAGGAAGACGTACGGCACTCGGTGATGTTTCTGGAAGGGCGCAGCAATGCTCTGGCTGATGAACTGAGCCGGACCATGGAAGCGGCCGCAGAGAATCTCGAGTTCGAGCGAGCGGCGGAGCTGCGTGATCAGATGGCGTTACTGCGGCGTGTACAGGACCAGCAGAGTATGGACACCGAGCAGGGCAACGTGGATGTTGTCGCGGCGGCCGTGTCCCCTGGCGGGGCGTGCGTGCATGTGGTGATGGTTCGGCAGGGTCGGGTGCTGGGCAGCAAGAACCATTTCCCGAGAGTCCCTATCGAACAGACTGCCGGCGAGGTGCTGTCGGCCTTTCTTCCACAGTACTACCTGGGGGCAGCCGAGCGGGAGTTGCCGGGCGAAATAATAGTCAACGCGGTGCACGAGGACCTGCCGGTGATAGCCGAAGCGCTAGCGCTAGCCAGGGGCTACGGCGTGACCATCAGTCATAGAGTTCGCGGCACGCGTAGCCGATGGCAGAGCATGGCGGTAACCAACGCGGACTCGGCATTAGCTGGAATGCTGGCCAATCGGCAGAACGTGCAGGCACGCTTCGAAGCGCTCCAGGAGGCATTGAAGCTGGATGAAACCCCCGCGCGGCTCGAATGCTACGACATCAGCCATTCCAGTGGTGAGGCCACCGTTGCCTCCTGCGTCGTGTTCGGTCCTGAGGGTCCGATCAAGAGCGACTATCGCCGTTTCAACATTGAGGGGGTGACGGCGGGAGATGATTACGCCGCCATGCGCCAGGCTCTCAGTCGTCGCTTCAACCGTCTGAAAGAGGGGGAGGGCAAGATGCCCGACATTCTCATCGTCGACGGCGGCAAGGGGCAGATGTCGATGGCCATCGAGGTACTGGGAGAGCTCGCCGTACACGGCTTGACCCTGCTCGGCGTTGCCAAGGGCGTGACCCGCAAGGCTGGCATGGAGACCCTTTATCTTAATGACCCGCATAATGAACTAGTGTTGCCTGGCCACTCGCCGGCGTTACACTTGATCCAGCAGATACGGGACGAAGCTCACCGTTTCGCCATTACCGGCCACCGGCAACGACGGGGCAAAACCCGAAACACTTCTACATTGGAAGGCATTGAAGGCGTAGGTCCGAAACGGCGGCGAGAATTGCTGAAACATTTTGGAGGGCTGCAGGAATTGCAGCGCGCCAGCGCAGCAGAAATGGCCAAAGTACCCGGAGTTAGCAAAAAGTTGGCAGAACAGATTTATGCCGCGCTGCATAGCGACTAGAATGCCTGCTTAAACCATTCGCCGAGATTTCATGAACATTCCGAATATCCTGACGTTGATGCGGGTTGGGTTGATCCCGATCTTCATATTGCTCTATTACCTCCCTTATCACTGGAGCTATCTGGCTGCAGCAATGGTGTTCACTCTGGCGAGCCTGACTGACTGGCTGGATGGATACCTGGCCCGCAAACTGGAGCAGAGCACGCCGTTTGGTGCCTTTCTGGATCCCGTTGCGGACAAGCTGATGGTCGCGGTGGCTCTGGTTCTGCTGGTCCAGAGCCATGCGAACTTCTGGGTGACTGTGTCGGCCGTGGTTATCATAGGACGCGAAATTGTCATTTCCGCGTTACGTGAGTGGATGGCGGAACTCGGCGCTCGCGCCCAGGTTGCCGTGTCTCAACTGGGCAAATACAAGACCGCGATGACCATGGTGGCGTTGATCGTACTGCTTGCAAACCCCCCGGTGGTAACCTACTGGGTCGTTGCCGGTTACGTGCTGCTTATCCTTTCAGCAGCGCTGACGCTCTGGTCCATGTACGTTTATCTCAAGGCCGCATGGCCTTACATGAGTATGGATGTCGCTAAAAAAAGCGACAAATAACTTTTTCCGAATCAATGACTTGACAGGTCCGTGCAGGAAGATAGAATGGGCGCCGTTCCAGAGCGGGAATAGCTCAGTTGGTAGAGCACGACCTTGCCAAGGTCGGGGTCGCGAGTTCGAGTCTCGTTTCCCGCTCCAGTTTTATGTTGCGCTGTATTCTCTTATAGCGGAGCACACCCTCAGAGGCCGGGTGGCAGAGTGGTCATGCAGCGGATTGCAAATCCGTCAACGCCGGTTCGATTCCGACCTCGGCCTCCATTATTCAGTACTTGCTAGCCCGGATGGCGAAACTGGTAGACGCAAGGGACTTAAAATCCCTCGGAGGCAACTCCGTGCCGGTTCGATTCCGGCTCCGGGCACCATCTAGCATGCGGCTTTCAGCGGTTTTACTCTCTTCCCAAGCATCATCCTGATTTGCGCTGTCAATCACCGGTCAATCACCGAGCCGGTCAATCACGCATCAAATCCTGAAAAGAAAAAAACCAGCAGCGCAAAGCGTACCGGGCTATTCCTTAAATCATTATCTGCCCTTGGTTTGGACGTGCTAATAGCGCGAGCCAGTTCGGCCATGCTGCATCAGCCGCGCCCATAGCGTGCTCAGGCTTCACCTGCCTCGATTGCTTGGGAAGCCGACCAGCAAATTTAAACTATTCTGGACTTACCTGGGCTGGTATTTCTCTAGCAACAGCTCGTAAACTTTCTGCCGCGCCTCGTCCAGCGTCTCGCAAATCTCAGCTAGCTGCCCTGCGTAGAAGCTTCGAACGCATCCTTCTAATTCTTGCAGTTGCACATCGCTGAGAGGTTGAGAAAACGAGAAGGGGATATTTACCTCTTGTGGCGCCTGAAGCGCAGCCATGGTCTTTGAAAGCTCATCAAGCAATGCTTCGGCCCACTCGCCGTGATAGCCCATGTCATCGAACACTTTTCGCCACTCACGGCGTTGTTCTCGCTGCGCGCGATCAAGGCCATTTGGTAGCTGGGTTATCTTAGCCATAAGCCTCCTTGCGTTATCGTCCGAATCTGGCGTTCACCATGCGTTGCTTCCTCGCCATATCTTCCATCATCTGGTTAGAGGTGCGCCTGTCGATAGTACCATTGACGTGGTTGTGCAAATGCATATCGCCGATTACGCTTCGCCCGGCGCTCTGGCGCTGGACATCATTGAGTACATTGTCAAGCTTTACGCTCGTCTCTGCCGTAGTGACGCGCTCTCCCTTCTCGAGCAGCCATGTTCCCGTTTTCGGCACAAAGTCGATACCGTCGTGAGCCATGCCGGTCATGCTGACGTTACCGATCGCGGCGGCTTGCGCGACCTGAGCCGCCGCGGCTGCCACACCTGCGGCCGGGGCGAGAGCGGGCCCGACAATCGGAATACCCACAACAGCGGCAAACGCATCAGAGTAGGACTTCGGCACATTCATTAGCGCCTTGCCGATCGCGTAGGCCTTTTCTACAGCGAACGCCGCTTGGTACAGCTTGGAGTTTTCCCCGAAGAAAACCCTTGCGGCGTCTGCCATATGGCCAAACGCTTCTTCACCAGCAGCCATCTGGACAACTCGCCGGGCCTGCTCAATGTCCGCCAGCTTGTCTTCATGCTCTTGCTTGAGCGCTAATTCTTCTTCATCCCATGTGGCGTTCAGATCTGAGCGCTCTGATCGAAATTCTTCAAGTATCTCAAGCTGCGTGGAATACCACTCGGAAAGCTTTTCTTCGGCATCATCGATCTTCAGCAGCTCGCCCATCGGACCGGCGACTGTTGCATCCAGTCCGCCGAACTCCGGTGCCTCATCTGTAGCGGCTCCCGCGATTCGGCCTGCCGTATCGTTGCGCTGGTTTTCGGTCAGCCCCGACATGGCATCGAGCACCGCCAGGCGCTCGCGCATCTGATCGGTTAGAACCTCCTCGTCGGTGCGCAGATCCTTGAGAAGGTCGGCGTATCCTTTCTGCGCTTCCTTCGAGAGCTCAAGATTGGCGACTGTCTCAAGGTGTGCGCGGGCGAGTTTTAGCTGCGTATCCGATGCCCCGTCAGCCTCGAGATTCCAGAGCTTGACCGCATCAGCGTCCATGCCCCAGGTTGCAGCGGCGCGCTCCAGGGCGCTTATTTGCTTCTGGATCGCTTCTGTCTGCTTGCCGTTGTCCTCATCATCGCGTGCCCTCGTACCGCCCGCGCTTGCGAGCCTTCTAGCTGCAATGACTGCTTCAGCGGCGGCCTGGCCTGCTACCTGGGCGTCAGCAACGAACTGCTTGAACGCTTGGCCGGCTAGTGGTTTGTTCAGCGTATCAGTGATGTCCTCTTGCGCTGCGGCAATTGCGCCTTCTGCAATGGAGAGATCCGACTTTATCCGCGACCCAGCACCGGTCATCTCGTAAGGATCTAGATCAATGCCAGGTATCTTGCTGAGTATTTCTAGCAGGACGTTAGCCGCTTCGATTGGCCCGTTATAGAACGTATCGGCCATGCCCAGAAGTTTGCTGTTGATTTGCAAGATGTTCAGTGCAATCAGCTTGCCTGATATCGAAAAGACGCGGCCCACACCGTCTCCAGCATCCATCACGAACGCCAAACCGGTGACTGCCTTATCAACAGCATCCCGCACAGCTTCGCCCATGCCGCCAGCCTCTTCGGCATTGCGCAGGAACTCGTCGCCGATAGCGCGCAAGATTGGCGCAAGCTCAACAGTTAGTTGCTGCGATAGACCGGTAGTCGCGCTGCCGAGTGTAGACATGGCATCGTTTGCCATCTCAACTTTCGCGGCATCCACGTCCGACAGGTTGAGCCCGAAGATTTCTATTTGCCGCGCTGCTTCGGCAATGGTGTCGGGGTCGAGCATCTGCATTGTGATAGCGCCTTCCTCACCGAATATCTTTCCGGCTACTGCGGCGCGCTCTGATGCCTGTACGTTCTCGCGTAATGCTTTGTTGATTGCCCCGATGCGCTGATCCAACGGAAGGTCGGCGATTGCCTGAGCGCTAAGGTGTAGGCGGTCAAAGGCTTCCTTCTGTGCAACGGTGCCTTGAATGGCCTGGCCTAGCCGCTGCTCCAATCCTTTACTGGCGGTCTCGATCTGGCCCATGCTGACGCCGGCAAGCTCACCGGCCCGGGCCAGAGTGGACAGGCTTTCGTATGATGTGCGCATACGCTGCGCCATCTTCGCCTGCTGGTCGATCAGATCGCGCTGCTTGTTGACGACCAGCACCAGTGCGGTTGCCGCTGCCGCAGCGCCTGCTGTCAGTGCAACGCCCATAGCCTTGCCGGTCGCTTTTACGTCCTTCTCGACCTGCTTACGCCACTTGGCCGACTGCCGCTCGGCCTTATCCATGCCAGCGACAAAGCCCCCAGTGCGGGCGATCAGGTCAAGCGTTAATGTGCCCAGCGATTTACTGGCCATATGATTTCCTCAAGGCAATAAAAAACCGCCCGGAGGCGGTCTGTTTGGCAAGGGCTGGCCTGAACTTCGCTATGCCTGATCCCATTGCTTCAGCTCGTCGAGAGTCAGAATCGGCTGGTCGTGATACGGCGCGAAGTCGTGCAGACCATAGCCGCCGTTCTTCGACTTGCTGTTGGCGTATAGCGTTGCAAGTAAGGCCGACCCACGTTCAACGCGCAGTCCCAGGTTCAGACTGCCGCGCTTGGCGCGGTACTTGGCCCACTGGACGAACTCCGGATAACTGATAGTCTGCTGCGCTTCGGCAATGGTCTTGCCGCCTATACCGCACATAACCAGCTCATGCCAGAGTTCGTCCTCGTCGGTCAGCCCCGTGTCTTTCCCATGCCGTTCACTTCGCCAATGACGGCGAGCAATGCCATGGTAAGGCCGCCATCCAGCGGGCCGCGTTCCGGGTCAGCCTCGCCGGTAATGTCAGCAGCGGTAAACACAGCCTCGCCCTTCTCGTCACAGATGCACGCGGCAATCCGCCCGGCAATAGGGTCGCCTTTGCTGCCCGCGGCGAACAGGTCAGACACGGCTGAGCGGTACGACAGCGGACGGACGTAGACAGTAGCGGTGTTCTCCTTGTCGCCCTGCTTCCACGTAATTTCACGTTCAACGGGAGCGCCGGTGAAGGCGCCTGCTTGTTTCAGAGAGTCGATAGATAGCTGCATGGTCAAGCCGCCTTCATCGTCAGGCCGGCTGCGCCGGAGCGTTGAATGGTCACAGCCGAGGTCACGACGGCGTTGGCAGCCATGTCGAATGGCACGTCAGACAGATAGCCCTCAAACGTGTACCAAGTGCGGGCAGTAGAGAGCACGAAGTCATAGCCGCCTATTGCTACGGTCGGCGCTTCGGTGCCGTCAGACCATCCCAGCGCCCATTTCAGAGTCGGCGCCGGGTTCATCTGGCTCAGTTCAAACATGCGAATGTGAGCGGCCTCGGACGGGTCGAAGTTGACGGTCAGCGAGGCTTGGCCAGGAGTGCGAAGCCCCGCCCTGTAACGGCGGCTGTCGCGGTCTTCGAGCGTGGTGACTTCGATCTGGTCGGCAGGGTTGCCGCCTGGGGTGAAGGCGGTCGCGCTGGGCACGGTCAGCACTTCAAAAATGCTCGGGTCAGCTTTGGTCGGAGCCAGCACGTAGACCTGCGAGCCTTGGGACAGAATAGCCATGGGGTGTTTCTCCAGTACGGGTTTTGGGACAAAAAAACCCGCACGAGGCGGGCTGTTAGGGTTGCTAGGTTCAGCGTGGAACAAGCCAGTCGATATCGAAGCTGATGCGCTTGTTCTTTGTTACGGGGTCGGTTTGCTGTCCGCCCCAACGGGTGATGTTCGCGTGCAACTCGATAGCGTCGCGGATTACCGTCGCGGCGGTGGTGGTTGACGAGCCGGTCTTGCCATATACATCGACTTGGATCGTGAAGGCGTCCACGTCAGGGCGGCCGGCTAGATAGCTTTCCGGCGTGCCGCCAATTACTTGCCAGACGGCATACGGATAGGCCGGGCGTTCCGGTATCTCGCCCCACTGGAACAGGCGTAGGGGCTGCGCTCCCAATACCAGCGTGACAGCTGCGTCAGCTGCGCACACGGCGTGAATAGGTGGTGTCATGCTCGTTGTCCCTTCTTCGCGGCCGACTTGATCGCTCGGTCGATAGCTTTCTCGTATTCGGTGACGAACGTGTTGGTGGCTTCGTCTATGCTGCTTTCCAGCGCGCTACGCATGAACGGGTTGGGGCTGACGCCCTCCCTGCCGAGCTCGATCAGACGCCAATGCGGCGTAGGCCCGTTTAGCCCGGGGTCAGGGTTGCCTTTTTCCTCGATCACTGCGCCGTGCTGCACGCCTACTCGGAAGCTTGGGTCTCCAGTGCGTTTGAACAGCCGGCCATTCCAGCGCATACCGATATTGGCTGAGATGCTGCGCCCGGTGGCTTTGTCGTCCAGAGCTGCGGCGTTCTGCTTGGCCTTCGCCTCGACGACCTGAGCCGCCTTGCGTAGAGCAGCACGTCCGCCTTTGCGCTTGGTCTCATAGCTGATCGCCTCCAATTTCCCCAGCAGGGAATCCAGACCGCCAATCGCGAATTCAATACCGTCAGCCATCGTTCACGCCCTCGCTGCAGGGCAGAGTCAGCCAGGCCCGTCCTGAGTCCGGGTCAGGCAATACGCCTTCGATGTTGTAAATCCGGTCGTTGTGCAGGATCCGCATGGAGGCCGTCACGCCTTCCCGGTACCGAATGGTGATGCGCGCCGACACTTCCGATTGAACAGCCTGGGAGGCGACGAACTCTTTCGCACTCAGCGGCTCGATGGCAGCCGGCACCTTGTCCCATACCGTCGACCAGACAATGTTCATATCGGTGGTCTCTGGATCTCGCTCATAGTCCGGACGCTGAATCGTGATCCGGTGCCGCAGCACGCCCGCTGAAATGTTCATGCGAATGTCGGCTCCCTCAGGCGATCCAGCAGCCGCACAACACTTAGGGAAAGCGGGTCGGCAGCGGCTTCACGGTTCTTGAATATCTCGCCCAGTACCAGCTTCACCGCCACTGATACAGGCCCGGGCACGTTGATGGGCAGTCCTGCTTCGTCCTGCCATTCGATGGCCGGCTTTTTCAGGTAGTCCAGGACGAGCAGGGAGGCCTCAGTCGCTAGCTGGGTTATTTCCGCGTCAGCGTCGTTGTGATCCATTTGCAGATGGGCCTTGGCGGCCTCGATAGTGATTAACATCAGGACGCCTCCACAGCAGGTTTCACAGCAAGCGGACTGCTCTGGTCGCGCGCATGGAGCGCACCCAAGGAGAAGTTTTGCTGTTGCAGGTAAGGGGTGTCGCCACCGATAACCGGGGGCAGATCGACCCGGCGCCTGGCTTCGTTGGGAGTCATCCAGCCGCCGCCAACCGCATCGTTGTTGGCCTTGTACAGGGTCGCGGTGTCCATGCGCAGCAGGCCGTCCAGATCAAACTCCGTGCCGTAGGGGTCGGGCAGCTCAAGGCCTTCATCCAGGCACAGCTCCAAGCTTTCCAGCAGGCTCTGCACGCAGTCGGAGTAATAGACTTGGTTCAGGATCTCGGCGTTGCTGTGAGTCGGCGCCTGGCCAACTCCGGCTTTATATCCCGGAACATGAAACACCGAACAAACTGTCTCGGCAGACCAGCGCAACTGCTCGATCAGCTGCGAATCAGCCGCGCTCATCACCATTGGCTCGTAAGTCAGGCCATCGCCCAGCACTGCCACGCGGCCGGAGTTCTCGCCGGTGTAATTGGCTTCCCAGTGTGTCTTCAGTCGGGCGGCTGTCTCGTCACCGATAGAGTTCGGAGCGGTTAAAACTCCTCCGGGGCGGCTGCCGTTCTGGAAGAACCGGGCCGAACTGGTCTGAATGGCGTTCCCCTGCATCGCAGCCAGGCCGCAAGCGTAGATAGGGGAGAGCCCAACCAACGGATGAAACAGGCAGTTTATGCGGTCGTGGATGATGTCACGCGCAGGAACAATCAGATCCCCTTCAAGCAGCGAAAGATTGTCAGTCTTGAGCTGGTAATACACGCTGCCATCGTCGCCAACCAAAGTCGTCACGCGGCGGGGGTTGAGTACATACAGCGCTGTTACTAGGCCGCGATTGTCTCGCTGCTTTAGCACGTAGGTGTTGCCGTGGCACAGCTTCGAGATGATCCAGGTTTCGAAGAATTGAATGCGGTTCTGGAAGTGGTTCGGCTTGCGCAGCACGGCCGAGAAGTCGGCGTTCCGTGCTTCCGCCCAGATCCCATCGTCGGTCAGTTTGACCAACCGCACGCGTAGCTTGGCCACGTCTGCGGCGATCAGCGTCACGCACGAGAACACAGCGGAGAATGCCAGAACCGTGTCGTGGTTGATTTCAACGCTTTGCTGCCAGGCACCGGAGAACGACTCGCGGATGCCGCCAAACCAGCTGCCGCGATTGTCGGCGGGGCGCAGGGCCTTCTCGCTAGTGTCTTTCTGCTTGCGCCCAAACTTGAACAGTCTCATCGCGGCTCCTGAATTATTCGACCGTCATGTCACGGCGTTTGTAAGTGCGGCTATTGGCTCGCTCTTCCTGCTTTATCTCGGGGGGCGCGGGCTGGGCCTCGCTATCGGGGGTTGCAGGTTCGGGCGATGCTCTGCCGATCAGGCAGAGAATCTTGGCGTCACGCTCGGTTGCGGTGAATAGGCCACCTGGCTGCAGCAGCTTGCCGGCGTAACGGAATTCTCGAAGTGCTTTCAGTTCCATGGTTCCTCCAGTGGAGGGGAGGGGCCGCAGATGCCCCTCCGTCTCGCTTACGCTTGGTAATTAGCGCTGTCGATGTAACCAACAGCTTGCGGGCGGCGGCGCTTCCAGTTGATGTAACGCTCGGCGCGCAGGGCGACCATGTGGTTCTGCCACAGCGAGACGAGCGCTGTGGCGCCGTCAGCCGGAGCGGAATCCATCTGTAACGAGGCCTCGCGACTTACGTCCAGGGTCACGCCGCCATCGTCGGCCAGTAAGATTTCGCTGGTCTTCACCAGAACGATACGGGCGCCTTCAGTACCCACCCCGGCGTTGGCCGGGACGCTCTCGGACACGATGACAGGCAGGCCGAAGAACGTACCGCCATTCATGTCGATACCGGGAAATTCCGGCTGGCCAAGGGCGTTCTGCATCATGCTGAAGGTCAAAGCTATGGTAGGGGTCATCACCCAGACGCCGCCCGCGGGGGTCAGATTCGCAGCGATGAACGCAGTGAACAGGGCCTTCACGTCGGCTTTCAGCGCGTCAACGGTGGTGCCGCTGGCGATGATCGGCGTCACGCCATTGGTGATCGAGGCCGGAGAAACGTCGGCCACTTCGGCGCGGGTCGGATCGATGAACGACTCGTCTAGGAACTGAGCGATCGAGGCGGCCAGGTCAGCCTGAACGATGGCTTCGGCGCTCGGGTTGCTGAAGCGCACAAGCTCGTCGGTTAGCACGACAATGCCGGCGCACTTGGTGTGGCGCAGCGTTGTGGTGTCAAAAGCCAGCTTGGAAACGGAAGTTGACTTGCCCTGGCCCACCCATCCGGTGCTAGATCCGGAGGTTTGGCCCGGCATCTTGATGTTGAACGGCACGTTACGCATACCCTGCATGCGGCCGATGATGGTCTGCGGGCGCAGCAGCTCGATGAACTCGCTCGCCATGTTCTGGTATTCAACCAGGGGCGCAGCCCACGCGGAGTCAGTAGTGGTGCCTGCAGCGATAGCGGCCTTCAGAACGGTCTCAACTTCCGGGGTGGAGTCGTGCCAGCTTTTGGCGATTTCGGCGGCCTGCATCAGGTTGCCCTTAGAGCGTGCCAGGGCGATGGCGTAGCGAGTGAACGCGGTGCCCTTGGGCAGGTTGCGCTCGACGCGGATCACGGCGTTGTCGCGGAACTCGGCGCCTTTCTCGAATGAATTCACTTTCTCACCTTCTATCGGCTTGGCCTTGATGGCTTGTGTTTTTTCCAGGCCTCGCAGGCGGACAAGGTGCTTGTCTACGGCGACAACCTCAGTTTCGAGACCTTCGTATTCCTCGGTTTCGATCTCATCCAGGGTGCGGCCATCGTCGGCTGCTTTGGCCATGATCGATTCCAGGCGGGCAGCGGAGGCCGCACGCTTGTTCTCGAAGGATTTGATCTGTTCAGCGATATTCATAGGTCGGCCCTCCTCGGGCTTCGGGGGTGTGGTTTTGCGGGTAACTGCCGAAGCACCGGCAGAGGAATCAGAGCGAGTCGACTTGGAGCGGCCAGACGCGGCCAGCAGCTCGTTATCAATCGCCTTGATCTGGGTAATGGTGGCCTCAGCGTTGGCCGGGATAGTCACCAGGGAAAGCTCCAGCCATTCCCATTCTTTGAAGCGCAAGCCGCCTGATTCCAGCCGTTCGGCCTTGTCAGCGATGGCCTTAAAGCCGATGGAAACGGCCGTGACCAAGCCGGACTTGACCGACTGCCATGCTTCGTCCACGCGATCTTTCAGGGCGCCCGGCTCAGCGATGGCCGGCAGGCGCGCTTCAAAAGGGATGCCTTCCTTGGTCGGCGCGGCGAACTCAACCAGGCCGACAGGCTTGTCGTGTTGGTGCTGCCAAAGAAGCGGCATAGGCGTCTTGAACTTGGCGCCCAGCGGCTCCACGACGTCGCCCATGCGGTCAGGGGAAGGCGTCGAGGCAATGCCGCGGATAATGCGTTGCTCGCCGTCGACCTCCTTCACGTTCAGGACGGAATAGGCTCGATTCATTTTCATTGCTCCAGGAACGAGAAAACCCGCACAGGGCGGGTTCGTTTGGGGTTGGTTGGCTCAGGCAAAGAACAGCTGATATTCCGGCTTTCGCTCGCCCTCCTTGGGCAGGGAGACGCCAATCGCCATCAGTAGGGCGGCCATGTCATCGATCTTGTCGGCTGAGCGCTTCTTGTCCGGTGCCATGTTCATGTTTTGGTCGGTACGGCTGATGATGTTCGAGGCGCACCAGTTCAGAATCATGTCGCCACCGTGGGCCAGCTTGCCTGCGATGTAGGCCCGTTCGAGCGCCTGCATAGCAGGGTGGTACGACTTCGGCCCTTGAATGAACTCAATCATGGGCAGATTCGCCGCAACCAGCCGGTTTACCAGGTCAGAGGCGTTCCAGCGGTCGAAGGCGATCTCTTGGACATTGAAGCGCTCGCACACTTCAAGAATGTCTTTCTCGATGACCGCGTAATCGGCCACGTTGCCCTCTGTCTGTTTCAACAGCCCCGTCTCGACCCATGAGGCATAAGGCACAGTGCCCCGCTCGGTGCGAAACGCCACAGCGCTTTCTGGGGCCCATCGCCAGCCGTGGGTATAGAGCACGCCATCGACGTTCCAGACCAGCCGGAAAGCGGTCAGATCTGTTGTACTGGCCAGGTCGAGACCGCCCCAACAGGGGTAACCACGCAACCATTCCAGATCGACCGGGCCGCTACAGACCTGCCACTTGTTTAGATCGATCCAGCCGTCAGCAGTGGAAGCCGGGCGGTTCAGACGCTTGATGCGAAACTCGGCAAGCTTCGACGGCATCTGCTTAGCTTCGACCGCTTCTTTGCGGATAGCCGATAGCAAGTGCGGATTGACATTCATCAGGGGGTTGGCCTTGATCCAACAGCGCTCGTCGAACTCGTCGTCAGCCTTGATGCCAGCGCTCTTATCGTCGTCGTCAACCGCGTAGAACACCACCAGGAAGTGGTCAGCAGTCGAGCCAAACAGCCCGGCCAACAGCTTCTTGGCGAACATCCTGATCTCTGCCCATGGCCCCGGGTTGGTATAGCCCTCGGTGGTCGTGTACAGCCACAGCGGATTACTCCGGGCGCCGGCCGCAGAGGTCAGCACGTTGAGCAGATCCGCCGTCTTGTGAGCGTGAATCTCGTCCAGGCCGACATGTGACGGGTTGAGACCGTCCTGCGTGCTGGCCTTGGCGTGAACAGGTTTGAAGCTCGCACCGGTCTCGACCCGGCTAATCGCCTTGGCCCATGTTTCCAGCCCGAAGGCCTCGCGCAGATCCGGCGTCTTCTCGACCATCCGCTTGGCGGTGTTGAAGATGATTGAGGCCTGCTGAAAGGTCGTCGCCGCGCTGATGACCTGGGCGCCTTCCTCCGGTTCGCAGCACTCGCAATAGAGCAGGATCGACGAGGCCAGCGTTGATTTGGCGTTCTTTCTGGCTACCGCAAACAGAGCCGAGGTGAAGCGCCTGGGGTGGAAGTCGCCATACCCTTCGATATGCATCGACTCGGCCTTGCGAAAGCCGAACAGCTGCACCGTGAAGAAGATGTGTGAAGGGTGCATAACAATCGTTGGCGTGTCCCACTTGCCTTCCACGTGGGGCAGCTTCTCGATGAAGTCGCATGGGTCGTTCGCGTGCCACTCGTCGAATATGAACGGGGCGTCCTTTCGCTTGGCTCGCTTCAGATCGTTCAGGAATCGCTGTGCTGCCTGCCTGATCAGCTTGCCGTGCTTGGCCCGCTTCTTGTCTGCAACGGCTGCCCTGGCGTATTCAATGGCGATATGAACGTAGTCACGCATTCCGCCTCCCGTTGCCGGTAAACGGATTCTTCTTCAGGCCGTCATTGCTGCCAGCCCGAACTTTGCCCTGTGCAACAGGGGTCAGGCCGAAGTCGTTCTGAAAGTTGCGCAGCGTTCCTGTCAGGCTGGCAGTTGGAGCCTCGCCTGCAGCATACAGCTGGACAATCTTCCCATGCAGGGCGCACATGTGAGCGAGCGGGCCGAGCGCGGCTTCGGTCAGCAGCTTGTTGGCCATCAGAATTGAAACCAATCGATCCCATTCCTTCACAGCGTGCGCATTGGGCAGCCAGTCAGGGGCAGACGGTAACGACTCCACCAGCGGTAGGTCGAGAGCATCCGCAACCTCACGGTCTTTGCGCCCAGTTCCGGCGATTGCCTTCAGCTGCGGCGGCTTGCGTGGGTTGGCCATGGTCTACCTCGGGAATCCGGTTTTGCTCAACTGACTGTGTGAAAAAAAGGCTGCGGAATGGTGTCCAGTCAGAGCACTTTTTTAAGCTGGACAGGCCCCCCGGTGTGGCGTCCGCCTTCCTGGGTTGTCTTGATCTTGTGGCACGGCACGCAGATAGCGCGCAGGTTCGTCATCGAGTCATCACCGCCGTGAGCCTTGGGCTTAATGTGATCCACCTCGAGCTCGTCGCTGATCTTGCTGCACACCTGGCATGTGTAGAGGTCTCGGGCTAGCACTGCATCTCGCTTGCGTCGCCACGGTCTGCCGCCTCGGCCTTGTCCCCATGTGAGCGCTACATCGTGCCGCTTGGCTATCTGCTCGGCTGGCTTGTGGCGCTCGGGCCTTATGGGCATGGCGAGCCGTCGAGGTATGTCACGGGCAGCTCGTCACTGTCGTCGTCTTCCTCGTTTAGCGCGTGGATGAGTAGAAGTAGGAGCTGGTTGGTCTTGCGTTGCTCGATCAGTAGCTCATGCAGCAACTTTTCCATAGCGAGCCTCCAGCGCCAGGAGGCGGTCAGCTAGAGGAAACATCGGGTAACCGTAGAGCTCTTCCGTCCGCTTGATCTGGTCGTCGAGCCAGAGCTGTTGATCAGGTGTCAGGCGAGGAGGGGCGTTCACTGCGTCACCCTGCGAGGTGTGACAGGTCGAAAGGCAATTCATGGTTTCGATCTCCAGAAACAAAAAAACCCAGCACTTGGCCGGGGTCTAGTTATTTATTGCGCAAATACGCAACTCTGGTGATAGGATCAACCAAATAACCAAATATTTCAAGCAGCAAATTAAATTATTAGCTCTTCTTCGTCGAGAATGTGCTGCACCTCCACCAAGCCGCTATTCACCACGTCATTGAGCCACCGCTGAATGACCTTATTCCAGCGGCGCCGGGTGGTGTCGGATCGGCCTTCGGTGTCCCAGTAGTTGAAGTCATACCAGTAGGCAGGCAGCACAGCGGTCGAGCGCTTGCCGTCCCTGCCCTTGGGCTTGGGGAAACTCCAGGCGACCGCAGCATGCCGAGTGAATCGGGCGTCAGCGGGGGAGACGATCACAGGCAACAGCTGCTCCAAGGCTTTGGCCTTGGACTTCGAGCAAGCGGAATACTTCGCCACCAGCGCATGCCACAGAACCGCATCAAGCTCGCGGTGCAGCTTGGCATGAACCATCATGTCGAGAGCCATGCGGTCATCATTACTGAGCCCGGCTTGGCCGTTGATCCTGTCGGGGCTATAGCTGGGCTTCGATGTGGTATCTATCACTGCAGCTGACGTAGCTCGCTTGATGGCGTCAATAACGTTCACGTATCCTAGGCGCTTGTCACTCATTCGCTGGCCTCCTTGAAGTGGATCTGCATCGTCTGCACGTCAATGGTGAGGTGCGCCACAGTCTTTCCGGTCAGGCTGATGGCTCCCTTGCTTCCCAGTCTCCCGGAGACTGTCAGCCGGCCACCCTTCGGTAGCATTCCAACCAGCTCGGCATGCCGGGCATTGCGAAACATAGCCCGAACAGCTCGCCGCGCTTCGTCGCTGTAGATCGTGCAGTAGCGGCGACCGAACTCATCTGTTGTCAGTTTGCTGGTGATCCCGCCAGTTATTGTTGCTGTCAGCATGAGCGCGTCTCCTCGGGTGTTTTGGCTGGAACGATGTGCAGAGTAGGTGGGAGCTTCTCGCCGAATATCTCACCAGGTGCGAATGGATCGGGCAGGGCGGCTTCGGGTGCGGTCGCAATGAAGTCAGCCATAACCAAGAAGCATGCCTCGAACAGCGGGCCGCGTTTCCAGCCTGCGTCTCGGTTACTGGCGCTGCTCTCCAAGTTGTGAACGAATACCAGCTCCCAGGGGGTATGCCAGCCTTCTCGGCGCGCTTTCTCCCTCTCAACGCGGTTGATATTTAGCAGATCAGCCAGTGCTTCAAAGCCCAGGGCCTGTAGTTCGCCGTCACGGTCGCGAAGGATTGTGTTGCCAAAGCCTCGCAGCACTTCACCGGCGCCCTTCATTTCATCGGCTAAGTGGTCATTGGCCTGCTGCTCCAAGACTTCGATCTGGCGCTTGGTGAATGGCAGGTGTTCTCGCAGCTTGCTGGCCTCTCGGCGAATTGCATGGCGCTCTGCATGGATGACTTCGCGGCGCTCATAAAGCCGGCGCGCAATGCGGCGCGTGACTGTCAGTTGGTCGCGGACGGAGATGCCAGGCTTCAAGCCGATCATGGCGAGGGTGTGAGTTATAGGAATCAAGCTCAGTTCTCCAGGATTTCGGCATCAGGCCACCGCCAGCGGGCTATCTCTTGAGCCTCGTGGTAAGTGGTCGGTTCTCCTATCATCGTGCATAGGGCTCGGCCGTCGCGTATCACCTTCCAGCTCATGCGCCGGGCCTCGCCATCATTTGCAGCCAGCTCTGCCAGCAGAACTAGTCGATGCTTTTTAACGTACTGCCGAACGTCCTCTGTTATTAAGCCTTTGGGTTTGAGCCTCACACGGCTTCCGACACGTTGCGCGGTCAAGCCTTGCTCTCGGAGATAGTCGATAGCGGCCATCACAGATCCTCCGCGTCAGGATCTGCATCAGCGATTTCATCGAAGGTGCTCATCTCTTGCCGAAGGTGCTCACTGTTTTGTCTGAGCATCTTCGGGGAATCTTGAGCATCTTCGGCGCATGAATGAGCACCTTGGAAGGGAAGCTCCCAGAACCATCCGGCGTCCATTCCGCCTTTTCTGGCTTTAGCTCCGATTGCTTTCTGTGCTCTGCGCACGGTTGCCCAGGTCAAGCCGCTGCCGTCAGCGTCAACCTTAATTTGCTTGGTGGGGATCGGGCCGTTCGCCAGTAGAGCGCGGAGAAAATCGCAAGCCTCGTCTAATTCAGTCCTGCGTTCGTCTGTGTTGTCGCCTTCAACATCCGCCAGAATATCCCGAGCGGTGCCTTCGATACGGTCGCCCCATAAAACTCTTGTTGTTGAAATCCCAGCACTAACGGTGGTCTCTTCGATGGTGTAAGAACAGCCGCCAGAGTCGATAGAGATGTTCGACTTCGCCCGTGCCAAAACACGAAGCTCTGAATCCTCTTGCTTGGCAGCTACCAAGACCGTTCGAGCCAAGGCTCCGAAGGCTTGAGAGCCCAGCACACGGTCAGCGGGGTTACTGCCTGCCGATCCTTTGGAAAAGTGAGTAATGCCGATAATCGCGCAATCGTAGCGCTCGGCTAGGTCTACCAAGCTTTGTAGAGCGCGGCGGACTTGGTTGGCCTGATTCATGTCGCCGGCAACGGCTGAAACGATGGGGTCGATCATTATCATTCCCACGTCGCCGATGCGCTCCATCTCAGCGGCGAGTAGATTGATATCCTTCGCCGGGTCGAATGGTTCCATCTCGCCCAATCCGTTGATCCGGCCTTGCAAGATCGAAACCTTACTGAGATCCGCGCCAGCCGCTATCAGCCGTGGAACGATCGTGTCGGCGGGATCGTCTTCACTGGACCAAATCATCACGCTTCGGCGCTCGCTGCAGCGCTCCCCATCTGGCCATTTTCCCGCGCTGGTCATCGTCGCAGCTAAACCGATGTTGAGTGTCGTTTTCCCGGTTCCACCAGCGCCTGCCAGGATGGTGAGTTTCCCCAAGGCTATCCATCCTGGCCAGGCCCAATGAATAGCGCGTGGGGTGATGCTGCTAGCCGGAACGGCATTCGCCCGCCATGCATTTTTAGACGTGGCTTCCCATTCCTTGGCGAAGCGATCTATAACGGCTGTCATGGCTTCACTCCAAGGCGTTGCTTGGCGAGTTCAAATCGCGCCTGATCGTTCGCGTTTAAATGGTTGCCACGCATCAGCGAGTTCAAGGCAATGTGATAAACGATTTGCTCATGCTTTATTGCTGCTTTGCTCGGGCCTCTGCGCTCTTTCTTGTCGCCGGGGAATAGGTCGCCTAGATCCATTTCGAGCGCTGCGGTGATCTGGTGAATCGTGCAGCCGGCCCAGCAGTGCAACAGAACCTTGCCGTCTTCCGCTTCGGATATCGCCAGGCTTGGGTCCTTGTCGTCATGGGCAGGGCAGCAGGCTTTCCATTTGTTCGGGCCGCTGGCCTTGACTTTGTCCAGTTGGATTAGGATTCGGTCGATAGGCATCATGCCGCTTCTCCGGTGTGGTCGGAGGTGCGGCGGTGTAGAAATTCGGCCAGGTCAGTGACGCGATAGCGAACCAGACGCCCGACCTTACGGAAGGGGAGGTTATAGCGACCAGTGGAGCGCCAAACGGACAACGTAGATGCTTTGACGCCTAGAGCAAGAGCGGCTTGCTTGTCATCAATTTGGGCGGGAGGGTTCTGCGGGTCGTAGCCAAGTGCCGCGGCAATTTCGGCTTTGATTGTTTCGATGTTGGTGTGCATTGGTAAAGCCTCGTCGGGTTAGAAGTGACGAGGCCATCTTGTGTAATGCAGCAGTTCTTAAAAATTCCCGACACGTAACGGAAATGAGGTTATCCGTTACGCAATTGAGGTTATCCGTTACAGTCGGGAGGGTTTAGGAGGCCGACCGCCTTTGCGCGCAAAGCTGGGTGCGACTGGCTTTATCCAGTCCCTAACGCGGTCTTTCTCCGGCAGCACTTTCGCAAATCCTTCCTCATACATCCTGCTATAGACTTCCTCTGTCATTGATCCAATTCGCATCGTTGCGTATTCAGCGGACCGCCATAGGTCGGTAGCTATCGCCTGCGCTCGCTCAACCTTGGAATCATGGGCACTGTGCATCTTCACCAGTGATCTCTTGTGACCGCTCTGACGCTCGTGGATGGCAAGCGTTGTGCTTTTAACGACTGCGTAGCTTGCGCTTAGAAGCTCCCGCATTATGTCGCGCGTAATTTCTGCTGCTTTCGGAAAATCCGATTCGACCTCTTCTAACATGAGAAACGCCAGGGTCACCCTCAAAGAGGCATCCGCCATGGTTTGCAAGTCTGCGGCCAGGCTCGTGGTTGCCATGGCGAGGAGATATTCAGGCTGGTTGAGCAGACGATCAATTTTGCTCTTCGCCTCCGGGTCAGCGACCGGGTTGCTAGCCTTGACTGCCTCCCATGTCTGCGGGTCTCGCATCCGATCGGCGACGGCGAGACCGGTTGCTGAAGGGTAATCATGTCGGAGTCTGCGGGATTGGACACTCGTTCGATCTCGTCCATAAACCGGGCCGGCAACCACTCTCTAAGGTTTTCCTTGCTTCGCGGCAGAATGTCGCTGAGCAACTCCTTCATATCGTCCATAACGATGCCTCCTCAGGCAACCTACATTAAATCGACCAGCCAGGCGGGGTAGGTGGCCCGCTTTTCGCCCCGTCGGGCTAGACTGGTCAAACTCGGTTATCAGGCGTTGATGCCGCGCTCCTTTAACGCCTGGTGCACGGCGTCAACCACCGCCTTGGCACTCTCCAGCGTGTGATGGACGAGCCAGGCGTTATTGTCTACCAGAGGCTCCCCCATGCCGGCCGCATTAACTGGAGTTAGCGCCGTGTCGAGCATATCGGATGCTGTTTGCAATGCGTCAGTAATGTCGACGCCAACATTCACGGTAAAGAGGCGCTGCTGTTTTTCCACCCATCCTGTATTACAGAATGCCGTCCCCTCGTCGGTCTTGATTGAAGTCGGGGCGAGCCCCTGCACGATCGCGTTCATGGACGTTGCTCCGAAAGGCCGTGCTTCTCGCTGATTTCCCGGGCGTAGCCTTCGAACAGGCTCACCTGGTGCTCAGCGACGTATTGCATTACGCCTGCGAGGTCTTTCGCTCGAAGCGGGAACCCGTCCCGGATGGCTGACTGGATGGCGGCGGCCAGCGATTCCGTCCATGAGGCGTACTCAACGGCGACGGTTGCCTGGTCGTGCATTTCATCGGGGTCAATCGGGGTTGCTACGTTCACTTGTGCTGTCATGGGTACTGCTCCTTGTGCGCGGCCCCTGATCCCCTCCCCAGGTTCGCGGGCGGCCGCTGATGTGATGTTGTTATCGTGTTGCGTGTCAGTTTTCTTGAATCCGTTCGTCGCCCGGATCCCTTACAGCTTGACGTAGATCGCTTTGTTTCCCGAGGTGCGGTCGACCCAGTTAGCTATGCCTTGTGACTCAACCAGCTTGCGAAATCGTTTACCCAGCGACTTACGCTCTCCACCGGTCATGCCGTCCCAGCTTTCTTGATCAATGACATCGTCCAACGAGAATTGCTTTCCGGATTCGATGAGAGAAATTCCTTCGACAGCTGCAACCAATACGTTATCGACCAACGTGCTTTCGGCTATCGGCTGGTGAAGAGCTTCGCGCAGAAGCTCATCGATCAGCGCTTCAGTAGTGGTGTTTGTCTCAACGGCACGTGCGGTCAAGGCGGCAACCAGATCGTCTTGCATATTGATTTGGATTTGCATGGTGATGTCTCCTGTGTAGTGAGATTGCAATTTACTCATCTAATTACATGAGTGCAACACCTTTTCATGATAATCGATAAAAGATTAGCAAGGTTCAATTAACCTCCGAGGCGGTTAACCTGCTTTGATCCACGCCTTAACTTGGCGCTGAGCAACAAGAAAGCTGGTGCCCCGGCCTTTGCGACTAGCGACGAAAGCCTCAACGTCTGCTAGCGCCGTGTTCTTCAGCTTGCAACGGTTGAAATAGGCTCGAAGTTTTTGGCTAGAGCCTCCGGGCTCCGAGGTCGCCCAATAAAGGACATGTACCAGCGCGCCAGTATGCTTGCCTTCCAGACGTAGAGCGTTCGCAAGAGACAGGCTGACGCTCGCATCGAGGCCGGCAGCCTCCTTAGCCGAGAATCCGGACCGATGCGCGTGCTGCATGTAAAGGTGCTTTTGATCGTGGTAACGAGCCCAAGCTTCATCGAAGCGGCTGGCCTTCACGGCGGCGCTAGCGGCTCTGCCTGCTTCAGCCGCCAGCCCGAGATAGTCGGTACTATCGCGAGCTTCTAAGCGGTCCACGATTTGCTGAAGCGCTACGGGGTCAGACGGAAGGGTGATAGTCGCCGCACGTATTGGTTTCTGTAACGCAGCCACAGGAGGGGGCGAAGGCGTCTGGGATGCGCGGCGGCTGACGGGCTTGTTAGAAACGAGCCGCTTTCGGAGGCGCAGCAGGGCTTTGATAAGGGAGAGGAGTGGCATGGGCCGTCCGTGGCGAGTCTAGATATGGATCAAGTGTCTGACTGGGCGTCACAGGTGTCAACGGTCTTGGCGCCCATGGCAGCAGTAATCTTATTGAGTACGTCGCGCACCGGATCGTTTTCAAGGTGGGCGTAGCGCTGCGTCGTGATGGTCGTGGTATGTCCTAGCAGCTTGCCTACCATCGGCAGGCTGACGCCCTGGCCAACTAGCCAACTAGCAGTTGTATGCCTCAGATCATGTATACGGACGTCCGGCACAGCTTCCATCTTTGACGCCTTCGCGTAGATAGCCAGTACGTCTTTCCATGCCGCGTAAATATCGCTGATATGGCTGTTGCCATTCGCAGAGGGGAATACCCAATTTGGATTCAGCCCCGTTCGCCGGTTCAAAACTTCCATTGCAGCCGGCACAAGCGGAATCGTGTGGATACGCTTGTTCTTATGGTGGGCGCTTCCGATGGTCCAGGCGGCGGCAGTAAGGTCGAGCTGGTCCCATCGCATAGCCTTTACGTTTCCCGATCTAGCGCCGGTATAAAGGCAGAGCCGGACAACGTCCGCGGCATTCTGATTGCTGATCGAATCCACGGCTTTGAACAAGGCGGGCATCTGCTCCGGCCTGATCCACTCTTCGCGGGCAGCTTCATAGTTATCTTTAAGGGTCGTCCAGGGGTTACGGATGTTCAGATTATGGTGCTTTATGACGTGGTTCCACATTGCCCGCGCCAGACGCTTCACATGGTTGGCCTCAACCGGGCCGCTAGCGACCGTAACGCCGCTGAATATCTTGCTGGCGACTGGCGCGGTTATCTCGCTGACGCGGCGTTTGGCGCGGTCCTTTAAATGACAATCATAAAGGCGCTGATCTTTTTTCCAGCTCCGTTTGATGGGCTTATCTGGGTTCGGGCCGACGGCGCGTTCAGACTTCCAGATTGCCCATATGTCGCCCACGGTCATTTCATCTTTTCGAGTCAGTGAGGCGGCGCGGACACTTTCACCTGCATTTAATACGCGTAACTTTTCGCGCGCAGCAGAGGACGCTTGTTCGACGGTCAACCCGTCTGATCCACCGGTAAAGGCTCCCAGCCGAATAAACTCTGTATTACCGCTTCGGCCCATACCGGCAACGCGGCGAATCACATAGAAAGTTTTGGTTCCTGCAGGAGTGACGCACAAGGCCAGACCGGCCGTTTTTGCATCCCGGTACCAGGCACGCTTATCAGTCGGCGCGATTGCAGTCAAAGCGGTTTTTGTGAAGCGCAGGGACGTTTCCTTGCCGGCCATCTTTTTAATCCCTCGGTTAGCCGTCAATCACCGGTCAATCACATTTGGTTAAAACCGGTAATAACTGGTAAAGCGAGAATATGCCTGAAAGCCAGTAAATACAAGGGTTTGTGGTGTTTGGTAAAAATTGGTAAATCGATAATAAAGAGACTTAAAATCCCTCGGGGGTAACCCCGTGCCGGTTCGATTCCGGCTCCGGGCACCATCTAGAACAAGCCTTCCAACCCTTTTTACACAATAACCTGCTCATGCAAGTTTGAAGTAAAATACCCCGCGAACCGTCCAGCGAACTGTCTGAGCGAGCGCACCTTTCCCATGAATATCAACGAAACCGAATTAGCCAAGGCGCGGGCCGCTTGGAACGCTTGCCTCCAGCAGGAGCACGACGCCCAGCAGTTGCAAGAGCGGTTAGTGACGATTCGGGATAAGCTCCAGCCTGCCTTTGAGCGAATTGAATCCGCATGGTCCCAGCTACGCGCTGATGAAGAACTACGGGAAGTTCTAGGCGATCAGGTGGCGTGGCTAACCGATAACGTCCATGGCGCTGGCCCAGTTGAGCCGGCTCTAGAGACCCTTCGACACCTCGCCACACTGACCGCGTTCACACCCGGACGAACTGGCCGAGGCCACCACTCGGGCGTCAGTCTTGAGGCTATCCGTGCGGTTGCCCGTACCCTGGGCCTACGCAGCTACGGCAGTAGTCAGCGGACTAAGCCTCTTCCTGATGAACGCACGCTGCTCACCGTCTGCAAGACCTTTGATGGACGTGTCTCTGCGGCCAACGTCCGCAACGCTCTTAAGACCCCGTAAATAGCTTTCGAAAATAACGTTCATTGGCGGGTCCCGCCACGCGGCGTCGTTTCTGCGAAAGTTTGCTCCATACGAGGCAGCGCGGTGCTGCCTCGATCATCAGGAGCACAACATGGATATTCACGAACGATTGAATAATCTTGAGAATGACATGAAGAGCATTCTTAGTGTTGCCAAGAGCTTCGTATTGGATGCGGAGCCTTCGCTTCGCTTCGGTGCGTGGCAAACTTGGACAGAGAACGACTTACGGTATCCGCTGCAGGGCTTAACTGAGGCCTGTTGGGGAGAATGCGGCGAAACACTGGCAGCCGACGCACTTACCCTCGTTCGTGATTTGGAGTTTGAATGTGTGCCCCAAGATCGAACCGTGTTTTTGACTATCCAAACGTTCGCTGACAAGCTGTCCGACCTCGGGGAGTCGGAGGATGCTCGTGCATTGGCGAAGCTGATTTTGAGTGCGCTAGATGCTTTCCCCCGGGTGACGCACTAACCCAGAGTTACCACTCCGGCCCGGTCTAGCAGGCGCTGCGCCTGCTGGGCTGGTCTGCGAGCCGTAAGACAGACCGTGCCCTCTCTCAGGAAACGGGATGTAAGTGTCACGAGTCATGCGTTGCCCGTTGCGGTGGGAGCGTAGATGTCGGAGGATTGAAAGCGTTAGCGAGAGCGTGCCTGAATCGACAGGACGAACCAGGACGGCCTACGGAGGGCAGTCCAGTAGCGGTGGCAGTCCGCAGCTAACAAGCGAACCCTGTTCCGCCGAGCTGGGTTCCATGCTTCGCCAGCAGTGTCCTGGGCGCTTCCGAATCTTGGCGATATCAGATTCGGAAAATTGTTATGTCCCATACTCCTGCCCAAGACGGCAACCTTACCGATAACGTCTCGTTCAACATGCCCAAGCGCTGGCTCCGTGCCAAGGAGACTGCCAAATATCTGGGCGTGTCCATCCCGCACCTCGCCCGCCTGCGTGAACTGAAGAAAGGCCCGCCGTATCGCAAGTTCGGCACCGTCGTTCTGTATGACATTCGCGAGCTGGATGCCTACGTAGAAACACTGCCTCACGTCGAGACTAAGGGTGGTGGCCTATGACCGCCGCCGCAAATGAAAGATGCCCCCGCCAGGGTGTGAACCTGGAAGGGGTCGCTAATGAAGTGAAGCTAGATCGACTGGTGCAAAATGAATCTTTCACTACGGAAGCCACTCAGCCAATCATCGATACCGCAGCCGCTGTCAGTTTCTTGCAGCGCTTCCATCCGGACGGGCTGTGGTCGCTGACCGCTATTTCGCCGGACAAGAAAGTTGTTCAAACCGCGACCTTCACTCCTAAGCAGGAGTCCGCTTGCTGCCAGTGGATCAACGACCGCAACGGTAAGCTGAATATCTACTTCAGCGCCAACCGGCCCATGCGCGACATGCGCAAGAAAGCCGAGAAGACGGATATCGGCGAGGCTTGCTGTCTTCACATAGACATCGACCCACGTGCTGGTGAGGACATCGGCGAAGAGCAGGAGCGAGCCTTGCGCTTGCTACGTGCAGCCAGCCCCGCACCCTCAGTCATCGTCTTTTCGGGCGGTGGCTTTCAAGCCTTCTGGCGCTTGGCGGAGCCAGTGGGGATCGACGGCGACCCACTCCAGGCGGAGGACTTCGAGCGATACAACATTCACCTGGAACGCCAGTTCGGCGCGGACAACTGCCACAACGTCGACCGGATCATGCGCCTGCCGGGCACGATCAACCTTCCGGACGCGAAGAAGCTGAAAAAGGGGCGGAAGCCCGCCCTTGCCCGGCTGGTCGAGTTCAGCGAGAACGTCTACCCATTGTCGTCCTTCACTGCCGCGCCCAAGGTGCAGAAAGACGCGGGGTCCGGCTTCTCGGGGCGCTCAGTGGTGGTTTCGGGCAACGTCCAACGCCTGGATTCGGTTGATGATCTTGACCAGTGGGAGGCGCCTGACTGGCTGAAGGTACTCATCGTCCAAGGCAAAGACCCCGACGAGCCGCATAAATATCCCAGTCGCTCCGAAGCCTTATTTGCCTGTGTGTGCGAGTTGGTACGCCGGAGCGTCCCGGATGATGTCATTTTCTCAATCCTCACCGACGAGTCGTTCGGCATCGCTGAATCAGTAGTTGAACACAAGCGCCCTGAAAAATACGCGCTCCGCCAAATCGAACGCGCTCACGAAGACGCCATCAATCCTGTTTTGCGCGAGCTGAACGAGAGATTTGCTGTCATCGGCGACATGGGTGGTAAGTGCCGAATCATCAGCGAGGTGTACGACGAAGGGCTCAAGCGGCACAAGATTAGTCGCCAGTCGTTCGAGGATTTCCGCAACCGCCACATGCATATCAAAGTTGCTGCTGGTGACGATGGCAAAGGCAACGTCCGGCATGCGAAGGCGGGCCACTGGTGGCTGGAGCAGCTGAACCGCCGCCAATACGACCGCATCGTGTTTCTGCCGGGGCGTGAGGTGTCTCCCAACGTCTACAACCTTTGGAAGGGCTTCGCCGTCGATGCAGTTCCTGGGGAGGGTCACCTACCGTTCCTCGATCACATCCGCATCAACGTCTGCCAAGGTAACGAAGAACACTATCGCTATCTGCTCGGGTGGATGGCCCGCACGGTGCAGCAGCCCGACAGCCCAGGTGAAGTGGCAATCGTCCTTCGCGGGCAACGCGGCACCGGCAAGTCATTCTTTGCGAAGGTGCTGGGAAATCTGTTTGGGCGACATTTCATGCAGGTCTCTGACCCGAAGCACTTGGTGGGCTCATTCAACGCTCACCTTCGCGATTGCGTGGTGCTCTTCGCAGACGAAGCGTTCTATGCGGGCGACAAAAAACATGAGTCGGTCCTGAAGATGATCATCACTGAGGAAACACTCGTGGTCGAGGGCAAGGGAGTGGATGCAGAAATCAGCCCGAACTATCTCCATGTCCTCATGGCATCGAACTCGGACTGGGTTGTCCCCGCTGGTGAGTTCGAGCGTCGATTCTTCGTGTTGGATATGGGTAACGACCATCGCCAAGATCGGGACTATTTCCGTAGCTTGCGCGAAGGGCTCGACACAGGCGGCATGGAAAATCTTCTTCATTACTTGCTGACCTACGACCTTTCGACCTACGAGGTTCGGGCCGTGCCCAGCACTAAGGCGCTTGAGGAACAGAAGGCATATTCCCTTGAGCCGTTCGAGCGCGAGCTGGTCGAGTGCGCTCAACTGGGCACCTTTCCGCAGTCCGTCTCCGAGGGCGGCACAGCACGCCCCATCATCCACTGGAAGGGGGGCGCCGCTTACTTCTCGACGGAGGCATTCATGGCTCACGTCCGGCAAAAGTCCCGGGGTTGCTCGATCAACCCAACCATGGTCGGGCGGGACGCCAATAAGATCGGGCTACAGAAGGCACATGCTAATCCACGGGGATACTTCGTCGGATCACTACAGGAGTTCCGCGACAAGCTATCGCAGACGGTCGCCGGGGTGGAATGGGATGCGGACATTGATGAATGGGTTGGGCTGGATAAGCCGGCCTTTTAATTCGGTGGGGGTGATAACGGTGAGGGGGCTTCGGCCCCTTTCTGCTGTCTGGGCGGTTGCGCCGGGGTGGCTGGCCCAACCCGCAGCCGCATGCGGGTTTGCAACAGACCCGCAAGGCTCAATCCCTGTAGAGACCGGGCTTACAGCGGGTGCGCGGGTTTGCGCGTGTTGACTTAAGTCGCTAGGCCGAGAGCTGCCCTGGTGCGGGGTGGCGAGTTCTTTATTCTTTTAATTATTAATAAAAAAAACTCGCTAAACCCGCCTTAAGCCCCGTCTCTACAGGGGTGCGGGTTTGCTGCGGGTAGGCCGAGCAAGCGGGTTGTACCCGCAATGGGCATGGAGCCACCGGGTGGTGCATCTTCTGCGTTATCCATTTCAACTGACACTCTCGCGTCCGCACGCGAACAACTAGCCCCGTACGCAGTTCCTGGCCAGCTCTCCCAGCCCCGACGGCACCAACCAGCAAGGCACCCAGCCGCTGGCCCGCCTGGGCCGTGCCGTAGCTCCTCGGCCCGCCTAGGAATCCCGCCGGAATATCACTGGCAAGTTCGAGTTACCGCGCCGTGCCCGCCAGGTGAGGGATTCCAGCAGTATTCACCTGAACGAACCGTGTAGCGAACCGTTTG
Organism: Halopseudomonas xinjiangensis; assembly: GCA_011050525.1. Lineage (GTDB taxonomy): Bacteria > Pseudomonadota > Gammaproteobacteria > Pseudomonadales > Pseudomonadaceae > Halopseudomonas > Halopseudomonas xinjiangensis_A. The sequence continues at coordinate 72,918 of DRFO01000012.1, forward strand.
CCGCTACGGCTGGCGGTCTACTTCGCTCAAAAAGCGCTTCATCGCATGGAACGCTTTACTATCGTTGTTTCCATCAATTACGGCGTCCTCCGCATAACCGGACGTGGTGTTGACTCGAAGCCATGTCTTCCCAGACATGGTGATCTTGCGGACAAGACTCGTTGGCACGAGGAAACCTTTTCGTGATTCTTTAGTTGCAGCACCAAACTCGCTGAAGTTAGTGAATGTCTCCATGACGCGCAATTGGTACACCTCGCCATCAATATTCAGCTTTGCGCCGGTAATGGCGTTTATGCTGTTGAATATGCTGACGACTAGGATCGTTTCTTCAGGTCGAGCGGCGTTCCAGTAAGCGCCAAGGCCGGTGCAAACCATCCCGGAGCAAGCATTGCCGTGTGGATTGATCCGTATCACCGTCGCGTTATCAAAACCGCTATGCGATACAACGGGTCCGGTCCCGGATGTTGTCGAGCAACCGGATAAAAGGACTGTAAAAGCTATTGTTACGAAAATTCCCTTCGTCATGACATTCCTTAGTTATGCGTTGCTTAAGAGCTGCTCGACTATTAATCCCAAATAGCCATTAGTCAAGCTACTGCCCGAGTTGTAATCCACCTCAAAAATGATATCGCTACAGCATTGCAACCGAGATGATTCTTTGAGCTGCAGAGGTCGGGGGACCGCATGACATTCACTGCACGCGCCCGAAGCGGCACCGAAACTCATTACGAGATCGAGCAAGACGAAGACGAGCTGCCGGATAGCCCGGAGCAACAGCTGGCCTCTGCGGTTTTGCTCCAGGCGTGGAGTGATGCGAACGCAACGCTGCAAACGCTGAAGTACAGCAAGGGCTTCGGGTCACCCGAGCGGGCGATCAGTTCAGCGAGACGATTCCTGACCGCTGAGCTTCCGTGCCCCTGGGCTCGCCAGCGCCAGCTATTCACGGGCGCGTTACCGGTTGACGACGTGGCCATCCGCTTGCGTGCGGTGGCTGTGTTTGGAGAGGGATATTGAAATGAGTATCAAACCTAAAACCGGAGGCGGTGGCCGCCCCGGCGCTCCGGTGGGCCGCAAGCCTAAGACGCCGGTGGCGAATGCTGCGATGACCGACAAAAGGAAAGCTATATTCCTATCGGAGCTGAGTAAGCACGGGATCGTGAGCGCTGCCGCCCGTGCTGCCAGCCCACACGCTCAGGGCACTTGCGCACCTTCCTTCTACATCCTGCGCCGCAATGATCCGGAATTTGCAGCGGCCTGGGACGATGCCATCGAACAAGCCACGGGCAGCGTCGAACTGGAATTGCACCGCCGCGCCGTCGAAGGTTACGAAGAACCCGTATACCAGAAAGGTGAATTGGTCGGCACAGTCACCAAATACAGCGACCGCTTGCTGGAAATCCGAGCCAAGGCGCTGATGCCGAACAAATACATCGAGCGGCGGGCCGTCGAACTTAGCGCGAACCTCAACGTAACCCAGGAGCTGTATGGCGGCCATGCGCTGACATTGAAGCCAGAGGACGTTTTGTTGCTGGACGAGGACAAGCGCCAGCTGCTGCTGAGCCTGCTTACCGACATTGCCGTGGCACGGGGCGACCTTCGGGACGTTGAACCAGAGCCGGTGGGCCTGCTGGGGGTAGACGATGATCGGTGACTTCCTCACCCAAGTGCGGGGGCTGGTCAGCTTCGAGGCGGAAAATGGCGTTCCCGCTCGGAGAACGCCGTTTGGCTTCTTGATGCCGGACTACCAGCAGGACAACGAAGGCATGGATCTGTGGGAGAAGCAGTTCGGCGAGAAGGCGAAGGGGACAACCCGCGTACCCATCCCGCCGCCTCGGAAAGTCCGCAGCGCGCACGATCGAACCGTCTAACACGCTGTGACTCCCGTCTCGCTCGCCCACCTGGGTAACTAGACATTACTCCGCCTGTTCTGGCCGCCAAAACTGACAGCGCCTCCCGGATGCCTGGGGAATGATTCTCGTGCAGGTGCTGGGAGTGGTTCCCGGTGCCGCTTTATCCAAGGTGGAGAAGCCGCATGTCCAAACTCAAAATCAAACGGGTACTCAATCGAGGCCACGTCCAAGAACTCCGCGCCTCGCTGAAGAACCATGAAGCGACCTTGCGCGAACTACGCGAAGCCGTAGTGAATGCTCCCGCTGTTGCCTTCAAACGCGCCCTGGAAGAGGTAGGTCGAATCGACATGCCCAAGTCCGAGCGCGAGCTGTTCGCCCGTCGCAAGGCCGATACCCAAGTGAAGGACGTTCGCCAAGCTGCCCGTGAGCGAGCTGACGCGATCAAGGAGGACTTAGCTGGCGCTCGCGAGCTGCTGGCCCTGTCGAAAGATGCTCTATCGAACCCGTTCGCCGTGCTGGATTCGCAGACCCTGGACGATCCCCGCCGTGCGACCTACATGGCGAATCTCGTGGGTGCTGGCCCGCTGGCGCTGAAACACGCCGCTGAACAGGCAGCCGCCACTAACGACGCCGCCCTTGCCGCTGCTGTCATCAGCGTGTTGGAGCGGATGCCGACCGCCGACCGACCGTTCTACCCGCAAGCAGTCCTCGAGATCTTCCCGGACGATCACGACGTGTTCCAGCCCATGCACGAATACCTCGACGCCGAACGTACCCTGCAAGATTCTGTGTCCCTGTTCAGCGAAGTGCTCAACGGCTCCGCAACCATCACCGGCAAGATCAGCCGGGGCTTGCGTGCTGAGGAAGCGTCAGCAACCGAAGAGGGTGACGCATGAGCGACTTAGCGACTCTTTCCAATGAGGAACTGGCGCAGCGGATCTTCGACACGCTAACAGATACCGAGGCAGCCGCTCTTGGTTCTGCCTGTATGATCGCAAGCGCCCTGGGCCAGGACCGACCCGATGTGAAGACGGCTCGCGCCTGCTGCGAGCTGGTAGGCGAAAAGCCCGACCGTTTGATGGCCTTTCTTGGCTACGTCCCGCTAACGGGGCACCCGAACGGCTGGGTCAACGTCGAGAAAGGCTCGAACGGCCCCGGACTAGTCGGCAGCGAGCAGACCCTGGGCCTGTTTGTCTTCCGCCAGCTCGGAGGCGTTCTCCGAGCCAATCTGCGAACCAAGCAACCTTCTAAGGAGCAATGACAATGCCGCAATTCATCTTGTACGCCGACCAACCCCAAACCCGCCGCGCCGACGGTGTGAACACTCTCGTAGTGGTCGCCGCTGACCCTGCATCCGCCCCGGCAGCGGCCCGCGCGCTCGTGCGTGGTGTTGCTCCGGACGCCTTCAATGACTTCCGAACCGTAGCCCTGGGCGCCGGAACCGAATTTGTTGTCGAGGGCTCGCCGCTTGTTGGTCGCCCGGACAACGCTGAAGGCTTCCCCACCCTTGGCCGTGGTGGCCAGCGGACGCTGACGCCTGCATAACCGAACTCCTGTGGCACCCCTTGCCCGGAACCGAAAGGAACCGGGCTTTTTACCTTTAGGCGGTGCGTTCAGACGGTCCGTCATGCCAGTGACTACCGGCCTCCCTGAGCAGACCAGCAGTAGCCAGTAACTGCGACTTACTGGTCCGCTTCTGGCAGCGCGAAGGTTCCGCGCCCGACACAGGCGATGGTGTGGCCGCTACGGCGGGCGGTGTCGATGGTCGAGCGTGCCCTCTTCTGGTCCATACCCAGCATCTCGGCCAGCTCGGCGACGGTACGCGGACCGCTGGCGAGCGCTGCCAGGAGTTCATCGACGCGGGCCTTGAGTCCGGCGGGCTGGGCCTTGGCCTGGGCGGTGGCTGCGCCCTCTACGGGCTCCTCGGCAGTGCTAGGCGCAGTGGGGGCGGGAGCTGCCCCCACTGCGCCTGGGGTGACGGGCTCCTGCACGCTTTCGGCCGGCTCCGGCGCAACCTCGGCGGGCTCTTCCTGGGCAGCCTCTTCGAGTTGGACGAGCTGCGGCTCAATCAAGGCCCAGACCTGCTGCATGCCCTTGGCGCGTTTCAGGAATTGCTTGGTGTTCTTGCCGGTGACGCTGTTGTAGTAGGTCAGCAGGTCGGCGGTGGAGACCTTATTCAGGTCGGCAAAGCAGATGATGTTGGCGTCAGCGATGCGGATCATGGCCATTCTCCTTTTCTGGTAGACCGATCGTGCGGTCGGTTAGAAGAATCCTGTCCAGCTTGCTGAAGACCGACAATAGCTGGAGAAGGGTTTGCCGGCAAATTGCCATGTCCGGCGCACGAGGGTAGCGGTAAAGTAGCCATGACCTGAGCGGCAACCGCCCAGACGGAATATTCAGAGAAGGGACAATCAAATGAAAAGAATAGGGATTCTGCTTGGCGTATTCGCAGTGCTCGTTGTTGTGGGATCGGCTTTGAATGGCGGGAAATCTGGGCAGACGAGACAACAACCTGTTGTTGCGATAACATCCGAAAAAGCCAAGGAAACGCCATTGACGCCGGCCGAAAACAAAGCCCGGCAGGAGAAGTGGTTTGGTGCCGCGACGATCATTGCGGCTCAGAAGGCGGTTCGTGCCGAGGTCAAAGACCCAGACTCTGTGCAATTCAAAGACGTTTTCTCCAACTACACCGAAGCATATGACGTCGTGGCTTGTGGCTATGTCAATGCCAAAAATAGCTTTGGTGCTTATACCGGCTACAAGGCATTTGTATCGAGTGGCAAGAGCGTCATCCTGGAAGGCAGGGATGAAATCAAAACTGCGTGGGCGAGCGCATGCGGCCAATAGACGGCTCTACAGACACTGCGAACCGTGCGAGTCCCCGCCCTTAACCTATATCTGCCGGGCGCTCGCAGGAACTAGAGGTTCCCAGTGATCAATAGCTCAACTAATCGCTTGCATCGTCCCTTGAATATTTGTATCAGTATCTGTTGATAACATGATGTTTTTTTTTGCATGCAATGGAGCTGCCTAGGTCAATGGATTATCTAAACATACAAACGTACGAAGAGCTGTTAGTCAGGGAAGGCTTTCATCCTGACCTTGACTTCTACCCAAAGGGCGAGCGCCGCTTTGGCGATGTGCTAGGACCGTACCGATTTGTAAAAAAGATCCTGTGTGGTATCTCCAGCTGCCACACGCCCCACTTGCACGGCTATCTGATCACCACGAGTGACGGCTTCGAAACGGCCATTGGAGGCGACTGCGGCGCTCGCCATTTCGGCGTGCGGTTCACCAAAGAGCGGAGGCGCGTCGAGTCCGCGATGAGGCGCGACCAACGGATTAAGGCGATTCAAAACCTGATCCTTACTCTTCCGGACATGATTACTACGATACGCCAACTCGAAAACGACTATCGCACCCTACAAGACCTCAAAATGCGTCTGATGGGCGCTACCACACCGAACTTCGTGAAGCAGCTCAAGGAGCGAGCCGAACGCGACGGGGCCACGATAACTCGAAGTGAGCCGATGACGAAGGACGAAGCAGCCGCTTACTTTGCTACTAGCAACAAGCAGAATCGGACAAAACAGGATTGGCCACAGAAGGAGGTCTTTGTCGCGAAGCTGGACGGGCTTTCTTTTTTCAAGGTGCAGTTCAAGGATTTGCTCGTGACAAACCTGCTCGAGCCGCTGAATCGTTTGAGCCAAACCAGGGCAGAAGAGATCGAGGAAATGGGGCCAAAGGAACTCGCTCGAACGGCCAAATGGGTAGGCAACGTCCCTCGCGAAATCGCTAATGCACAAAGCGCGATCGATGCAGGAAAGAGGTTCTTCGCAGCTGATAACATCAGCAAGCTCGTCCATCTAGGGGCTGACAACTCAGCGCTCGCGCCGATGATATTGGACCTGCGCGGGCAGTCAGATTCGTCAATTCGCCCCGTTGTCGCATGACATTCGGTCCCCGGGAAACTTAGGGAGAAGTTTAGATGAATTCTAGTGGTTTCGATTCGATTGTGGTGGACACCTCGATTTTTATCAGTAATGGCCTTCGACTTGAGCGCGGACTGTTAGGGAAGCTATCGCAGTTTCAGCGCAGCCCGGTTGATCTGATACTGCCGGACGTCATCAGGAGCGAACTACAAAAGCATCTGGAGTCTAAAACAAAAGAAGTCAAGCTTAAGCTAGAGAGAGCGTTGAACGATGCAAGCGATCACTTGGCTAGCGAAGGAAATGCATCGGATGAGCACAGCGTTGCTGTCGCCGACATTCCGGCCTTTGTAGAAGGACGCATACGAGATTTTTGTAATCGGATCGGTGCAGTTCCCTTCGAGTGCGGGGTTCACGTATCGGTAACCGAAGTTCTTTCTCGATATTTTTTGAGCGAAGCTCCTTTCGCTGAAACTGGGAGTAAAAAAGCGGAGTTTCCCGATGCGATTGTACTGATGGCGATCCACAACTGGGCAGAAAAGGAAAACCGCGACGTACTGCTCGTTTCAAATGATAAAGGCTGGGAAAACTACTGCGCCTCGGCGAGCCGGTTGACATGCGTGGCCGACCTTTCCGAAGCGCTAGTCCTTTTCAACGAGACCAATGCGGTATATGAGTTTGTAGCTAGGCTTGAGAGCGAGCTGGACGCGGGTCGCGCTGTTTCGTTTACACGCCAGGTGGAGGAGGGACTTTCTCGAGCCTTAGACGGGATCACCCCAGAACAAGAAGCAGATTCTTACCTATATTGGGAACCAGATGGCTGCAGCGCTACATTCCAAAACTTCGCTTTGGTCGAAAATAAATTTTCTATAATCGACCAATACGAAGATTGGGTAGCGCTGTCTACCGTCGCAACCATCGGGATTGAAGCGGAAGGAGATTTTTCATTATCGGTTCACGATTCTATCGATGGAGATTATGTCCCGATGGGAGGAGTCACCGCCTCGGCAGAGGCCGTTTTCGAATCGGAAATATTGATTACTGTATCTGGTGACATATTTGGATCGATTGACCAGCTGGAAGTGATCGACGTTGAAGTTCTTGATCCAATTACAAGCGTTGACTTCGGAACGATAGAACCTGATTTCGGGAACGACTATCACGACTAAACGCCCGAGAGGTGGCGTCGCCAATCGGAATTCACGCCACAGCCCTCCTAGCAAGCGGCAGGACGTTGCCGTGAATCTGGCCCAGAAGGTACGCCGTAACTCGACCTTGCGCCTCTCTAAGCGTTGCTCCAAGCGCTGAGCCGTGAATATACCCGCCCGTTACCCCGGGCAGCTGGTGGTTGAGCAGAAGCTTGATGGTAAACGGGTCCATGCCCACAGCGGCGGCGGCGGTTGCGTACGAGTGGCGCAGCGCGTGGGGATTAACCAGCCCCTTGACCTTCACATGTGCCTCAGTGAGATGCCCGGACGCTGAGAAGTGCGAAGGAAAGAGCCAAGGGTGATCCTTACCAAATACCTCAACGTTCTCCTTGACCCGCTGACGGAGCATGTCCACCAAGAAGCCAGACAGCGGAAGGTCGAAGGCCCGCTTCGGCCCGCCCTTGGGATTGGGCACGTGCAGGAACCCGTTTTCTAAATCCAAATGCTCCATGCGGGCCTCGCTTGCCGCGCCCCGGCGCATACCCGTAAACGCGAGAAAGATATACCAATCTCGTGTCACCGGATTACGGAGCCCTTGCACGGCGGCCCAATAGGCGGGCCAGTCGGTAACAATGACGTTCCGGCGCTTCTCGTCGTTGAAGTCCACCGCGTCCGTGGGCGGCGGCGGGAGGTCGCGCATTTTGCGCCGGGCATGGCGATAGACCGCCCGGACGAGTCGCATGGTCTGGTTGGCCGCCACTGGGCCGTTGTTCTTGGTAATGGCGCGGTGGCGCTCATCGACGCCGAGGGTGTCGTCGCCAATTTCCCGCAGCGGGCGGTCGGCCCAGTCCTTGAGGTAACGCTCGAAAAGATTGCGATAGCCCTGCACAGTGCTTGGTCGGCGGGCCTTACGCTCGCAGCGATCAATATACGAGTCCAGCGCCTGACCGAAGGTGAACTCCTTCTTCGCCACTGGCTGTGCCTCGGGTTCGGCGGGCTTGTTAGGGTCGATGCCTGCCCGGAGCTGGCCAATTACGTCCTGAGCCTTCGCCCGGACAGCCTCGATTGAAAGGAACTGCTTTGCGTCGCCCAAGCGGACGCGGCGGGTGCCGAGCTTCACGCGCCGCCCCTGGACATCTCGTTCTTCGGAGTACAGGTCGCGCTGAACTGCAAACGACTTCGAGTTGGCGTTCACGACGACCATCAGCCCAGGCGTAAGGATGTCGCGGACGGAGTACGATAGAACCCTGCCGCGCTCGTCGCGCTCAGCTGGTGGCAGGTTCTCGACGAAACGGATGGTTAGCTTTGTGGGGTTGTATTTGGCCATTGTGGCTGCTCCTTGGTTAGTCCAAGAGGCAGCGCACCGTCCGCGAACCGTGCGGGCTGCAGACCGGGGCTGCCTCTGGATACTGAACTCTTGAGTAAACAGCCGTCGCAGCCAATCAGTTTGTTGAGATACGGAGCCTAAATGCCTGTAAACGCTTGCGAATGATGGCTACACGTGAACTTAAAATCCCTCGGAGGCAACTCCGTGCCGGTTCGATTCCGGCTCCGGGCACCATCTAACATGCGGCTTTCAGCGATACGGTACTTTTCCGGTCTTTTCCGCAAAACCTGATCTTTTTCCTGTTCCGCAAAAAGCTTTCCTTCCGTAATTTTCGGGTGGAGCGACTATTTGGCTATTAAATGCTGCTTGGCTGAATCTTTGCCTCCTCCTCTGTATCACCTTGTCTTCCGACACGAACTATTACTGGCTGTGGCCGTCCCAATTCAACAGGTTTTAGTTTGACAGGGGATTGGTATGGCGATGATGGATTTGCGGGGCGTGGGTTTCTGGACGGTGATCAAGAGAACTCTCAAGGGCTTCTCCGAGGATGACATGTCCACCTATGCTGCTGCGCTCGCCTACAGGGCTCTGTTTGCCTTGTTCCCCTTCACGCTGTTTCTGATTGCGCTGCTTGGCTTTCTTAATGTTCCGGAGTTTTTCGATTGGCTGCGTGAGCAGGCTAGTATTGCGCTGCCCCCGGCCGCCATGGAAGAAGTCAACCCCGTTATCGATCAGCTTCAAGAGGAAAGAGGCGGGTTGGTGTCTGCGGGTATTCTGATTGCGCTCTGGACCGCTTCAGTCGGTGTTCGCGCGCTGATGAACGCCATGAACAACGCCTACGACGTGGAAGAAGGCCGCCCTGTCTGGAAGCTGACGATACTCTCCATTATTTATACGGTGGGAATAGCTCTCATGCTGCTGGCAGCAGCCGGAATCATGATAACCGGCTCCCAAGTCATGGAATGGCTGGCCGGCGTGGTGGGATTCGAGGACTCGGTATTGACTCTGTGGGCCGTGTTGCGCTGGCCGCTTGCCGCCTTGCTGCTGACGACGGTGGTTGCCCTTCTTTACTATTTTGCTCCGGATGTTGAGCAGGAGTTTCGTTTCATCACCCCAGGCTCGGTGGTTGCTGTGATTGTGTGGATAGTCGCGTCAATCGGGTTTGGAATCTATGTGCAGAACTTTGGTAATTACGACGCGATATATGGAAGCATCGGCACGATCATTATTCTGATGTTGTACTTCTATATATCGTCCGCGGTATTACTGCTTGGCGCCGAGATGAACGCGGTTATCGAGCATGCCTCCGTTGAGGGCAAGGAACAGGGTGACAAGGAAGTGAACGGCTAACCGACGCGTCTGTCATGCTCCGAGAGAGCTAGCCTACCCCCAACGAGCCCGCCAATGCGTTATGCTGCGCCTTTGGACAGCAGCGAGATGACCAGCATGGCGCAATACGATTTTGATCTTTTTGTCATTGGGGCCGGCTCCGGCGGAGTCAGGGCCAGCCGCATGGCGGCCAGTTACGGTGCGAGGGTAGGTGTTGCCGAAGATCTGTATCTTGGTGGCACCTGTGTGAATGTAGGCTGCGTCCCGAAGAAGCTGTTTGCCTACGCTGCGCATTTTGCTGAAGACTTCGAAGACGCTGAAGGGTACGGGTGGGATCTTGCCAAGGCCGGCTTTACCTGGAGCCGCCTGCTCGACAACAAGAATGCCGAGATCACTCGCCTGAACGGCATTTACCGAAATTTGCTGGTGTCTGCTGGCGTTACCCTGGTAGAAGGCCGAGCCCGCTTTGTTGACTCCCATACCGTCGCTATCGCCGACAGAACCTATACCGCAGAACGCATCCTGATCGCTACTGGCGGATGGCCGCACATACCCGAATTTCCCGGCCAGGAACATGTCATCAGTTCAAACGACGTGTTTTTTCTAAAGGACCTGCCCAAGCGGGCCGTAGTGGTGGGGGGCGGTTATATAGCCATCGAATTCGCCAGCATTTTTCACGGACTGGGTTGTGATACCAGTCTTCTTTACCGGGGTGAGTTGTTTCTTCGTGGTTTCGACAAGGAGGTTCGCGAGCACATGGCGCGTACGATGGAGCAGAAGGGATTGGATCTTCGCTTCAATGCTGACGTGTCGCGAGTGGATCGTCTGGAGAATGGTTGCCTGCAGGTGACGATGCTCGACGGCACCCGCATCGAAACGGACTTGGTTCTGTACGCAACGGGGCGACGACCTAATCTTGCGGGTCTGGGGCTGCAGAATACCGACGTCACGCTAGATGACAAGGGCTTTGTCGAGGTCGATAAGCAGTATCAGACCGCTGATCCGGCCATCTTCGCCATCGGTGACGTGACTCCCACGGTTCAATTGACGCCGGTAGCGCTTGCCGAAGGTATGGCGCTCGCTCGAAGACTTTATCAGCCTGCAGATTATCGTCCGGTGGACTACGACGACATCGCAACGGCGGTCTTCTGCATTCCCAATATTGCCACGCTAGGCCTTACCGAAGAACAGGCCAGGGAACGGGGACACACGCTAAAGGTGTACGAAAGCCGCTTTCGCGCGATGCGGAACACCATGGCCGGACGCTCGGAGCAGAGCTTCATGAAGTTGGTGGTGGACAAGGCGACCGACCGAGTTCTGGGCGTGCACATGATTGGTCCCGAAGCGGGGGAGATCATTCAGGGGCTCGCCGTCGCGGTCAAGGCAGGCGCCACCAAGGCGGTATTCGATGCCACGCTGGGAATTCATCCTACGGCTGCTGAAGAGTTTGTTACCATGCGCACCCCAACGCGGGAGGATTAGATTTCAGCCTCCTTCACAAGTTCTGGAGCTTGCACGGATGAACTGGCTGTACGCATTTGATCTGTTCGGTGTGGCGGTATTTGCGATCACCGGTGCGCTGATGGCGGGGCGTAAGTCCATGGACCTGTTCGGTGTGCTGGTAATCGCCATCATTACCGCTCTGGGTGGCGGCACCCTGCGCGACGTCATCCTGGATAATCACCCGGTTAGCTGGATTGGCAATGACTGGTACATCCTGGTGGCGGTCGTGGCGGCGGTTGGAACGGTGATATGGGTGCGTTTCACCCGCCCTATCCACGAGACAGGCCTTCTCGTAGCAGACGCATTCGGATTGGCGGTGTTTACGGTCATCGGCACCCAGGTTGCCTTGCAACACGATGTGCCGGTCAGTGCCGCCGTTATCATGGGCGTGATGACCGGTGTGGCAGGCGGCGTAATGCGCGATATCGTCTGTAATGAGATTCCGTTGATATTCCACAAGGAGATCTACGCCACAGCCTGCATTGTCGGTTCCCTTGTCTATATTTTGCTGCGCTACCTGGACATGCCCCCAAACCTGGATATCGCCATTGCGATCCTGACGGTGCTTTCCATAAGGCTGGCGGCCATTCGGTGGCATCTGGCGCTTCCACGATTTCATCTGCTGGACCGTGAACGTCCACCCGCTGACGATCAATGATGTTGGTGCGCACCGCTATCGTGTGGCGGCTCTGATCCGGCCGGCTCGGGAACTTCCTCACCGATCTTTACGATAACCTCTACCGCGCCGGCTTTCTCGAAATCCAGGGTCAACGGAAATTCGTCCCCGCTGACGAGGGGCTCGCGCAAATCGAATAGCATGATGTGCAAGCCGCCTGGTTCAAAGATGACCGTCTGGCCGGAAGCGATATCCACGCGCTCCGTTTGCTGCATTTTCATCAAGCCATCGACATGAAGGTGTTCATGCATCTGCGCATACTCCGCTATGGGTGACCTAACTCCCAGCAACGAGTCGGCGGTCTGGCCGTGGTTTTCGATGCGCAGATAGGCTGCGCCTGTAGGGGCCACTGGTGGCAGAGGGCGGGACCAGGGATGATCGATATGCAAATCGCCCGCCTTGAATTCATGTGCCGACAGTTGAGCCGATATGAGTACAGCCGTCAGCATCACTCCCCATTTCGCTAATGTCATCCACAGGCTCCTAAGCAGAATAAAGACGCCAGAGTAACCTGCTGAAGGGCCAGAGGAAAGCGTACCGAGTGGCGTGGGTTGCTTGACCAGGGTGTGACAAAGCCGTGCAAGAAATGTGATTAGGTTTACCTAATTTCATGCATTTGTGGCTGTTAGCCAGCACCAGAATACAGCACACTAGCGACAAGGGCATTTCATCAAGTGGTCAGGGATGCATACCACAGTAAGCGAGCCGAACATGAGTGAAAGGCGGAAACTGGAGCGTCAACAAGTGAGCAGCAGCCTGGAGGTCTTCGACCTCGACAATGGTGAACTACTGGGAAGGGTGGTGGATCTGCATATAGAAGGACTGATGTTGCTGAGCGAAAAGCCCATTGAGATGTTCAAATCGTTTGCACTGCAGGTCAATTTGCCGATGACCCTGAACGGCGTGACCGAGTTTTTTGTGGACGCAGAAAGCATGTGGGGCAGGGAAAGTATCGCTGGCGGGCAGTTCTGGACGGGATTGCACTTCACAAGCCTGCCGGATGACGCCCGGCAGTGCATTGAGAAGATGGTCGCTAGCCGCTAGGTTTAGCTGCGGACCAGGGTAAGGTGGTTGTCCCATGTCGCCTTGGCGTTACCAAGCATCACGGCGGAGCCGTGATGCCCCGGAATTTCATAAATTCCACCCTGGCCTGAGGTAACCAGGAAACCGTCATCGCACGCCAATACACCCGCCACATCTGGCACTTTCAGGCTGTTCAGCCGCTCGCCGGTCCGGTAGTTGATCAGTACCACCCGATTGCCCCGGGGGGCGGTTATCGCTGCGACTGATGTGGCAGCATTGATCGCGACGCTTGCCACGTAGTTCTTCATTTCGAGCTGCTGCTCAGGCGAGAGCTCGATTTCGGTGTAGGTTTCCGTGCGAGTGTCGAGTAACGCAATCAGCGGAGGAACCTCCCACTCTGGTCCTTCGTACTGGTAACCCACCACCACCACTCCCTCTTGGCTGACATCCAGGTGATGGGCACTAAGTTGATGATTGGACGGTTTGTAGCGGCGCAATACGGTACCGGAGTGCCTGTTCACCAAAACAGTCGCGGGCGCCATAGTATCCAGGTTGAGTTTGATGCGGTCATAATCGGGATGAGTATGTATTCCCCCCATAGCCACCACCAGCGTTTCGCCGTCAGGGAGCAGGCGAAGTTCGTGGGGGTCCATTCCGTCTAACGGGAATTCATTGACGAGTCCGTAATCCTTTGTTGCATCGTAGACCAGGATGCGCCCGTCGCCGCTGGCGATATGATTAGCAGTAGCATAAAGATATTGCCCGTCGGGACTGAAAACGCCGTGCCCGTAGAAGTGATGATCAGAACCTGCGTTGATCTGCTGCGAAAGCGCTGCGCTGGCCGTGTCCACCACGAAAAAATGACGCCCAGGCCGGCGCGCAAATATCACCGCGTGGTGGCTAACCGGGCGCAGGCAGCCGCCATGGCAGCGATCCGGCACAGAAACATTGAAAAGAACTGCGCCAGCATGATCAAGGCCAGAAATAAAATGCTTCCCTTGGAGATCATCGCTCGCGGTCAGCAGAAACGGCAACGCTTGTGGGGTGCCGGCCAACAACGATTTGAGAGGCAAGGTTCCGGCAGCCAGACCGGCCAGACTGAACGCAACAAACTGCCTTCTGGAGATCATGCTCAGTCCCCATCGCTGGAATTGAAGCCTTTCACCACGCCCAGCTCGGGGGCAATGTCCCTGCTTAATTTATTGGACAGCCGCTCTACGTCGATGTACAGAAACTGGAGCTGACGATAGCCGTTGTCTTCCTCAAGCATCGCAGCAAGGTCGTTCGGCAGGTCTGCGAAACGCTCAAGAGTGCGCGCCAGCTGGCTTTCAAACTCGTCAAATAACGCCTGATTGGCGCTGTTTTGCATGAGCGTCTTCAGGCCTGGAACGAAATACTGTTGCACGCCTTTCAGAGACGAATGGAGCGCCGCCAAGGATTGGTCGCTGCGCCAGGCATCACCGAGATAAGCATTCCTGCGCGAGCCGCCCAGGCCCATCGGCGCGCCCAGCCTTTTGTTTTCGATGGTTTCGAGTGCATGCATGGCAGCCAACACCGTTGCGTCACCGTAATCACCGGTGCTCAGATAGTGCGACTTGAAGGTGGCCCAATCGTTTCTCAGACTCTGCGCGTTGCTGGCCATCAAGGACGTCACTGTCGTCAACATCTGGCACGTACGAGGGTGGGGTAGGGCCAGTTGTTTGCCCTCGAGCCGCGGGTCGAACAGCATGTACTCAATGGCGGGAAAGCCTTTGACGGCGACGCTATCTCCGGCAAGGTTTTCCACGGTTATTTTCTGCTCACCTTCCACCCAGGCGTCGACTTTCTTGGCTATCAGGTTCTTCTGATCGGGCCAGAACTGAAATTGCCAGGCAAGGCTGTTCTGCTGTATCGGTCCGAAATCGACGAACCGAACTGCTTGCCAGGCGTGAAAGCCATCTGCCCACGCCTCTTTCACCTGATCGAGTTTTGCCTTGTCAGGTGCTTCACAGTAATGGCGAGCGGAGTTGTTCAGTTTCTCGGTTGTTTCTACAAGCTGGCCGTAGCCGGTGGCGATGGAAGTGTGCCATTGCTCCTTGGGCGCTTCGGCCTGGACGTAGGGGCTAGCGAGAAGAACCAGCAGTCCCGCAACAGGAAGCAGGCGAGGCAGGGTGAAGCGAATCCGGTGAACCATGAATACAGCTCCTGCTAGAGGGATTTCAAAAATTGGATCAATGCTTCACGCTCTTCGGCGGGCAACTGACGATAATTTTCGGTAGCGGCCTCGGCCTCTCCTGCGTGCCAGAGAATGGCTTGCTCAAGTGTTTCGGCGCGACCGTCATGAAGAAAACCGGAACGAGGGTTAACCTCCTGAGCCAGACCTATTCCCCATAGCGGCGGGGTGCGCCACTCGTTGCCGTCTGCAAGAAATTCGGGACGATGGTCAGCCAGACCAGGTCCCATGTCGTGCAGCAGCAGATCCGTATAAGGCCAGATCACCTGA
Source organism: Halopseudomonas xinjiangensis (assembly GCA_011050525.1). Classification (GTDB taxonomy): domain Bacteria; phylum Pseudomonadota; class Gammaproteobacteria; order Pseudomonadales; family Pseudomonadaceae; genus Halopseudomonas; species Halopseudomonas xinjiangensis_A. Next base: position 88,185 of record DRFO01000012.1, read on the forward strand.
TTGGACAGATCCGGCCTATCAGGGTTGGTGGCAGTGACGTGCCGTGGAGTATGACAGGCTGCACATCCGCTGCGGTTGAACAGCTCGGCACCAGCCTGTACCTGGGGGTCATTCATCTCGCGCCGAGCCGGCACCGCGAGGCTGCTGGCGTAAAACGCCACGAAATTGGCCACCTTGTCGCTAACCTCTGGCTCGCCACCATGCGAGAAAGCCTCACAGCCCTGGGTCTCAGTACAGTCGGTCAGCGGCACCAGCGCGGAGGTAATCCCCATGTCGCCAGCGAAGGCGCCCATGCTCTGTTGCATGATGTTGGGTTCGCCGGCTTTCCAGCCGAAACGGCCGAGCGCCCGGGTTTGGGTAGAGCGATCCCAGACCTGATTGGCTTTGCCTGAGATGCCGTTACCGTCTGCGTCGTCCGGATCAGCCGCAGTGGTAATATCTTCTCCAGCAATCGCCTCCAGCAAGCCCAAGCCGATCATGGGCGGGGCGACCCGCGGAGATATCTGCAGGTCCTCGGCCAACGGCCCAAAATTGGCGTTTTCGATGCTGTAGATCGGGCGACGCATGGCTACCTTGGTCCCATCCGCCAATACCTCGTGGAAAGTCTCCCACTCGACAGAAAAATCTGCCTCATGGCGCATTCCCGGAATGGTGGCGGTTTGAAGCTGGCTGCCGTACACCGGCTCGGGGACAAATCCGTACTGTTCCAGTATCTCTGCATGTTCCTCGTCGTTGCCGGGAACGGACAGTCTGAGGAATAAAGACACGGACGGATCGTCTGCTGACGGCGGATGTCCCCGTCCATCCTTGATATGGCATCCCTGACAGGAATTGGTATTGAACAATGGTCCCAGTCCGTCACGGGCGTCGGTGCTGGACGGTGCGACAACCCAGGGATTGCGAAAAAAACTGTTGCCGACGCTGAAGTCCAGACGCTTGGTCATCGGCAAATTCGCCTGGGGGAGCGAAAAAGCGTTGTGGTCCGCCTGGGTAACCGTGCCTTCTCCACCCGTAGCGGGTGTATCCTGTATCGGATACGAGTCGCCAGCCGAACTGACGCCGTAGGTGAGCGCGACGAGGAGAGCACCGCCAAGAATTGAAACAGCTTTCATCAATGGGTCGTTACCGAAGGTTTTGAGTCAGTTTGCAATTCACCAGCCAATACTCATCCCACACGACGATTTGCCTAATGAAATAACGGAAAAGCCTGACGTGTCACCGCCAGGCTTCGTAATTACGACACTCGTCCGAATCAGAAATTGTGACCAGCGTCGTCAGGCTCCAGCGACTGAACGTCCAGCACGCCAGCCACTTTCTCGATCGAGCCGGTCTGGTCCACCAGCGCAGCGATGGCCGTATTAACGATTTCCGCTCCGCGCTGGTTGTCTGGTGCAATCATCACGTCAAAAGGCATAGGGGTTTCGCCAGACTCAGCCGCTTCCTTCATGCCGGTCAGAGCCTGCATTGACGCATCGAGCTTGCCACGCAGCGTCTCATCGAGTTCGGGATCGCTCTGCTTGACCAGATCAGACAGCGAGGGACCTTCAACCGTCGAGCCGTCAACTCGCTCATATTTACCGAGATAGACGTTCTGCACGCCCAGACCGTTGTAATAATGGGAGTTGTGCGTGTTGTCGCTGAAACAATCGTGTTCGTCTTCGTAGGAATTGGCCTCCAGTGCCACCTTCATGCGCTCGCCGGCGAGCTCGCCGAGAGAAAGCGACCCCATGCCGAACAGCATTCTCTGAAAGGCTTCAGTGGGCTCCAGCGCGACCAGCTCTGCGCGGTAGTTGCCGTCCTGACCAGCATCCCACTGCGTCACCATCCACTGCAGATCATTAACCAGCAGGTCGGTGACGGCGTCGAGGTAAGAACCGCGACGGTCGCAGTTGCCGTTGGTGCAATCCTCGCCCTGCTTGTAGTCAGTAACTGGACGATTGCCGCTGCCTGGCTCAAAACCGTTCAGATCCTGGCCCCATAGCAGAAACTCGATTGCGTGATAACCAGTAGCGACGTTTGCTTCGGAACCACCCACTTCGTTCAAATCGGCAAGCAATTCAGGTGTCAGGGTGCTCACATCCAGCGTCTGCCCCCCGACGTTGATTTCCTGGCTGGCAATGATGTTCGCGTTGGCGCCTTCATTGCCCAGCTCGTGCTCGTATTCACCACCGGCGACGTAGTCGATCATGCCTTCATCCAGAGGCCACGCGTTCAGTTGGCCTTCCCAGTCGTCGACGATCGGGTTGCCGAAGCGAAAAACCTCGGACTGCTGATAGGCAACACGTGCCTGCAGCCAGGCTTCCTTGGCTGCAGCAAGGGTTTCATCGGTCGGATTGGCGATCAGGGCGTCAGCGGCTTCATCGAGCTTTCTGGCAGTGATCAATGCGTCTTCATAGGTAGCGAAGGCCAGGTTGGCATAGTTTTCGACCACCTCTGCGCGGTTGTCAGCCACCGGCTCGGCGGCGGGAGCTGCCGTGCCTTCTGTTACTGCAGAGGTCTCTTCTACCTGTGGAGTAGGCGGCGTTTCTTCCTGCTTATCGCATGCAGCAAGCAAAGCGGTAGTAGAGATCGCCAGTGCCAGCGATTTGAGTTGAAAACGAACTGCCATGGTGTAGCTCCCTGTAAACGTGCTAGACGTTAATGATAGCGATTTGCGTTCAATTATAGGGTTGCGTCTGGGATTTGCAAACGAATGTTGTTTTACGCCTCTAGTTAATGCTAATAGTTCTCATTGACATACAGCTTTTGCCAAACAATACTTCTGGCATAGCGATCAATCAGCAGAGGTGCAGCATGAGCAAATCCGTAATGCAGATGGGAGGTACCAGTCGATCTATATGTCAGACCTGGCATTTGTTGCAGGCTTTGGAACATGGGCGCCGTCGACTTGCATCAGGGATCGCTGCGCATCCAGGCGAACGTGGGTCAGAATCCAAAAAACCAGGCTAGGGTGCTGAAGATTTGATCCAGCCAGGCGACATGACGGGTTGAACTAACATCGGCATCCTTTGCCATATCTTGGAGACACACCAAGAAGCGGAGATACCTATGTCAGATCATGTATACAAGCGCGTTGAAATTGTCGGTTCGTCCACGACCAGTATCGACGATGCCATTCGAACCGCCATTGCGCAGTGCAGCAAAACGGTGAAGAACGTCGAGTGGTTTGAGGTTCAGGAAACACGCGGCCATGTCGAGAATGGTCAGGTCGCGCATTTTCAAGTGGTATTGAAGGTGGGCTTTCGCATCGAACCGAGCGCCTGACTCTCGCCCCGATGGCCACATGAGGTATCAACGAACCTTATGTGGCTATTATCAGTTTTTCTGTCTGTTTTGCCCTGAGCTGATCAAGGCCACCGCTACGCTTACAAGAGTCGATGCGATCAATGCTCCAGCAAACGGCGCCAGAGTCGGAATGGCGCCGGGAAAGCTGGCCCCCAGCACTCCTGCAGAAAAACTCCCCGAGGCGAACCACCCCGGCGCTACCGCGCCCAGCAACCCCGCGGCACCTCCCCATACCGCGGCGGATGTCGTCATTCTTGACCAGAGCCCCAGCAAAACAGGCACCACAGCGGTGGCGCAGAGCAGGTCGGCTATCAGAAATAACCTGAGGACCGATATACCTTGCATGGCAATCAGCACCACCGGAGCCATCAGCGCCACGGTAATCCATCGGGCCTGGTTCAAGGTAATGCCGCGTTTCTCGGTGACTGTCAGCGATGCAATAGCGTTCTGCAGGGTGTCGACCGACGACGCGACCAGCGTAATAGCCAGCACCAGGGCAGGAATTGCCAGCCAGCCAGGCGCGTCGCGTAGAAGCGCGAAGAAGGGAATAGGCGGGGTGCCGGTGTCTACTCCAATCATGATCGCTGCCATGCCCAGGCCACCTACTACTGCCACAACGACGACCGTGATGATGCCACCAAGAAGCGCCCCACGACCTAGCGCGGAACTGTCCTGCGCAGACCAGATACGCTGCCAGTATCCCTGATGGAAAACGTTCGCCGCGGTAACCGCAATTACCAGAGTAAGCGCAACACTCAATGAGCTAGCCAGTGAGATGGAGGGCAGGGCATTGGTAGAAGTGGTTTCCGGCAGGCGCTTCAGAGCCACAAAGGTTACCAGGGCCAGCAACGCGATAAGCAGCCAGGCCTGCCAGCGGTCGGTCATGAGGCTGGCTCGCAGTCCGCCCCAAGCGGTATAAACGAGCGTGGTAACCGCCACTGCTACGACAACGATGTTGCCATTCAGATCAGACAGGATGACGGTAATGGCGCCGATTGCGGTGAGCTCCGCTGTTAGAAAGCACAGCATGTAAAGCAGCGATATGACTGAAACCCAGCGACGAACGCCCGTGCCGTAACAGGCTTGTGCAAACTCCCCGATACTGCGGCCCTCCGGGAGCAGGCGCCGGATGGCGGGCCCGCAAAAGGCAAAAACGATGAAGGGCAGGGCGGCACCTACCGCATAGCCTGCCAGCGCTACAGGACCTACCAGAGCGCCCACTTCGGGAGGCGCAAAAAGGATCCAGCCGCCCATTCCTGAGGCCAGAAAAGACATTCCCAGCGTTTGCGCGCTTTGAGAGTTTCTGGCGGTAACATAGTCATCAAGCCCGCCGTTTACCAACCGCGCTCGCAGGCCAAGCCATACAAAAAAAAGCAACGCCGCACTCAGCGCTGCAACCGTTGTGAAAAGCATGTCGCGCTTCCTCCGCCGGTACTAACCGGATCAGGTTCCAGGGTTTGGGCAGGGCAGTCCTGCTTGATTCTCAGCTGTTTCAGCCTGTTTGCTGAACAAGCTCCCCTGGCGACTGGTTTATGTGGTGACCGTTTCGCGCCGCAATAGTGCCATATCGATAAACAGGGTGGTACCAGGATGATGCTTCGCCAGCCTTCAGGTACTTTGGCGTTACGTCGCCGGTCCGATTACGGGTTGTCCAGCGGAATCCGCGGCTTCGCTTTGCAACTTTCCATTTTCAGACGGGTCTCGAATAGAGACGAAAGCCGTTCCATCCAAGCGCAGGCAAGCAGGGGATCTGACATGCAGATTAAAGAGCTGATGACGTCCAGGCCAGAATTCTCCAGCGCTGACGCGTCCATCCGTGAGGTAGCCACGCGCATGCAGGAACAGGACAGCGGCTTTGTTCCCATAGCCGACGGTGAGCAACTGGTTGGTGTAATTACCGATCGAGACATGGCGCTTAGGGCGCTGGCTAATGGCAAGAATCCAGACGACAAGATAAGCACCATCATGACCAGCGAGATCCGTTATTGTTTTGAAGATGACAACGTCAACACAGTGCTGCAAGAGATGCGCGCGCAGCAGCTTCAGCGTCTGGTGGTGCTGGATAACCCTGAGGAAAAGGATTTTGTTGGAGTGGTTTCCCTCAGCGACATCGCTGATAACTGCCATGACAGCGATATGGCCTTGAGGATTGTCGAGTGCTGTAAGCATTATCAGTAAGCACCGGAGAGGCCGCGCTAGCCTGGGATGGGTTTCAGTGCGGAACGCTTTACACTAGCGGTGCGTCCCATTCGCACCAGGCATTTGAGGGATCAAACATGACCACGAATGAAGATCGACCCGAGCTCGAAAGCATACAATTCATTCGTAACATCCATGGACGCGAATTCCTGGAAATAACGCATCCTGCCGTAACCGCTCGAATCGCTTTGGAGGGCGCGCATATAGTTTCCTGCGTTCCCACAGGCCAGCAGCCGTTATTGTGGATGAGCCCCAGTGATCCGGAGGTACCAGGCAGACCCTTGCGCGGCGGCATTCCGATTTGCTGGCCGTGGTTTGCCGGCGAGCGCGACGGGCCGGCTCACGGGATTGCCAGGACCAGCCCGTGGATTCTCAAGCGAACGGTAAGCACGCAACATCAGCTCCGTGTGGTGCTGGAGCTGCCCCAAACCGAAGTAACGCGACGGCTACCGGCTGAAAGCTGGAGCCTCGAGGTAGAGTTCGTTCTTGGCCAAAGCCTCATTGTATGCCTTACCACCGTCAATACCGGCGACAAGCCTCAGGTGCTAAGTCAGGCACTGCATAGTTATTTGCCGGTGAAGGACATTAGCGACGTGCAGCTTTGGGGGCTGGAAGGCAGTTCGTTCGTCGATCAGGTAACGGGGATTCCCGACAATACCCAGCAGGGTGCCGTGACCTTCGAAGGTGAAGTGGATCGCATCTATTATGATCACCAATCGTCCATACAATTACACGACAGCTCCGGAAATTTCATCGTTATAGCCAGGGACGGCAGTGAATCGGTAGTGGTGTGGAATCCCTGGATAGACAAGAGCAAGACGCTGTCGCAGTTTCCAGCTGACGGCTACCGCACGATGGTTTGCGTCGAAGCGGCGAACGCAGGTCCGGATGCGCGCATTCTCGAGCCAGGGGAGCGGCATACGCTGAGTACCGAGATCAAGCGAGCCTGAAAAGTCAGCTCGTCATTCCTGATAGGCAATTTAACATAATATAGATTATACGAAGTTATAAGTAGCTGCGCAGGGAAGCCCTATGGCCACCTTTGCATCATTGTTCAGCTGTCGACTGAATTCCTACCCTTTGGAACGCTCATTCAAATAGGAACTCCACGAGTGGTTCCCTGTCGGTTCAAGTAACTAGCAGCATACTCAAACCGACGCGGAGCTGGTCCATGGAACATCAGGGCGAATACATGCGCAAGGCGGGAATGGATACCGACATGGGCATGGACGACCACATGCAGATGATGGAACGGCGCCGGACTGCAACGCTGTGGTGTCATTTCGCGAATATGCTGCTGGGCTGCTGGCTTATCAGTTCTCCTTTCATTTTCGGCTACACCAACCTTTCAGTATCCGATCTGGATCTGGCACGTCTCGCTGCGGAACGCGATTTGCCTGAGGTCTCGTTTCGGGCGCTGCTGATGGTCTGGAATGACGTCATCGCCGGTGCGCTGATTGTCTTGTTTGCCGTCCTGTCGCTCAAGCGCATCAGTTGGTCCCAATGGGCCAATTCGGCGATGGGCCTCTGGCTGATGTTCGCTCCATTGGTGTTCTGGACGCCGTCGCCAGCCAGTTACGGCAATGCTTTGTTGATTGGCGGATTGGTCATCACCTTCTCTGTCCTGGTACCCATGATGCCCGGCATGAGCATGGCCGGAATGATGCAGAAAGCCTCTGTCCCGCCTGGTTGGGATTATAACCCTTCGACCTGGTTGCAACGTTTGCCGATTGCCATACTCGCGGTGCTGGGCATCGTGCTGGCACGCTACCTGGCGGCCTATCAATTGGGACATACCGACTCCGCCTGGGATCCGTTTTTCGACGCCCCTAACGGTACGGAAACAATCATAACCTCCGAAATGTCGCGGGCCTGGCCAGTATCCGATGCAGGGATTGGCGTCATGGCCTATATGGTCGAGCTGCTGATGGCGGTTATGGGTGATGCTCGGCGCTGGCGCACGATGCCCTGGATGGTGGCCGCTTTCGGTGTTGTGGTCGTACCGCTCGGTGCGGTAAGTATTTTCTTCATCATTGCCCAGCCGATTTTCATCGGCACCTGGTGCACGCTTTGTCTGTTGCAAGCATTGGCGATGCTGATAATGATGCCCTATGCCTTGGATGAACTTGTTGCAATGGGCCAGTTTCTCAAGAATGCAAATCGAAGGGGCAAACCTTTCTGGCGTACCTTTTTCACAGGTGATGCAATGGAAGGCAGTCGACAGGACGACACTCCCGAGTTCGAGGGAGCCCTTTCAGGTATGGCCTTGAAAGGACTGCGCGGGGTCAATCTGCCGTGGACATTGGTCGCGATCACCCTTCTCGGCCTGTGGTTGATGTGCACTCGTCTGATATTCGATACCACCGGCTCGATGGCCAACAGTGATCACCTCATGGGCTCCCTGCTCATTACCGTCTCGGTTCTGGCCATGGCTGAAGTGGCGCGACCCCTGAGAATGCTCAACATTCCGATCGGTCTCTGGCTTCTCGTGGCGCCATGGCTACTCTCTGGCGGCGCGATTACCGCTGACGTCGCCAGCATGATTGTGGGTCTGTTGGTGATCGGCCTGAGCTTGCCACGTGGGCCGATACGTCACCGCTACGCTGGCTGGAACCAGCTTTTACGCTGAACCTTACAGGATGGTGCAATGGTTGATCAGAAACTGACTGCGGTGGTTACCGGAAGCACCGCGGGTGTAGGCCGGGCGTCGGCTGTTGCTTTGGGACGGGCTGGATATCAGGTTGCATTGATCGCACGTGGTCAACAGGGTCTCGATGACGCCCAGGCAGAGCTGGAAAGTCTGGGAATAAAGGTGCTGGCTATCTCTGTCGATGTGTCGGATGCAGAAGCGGTCGAACACGCTGCTGACCGCATTGAAGCCGAGCTCGGGCCAATCGATGTCTGGATCAACGCGGCCATGGTCACGGTATTCGGCACGGTATCTGAGCTGAGCGCTGCTGAGTTTCGACGCGTAACCGACGTCACTTATCTTGGCGTCGTTCATTGCACACAGGCTGCCCTGCGGCGAATGGCCCCTCGTGATCGAGGCTCCATCGTGCAGGTTGGCTCTGCCCTCTCCTACCGGGCCATACCGCTACAGTCGCCCTACTGCGCCGCCAAGTTTGCGGCGCGCGGCTTCACTGATGCACTGCGCTGCGAATTGATCCATCAGAAAAGTAAAGTACGCTTGTCCATGGTGCAGCTTCCCGCCCATAACACACCGCAGTTCGATTGGGTTCGCAACCACATGGGCAAACGACCCCAGCCAGTACCGCCAATTCATACGCCTGAAGTAGCAGCCCGCGCCATTCTCAGGGCGGTCATTGATGGACCACGGGAAATCTGGCTGGGGCGCGCGTCCTTTCAAGCCATCGTGGGTAACATGGTGATGCCAGGACTGCTGGACCGGATGATGGCCAGGCAGGCCTGGGGCGGGCAATTGACGGATGAGGATGATGACCCGGAGCGAGAAGACAATCTATTCGAACCTGTTAAATCAATGCACCGAACCTCCGGCCGATTCACTGACAGAGCCCGCGACAAAGCGGTCGGGATGAGCTCGGAAACAGCACGAAAGCTGCTCATCACAGCCGTAGTAGTGACAGCCTTCATGTCGGGCTGGGTGATCGCCGTGATAGCGGGCTAGCTTCAGTGCCGGACGAATCGCCATACAACGCAAGCACGGCGTTGATAACGCCAACGTGGGAGAATGCCTGGGGAAAGTTTCCGAGCTGCGTGGAGCCGTCCACGCTCATTTCCTCTGCATAGAGACCGGTGTCGCCTCGCAGCTCGTACAACTGCTCGAACAGCTCCACAGCCTCCTGGCGTTGCCCACACGACACCAGCGCCTGAACCAGCCAGAAACTGCATATGACAAACGCACCCTCAATACCCCTCAGGCCGTCCGATTGATCTGGAAGATAACGGCGAATCATGCCGTGTTCGCCTACTTGCAAGCGTTCACGAACCCTGTTGACGGTATTCCGAAACAACTCATCATGCCCGTCGATAAATCCGGTGCGCGCCAGTAGCAGCAGACTGGCGTCCATATCGTCTCCTCCATAGCTTCTGACGAAGTAGCGGCCATCCTGGCTCAATCCGTTGGCCAACACTTCGCTACGCAGTGCATCACTTTCCCGCCGCCAGAGCGCTGCATCGCCCTCAAGCCCATGGCGTTCAAGCAACCACAATGCCCGCTGCATCCCCGCCCAGGCCATGACCTTTGAATGCACGTACTGCTGTGGCTCGCTGCGAACCTCCCATATGCCGCGGTCCGGTTTGCGCCAATGACGGGCGATGAAGTCTGCCACGGCACGCAGATGTGACCAGTGTTTGAGCATAGCATCATCTGACATGCTGTCACAGATATAGACGCACTCGAGCAACTCACCATAGATATCCAGCTGAAACTGGCGGTCAGCCGCGTTTCCCACGCGAACCGGACGCGAATTGCGGTAACCGGAAACGCCCTCGATGGTTCGCTCCTTCGGCAGCCGTAGGCCATCTATGGTGTACAGAACATTGAGTGGTAGTCCGTGGCGGTCAATCACCCGTTGCATCCACTCGGCCCAGCGATGGGCTTCGTCCTGATAGCCCAGATCAAACAAGGCATCCAGGGTCAGCCCCGCATCACGAAACCAGGTGTAGCGGTAGTCCCAGTTGCGCTCTCCGCCAAGCTCCTCCGGCAGAGAACTGGTGGCCGCTGCCACTACGGCTCCGGTGGGCGCATAGATAAGCATCTTGAGTGTAATGGCGCTGCGTACCAGAACCGAACGATAGTTCGCAGGGCCCTTCAAGGTTGCACACCATGTGCGCCATGTATCTGCGGTCGCGTCGATTTTACTGGCTATCTCAGGCCCTGAAGGAACCGCCGAAACCGCCCCGCCCTCTTGATCAACTGCAAGGGCGAACATCGCTTTCTGCCCGGCGCTCAGGGCAACTGATCCTGTCCAGCCAATTGAGGTTGCGCCAAGCGAGCAATCGCCTTGAAAGCGGATTACCTGTGAGCCAGTTCTTATTGCCAGACCGCTTGCAGAAGAAACGACCTCGTCGTTTGAACAACCGAAATCCGGCCTAGGGAGATAGTCGACAGTAATAACCTGACTACCGTTGAGCACTTCAAACGACCAGAGCAGCCGCTGTGACCCGGCTGGAGCCGGCCATTCCATGCAGAGCGCCGCGCGAACTGTACCGGTCGCAGTTTCCCAGAGGTACTCGGCCACGGCCGTGTCGTCCAGGTAACGCACCTGGGCTACGCCCCCATCCCTAGGCGCGATGCGTAGCTGTCCACCCTTGTTGCGATCCAGCAAGGTCCAGAATACAGGCGGCGCATCAAAGCGCCCCGGACAAAACCATTCTACCGTGCCATCTGGCGCAACCAACGCCATAGACTGCCCATCGCCCAAGGCGGACAGGGAGCCAATCGGCGGAAAATCCAGCTGTTCGGTATGCGGTATCCGAGGCATAGAGGAAACGATCAGGACAGGCTTTGTAGAGCCTTGTCGTAATCCGGCTCGCTGCCAATTTCAGAAACCAGTTCGCTATGCAGCACCTTGTCCTGCTCATCCAGTACGACGACTGCCCGAGCGGTCAAGCCAGCCAGGGGTCCATTTTCAATGGCTACACCGTAATCGCGGAGGAATTCATTGCCACGCAGCGTGGATAGATTCACCACATTTTCCAGCCCTTCCGAGCCACAAAAACGCGCCTGAGCAAATGGCAGATCGGCAGAAATGCACAGCACTACCGTGTTGTCGAGGGAGTTGGCCTTGCTGTTGAAGGTCCGTACCGAGGTGGCGCAGGTCGGTGTATCAACGCTTGGGAAGATGTTGAGGACCTTTCGCTTGCCACTGAAGCTGGACAATGTGGCATCAGACAGATCCTTGGCAACCAGGCTGAAAGCGGGAGCCTTATCGCCAGTTGAAGGAAACGTGCCACCAATGCTGATTGGATTGCCTTTAAGAGTGACGCTGGACATTAGAAACACCTCGGTTGTTGGCTGCGCGGGATAGCGCAGTATAAAAGCCGCCGCGATGGCCGGACGCCATGCACGGCAATTTAGAAATCAATACGGTAGAAGAAGTCCAGTGAACTGGCAAATCCGCTTACGGCTTCCAGATAGAGCCTTCGGGTCAGATCATAGCGCAATCCTACCTGGCTGGCAGGTTCGAACACGCCTACACCGTACCTGAGACTCAGCTTATCGGTGAGGTAGCCTGCCGCTACGACTTGGGTGCCGGCGCCCGACCCTTCGGTTTCGAGTTGGAAATCTTCAATGCCAAGGCGGCCTGCGATGTTTTGCGCCAATGGGCCGCTGCCGGCCATGCCCAGCGCCAGGGCCGCCTGCCCGACCATGTTGTTGTCGCCACCGTCGCCGCCCAGCGGCCGCCCAAGGACCAGGTAGGAAAGCGCCTGTTCCTGCGGCATCGCCGGCTCGGAAAAAACCTCTGACTGGGGGCTTTCAGCTCGACCGGTCAATCGCAGACCCGCAAGCACCTCATCCACTCGACGAACTGCCTCGATATTGAGGAACGGCTGGCTGATCGGGCCGGCAAACAGAATCTGCGCCTGGCGCAGGCTCAAACGCTGGCCAAAACGACGGAAACGCCCGTCCAGAATATTCAAGTCGCCGCTGGCGGTCATGTCTTCTCTGACCTCCATCTGTCCACTCAGCCGGCCAGTCAAACCAAATCCTGAAAACCGCAGTTGGTCGCCAATAAGCAGGGTAACGCGGGCCGACACGTCAAGGGGCATAGCCTCCTCTTCGGCTTCTTCCTGGTCTCCGACGATAACCACATCGGGAGACACTTTAACCGCCTGCTCCGGCAGCTCCCTGACAGTGATGTCGCCCTCCGGGATGGCCAGTTCTCCACGAATCCGAAGCTGATTATCAACCATCGAGACCGTCAGATCAGGACTGACCAGCAGGTTGGCATAGGGCGGGACGGTCACCGGCAGCGACCGGCCCTGAAGCGCCAGGGATATATCCAGCTCGGGAGCCCAGGTAATCGCCCCACTCAGGCTGCCCTGCCCATCCTCACCGCTGCGCCAGTCGCCCTGAATGTCGGCACTCTGCCCTTCTATCGCCACCGTGACGCCTAGCTGGTCGAAACTCACGGGCAATTCCGGCCCGCTTATCTGACCATTCTGCAGCGCGACGACGCCTTCAATCTGCGGATCTGTCAGGACGCCTGACAAGAGTCCGTTGCCGTTAAGCTCGCCCTGCACCACCTCAACACCGGGAAGGAACGGACGTATGAAGTCGAGCTGAAAGCCATCCAGCCGGTATTGACCGCTCAGAGATTGCTCACCCGTCGGATCGGCGACATCCGCTTGGATTTCCAGCTCGCCAAGTGTCTCGCCGGCCAGAATCAAGCGATTGCGCGCCTCGTCCGGTGTCAACTGGCTGTTCAGCTCCAGTCGGCTATAGGGAAACTCCAGGGTCTGTTCCGGGCTGCTAACGCTGAGAATGCCGTCCAGGCTGCTGACAGTGATTTCGGCGGTGGGCTTGCTACCTTCGGGTTGAGCAAAACTCACATCGGCATCCAGCGTGCCTGCCCAGGCAAAGTCCTCGGGCAGAAAATTTTCAAGGGAGGTCAATGGGAAGTCTTCCAGCGTTAGGGCCAGCTGTCTGTCGGGCATAAGCTGTTGATCGCCGTTGAAGCACAGACGCCCGCCCTCATGGGTCCAGCAGTGCTCGCCCAGGCTGAGCGCCCCGGTAGGCAAGCGATAGGCAATGCTGGCCGATTCCACCAGTCGCCAGGTCATGTCCTGGCTAGTCACTTGTCCATCTGTGAGTTGTCCCAGCCAGCGCTCGTCATTCAAGCTGCCGCTCAGCCGAGTACTCAACTCCACGATACCGTTCTGCAGATCGACAAGGAGGTTGTGTGCATCGCGATCCCCGTCAATTTCCAGCATAAGATTGCCGAAGTAGGTTTCACCGCTGCGCAGTCTGGAAGCAGATACGGTGAGATTTCCGGGCAGGGTATCGGTTAGTTCCACCCGCCCCTGAACATCAAGGCTGTCCAGCCCCATTTCTTCATAACCGATTCGCTCGCCCTGCAGATTGGCGGTGATGGCGGGCGCTTGGGCGTTCCCGCCAGCTGTCACCTTGCCCACCAGTTGTCCAGTTAACCCAGGCCAGAGCGTTTCCAGATCGGTGAGCTGAATGGCCAGATCTGCGGCTATTTGCTCGCCCCACTCACCATCCCCACTTATGCGGTTGGCACCCTGTCGCAGTTGCAGATTGCTGAACTCCCAGGCTTGCGCTTGTTTGGCAAGCGCGCCGGACAGCTCCAGGGGGCGTTCACGCAGGGTACCTTCGACGTCCCAATTGGCGGCCAGTTGCAACTCACCGTCAAGCAGGCTCCCGGTGCTGGTAATCGGTCCGTTCAGGTCGCCCGGCAGATCGGCTACAAAGATGCCTGGATCAAGCTGTTCCAGCAGAAGCTGAACGTCCCATTCAACGCCCTCGTCCAGTGCCAGCATCACCTCACCACTGGCTCGGCCCGCTTCGGTTTCGAGCATGAGCGGCGCTATAGTTATCGACTCGGGATTTCCCGCTACCGCCATGTCGATAGTGACCCGCTGCCCGGCGATGCCGGAGATCGTGCCATCGATATCACTAGTGAAATCCATTCCCTGCAATGTCGCTTCCACCTGCAGTTGTTCCAGCTCGATCTCGCCGAGGTCCTGTGGATACAGCCATTGCCAGGGAAAACGCTGCAGATCCAACTGAACGTTCGCAGCCAGCTCTTCGCCCCAAGCGGCTCCGCCAGTAAGCGCCAGGTAGCGTTCCGGCTCATCTTTCACCAGTAACTTGAGGTCAAGATCCGATAGTCCCGTCTCTCGAATCAGTGCGGCGAGTGATAGATCTATCTCGCCGCCCTCCCCGGGCAGACTACCATCGGCCTGTAATGCGTAACCCTGGTCCAGATTACCGCGCAATATTAAGGTAAAAGCTTCAAGCGTCAGTGTTTCGGGCAGGGTCGACAGCGCCAGAAAAGGCTCGCTTTGCCATTCCAGGCGAAGGGGCAGAGAGGGATCGAGGGGCTCCACTGACGCATCCAACCTGCCATCGATATAGCCGCTGGTGCGGGCTTGCACTGTCATTTCCGCCGCAGTGCCGCCCAGCTCCAGACCAACATTCAGTTCGCGTTCGTTTACTGCGGGCAGAGTGATATCGGATCGGATTTGCAAAGGCCATTCGCCAAATAACTGCACTCTCCCGTCCAGACTCCAGTCGACGTCCGGGCCGATGCCAGTAAACTCATTGATTACCAGTTGGTTGTCGATCACATCGGCCGACAGGAGGACACGGGTCAACAGCGGAGCGTCGTCGTCCAGCCAGACGCTACCTATTTGCAATCGCTCCAGCTGAATATCGAGCGGAAGGTCGAGGTCTGGCAGTACGATGGGCTGTCGTTCCGTTGGCGGCTCTTCTTCAGCCGGCAATACATTTACCCTGATCTCCGCGATATCCAGGTGATTGATGCACAACTTTCCGGCACTCAGGCAGCCCGGACTCCAGGATAGGTCGACATCGTCGACAACAACCTGGAGCGCTTGATCCTGCCAGGCTATCCGCTCGAAATTCCATCCGCGCCAGAGATGACCTGAGTTGAGCACCAGTTCCAGCCTTGGTTCGACGCCCATAGCACGCTCGAAAATCCAGCGGTTTACGCTTTCACTCGCAAGCAGCAGACATAAAAGCGCAATCAGACCTGCCAGAATCAACAGCCCGCGCAAGAAAATTTTGGTCACGAACCAAATCAAAATTCAGGCCCCAGCGCAAAGTGGATACGGAAACCCTCATCCGGATCAGTAATCGATTTGGCAAGATCCAGACGGACCGGGCCAATCGGCGATACCCAACGCACCCCTACTCCCAGACTGGTTTCCAAAGGATCGGAGAAGGAGTTGATGGCGTTACCGTGATCGACGAACACGGCGCTGCGCCAGTCTTCGATGAATTCGTATTGATATTCGAGGCTACCAGCCACCAGATGCTTGGCCCCAATCAGATCGCCGGTTTCGTCGGTAGGTGATAGCCCGCGGAAGTCATAGCCTCGCACGCTCTGGTCGCCGCCAGCAAAAAATCGCAGGGAGGGAGGCATCTGGCTGAAATCGTCCACCACCGTGGTGCCAACGCTTGCGCGGGAGAGAAAGCGATGGTTATCCCACAGGGTGTACAAGCCATTGGCAGAAGCGGTGACCCTTAGAAAATCAAATTCGGATATCAGCCCCTCCTTGGCACCCTGCACATCGAATTGCAGGCTGTAGCCTTTGGCAGGATCGAGACCTCCATCACTGACAGTGCGGTTGAAGGCAATGCTTGGGATCAGCAGCGTACTGCTTCCCGAGTCGTTACCCAGAGTAAATCGCTCCTCCTCTACCCGCAGGCCGATGCCGCGTTCCCAGCCGTTAGCAAAAAGCTTGGTATACAAGCCGCCTATGCTGAGGTTGAGGCTTTCCACATCTTCGATATCTTCCTTCTGCAGCCCGGCAAAAAATCTGAAATTGCTGGTTTGAGGCGGCGTAAGGGGAATCTGGTAGTAAGCGCTGACCATTTGCCTGGGCATTGACAGTTCCATGTCCGCCCCCCGGCTATGGCCATGTTCGTTGAGCCAGTGCTGGGTCCAGTTGACGCGTACCCTGGCCCCTACGTCTGTCGAGTACCCGCCTCCAAAGCCTAGCGAGTGCGGACTGCGGGCATTCAGGTTGGCCATGACCGGTATTACGCCATCGGCCGCCTGCTCAGCTGGCGCAAGGACTAACACGTTTTCGAAGTAACCAGTGGCCAGCAGATCACGGTTCAGACTTGCCAGTAGATCGGAGTCGTACGGCACCCCTGTCTCGAAGGTGACCATACGCTGCAGAAGATTCTCGGAAAAAGGTGTATCCGAGAAAATCACCTCGCCAAGACGAAATCGCTCGCCGGTGTTATACGACAGCTTGATATCCGCAACATTTTCGTCAACGTCGACCAAAAGTTGTTGTTCGGTGAATTCGCCAGAGAAGTAGCCGTAGCGAAGCGCCTGATTGGTAATCAACGATTTAACGCTCTCGTACACATCGTGGCTAAGCACCGCGCCCGGTTTGAGCTTGTCGCTCTCAGGCAACTTGAAGAACCTGGCGTCCTCGCCAGCACCAGTTATGTCTATGTCTATGTTTCGCCAGCGCACTGGCTCGCCTAGCGTAACGTTTAGAACCAGGTTCGGTTCCGAATCGGTTCCGGTGACGTCAGGCTTGATATCCACGTCGTAGTAGCCCACCGCCTGGGCAGCTGTTTCGGCCTGATCGATGCTGTGACGGGCCAGGCGCCACATATCCCGACGGCTTTCGGCGGTCACAGGGCCGATAAACGCTTCGATATTGCTTTTGACTCTTCTGTTGGCGGGGTCTACGTTGACCACCAGCTCGGCCTGAACTGCCGTTGTAAGAAAAAACAGGCATATCAGAAGTAATGGTCCGGCCATAGGTTCTTTTCCAGCTATAAATGGCAATGAGAATGCTAACATGGCGCTTCGGTCGGACCCGACCAAATATACATCTGCTTACAGACGCTGCGAGCCAACTCGTCTCGACGAACAGCTCGCGTGCCGTATTAAACAAGGACAATCAATGAAAGTAGTCTCTTTCAATATCAATGGATTAAGGGCAAGACCTCATCAACTCAAAGAGATTATCGAGCGTCATGCACCTGACGTTATTGGACTACAGGAAACCAAGGTTGACGATCCCATGTTTCCTTTGGCTGAGATGGAGTCCCTTGGGTACCATGTTTTTTTCCATGGGCAGAAGGGACACTACGGCGTTGCTCTGCTGACTCGCGACGAACCCTTATGGGTAAAAAAGGGTTTGCCCAATGATGGTGAGGAGTCCCAGCGCAGAATGATATCCGCCGCCCTCGCCTGTGCGAATGGCTCCTCCCTGACCGTGTTCAACGGATACTTCCCACAAGGTGAGAGCCGCGACCATCCGGTCAAGTTCCCCGCCAAGACTCGCTTTTATGCCGATCTGCAGGAACACCTTGAGCTTGAGTTCACGCCTGACCAGAAACTGGTGGTAATGGGCGACCTGAACATCTCCCCTGAGGACTGCGACATAGGTATTGGCGAGGTCAATGCCAAGCGCTGGTTACGTACAGGTAAATGCAGCTTTTTACCGGAGGAGCGCGAATGGCTTGCAAAATTGAAAAACTGGGGCCTAATCGATACCTTCAGACAGCAAAACCCCGCAGTCAACGATCAGTTCAGCTGGTTTGATTATCGCAGTCGTGGTTTTGAAGACAATCCCAAACGCGGCTTGCGTATTGATCTGGTCATGGCGAGCCGTGGGCTTATAGGGCACTGCGTCGCAACGGGCATCGACCATGACGTACGCGGAATGGAGAAGCCCTCGGATCATGCCCCGGTTTGGGCAAAATTCGATCTGTAATAAAAAAACGGGGCTGATTAATCAGCCCCGTTTTGTTAAATCGCTCCGCCCCCTTCCGTGGGGATCCGGAACTAGGCCATTTCCTCCTCAAGCACATCCAGCACCAGCTCTCCGTCGCGCAGGCTGACATGCACCGTGCCGCCATGTTCTGACAACTCCCCGAACAGTATCTGCTCAGCCAGAGGGCGCTTGATCTTGTCTTGAATCAGGCGAGCCATTGGGCGAGCGCCCATCAACGGGTCGTAGCCGTGCTCGGCCAGCCAGTCGCGAGCCTCCTCGTCCACTTCAATCATCACGTGCTTGTCTTCCAGCTGTGCCTGCAACTCCGTCAGGAACTTGTCGACGACAAACTTGATGCTGTCATGGCTCAGACGACCGAACTGGATAATGGTATCCAGCCGGTTACGGAACTCTGGAGTGAAGGTCTTCTTGATCACTTCCGAGGCGTCCGTGGTGTGGTCCTGATGGGTAAAGCCAATCGAGGCCCTGGACATCGATTCAGCACCGGCATTGGTCGTCAGCACGATGATGACGTTCCGGAAATCGGCTTTGCGGCCATTGTTGTCGGTCAGCGTGCCATGGTCCATGACCTGAAGCAGAAGATTGAACACTTCGGGATGCGCCTTCTCGATTTCATCAAGTAGCAACACGCAGTGAGGGCTCTTGGTAATGGCTTCCGTCAGCAAACCTCCCTGGTCAAATCCGACATAGCCGGGAGGCGCGCCGATGAGTCGTGACACGGTATGGCGCTCCATGTATTCCGACATATCGAAGCGCAACAGCTCGACACCCAGACTTTTCGCCAACTGACGGGTGACTTCAGTCTTGCCCACGCCGGTCGGGCCGGAGAACAGGAACGACCCTACCGGCTTGTCTGCTGATTTCAGCCCGGCGCGCGACAACTTGATAGCCGTCGACAGCGACTCGATCGCCTTGTCCTGACCAAACACCACCAGCTTCAAATCGCGATCAAGATTCTGCAGCAGTTCTTTGTCGGTAGACGAAACATGCTTGGGCGGAATCCGCGCAATCTTGGCAACAATGGCTTCGACTTCAGCCACGTCAATGCACTCTGGCCGCTGGTCGGCGGGCTTGAGACGCTGATAAGCGCCCGCCTCGTCAATCACGTCGATGGCCTTGTCGGGCATATGCCGATCATTGATATAGCGCGCAGCCAGTTCGGCAGCAGCGCGCAACGCCTCGTCCGTGTAGCGGATGCCGTGGTGATCCTCGAAGCGGCTCTTCAAGCCCTTGAGAATCTGGATTGTATCGGCGATCGACGGTTCGACGACGTCGACCTTTTGAAAACGTCGTGCCAGAGCGCGATCCTTTTCAAAAATACCGCGAAACTCCTGAAACGTAGTCGAGCCGATGCAACGTATCTCGCCAGAAGATAACATCGGCTTGAGCAGATTGGACGCATCCATCACTCCGCCGGAGGCTGCGCCCGCTCCGATAATTGTATGGATTTCATCAATAAAAAGAATGGCTTGAGGGCGCTTCTTAAGGGCCTTTAGAAGTGCTTTGAACCGCTTTTCAAAGTCACCGCGGTATTTTGTGCCAGCCAGCAATGCCCCCAGATCCAGCGAATACACTACCGCGTCGGAGAGAATATCCGGCACTTCGCCGTCCACGATGCGCTTCGCCAGCCCTTCTGCAATGGCGGTTTTACCCACACCGGCCTCGCCCACCAACAACGGATTATTCTTGCGCCGCCGCACGAGGATCTGAGCCACTCGCTCAACTTCGGAAGCCCGGCCTACCAGCGGATCGATACGGCCCAGTCTGGCCTGTTCGTTGAGATTGCTAGCGTAGGTTTCGAGTGGATTGTTGGCCGTAGCAGCCTCACCACCCTCATCGTCCATGCTCTCCTGGTCAGGCTGTATCTGCTCGGCGTCGCCAGCCACCTTGGAAATGCCGTGGGAGATATAGTTGACGATATCGATTCGCGCAATCTGCTGCTGCTTCAGGAAGAAGACCGCCTGGCTCTCCTGCTCGCTGAAAATGGCGACCAGAACGTTCGCGCCACTGACTTCACCCTTGCCCGAACTTTGCACATGGAACACAGCCCGCTGCAATACACGCTGGAAACCCAGCGTCGGCTGCGTTTCCCGTTCCAGATCCTGTTTGGGTATCAAGGGCGTCGTGGAATCAATGAACTCGGTCAGTTCCCGACGCAGGCGCTCCATATCGGCACCACATGCCCGCATTACTGCAACCGCGGCCTGGTTATCGAGAAGAGCCAAAAGCAAATGCTCTACCGTCATGAATTCGTGACGCTTGTTACGGGCTTCCTTGAATGCCAGGTTCAGGGTGATCTCGAGATCTCTATTGAGCATGTTGCCACCTCGTCATGCGACCGTAGCCGCTCTGTTACGCTTCCCGCTCGATTTGACACATCAACGGGTGCTGGCATTCCCTCGCATAATCATTTACCTGTGCTGCCTTGGTTTCGGCTATATCCCGAGTATAGACACCACACACAGCTCTGCCTTCAGTATGGACCTTCAACATCACCTGCGTCGCCGCTTCACGGTTCAGGGTAAAAAAACTTTCCAGCACCTCCACGACAAAATCCATTGGCGTGAAGTCATCGTTCAGCATCACCACCTTGTAACGCGCCGGCGGTTTGAGTTCCGGCTTGCTGGTTTCTACAGCAAGGCCATGATCTTCATCACGCCCTGGCTCGTCGGGCTGTTGATTTGAAATCGGTAAAATTTTTGTCATCGAAAACATGTCATGCATCGCTGTTGCTGGGGGTGGGTGAGCCCGGTACAGAATGTGTACTGGTAGACAGCTTGCCAGAGGCTAACTTGACTTACTGTGATTCAATGTTAAAAAGTGTAAATGAGCGTGTCACAGTGGTCACGTATTTTAAATCGACATGCATCGCGATTCAGACTAACCGCCCCGACTGGGTGACGAGAGGATGTGGTATGGAGAATGGTAAGGTCAAATGGTTCAACAACGCCAAGGGTTACGGATTTGTGGTAGCGGACGGGCGCAGCGAAGATCTGTTTGCTCACTACTCGGCAATACAGATGGATGGTTACAGGACGCTCAAGGCCGGCCAACCTGTGCAGTTCGATATCATCCAGGGGCCAAAGGGCCTGCATGCCATAAACATCCAGTCGGTAGCTGAGCCAGACACGGCAGTAACAAGCCAGCGGGAAGCAGAACTAGCGCAGCACTGATCGCGTTACTTGATTCATCAGCGGCAATCCTGACATAACAAAGCCGGCGCGACGCCGGCTCTGTTATGGTGTTGCCTGCCGCAATCAGTTCATGCTGGCGATCAGGTCGTCGCCAAACTCCGAGCATTTGCGCAACTGTGCACCATCCATCAGACGTTCAAAATCATAGGTCACCGTCTTGTTGGCAATTGCGCCTTCGGTGCCCTTGATAATGAGGTCGGCCGCCTCAGTCCAGCCCATGTGTCGCAGCATCATTTCTGCGGAGAGAATCAATGACCCAGGGTTGACCTTGTCCTGACCTGCGTACTTCGGTGCTGTGCCGTGGGTGGCTTCGAACATGGCGATCGAATCAGACAGGTTCGCGCCCGGCGCGATACCAATACCACCAACCTCCGCCGCCAACGCGTCAGAAAGGTAATCACCGTTAAGGTTCAGAGTGGCGATGACATCGTAGTCGGCCGGGCGTAGCAGTATCTGCTGAAGCATTGCATCGGCGATCACATCCTTCACCACAATGTTTCGGCCGGTTTTGGGATTCTTGAACTGCATCCACGGGCCGCCATCGAGCAGCTCGGCATTGAATTCATCCCGTGCGACTTCGTAGCCCCACTCCTTGAACGCACCTTCGGTGAATTTCATGATGTTGCCTTTGTGAACGATGGTCACGGACTCGCGATCATTGTCCACTGCATACTGCAGAGCCTTTTGTACCAGACGTTTGGTACCTTCCTGGGACACCGGCTTGATACCGATACCGCACATGTCGGTAAAACGAATCTTGGTAACGCCCATTTCGTCAGCCAGGAACTTGAGGATTTTCTTGGCCTCTGGCGAGCCCGCCTTGAATTCAACACCCGCATAGATGTCTTCAGAATTCTCGCGAAAGATAACCATGTCGACATCGCCCGGCTTTTTCACTGGGCTAGGCACACCGGTAAACCACCGGACCGGACGCTGGCAAACATAGAGATCGAGCTGCTGGCGCAGCGCTACGTTCAAAGAACGAATGCCGCCACCCACGGGCGTGGTTAGCGGGCCCTTGATAGACACAACGTAATCTTTAACCGCGTGCAGCGTTTCTTCAGGCAGCCAGGTGTCCTGGTCGTAAACCTGGGTGGCTTTCTCGCCAGCGAATACTTCCATCCAGGAAATCTTGCGCTTGCCGCCGTATGCCTTCTCAATCGCAGCATCGACTACTTTGATCATGACGGGTGAAATATCGACGCCGATACCATCCCCTTCAATATAAGGAATAACCGGATTGTCTGGCACATTGAGCGAAAGGTCAGCGTTCACGGTAATTTTGTCGCCGCTAGCCGGCACCTGGATCTTTTGGTATCCCATTTTTGACTCCGTTGTGTTGTCGTTGTCAGGTTGATGCAGAGCGATAACCCCGCATCATGATTACGGTATTGGTGGCCGTATTGTTGTAGTTTTCCTACAAATTGTCACGCATTTTTAGGCTCCAGCCTCGCCGGCCTCACTGCAAGCACCATCTTCAAGGACAGACAGCGGAACGACAGTTTGCAAATGTAGTAACACTACATTGAGCACTACAAAAACATCTTTTAGCATCCTAGCGTTTTTTGTCGGCAAATCCACTCCTGTCAGCTCCGCGGTGGCGCTGGTTCACCCTGCCGCAGGAATAGGCTACTCTATGTCGCCTTGACGGGAGCCTCCTATGCGTTTTCTACCACATGTCACAGTGGCTACCATTGTTGAAGATCAAGGTCGCTTTCTCATGGTGGAGGAGCGCCGAGATGGCCGTACCGTTTTAAATCAGCCCGCGGGACATCTGGAAGCAGACGAAAGTCTAATCCAGGCCGCCCGACGTGAAGTGCTGGAGGAAACGGCGTGGACAGTGGACATTACGTCCGTCGTAGGTATCTACCTGCTCAAGGCGGATAATGGCGTCACTTATCAGCGCACCTGTTTTGCCGGCCGCGCTTTGGAGCATCACCCGGACCTTCCGCTGGACGACGGTATCCTCGGCGCGCGATGGATGACGCTGGAACAATTGCAGGTCTCCAGAGTCGATCTGCGTAGTTATCTCGTACTTGAATGTATTCTGGATTATCTGCATAAACCCCACTACCCACTGGATCTGATACGTTGATATGACAGCCCCATTTGAAAAGCCGCCCAGCCAGACAAGCGTGATCGTCGGGATGTCCGGGGGGGTTGACTCGTCTGTTTCCGCTGCGCTCCTGTTGGAACAGGGGTACCGGGTCGAGGGACTGTTCATGAAGAACTGGGACGAGGACGACGGGACCGACTACTGCACTGCCAAGGATGATCTGGCTGACGCGCAAGCGGTATCCGACAAGCTGGGCATCAAGCTGCATACGGCTAATTTCGCCGCCGAATACTGGGATAACGTTTTTGAGCATTTTCTTGCCGAATACAAGGCCGGCCGCACGCCCAATCCGGACATCCTCTGCAATCGAGAAATCAAATTCAAAGCTTTTCTGGACTATGCTCTGATGCTTGGAGCCGATTTGATAGCGACAGGCCACTATGTGCGTCGCGCCGATGCCGATGGACGCACTTCCCTACTCCGTGGGCTGGATAGCAACAAGGACCAGAGTTATTTCCTGCATGCGGTCAATGGAGAGCAGCTGTCACGGACGCTGTTTCCCGTAGGCGAGCTGGAAAAACCCGAGGTTCGGCGCATTGCCGAGAAGTATCAGTTGGCCACTGCACGCAAAAAGGATTCAACCGGAATATGCTTTATCGGGGAAAGGCGATTCAGTGATTTTCTCAAGCAATATCTACCAGCTCAGCCAGGCGATATAGAAACCACGGCCGGACAGGTTATAGGCCGACATCACGGTCTGATGTACCACACGATCGGTCAGCGTCAGGGCTTGGGCATTGGTGGCATGCAAGGTGCTGGCGACGAACCATGGTATGTATTGCGCAAGGACCTTGAGCGTAACGTGTTGGTGGTCGGTCAGGGCAATGCCCATCCATGGCTGTTTGCCGGTGCGCTGGAATGCTCCGAACTGTTCTGGATAAACCCAATTCCTGAGGTTTTCCCGATGCAGCTCACCGCCAAGGTAAGATATCGACAGGCTGATCAGGCCTGTGTTCTGGACAGGATCGGAGACCGCTATGTCATTCGTTTCGAGCAGCCACAACGTGCGGTAACACCGGGACAGTCGGTTGTGCTCTATCAGGATGAGGTCTGTCTAGGCGGCGGTGTGATTGAGCTGGCCGTCCCCGCCTTCGCCGAGGATGCCGCATGACCCCGACCGAGGAGCAGGTAATAGCGCTGGGCGGGATTTTTGAAGCGGCATTGCAGGTCGACAAGCTTGCTCGCACGGGCCAGTACAGCGAAGGACCGGTAGCCTGCCTTGTCAAAAGCATATTCGAGCGCTCCCCTGACGATGTGATTGAAATCTATGGAGGATCCCATCATCAGATCCGCCATGGCATCCAGTCACTTGAAGCAATGCTGGAACGCGACATGGCCGGCTTGAAGCGGGAAGCACTGCGGTACGTCATGAATATCCTTGCGCTCGAACGCCAATTGGCCAAGCGCGACGACATGCTGCAAGTACTGGGGCAGCGGCTGGACCAGGTAAGCAATCAGATCGAGCACTTCGGGCTACTGCATAACAATGTAATGGCCGGACTCGGCAGCACCTATCAGGACACACTCAGTACACTGCGCATGCGTATTCAGGTCCATGGCGACATGCGCTATCTGCAGCAGCCGGATACGGCCAATCAGATTCGCGCGTTGCTGCTTTCCGGTATCCGTTCAGCTCGCCTGTGGCGCCAACTGGGCGGGCATAGATGGCAGCTGCTGATTGCTCGAGGCAAGTTGCTCGGCGCCACTCGTAACCTGTTGCATGGTTGAACTGATCAGGCTTGATCAGCCGCGCCAAGGCGCGATCCTGTTAGCCATTTCTGCGCTGTTGTTTGCAATCATGGGCGTCTTGATCCGCGAGGTTTCCGTGGGGGTCAACAATGAGACCGTGGTCTTTTTCCGGAATGTGGTGGGGATATTTTTCTTTCTACCAATGATTCTTTTCAGGGGTTTCGGTCCATTTCGAACCCAGCGTCTGGGCAACCATTTTCTACGGACCTTTTACGGCCTTGGGGCCATGTACTGTTTTTTCTACGCGATTGCGCATTTGCCGCTGGCTGATGCGATGGTCTTTACCTACGCAGCGCCGGTCTTTACTCCGCTGCTGGCCTGGTGGTGGCTGCGCGAATCCCTCACGCCACGGATGATGTTCATGGTGTTGCTGGGCTTTGCTGGCGTGCTGCTTGTAGCAAAACCCAGCGGCGCGATTTTCGATCCCCAGAGCCTCGCCGGTATCGCAGCCAGCCTGCTCGCGGCCTGCGCTTTTGTGTCCATCCGAGCGATGAGTAACAGCGAGCCAGCCAGCCGAATCGTCTTTTACTTTTCGACTTTTTCCGCTTTGCTCTCGGCGATTCCGTTGCTGTGGGCCTGGCAGCCGCTGACTACCGAACAGCTAACACTGCTTGTCTTGATAGGAATGGTAGCCACCACCAGCCAGTTGGTGATGTCCAGAGCCTACGCCTTGGCTCCTCCTGGAAAAATAGGTCCGCTAAGCTACCTGGCGATCATCTTCTCCGGATTTTTTGCATGGATACTTTGGGATGAGGTACCGGTTCTGTCTTCCTGGCTGGGTGCCGGTCTGATCTTTATGTCAACGCTGATCAGCATCTCGATGCCCGGCAAGCGGGCCAAGAGCGCTGATTCTGGTGTATGATTTGCCCCTTTTCCGCCAGACCTTTTGACGAGAACTCTTATGCAACTTTCCTCTCTGACCGCCGTTTCACCGGTTGATGGCCGTTACGGCAGCAAAACCGCCAGCCTTCGCAGCATCTTCAGCGAGTATGGTCTGATCCGTTTCCGCGTTCAGGTGGAAGTTCGCTGGCTCCAATGTCTGGCCGCACATCCCGGAGTGCCGGAAGTCGGACCCTTTTCCGAGCAGGCAAATGAGCTGCTAGACAAATTGGTCGACGATTTTCAACTGGCCCACGCCGAGCGCATCAAGGAGATTGAGCGCACCACCAATCACGACGTGAAAGCGGTGGAGTACCTACTCAAGGAGCAGGTAGCCGGTCTTCCTGAGCTGCGGAAAATCAATGAATTCATTCACTTCGCTTGCACATCTGAAGACATCAACAACTTGTCCCACGCGCTCATGCTGCGTAGCGGGCGGGACGATGTGCTGCTGCCACTGATGCGTCGCATTGCGGATGATATCCGTGGACTCGCAAAGCAGCATGCAGACGTGCCAATGTTATCGCGTACCCATGGCCAGCCCGCTTCGCCTACCACCCTGGGCAAGGAACTGGCCAACGTTGTTCACCGCCTCGAGCGCCAGATCGCGCAGGTTGCGGCTGTGCCACTTCTCGGCAAGATCAACGGCGCAGTGGGCAATTATAATGCGCACCTATCCGCCTACCCGGATATCGACTGGGAAGCTAATGCCCAAGCGTTTATAGAGCAGACCCTGGGCTTGACCTTCAATCCCTATACAACCCAGATAGAACCGCACGACTATATTGCCGAGATGTATGACGCGGTCGCACGTTTCAACACTATTCTCATTGATTTCGACCGGGACATCTGGGGTTATATTTCGCTCGGTTATTTCAAGCAGAAGACCATTGCCGGTGAAATTGGCTCGTCGACCATGCCGCACAAGGTCAATCCGATCGACTTCGAGAACTCTGAGGGTAACCTCGGGATTGCAAACGCGATTCTTCAGCATCTGGCCAGCAAGCTGCCGATTTCCCGTTGGCAGCGTGACCTGACTGACTCCACTGTTCTGCGCAATCTGGGGGTGGGTTTCGCCCATAGCGTTATAGCCTATGAGTCCACCCTCAAGGGAATCAGTAAGTTGGAGCTGAATGCCCAGCGCATCGCTGATGATCTAGACAATTGCTGGGAAGTTTTGGCAGAGCCAATTCAAACGGTAATGCGCCGCTACGCAGTGCCCGATGCCTATGAAAAGCTGAAAGAACTTACTCGCGGCAAGGGGATTACGCCAGCAGCATTGCAGGAATTTGTAGCCAACCTCGAGATTCCGGCCGAAGCCAAGCAGGAACTGCAGGCATTGACGCCCGCGAATTATATCGGCAATGCGGCGGCACAAGCTCGCCGCGTCTGACGCCCTCCCTTGTCAGACCTGGCGCCCGGATAATACCGGGCGTTTTCAATTCACCAGAGGAAAACGATATGTCCCCTCCCGCTTCCGATTCGCTGCTTGGCGGCCTGACCGCTGAGGTTTTCCTGCGTGACTATTGGCAAAGAAAGCCACTGCTGATCCGCCAGGCATTTCCTGAGTTCGACAATCCGCTGACGCCGGACGAGCTGGCCGGCCTCGCTCTCGAGGAAGAAATCGAGTCGAGGATTGTGCTTGAACACGGAGCGCACCCCTGGGAGTTGCGCCGCGGTCCTTTCACTGAAGACGATTTCAAAGCGCTGCCGGAAAGCTCCTGGACGCTGCTGGTCCAGGCTGTGGATCAATTCGTGCCTGAGGTGGGCGACCTGATGAAGGCGTTCAGCTTCATCCCAAGCTGGCGGCTTGACGATGTGATGATTAGCTACGCCGCACCAGGCGGAAGCGTTGGGCCGCACTTCGATAATTATGACGTGTTTCTGCTACAGGGTCAGGGGCGACGACGCTGGAAGATTGGTCAACGCTGTGATGCCGACAGCCCCATGCTGGACAACCCCGATCTGCGTATTCTCGCGGGTTTCGAGCAGGAGGAAGAATGGGTGCTCGAACCTGGCGATATGTTGTACATACCGCCCGGCCTGGCACATTACGGCGTGGCGGAAGAGGAATGCATGACCTATTCGATCGGGTTCCGGGCCCCCAGCCATCAGGAAATACTGGTGCATTACACCGATTTTCTGGGCCAATACCTTAACGATCAGGCGCGGTATGGGGATGCCGGCATGCAGGCCGCTATTGATCCTGCTGCGATTGATGATGCTACCGTCGAACGTCTTCAACTGATCGTTCGGCAACTGGCCGAAGACAAGACCGCGCTCGCTACCTGGTTCGGTCGATACATGACCGAGCCGCGCTACCCTGAAATGATCCAGGAGCAAAACCACGAAACCAGTGAGCTGGAACAGGCGCTGGCCAACGGCTACGGTCTGGTACGCAATCCAAGCGCTCGCCTCGCCTATCGACTCGAGTCCGGTACAGACCTGATGTTATTCGCCAGCGGTGAGCACTGCCTGCTGCCCGCTTCCCTGCTGGCCCTGGTTCAACTAGTCTGCAATGAGGATTATCTTGATCCTGAACAACTGTTGAAGTGGAAGCTTGACGAGGAAGCCTGGACGTTGCTGGAGCAATTGCTCGGCAAGGGGGACCTCCTGTTGGAGGGAGATGATGAATGACATACATATTCGCGTTGTTGACTGGCTGCCCACTGAGGCGCTACGGGATATTCGCAGGAATGTCTTTATCGACGAGCAGTTGGTACCTGCCGAACTGGAATGGGATGCCGATGATGCGACCTCGACGCACTTTCTCATGTTGGCTGGAGCCTCGCCGATAGGCACCGCCCGCCTTTTGCCAGATGGTCATATCGGCCGGGTAGCTATCCTGGTCCGATGGCGAGGCAAAGGCCTTGGCCAGCGGTTGATGCGTTACGTTATGGATCAGGCTGTAGAGCAAGGCATGCGCGAACTCGTCCTCTCCGCCCAGACCCAGGCGGTGGAGTTCTATAGTCGGTTGGGCTTTGCGGTCGACTCCGAGGAGTACCTTGAGGCGGGCATCCCCCACCGCACCATGATATGGCAGGCGAACGAGGCGGCCGCCCAAACCGAGTTGCCGCCAATCGACTTCATCTCTCCAGGCCGATTCACCATCAGCAATCCCGATTCGGGTCCTGAACCCAGCTACCAAGGTTCGTTGGACTATAAGCTTGGCGATCACCGCGAGTTGCTCGAGGTGGATGAACACAACGCCGTGCAGCTGGCCAGCGACATAGCGCTGCAAGCCAGACGAGAGCTGACCATTTATGCAGCGGACCAGGCCACCTGGTTGTTCAATCGCAGGGATTTCATCGATTGCTGTGAACAGCTGATAGCCGCCCATCGCAAGATCAGAATTCGCGTACTGCTTCATGAAGCCAGCAAGGATTTTCTTGTTGGTCACAGCCTGGGTCGGCTAATGCACCGCTTCCCCAGTTTCTGTGAAATACGTTGTCAACACCCTGACCTGCCCCGTGGCCCGGAAGCTTATATGCTAGTGGACAACAGCGGCATATTGCTGCTGCCCCGGTCGCCGCTACGCAAGGGGTTCACCCGGTTCAACAGCCCTGACCAGGTGAAACGCTGGCGCGGCACCTTTGACGACTTGTGGGCGAGCAGCCGAACTGACACCGAGTTAAGGAGATTTCAACTGTGAAAGGATCCATGAGGCTATTCGCGGTGTGGCTGACGAGCGTAGTGATGACGGCGCCGCTGTCGGCTGCACCCACTACCGAAGTGATCTCTCTGGGCTACAGCATGGCGGAAACCCTTATACCCGTCGTCGAGCCGATGTTGCAGGGTGAAGAACGGGTTTCCGGCTATGGCAACCAACTCATCATCCGGGCCGAGCCTGAACGTCTGGAAGAGATCCGATCCCTTATAGCAACCCTGGACGAGCAACCAGCCAAGCTGCGAATCAGCATCGCTAACAGCGGCAACTCCGTTGACAGTGATCAGGGCTACAGCGTCGATGGCCGCCTGAGCCAGGGCCCGGTTGATGTCATCATTGGCGATCCACGGAGCGGCAATCAGACCCGGATCATCCGCCGCGCAACCCGTGGCGCAACCGATGGCGTCAGACAGGTGACGGCTAATGAAGGCTATCCCGTGTTGATACAGAGTGGACAGAGCGTGCCGATCACTACTACCTCGACGGATGCATACGGTCAGGTAATCCGTGACGTTCAATACCGCGATGTGACTCAGGGGTTTTACGCGACCGTGCGCATCAACGGCGATATGGCTACCATCACCCTGAGTGCAAACAACGATAGCATCAATCAATCCGACAGCCGGCTTATCAACATTCAACGCACTGACACCGTAGTGACCGCTCGACTGGGTGAATGGGTAACGATTGGTGCCTTGGACGACACCGCGGCTGCTCAAGATCGGGATATAGGGCGGCGGATTAGTACCCGCAGCCAGGATCAGAACAGCATTCGACTGAAGGTCGATCGTCTCGAATGAGGGGCTGGTTCGGTGATGTAGTGTTTTCAATAAATCACTACATGCACATTGACTTATTGTTCAGCAAGTCGCATTATTGCGTCGCTCCCGCTAGCCAGAGCCCTTAAAAGGGTTCCGAATCGGCTCCGATACCAAAGGATCGATTTGTGTCTTAACAGCCCACAAGGCATTTCGACGAGGTTGCGACTGGAACGAAGTTGTCCTGAGGGACGGGGAAGCGATTTAAACGTATCAGAATGAATGACAGATCATCTGCCCGACCGAGCTTGCGCTTGAGTTATGGGAAGACACGTCATCCACACTGTTCGTCACAGCCCCCTCCTCTCCTGGTTTGCTTCTTTCCTTTCCAACTTCATCGCCTTGCACACGCTGCGTAAAGACACCCATGGTTAATGGGTTCAGGTCGACAAATCGTGCAGAACCAAACGCAAACTTTGAAGGATTGACCATGTCAGCTTATCAAAACGATATCAAAGCCGTTGCCGCGCTGAGAGAAACAGCCGGTAGCGCCTGGAGCGCTATCAACCCGGAATCCGTAGCACGCATGCGTGCTCAGAACCGTTTCAAGACCGGTCTGGATATCGCGAAGTACACCGCCGCCATCATGCGCAAAGACATGGCCGAGTACGACGCCGACACTAACGCCTATACCCAGTCCCTGGGCTGCTGGCACGGCTTCATCGGTCAGCAGAAGCTGATTTCCATCAAGAAGCACCTGAAAACCACCAACAAGCGCTATCTGTACCTGTCCGGCTGGATGGTTGCTGCACTGCGTTCCGAGTTCGGTCCTCTGCCTGACCAGTCCATGCACGAGAAGACTTCCGTTGCTGCACTGATCGAAGAGCTGTACACCTTCCTGCGTCAGGCTGACGCCCGTGAACTGGATTTGCTGTTCACTGATCTGGATGCTGCGCGCAGCGCCGGTGACAAGTCCAAGGAAGCCGAACTTCAGGCCAAGATCGACAACTATGAAACTCACGTTGTGCCGATCATTGCCGATATCGATGCCGGTTTTGGTAACCCTGAAGCCACCTACCTGCTAGCCAAGAAGATGATCGAAGCCGGTGCTTGCTGCATCCAGATCGAAAACCAGGTTTCCGACGAAAAGCAGTGCGGCCACCAGGACGGTAAAGTAACCGTTCCTCATTCCGACTTCCTCGCCAAGATCAACGCTGTGCGTTACGCGTTCCTGGAAATGGGCGTGGATGATGGTGTTATCGTTGCACGTACCGACTCCCTGGGCGCAGGTCTGACCAAGGCGATTGCTGTTACCAACGAGCCTGGTGATCTGGGCGACCTGTACAACAGCTTCCTTGACGGCGATTACATCGACAACGCCTCCGACATCCAGAACGGCGATGTTGTGATCAAGGCAAACGGCAAGCTGCTGAAGCCTGCCCGTCTGGCTTCTGGCCTGTTCCAGTTCCGCAAGGACACCGGCATCGACCGTGTAGTTCTCGACTGTATCACCAGCCTGCAGCACGGCGCCGACCTGCTGTGGATCGAGACCGAGAAGCCGCACGTTGGCCAGATTGCCGAGATGGTCAACAAGATCCGTGAAGTAGTCCCGAACGCCAAGCTGGTTTACAACAACAGCCCATCCTTCAACTGGACCCTGAACTTCCGTCAGCAGGTATTCGATGCCATGCAGACAGAAGGCAAGGACGTTTCTTCCTATGATCGCGCGAAGCTGATGAGCGTTGATTATGATGAAACCGAGCTGGCTCAGTTGGCTGACGAGAAGATCCGCACCTTCCAGGCAGACGCTGCCCGCGAAGCTGGTATCTTCCACCACCTGATCACATTGCCGACTTACCACACTGCTGCGCTGTCTACCGACAACCTGGCAAAAGGTTATTTTGCAGATCAGGGCATGCTGGCCTACGTCAAAGGTGTTCAGCGTCAGGAAATCCGCCAGGGTATTGCCTGCGTCAAGCACCAGAACATGGCTGGTTCCGATCTTGGCGACAACCATAAAGAGTACTTCGCTGGCGAAGCTGCTCTGAAGGCTGGCGGCAAAGACAACACCATGAACCAGTTCTAAATACTGCGTTCATCGGGCTTAGCCCGGGTGTCGAGAAAGGCCATCTTCGGATGGCCTTTTTTTAAGCCCGTTTCCAGCTGTTGCATGGCAAGTTAGTCGAGTACAATGCGCGCTGCCTTTATCACGCCCTGCCCTGGTGCGCTCACTATCCGTGCCTGAGGTAATTCCCGCCGCAACAAGGTTCAACGTATGGCCCGCCTGAAACTCGATTTTCCTGAAGACCAATTCTATTTCACCACCCAGCTCACCGTCAGAATCACCGATATCAACGCCGGTAGACACCTGGCCAACGATTCGATGATTTCAATGATTTCCGAGGCCCGGGCACGGTTTCTTTATCAGTTTGGCATAGAGGAAGTGAGTGCCAACGATACGGGCATTATCGTTACCGATCTGGCGACTACCTACAAAAAGGAAGCATTTGCCCGTGACCCTCTCATATTCGAGGTTGGGCTCATGGACCTGAATAAATATGGTGGCGATATCATTTTCCGCATTACCAAAGCCCTGGGTGGCGATCTGGTAGCGCTGGCCAAATCCGGCTTCGTGTTTTATGACTTCACCACGTCCCAGGTCGCTCTGATGCCTGATGATTTCCGTCTGCGTTTTCCAGGCGTAAACCAAC
This sequence comes from Halopseudomonas xinjiangensis, assembly GCA_011050525.1. Classification (GTDB taxonomy): domain Bacteria; phylum Pseudomonadota; class Gammaproteobacteria; order Pseudomonadales; family Pseudomonadaceae; genus Halopseudomonas; species Halopseudomonas xinjiangensis_A. Next base: position 121,202 of record DRFO01000012.1, read on the forward strand.
TGGACCAATAGACATAAAAAACCCGGTCCTGAGACCGGGTTTTTTTGACCGAGCCCGCTGTTACTGAACTGGGACGGTAGCTTCTACGTCGGCTTCTACGCGACGGTTCATCGCACGGCCTTCTTCAGTTTCGTTATCAGCGATAGGACGCTCTTCGCCATAACCGACTGCATCCAGACGTGACGCTTCAACACCTTCGTCAATCAACGCCTGACGAACAGAGCTGGCGCGACGCTGCGACAGGTCCTTGTTGTAGGCGTCAGTACCGATTGCATCGGTGTGACCAGCTACGTTGGTAGTGACATCAGGGTATGTGCGCATGAACTCAGCCAGGCTCTGGATATCCTGACGGTATTCAGGCTGAATTTCAGAACGATCGAATTCAAACTTGACGTCCAGCTCGACACGGACATTCTGCATCTCAGGCTCTGGGGCCGGAGCAGGTGCTGGTGCCGGAGCAGGCGCCGGTGCGGCTTGCGCAACAGGAGCAGCAGCGCCACCAAAGTTCAGACCCAGGCCTACGCCAGCCATCCACTCGGTGTTGTCGTGATCAATACCGTGCATAACGTCCACGCCAGCTTTGACGAAGAAGTTCTCGCTCAGGTAGTTCTTGATACCTGCGCCCGCCATGATCATGGTAGTGCGGTCCTCGGTACCTGTACCGACCTGATCCAGTTCCTGATGACCAAAGCCGCCGGAAAGGTAAGGACGCACAGCGCCTTCACCGAAATGACGAATAGCTTCGATAGTAGCCAGACGACCGTCGATGTCTTCACCGGTGATGTCGCTGTCGAGGCTCTTGTATGTACCAAGACCCAGATTCAACGAAACGTTGTCGTTGAGGAAATAACCCAGACTGCCGCCGACCAGAGTGCCGTCTTCCAGATCGTGGATGCTGTCAGTGAAGTAACGCTTGGCAAAAGCTTCCGCTTCTACAGAACCAGCGCTCTGAGCCAAAACCGGCATGGTAGAGGCGGCAATTGCGGCGCCAACAACGATACCAACAGTGTTTTTCAATTTCATCTTTGAATCCCCGTTAAATCCATTCGGACGTTAGGTTTGCGAAAATCTATGCAAAACTCAGGCTGTAGTATAACAGAAATATAATATTGTCCATACAAAAGTCTTCTAAAAAGGCTCGTCTATATGCCTTCTCAACTTTTCCAAGGCCCTCTTATATCTCATTTTGGTCGCGCTAAGCCCCATGTACATAATTTCCGCTATTTCCTGAAACTCCAGCTCTGCAACGAACCGCAAAACAAGAATCTCACGATCCACCGGATTTACGTGGACCAGCCATCGATCAAGCCCAACACCAGTGGCCGGGAGCCCTTCTGGCTCCTGGGCTTCTTCATGCGCTTCCAGACTAAGTGCATCAAAAAGCCGTTTCTTGCGCTTTTCCTTCCGATACTGAGTAATGCATTCGTTATACGTGATGCTGTACAGCCAGGTTTTGAATTTGGCCTTGCCTTCGAACTGTTTCAGCCCATGTAATACTTTGAGCATTACTTCCTGACAGACATCATCAGCATCCCTTTCGTTCCCCAAATAGCGCGCGCACACATTAAAAAGTGTGCGCTGGTACCGCCTCATCAGCTCCTCGTAAGCCAAGGTAGTGTGAAACAACTCGCTATTGGCCTTTATCGCCAGTTCCTCGTCTGAAAGCTCAGCAGGATTGTAGCGATTGCGCTTGGCGCCCTGATTAGTCAAAACGGATGATCATCGAGTCTGCAGGTCCGTATACATCTGGCGTTATCGCGATACCCGCTCATCAAGCAGCATGCGGTTGGCAATCGAGATGATCGCGCCCTCGTCGTCGACCAAAGACGTTTTCACCGTCCCTATTTCATCTATCACGCCCTGGACGCCGCCCACTGTGATCCGGTCCCCAACCTGATAAAGCTCCCGGACATAAACGCCCGCAAGAATCTGACTGACGATTTGCCGGCTACCAAGGCCAAGCGCTAGCGCGGCCGCAGCGCCAAACGACACGAGGACGATAGCGATTACCGTGTTGAGCAGAGCAGTTTCTATCTGCAGTTGCCCTATGGCCAGAGACACCGTGATTATTACCAGGAGCCCCTGGGCAAAACGACCCAGGCCGCTAGCGTAATCCACTCCAATGCCTTCGGCTGCCCCTCGAACTATGCCGCTCACCAGATGCGAAAGCAGAAGACCGGCGAGAAGAATAAGCGCGGCGCCTAATACTTTCGGAAGGTACAGGGCGAATTCGTCGAGCGTGGACGAGACCCGAGCCAAACCGAGCGTCTCCGCTGCCGAGACAACAAAGATCAAGATCACGAACCAGTAAACGATCTTGCCGATTACCGACGATACAGGGGCATGTATTCCCACCCGCCCCAACAGCTTCGACACGCCCGCTCCGGCCATCAACCGATCCAGGCCCAATTTTGCCAATCCCTTGCTGAGGACCGTGTCGATGATCTTCGCCACGACGAAGCCGAGGATAACGATCAGCAAAGCGGCTATGAGGTCCGGGATAAAGGACGCAACCTTTGCCCACAAGGTAGTCATGGAAGCAACGAAGCTCTGACTCCAGGTTTCTATTTCCATGTTTTACTCGCTAGTCTTGGGGGCAACAGATGTATCTGCCGAAGGCCCGCGCTTTCCTTTAGGGCTGCATTCCGATAACACGTAGGCCCAATGGGTAAACAACGTCACCACATCCAGGGCGCCGCTCCTGATATGCGCCTTGTGCAACACTCTATCAAGCCGTTGGGCATCCGCGCCATCGGGGCGCTGTTCATCTGCCTCATGCATCAGGCTTCGCAGTCTGCTCTCGAAAGGATTGTCCATGCCAGTCACCTCTGTGCAATGAATACTAACCAGAGACGCACGACAAGCGGATGATGTCACCATCATCCGGAAAAATCACATGGGTGCCGGCTGCGTGATCAGTAAGGCATTCTACTCTGGCATTTCCAAGGCGGTCGGGGAAACAACGATGCCATTGTTGTCGGCATAGACATATTCACCCGGACGAAAAGTGACGCCTGCGAAGGTGACCGTCACGTTCAGATCGCCCAAGCCTTTCTTGTCAGTTTTCATGGGATGACTGGCCAATGCCTGAATACCGAGGGGAGTCTGCATCAGAACATCGACATCACGAACGCAACCGTAAACGATGATGCCTTCCCAGCCGTTCTTGGCGGCCTTCTCTGCCAGCATATCGCCAAGCAAGGCTCGACGGAACGAACCACCTCCGTCTACAACCATCACCTTGCCGGTACCGTCCTGGTCGACCTGTTCTTTTACCACCGAGTTGTCTTCATGGCATTTGACGGTAACAATTTCACCGCCAAAGGAGTCATGGCCGCCGAAATTACTGAACATCGGCTCGACGACAAATATGTCAGGGTATTTGTCGCACAGATCAGGTGTCACATAATGCATGGTTTTTTACCTCGTAGCAGGATAGGTCAGGCGTTCTGTTCCGCCAGAAAGAACCACGTATCCATAACGGAATCAGGGTTGAGCGACATGCTCTCAATGCCCTGATCCATCAACCATCTGGCCAGATCGGGATGGTCTGAAGGTCCCTGACCGCAAATTCCGATATATTTGTCTGCTTTGATACACGCCGAGATGGCCATGGCGAGAAGCTTCTTTACCGCCGCATTTCGCTCGTCGAACAGATGAGCAATGATTCCAGAGTCCCGATCCAGGCCAAGCGTCAGTTGCGTCAGGTCATTGGAACCAATGGAGAAGCCGTCGAAATACTCAAGAAACTCCTCAGCCAGCAAGGCGTTCGCCGGTAGCTCACACATCATGATCAACCGCAGCCCATTGTCACCTCGCTTGAGCCCATTCTCAGCAAGCAACTCGACCACCTGTTGAGCTTCACCGACAGTACGCACAAAGGGCACCATGATCTCCACGTTGGTTAGCCCCATAACGTCCCGGACGTATTTGATCGCCCGACATTCAAGCTCGAAACAATCGCGGAAGGAATCGCTTATGTAGCGCGACGCTCCCCGAAAGCCAAGCATCGGGTTTTCTTCTTCCGGCTCATAAAGTCGACCACCGATAAGGTTGGCGTATTCGTTTGATTTGAAATCGGACAGACGCACGATGACCTTTTTCGGCCAGAACGCCGCAGCGAGCGTGCTCACGCCTTCAACCAGTTTGTCGATATAAAAGCCGACCGGATCGGGATAACCGGCAATCCGCTTCTCGACACTGTCCTTGACGTCCGCCGGCAGGCTGTCGAAATTCAGTAGCGCCTTGGGGTGCACGCCAATCATCCGATTGATGATGAATTCCAGCCGCGCCAGGCCGACCCCTTCGTTTGGCAGGTTGGCGAAATCAAATGCGCGGTCAGGGTTGCCCACGTTCATCATGATCTTGAACGCTAATGGCGGCATGGCATCGACGCTGTTGGTGCGAATGTCAAACGACAGCTGGCCCGCATAAATGAGACCCGTATCGCCCTCTGCGCAGGAAACAGTAACCTCTTGGCCATCCCTGAGTTCCGAGGTGGCATTGCCGCAACCCACCACCGCGGGAATACCCAGCTCCCGCGCAATAATGGCCGCATGGCAGGTTCGCCCGCCTCGATTGGTCACGATGGCGCTCGCCCGCTTCATGATCGGTTCCCAATCGGGATCAGTCATGTCGGAAACCAGTACGTCGCCCGGCATTACCTTGTCCATCTGGGAGACATGCTCGATAATCTTGACCGGGCCCGAGCCGATACGCTGGCCTATCGCGCGACCTTCAACCAGAACCTTGCCGGTTTCCTTCAGCAGGTAGCGCTCCATCACATTGCCACTGGCCCGACTCTTCACCGTTTCGGGACGGGCCTGAACGATATACAGCTTGCCGTCGTCACCGTCTTTCGCCCATTCAATATCCATCGGACGCTGGTAATGCTTTTCTATAATCAGAGCTTGTTTGGAGAGATTGACAACCTCCTCATCGCTAAGACAGAAGCGCGAGCGTTCGGCCTTGTCGACGTCAACGGTCTTGACTGAACGCCCGGCAGTTGCTTCTTCGCCGTAGACCATCTTGATGGCCTTGCTTCCCAGATTACGTCGCAAAATGGCAGGACGACCTGCCTCTAGCGTAGGCTTGTGGACATAGAACTCGTCCGGATTCACCGCGCCTTGAACGACGGTTTCACCCAAACCATAGGCACCGGTGATGAAGACCACGTCGCGAAAGCCTGATTCGGTATCGAGCGTAAACATGACGCCGGCGGTCCCGGTTTCCGAGCGAACCATGCGCTGCACGCCGGCGGACAACGCAACCAGTTTGTGATCAAACCCCTGATGAACCCGGTAGGCGATGGCGCGGTCGTTGAAAAGCGAGGCGAAAACCTCTTTGGCTGCGCGAATGACGTTTTCGACGCCGCGAATATTCAGAAAGGTTTCCTGCTGCCCGGCGAAGGAAGCATCCGGCAGATCTTCCGCAGTAGCAGAAGAGCGCACTGCGACGGCGAGGTTGTCGTTGCCCGCTGACAGCTTGGCAAACTCTTCACGGATCGCAGCGTTTAATGGTTCGGGGAATTCCGCTTCCATCACCCACTTGCGGATCTGAGCTCCCGTCTGAGCCAGCGCGTTGACATCTTCGATATCAAGGGCATCCAGCGCTGCGTGGATGCGATCATTAAGACCACTTTGCTCGAGGAAATCACGATAGGCATCTGCAGTGGTTGCGAAGCCGCCGGGAACAGACACTCCGGCATTCGCCAGGTTACTGATCATCTCCCCCAGTGAGGCATTCTTGCCGCCTACACGCTCGACATCTCCAGCTCCCAGTTGCTCGAAAGACACTACATACTCTAACAAGGTGATCTCTCCGTAAATCGGTTAATTGAGCGGCGCCCACAGCGCTGATGATCTGGTCTGTGTGTCACAAATGCGCCACAATGCCGCGAGTGAATCCCGACAGGGTTTCGATAAAGCTGTACCAGCCAATTACTACATCTTAAGGCTACGCGCATGAAACGCACCGCTTTTTTTATATCCGATGGCACAGGCATTACAGCCGAGACACTGGGTCAGAGCCTGCTCTCTCAGTTCGAGAATATCGAGTTCACCAAACTGTTGCGACCCTATGTAGATACCATCGAAAAAGCGCACAACATGGTACAACAAATCAATGCGGCTGCCGAGCGGGATGGGGCCAGGCCGATCATTTTCGATACAGTCGTCAACAACGAGATTCGTGACCAACTGGCCAGATCCAACGGCTACATGATAGACATCTTTTCGACCTTTCTCGCCCCACTTGAGCTAGAACTGGGCGATGGATCGTCTTACTCCGTTGGCAAATCCCATTCGATTCAGCACAACGGTCACTATAAAGATCGGATCGATGCGGTGCACTTTGCAATGGAAAACGATGACGGTGCCAGAACGCTGCATTACGACGAAGCGGATATGATTGTGGTGGGTGTATCGCGCTGCGGCAAAACGCCTTCTTGCCTTTACATGGCGCTGAAGTACGGGATCCGTGCAGCGAACTATCCGCTGACCGAAGACGACATGGAACGTTTACAGTTGCCGGCATCGCTGCGTCCTTATAAGCAGAAGCTGTTCGGACTGACTATCGATGCGGAGCGACTCTCCAGCATTCGTAACGAACGCCGTCCGAATAGCCGATACTCAAGCTTTGCCCAGTGCGAGTTCGAGGTCCGGGAAGTGGAAAATCTCTTCCGACGGGAGAACATTTCCTATATCAACTCAACACATTTTTCCGTAGAAGAAATCTCCGCCAAGATCCTGGTGCATATGGGCATCGAACGGCGCCTCAAATAGCCAGGCCAGGCTACCGGAAGCGCGTAACCCCCATACGAAGCGCAGGAACCATTGAAGACCGCCCGCAGTCACAGAACTAACTCAAGGCCTAGAACGGCCTGATTTTTTCAGCTAAGGAGCCGGACCATGGATATTATTCGCTTGATTTGCGCCGTTTTGCTGCCCCCTTTGGGCGTATTTCTTCAGGTAGGTATTGGCGGTGCTTTCTGGTTGAACATTCTTCTGACCCTGCTTGGCTATATTCCAGGCATCATTCACGCGGTATGGATTATTGCCCGCCGGTAGGTTTGTAAGGGATCGTTGCATTGATCTTGCCTACCGGTTATGGGCGCCGTACTCTTGGCAAAATTTCGGGAGTATGACGTTGATGAAAAAATTAATTCTTTCTCTGATGCTAGCTTCTGGGTTAACTCAGGCGGCAGACTCGACGGTCATTGATGTATATCGCGATCCTAACTGCGGCTGCTGTAGCGCCTGGATCGAACATCTTGCCGAGAACGGTTTTACTGTTAGAGATCACCAGAAGGACGACATGCAGGCCGTCAAGCGAGAGTTGGGTGTTCCGGCTGAATTGGCGTCTTGCCATACGGGCGTCGTTGATGGGCGTTTCATTGAGGGTCACGTACCTGCGGCGGATATTCTCAAGATGCAGAAAAGGCCCGACCTGTTAGGGCTCGCGGTGCCAGGCATGCCAGTCGGGTCGCCAGGAATGGAGGTCGGGGATCGCCAGGACGCTTACCACGTGATAGCCGTGGATCAGCAACAAAACACCAACGTATTCACTGCCTATCCCTGAATAATGCAGGGGTCAGGCGCCCTTGTCTGACCCCTTTGATTCCCACGCACCTTCGTAGGTCTGGCCTTTCTTCGGGCCACCGAACCACGTTTCCAGCTTGTTCCGTGCTTTAAGCCTCACGTCATCGTTGATATAGAACGACACCATGCCTATGGCTGCGGCCATTACGGTCAAATCGTCTGTGAAGCCAAGAAAGGGAAGGAAGTCGGGAATTGCGTCTATTGGAGAAATGAAATACGCCAACGCGCCGTACATGGCGGTTTTCGCCCAGGTTGGCGTTTCGGGTCGCTGGGCCGCGTAGTAAAGACACAGAGACTTTTCGACCACCTCTCTCCCGGCTTTCAAAGCGAACCGGCTCAGCTTGGTCCAGTATTTGTTTTCTGTGAATTTGCTGTTCAAGATTGTGCCTCCAGATCTGGCGTATCACGACGCTGACGTCGTGAGCTTGTGGGGGCGCTGCATCAGCAGGCGTTTGCCCCACGCATACTATCTGGCACCAGATTGTCAGCCTTTGTTCCCAACCCGGAAATCACACTCATGTTGCGGCCACGGCGTTTGGCTTCATAGAGAGCCTCGTCCGCAGTCTGCAGCCAACTGTCGCAACTATCGTAGGCGGTAGTCAGCAAACAACCACCTATTGAAACCGTAACCGCGCCGCCTGGGCTATGCAGCCTCTGCGCTACGGTCTGCGTAATATGCTCTGCCGCCTGCCCCAGGCCATGCGCATCAACCCGTGGCATGAGGAGAACAAATTCTTCGCCACCCAAACGAAACAGGCGATCAGATTGTCGACACGCCGAATTGACGACGCGTACGAAGTCGATGAGAACCGCATCACCAGCCTTGTGGCCATAGCGGTCATTCACGGCCTTGAAATGATCGAGATCAAGCACCAGAAGCCCGTAGGATACGCCGTAGCGAAAATGGTCTGCAAAGGCGAGGTCCAGCTCGTCGTCCATGGTCCGGCGATTACCCGTACCCGTCAACGGATCGATTCTCGCCAGCTCGCTGAGTTGTCGCCGCTGATGGCGCCCACGCGAGGCAAATACAAAGGCGAAAAAACTGGCTATCAGGCAAGTCACCGTGAACGAGGTTAGCTGGTAGTGGCTTTCGAACAGTTCACCCGGATACATCAGTCCGTAAATACACAGGACAAACAGGGCGGTAAGGGTGGCGGTAATGCTTTGAGCTGGCGACACAACGAAGAAATTGAAGAGGATAAGCGTGTAAAACCAGAACAGCCCGTTGACGCCCAGTTTGATTGAAACCAGGATCGTACCGATCGAATAAATAAAAGCCAGCAGTTGCCCCGGTCGTACCGTTTCTCCGGTTTTCCAGGCGTAACCCACCGCGAGGGCAGTACTGGTCACCAGCACGGTATCCACCAGACCGACAACCCAGTTGCCTTCCAGTAGCCGGAAAAAGGCATACGGAGTTATACCGACCAGGGAGCACACGCCCACCAGCGTTATGATGGATAACTGAAAATCGTTGTTCAGCCTTATCCAGATTTTGCGCATAGTCCCTTCGCCATTTTTATTATTAAGCTACACCCATACTGCCGGCTGTCAGTGGTGTCAACAAGACGGGTAGTGGGTCGCGGCGCTAGCATAATGCCTTCACTGGCGTTTGTCTCTATTCGAGACACTGAAGCCAAAACCTGAACTGGGATCCCGTCAAGCTACGGAGGCAGTGTCCTGGATGCGCTTAACCATCGCCCGCAAACCGTTGCCCCTGGTTACGCTAAGATGCTTGAGCAGATTCAGTTCCTGGAAATACTCATCAATATCAAACGCCGTGACCGCGTCGGGCGTCTTGCCATTGTAGGCAGCCAACACCACTGCCAGAAGCCCCTTGACGATAAAGGCGTCGCTATCAGCGTCGAAGAACAGCTTGTCGCCGTCCCGATGACTGACCAGCCAAACCTGGCTCTGACAGCCGCGCACAATATTTTCATCGGTACGTTGCGCATCAGACAATGGCGCAAGCTCCTTGCCCAGATCAATGATGTACTTGTAGCGATCTTCCCAAGTATCGAAAAAGGACAAATCGGCGATGATATCGTCGCTGGTGATGTCGGTACCGAACTGGCTCATGCGCGTCCTCTTAGAAAAACATACCGGTTTCAAGCTGAGCTTCTTCGCTCATCATCTCACGACTCCAGGGCGGGTCGAACACCAGATCGACGTTGACTGTCTCTACGTTGGGTACTCGGCGCACCCGATACTCCACGTCTCCCACCAGTACCGGCCCCATGCCGCAGGCGGGTGCTGTAAGAGTCATGCGAATGTCTACCCGCTTGGCCGCCTGCCCGATTTCTACCGCATAGATCAGGCCCAGATTGACCAGGTCCACCGGTATCTCAGGATCATAAACCGTCTGCAACGCTTCCCAGACTTGATGCTCCTTGATCTGGTCGTCCTCGGCTTCCGGGAAACTGAGCAGCTCGGGCTCCAGACCAAGGTTGCCTGCATCCGTCCCATCAACCCTGACCATCTGTCCATGGTAGGTGACGGTATAGTTGCCACCCAATGACTGGGTGATGGTTACAAAGGTGTCCTTGGGTATTGTCAGTGGCGTGCCATCCGGAACGCGGCGCGCAGGACAATCCGCCTGTGCGACTACCATACGTCTTTCCATTCAATTCACACTGAAGCTTTCGCCGCAACCGCACTGGTCTTTGACGTTGGGGTTGATAAACTTGATTTGCTTGTTGATGCCTTCTTTGACCAGATCAATCTCGGCTCCAGTCAACACGGACAAACTGTCCCGCGCGACAAGCAACTCGACCTGATCATCAAGGCGATAATGGAGATCGTCGGCATCGCCCTGCTCCACCATATCGATCACATACATAAAGCCGGTGCAGCCGCTTTTTTTTACGCTCACGCGCACGGATTTACCCAACTGGCTTCCCAACTGCCGACGGAAATGCTCCAGGGCGGCCGGCGTTACGCTGACCACTTGGCTGCTGGCCTCGGCGGCTCGCGAAGCGACGGCTTGCGGATCAAAGGACTCTACGCTCATGCTGCGAACTCCTTCCTAGACAAGAAACTGTCTGGCTTTGGCCAATGCCTCGAACAACCTGTCGACATCGGCCTTGGTGTTGTAAAAACTGAAACTGGCGCGCACGGTGCCTGGAATACCGAACTGGTCCATGATCGGCTGCGCGCAATGATTGCCGGTACGTACGGCGACCCCTTGTTGATCGAGCAACATGCCTACGTCGTGCGGATGCGCACCGTCCACCATGAAACTCATCACGCTGGTCTTGTTCGCCGCAGTGCCTATCAGGGTTATACCCGGCGTAGCGCGAGCACGTTCCTCGGCATAGTCGAGCAATGCCTGCTCATGCTCAGCCGCTCCCTTGCGGTCAAGACTTGTCAAATAGTCCACCGCCGCACCGAAACCGATAACACCCGCTATGTCCGGTGTTCCCGCTTCGAACTTGTAGGGCAACTGGTTATAGGTTGTGCCGGCAAAGCTGACTGTCTCGATCATCTCGCCGCCCCCCTGATAGGGCGGCATGGCCTCAAGAATATCTGCTTTGCCATACAAGGCGCCCAGCCCAGTAGGCCCGAACAGCTTGTGGGCGGAAAAGACGTAGAAATCACAATCCAGCGCCTGCACGTCAATTTCGAAATGACTGATCGCCTGCGCCCCATCAAGAAGACACAGAGCGCCCACAGAGTGAGCCATCCTGACTATTTCCTGGACGGGATTGATGGTGCCCAGCGCATTCGAAACATGCCCACAAGCAACCATCCTTACCCTTTCATCCAGCATTTCACCGAAGGCGTCCAAATCGATCGTTCCGGTCGCATCAACCGGAACTGCCTCAACGGTAGCCCCTTTTTCCAGCGCGACCATTTGCCAGGGTACGATATTCGAATGGTGCTCCATGGCCGAAACCAGCACCCGATCCCCTTGCCGAAGCTGACTGCGTCCCCAACTCGCCGCGACCAGATTGATGCTCTCGGAGGTCCCGCGGGTCCAGATGACCTGACGCGCCTGTGCCGCGTTGATCAGCGAGGCAATCTTGACCCTCGCACCTTCAAATTTTTCTGTCGCGCGATCCGCCAGCGTGTGGGCGCCACGATGTACATTGCTATTGTCGTGGCGATAATAGTCCACGATTGCCTGGATTACCGCTTCCGGCTTTTGCGTCGTTGCCGCATTGTCCAGGTAGACAAGCGGATGGCCATTCACCTCTTGCTGCAGAATAGGAAAGTCCTTGCGTACCCGTTCCGCATCGAATCCCGACTGGGCGGTCAGAGGCTGCTCACTCATAAGCCAACTGCCCTACCAGCTCGCTGCCCTTGCCAAACAAGGTAGTCAAGCGCGGACGCAGATAATCCTGGACCGCTTGCTGCGGTACTTGATTTAGCAGTTCGTTGATAAAACCAAAGCTCAACATGCTGATGGCCTCGGCTCTGGTTACTCCACGACTTTGCAGATAGAACAGTGACGTTTCGTTCAACTGGCTGATGGTCGCTCCGTGTGCGCAACGCACGTCATCCGCATAAATCTCAAGTTCCGGCTTGGTGTAGATTTCGGCAGTAGGCGATGTCAGGAGGTTCTTGTTGCTGAGCTCAGCCAAGGTCTTCTGCGCCTTGGGATGAATGTGAATCCGCCCGTTGAACACCGCTTTGGCGGAGTCACCGATAATGCCGCGGAACACCTCGTTCGTGGTGCAATGTGGAACGCAATGCTCCACGTTGGTGTGGTAATCAATCAACTGCTTGTTGCGGGGCAGGTATACCCCATGCAGTTCCAGGTGCGCGCCTTCGCCCCGGTGATTCACCTGGTAATCGATCCGCTTCAATCGACTACCCTGAGCCAACGTGAATCCATGAAAACGCGCGTCGCGGTGTAGATTGACGTGAACGCCGCCCACGTGAAGAAGGTCTTCCTGCTCAAGATTGACACGGTAATGCTCAATCTTCGCGTTGTTGCCCACCACTACCTCGGTCAGACTGTTGACGAAGCCATTCTGCTCACTATCGGCCGATACATAATGCTCAATGACTTCTGCGTGGCTGCCATCTTCCAGAATAATCAGAACCCGCTGGTTGCTGACCGCTGGTTCGGCTTCGGGCGTTGAAACATTCAGCAGATATACGGGTTTGGCCAGCGATTGTCCGCGGGCCACATGTATCAGAATGCCGTCATTAGCCCAGGCATTACTGAGCGCTGCGAACAGGTGCCGCTCCGCGTCTACCACTGTGCCCAGTTTCTGCTCGATCAGCAGCCGCTGATCGGCATTGGCATCGGCAAAACGTACCACGCCGGCAGGCAGTGCAGTGGACTGCTCGGCAGAGAACTGACCGTTTACAAATACCAGACGCGTAGCATCCAGATCCATCAACTCGATGTCGTTCTGCCAATCGTTTCCAGCCGTTGAGGCCCAGCGGGCAGGCGCGGCACTTTGCAGAGGAGCTAAAGGCGTGTACTTCCAGTTTTCGGTTTTGCGGGTCGGCCACTTGGCCGACGACCAACTCGTCGCACCACGCTCGCGCAGATCTTTCAGCCAGTCGGGGCTTCGCTGAGTGGTTGCAAGCTTCAGGGCAAGGTGCTGGAAATCAGTCATCAGGCGACCTCATCTTCCAGCCAGCCATAGCCTTTAGCCTCAAGTTCCAAGGCCAGACTCTTATCTCCAGACTTGACGATTCGGCCCCCGGCCAGCACGTGAACGTAATCGGGCACGATGTAATCCAGCAGGCGCTGATAGTGCGTCACCACGATAAAGCTCCGGTTGCCATCGCGCATGCTGTTGACCCCATTCGCCACAACCTGCAAAGCATCGATATCAAGACCCGAATCGGTTTCATCGAGAATGCATAAGGTCGGCTCAAGCAGCATCATCTGCATGATCTCGTTGCGCTTCTTCTCACCACCAGAAAAGCCTTCATTGACGCCGCGCTTGAGAAAGGCGACATCCAGATCAACCCGTTTGCTGGTCTCACGGGCTAGCTTCATGAACTCGACCGACGACAGGCCAGGCAATCCGGCATGCTTGCGCATGGCATCGACCGAAGCCTTGAGAAACTCCATGTTGCTCACGCCAGGAATTTCGACAGGGTACTGAAAGGCCAGAAAAATCCCCTCGCGGGCGCGCTCCTCGGTATCCAGTGCCAACAGATCCTGGCCTTTGAAGGTGACGCTGCCAGCAGTGGCTTCATAACCGGGGCGTCCGGACAGGACATTCCCCAGGGTGCTCTTGCCGGACCCGTTAGGTCCCATGATGGCATGGATTTCACCCGGGCGAACTACGATATCCAGTCCTTTCAAGATATCCTTTTCTTCAACTTTTGCGCATAAACCTTTGATAGATAACATATATAACGCCTGATAACTGTATGTAAAAATCTCGCCGACGGCCGTTCGCGGGATTAACCTACCGACCCTTCGAGACTGACTTCGAGCAACTTGCCCGCCTCGACTGCGAACTCCATGGGTAGCTCCTTGAAGACTTCACGGCAGAACCCGTTGACGATCATGGAGATCGCCTTTTCTGCATCCAGGCCACGTTGCTGGCAGAGAAACATCTGGTCGTCGCTGACCTTTGAGGTCGTGGCCTCATGCTCGATGACCGCGCTCGGGTTCTTGCTTTCGATATAGGGAAAGGTATGGGCTCCGCAACGATCACCGATCAACAGAGAATCACACTGGGTGAAATTACGAGCACCGTCGGCTCCGGGGTTGATGCGCACCAGACCGCGGTACGCGCTGTTGCTCTGGCCGGCGGAGATGCCTTTAGCAATGATGGTCGACCGGGTGTTCTTGCCCAGATGAATCATTTTGGTGCCGGTGTCGGCTTGCTGGAAATTATTGGTCAGCGCAACCGAATAGAATTCACCGACGCTGTTATCGCCCTTCAGGATGCAGCTTGGGTATTTCCATGTTACCGCGGAGCCGGTCTCGACCTGCGTCCAGGAAATCTTCGCGTTGGTATGACAGATGCCACGCTTGGTAACGAAGTTGTAAATACCGCCCTTCCCTTCGGCATTTCCCGGGTACCAGTTCTGAACCGTAGAATATTTGATCTGGGCATTGTCCAGTGCCACCAACTCCACTACTGCCGCGTGCAACTGGTTCTCATCGCGCATGGGCGCCGTACATCCCTCAAGGTAGCTCACATGAGAGCCTTCCTCGGCAATGATCAGCGTGCGCTCGAACTGGCCCGTGTTCATCTCGTTGATACGGAAATAGGTAGACAATTCCATCGGGCAGCGGACGCCCTTCGGGATGTAGACAAACGAGCCGTCAGAAAACACGGCGGAATTGAGCGCTGCATAATAGTTGTCTTTCTGCGGAACCACGCTTCCAAGGTATTTCTGGACCAGCTCGGGACACCGATGTACCGCTTCACTGATGGGGCAGAAGATTACGCCCGCCTCTTCCAGCTTCGCTCGGAAAGTGGTGACGACCGAAACCGAATCGAACACCGCATCAACCGCCACCCCTGCAAGCATTTCCTGCTCATGCAGTGGGATACCCAGCTTTTCGTAGGTAGCGATGAGCTCAGGATCCACTTCATCAAGGCTTTTGGGCTTGTCGGCCATGCTCTTCGGAGCAGAAAAATAAGAAACGGCCTGAAAATCTATCTCCGGATAATGAACGTGGGCCCAGGTCGGCTCTTCCATTTCCTGCCAGGCGCGAAATGCTTTCAGACGCCAATCAAGCATCCACTCA
This sequence comes from Halopseudomonas xinjiangensis, assembly GCA_011050525.1. Classification (GTDB taxonomy): domain Bacteria; phylum Pseudomonadota; class Gammaproteobacteria; order Pseudomonadales; family Pseudomonadaceae; genus Halopseudomonas; species Halopseudomonas xinjiangensis_A. The sequence continues at coordinate 136,475 of DRFO01000012.1, forward strand.
GGCTCTTCCTTCTTTGCGGAAATGAAACGAACAACTTCTTCGTTAAGACCTGGTGGCAAGGTATCGGACTCAATGGCAGAGTGGAACCCGGCCGCGTACTCCTTCTTGATCAGGCTTTCAACTTGCTCAGACACGATATCACCTCGTTCCCACAGCAAATGGCGGAACCACTTGCTATCAATTATTCAGGCTGGCAGTGTCTTCATCACTGCCCTATTACCACGGTTCTATGCCCGTTTCAGATGATGCGTTCCAGACTGGAGACGACTTGCGCGGCGGCGGAGCATCCGCGACCATCCTGACGCGCGCGGACTCGTTGAATATCTTCCCTCGACACCAGTTCAGCCAAGGTGATGTCGTTGAGAAACTGGCGCAGCCGGGTGCTGAGATCGGACCAGAGGTGATGCGTCAGGCAAACTTCACCGTGCTGGCAATCACCTTTACCCAGGCAGCGCGTAGCGTCCATGGAGTCATTCACCGCTTCGACGATTTGCGCCACACTGATTGCTTGCGGCCCACCCGCCAACCGGTAGCCTCCACCTGGCCCTCTGACACTTTCGACTAGTTTGCTACGTCGAAGTTTGGCAAATAACTGCTCAAGATAGGAGATGGAAACACCCTGACGCATCGATATATCAGCCAGTGTGATCGGCCCCTGATCTTCATGAAGGGCCAAGTCCAGCATAGCCGTAACGGCGTAGCGGCCCTTGGTGGTTAGACGCATACAAGCTCCCAAGCCGATTTCAACTAAGCCAAAACTATGCAATATCCAAGTGTTTTAGTCAAGTATTACGGCCCCCACTCGGGATCCAGATGCGACTATTATAGATCCCTCAACCGCTTGCTTGAAACGGAACCCATGACTGAAAATCACCGTTACTGATTTCCAAGGAAACTAATGATACACCTCGCCAGACAGTGCTATCGTTTGGACTATTCCACGCATCGTACAGAAGGAGTGCTATACCCATGAGCCACTACAAGCAGTTTTACATCAACGGTCAGTGGGTTGAACCCAAAGGCGATAACACCGCAGAGGTGATCAACCCAGCAACCGAAGAAGTCGTTGCCACCATCGCCCTGGGCAATCACGAAGATGTCGATCTGGCCGTTGCCGCCGCTAGAAAAGCCTTCGAAACCTTCTCCCAGACCAGCCGTGAAGAGCGTATTGCACTACTGGGCAAAATCATTGCCGTGTTCCAAAAACGCCTGCCGGACGTCGCCGAAGCTATTTCCAAGGAAATGGGCGCCCCGGCCAAGTTGGCCAGCCAGGCGCAGGCTCCATCGGGTCTCGGTCATTTTGCCACGGCACTGGAAGTACTCAAGGACTTCGAATTCGAGGAGGAGATCGGCACAACGCTTGTAGTAAAGGAACCTATCGGTGTCTGCGGCCTGATTACTCCCTGGAACTGGCCCATCAACCAGCTGACCTGCAAGATCGCGCCAGCGCTGGCGACCGGCTGCACCATGGTGCTCAAGCCGTCGGAAGTGGCACCGCTGTCCGCCCTGCTACTGGCTGAAATTCTCGATGAAGCGGGTGTGCCGCCAGGGGTATTCAACCTGGTTAATGGTGACGGGCCCACTGTGGGTTCTGCCATGTCCAGCCACTGGGGAATCGACATGATGTCCTTCACCGGCTCGACCGGCGCAGGCCGGCAGGTCATGAAGAACGGTGCCGATACCATCAAGCGCGTTGCGCTTGAACTGGGCGGCAAGTCAGCAAACATTCTACTGGACGACGTTAACTTTGAAAAAATGGTCGCCCACGGTGTGATGTCCTGCATGAACAACACCGGTCAGTCATGTAACGCGCCGACCCGTATGCTCGTGCCCAACAGCAAGATGGATGAAGTTACCGCCATTGCGCAAGCCGTGGCTGCCAAGGTCAAGCCAGGCGACCCCGATGCTCAGGATACGGTGATCGGACCGGTTTCCTCAAAGAATCAGTGGAACAAGATTCAGGACCTGATTACCACGGGGATTGAAGAAGGTGCCAAAGTGGTTGCAGGCGGCCCAGGCCGTCCTGAAGGTCTGAGCAAGGGTTACTACGTCAAGCCGACCATCTTCAGCCACGTTACCAACGACATGACCATCGCCCGGGAAGAAATCTTCGGGCCGGTATTGTCGATCATTGGTTACGATACCGAAGACGAGGCGGTCAGAATTGCCAATGACACCAACTATGGCCTGTCCGGTTACGTGTCCTCCGGGGATCACGAACGCGCCCGCAAGGTGGCTCGTCGTATCCGTACCGGCATGGTCCATCTGAATGGTGCAATGCTGGACAACAAGGCGCCCTTCGGTGGATACAAGGAATCAGGAAACGGTCGCGAGTGGGGCCATTATGGCTTTGAGGATTTCCTGGAAGTGAAATCGATTTTTGGGTATGCCGCCAAGTAATAGGCGGCTTTTGGAAAAAAGGCAGGCACGTGGTGCCTGCCTTTTTTTAGCCCAGCGATTTCACCGCTTCGATCATTTGCGCCATGACCTTCTGCGCGTCGCCATACACCATTGAGGTGTTTTCCGCGTAAAACAGCTCGTTTTCTACCCCCGAATACCCTTTCCCTTGTCCACGCTTGACCACATAGGCCTGCTGCGCGTAATCAACGTTCAGAATCGGCATTCCGTAGATCGGACTGGATTTCTTGGTCCGCGCTGCCGGGTTCACCACATCATTGGCGCCGAGGACGATTGCCACGTCGGCGAGCGTGAACTCCTCGTTGATGTCTTCCAGGTCATAAATGATGTCGTAGGGAACACCCGCTTCGGCGAGCAGCACGTTCATGTGGCCTGGCATGCGACCTGCTACTGGGTGAATCGCGAACCTGACATCCACACCCTGCTTTTGCAGCAGCTTCACGAACTCATAGAGTTTGTGCTGCGCCTGCGCCACCGCCAGGCCATAACCGGGCACGATAATTACCTTGCTGGCGTAATACATCGCGATAGCCGCATCAGAAGCCTCTGCGGACTTCATGCTGCCCTCGATCTCGCTGTCGTCGCCATCGCCGGTTTCACCAAATTGGCTGAAGATGACATTCGAGACCGGTCTGTTCATCGCTTTGGCCATCATCAGCGTCAACAGCGTACCGGCCGAGCCAACAACCGTGCCGGCGATGATCATCGCCGGGTTCTGCAGCACAAACCCCTCGAACGCCACAGCCAGCCCAGTAAAGGCGTTGTAAAGGGAAATCACCACCGGCATATCCGCGCCACCAATGGGTGTGGTGAGCATCACGCCAAGCACCAGCGCTACGACAAAGAACAGGGCGATCAGCAGCATCGGAACACCGCCGCCAGCCAGGCCAGCAGCCACGATCGCAGCGCCAATTGCCAGAGCAGCGAAAAACAGCCCGGCGTTGATGATCTGCTGCGCTGGCAAGCGGATGGTGCCGTTCATGCGGCCGTCAAGCTTGGCCCAGGCTACGAGCGAGCCGGACAGCGCCACAGAACCGATAAGGCCGCCGAGTACTGCCAGCACGGTAACAACCAGACCGTGGGCCTGGGCATTTCCGGAAAACAGCTCTGTTGCTGCGATAGCCGCCGCCGCGCCGCCACCCATACCGTTGTAGAGTGCGACCATTTGCGGCATATCGGTCATGGCTACCTTCTTGCCGCTACGCCACGCCCAGCCAATCCCCAGGGCCAGAGCAACGATGACCAGAACGAAATTGACGACCAGACGGGGCTCCGCCCGCTCGTTGACATCCAGGCCGTAGAGAAATGCCGCTGCTACCGCCAGCACCATACCCCATCCCGCCACAACAATACCTGAGCGGGCAGTGACCGGACTGGCCATCCGCTTCAGGCCGTAAATAAAGAGCAGTGCCGCCAGGAAATAGGCCGCTTCAATAATCAATCCGCTGAACATGGGTTACTCCTTTCCGGCCGTATCGGATTTTTGCTGTGCATCACCGCGTTTGTCGCTGGATTTGAACATCTCCAGCATTCTTTCGGTAACAACGTAGCCGCCGGCAGCATTGCCGGCCCCCAGCAGCACACCGAAGAAGCCGATGACCTGCTCAAGCGTCGATCCGGCGTTCAACAGCGCCCACATTGCACCGACAACTACGATGCCGTGAACGAAATTGGAACCCGACATCAGCGGGGTGTGCAGAATAGCCGGCACCCGGCCAATGATCTCGTAACCGGTAAAGGCAGCGAGCATGAAAATATACAGCGCTACAAAACCTGTGATTGTCGTTGTCACATCCATGGTGTTCCCCTATTCAGCTTCAGCGGCTGTGCGCGCCGCTTCATTTTTGATTTCGCCAGCATGGGTCAGCACCGCTCCGGCAAGAATCTCGTCATCCCAATCGATGTGCAGGCTACCCTCGTTGACCATCAACCCAACCAGATTCAACAGGTTGCGTGAATACAACTCAGAGGCGTGTTCAGCAAGGTGGCTGGGGATGTTCAATGGCGCAACGATAGTCGCCGGCCCAACCTCCACTGTTTCCCCTGGCTGGGTAAGTGGCGTGTTGCCGCCCCCCTCTGCCGCCAGATCGATGATGACAGCGCCGGGTTTCATACCCATGATCTGAGCTTCGCTGAGAATTTTCGGGCTTGGCCGACCCGGAATGGCAGCAGTGGTAATAACCGCATCCGCGGACTGGATGTGTCGGGTCAGCACCTGAGCGACCTTTTCCTGCTCCTCGGCGGTGAGTTCCCGCGCGTACCCGCCGGTGCCGCTGGCCGACACCCCGGTATCCACGAACTTGCCGCCAACGGATTCAACCTGCTCCTTCACCTCAGGCCGCACATCGTAGCCCTCCACCATGGCGCCAAGGCGTTTGGCCGTTGCCAGCGCTTGCAAGCCGGCAACGCCAGCGCCCATGACCAATACCCGTGCCGGGCGCAGCGAGCCCACCGCCGTGGTCATCATGGGCAGAATTCTGTTGAGGTTGGTGGCCGCGAGCAGTCCGCCGTAGTAGCCAGCCAGAGCCGCTTGCGAAGACAGCGCATCCATCGCCTGAGCCCGGGTAATTCTGGGCACCAATTCCATGGCAAAGCAGGTGATGTTTCGGTCTCGCAGGGCGCGCACGATCTCCGGCTCGCGGTGGGCGTAAACAAAACAGCACAACACGCTACCGGACGGCATTTGCTGAATGTCGGCAACGGAAGGTGGCTGCACCCGGAAGTAAATGCTCGCGTCGTTCGAGGCATCAGCAAGCGTTACGCCCGCCTCCCGATAGGCAGCATCAGGAATGCGAGCAGCTGATCCCCCGGCCGTTTCGAGGCAGGGTTCAATGCCGAGTTTTATGAGTTTTGCCGCAACTGAGGGAACCAGCGCGACGCGTTTTTCATGTAGACGTGTTTCCTTGGCAACAAACAACTTTACCGGCATGGCAGCTCCTAGAGCGGGGTGTCCGCTTTTTTGCCTAGCATAAACTACCTAAGGAGCTTGCGTCAGCCGGTAACCCATCCTGCGAACCGGATCGCAGAATGGGCCCGCGCCTTCAGCGGATCAATGCAGCAGAAAATTCCTCGGAATGGGTTTCAAGCAAAGCCATGTTGTCGTGTTGCCAAGGGTGAAAATCGGTCCGGTAATAATCCCGGTATACGCCCACGAGCCGGGTGAAAAATCCATTGCGGCCCCAGAGCCAGCGCATGCCACGCACCATCATTTTTACATCGCCCAGTTTGCCGTCCCGCCGGAGCATATGCCACATGCCCTGGGTGACATCCTTGAGAAAGAAAAAAGTGGCCTGTCGCATAGCCCGACGCAGTATCTGGCGGTCGCCGCAGACCTTCATGTACACATCGAACGCCACCGCTTTGTGCTCGGTTTCTTCCAGCGCATGCCAACGCCACAATTTCTGCATTTCAGGTGTTGCTCCAGCCATCCATTCAGGTTCGCGCAACAGCGCATCTGCCAGAATGGCCGTGAAATGTTCCATGGCTACGGTGCCCGCCAGCTGACGCTCAGCGGAAAATTGCTTCTGTACGAACCGGATGCGCTTTCTGACCGGAATTTCCAGTTTGTCTATGTCGTAGCCGAGATCACGCAGTCGCTGGTTGTATTCGATGTGCTCACGGCTGTGATGGCCTTCCTGGCCAATAAAACCGCGTATCTGCTCAAGCAGCTCAGGATCGGTGATCTGGTCACGGAACAGGCGGACCGAGTCGATGAAATAACGCTCACCGTCCGGAAAAAGCACTGACATGGAATTGAAAAAATGCGTTTTGAACGGATCGCCGCTATGCCAGTGTCGTGGCAGCGGATCTGACAGGCTGAAATCCATGCGTCGTGGACGAATCTTCAAGCCGGAGGGAGTCACGGTAGTCATCATCGGTTCCTCTGTGTGCTGCGCAATCACTTGTTATCACGTCACTATAGGCACCCCTTCAGCTAAATAAACAGGCCGTAAACAGCCAAACATCATGGCCTTAACGGCCAAATATTCATCTATCCTACCGGCTTCAGGGTGGCGCATTGGAGCGTAGCGGCTAGAGTGAGGAAGATCTCATTTCTATCTTTCCGAAAAGGACCTGCCATGACGGCTATTGTCGACTTCCTCAACACGATTTTTTGGGGCTACGTGCTTATCTACGGCCTGCTGGCAGTGGGCGTTTTCTTCACCATCAGGCTTGGTTTTCTGCAGTTTTTGCACTTCGGCGAAATGGTTCGTGCGATCAGAGGCGCCCGGCAAAGTGACGAGCATGGCATCTCTCCTTTCCAGGCGCTCTGCACCAGTCTGGCCTCCAGGGTGGGCACAGGCAATATTGCAGGTGTTGCCGTGGCGCTTTATCTGGGGGGCGCGGGTGCCATTTTCTGGATGTGGATGGTGGCCCTGGTCGGAATGGCCACCGCTTATGCAGAAAGTACGCTCGCACAGCTTTACAAGGTACGTGATGGAAAAGGCCAGTATCGGGGCGGCCCGGCCTTTTATATGGCCAAGGGACTGAAAGCGCCCTGGGCAGGAGGCATTTTTTCGGTAGCGCTTATCATCTCGTTCGGACTGGTATTCAACGCGGTTCAAGCCAACTCCATTGCCGATGCCATGCTGGGTGCGTTCGGGCTGCCTAAAATCTGGGTCGGGGTCGCACTTGCCATACTCGCCGGAATGGTGATTTTTGGCGGCTTGCGTTCGATTGCCCGCTTTGCGGAGTTGATCGTTCCGTTCATGGCTGCCGCCTACGTGCTGATGGCACTGGTTGTGCTGGCGATCAATTTCACCGATGTGCCGGGTGTTCTAATGACCATCATAAGAAGCGCTTTCGGGCTGGAAGAGGCCGCTGGCGGCGTCGCCGGTTCGGTCACCGCTGCGATGCTCAATGGTATCAAGCGCGGGTTGTTTTCCAACGAAGCGGGTATGGGGTCAGCTCCCAACATAGCCGCCACAGCCACCCCGATGCCGCACCATCCCTCATCACAGGGACTGGTGCAGGCCATGGGCGTGTTCATTGATACTATCGTTATCTGCACCGCCACAGCGATCATGATTCTATTGTCAGGCGTTCTCGAGCCGGGCTCTGGAATCACCGGCACCCAACTGACCCAGCAAGCGCTGGAAGCCCACATTGGCGTGGCCGGAGCTTACTTCATTGCGGTAGCAATCTTGTTCTTCGCCTTCACGTCGATCGTGGCGAACTACGCCTATGCCGAGAACGCAATGATTTTCCTCGGAGTAGGAAACACGTTGGGCTTGACGCTTCTTCGGATAGCAGCATTGGGAATGGTTATCTGGGGCGCGTATGAGGCTGTCGGCACCGTCTTCAATGCGGCAGACGCGTCAATGGGGCTGATGGCGACTATCAACTTGATTGCAATCGTTCTGCTTTCCGGCACGGTGGTGAAGCTGACCAAGGACTACATGGAGCAACGCAAGCAAGGGGTTGTCCCCACCTTCAAGGCGACCGACTATCCCGAACTGAAGGAAAAGATCAACAACGACATCTGGAGATAACAGAAGCCACGCCCCGCAAGGGGCGTGGCTTGCTAATCAATTGGCGAACCTCCAGGTAGTTCCGCCCTTCCCATCTTCCAGAACCACACCCAGACCGGTGAGCTGATCGCGAATCCGGTCGGATTCCGCCCAGTTTCTCTCTTCACGCGCCAGCAGGCGGGCCCGGATCAGACCCTCGATTTCAGCAGGGTCTACCTTGCCTTCGGCTCCGCCCTGAAGAAAAGTATCGGGTTCCAGCTGCAAAACGCCAAGACTGAACGCCAACTCCCGTACCCGCGCCGCCAGACCAGCCGCCGCCAGCAGGTCAGTCTCTTTCAAGCGGTTCACCTCACGTACCATGTCGAACAGAACCGCACACGCCTCAGGGGCGTTGAAATCATCGTCCATGGCCTTCGCAAAACGCTCAATGAATTCCGCTCCACCGGCAGGCTCCGCTAAAGGCAGCCCCTTCAAGGCACGATAAAACCGCTCCAGTGCGCCCTTGGCTTCCTTGAGATTATCTTCCGAATAGTTGATCGCGCTGCGGTAATGGCTGGATACCAGCAGATAACGCACCACTTCAGGATGATATTTTTCCAGCACCTCGCGAATAGTGAAGAAATTGCCCAGGGATTTGGACATCTTCTCGCCATCCACGCGGACCGCACCCGCATGCATCCAGGCCGCCGCGTAGGGTTTGCCTGTTGCGGCTTCACTCTGGGCTATTTCATTCTCATGATGCGGAAACACCAGGTCCGGGCCGCCGCCGTGGATATCGAAGGTATCCCCGAGGCAGCAGGTCGACATGACCGAGCATTCTATATGCCAGCCGGGGCGTCCATCCCCCCAGGGTGACGCCCAACTCGGCTCGCCGGGTTTGACGCCCTTCCACAATACAAAATCCAGCGGATCTTCCTTGGCTTCATCCACCTCGATACGCGCGCCGATTTTCAAGTCTTCGATCCTGCGTCGGGACAGCTTGCCGTAACCCTCGAATTTGCCGACTCGGTAATACACGTCGCCGTTGCCTGGCGCATAGGCGTAACCCTTGTCGATGAGGGTCTGAATCATCTGATGCATGCCGGGAATGTGATCGCTGGCCTTGGGCTCCTGATCAGGGCGCAACACGTTCAGGCGCCGCTCGTCTTCGTGCATCGCGGCGATCATGCGGCCGGTCAGCACCTGAAAGGTCTCGCCATTTTCGTTGGCGCGGCGAATGATCTTGTCGTCGATATCCGTGATGTTGCGCACGTAGGTCAAGTCGTAGCCACGAAAACGCAGCCAGCGGGAGATCACATCAAACGCCACCATCACCCGCGCATGACCGATATGGCAGAAGTCATAGACCGTCATGCCACATACGTACATCCGCACCTGATTGCCTTCCAGCGGCTTGAAAACGTCCTTGCTCTTGCTCAGCGTGTTGTAGATCGTTAGTGCCATTTACTGCCCCCAGGAATCGCGCAACGTCACCGTACGATTGAATACCAGTTTGCCGGGAGCAGAGTCCTTGCTGTCCACACAGAAATACCCCTCCCGCTCGAACTGGAAACGCTCCTCGACGGCTGCGGAGGCCAGCGACGGCTCGGCGCGACACCCTTTCAGCACAATCAGCGAATCGGGATTGATGTTGTCCAGAAAACCGGCGCCCTCCTCGCCCTTGTCCGGGTTCGGGGTTTTGAACAGACGGTCATACAGGCGCACCTCGCAGTCCACGCTTGCCGCTGCGGGCACCCAATGGATGACCCCCTTTACCTTGCGGCCTTCCGGATTCTTGCCCAGGGTGTCCGGATCGTAGGAGCACAGCAGTTCGATAATATTGCCGTCCGCGTCGGTAACCGCCTCATCGGCGCGAATTACGTAGCTGCCGCGCAAACGCACTTCGCCACCGGGAACCAGGCGTTTGTAGCCCTTGGGTGGATCGATCATGTAATCATCCTGATCGATATACAGCTCGCGACTGAACGGTATCGCGCGAACGCCGATATCCTCCTTCGGATGACGGGGCAGCTCCAGATTCTCGACCTGATCTTCAGGATAATTGGTGATAGTCACTTTCAGCGGACGCAATACGCACATGGCACGCGGCGCGTTGGCATCCAGGTCATCCCGGATGCAGAACTCCAGCACGCCCATGTCGACCACGCCATCAGAGCGAGTCACGCCGATGCGTTCGCAGAATTCCCGGATCGAGGCCGGCGTATAGCCGCGACGACGGAAGGCGCTAAGCGTCGACATGCGCGGATCATCCCAGCCGTCCACGTGCTTTTCGTCAACCAGTTGTTTGAGTTTGCGCTTGCTGGTCACCGTGTAGTTCAGATTCAGACGCGCAAATTCGTACTGACGAGGCGTTGCAGGTACCGGCAGATTATCGAGACACCATTCATATAACGGACGGTGATCTTCGAATTCCAGAGTGCAGATCGAGTGGGTGACGCCTTCGATGGCATCTGATTGCCCGTGGGTAAAATCATAGCTGGGATAGACGCACCACTTGTCACCGGTCTGGTGGTGACGGGCATGACGGATTCGGTAGAGAATCGGATCGCGCAGGTTCATGTTCGGCGAGGCCATATCGATCTTGGCGCGCAGTGCCTTGGCACCATCAGGAAACTCACCCGCGGTCATGCGCGCAAACAGATCGAGGTTTTCTTCGACGCTGCGCTCGCGGAAGGGGCTGTTCTTGCCCGGCTCGGTCAGATTGCCCCGGTATTCACGGGCCTGCTCAGGCGACAGGTCACACACATAAGCCTTGCCGGACTTGATCAGCTCGATGGCCCAGGCATGCAGCTGGTCGAAATAATCTGAGGCGTAATGCACCTTGCCAGCCCATTCGAAGCCCAGCCACTCCACGTCCTGCTTGATCGCATCGATATATTCCTGCTCTTCCTTGGCCGGATTGGTGTCATCGAAACGCAGGTTGCACTGTCCACCGAATTCTTCGGCCAGGCCGAAGTTCAAACAAATCGACTTCGCATGGCCAATATGCAGGTAACCGTTGGGCTCAGGCGGGAAACGGGTCACGATCCTGTCGTGCTTGCCATTGTCCAGGTCAGCCTTGACGATCTGCCGCAAAAAATGTGCTGGCGGTGTGGTATCCGGTTTATTCATAGGGTGTGCAGGACTCGTTACGGGCAATGCCTCACAGGCATCACGGATTTTGGCTAGGCCAGGTTGGCCAAAACGCTTATCATACCGCAAAGTGTCGGGTGCCTGAATCAACGGCTTCCACTCGCAGCATAATTCAATCGCCTAACATTCCGAGGATTGCCCGAATGGTCAAACTGCATACCAATTTTGGTGTTATCACCCTGAAACTCTATGCCGACAAGGCTCCAGAAACGGTCGAAAATTTCAAGCAGTACGTCCGCGACGGCCATTACGACAACACCGTTTTCCATCGCGTCATCCCTAACTTCATGGTTCAGGGTGGCGGTTTCGAGCCTGGCATGAAGCAGAAAGACACCCGCGCTCAGATCAAGAACGAAGCCGACAACGGCGTCAGCAACAAGACTGGCACGGTAGCCATGGCCCGTACCATGGAGCCGCATTCAGCCAGCGCCCAGTTCTTCATCAACGTCGCCGACAACGATTTCCTCAATCACAGCGCGCCTACCGTTCAAGGTTGGGGCTACGCTGTGTTTGGGGAGGTTAGCGAAGGAATGGATGTGGTCAACAAGATCAAGGCCGTGGCGACCACCATGCGTGCCGGCCATCAGGACGTGCCAGCGGAAGACGTGATCATAGAACGCGCCGAACTGGTCGAGTAATCCTTCGCCGATGCGCTACCTGTTCATTTCGGACCTGCACCTCGAAGCCAAACGCCCGGATATAACCCGGGCGTTTTTGCATTGCCTTGAGCACCAAGCCAGTCAGGCCGATGAGCTTTATATTCTCGGGGATTTCTTTGAAGTCTGGCTGGGGGATGACGATCCGAACCCGCTCGCCCGCCAAGTGGCTGCTGCCCTCGCGGCGCTGGCAGAAAAAGGCGTCAGAATCTATCTGATGCATGGGAATCGGGACTTTCTGATGGGCCATCGCTTTTGTCAGGAAGCCAAATGCACCCTGCTTCGCGATCCCTGCATCGTCACCCTGAATGGCCAGCGCGTACTCCTGATGCACGGCGACAGCCTGTGCATCGACGACCTTGCCTATATGCGCATGCGCCGCGCGCTGCGAAATCCGCTAAGCCTGTTTATCCTGCGCAACCTGTCACTGAAAACCCGCCACCGGATTGGCCGCAAATTGCGTGATGAAAGCCAGACGCAAACGCAGCAAAAAGCCAGCGATATAACCGATGTCAACCTGGACAAGGTAATTGAGGTGATGCGCATTCATGATGTTCGCACCCTGATCCACGGACATACCCATCGTCCTGAGATGCATGAACTGATGATTGATGGCGAACCCGCCAAACGCATCGTGCTTGGCGACTGGGACAAGCTCGCATGGTTCCTTGAGGTGGATGAAAAGGCCTATCGGTTGAACTCTACTCCCCTTGCATGACTTGCGCGTCAGGCGTAGACCGCCTGGATTCCCGCCTTCGCGGGAATGACGGGGATAGGGTAACGGGTGTCTTTCAGGCCCCAGGGACTCCCGCCTTCGGGGGAATGACGGGGTGGGGTCATGGGTATCGTTCAGGTCCATGGATTCTTGCCTTCGCGGAAATGATGAGGGGATTAGCCTTGTGCTTTGCTCGTCTTCTCTCCCTCGTCATTCCCGCGAAAGCGGGAATCCATGGGCGAGTGATACGGCCAGCATAGGTGTTACCTATGTGGCCGGTTTGAAGTGTTACCTATGTGACCGGATCAACAGAGTGATACGGCCAACATAGATGTATATCCATGTGGCCGGAAGGCGCGAATCCATCAGGGCCGCAATCCTACCCTAGCTATTCAACCTTATTTCCACAAAGCAAAAGTCCAGAAAACCAACACCACTACACAGGCTAACCCTCGTCATTCCCGCGAAAGCGGGAATCCATGGGCGAGTGATACGGCCAACATAGGTGCTATCCATGTGGCGGGAAGGCGCGAATCCATCAGGGCTGCAATCCTACCCTAGTTATTCAACCTTATTTCCACAAAGCAAAAGTCCAGCAAAACCAACACCACTACACAGGCTAACCCTCGTCATTCCCGCGAAAGCGGGGATCCATGAGGTTGACTAGGCCAGAGATCTGCCAAAGCAGATCGCTAGCCATCTTATGCATAATGATTGAGACATTCCGGTCACGACAGGACCGTACAAAGCATACTACTCGGCCTCTTTATGCGACCGGCGGAGTCTTTCCAGGCCCAGGGCGGTCTAGTAGTAAAGTCGTATTGTAAACCCTGGTTGATCTTTGCGTTGGAGGCAGCCTTGCAGGGCTGATATAATCGGCGGCTAAAACCGATCATGGAAGATCTCAAACATAATCGATTCCTGATTAGCCCTAGAGTAGGAGATATATAGTGGAACGCGAATTCATGGAGTTTGACGTTGTCATCGTAGGTGCAGGTCCGTCCGGCCTCTCCGCTGCCTGTCGTATCAAGCAGCAAGCTGCAGAGAAGGGTCAGGAGGTCAGCGTCTGCGTTGTAGAGAAAGGTTCCGAAGTGGGCGCTCACATCCTCTCTGGTGCGGTCATCGAATCCCGAGCTCTGGACGAGCTGTTCCCTGACTGGAAGGAACTCGGCGCGCCATTGAACACCCCTGTGAAACGCGACGACATCTACTTCCTCACCGGTGAAGAAAAAGGCACCAAGCTGCCGAACTTCCTTGTGCCCAAGACGATGCATAACGAAGGGAACTACATCATTTCCCTGGGTAATCTGTGCCGCTGGATGGCTCAGCAAGCCGAGAACCTGGGCGTTGAGGTCTATCCGGGATTTGCCGCCCAGGAAGCGCTGATCGATGAAAGCGGCGTAGTGCGCGGCATTCTGACCGGCGATCTGGGTGTTGATCGTGAGGGCAATCCAAAGGAAGGCTTTTTCACTCCTGGCATGGAACTGCGCGGCAAGTACACCTTGTTTGCCGAAGGCTGCCGTGGACATATCGGCAAGCAGCTGATCAATCGCTTCAATCTGAATTCCGACGCGGACGCCCAACATTATGGCATCGGTATCAAGGAAATCTGGGATATAGACCCCGCCAAACACGAAGAAGGCCTGGTTGTTCATACCGCCGGCTGGCCGCTCGATGTGCTGGGCAACGAAAATACTGGCGGTTCTTTCCTGTATCACCTCGAAAACAACCAGGTGGTCGTGGGTCTGATCGTGGATCTGTCCTACAGCAACCCACATCTGTCGCCATTCGATGAATTCCAGCGCTACAAGCACCATCCGTATATCAAGCAGTATCTGGAAGGCGGCAAGCGCGTTTCCTATGGCGCGCGCGCCATCGCCAAGGGCGGCTACAACGCTCTGCCAAAAATGGTCTTTCCTGGCGGTGCATTGATTGGCTGTGACTTGGGCACGCTCAACTTTGCCAAGATCAAAGGCACCCATACCGCGATGAAATCGGGCATGGTTGCCGCAGATGCAATTATCGAGGCCTTGGCTGCAGGAAATGAGGGCGGCGATGAGCTGACCGGCTACGTTGACGGCTTCAAAGCCAGCTGGGCTTATGAGGAGCTGTTCACATCACGCAACTTCGGCCCGGCAATTCACAAGTACGGTGCGTTTTTTGGCGGCGCCTTCAACTTCATCGATCAGAACATATTCAGCGGCAAGCTGCCCCTGACTCTGCGCGATACCACGCCGGATTATGCCTGCATGAAGAAGGTCGACGAAGCGCCGAAAATTGCGTATCCCAAGCCTGATGGTGTGCTGAGTTTTGACAAGCTGTCTTCGGTGTTCCTGTCGAACACCAACCATGAAGAAGATCAGCCAGTTCATCTGAAGCTCAAGGACCCGAGCATTCCGATCGACATTAACCTGCCGCTGTACGATGAGCCAGCTCAGCGCTATTGCCCCGCAGGCGTGTATGAAGTTGTCGAGGCGGACGATGGCGGCAAGCGTTTCCAGATCAACGCGCAAAACTGCGTTCACTGTAAAACCTGTGACATCAAGGATCCTTCCCAGAACATCAACTGGGTGGCTCCTGAGGGCACCGGCGGTCCGAACTACCCCAACATGTAACGGTAATCCGGCTCCAAAAAAAGCCCTGCAGTTCAATTTGCGGGGCTTTTTCTGTGCCGTTAGCGGGGGTGCCATTTGAAACATTCAGCCGTTAACGTTGTCTACTAAATCCAGGCGTTCAAGCAGGCTTCAGGTAGATCAGACAGATGGGCAAGTACATAATCGGATGGTTTCTAGGCGTACCCGTTATTGTTTTGGTGGTTCTCTATTTCGTTTTTCAGTGATTTCTGCACGCAATACCCACCACATCTCATAGATACACACCTCAGGTAATAAGGTGGCGTTAGCTGTCGAAGCCCCCTTACGCAGCCACCGTGGGAATAATTTTCGGATCTTGCGAATTGAACGATAGCGGTGCAAGCCCGTGGAGAGCTCTGGCGCGCTGACAGTGGTCACTTTCGTGCCCATTTTCACCGTGATACGGAAACTCGCGGCACGTGCTGGAACGATTCTCGTAAATATTGCAGCGCACTCCTTCACCGATTGTGCCCATCAGCGAGACGCATCTTGGCTCGGGCTGATTGGTGCCCTGCATGCAGCTCATATGGGGAGAAATCTGTTCGGTCAAATGGGAAGGAATGCTGCCTTCTGGGCTGGTATCCGTTTCGCCCCAGTAGAATGAAACCCTGAATGTGGCGCAACAGGCACCGCAATTCAGACAGGGCGTGTGTTCACTCATTTCATCGCGTACCTCAAGTGTCTTTGGTGAGCGATTTGTACAGTGCGTCCACCCTCTCCCACAATAGGTTGTCCGGGTTTTCGAGAAATAAATTTACCGTCACCACCAGTTGCCTTATGGAACGCCATTAATGAGGATGACACAGTCCCATTGCACCCTCCAACGCGGTACTATCCTCACCACATTTCAAGATTTCTGGAAATATTTGCATGACCGACGCCTCCATCATTGCCGGCCTGGATATCGCTCGACTCAGCCGTGTCGGCGAGCATCTCCAGCGCGCTTATATTTCGCCTGGACGCTTGCCGGGCGCTCTGACGCTCGTAGCACGCAAAGGCAGAATTGCCTACCTCAATGCCCAGGGAATGATGGACGTCGAACGAAGCAAGCCGGTTCAGCGTGACACGCTGTTTCGCATCTATTCCATGACCAAACCGATCACCTCGATCGCCTTGATGCAACTTTACGAGCAAGGCCGGTTCCTGCTCGACGATCCGGTTCATAAATACATTCCGGCCTGGCAACACCTGCAGGTATACAAGGCGGGCGTGCACCCCCAGTTTCTTACCACGGCACCGTCCAGGCCGATGACGATTCGCGATTTGCTGACTCACCAGTCCGGACTGACCTATGGCTTCATGAATCGCACCAATATCGACGCGGCCTACCGCAACTTGAAGCTCGACGGGGGCAGCGGATTGACGCTGGATCGGCTGATAGACGAACTATCCCGCCTTCCGCTGGAATTCTCCCCAGGCAGCGCCTGGAACTATTCGGTTTCCACCGACGTGTGCGGTTACCTCGTTCAGGTTCTGTCCGGAATGACACTGGAGCACTATTTCGACGAACACATCTTCAAACCTTTGGGGATGACCGACACCTTCTTTGTCGTGCCGCAAGACAAGATTCCTCGTCTGGCGGCCTGCTATCAATATCAGCCAGGCGAGACCTTTAGCCTGCAGGATGATCCGGAAAATTCGCATTTCACGCATGCCCATGGCTATTTGTCGGGGGGAGGCGGCTTGGTCTCCAGCATTGATGATTACTACCGCTTCGCCCAGGCGCTGGCAGATGGAGGGGCACGGGATGGTGCTCGGATAATTGGTCGCAAGACCCTTGAGTTCATGCGCATGAACCATCTACCGGACAACAAGGATCTGCCGAGTGTATCGGTCGGATCCTTCAGTGAGACACCCTATGAAGGGTCCGGCTTTGGGCTGGGTTTTTCGGTGAAGACTGACGTGGCCAAATCACAAACCATAGGATCCGTCGGCGAATACGGCTGGGGCGGGATGGCCAGCACCAATTTCTTCATCGACCCCAAAGAAGAACTGCTGATGATTTTCATGACCCAGCTGATCCCCTCCTCCAGCTATCAGATCCGCCAGGAACTCCGTGCCATCGTCAACGGCGCACTGGTTGACTGAACGACTGTAGAGTGTGCCGGGCACCGCCCCGGCGCATTCAGCCCAGGCGCGTCAGTTCTTGCCTCTCTTCGAGTCCAATCCCGGGCCAATGGGTCCTCGGACCGATCAGCGAGCCGTCGTAATCCGCGACGCGATTACCGATTGTTTAGAGCAGGCACTTCATCCCCGCCTCGCTGTCACATATTTCAACCATCATTTTTCTAACAAGAATCATCAGCCTTTATTACAAGGATAATGACATGAACGGTCGCATGACACGGCGTGACTTTCTCAGAATTTCGGCGTTGACCGTAGGCGGAGTGGTGGTTTCGACCGGTCTGCAGGGATGTTTTAGCGGAAGCAGCAGTGACGACGACAGCGAACCGCCCGTAACCAGTGGCGTTGCGTTCCAGCATGGCGTTGCCAGCGGCGACCCGCTGCAGGAACGGATCATCATATGGACCCGAGTAACGCCCCAGAATAGTGCCGCAACCAGTATCGATATCACCTGGCAGGTTGCCACCGATGCTGCGTTCACTGACCTTCTGCATGAAGGAACTGCCAGCACCGACAGCAGCCGGGATTTCACGCTCAAGGTAGACGTCCAGAACCTTACCCCGGGGAGTCAGTACTTCTACCGCTTTATCTCCAGCGGCGTCACCTCGCCGGCCGGCATCATGAAAACCCTGCCTGGTTCGGGCAACCAACAGGTTCGGTTCGCGGTGGTGTCCTGTTCCAATTTCCCGGCGGGGTACTTCCACGTTTATGCCGAAGCGGCCCAACAAGCGGACCTGGACGCCGTGATCCACCTTGGCGACTATATTTACGAGTACGGCTCGGGTGAATACGCCACCGAAGACGCGGAGGAATTAGGCCGAACCCTCCCTGCCGACAACGCCAGCGAAACGCTGACCCTCGACGACTACCGCAAACGCTATGCGTTATATCGCGCCGATGCCGATCTTCAGGCTTTGCATGCTGCCGCGCCTTTCATTGCGGTGTGGGATGACCATGAAATTGCCAATGACACCTGGCGCGAAGGCTCGATAAACCACAACGAAGGCGAAGGCTCCTTCGAGGAACGCAAGCTCGCGGCGCTGCAAGCCTATTTCGAATGGCTGCCGATTCGCCCGGCCAGTCTCGATGATGAACAGACCATCTATCGCAGTTTTGATTTCGGTGACCTGGTCAGCCTGCACATGCTCGACACACGCATCATCGGACGCGACGAGCAATTGAACTACACCAATTACATCACCCAGACAGGATTTGACGCGGTTGCATTTGAGGCTGACGTGAGTGATCCCGCCCGCACGCTGCTTGGTCAGGAACAGCTGAACTGGCTGCAGGCAAGAGTGGCGAACTCCACCTCCACCTGGCAGGTTCTGGGGCAACAGGTGTTGATGGGGCGAATGAACCTGCCGGCCGAACTCCTCACCTCCATCCTTGATCCTTCAAGTGGCGATCTGCTCGGTTCCTTTAGCGAACTGCTGGCTATCAAGCTGCGCATGGAAGCTGCGGACCCAACGCTGACGGCGGAAGAAATCGCCCGCATCGAGCTATCCGTGCCCTACAACCTGGATGCCTGGGACGGTTATGCCTATGAGCGCGAGGTGGTGTTAAATCTGAGCCGGATGCTCGACAAGAACCTCGTGGTGCTAGCGGGTGATACGCACAATGCCTGGGCCAACGATCTGCGGACACAGGATGGCACGGCAATCGGCGTGGAGTTTGCAGTGGCCTCGGTTACCTCACCCGGACTGGAAGAATATCTGGCGTTGCCGCCCACCCTCGTCGAACAAACCGAACAGGCCATCGTTGGTCTGGTCGACGATCTGCAATACCTGAATGCCAGCCAGCGCGGTTATATGCTGGTTACCTTCACCCCGGCTGAGGCACGAGCGGACTGGCGATTCGTGACGACCATCAAGGATCAGGACTACAGCGTGGACGAAACCCGCACCGAAACCTTCATAACGCTCCCCGGAGCAGCCAACCGGACCCTGGTTCAACCTGGCTGAACACTCGGCACCACCAGGCCACGGCCTCCGGGCTGCTTGCAGGCCATACATGACAGCCTCGCCGCTGAGGCTGCATCCGATTCGATAAAATTCCTCCAAACCTGCGCCTGGGCTACCAATATTCAGCCTATTTGAGGTATAAGGGCGCTATGAAAATCCCTAAAAGAATACAACCCCTGGTAGACGATGGTTTGGTGGATGAAGTCATTCGCCCGCTCATGAGCGGAAAGGAAGCAGCCGTCTATGTTGTGCGCTGCGGCACCGAGATTCGGTGCGCCAAAGTCTACAAGGAAGCCGCCAAACGCAGCTTCAAGCAGGCAGTGCTTTATCAGGAAGGCCGCAAGGTACGCAATTCCCGACGCGGCCGGGCGATGGAAAAAGGCTCGAAGTTCGGCCGTGGCCAGCAGGAGGAGGCCTGGCAGAACGCCGAGGTGGACGCCCTCTACAAACTGGCGGCCGCTGGCGTGCGAGTCCCGCAGCCGTTCGGCTGCTTCGAGGGCGTGCTGTTGATGGAACTGGTCACCGATGGCGAGGGCGGGGTCGCACCTCGCCTGAACGATATATCCATGTCAGCCGAGCAAGCCCGGGAAGACCATGCTCTGGTGATGGAGTACGTCAAGCTCATGCTCTGCGCCGGGCTGGTGCACGGCGACCTGTCGGAATTCAACGTGCTGGTGGACGGCTACGGGCCGGTCATCATCGATTTGCCCCAGGCAGTGGATGCCGCTGCCAACAACAACGCCCGCTCAATGCTGGACCGCGACGTAAGGAGCATGACCGAGTACTACGGCCAATACGCTGAGGAGCTGCTGGGAACACGATATGCGAAGGAAATGTGGGCCAAGTACGAAGATGGCGAACTGGACCCCGAGACCGAGCTGACCGGTTACTTCGAGGAAAGTCAGGAAGCCGCCGATGTCGGATCGGTAGTGGATGAAATCAGGGCCGTGCTGGCCGAGGAACAGGAGCGTCAACAGCGCCTTAGGGAGACCGAAGAGGAAGACTGACCCCGCTCAGGCTCCCGCGGGCGCAAGCCGCTGGGTACTCAGATATCCACCTTGCCCCGCAACGACTTGGCCCTACCCCGCAGGGTTTTGCTATCCATGCGCCGCTTCTGTGAAGACTTCGACGCCTTCGTCGGCCGACGCTTCTTCTGGACTACCACTGCGCCGTTGATCAGCTCTACCAGCCGCAGCAGCGCATCGTCCCTATTTTGCTCCTGGGTACGGTACTGCTGGGCCTTGATCACCACTACCTTATCCTTGGTTATCCGCGAGTCGGACAACGCCAGCAACCTTTCCTTGAAGAACTCGGGCAGGCTGGAATTGCGAATATCGAAGCGCAAATGGATTGCACTGGCGACCTTGTTTACGTTCTGGCCGCCGGCGCCCTGGGAGCGTATGGCACTGATGTCCAGTTCGGACTCGTCCAGCTCCACATCGTAGGAAAGCCTGAGCGTGCTCATTGGCTTCGCAAAAGGGCTGCTTGGTGGAGAAAATTCACCATCCACTTCACCATCAGGGGTCCATCGATATCCGCGCTGAGCGAAGCGTGGCCCGCGCGCAGCCGCGCATCAGGAATGATTCCCTTGCGTGCGTTCATCAGATCACGTGAGTAACTTTTGCAGAATTCCGGATGGCCTTGCACGCTCATGAAGTGCTCACCATATTGCACCACGTAGTAGTCGCAGAAGTCGCTCTTGACCAGCACCTGCGCTTCCGGAGGCAGGGTCACTATCTGGTCCTGATGGCTGACTATCAGATCAAGTTTGTTCTGCCAGGGCTCCATCCAGGTCTGGCGATGGATGACCTGATTGAAGGAGACGCCCACGCCCCACCCTTTCTCCGACTTGTACACTTCGCCGCCCAGCGCGCGCGCCATCAACTGGTGACCAAAGCAAATGCCCACCAGCGGCTTTTTCGCTTCCCAGAGTTTCACCATGAACGCTTCGAGCGCCTCAATCCATGGCTCCGGATCGTATACTCCAAACTTGCTGCCGGTTGTCAGGTAGCCGTCGCACTCGTCAACCGACTGGGGCAACTGGCCGTCCTGGGTCCGGTAGACCTGTATATCGGCAGCTGGAATATGCTCGCGCAACAAGCGCAGAAACATCTCTGGGTAGTTTCCGTGGGTCTGCTGCAGGCTTTCGGTTACGTCGTCACATTGTAAAAGTCCTAACTTCATCTATTCCCCCACAACCGCTTAAAGCGAGCCCTCCAGGGCGCGCATGAATATTTGCCGGTATTCTACCGCAGTGAACGCAATGGGGTTGGTGCCTGCCGACGGATCGACCTCGGCCATTCGGCCTATCTGCTCCACCCGCGCGTCGTCGATGCCGATCTCAGCCAGGGTGTGCGGAATGCCGAGGTCAGCCCGCAGATCGACTACCCATTCCAGCACCGTATTGAAGTCCGGGCTCGCCAGCGCCAGATAGCGACCCAGGCGTTCCATATGCGGCGCTATCTGCTCCTTGTTGGCCTGCAACACGTAGGGCATCAGAATGGCGTTGAGGGTGCCATGGTGGGCGTCGTACAGAGCGCCCAGCGGATGCGCCAGAGCATGCATCGCACCCAGTCCGCGCTGGAAAGCGGTTGCGCCCATGCTGGACGCTACCAGCATGTGCAAACGCGCCTCGATATCAGTGCCATCCGCCGTGGCGCGTGGCAGATACTCCTTTACCAGACGCATGCCTTCCAGCGCTATCGACTCGGCCATGGGATGGAACAAAGGCGAGCAGTAAGCCTCCATGCTGTGGGACAAGGCATCCATTCCCGTTGCAGCGGTGATCTTCGGCGGCAGGCCGACCGTCAGCTCTGGGTCCAGTATGACCAGCCCCGGCAACATGCTGGCGTGAAAAATGATGCGTTTTAAATGATTATCTTCGTCGGTGATGACCGACGCCCGCCCCACCTCGGAACCAGTCCCAGCGGTGGTCGGCACTGCCACCACCGGCGCCATGCCAGCCACGTTGACGCGCAGATGGTTGTCGCCGATATCTTCGAAGTCCCAGAGAGGTCGTTCCTGACCGGCCATCAGGGCGATAGCCTTGCCTGCATCCAGCGCTGACCCGCCACCAAAGGCAATCACGCCATCATGCCCTCCCGCTCTGAACGCCGCCACGCCTTCGCTCACGTTGCGCCCGGTAGGATTACCTTTCACTGCGGAATACAGCCCGGCTTGCAGCCCCTGATCCCGGCAGTGCTTCAGCGCCTGGTCGATCATTGGCAAAGCCGCCAACCCTGGATCCGTCACCAGCAGGGGCGCGCGCATGCCAAGCTGCTTGCAAGCCTGGGCCAATTCGGCAATGCGCCCTGCCCCCACCCGCATGGCGGTGGGGTAGTTCCAGTTCATCCGATACTGATTCATATCCATGGAAGCCTCACAGCTGGGTCTTGAAATGAAATGATTTGGGACGCGTGAGATGCTCGTAGCCAATGCCGGACAGGGTGCAGCCACGCCCGGAGTTCTTGATACCCGTCCAGGCCAGAGCGGGGTCCAGGTAGTCACAGCGGTTCAGAAAGACCGTACCGGCCTCAATCTGATCAGCCAACGCCAAAGCGGCTTGCGTATCGCGGCTGAAGAGCGCGGCAGTCAACCCGAAATCGCTGTCATTCATCAGCTCCAGCGCCTCCGCGTCGCCACTGACTTTCTGGATACCGATGACCGGCCCAAAGGATTCCTCGACCATCACCCGCATGCCATGGTGCACCTCGGTCAGGATCTGAGGTGCGAGGTAGGCAGAGCCCGGCCTATCCAATGGGAAGTCCGTTGCGTCGATGTGAGCGATTGCGCCCTGGGCAATCGCGTCACTGATCTGATGGCGCACGAAGTCAGCGGCTTCGGGGCGCACCAGCGGTCCAAGGGTGCTTTCCGGATCGTCAGACCGCCCCAGACGATAGCCTTTCACCAGCGCCACAGCTTGCTCGACAAAGTCATCGTATATGTCCTGGTGCACGTAGAGCCGCTCAATGCCGCAGCAAGACTGGCCGGAATTGAAGAAAGCCCCGTCCATGCAGGCATCCACCGCCTGGGCCACATCGGCGTCCGCCCGCACATAGGCCGGATCCTTACCACCCAGCTCCAGCCCCACACTGATGAAGCGCCCAGCCGCCGCACGCTCGACCATCGCGCCGCCCGGCACCGATCCGGTAAAGGCTACATGTTTGATGGCGGGAGACTGAATCAACTGTTCGGTTTCACCGTGACTCATATGCAGAAATTGAAACACCCCATCCGGCAACCCGGCGCTGGCAAACGCTGCGACCAGGCGCTCTGCACACAGCGGCGTCTGCGCCGAATGCTTCAGCAGCACCGCGTTGCCAGACAGCAAAGCAGGCATTACGGCGTTAATGGCTGTGAGGTAAGGATAGTTCCAGGGCGCGATAACCAGGGCGACCCCCAACGGTTCACGTCGAATGAACCGTGTGAAACCGGGCTTATCAGGCAGATGGATATCTGCCAGCGCCTGTTCCGCTATGTCGGCCATATAGCTGGCGCGTTCCACCACGCCGCGGATCTCCCCCGCCGCGTAACGAATGGGCCGGCCCATCATCCAGCATAACTCCTCGGCCAGCTCGGCTTCCTTCGCGCTGAATTGCTCGATGGCCCTGCGGCCAATCGCTATCCGCTCGCCAAGGGGCGTGTTTCGCCAGACTCGCTGAGCCTCGTCGGCCTTGCTGACCGCCGCCAGAATGACCTGGTGGGTTGCCAGTTCACGTTCGACATAGACAGAACCGTCGATAGGCGACACAACTTGCAGTAACTTGGTCATGAACTGCTCCGGCGTTCAGATAATTTCAAAATAGCGATCCAGCTCCCAGTCACTCACGTGCTTGCGATACTCGCGCTCTTCCCATTCCCTGCTGGCGGCAAAATGCTCGACGAACGCATCACCAAAGAGTTCGCGCGCTGCCACCGAGGTTTTGAGCCGCTGCGCTGCATCCCAGAGAGTGCGTGGCAAAGCCAGTTCCGCAGGGTGGGTCATCTCGTAGGCGTTACCCTCGACCGGATCGGTTGGCTCCCATTCATGCATCACGCCATACAGCCCCGACGCCAGCGCTACCGACAGAGCCAGGTAAGGATTTGCGTCAGCCGAACCAAGCCGGTATTCCTGGCGCTGGGATTTATCGCTACCGGGAATGACACGTAACGCAGCGGTGCGATTTTCCACACCCCAGGTCGCATCCGTGGGCGCCCAGTACCCAGGAATGAGGCGCCGGTAACTGTTCAGCGTCGGCGCGGTCATGCATAGCATCTCCGGCATCAGGCGTTGCTGCCCGGCAACAAAATGGCGTTGCAGCTTGCTCATGCAGTGGGGCTGATCAGGGTCATGGAAAGCGGATTTGCCGGTATCCTTGTGCCTGAGTGAGACATGAATATGGCCACTTTGACCGGGGTATTTACCCGACCATTTGGCCATGAAGGTAGCCATCATGCCCTTGCGCTGAGCCAGAATCTTCATGAATGTCTTGAACAGGGCCGCCTTGTCTGCGGCGGCTTCGGCGTGATCAACAGCAATGGCCGCTTCCAGCACACCGGGACCGGTTTCGGTGTGCAGCCCTTCGATCGGAAAGTCCATAGCCTCCGACATCTCGAGAATGTCGTGATACAGCTCGGCGTGTACCGAGTTGCGCAGCATCGAATAGCCGAACCAGTCGGGCGTGATGGGTTTGAGGTTGCGATAGCCCTTCTCGCGGGCTGATTCGGGGGTCTCATCGAACATGAAAAATTCGTATTCGAGCGCCGCGTAAGGCTCCAGCCCCATTTCGTTGCACCGCCGGATTACCCTCTGCAAGGTTCCGCGCGGGCAAACCGCTTCCGCCTGCCGGTCGAACTCGGAGAGGAATAGCAACATACCCCCTTCAAAGGGAATGTCCCGGCAACTGTGCGGCAGGATGCGCACCGGCGCGTCAGGGTAGCCCGTATGCCAGCCGGTGTAACTGGCGTTATCGTAGAGCTGATCTTTTACATCCCAGCCGAGGACAACGTCGCAAAAGGCAAAACCTGACTCCAGTGACGAAAAAAACTTCTCCCGACTCATGTACTTGCCGCGCATCACGCCGTCGTTGTCGAACAGACCGACCTTCACATGACTAAGCCCCCGCTCGCCGACTATACGCCGGGCGTCGTCGATGGTCTTCACATCGCGTGCATTCATCATTTCATTCACTCTCCGACCCCTGGAAGCAAGTGAACCGGGTTCCAGTTCACCGCGTTGGCCCCATGGGAGCCAACGCTACCGGCCAACCTGTGCCTTCAGCAACGATACGGCGGGCCAGCCTTGGCCATCAGCGCATTGTATTCTTTGAAGATATTTACCACCTTGGCGCAGCGGGGGCTGGTCTTGGCGATTTCATCCCAGAATTTCATGGCTTCCGCTTCAACGGTTGCCCATTCGGCATCGGGGATAGTGGTCAGCTCCAGCTTGCTGCCCTGCACCCGCAACTGCGCCTCGCCGCCCCAGTACCAGTGCTGGCGATAGTAGTTGGAACTATCCATGCTGAGTTTGAACAGGGTTTTCAGATGCTCGGGGACCTCGTCCCATTTCTCCTCATTGGCGAAATAGGAGCCGCACCATGCACCGGAAATGTTGTTGGTCAGAAAGTAATTGGTCACGTCTGCCCAGCCTACTGTGTAATCCTCGGTAATGCCGGACCAGGCAATGCCGTCCAGTTCACCGGTCTGTATGGCAACCTCCACGTCTTCCCATGGAAGCGTCACCGGTACCACACCAAAGCGGGTCAGAAACTTGCCCGCAGTAGGAAAGGTAAAGATGCGCTTGCCCTTCAGGTCGTCGAGCTTGCGTATGGGTTCAACGGTGGCGAAGTTGCAGGGATCCCAGGCACCTGCGCCGAGCCATTTCACTCCCTTCACTTCGCCATAGGCTTCTTCCCAGATCTCATTGAGACCATATTTTTCGAACAGCACGGGCACGTCCAGGCTGTAACGGGTGGCGAAGGGGAAATACCCGCCAAATACGGATACATCCACCGGCGCTGCGATGGAGTCGTCATCGCTTTGCACCGCATCGATGGTGCCACGCTGCATTGCCCGGAAGAGTTCTCCGGTCGGCACCAGTTGATCGGCGAAATACAGCTGTATTTCCATCTCGCCGTTGGCCGCCTTGTTGAAGGCGTCGATGGATGGCTTGATCACGTGCTCCGCCAGCGCCGGGCCGGCATAGGTCTGTAATCGCCAGGTTATCTTCTTGGGTTCCTGGGCATAGATGTGGGAACTGCCCAGGGCGGCCGTGCCCACGGCCCCGGTGGTGATCGCTGCGTTTTTGAGAAAACTGCGTCTGGTGCTCATACTGTGCTCTCCATGGTGGACTCAGATATCTTGCAACCGCATAGCGCTGCACCAACCGGCAGGGTCGAGGCAGTGTTCTCTCGGACCCGAAGGTCCTGATGATCGGATGCAGACCCACAGCACCCTTTGCTCATCTGTCATCTCAGCGACCGTAGTGCCACTCAGGCAACCACAGGGCAATCTGGGGGAACATCATGACCAGCACCAGGGCGAGGATCATGATCAATACAAAGGGCGTTACCGACACGTAAATGTCGCGCAGGCTCACTTCCGGCGGGGCCATGGCACGCATCAGGAAAAGGTTATAACCGAAGGGTGGCGTCATGTAGGCGACCTGGCAGGTAATGGTATACAGCACGCCATACCAGATCAGATCAAATCCCAAAGAGCCTACCAGCGGCACATACAGGGGCGCGACGATGACCAGCATGGCGGTGTCATCCAGAAACATGCCCATGATGATGAAGGAAAGCTGCATCATGATCAGGATCTGCCAGGGGGTCATGTCCAGTTGATCCAGGAACAGTCCCTCGATTGCGCGCACAGCGCCCAGTCCATCGAAAACTGCGCCGAAACACAGCGCCGCCAGGATGATCCACATGAACATGCAGGTGATGGCCAGCGATTTGCGCAGGGTTTCTTCCATCACCGAACGCGTCAGCCGACCTTTCAACAGCGCTGCCAGGGTAGCGCTAGCGGCGCCTACGGCGGAACTTTCCACCAGACTGGTGTAACCCATCAGAAACAGCCCGGTCATGGAAAAGAAAATCAGCAATGGGATAATGCCCGCGTTCAGCAGGCGAAGCTTTTCCCTGAGCGTAATAGCCTGACGTTCGGCCTCCGGCAATGCCGGGCCGAGCGCTGGCTGCAGCCGACAGCGAACCGCAATGTAGAGAATGAACAGTCCCGCCATGAGCAGGCCGGGGAACACGCCGGCGAGCCATAGCTGCCCTACCGGTTGCCGGGCGATCATGCCGTAGAGCACCAGCACCACGCTTGGCGGGATAAGGATGCCCAGAGAACTGCCCGCCTGGATCACCCCGGTCACCATGATCTTGTCATAACCCCGGCGTAGCAACTCGGGCAACGCTATGCTGGCGCCGATTGCCATGCCCGCCACGCTGAGACCGTTCATGGCCGAAATGGCAACCATCAGTGCAATAGTTCCAATAGCCAGACCGCCGTTCACCGGGCCCATCCACACATGGAACATACGATATAGATCTTCGGCCAATCCCGATTCCGACAGCATGTACCCCATGTAGATGAAAAGTGGCAGCGTCAGCAGCGGATACCACTTCATCAGCTTCATGGCGGAGCTGAAGGCCATTTCCGAGCCGCCATCACCCCAGAGCAGCAAAGCTGACGCCACGGCAACGAATCCGATTGCGCCGAATACTCTCTTGCCGGTCATCAACAGCAGCATCATGCTGGAAAACATCAGGAGGGCTATGACTTCGTAACTCATTCGATCGGCTTCCCTCGTGCCTGGGCCACGTCCCGGAAAAAGGTCGCGAGCGTCTGCAGCAGCATCATTGCCACGCCAAAGGTCATGATGATCTTGATCGGAGCCATGCTCGGCGACCAGGCCGAGTAGCTGGTCTCGTCATACTCCAGTGCATAGGCGGTAGACGAGACGCCCCCGTACAGCAGGAAACACAGGTAGAAAACCAGTAGCAGAATGGTAAAGGCGTCCACTGCCGCGCGCCTTCGCGGCGACCAATTGCCGTAGAGCAGATCCATGCGCACGTGCGCATCGAGTTGCATGGAATAGGCGCCGCCCAGCAGGAAATACGTCACCATCAGAAACTGGGCGACTTCAAGGGTCCATATGGAAGGAAAGAAAAAAGTCTTGCTGATCGAGGAATACAACAATACGCCGATCATGACGAAGATCAGATACATGGCCGCCCGACCGATCAGCCGGTTCAGAGCATCGACTGCCTTAACGAACATCCGGATCGTCCTGGGCATGCAAGACTCGTCTGTTGAAGGTATGTCAATCGAATATAGTCGAGGTTTGCCGTAACGCTAACGAAGCGGCAAAAAAAGCGGCACGCAAGGCAGATGCAGAAAGCCCGCCACCTGGGAGTGACGGGCTTTTTACTGGCAACCGCTATCAGGCCGGGATGGCCTTGGCCTTCGGTTCGCGCGCCCAGACCCGATGTTTGGCCATGGCTGCGACGAATTTGTCTCCCAGTTCGCCCCCTTTGCTTGCCAATAGCAGGCCCTCGTCCGGATCCAGTCTGAGATGGCTGGCGAGCGATCCCGCATCACCGCACAGTGCAATTGCCTTGAGGTGCTTGTAGGCCTCCAGCAGATAATGCTGGGCATTGCCGTCAGCCGCCATGGCCTTGGCCGCCGCCGCACCCCCAGGAACGAATACCGCATCGAAGGCGATGGAAGGCAAACCTTCCATCGAAGCGTCTGGAATCAACTCACTGCCACCTGCCGTGGTAACCGGCGAAGCTGACATGCCGATCAACTTGCTCATGGCGCCCTCTTTCATGAGCAGGTCCTTGATATAGGTGATGTCGCTTTCCTCAACCCCATCGGTCACCAAAATCGCCACCTTGCGCGACTTGATGTTGCCTGCAAGCAGATTGACCTGGCTGAGCGCCGGGGATTCGTTGAGGCTCTGCTTGCGAGCCGCCACAGTTGGGCCAGTCGGCGCGGCGACGCCCACATTCTTTGCCACACGGGTGGCGAGGGTCATGTCGATATTCGCCAGAATCTCGTTGACCTGACGCTCACGTATGAACAAACGCTCAACTTTGGCCAGCTCAAAGCTGTAGGCGCTGATGATGTGTTCCTTCTCCGGCGGGCTCATGCTGTTCCAGAACAGCGTTGCCTGGGAAAAGTGATCCCCAAAGGATTCACTGCGATTGCGGATCTTGGTGCCTGAAACACGCTCCGGATACGACTCGAAGCCGCCGCCGCTGGGTGCTGGTGGGGTTTCCTTCGGCCAGCCACTATCGATCGAGTTGGGCTCATAGGACGCCCTCCCCTTGTTGATGGCCTGCCGGTGCAGGGCGTCACGCTGGTTGTTATGCACCGGGCTGACCGGACGGTTGATCGGAATCTCGTTGAAATTCGGACCACCGAGACGCAGCAGCTGAGTGTCGGTATAAGAAAACAGACGACCCTGCAAAAGCGGATCATTGGTAAAATCGATGCCTGGAACGATGTGACCGATATGGAAGGCGGCCTGTTCGGTTTCGGCGAAGAAGTTATCAGGGTTGCGGTTCAGCGTCATTTTGCCTACCACGCGCACCGGCACCAGTTCTTCAGGGATGATCTTGGTCGCGTCGAGCAAGTCGAAGTCGAACTTGTGCTCATCCTCCTCGGGTACCACCTGGATACCCAGCTCCCATTCAGGATAATCGCCCTTTTCGATATCTTCCCACAGCATGCGTCGGTTGAAATCCGGATCTTTACCGGCGAGTTTCTGCGCCTCGTCCCAAACCAGGGAATAGACCCCGGAAACCGGCCGCCAGTGAAATTTCACGAATACGCTTTTACCCTCGGCATTGATCATACGGAAGGTATGCACGCCGAAGCCCTGCATGCCGCGAAAATGCACTGGGATGGCCCGGTCAGACATCACCCAGAGCACCATATGAGCTGATTCGGGGGTCAGGGATACGAAGTCCCAAAAGGTGTCATGGGCCGATTGGCCAGTGGGGATTTCGTTGTGCGGCTCGGGTTTCACCGCATGCACGAAATCGGGAAACTTGATGGCGTCCTGGATAAAGAAAACCGGCATATTATTGCCAACCAGATCAAAATTGCCTTCGTCGGTGTAGAACTTGGTAGCAAAGCCGCGTACGTCGCGCACCGTGTCTGCCGAGCCCCGCGGCCCCTGCACGGTGGAAAAACGTACGAACACCGGGGTTTTCTTGGACGGATCGTTGAGAAAGTCGGCTTTGGTCAAATCGGACAACGGCTCGTATACCTGAAAATAACCGTGGGCAGCCGAGCCGCGGGCATGCACCACGCGTTCGGGGATGCGTTCGTGGTCAAAATGCATGATCTTCTCACGCATGATGAAATCTTCGAGCAGCGAAGGCCCGCGGTCGCCGGCCTTGAGGGTGTTCTGATTGTCGGCAATTCGGGTGCCGGTGTTGGTGGTGAGCGCACGGTCTGTGGCATCTTCCCTGAATCGCTCCAGTTGGTCGATTTTTTCGCTGGTATTGCTGCGGTCCGGTGTATCGGTCCCCGCTAGTTCGCTTGATTTCTTGTCATTGGACATCGGCTGGTCTCCAGCATACTGGGTGATGGAAAGTCACTACGCATTCATGCAGTTAACAATGGGCGCAAGAACCTCCTAGTATGGGAACCCCGGCGGACCGGTCCGTTCGCTTGAAATGATAGATTTAATTCATGGACTGAATTGATTTATTGCATAGCTCAGCCGAGTTCGCGGACGCTTATCAGTCAGGCATGTCCCAGCCCGGCACGCCCTGGCGAATCATCCTTGAAAAATCGTCCGCATCGCCAGCTTGCAGGGCCCTGTCGGTAATGTTTCCGCGTTCGCGCAGTGTGTCCAGTGGAAGGGGTTCAAGCCCGCCTACCTCCTTGACGTATGACGGCAGATAGGAAGAAAGGAACAGGCGATAATCGATGGGCAGGCCATCCACGATCTGCTCCATCATGTTGTAGACGATGATCGTGCAGTTGGCCGTAACGGTATGATAAAACCGGGCGTTGCGCGCCAGCCGGTTAGCTTCTGTGACGTAGGCGGTAAACAGTTGACGCATGGCTTCCTGCGGCATATTCACGCTGTAGAGATGCGCGTCTTCACCGCGGATATTCGTGCGCACCCGCACCGCATCGCTTTCATCGGTGGCCAGCACATCCAGCTCGAACTTCTTGAAGAAGCCGCCAACGGCGGAAAAGGTTTCCTGGCGTTCGCGGCGAATTTCCACGGTAAAGGTGACGAACTCATCGTTGCCGAAACCGAACGACACCAATATGTGCGCGATGCCAGGCATTCCCCATTCGGAGGTAATCAGGTCGACGGTTTCCAGCCTGGACAGATTGTATTTCCGGGTTTCCCAGCGCACGTCATAGTCATCTTCGGTGCGCCAGGAAAAATTTCTCACGTCGAACAGGGTAGCCTGATCGCCTTCGATGGCTCCGGTGGTGATGCGGGCCAGATCGTCCGCCCAGTCTCGATCATGGGCTGGCTCCAGACTGCCCCACCAGACCAGAAGAGCGACATACATCGCAGGATAGATAAGCACCGCAATCCAGGGTTTGCCGCTCCACAGACATACGGTCAGCACCGCCACCAGCAAAGTCCACAGAATTACGACCCCCGCGCGAATCGCGCCGCTCCAGGGAAGCTGAAACCACAACGCCAGGATCGCCCAGACACTGGTGAGAATGACTGCAAGGCTGAAAACAGAAAGCAGTGCTATGCGAAGCATCCATTACCTCGGTTGAGTTCCGTAGTGCTATTTATTATCAGCCAATATCCGCGAGCTGTATCCATAGCGCGAAAATACCTAGAAACGCCCAGAAAGTCGAAAACAGCCACGGCGTTCGCTTGGAGAACGTCAGCGACTTTCGCTGTCCGGAATCACTCGACTCCCAGTCGGAAAACAAGGGCGAGTCGTCGTAGGCGCGTCCTATAGTCGGGTGGCTGTTAAGCAGACCGCTCTGTTTGAGATACCAATGCTCAATAATGTCACATGCCGCCTTGATGCCAGGCCAGGCGCTCACCCCGCTGAGGATGCCGAACAAGGCCATCGTGGCAGGTACGACCAGGGTAAACAGAGGACCCCACTCGGGATTGGTGATAGCCATTGACGAAGCATAAGCAATTACCAGAAATGACTGGGACGACAGATAGGCATTCGTCCGGCTCGCCAGATTGCCGGTTTCGTTGTAGATCTCCCGGCGATAGAAATCCAGTCGATCCTTGGGCGAGACGAACATCGCCTGGCCCGAATCCTTGATTGCCTGTTGGGGCGTTTGCGGTGTAATGATCATGGCGACAACGGTGATAGTTGATTTGAACCAATGTAGAAATTCTCCTCGCCTACAAGTTCAAACATGAAAATCAGACAAGCGCTGGTGAAACATCCCGATGCATAAGCACTGTCGGTTTCATAGTTGCTGCAAAGGTATGCTGGAACCGCTTTGCCATCGAACGGTCGAGAGTAAGGTCAGGTGAGCCTGTAGTGCGACCTGGTTCACAAGCGGATTAAGGATGGAAGATGAGGAAGCTATCTGGACCACGGGTGCTGTTGATACTGGCTACGATGTCCCTGCTGGCCTGCGGAGAAGAAGAGCAACAATCTTCCGAGCCACGCCCTCCTCCCCGTGTCGACGTGTTCACTGTTGAGGCGCAACCGGTTACCAATATCGTGGAACTGCCTGGCCGTGTTCAGGCAGTAGCCATTGCCGAAGTCCGCGCCCGGGTCGACGGAATCATCCAGAAGCGGCTCTATGAAGAAGGCACCGATGTCGAAGCGGGGGAACAACTGTTCCAGATCGACCCGCGTGAGATGCAGGCCAGCCTCAACGCTGCGCAGGCAGCCCTCGACAGGGCCGAGGCCACAGCCGCCAACGCTGCCCAGGACGTAGAACGCTACGAAGGCCTGGTAGCCAAGCAGGCGATAAGCCAGCAGGAATACGATACGGCGCAGGCGCGCTTGCGCACCGCCCAGGCGGATGTTTCCGAGGCCGAAGCGGCGGTCGAGTCGGCAGAGCTCGATCTGGGCTATACGCGGGTCGAGTCGCCTATCGACGGGGTCGCGGGACGCGCCGAGGTAACAGTTGGTGCGCTGGTAACAGCCGCCAACGGTACGCTACTGACACGGGTGGAACAGTTCGACCCGGTTTACGTCAATTTTTCGCAGTCCAGCTCGGACCTACTGGCGTTACGCGCGCAGGTTGCCTCTGGCGAACTGGAACTGCCGGGGAAAGGCCGGGTTGCGGTGAATCTCATCCTCGAAAATGGCGGTGAGTACCCGCACACGGGGTATGTCGACTTCCTCGCCATGTCTATCGATAGGTCTACGGGTACGGTGGCCATTCGGGCCCAGGTGCCCAATCCTGATCGGTTGTTGTTACCCGGCCAGTTCGTCAGGGCGAGAATTCAGGCAGGTACGCGTCCGAGCGGATTGATCATTCCGCAGCGCGCCGTGATGATCACCGAGCGCGGTGCCAGCGTGATGGTGGTGAGTCAGGACAATGTCGCCAGTTCACGGGATATAGAAGTTGGCGACATGCGTGACGGCAACTGGGTAGTGCGCAGCGGGCTGCAACCCGGAGAGCGGGTAATCGTCGAAGGTTGGCAGAACGTGCGGCCGGGGTCACCGGTCTCTCCAGTACCCGTGACCGCTGAAGGTCGCGATAACCAGCAAAGACAAAGCCCACCGGTTGAGGCTGCAGCCGAATGACGCCCACGTTCTTTATTCGTCGCCCGGTTTTCGCCTGGGTTATTGCTCTCGGAATTCTACTAGGTGGCGCCCTCGCTCTTCGCAGCCTGCCTGTGGAGCAGTATCCTTCAATCGCCCCGCCGTCGCTGAGCATCAACGTCACCTACCCTGGCGCCGACGCCTCCGTTCTCGAAACCAACGTGACGCAAATCATCGAGGAGGAACTCAACGGCGTCGACGGCTATCTGTACATGGATTCGACCAGCCGGTCGAACGGCAGTGCTTCCATAACGCTCACGCTGGAACCCGGCACCGATATCGACGTGGCGCAAATGGAGGTGCAAAACCTGCTGAGCCGCGTTGAACAGCGGCTTCCCGAGGAGGTGCGACGTCAGGGAATACGCGTATTCCAGGCCTCATCGAGCTTCGCCCTTATCGTCTCGATCATGTCTGAAAGCGGCGACATGAGCAGCCTGGAGCTAGGGCATTACGCGACCAGCAACATCATCAGCGAACTGCGACGTGTGGAGGGTGTGGGCGATATCCGCGAATTCTACACGCCCTACGCCATGCGTATCTGGCTGAATCCCGACCGGCTGGCCAGTTTCGGCATTGCTGCAAGTGAAGCGTTGAACGCCGTGCGGGAGCAAAATAGCCAGGCGGCCGGCGGTGCCCTGGGCGACCTGCCGCTCAGTGAGGGGATCCAGATCACTGCACCACTGGAAACCCGCGGCCGCTTCACCACCCCCGAGGAATTTGCCGCGATCATTCTGCGCGCCGATCCCGATGGTTCAGTGATTCGCCTGCGCGATGTTGCTCGGGTGGAGCTTGGCGCGCAGAACTACAACTCCAGAAGCGAACTGAATGGTCAACCTACCGCGGGGCTCGCAATTCAGCTCGCTCCGGGCGCCAACGCCCTGGATACGGCCCAGGCGGTCAAGGAACGCATGGCCGAGCTGGAGTCAGGCTTTCCGGATGACATCACCTGGACAGTTCCCTTCGACTCGACGCCTTTCATATCGGCTTCGATCAAAGAGGTCCTGGCAACCCTGCTTCAGGCAATGGGGCTGGTTGTGCTGGTGATGCTGGTGTTTCTGCAGAACTGGCGTACGACCATTATCCCGACCATCGTAATACCCATCACACTGATCGGCACCTGCCTTGGCCTCTGGCTGTTCGGCTTCTCCATCAATCTGTTGAGTCTATTCGGTATGGTCTTGGCCATAGGCACGTTGGTGGACGACACCATTGTGGTAGTCGAGAACGTCAAACGCTTGATCGACGAGGAGGGCCTTGCGCCCTACGAAGCCACCGTCAAGGCAATGGGCGAAGTCTCTGCAGCCATCATCGGCACCACTCTCGCCTTGATTGCAGTATTCGTTCCGCTGGCCTTTTTTCCAGGGTCTACGGGCGGCATCTATCGTCAGTTCGCGGTGACGCTGTCTATCGCGGTGGCTATTTCAACCCTATTAGCCCTGACCCTGACCCCGGCCCTGTGTGCGACCCTGCTCAAGCCCCGTAAGGAGGATTCTGACAAGCCTGACTGGAGCCAGCGCATTTTTGCCCCGTTCAACCGGGGCATGGAAAGCGTGTCTGAGCGTTATAACCGAGCGGTAGGCGGTATCCTGGCACGCCCTGCTCTTTTTCTGTTGGGATTCGTCGCATTGATGATACTGACTGCCTTCCTGTTTATGCGCATGCCCAGCGCCTTCCTGCCAGAAGAGGATCAAGGCTCGGTAATGACAGTCATCCAGGCACCGCCTGGGTCGACCATTAAGCGTACGGCCGAAGCAATGGAGCAGGTGCAGGATTTTTATGCCGCGCAGCCCATCGTGGATGACACCATCGGCGTGTTCGGCTTCAGCTTCTTCGGGCAGGGTCAGGCCCATGCCATGGCCTTTGTGCGCTTGACGCCCTGGGGTGAAAGACCCGACGAAGACCAGAGTGCCCAAGCGCTGGTACGCAAGGCGATGGGGGCGTTTTCGCAGATTCAGGAAGCGCGCGTATTTGCCCTGAACCCACCATCCATACCTTCACTGGGCGTTTCAGGCGGGTTCAGCTTCAAACTGGAAGACCGCGGCGGCAACGGCTATGAAGCGCTGCTCGCTGCTCGCGACAAGTTGGTGGCAACCGCCAACCAGAGCGAGATTCTTGAAGGCGTACGCCCGGAAGGAGCTGATCAGGCGCCCAAATTGCGGGTGGACATCGACCGGATCAAGGCACGCGCCCTGGGCTTGTCCATCAGCGACGTCAATACCGCACTGGGGACGGCCTTCGGTAGCGCTTACGCGAATGACTTCAATCTGGATGGGCGAGTCCTGCAGGTGCTGCTGCAAGCTGACTCGCCGTATCGCATGACGCCCGAGGATGTAACCAGCCTCAAGGTAATCAATGATCAAGGCGACAACGTACCGTTTGGCGCCTTCTCGACGGTCGGCTGGACGCAGGGCCCTACCCAGCTGCAGCGATATAACGGCTACCCTGCTGTGACCATTTCCGGTAACGCCGGCGCCGAATACACCACAGGCGAAGCCATGGCTGAAATGGCGCGCCTGGCCGGGGAACTGCCATCGGGGTTTGCCTTTGAATGGTCTGGCGCATCCTATGAGGAACAACAGGCGTCCGGCCAGGTTGGTTTGCTGCTGGGACTGTCGATGCTGGTAGTGCTGATGGTTCTGGCTGCGCTGTATGAGAGCTGGACGATTCCGATTGCGGTATTGCTGGTGGTACCCTTCGGTGCGCTGGGCGCCATCCTTTTCGCCATGATGCGCGACCTTCCGGCGAATGTTTACTTCAATGTCGGACTGGTAACCATCATCGGCCTGTCAGCCAAGAATGCCATTCTGATTGTCGAGTTCGCGATCGAAGAGGAAAACCGCGGCAAATCCCTTGTCGATGCGGTGATGAGCGCGGCGCGGTTGCGTTTTCGCCCTGTTTTGATGACCTCCCTCACCTTCATTCTTGGCATGCTGCCGCTGGTGCTATCCAGCGGAGCGGGTGCGGCGGGTCGGATTGCCGTCGGCACGGGCGTGATGGGCGGCATGATCCTCGCAACGGTACTTGGCTTGTTCTACATTCCGCTGTTTTACATGGCGGTGCGTCGCTGGCTGAGCCGCGGTCGCCAGCCCGGGCCAGCCCGCGAATCGAAGGATGACACGGAGGTTTCAGCCAATGACTAGGTTCGTGGCGCTGGGTCTCGTGCTGTTGCTTGGCGGTTGTCAACTCGCCCCCGAACATGAGCGCCCGACTCTTCCGACGCCCGACAGCTATCCCAAGGTATATTTGCCGGCGCTGGGCGAAGCCGTGGCCAGCGATATCGCCTGGAGGGAGTTTCTCAACGACCCACGGCTGCGCGTGCTGGTGGACTCCGCGCTGATCAACAACCGGGACCTCCGGGTAGCCGTTGAACGCATCGAGGAGGCGCGCGGTCAGTTCCGGATTCAGGGCGCGAGTCGCTACCCTACGTTGGGCTTGAATGCTGACGCAACGCGCGGCCGGTTTCCAACAGGCGCAGGCGCAGGCGCCGGCGCCGGCACCACCAACGCCATTCAGGCCAGCGGCGCCAGATCCGGCATCGTCGAGCAGTTCTCGGTCGGTCTGGGCGTCACGGCTTTCGAACTGGATTTCTGGGGCCGGGTACGCAATCTTACCGAGGCCGCACGAGCTCAGTATCTATCGACCATCGAGGCTCAGAGAGCTTTTCGCCTCTCGTTGATTGCGGATGTAGCTTCAAGCTATCTGGACCTGCGCGAGGCCGACGAGCGGATCGCGCTGGCCAGAGCTACCCTGCAAAGTCGGCAGGACGGGCTGCGCATAGCCAGAGTACGCCTGGACGCGGGCATTACCTCGGCACTCGACTGGAATCAAGCGCAGGCGCTGCTGACCCAGGCTGAAACCGAACTGGCTGGACTGCGCCTGGCTCAAGCGCAGCAACGCAATTTTCTGATTCAGCTGGTCGGCGGCGAGATCGACCAGAATCTGCCCGCCCCGGTGCCCCTCGCAGCACAAATTGACCAGCGGATATTGGCGGCAGGTCTGCCTTCGGAGCTGTTGTATATCCGTCCGGACATTCTCGCTGCGGAGGAAAGTCTGCGGGCGGCGCGTGCCAATATAGGTGTGGCACGCGCCGCATTCTTTCCGCAGATATCACTTACCGGCAGCTTTGGTTATGCCTCGACCGAGCTCAACAACCTGATCAGCAGCGACAATGAAACCTGGAGCATCGGCCCGACCATCAGCCTGCCGCTGTTCGATTTCGGGCGCAATCGAGGCAATCTTACCGTGGCGCAAGCTCGCCAGAATATCGCGGTGGCGGAGTATGAATCAGCCATTCTGACCGCCTTCAGAGAAGTGGCCGACGCACTGGCCGGGCGGCGCTATCTGGCAGAGCAGGTCGCGGCGCAACTGGAAAACGTGGCCACCTTGCAGCGTATTGCCGATCTGGCAGAAGAGCGGTATGCCGAAGGGGTGGTGAATTATCTGCAGGTACTGGATGCGTCACGCAATCTGTTTCAAGCCGAGCAGGAATTCGTTCAAATCAAGCGGGCTCAGGTGCAGAATCTGCTGGAGCTGTATATCGCTCTGGGCGGGGGTACAACCAGCGGCGGTGAGCCAGCACCGGATAATCTCGACCGCGACTAACGCTTACGCAGGTTGAACCTCGACGTTCTGCCTGCCTCCAATTAAGAAGTACGTCACTCGAGGAGTCATTTATGCAAGTTCAGGTAAACAGCAATCACATCGAAGGCAGCGTCGAGCTTCAGGAATGGGTGGGCTCGGCGGTAGTTGAGCAACTGCAGCGCTTCGACGACCTCCTCACCCGCGTGGAAATCCACGTCAGCGATGAAAATGCCCACAAGGGCGGCGCGGAAGACAAGCGTTGTCAGATTGAGTTTCGTCCCAAGGGGCACCAGTCGATGTCGGTCACGCACAAGGCTGAATCCCTGGTCCTGGCAGTAGACGGCGCCGCCGCCAAAGCGCGCCACGCACTGGAACATCTGGTAGGCAAACTCGACGCCAGAACGGTCTCCACCGGACACCTGGACGATCCGCTGCTTGAGGAGGAACCCAGAGCAGTGAAGGATGCGCTATTACAAGAAGAATTCCTCGCCAAGCAGGACGACCTGAACAAGGAGTAACCCGCTAACGGGCGCAGCTCCTGGCTGCGGCCCTACCCTTACATCCGCATTGCCGGGCTCAGCGCCGGTCACGCGCCACACCTTCGCGGAATTTGTGCGGGGCCGCGACAATGGACGCGGTAACGCTGCGGATGTTTTTGTCGAATACCGGAATCGCCAGAACGAGCGTCGTCAGCATGCTCACTATTACCAGCAGGGCCAGTAATGCTGGCTCGCCCAGCGCCCCGCCTCCTCCGAACGCCGCTCCCCAGAACTTCACCACGAAACCATGAAGCACAAAGATAGCCAGGCTTCTCTGACCTATGCGTGAAACCCAGCTCGCTGCGGTGGGCATGCAGGCAAAAAACGCAAACATCGAAAGGGTTGCCAGGGCCAGCAAACCGGACCTGAGCAGGTAGCCGGTTAAATCGTTGGTCCCAAGCAACGTGAAGGAAAAGGATCCATACAACCAACGATGGTCGATGCCCGACGAGTAGATGACCGCAGCGCATCCTATCAATAGCGGCACGGCTGCAAACCTTGCAAGCGACAGCGACTGCAGCATGGCGATAGCCTGTTTACCGTACAACTGACCAGCGACGAAAAACGGCAGGAACACCAGCGTGCGGCTGATGCTCAGCAGAAAGCCGTCATCCGGGATGGCACCCGCCCCTATCGAAACTGCAATGGAAATGGGCAGCGCCCAGGGTATGCGAGTGATGAGCGGCAGTAACAGCATCCACCAGATAAGCGATAGCAGGAACCACAATATCCAGTACGGCTGCAGTAATCGGTTGGGTAGTTCGCCTGTGCTTGCCAGGACCGGAGCCAGGTAGGCAATCTGGAAAATACCCAGCATAACCGCCAGCCTGGCGACCCGCAGAATCAGGTTGTCCTGCTTCGCAGTGATGCCGGAGAGAAAGACGAACGCGGGCATGTGAAATATGTAAATCGCCGTCAGCACCATCCTGAAGAAGGGACTCGTCCAGCCGCCCACTTCCTCAAGAAAATGCCCAAGCACTACCAGGAAGATCAACCCTGCCTTGGCGTTATCGATTAGATCGTTACGCAAGCCTGCCATGCCTCGGGCTCAGGAGAAAGCGGCTGGGTAATGGCCACAGCTTAACGTCCACCTAGCAAGAAGCCCTTGAATTGATTATAGAGTTCACGAGAAACCGCCTGTGAGAACCGTTGTGCGGCGGGCCAGCGCATGTGGATAGCGTCGACGAAGGCCTCCTCACCTGGTTTCCACTCTGTATCGGCGTCCCAGTAATGGGCTCCGGTGCTTTCCAGTGAACTGACTATTTCGTGATTGAAGTTAGCCAAAAAGCTCCCGTCAGGGTCCATTTGCGCTTTCCAGTCCGGATGCAGCGGTGTGGAAATGACCATGAACTTGCGACCGCCTTCCTTGAGCTGGCTAGCCAGGGAATTCAACGCCTCGAAGCAGGTTGGATCAAGCGGGTCTGGCTCCCCGTAGAACAAGCCCCTGCTCTGGTCAGTCAGAAAGGGGCCGTCCCCATATTTGGTAAATACCAGCGAATTCATCTCGGTTTCGTTTGTGCGCTGATCCTGGACCGTCAGCGCATTGCGCATGAGCGATACCGGGGCAAAATAGCGCATGTAGTAAGGGAAGGCTGGCGCATCTTCATAGACATAATCGTCGGCGTCGTTGCGGTCAAAAACTGCCTCTGGCACCTTGCTGCAACTGGCGAAGTCAATCGGATCGATGATCATCACCACTTCCTTGATGGTCGGCTCGCGCTCCAGCAGCCAGTCCGCGACGTAAAGGGTCTGGTTGGCCTGAAGTCCGCAGAAAGCGCCGTTGAGAGGGCGAGTTCCAGGAAAATGAGATGCCAGCGTTGCCCCGTCAACATGTCTCCAGGCGACCGAAGACCCTACCACCAGCAGGTTGGGATCTTCATACGGGTTGTCGCGCATGAAACTGAGTTTTTCATCCACACACAGACTGTTGGAGAACGCCGGAGGTGGCAGATTATCTGTAACGTGCAATCCAAAGAGGAACAGGCAAAACGCGATCAGACACGCCAGCATGCCGCCCAACAATGAAAACAGATAACCTGACGGCAAGCTGGCAGACTGGACGGAATCCACTCCGCCCTGCTCATTCACCTTGTCGTCATCTGTAGTGTCGTTGGACATCGAGATTACCCGTTGAGCTTCTTGCTGATTAACTGTGCGAAGTGACCGACATTGTGCAGAGAATCCAATTCTGCCGTCCGGAACTTGACTCCAAAACGCTGTTCGGCGGCCACGATCAGGCTCACATGCGCCAGACTGTCCCAACCTTCAATATCTTTGGCTGTGGTATCGGGTGTGAGTTCGATATCGTCGTCATCGAACATGTCCTGAAAAATCGGATTCAGAGCGGTAAGCACTTCTTGTTCATTCATGTTTTTCGATCTCTATAAAGTGTGTGACAGTAGGTTTGGCATTTAAGTCATAACGCCAGAACGTTGCGTCCGATTCCGCCCCTTCGGGCGCCTGTCGATTGGCGAAGCCGAGCCGAGGGTAGTGCTCGGCGACCATACCGTTACGTGCCGTAGGCCGGTACTCTCCCACCAGTGCCGACCACCCCGCCTCGGTGGCCCATGCCGCCACCACCTCGAGCACGGCCTGTTCCACCTGGCGCCCGAGCACCCGGCAACTCATCAGCCAGCTATCGATCAACAGTTCATCGGTCTCAAGGCTCGAATCTGACCGTGCCAATACCACGCTGATCAGTCCGTTATCGCCAAATTTGTCCCGCAGGCGCACAGCCAGCGCCAGCGCGCCTGGGTCTTCTGCCAAACGCTCCACCTCGGCTTCGCTATAACGCCTGGTGGTTAGGTTGAACTGATTAGTCTTGTTAATGAGCTGGGTAGTTCTCGGCAATTCTGCCGGGCCGACCAACGTCGTGGTCAAAATCATTTCCAGGCCGCGCAGATAGCCTTCAATGTCCGTGGCCTGGGTCAACGCGGCCTTGCGCTCGGCGTTCAGGGCATAGCTGCGGCCACGGGCTGCATCATCGGACGTGAAGGAAATTGTCTCGAAATACCCTGCAGCGGCCAGGCAGGCTGGATAATCCGAAACGTCTTCGGACAGCTCCGGCACCCCTACTTCAGGCAATTCGCGTCGCACTATATCCCGCTCGGCGGGGTTATCGTCTACGAAGACCAGGCTGTCCAGACCGATATCCAGCATCGAGGCGATGCGCCGCAGGTTGCCGGCCTTGTCTTCCCAGTTGGCAACGAACGCTGCAATATCGGCGCGCTTGAGCACCATCTCAGGATGCTCGAAGGCGGCTTCGGCGACCGCCATGTCATTCTTGCTGCATACAGCGAGAATGATCCCGCGCTTGGCCAGCAGGGCGGCGTAGTGCTGGAAAGCCAGAAAAGCCTCGCCCGTCGGGGTTCCCTGACCCAGATGGATGCCCTCCACGCCATCGTCACCGATCACGCCGCCCCAGAGCGTGTTGTCCAGATCCAGTACCAGACACTTGCGCGATAGCCCAGCGGCGGCGGCAGCAACACGCGCCAGCTGATCACCATACAGGGGAGCAAGATTGGGGCTGACCAGCTGTTTGGCCTGGTGCCAGCGCACCGGGTCACCCAAGCCTTTGCCGTAGAATCCCTGGGCGGCCTGCCAGGCCAGGTCGAGCAGCAGGACGCCATCTCGGCGTGCCGCCTCGCGAATGGCCGTATTCAACCGTTCGGTCAACGCATAGGGAGCGGCAGGCACCAACGCCTCGAAGGACCCGAAAACAGGCGGATCGAGGGGTACCAGGGTCTGCTGGACCATCTGCGCGGCATAGCGGGTTTTTGCTGCAGACCATAACTGACGCAACTCCTCGACTCTGGCCTGCACCGCGGCGGTAACATCTTCCTCGGAGCTTTCCAGCGGCAATTGCAGTGGCGCGTCCCGCGCATCCAGGGCCAGCACTACGAGCTGGGGCGCGAAGCCAGCCATCTCCGGATCGTCCATCAACAATGACTGACGATACATACCATAGGGTGCAACATATACCGACAGCGCCAGCCGACGATGCAGGCCGGCGACTCGGAACGCGGGCACCAGGTGATCTATGGTATGCGAAGAAAGAATCGCCACGCGCAGTGGGGTGAGCCCTGCGGTTTTGCAGGCACCCTTGGCGACCAGATCGGCAAGCAGTTTGCCCGCCGTCCGGTCCAGGCGGTTGGTCAGCGTGAAATCCCGGCGGTATCCGGCTAACTGGGCAAAGGTGTCCAGACATTTCGCCGGGTCGGTTTCCTGCCTCGCTTCGCCAATGGCCGCGCCAAGATCGGCATGGTTTGGTAGCCAGAAAAGCTGGTCCATGGAGACTGCTCCTTTTCGAATCGTTAGAACTGGAAGTACAGGAACTCAGTCGGCGCGGCTGAAAACGCCACCGCAAGCGCGAAAAAGCCTGCCACGCCGACCCCCACGCCGATCACGGGGGTAGGCCGCCAGCTGACGAAGGGGAACCAGCGTTCGAGCCAGTCTTCCCGAGGGTGAAAGTTCAGCGCGGTGCGGAAGTGGCTCATCCATTGCTCCACATTCGGCAAAAACCAGACCATCAATAGCAGACTGCCGATCAGCATCGCGTCGTCACGATAGAAAGTGGTATCCCAACCGCCCAATCCGACCATGCCATAAAGCACCGTCATGGCTGCCGGAACGCTTTCAGCGCGGAAAAAGACCAAAGCAACCACTACACAGCCGAAGGTGATGAGCACTGCAATCACGTGATACAGAAGGTTGTCGCTATCCAGCGACCAGCCACGGCGAACCTTGTAAGCGCGCCAGCCATGGGCCACCACCAGATAGAATCCATGTAACAGACCGAACACGATGAACTGCCAGCCGGCACCGTGCCACACGCCAGAGATGAACATGGTGAGAATCGTCGGATAGGCCACCAGAGCAGCAAAGGTTCCAGCCGTCATCTTGCCCCGGCGCGGCTGCGGCTTGCCCGCCGCCATTCTGGCCCGGGTCATGCGCATGACAATCGGATTGTAGATATAAGCTGTGAGAAAACGGGTCAGCGTCATATGCCAGCGTGACCAGTACTCGATTACGTTGTGCGCCTTGAACGGGCTGTTGAAATTGGCCGGCAGGCTGATGCCGAACAGCAGCCCCAGGCCGATGGCCATATCGCTGTAGCCGGAGAAATCGAAGTAGATTTGCAAGGTGTAGGTCAGGGCCGCTGTCCAGGCCTCGAACAGAGACGGGATGGTGCCATTGGCCGCCGTCGCGAAGATAGGCGACGCCATCTGTCCCAACGGGTCGGCAATGATCACCTTCTTGAAAAGACCCAGCAGGAAGATGGTCACCCCGATGGAAAAGGTATCGATCCTGATGCTGAAGGTTTCACGTTTGTTGAACTGCGACAGCATTTCCCCGTGGTGGGTGATCGGGCCGGCGATCAGCTGCGGGAAGAACGAAATGAACAGGCAGTAGTTGGCAAAGTTGTGCTCCTGCACCTCACCGTCGTGAGCGTCTACCAGATAGGCAATCTGTTGAAAGGTGAAAAATGAAATGGCCAGGGGAAGAATGATGTGGCCTATCGACCAGCCCATGCCCAGGACGCCATCCAGCGTGCCGAACAGAAAACCGGTGTATTTGTAATAGCCCAGCAACAGGACATTCGCCCCTACCCCCAGAAACAGCGCAGCCCGCGAAGGATTGCGAACCAGATAACCGCCGACCAGATAGTTGAATATCATGCTGCCCACCAGCAACGGCAGATAGCTTGGGTTCCACCAACTATAG
The DNA here is from genome assembly GCA_011050525.1 of Halopseudomonas xinjiangensis. Classification (GTDB taxonomy): domain Bacteria; phylum Pseudomonadota; class Gammaproteobacteria; order Pseudomonadales; family Pseudomonadaceae; genus Halopseudomonas; species Halopseudomonas xinjiangensis_A. Next base: position 181,170 of record DRFO01000012.1, read on the forward strand.
AAAACCAGCGAGGCCAGCGTCAGCCAGATAACTGCCAGGCGCTGCAGACCGCTGCGGGTGAGCAAAAAGAACCCGAGCAATACAAGCGGAAGAAAACCCGCAATGAATATTGGCGAGTTGAATAGCATTTTCTCAGGGCTTCCTTCTGGCAATGGCTTGGCTGAATTTAAGGCTCTTCTACGCAAAATCCGACATGGCCATCTGCCAAAAGTTCGGTCTGGATTTTGCTTACAGCCTCGGTGACGGCAGCCGTAAAGAGCTAATCCACCGAGGTCGACGTGCGGTCCGCACTAGGCTTTCGACGCCAGAATCTGATCGATCAGTGAAGCCAAATCGTCAGCCATATGATCCGGCTTCTCCATCACTTCTGGGAATCGCTTGTTGGCACGACTGACATAGCCTGTACCCAGGCCTGCTTTTGCCGCTCCGTGTATATCCCATCCATGTGCGGCGATCAGCGTAACGTCTCCTGGCGCGACACCAGCCCGTTGCGCACAGTGCAGATAGATTTCACGCCGTGGTTTCCAGAGTTGTACTTCATCGACCGACACGACGTAGTCGACATAATCGGTGAGCCGAGCGCGGTCGAGCAGTTTTTTGGTGACCTGCTCGCTGCCGTTGGTCAGGGTGACGACGCAGACGCCTGCCTCTTTCAGCCGTTTCATGGCCGGTGCGACGTCCTCGTAGGCGTCCAACTCGCCGAAAGTGCCGAGAATTTCTTCAATGTTTTGTTCGGAAAGCGTCTCGCCATGTTTCCTGGCCAGATTGTTCAAGGAATCCTGCGCAAGGTCCCGGAAGGGTCGATAACTTCCGGTTGCGCTCAATGCAAAGGCATTCCGCAATAGCTGTGCAAACCAGGTTTCCAATAAATGCCCGGGTAAATGAACCGCTTCCAGTTTCTGTCTGAGTGGCTCCAGCGGAAACAAGGTTTCGATAACATCAAAGGCCACCACAGCCGGACGCGAAGACATAGCTTTCTCCTAATGGGATTCAGAGGCAGAGTCTGACTGCCGAACGGTCTCTACCAGCAACATCAGTTGCTCTGCGATCTCGTCAGGATGATCCTCTGGCGTAAAATGAAGCCCGCCTTCAATACGGTGCAACGGCGCGTTCAGATCCTCGGCAAAGCGTTCGCCATAGGCGATCTTCTGGAACATGTCATCCACACCCCAAGCCACACGCGCAGGAATCTTGAGCTCGGGCAATGCCTCAGCGACTGACAGGGTATCCTTGACGTTCAGCGCCTCGATTTGCCGGACCAGGCTCGCTGCGCCTGCATGACGAGCGTAAGGCTGCCAGTGCAATTCCAGCGATTCCTTTGCCAGCGCGGAATCGTCGTGGCCACGATACATAAGGGTTCGCAATATTTGCTTGCCAGCGGTATTGGGAAGATGACTCACCAACGGCGCGGCCGCATTGATGGCCTTGACGCTAGGTATCGGCCAGGAGTCATAACCTATTGCGTTGGTTAGAAAAAGACCGGCGCAACGTTCCGGGTGACGAACCGCCGCGATCTGCGCAACACCACCTCCCAGATCATGCCCTGCGAAAATAGCTCGTTCGATGCCCAGATGAGTAAGCCAGGCCAACATATAGCTGGACTGCTGTGCGATGGAGATATCTCGCCCTTCGCCTGCACCGATGGAATCGCCATAGCCCACCATCTCGAATGCAAGGCAGCGGACGCCTTTCAGTTTTGGCATGACGTGGCGCCAAAGGGCGGGTGACGTGGGTATGCCGTGGATCAATACCAGCGGCGTGCCCTCGCCCTGGTCGAGCCAGCGCATGGGGATGCCGTCGATGGTGGCCGTTTTGCTATTCATTTCAATATCCTCTTCGTGGCTAGTCCGAGCAAGCCCAACAAGCCGATGGTCAGAGCAATTCTGGCTGCCGGGAGAACAGATTGGGGGCACAGATCCGCTTGGACTGCGATCGCCCTTTGCATGGCGATGGCCGGACGTTCGGCCGGTAGCCCTGTCGCAGACCCAAATCAGCACGGCGCCGAATATCAAATACTCTATTGTGATGCTAGGGGCGACACTGAGTTCCGTCATTTGCCAAACGACAGTACACGCTCGTTTTGATCTACTGTTTTAGTTCGATAACCCAGCAGCCCTCGTGTTACAAAACACAGCCTGGGTAGCTTGGGGTGTAGGGACGTGAAGTCGACCTGGCTGCACAGACCTAAGCCACGGGTGATTAAAATGCAGAGCGCGACGGCGCTATCGCCATGCTTGGCGGTTTTTTCCTTAAGATGAGGAGTGATTTCTATGAAAGCGTGGACACTGTTGGGATTGAGAGTGTCGCTGGGGTGGCTTTTGGTCATATGGGGAGCCGACAAGATCGTCAACCCGGAACACGGCGTTGCTGTAGCGACAAAATACTATTTTGGCTTTCTGGCTTCGGATGCTCTCCTGCCGATCGCAGGAGTCCTGCAGATTCTACTTGGTTTGGCTGTAGTTGTTGGCCTGATGCGCCGCTGGGTCTATCCGTTGCAGCTCGTGCTCAATGCGGCGTCACTATTCGCTGTCATTGGCTCGGTAATTGATCCCTGGGGCTGGTACCTGGAAGACAGCAACGTTTTGTTCTATCCATCACTGATAATCTTCGCTGCGAGTGCTCTGATGATCGCGTTCCGTAGCGAGGATCGCCTGTCCCTGGATGTGGCGCGGTCATGAGACACTGTTAGCCTGCCGTGGTCTCAAAAAGTGAACGTCTGCGGAGGACTTGCCATTTGCGCCACACCGTCTACGGACTGCTCTGTGGCGGAACGCATTGAGGCGGGCTGCAATTTAACGATTCTATACTCTACGGCTGACACCAATGACATGGGCTTCTGTTCGGATTCTGCTTTCAGGCTGAAATCGCCTGCGAACATTAAACTGACGGCGGCTGCGATTAAAAATGCCTTGCCTGCCAATGCCGAACCCATCTTGTAGCTATTCATTGGAGCCTCCTTCTTGTTGGCGAAAAATGCGTCAACCCGAAACGCTACTTTCAAGCTGCAACGCGCATGCCACCATTGGCTTCAAATAAAAATACTACTTTTCAATCAGTTATAGGCATTGGTTATTTTTTGATCGTGTAAGCTGCATGAAGCGGCACATTGCGCCATTGCAATCTGCACGATGAATCCGGACGAGCTGCATTTTGCTGAAAGAACCTTTTGTGGCGCCCGCAGTCCGACCATGGTTTTGGCTATATACGGTGGCCCAGGCGAAGCAAAAAAACCGGCGATTTAGCCGGTTTTTCTAGCTGACGAGGGGTTCAGCCGCCCGGCTTGAGAACCACCTTGGTCCATCCATCCACGCGGGAATCGAACTTCTCGTAGGCGCCGGGCGCTTCGTCCAGTTTTAAACGGTGGGAAATAATCTGCCCGGGGCTAGCCCTGCCGGTGTGTATCAACTTGGCCAGGCGCCGGTTATAGGCTTTGACATTGGCTTGGCCAGTACGAATCTGCTGCCCCTTGAACCAGAAGCTGCCAAAGTCAAAAGCCATCTTGCCTTCCTTGGCCAGGTCGTCTGATGCGCCCGGGTCCTGCGGCACAAACACGCCGACTACTCCAATGCCACCGGTGGGCCGTGTGCTCGCCACCAGGTTATTCATCGTGAGAGAGTTGTCTTCGTGGCCGTGTTTGTTGCAGCACTGGTAACCCACACACTCACAGCCCCTGTCGGTACCCCGTCCATCGGTGAGATTCATGATCTGTTCGACAGCCGTATCGCCTACCGCATTGATAGCTTTGGCACCCATTTTTTCGGCCAGCGCCAGACGGTCAGGGTGGGTGTCGACGACAAACACTTCTGACGCCCCCTTGATGATTGCCGAATGGGCGGCCATCAGGCCAACAGGACCAGCGCCATAGATGGCAACGGTCTCGCCGGGCAGCAATCCGGCCAGCTCGGTGGCATGCCAGCCTGTCGGAAAAATATCGGAGAGCATGACGTAATCGTCTTCCTTGTCCCGTCCGTCTTCGGGCAGTACCAGGCAATTGAAATCGGCATAAGGCACGCGCAGCAGTTCGGCCTGCCCTCCGAGATACGGGCCCATCTCAGCGAAGCCGTAAGCGGCGCCAGCGCTACCGGGGTTGGTAGTCAGACAGAACCCGGTGAGGCCTCGTTCGCAGTTCTCGCAGAAGCCACAGCCGATGTTGAATGGCAGACAAACGAAATCTCCCACCTTGATCCGGTCTACTCCCCCGCCCACTTCGATAACCTCACCCATGTTTTCATGGCCGAACACCCGGCCGGCCTCGAAACTGGTGCGGCCTTCGTACATATGCAAATCGGAGCCGCAGATGTTGGTGCTGGTGATACGTACCAGAACATCGGTGGGCTTCTCGATCTTTGCATCGGGAATGTCTTTGACGCTGACGTCGCGCGGTCCGTTGTAGATTACGGCTTTCATAGCGTTCCTCTCGTCTAGGGTTGAGGCAGCAATCTGCCTGTCTCAATCTAGACAATGAGGGGAAATCGAAGTTCGGGATTACCGACGGGCTGCATCAGCGGCTCCTAGTCAGTCAAATCAAGCTCGATCCAGGTGGGCGCATGGTCACTTGCCTTGGGGAGGTCACGGGGCCAGCGATCAACACCTGCATTGGCAAGTTTTGGCACTAGCGACTTACTCAACAACAGATGATCGATTCGCAGACCGGAGTTGGTTTTCCAGTGCTGGCGAAAGTAATCCCAGAACGTATAGATACGCTCCTCTGGATACAGATGTCGCAGCGCGTCGGTCCAGCCCTGGCCAAGCAGCCGCTGAAAGCACTCCCTGGACTCGGGTTGCAGGAGCGCGTCCTTTTTCCAGGAACGGGTGTTGTAGATATCTGCGTCCGTGGGAATGACATTGTAATCACCCGCCAGCACGACCGGATGGCCACTCTCCAGCAATCCTGCGGCATGGGTGATCAACTGCTCGAACCAGGCGAGCTTGTAGTCGAACTTCGGCCCCGGTTGCGGGTTACCATTGGGCAGGTAAAGGCAGCCCACAATAATGCCCTGGACAGCTGCCTCGATATACCGGCTCTGGCTGGAGTCAGGGTCGTCTGGCAAACCCCGCCGGGTTTCCAGCGGCTCAGTGTCTTTGGCAAGGATGGCCACGCCGTTCCACGATTTCTGCCCGTGCCAGATAGCGCCGTATCCGGCCTCTCTGATTTCCTTGGCCGGAAAAGCCGAGCTGTCGGCCTTGAGTTCCTGAAGGCAGACCACGTCAGGGGCTTCCTTTGAGAGCCAGTCCAGCAGAATCGGTAGCCGGGAGCGGATGCCGTTGATGTTGAATGTTGCAATTTTCAAGCTGGCCACAGCAGCCCCCTTCCCCTGATTGCTACCGATACAAACAGCACGTGCAATAACGGTCCATGGTGAAGCACCAACTCAATGCCTCAACGCTGACCGTCATTTTCTACCTCATCCATTTTCTCGCGTATTTTCTCCGGATCAACGTCCTTGAGATCCTCGCCCTCAAACGGTCCTTCCATTCCCGAATCCAGCCCGTCGCCGGGTTCTACCGGTTTACGGGGATCATTGTTCTGGCCGGTCTGCTGCTGATCACTGTTCATAGTCATCTCCCGAAGGCCTGGGTGAGGTGGCCTTGAATAGTGTGATAAGCAAAGCAGTGGCGAGTTCGATCTTTCTGAGCCAAACCACGTTTAAGACGGCGCAGCCCCGAGTCGGGAACTTGCGGCAATTATAGGCACTCACACTTTTGAACCGAACGGTGCAGCAACGGTACTGCCAGGGAGGGTTTGATGAACCGTGAGCGTTATTTCAACTGACGACCCCAAAAGGCGACCCCATGAAGCCAGTGCTCCCTCTTTTTGCCCTGTCCCTGCTTGCCAGCGGGCTGGTGCATGCCCAGACCCCGCCGGTACCTGAACAGCTCAAAGACGCCAAGTTTTCTAACGTGAAGATTGACGGGAATGTCGTTCAACCACAGGCTCAGGAGCCTTCTGCGTCAGGGCTGTCGGTACCGCCTGGTTTCGAGATCAATGTCTTTGCCAAGGATCTGGTGAATCCGCGGATGATCGCAGTCAGCGATAACGGCACCGTTTACGTCACCCGCCGCGACATCGGCGATGTACTGATGCTGCGCGATACCAACCAGGATGGCGAGGCGGACGAGCGCAAGGTGGTAGCCAACCGGCCAAACATGCACGGCATCGCCATCGACGGCGACACCATCTACTTGCTCACCATCAAGTCGCTCTACAAGAGCACCATCAAGGCTGACGGTACGCTTGAGCCACTGACTCGCCTGCTGGACGATCTGCCTGACGCGGGCCAGCATCCGAACCGTACTTTGGTCGTCGGGCCGGACAAGAATCTTTACGTCAGCGTAGGCTCCACCTGCAACGCCTGCGCCGAATACAACCTCGAGAATGCCACCATGCTGCGAGTGAAGCCCGATGGGTCCAGCCGCAAGGTATTTGCCAGCGGTTTGCGCAACACGATTGGCTTCGGCTTTGAACCAGCCAAGGGCGGCCTGTACGGACTGGACCACGGCATAGACTGGCTGGGTGATAACGTTCAGCATGAAGAGCTGAATCTCATTCAAGCAGGCAAGCGCTATGGCTGGCCTTATATATATGGTGACGGCAAGGTCAATCCCCCTGACCAACCCCCCGGCGATCTGACCCACCAGGACTGGGCGGATCAAAGTGTGAATCCGGTCGGTTTGTATGTACCGCACGCCGCGCCTATGCAGATGGCGTTCTATACCGGATCGCAATTTCCCGAGCAGTATCAGGGCGATGCCTACGTAGCGATGCGTGGCTCATGGAACCGACGCCCTCCTTCTGGTTATGAGGTGGTCCGCATTCGCTTTGAGGATGGTCAACCGGTTGAGTTCGAGCCTTTTGTTACCGGCTTTCTGACCGAACAAAACGGCGAATGGACGCAGTCCGCACGCCTCGCCGGACTGGCCCAGGCCAAGGACGGCTCCTTGCTTATTTCGGACGATACGGGTGGCGTGATGTACCGCATCAGCTACGCCGGAGACCAGGACGGCGCGGACGCTCCAGCGGACATGACGCTGAACAATACGGAAGGTACGAATTTAGGCATGCTCGAACCGCAGGAGCTTATCGACGATGACAGCGGCAAAACACCGAACAAGCTGACCAACGCCATTCTGACCACCGATGGCCCGTCCCTTGAACTCAGCTCCACGGATATAGATGAGGGGGCGACAATCCCTGACCAGCATGCCGCCGAAGAGGACAACGTCTCGCCCGCGCTGCTATGGCAAGCGGGCCCTGCCGGCACACAAAGCTATGTCGTGATGATGGAAGATCCGGACGTAGCAGAAAACGCCCCCTTCGTGCACTGGCTGCTGTACAACATCCCGGCTGATACCACCGAGCTCAGCACCGGCATACCTGGCTCACCGACGCTGAAACAGGTAAAGGGTGCGCTACAGGGCGCGAATCACCATGGCACCCTGGGCTACTATGGACCCAGACCGCCCAGGGGTGATGGCGCTCACAGCTATCACTTCCAGGTATTTGCTCTGGATACCGAGCTGGACCTGCCGTTTGGCGCAAGCCGTTCACAACTGCTTGATGCCATGAAGGGCCATGTGCTGGCCAGCGATGAACTGATCGGGACCTACGCGCGCCCAGCAAAACCCTAGCGAAGGGCAACAGCCGGTCTGTATGACCGGCTTTGGTGCTCAGGCTTAATGCCGAAAAGGGTCAGTCGAGCATAGGGTCTGAGACGCCTTCAAAAAGCGTCTGAAAGAGCTGCACCGGGGGAAGCGGATGGCAAAACAAATAGCCCTGTAAAACATCACAACCAAGCTGGGTAAGAAAGTCTCTCTGCTCGGTGCTTTCCACCCCCTCCGCCACTATCCGCAAATTCAATGCATGACCGAGCTGGACAATGGCAGAAATGATTGCCTCATCAGCCACGTCGTGCGCCAGATCGTGTACGAAGCCACGGTCTATCTTGAGCTCTTTGACAGGCAGACGTTTGAGGTAAAGCAGGCTGGAATGACCAGACCCGAAATCATCGATGGACAAATTCACACCCAGGTCGGCCAGTTGCTGCAGCACAAGAGCACTCGCTGCGATGTCACTCATCGCCATCGTCTCGGTAATTTCCAGCGTGAGACATTGTGCCGGCAGGTCGTGTTGCAGCAAGGCCTGGGAAACGGTGTCGACCAGCCCGGGATTGCGAAATTGTACAGCGGACAGGTTGACTGCCACGCGCCAGTCAGAAGCCCCTCATTGACCCACTGGCGCATCTGACGACAGGCTTCGTGCAACACCCAGTTGTCTATTTCGATAATCAGGCCCGACCTCTCGGCCAGATCGACGAACGCGCCGGGGCTAAGCAGCCCGTGCTGCGGATGTTGCCAGCGCAAGAGCGCCTCTGCACCAACTGGGGCCCCGCTGGCGGCATCGAATTTTGGCTGGTAGTACAAGGTCAGCTCCTGGCGGCGAAGCGCCAGGCGCAGTTCCTGCAGCAACTTCAACTGGCTGCGCGCACCGGCGTTCATGGCAGTTTCAAAGAAACAGTAATCATTCTTTCCGCTGCCCTTGGCGTGATACATAGCTGCGTCAGCATTCATCAGCAGCTCCTGCTGGTCCTGGCCATCGCCGGGATACATGACGATCCCCACGCTGGCTGAAACGCGCAGTTCGTGCTCGCCGACCTGAAACGGCTTGTCTACCAGTTGAACGATCAGTCTGGCTATCGTCGCTGCATCTGCCGCCTCTTTCACATCGGACAGCAGCACGAACTCATCCCCACCCACGCGGGCAAGCGTATCGTCCGCGCGCAGGTGATCTCGCAACCGGGTACCTACTTCCTTCAGCAGAAGATCACCTACGTGGTGGCCGAAGGCGTCATTGATCGGCTTGAAGCCGTCCAGGTCCATGAACATCAGCGTGAACCGTCCGCCGCGGCGCCTGACCTTTTTCATGCTGCGTTCAATGCGATCTTCCAGCAGTAAGCGATTTGGCAGTTTGGTAAGGTTGTCATGCAACGCGAGCTGCATCAGTTCCTGGTTGGCCAGGGCCAGCGAGCTGCTCAGTTCAGCGGTACGCGCTTCGAGGCGCGCATCCAGCACCGATGTCAGCAAAGCCATTGCCAAGATGGCCAGGGTTACGGTAATGACCAGGCTGGCCAGCCAGCTGTTGTCCAGTCCGCTATTGGCTGCACCGCAAAAGCTGTCCATGGGGAAGTTCGCAGCAGCCATGCCTGTGTAATGCATACCTACGATCGCGCCGCCCATGATCAGCGCGGCGCCAAGGCGAATGACCTTCACGTAAGGGGCATGCCTGCGTAAACGGAACGCAATCCACAATGCCGACGCGGAAGCGACCATTGCAATCAGCAAGGACAACACAACCAGAAGCGGATCGTAGTCGATACCCGGCTGCATCAATAGCGCATGCATTCCCAGATAATGCATGGCGCTGATGCCCAACCCCATCGCCAGGGCGCCTAGCCACAAACTCTGCCATGGCATGTGCGCCTGGCTCACCAGCCACAGCGCAAACCCTGACGCGAGAATGGACAGCGCCAGGGATAGCAGGGTCAAGGTCAGATCGTAGCCCATCGGGATGGGCAAGCTGAAGGCGAGCATGCCGATGAAATGCATCGACCAGATGCCGATACCCATCGCCACTGCTCCCCCGCCAATCCAGAACGGGACAGTGGTGCTCTTGGACGTAGCAATGCGTCCGCACAGATCCAGCGCGGTATAGGAAGCCAGAACAGCTACGCAGAAAGAGATAATTACTAGAGTAAGATCATAGCTGCCCGCCAGCATTGAGGTTCTCGCCAAGAGCGTTACGGTATGAATCGATTGGCGGCAGAATACCATTTCGGCAGTCTGGACCGCAGCCAAGTCCGACCAGCGGCCATTTGCCATCACTGAGCGTCATGCCGGCAGTATTATCTCTGCCCTGAGCTCTCAAACTCTTGCAGCGCTTGCCGGCAACCAGGGCCACTATCCTCCCCCAGCCCCAGCTCCACCCAGGGAAGAATCGCCAGCGGCGGCGCAACGATTGCTCCGATCACCGTTGCGAGACCACGGGCCAGCAATTCGGGGGATACAACGCTCACTTGCAGATTGCTGAAAGGTCCTTGAACCTGCACTGGCGAGTCGACTGCCAGCATACTGGCATCCTTGGCATGCGACTCCATGGCCAGTTCCAGCTGCTCGGTGTCCAGATTAATCGTTCCTCCACCGATAAAATTGGCGTCCGCTGTGCTGACAAAGAGCTGCTCAAGCTCGGCTAGCCCATCATCAGCTGACAGCCTAAGGTAAGCGCAGCGCATGGGTATCTTATCCGAGGGCGCTAGCGCAGCTACCAACGCTTCACCGACATCCAGGCCCAGGGCCTCGACGACAAGCATATCCAGCTCGCCGCCGGAGATCGCCAGTTCCAGCTTGCCATCGAGACTCGCCATAAGTTCATCCACCGAGCGGCCCCGGAATGTCAGATCGCCCTGGCCACCGATCACTCCTGCAGAATCCTCTGCTACGTCTTCCAGCTCGGCGCGTCGCAGCAAGGGAGAAAGGTTTACCTGCTTGATAGATAAGTCCATCTGGCCTTCAAGCGGTAGCTCTTGCGCATCCAGCCTCCCTCTGGCGGTTACCTCCCCGCTGCCGACACCTACCTGCAGCGGCTCCAGGGTCATGACACCCCCGGTCAGTTCGAGCTCCAGGGAGACGTCGTTCAACGGCACACTCCGGCTGTTGAAACTTTCGGCCCGATAGCTTATCTGGGCATCCATGCTTTGCAGCGGCTCAAGGCCCAAAGGTTCATCGGAAAAAATCTGGTCCGAGGCGGTCTCAGTCCCAGCGTCCTCATCCTTGATGTCGGTTGCCAACCACAGGGGCTCAAGGTCCTGGATATCAAGCCGGCTTGAACGCAGAGTCGCCCAGAGCATGCGCTGATCGCTCAGCCGCAGCCGAACGTCGCCACTGATATCGCTCTGCCCGAGCTGGGCCTGGAGCTCAGTCAGCCTTAATAATTGCTTATCCCAGCGAACGCGGCCTTCCAATTGGTATGGGGGTAGCTCAGGCAGCTCGAGGCCCGTCAGGCGATTGAGACTGGCAGGACCAGGACCTTCCATCTCGACCTGAACGTCAATCGCGCCGAGTTCCAGGGGCTGCATGACAGTGCCGTCTATGTGCAAGCGGGTTTCCTCGGAAATGAGCGTCCCTTTGACGGGATAGGGTTGTTCGGGCGCGGTGAGATCAAGCAGCGGGCCCAGTTCAAGATCGAAGCTGAACGGCTGATCATTCCGCGAGCCACTTCCCTCAAGGTGTACGCCCTGACTCTCAAGGCCAGCGATATCGCGTGATTGCGCGTTGAGCTGAAGCTGCAGGTTCTGATCCGGCGCATCGTAGGTCAGATTTGATTCATTAATTGTCAGGGCTCCGTCCGTAAAGCCCGCATCCACCTCACCGGTCAGAACGCCCAGCTCAGAATAACCTTGCGGCTCGAGCAATTCCCCCAGATCAACTCGTTCCAATTGCAGATCCACCTCCACGCTCGGCGCGTCGGGGTCGAAGCTGAATGAACCTGCCAGGCGGCTTTCGCCCACCTGAGCTGTGAGATCGCTCACAGCCCAGGCTTGCTCGTCGTGGCTGACCTGCGCCTGAAGGTTGAAGGCGGGAATGGACAGGGCTGGCTGACCGAACATCGCAGTTACATCGGCACCTGCCGGGGCGGACGCCTGCAGCTGTCCTTGCAGCGCCTCGAACTGCAGCAAATCCCCTGCCTTGCCATCGAAGGATATTTGAAGCTCACCCAGGTTGCCCTGCAATGCTATCGAGTAATTCGCGTCTTCTTCCAGCACCCGCGACGGCGCTCCCCCTTCCGCATTCAGTTGAAAAGGTCTGCCTTGAAATCGACCTTGACCTGTTATCTCAAGGCGATGTTCACCGGGCGGCTCGCCGCGAGTCTGGAATTCGACGCTGAGGTCGGCGTCCAGAGTAGCGTCCTGGTAGGTCAGCAAACCATCGCTCAGGTTGATCACATCAGGCACAACAGGTGGACCATCGCTCTTTTCTTCCGACCGCAGCGCCGCCCAATTGCTAGTGCCATCCTCACGCCGCGCCAGATGCACGACAGGCTGTTCCAGATTGAGGCGTTCCAGCCCGATACGGCCCAGCAGTAGCTGGCCGGTTTTGATCGTCGCATCCAGCGCGGCCAACTCCAGCATATGCTCGTGCTCTGCCCAGTCGGGATTGGCAATGCTGACGTTTTGCAGATGAATGCCGAGTGGGAAACCCCAATCAATATCCAGGCCGCCAATCATTACCTCGCGATTATCCAGGCGCTGACTGACCTGATCTTCCAACAGGCCCTTCGCCCACTCGGAGTCCAGCAGCAGCATCGCCAGGACTAGAAGCAACACAAGCGTCGCTACAAGGATCAAAATCAATCTGGCCGTTTTTGCCACAATGGTGCTCCTGCGCGCGGGGTTTCCGGTAACTGATTACTAAACCTGACAGTCAGATAACCAAAAAGGCTCACCAGATTCTTAACGCAGGGAAAACACAGGCATAGCGCCCGGGAAAACTAAAACAATTTGGGTGGATTTATACTCGTGCAGCCACTACGGATGTCATGAAGGCCTTCCTTGGGTCGCCTCCTATTCCCGCAATAATCCCAACGTTTTCGCATCCGCTTCGCCCGCAAAAAACGCCTCGAGTACCTTCTCGAATACCGATCCGGCTGGCGCGACCTCTGCGAACAGCGTCATGCTGGAGCGCAACTTCATGTCGTCAGGCGAACCCATGACTTCCAGCACGGAGCGCCCTTTCCACTGTAATAAAGCACGAGAACACCCTTCCAGGCGCGGCCCGAGCACTGAGTGATCAAGATACGATTTCGCCTCCGCTCGCCCTGAAATAGCGTAACGCTGAGCCATCTCGCTGCGGCCCAGACCGGCCAGTTGCGGAAAAATAAACCACATCCAGTGAGAGGATTTGCGCCCGGCCTGTAGCTCGGTCAGGGCCTGGTCATAGGTCGTAGCCTGAGCAGTGAGGAAGCGTTGAAGATTATAGGTATCGGTCATGGGTTGGATGGTCCTGGTTGCAGCGTTTCATTAAGCACTTGACCATGAATAAGCGCAAATAGTGCCGTTTTCTGTTTCGCTGGTGTCACAGAAGAAATGCCGCGCTGTTATATAAGGGGAACGTCTCGGCTTAGGGGTTATCACACCAGCATCTGACGAGGCACAATGTGATGGGAACCATCAGAGCACTGGATGACCAATGAGTTTTTTGAAACGCGTATACCGCAGGCTCAATCCCGAGAAAAAGCCGGACCTGGAGCTAGCGTTCCGGCACAGCGCAGAACATCTCCCGACGCTCTGGCTGATCGGCAAGACCGGTGCGGGCAAATCATCTCTCATTCAGGCCGTGACAGGGCTCAGCGATATCGAAGTGGGCCGCGGTTTCCGGCCTTGTACCGAAACGGCCATCCGCTACGACTTTCCTTCCAGCACGCCGGTTCTAATGTTTATGGATACACGCGGGCTCGCTGAGGCGGGTTACGACGCAACGGACGACATCAAGGCCTGTGAGGGCAATAGCCATGCGCTGGTCATCGTCATGCGCGCGGACGATCCGGAGCAGTCGGAACTGCTGCGCGCGCTGAAGCAGATCAAACGCTCCGGCAAGATCCGCAACGCCCTGCTGGTGCATACCGCAATCGATTTGCTGGACAGCGCCGAAGAACAACAAAAATGCATCCTGCATAACCAGACCATCGTGGAAAAGGTCTGGGGTGAGATCGACAGCGCCCCGGTGGATCTGGTCGGCAGGGATGGCACCCCGGTAGGGCTGAGGGGGCTGATCGACAAGCTCGGCAGCTTCCTGCCCATCGTCGCCGAGCTATTCGAGCGCCAAGGCAAAAGCTCTGTCGAAGAAACGAATTTCCGCAAGTTCAAGACCGAAATCATGTGGTACGCCGGCGCTGCCGGGGCCACCGATGCGGTGCCTATCGTCGGGCTGGTAACGGTGCCGGCCATCCAGACAAAAATGCTGCATAGTCTGGCCAACCAGTACGGACTGGAATGGAACAAGCGCCTGCTGGCTGAGCTGGCCAGCACCATGGGCATGGGCTTCGGGGTGCAGTATGCCTCCCGGCTGGGCTTGCAACAGATCGTCAAACTCATTCCGGTGTACGGCCAGACCGTGGGCGCCGCCTCGGCTGCCGTCACCAGTTACTGCGTCACCTATGCGTTGGGGCGCGTAGGCTGCATCTATTTCTTCAACAAGACCTGCGGCAAATCCACTTCACCCGAGGAACTCAGAGCCACTTACAAGAAAGCCTTCGAACACATCATGCCAGTAGCCAAAGATGACACTGAAAACAACCATTAACGGGCTACGGGCCGCCGCGCAATTCTCCGACAGGCTAAATCCCTTCCTGCTAATTGCCATACTGCTGCCCATCGTCCTTCTTGCGTTGTTCGGCCTGTATGCCATCTTCCGCTACAACTACATTTTGACCTTTGTCGGGCTCATGGGGCTTTGCACGCTAATTGCCATGCTGCCGCTGCTGTTCACTCGACGCAGGAAACGCAAGGCCGCTCCGCAGGTTGAACAATCACTGTTGGACGCTCTGGAAACGCCCGACTACTGGACGCCATGGGACCGCGAAGTGCAGCAAGACATGCTGCCAGAAGTCAGCGCCATCGTGCAAAACACCCCTTCCTGGCGGGCAACGCCCGACGGTGCGCTAATCCTGACCCGTAGCGTCGCAGCCAGATATGGCAAGGGCAAACGGCACGCCGAATGGGCGTTTTCACCCATCGCGCTGCTGGCCATAGCCGAACAACTGACCCAGCGTTATCGCCGCACCCTCAAGGACAACGTGCCGGGAATCGATCATCTGAAAGTATCCCACGTGCTCTGGCTGGAGGACAAAACCGAACAGTTTGCCCCGGCAGTAACAATATTCAACGTCTACCGCAAGGTCCGCATGCTGACTCCTGAAGGTTTGCTGGCAGAGCTCGGTAGCAAAGCCATCGGCCAATCCTTCGAAGGCCTCAGCGATGAAATGCAGCAGCGGCTCAAGCGCCTGCTGATGCTCGAGGTACTGCGCGCAGCGATTGATCTTTACGGTGGCCACTTCCGCTTCAATGACGAAGAACTGTCCGTAACCGCCGCCACGCTGAAAGACGACACCCGCCACGCCGACAAACCCGAGCCCATCCGCATTTGCCTGATCGGTCAGACTGGCGCCGGCAAATCCTCGGTCATCAACGCCCTGACCGAAGGCTGGCAAGCCGAAACCAGCGCCCTGCCCTCCACCGACCGCGGCCTGGTCTACGAATGCAAAGTCGACGGCATTCCCTTCCTGCGCCTGCTCGACCTGCCCGGCCTGAATGGCGACCCGAAGATCGAGAAGATCCTGTTCGAAGAAATGGTCCAGTCCGACATGGTGCTCTGGGTTCTGCGCGCCAACCAACCCGCACGCAAACTCGATCAAGAGTTCGGCGAGCATTTCCGCCAATGGCACAGCAAACGCATCCACTACCAACCCCCGCCCCTGATCGGCCTGCTCAACCAGGTCGATCGCCTCGGCATCCAGAACGACTGGCAGCCGCCCTACGACCTGGACAGCCCCGCGCCCGGCAGCAAGGCCGAACTGATCAGCGAAGCGCTGAATTTCAACAAGGACGTGTTGGCTTTGGACGACATACTGCCGCTGTGCGTCTCGCCTGAACGTGAGCAGTACAACGTCGATGCGTTGCGCGATCTACTCAGTCAGCGCTATGACAAGGCGATTAATGTGCAGTTGAATCGCAAGCGGCGGGAAGCGGGTGGGTTTTCGGCTTCTCGGGAATGGAAGCGTGCGCGGCAGGCGGCGGGGTCGTTGGTGGGCTTGATGAAGCGGCGAGAGTAGCAAGCCAGATTACGCAAGACCCTGGAAGCAGCTGAGAAATCAGCCGCCCCAGGCCGGGCAGGCTGTTACTGCCGTTGACGATCTCTCAGACGTGGGCCGGGCAGTACGCCGTTGACCGTTTGAGCAGACAGCAGGCGAGAACTAGTCATGCCGGCGATCTGATAGCTGCGGTCCGTAGTAGAGTTGATTACCTGCTCCACCAACGCGACTATCAGCAGCCCCACTAATCCACCACCGTTGTTGTTACTTTGCTCGGTACTGGAGGCAGTGGCCTGCCCTTTCCAGAGTAACTGACCGGAGCGGCTGTCTACCAATGAGGCTTGCGCAGTAACGCGGGTGTCACTCGCCAGCAGCTGGTAACTGGTACCGTATTGCGTGATCTTGATATAAATCACCGAGTCCGCGCCAAATACCTCGTTGAGCTTATCCAGGCCCAGAGAGTGAATCTCCTCGGGATTGCTCATACCGTTTTCTCGGAAAGTTTCTTCAACAACCGCAACGGGAAATACGTAGTAGCCCGCCTCGGCCAGCGGCAGGCTGACCTGTGTCAGAAAGCTGTAGCTGGCGCTCGTGTCCAGCGATTCATTGACAGGTGGTAGTACCAGAATCGATCTCGGGTTGCTCTCGCGAAACGCTGTGTAGTCGTACGGCGGTGTCGTCGCGCAGCCTGTCAGCACGCTGGCCAGCACGCAAAGCACGGCAATCATGCGTATTTTCATTGGGACACCTCCGGCTGCGCCTTCATCACGTAGTTTACAAAGTGGCCCGACTCGGGGAATAACTGCTTCTCCAAGCCAAACTGTTCCCGCGCTTCGATCTCGCGACCGGTATTGAAATACAGCATGCCAAGGTGCGCATGCAGACCTGGGGGGACACTCTGACCCAGCGCTTCAGCGCGCTGCAGGGTCGCCACAATGGCATCAATCTGAGCGGCATAGTCGGTCATGCCCTCCTTATGATGCTGATAAAGCGCGGGCTGATAACCACCCCAGTAGTAGAGCGGCGGATTGGTCGGTGCACAGGCACCCAATAGACAAGCTCCCGCGAGGAGAGCCGCTTTGGAAAAAATAGCGTTCATTACAAATCCTTTTGTGTAAATCAGTTTCTGGAGGAGTTCCAGGCGCCAGATTCCATACCCTGTACCAGATTATTTACCGCTTCACGGATGGCCAGATCAAGCACCTTGCCGTTTAACGTCGCGTCATATCCGGCAGTACCACCAAAGCCAACGACCTCGCGGTTGGAGAGGCTATACTCGCCAGCGCCCTGGACAGAATAGGCCACCTCGGACGTAGCAACATTCACGACGTTGAGATTGACCTTGGCATAAGCCACCTGCGAGCTGCCGCGTCCGAGAATGCCAAACAGTTGCTGATCGCCGATCCTCTTGCGGCCGAACTCGGTTACGTCACCAGTGAGAACATAGGCCGCACCCTTAATCGATTGGGCGACGCCGCTATAGCCTGCTTCGCTCTCCAACTGCGCCATATTGGTCCGCTCAAGCACGTTAAAGCGGTTAGTCTGCTGCAGATGCGTCACCAACGTCGTTTTGGCCTGATTACCCAGACGATCAACCCCATCGGAAAAAATCCCCCTCTGGTAACTGGAGCGATTATCGAACTGCCCCACAGCGATCAGAGAGCGTTCACCCTGATAGGCCGTGCCGTAGCTGGTTACTTTGGGGACTTCCAGTGTTCGGGAAGATTCGGTGGCGCAACCACCAAGAACAAACAAAGCTGCCAGAGCAGCCGGCAACGCGGATTGATAAATCAAAGGTAGAGTCCTTTCTGTGATTAAAGTACTAGCGGCGCGATACTATCAGGTCCCTTATTCCACGGAAACAGCACGGTCCGCTAGCCCATATGCGTAGACAGTTTATGAACCGCTGCGATCTCGCCGCTCCAGATCATTTCATAATGTGCTGTCTGCACCACCGACAATACTTGCCTGGGCGTGAATAATCCCCAGCAGACGCCTTCCGGCTGGCGGACCGAGTGAAAGCGCAAGGCTGTAGCCGCAGCGTCCAGCGCGCCGCGCCCCAACAGACGCGATGCGCTGTAATCGGTGGGTGAATAGATCGGATCGTTACTAGAGACCGCCAACGCATCCAATGTCCCCGCCTCATCGAACCGCGTCGTCAATCCACGAAACACGAAACGCTCATAACGTAGATCCGGCACCTGGGACCAGTAGGCTTGCTGGTGATAACGCACCTCGGCGATGGCGGTCTCCATCGAGTCCGCCAGATACAACACACCAAAGGCACCGTCACTGAAACGCGACCCTTCCGGGTTCACATGGGTAAAGGGCGCGGTCGCATAGGAGCAGCCCTGTATGCCAAAGGGAATATCGCTTCGCGAGATCAGCTCCAGGCTGCCCGCCTGACTCAGCATGCGCGGGTTCGTCAACGCTTGCAGCGCATACAGCTGCTCGAACTCCTCCGCACTGGCCACATCATCAAAGATGGCAATGGGTGGGAACTTGGAATGCACCAAGCGGTAGGCCCGCACTTTGCAGGCAGGCAACACCTTCAGCTCGTTCGCCGCTACCACTGACCACCCCGCAGCGCATCAATGCGCCGGAAAGTCTCATACACCGCCACAATATCCCCACCGCCCATCACCTCAAGCGGTGAGCGACCAAAGAAAAAAGCATTGTCATTCGGCATCCGCATAAACCCGTAGAGGTTCTCCGGATTGTCGAAAATCATCCGCAACGCCGCATGCATGTTCAATACAAAGCTCACCCGCGTGAGTTGATCCCTATCCAGATTGATCGACGCCACCCCATCCTTGCGCTTGGCCCGCGCATAGGTGCTATGCGATACCCGCAAAATCGCCTCTCCCTGCTCGCCCGTCGCTCCCCATTTGTCGAGAATGGCGACGGCGGTGCGCAGGCCTGTAGCGGAAGTAGATTTTTGGGTGGCAGCGGCGACGGTGCTGAGCATATATCAATCTCGTGCAATGCATGTACCTACAGATACTAGTTTGCTAGTAATGTATTTGCAAATACAACGCCTTTCGCGGCCGCTTCAAGCAAGCGAATTGCCTGATAACTGATCGCTAGTGTGAAGCTCATCAGCCAGCAATCTTCACGACGCGGAGCTCAAACGTACTGATAACGCAGCACGCGCTGCTTGAATTTCTCCAGGATCACCTGATCGATCAGCGTCGCGAGGATGGCGATCACCAGGATGTTGGTCATCACCCCCACCATGTCGGCAATCTCGCCTGAATAAGCCAGCGAACGGCCCAGTCCCTCACCAAAGCCAATCAGCATTTCGGCTGAAATCAGCGCACGCCAAGCGTTACCGAAGGCCAGCTGGGCGCCGGTGATCAGCTCCGGCATCACTGCGGGCAGGTACACGCGCTTGAGCAATTGCCAGCGCGACGCACCCATCACCCGAGCGGCGGACACGTGCACCGGTTGCACGCTTTCGGTGGCATTCATCACTGAAAGCGCCATCGGGAAGAACGCTCCCAGCGCCACCACCACGATGATCGGCAGGTTGCCGAAGCCCATAACGATGAGAAACAGCGGCACCCAGGCAATCGACGGGATCGATTGCAAAATGATGATCGCGGTACGCAGGGTTTCGCGGAAGAAGAACAGCACCCCGCCAATCAGACCAAAGCCGATGCCGAACAGCATGGCGAAACCGTATCCGGTGCCCAGGCGGCTCATGCTGCCGAGCAGCCCGTCGAGAAACTCCTGTTCCTGCACCGACTGAAACAGCCGGGCCAGCACCACCGGAATGTCCGGCATCAGGAAGTCCGGCAGGCTCCAGGCAGCGGTCTGCCAGATGAGCAGAATGAACAGCACGGCCAGCACCACCGCCAGATATTTCTTCGGCCCGGTCAAACGACGTCCCTGGCTCATGCGTGCACCTCCGTCTTGATCCCAAGCAGCGAGAGGATCTCCTTGCGCTGCTGGGCCACGCCAGACTGGTCATGGCTACGCTCGCAATGCTCGAAGCGAAACTCCTTCAAAACCCGCGCCGGGCGTTGGCTGAACACCAGGATGCGGTCGGCCAGGTACAGCGCCTCGTCCACGTCATGGGTGACCAGCATCACGGATGGCTTGTGCTCTGCGATCAATTCCTGCAACACGTCCTGCAGAGCCATGCGTGTCAGCGCATCAAGCGCGCCGAAGGGCTCGTCCAGCAGCAGAATCTGCGGCTTGACCATAAAGGCCCGAGCCAGCGCCGTGCGCTGACGCATACCGCCGGACACCTGATGCGGGTAGTAATGCTCAAAGCCCTTCAGGCTAACCCGCTCAAGCCAGCCCTCGGCCTCGGCAAAGGCCTGCTTCTTGCTCACGTTCTGCAGCTCCAGCGCCATGGCCACATTGGCCTTCAGCGTTAGCCATGGATACAGCGCGTGTTCCTGAAATACCAGCGTACGCTGCGGGTTGGGTGCGGTGATCATCTTGCCATCGGCCAGTACCCTGCCCTCGCTGGGCTTCTCCAGCCCGGCGGCCAGGTGCAGCAAAGTCGATTTGCCGCAGCCGGAAGGGCCTACCAGGGCGACCAGCTCGCCATCGGCTACCTCGGTAGAAAAATCCTGGATGACCTCAAGGCTGCCGAAGCGCTTCTTGATGTCTTCGAACTTCAATTGCATGGATGATTGACTCGTATGAACTACCCGACACGCGGATCGGAAAGCGCCCGGTTCCGGGCGCGTTGAACAGGCAGCGGCGAACTCAGAGCTCGCGCGCCTGCTGCCACGACAGATCAAGGATGGCACTGGTATCGAACGGCTTGCCGTCGCGGGTCGTCAGCGAACCCTGCTCCTGCATGATGTTCGCCAGCTCCTGAATGCGGCCCAGGTCCTGCTCGCTCAGCGCGGCATCGAAATCCTGAGTGGCGATGGCTTCCTCGATCACCTTCTCACGCGGTACCTCGCCACGCTCGAGGGTTTTCAGCGTCGGCTCGGCAATAAAGTACTCAGCGATCAGCTCAGCAGCTTCGGCCGGCTTGTTTTCCAGCATATCGATGGCATCGCGCTGGGCATCGAGCGAACTCCAGATGGCTTCTTTGCGCTTGTCCAGCGTCTCGCCCGCGGTGATCACTACCATGCACGGGAACGGCCATACCTCGCCGATCTCATAGATCTGCTTTACCGGAGCGACCAGTCGGGCGATGCGATCATACGGCTCGAACAGGAACGCCGCATCCACACGGCCAGACACCAGCGACTGCACCGCCACCGCCGGGCTCACGCCCATGATGTTCAGATCGCCAGCTTCGAGGTTCGCGCCTTTCAGCGTCACGCCACGCAATACCGCATCGGCCGTACTGCCTTGGCGCTGCGAAGCCAGCGTCTTGCCCTTAAGATCAGCAACTGTTTCGATGCCGGTTTCTTCCCGCACCAGAATCGAGTGATAACCCCGCTGCGCCCCGCCGACCACCTTGAGGTTCGCGCCCTTCGACGCCCAAGCCACCGCATTGGTAAAGCCCAGCACGCCGGTATCCAGCTGCCCACCGACAATCGCCTTGATCAGATCGGTACCAGAACTGAACTCGACCAACTCAACGTTCAGCCCGTGCTTCTCATACAGCCCCGCCTCCTTGGCGACCATCACCTGGGCATCGTCCATCACCCGGATATAACCAACCTTGAGCGACTCCTGCGCCTGCGCCACAGCGCTCAGCAACATCATCACCGGCACCAGCAAAAGCTTCGCTTTCATATCACACCTCTGTTCCGAAAGAAGGCATACAACGGATTGCCTTGATGAGATTTACTTCGTGGAGTTTACAGGAAGGGGTGGGGTTGTGCTTGGGCGGGGCGTTTTGCACGTCCTGCTCGCCTGATGCGCTCGGGATGGATACACTCGAAAGAGCCACGGATGTCATTACATGAATTACTACATCGAGATGCAGAAGAGATGATGCCTGGGGTGGAAATACCATTTGGGGCTGGTAGCGCTGTACTGGTTGAAGATGTACATGCCGTTGATGGTGAAACACAACCCAAACCCCTACGGCAGATCACTCCAGCCAGACAGGTTATGGCTGGGCCAACAGGGGTCATTTCTACAATCTACACGAGCTTTCACCTGACCTGCCGCTTTCGGCCAGAAGCGGACTGATTGTATCTGAGATAATGGACTTAGCGCTTCAAACTTGGCGGTTCCCGTAGTTTACGATCTTCTGTATTTCGAAGGCTGAGCGCCTAGCTTCCAATTCCAATGATGCCATTGTAAGATCAAGGCGGAAGGGCAGGTTTTTCCTCTCGTGCGAGCGGGGGCGGTTCTGATAATTAACAGTCTCGGCTGTTGGGCACGCGCCCACTGATCCCCTTACGGGATGTTCAACGGTACTCAAATCCTCCTGTCCCTTCCCCCTTTTCATGGAGAAGTCTCAGTGAAGGATAACGTCTGGTTCACCTATAAGGCGCGCATTCGAGCCCATAAGCGCCTGGAATGGCTGGACTTTCACTCTCAGCTGCTTTTGGTGTGGCGGTGTTTGTCAACGTAGTTGTCGCGTAGACCATTCATTTACGCAGCTTCCTTCTGCGCTACTTCAAGCCTCTCAGGGTTCAGTGCTACATCCCCGATAGGCTGCCAGTTTCTCGTGTGTCGTGCCCAACGCTCCGGGCGTTCA
>DRFO01000013.1 GCA_011050525.1 Halopseudomonas xinjiangensis
CGGCGGTAATCAGGCCTTGCTTGGTGCCTTCGATGGTCATATACGCGGGTGTTGGCATGAGAGCTCTCCTTGCCTGGTTCATGGATCGAGACTGATCCGGGAACCAAATATCTATCAAGAGCCGTGCCAGAAATAACTATTACTTGTTTTTCAAATAGTTAGGTTTTCGAAAACAGTCCAATAGAAGCAATATGTGAAGCCTGTCACAGAAAATTGCGCAACTTCTTGCGCACTGCTGCGCAAGAAGTTGCGCAGTGCTCTGTAAGCCTTTCTACTAAAGCGTTTCAGCCATCTATCCACAGACTTACTCACAGATTGCTGCGCAAAAAACTGCGCAGTGAGAGGCCGACTCTTTACTTTCGGCTTCTTTCAAATTCGAAGTCACCCGCGCCACCCTTGCCTCTGGCTAACACTTCCCCTGGCCGGGTGTGTAGAGAACTCTCACCTCCAATGAGTGCGACCTGCCGGGCGCAGCATAAAAAAGGGCATCCCGCGGGATGCCCTCGATCTGGCGCAAACTGCGATCAGGCCTCGACTTCAACCTCGAGGTTTTTCTTCAGCTTGTTCATGGCGTTCTTTTCCAGCTGCCGGATACGCTCCGCCGATACCTCGTACTTGGCGGCCAGTTCGTGCAGCGTCGCCTTTTCTTCGGCCAGCCAGCGCTGATACAGGATGTCACGGCTGCGCTCGTCAAGCTGCTCCAGCCCCTGCTGCAACTGATTGACCGAGCTATCGGTCCAGTTCGACGACTCGAGCATTGTTGCTGGGTCATAGCGCTTGTCTTCGAGGTAATGCACCGGGGCATAGGAGACGGTGTCGTCTTCATCATCCTGTGCGCCATCAAACCCCAGATCCTGCCCATAGAGCCGGCTTTCCATCTCGCGGACTTCACGCGTAGCAACACCCAGATCGTCGGCCACGGCGTTGACTTCATCATGCGACAGCCAGGACAGCTTCTTTTTGGCACTGCGCAGGTTGAAGAACAGCTTGCGCTGGGCCTTGGTGGTGGCCACCTTGACGATGCGCCAGTTGCGCAGGATGAACTCGTGGATCTCGGCTCGAATCCAGTGCACGGCAAAGGATACCAGGCGCACGCCCATTTCAGGGTTGAAGCGCTTGACCGCTTTCATCAAGCCCACGTTGCCTTCCTGCACCAGATCGGCCTGCGCCAGGCCATAGCCGGAATAACTGCGGGCGATGTGTACAACAAAGCGCAGATGAGACATTACCAACTGACGAGCAGCTTCAAGGTCTTCATGGTAGAACAAACGGTCAGCCAGCTCGCGCTCTTCCTCGACACTGAGTATCGGGATGCTGCTCACGGTCTGGACATAGGCCTCTAGGTTCGCGCCGGGAACCAGGTTATGTACGGGCTGCAAAGCAGTGCTCATGTTTGAACTCCGGAAAAATGACGGCCAAGTGTATCACGGAAAGTAGGACTGTGAATGTCTGAGCAAGTTCATTTGTTACCAGGTATATCCATATAAATCAGTCTGTTATAGGAATATAGCCGCTACTGCGGTTCAATATCGCGGATATGTTTGCCGACCGCCAGCCACGCCCCGACCAGTCCCAGCAACATGGCGCCTATGACCAGCAGCAGGCCATCCGCCGCCGGCATGCCTGCCAGCTCAAAGCCACTCTGATAAAGCGCGGCCACGTCGCGCACGGTCGAGTTGAGCCAGGCGAGCCCACCGATCAGCAGCGCCCAGGCCAGTACGCCCGCGAGCAGGCCATAGAGCACACCGATATAGAGAAACGGCCGACGAACGAAGGCATCGGTGCCGCCCACCAGCTTGATGACCTGGATTTCCTCGCGGCGACTTTCAATCGCCAACCTGATGGTATTGATCATGACCAGCAGCAGAGCCGACACCAGCAATATGGCAAGCCCACCGGTGAACCGTTCCATCATGGCCAGGATTGCCGTCAGCCGCTCCACCCAGAGCAGATCGATCTGTACCAGATCGACACCCTCCAGCGCCGCCAGCCGGTCACGCAACGGCTCGAGGGCAGAAGCACCACCCTCGATGCTGGATGGCGTCACTACTATTACCGACGGCAACGGATTATAGGCAAGTTGCTGCAACGCATCGCCCATCCCTGAATGCTGCTGAAATTCGACCAGGGCGAGCTCCTTGTCCAGCAACCGGGCCTCCCGCACCTCTTCCAGCGAGGCGATATCAGCCCGCAAAACGTCGGCAGCCGCTGCATCTACCTGGTCTTCCAGATAAACCGACAATTGCGCTGCACCTTGCCAGTTCACCCCAAGCCTTTCGACCTGCCCGATCAGCACGCCCAGGCCCATCGGCAACGCCAGCACTATGGTCATGACCAGCACCGTCATGGCGCTGCTCAGAGGTTGCCGAAGAACGCGAATAGCCGCCTGCACCGCACTGTCACGATGGCTACCTAGCCATCCGCGAACCGGATTGCGCCAGTCATTCTGGGAGCGCGCCGCGCCCTTGGGCGCTTTCTGAGCAGGGCCCTTCTGCCGTTTTTCCGGCCGTTTCACCGGGTTACGCTTGTTCTCGGCCATGACTATTCACCATCCTTGAGCAGCTGGCCGGCATTCAGGGTCAACATCCGGTGATCGAGCTTGGCGATCAGAGGGAGATCGTGACTGGCGATCAGCACAGTCACGCCGACCCGATTGAAGTCTTCGAACAACGCCATGATTTCGGCGGAAAGACCCGGATCCAGGTTGCCGGTCGGCTCATCGGCCAGCAGCAGTGCTGGCTTGTGCACCACCGCCCGGGCGATACCCACACGCTGCTGTTCGCCACCAGAAAGCGCAATCGGATAGAGGTTTTCCTTCTTCAGCAACCCGACCTTGTCGAGGGCGGCGCGGGCGCGGCGGCCAATCTCATCGCGCGGCGTGCCGTTGATAATCAGCGGCAGGGCAACGTTGTCGAAGACGGTGCGATCAAATAGCAGTTGGTGGTTCTGGAAAACGACGCCGACCTGACGGCGCAGATAGGGGATGTCGTCACTGCCCAGATCCCGCAGATTCTGCCCGCCCACATGCACCTGACCCGAGGTAGGCCGTTCCATGCACATGATCAGCTTCAGCAGTGTGCTCTTGCCCGCTCCGGAATGACCGGTGATGAATACCATCTCGCCGGTGTGAATATGGAAGTCGAGTCTGTCCAGCCCCTGATGGCCATTGGGGTAACGCTTGCTCACCTGCTCGAACCGAATCATGGTTACTGCCGCCCGAACAGGGCCTTGACGAACTCGGGCGCGGTAAACGGCCTGAGGTCATCAATCTGCTCGCCAACGCCAATAAAGCGAATAGGCAAACCGAACTGCTTGGCTAGCGCAAAGATCACCCCACCCTTGGCGGTGCCGTCCAGCTTGGTAAGCGCCAGGCCGGTGAGGCCCACAGCCTGGTCAAACAGTTTCGTCTGCGAAATGGCGTTCTGGCCGGTTCCGGCATCCAGCACCAGCAGCACTTCATGCGGTGCTTCGCCGTCCAGCTTGGCGAGCACCCGCTTGACCTTTTTCAGCTCGTCCATGAGATTGTCCTTGTTGTGCAGGCGCCCGGCGGTGTCGGCGATCAGCACATCCATGCCCCGCGACTTGGCCGCCTGCAGCGCATCGAAAATGACCGATGCGGAGTCGGCACCCGTATGCTGAGCAACCACTGGAATGCGGTTGCGCTCTCCCCAAACCTGCAACTGCTCCACGGCGGCGGCACGAAAGGTGTCCCCGGCGGCCAACATGACCTGCTTGCCTTCACCCTGCAGCCTTTTGGCGAGTTTGCCGATGGTCGTGGTCTTGCCCACGCCATTGACCCCCACCACCAGAATCACGAAGGGCTTCTTCTCAGCCGGGATGACCATCGGCTTGGCCACATCGCCCAGCAGACTTTCAAGCTCGCCTTGCAGCGCGCCGTACAGAGCCTTGCGATCATTCAGCTGTCGCCGGCGCACGCGTGACTGCAATGATTCCATGATCAGCGTGGTCGCCTCGATCCCCACATCGGCCAGGAGCAGACGGGTTTCCATCTCCTCCATCAGCTCATCGTCGATCTCTTTCTCGCCGAGGAACATGTTGGCCATGCCCTCACCCAGATTGACGCTGGTCTTGGACAGGCCAGCCTTCATCCTGGCGAAGAAGCCCCTGGATTCAGCCGCTGGCTTGTCAGGTTCGGCCGCAGTCTGTTCGGGTTGCTGCTGACCCAGGCCGCCAAACAACGACGCTGCTACTTCACGGGCAGCCTGGTCCTGGCTCTGCGGCCCGGCGATAGTGGCTGGGGCAGGCGTGGTGGGAGCTGCCGAGGTGGCGGGCACCGCAGGGGCGACCGGTTGCTCTGCGACTGGCTTGTGGGCAAGTTCATCAGGTGTGGTTACCGGTGTTTCATCCGGTTGACCGGCCGGAATGGGCTCTGCGTCAGCACTCTTGCGCCGCGCCCATCCAAACAGGCCTTTCTTGCCTGTTTTGGAGGAATCTTGTGCAGGGCGCTTGGATTCGGGCTGATCTGGCTTGTCTTTTGAACCAAACATTTACAATCACTTTCAGAGTCTGGTGACGGCGCTTGGCCGACACGTTGAAGGTTGGGTTATCCTACCCCACTTCCGCCACAGGCGGTATGACCGTCGTTTCCACAGGACACCCGCATGCTGCGTCTTATTTTCCCGCTTTCAGTACTCCTCGCAACGCTAGGCCTCGTTGGCCTGGCCCAGGCGCAGGAGCTGCGCCAGGACACCCACGAGTTCACCCTGGACAACGGCCTGAACGTCATTGTCCGGGAGGATCACCGGGCACCCGTCGTGGTGTCGCAGATCTGGTACAAGGTTGGCAGCGCCGACGAGCCTCCAGGGCAGACAGGCGTGTCGCATGCGCTGGAGCACATGATGTTCAAGGGCAGCGAGCGGCTCGCCCCAGGCCAGGCCTCGCGTCTTTTGAACAGCTTGGGCGCCGAAGAAAACGCCTTCACCAGCCGTGATTACACCGCCTACTATCAGGTCCTCAGCCGGGATCAGCTGGCCATCGCGCTTGAGCTGGAGGCCGAGCGCATGCGTGGTCTCACCCTGCCCGAAGACGAATTTCTGCGGGAAATCGAAGTAATCAAGGAGGAACGCCGGCTGCGCGTTGATGACAGCCCCAACAGCCTGGCTTACGAACGCTTTCTGACGCAGGCGCACATGTCGAGCTCCTACGGCCAGCCCGTCATCGGCTGGATGCATGATCTGGAGCGACTGACGATAGATCAGCTGCGGGCCTGGTACGACACCTATTACCAGCCCGGCAATGCCACGCTGGTGATTGTCGGGGATGTGAAGCTGGACGAAGTAAAACCACTGGTCGAGCGTTATTTCGGTCCGATACCCGCTGGCCCGGTCCCGGAAATGACCATTCCGCTGGACATCGCTGGCGCCGCGGAGCGCAACATGGTCATGGAGTTGGAGGTTCAGCTGCCGAGTCTGATGATGGCCTTCAACGTGCCCAGTCTGAATACCGCAAAAGAACCGTGGGAAGCGCACGCCTTGCGTCTGCTTGAAGCGGTTCTGGACGGCGGCTATAGCGCCCGGCTGGCCAGCCGGCTCGAGCGCGACAGCGCGGTCGCCATCTCCGCGTCGGCCAACTACAGCGCCTTCAGCCGCGGCGATTCGCTATTCATGCTCAGCGGGGTGCCAAACCAGGCGCAGGATGTCAGCCTTGAACAGCTGGAAGAGGCACTTTGGGAGCAGATAGAAATGCTGAAACAGGAGCCACCCAGCGCAGCGGAACTGAATCGGGTGCAGTCGCAGCTGATTGCCAGCCTGGTCTATTCCCAGGACGAAATAAGTCAGCAGGCGAATCGGATCGGCCAGTTGGAAAGCGTGGGGTTATCCTGGACGCTGGTGGATCGCGACGTCGAGACCCTGAAAAATATTACGCCTGAACAGATCAGCGAGGTCGCCCGCCGCTTTTTCGTGCGCGAGCGCCTGACCCGTGCGCACGTGCTGCCCGTTTCGGAAAAGGAAGAACTCTGATGATTTCTCGATCTGCTTCAACCTGGCGCTGGCTGTTAGTCGTTGGCGTGCTGGCCCTGATCATTGGCATCCTGGTTGCCAAAATCCCCGATCAGAAATCCTCTGCTGAACCGCAAGTGGCGCCTGAACCCGCTGCACAAAGCCCTGTTGTGTCGAATCCGGTGACCAGCGATGTGGTACCCGAGGAGGAAATTCTGCCAGAACTGAGCTCACTGGAGTCTATCGATCTGGAACAGGCACCGGCACGGCGCGAACTGAACCTGCAGAACTGGACCACGTCACAAGGCGCCCGGGTCTATTTCATGCAGGCCGAAGAGGTGCCGATGCTGGATGTGCAAATCCTGTTTGCCGCTGGATCGAGCCGCGATGGCGAGTTGCTCGGCCAGGCCACAATGACCAATGGCATGCTCAACGAAGGCACCGAGGGCAAGGATGCCGGGGCTATCGCCAGGGGTTTCGAGCGACTGGGTGCACAGTTCAGCAATAGTTCGCACCGCGACATGGCACTGGCCAGTTTGCGCAGCCTGACCACCGCCGACAAACTCGATCCGGCCCTTGCGCTGTTTGCCGAAGTGGTAACGCGCCCGAGCTTTCCAGAAGACGCCTTTCAGCGCCTGCGCAATCAGTTGCTGGCGGGCCTGAAGTTTCGCCTGCAAAGCGCGTCGGCGTTGGCCAGTGAAGCCTTCTGGGCCGAGCTGTATCCGAACCACCCCTACGGCACCCTGCCCGAAGGCCAGCCCGACACCCTCATGCAACTTACGCCGGCCACCCTTCGGGAATTTCACCAGCGTTTCTATACCTCTGGCAATGCGGTTATTTCGATGGTCGGCGCGATAGATCGTCAGCAGGCCGAGCGCATCGCCGAGCGTCTGGCCGAGGCCATGCCGCAGGGGCCAGCTGCCCCGCCATTGCCAATACCCGAACCGGTCGAATCGGAGCACACTCACCTCCCGTTCAATGCCGAACAAACGCATATTCTGGTCGGCCAGCGCGGTATCACCCGCAAAGAACCGGACTATGTAGCGCTCTACGTAGGCAATCAGATTCTCGGCGGCTCAGGTTTCGGCTCCCGGCTGATGAAGGAAATTCGTGAACAGCGCGGCCTGTCCTATTCGGTGAGCAGCAGTCTGATTCCGATGGCGGCTGCCGGACCTTTTCTGGTCAGCATGCAGACCCGCGCCGATCAGGTCCCCGAGGCGCTAGCGGTGATTGACGAGGCCCTCAACGACTTCATCAGTAATGGCCCTACCGAAGCGGAACTTGCGCGTACCAAGCGCCAGATCCTGGGTGAGTTTCCGCTGAGCACCGCGAGCAATGCGGCAATCATCGGACAGCTCGGGATGATCGGCTTTTACAATCTGCCACTGAATCATCTGCAGTTATTTATGGATCAGGTTGAGGCCTTGACTACTAAGCAGATCCAGGACGCCTTCGCCGAGCATCTGGCGCAGGAAAATCGTCTGGTAGTCACTGTCGGCCCTGAGCCTGTAGAGCAGGAGGGCCAAGCAGCGTCCGAGGGAGAAATCCAAAACCAGGAGCCTGCGGCCGTTGAGGACCAGGCGCCATGAAGCAGACCAAGGGCCGCCAGGGACAGCTGCGTATTATCGCCGGAACCTGGCGCAGCCGGCGCTTCAGCTTCACCGAGCAACCCGGGCTGCGTCCCACCCCGGATCGGGTTCGAGAGACATTATTCAACTGGCTCAGCGGCGACATTGAAGGGGCACGCTGCTTCGACCCCTTTGCCGGCAGCGGCGCCCTGACGCTGGAAGCGCTCTCGCGGGGTGCCGATTTTGCCCTGTGCTGCGACGCCAGTCGCGACGTGGTCGCCACCTTGAGAAGCCATCTGCAGACGCTGGACTGTCAGCACGCCGAGGTGCGCCAGCAGGATGCCATGAGCCTGCTATCCGGCCCGTCGACAGAGCCGTTCGACATCGCCTTTCTCGACCCGCCCTTTCGCCAGGATTTGCTGGCGCCAGCCTGTGCCGCGCTGGAAGAAAATGGCTGGCTCAAGGCCCAAGCCTGGATCTACACCGAAAGCGAACTGCCACCAGATCGTTTGACCATCCCCGCCACCTGGCGTCTTCACCGGGAAAAACGCGCGGGGCAGGTGTGGTACTGCCTCTGGCAACGCAGCGCATGATGTTTCGCGCCGCCCGCTGGCTACCGGGCGCGCATTTGCAAACCCTGTTCGGGCCACTGCTTCGTCGCTCGCCTGTATTGCAGCGCCAACGTGAACGCCTGACGCTGGCGGATGGCGATTTCCTTGATCTCGACTGGTACGGCAGTCCAAACGCTGGTCATCCTTGCGTCATTCTGTTGCACGGGCTAACCGGCAGCTCCAACTCTTTGTATATTCTTGGGCAGCAACAGGCTTTGGCTGAACGCGGCTGGAGCAGCGTATCGGTCAACTGGCGTGGCTGTTCCGGCGAGCCTAACCATTTGCCGCGGGGCTATCACTCCGGCGCCAGCGATGACCTCGCCGAAGTGGTCGAGTATCTGCACCGCCGGCTACCGGACATCCCCCTGGCCGCTATCGGCTATTCGCTGGGCGGCAACGTATTGCTCAAATACCTTGGTGAATCTGCCGATCAGTGTGCATTGCGAGCCGCGGTAGCGGTTTCCGTGCCCTTTCGCCTGGACCAATCTGCTGACCGGCTGCAAGTCGGTTTTTCGCGGGTATATCAAACCCGGTTCCTGCGCGACATGGCGGCCTATGTGGTCAACAAGCAGCGGCTGTTTCTGCAACAGGGCCGCCATGCTGAGCATGCCAGCCTGGCAGCGCTCGGTTCTCTGGAAGGGATGGACAGTCTATGGGATTTTGATGAGCGGGTTACCGCGCCACTGCATGGTTATGCCAGCGCAGCGGACTATTACGAACGCTGCAGCAGCCGTTTTTTCCTCAGCGCCATCCGGGTGCCGACATTGATCGTCCAGGCGCTGGATGACCCCTTTGTGTATCCCTATAGTCTGCCAGACTCTGCGGATCTGTCGGACACCACCGAATTTGAACTGCACCGCAGCGGCGGCCATGTCGGCTTTATCGGCGGAACGCCCTGGCGGCCTGTTTATTATCTGGAGCAACGCCTGCCGCAGTGGCTCGCCAGTCAGCTCAAAGGCGCAAAATAATCCTTCAACATGGCTTCCACCGCCGGCCTTGCCGCCTCTGTCAGCAAGCCCTGTTCCTGGGCAACTACCTGGTAAACACCGCGTTTTAGCAGCTCAGGGGTAAGGGGCTGATCGGGGCTGTCGAGAATGGTGGTACACAAAAAGCTCACCCAGCCGGTCATCAGCAACCAGCTATTGACCGCCAGCATCTCCGGATCGGTACGTGTGGCGCAGAGAATGCCGGCGTCGACCAGCCCCTGGTAGATGCGTTTTCCGCTCTGCACGCAGCGCCGCGAAAATATCCGATAACGCTGTGCCAGCGCCTCATCGCAGGCCAGCAAGTGCTCCAGGTCGCGCAGCAGAAAACGATACTCCCACAACCCGGCGAAAATCGATTCCAGGTAATGGGCCTTGTCTTCAATGGTCAGCGCACGCCCTTCCGGCACGCGCAGATAGGCATCCACCTGCCCTTCGTAGAGGCCGAAAAGCTCGGCGATAATCTGTTGCTTGTTGCGAAAATGGTAATACAGGTTGCCTGGCGACATGTCCAGGCGTGCGGCGATATGGTTGGTGGTCACGGCCCGCTCGCCCTGTTCGTTGAACATCTGAAGGCTTGCCTGAAGTATTCGGTCGCGCGTTTTCATTCCGCAATCATTTTCCGATAGTCTGTTTGACACTCTAGAGCATTTGCTCTAAAAATACTGACCACAATCATAAAAAACTTGAGGTCTTCGACCCGAGCAGAGGCCAACATGGTAGCCGATATCGCCTACTTGCAGGACCAGCAAGCCAATCTCGCCGGCATGCAACAAACCTTCGATCAGCAGCGCCAGGCTTTCCGATGCGCGCCGATGCTTGACGTCGACAGCCGCATTCGCCAGCTAAAAGCGCTGAAAACCGCGCTTATTGCCCATCAAGAAAAGCTTATTGAAGCGATCAGCAGTGATTTTGGGCGCCGCTCTCCTGACGAAACTCGCCTCGCGGAGATATTGCCGGCCGTAGAAGGCATCAACTATTCAATCAAGCACATCCGGCGCTGGATGAAACCTTCCAAGCGGCGTGTCGGCATGGCCTTCCAGCCAGGCAAGGCGCAGGTAATCTATCAGCCACTGGGCGTGGTCGGCATCATCGTGCCCTGGAACTATCCCCTCTATCTAGCCATGGGCCCGCTTACCACTGCCCTGGCCGCAGGCAATCGCGCGATGATCAAGATGAGCGAATCGACGCCAGCCACCGCCGAAGTTCTTGCCGTCATGCTCAAAACCGTTTTTTCCGACGACCAGGTCGCGGTGATTACCGGCGAAGCCGAGGTCGGCATGGCGTTTTCCAGGTTGCCGTTCGACCATCTGCTATTTACCGGGGGCACTGGTATTGGTCGCCACGTCATGCGTGCGGCGGCGGACAATCTCACTCCGGTAACGCTGGAGCTGGGCGGAAAATCTCCAGCCATCGTTGCATCCGATGTGCCGCTGGCGGATGCGGCCGAGCGTATAGCCTTTGGCAAGGGCCTTAACGCCGGGCAAACCTGCGTTGCGCCGGACTACATTTTATGTCCCGCAGACCGGGTTGAAGGCCTGGTCAACGCCTTGCGCAATCAGCTTCAGAGCTTCTATCCAAGTCTGCAGAAAAATCCGGATTACACCCAGATCATCAACCCGCGCCAATACCAGCGCCTGGTGGGTTATCTGGAGGACGCCGTCAACAAGGGTGCCACGGCGATCGAGATCAATCCGGCTGGCGAAGACCTCAGCCAGAGCCGGATTCTGCCGCCTACCCTGCTGCTGAATGTCAACGATGACATGAAGGTTATGCAGGAAGAGATTTTCGGTCCGCTATTACCGATCATTCCGTACACCACTCTGGAACAAGCCCTGAATTATATTGCCGAGCGGCCGCGACCGCTGGCGCTGTACTACTTCGGCTACGACAAGGCTGAGCAAAAACGGGTGATGGAGCAGACCCATGCGGGCGGCATGTGTATCAACGATACGGTGTTTCATGTGGCGCAGGATGACATGCCCTTCGGCGGTGTCGGCCCGTCCGGCATGGGTCACTATCACGGGCACGAAGGCTTCCTTACATTCAGCAAGGCCAAGGGCGTTTATATCAAGCAGCGCTTCAACGGTGCCAAACCGATTTATCCGCCCTATGGCGGGCCGCTGCTGAAGCTGATCTACAAACTTTTTATCCGTTAGGCCATTGGCCTGGACCCATTGAACCCAAGCGAGATTCTGGATGGCTTCGATCAACCCTCCTCGGCTGAACCGCCGGGAGCTGCTCAAATTGACCCTCGGTGCCAGCCTGGCGCTGAGCACGGTGGGCGTGACCGCAAGCCTGACCGGCTGCACGTCTGGCCAGCCAGCCGACAATCTGGCGGTGCTGCGTCAAAGCGATCTGCCCGTGCTGGCTGCACTGTTTCCAGCCATGGTGGGACCGCACCCAGCAATGGCAGGCGACAACGCAGCGGTCTCGGCGGCGATAGAACAGCTCGACCGCACCCTGGCGCATACCTCCCCAGCCGTACAGAAGGATGTGCTGGATCTTCTGGGGTTGCTCAGCTTTGGTCTTACCCGAGGCCCCATGACCGGAATCTGGACCAGTTGGGAGAAGGCATCGCCAGCAGATCTTGACGCCTTTCTGTTCCGTTGGCGCGACAGTCGCCTGGACATGCTGCGCCAGGGTCACAAGGCTTTGAGCCAGCTGTTGCTGATGAGCTGGTATGCGCTGCCGCTTTCCTGGAAAGCAGCTGGCTATCCAGGTCCGCCAATTATTTGAGCTACCCCTATATAACAAGGTGATTTTGCATGCCGGTACCTGATCTGTTTCTGCAAGGAATTGCCCGTGGCTGGGAAGTGCTCGATGCCAGTGAATTTGACCGGGAACGGACGTTCGAAGCGGATGTGATAATCATCGGCACCGGTGCTGGCGGCGGCACCAGCGCGGAAATCCTGGCAGAACGCGGGTTGAAGGTTTTGCTGGTCGAAGAAGGCTCGCTGAAGACCTCCAGCGATTTCAAGAATGATGAAGCCAAGGCCTACGCCGAGCTTTATCAGGAAGGCGCGGCGCGTGCCACCCAGGACGGCGGCATCGGGATATTGCAAGGCCGCACGGTCGGCGGCACCACCACCGTCAACTGGACCAGCAGTTTTCGTACGCCGGACCAGACCCTCGCCCATTGGGCCCAGGCCCACGGCGTCACCGGCCTAGACAAGCAGAGCATGGCCCCCTGGTTTGCGCGCATGGAAGACCGGCTCGGCGTGGAACCCTGGGTTATCCCGCCCAACGCCAACAACGATGTGATCCGTTCCGGTTGTGAATCGCTGGGTTGGCATTCAGCCGTTATTCCCCGGAACGTTCGCGGTTGCTGGAACCTTGGTTATTGCGGCACTGGCTGCCCGACCAATGCCAAGCAATCGATGCTGGTGACGACGCTGCCCGCGGCGCTTGAACGAGGCGCCATTCTTATCCATCGTGCCCGCGCAGAACAGCTGGTGTTCGCCGGTGATCGGGTGTCTGAGGTGCTGTGCCGGGGCATGAACCCGCAACTGACCCAGGCATCCGGCCAGCGCATTCGCCTGCGCGGGCGGCATGTGATTCTCGCCGGTGGCGCCATC
Source organism: Halopseudomonas xinjiangensis (assembly GCA_011050525.1). Lineage (GTDB taxonomy): Bacteria > Pseudomonadota > Gammaproteobacteria > Pseudomonadales > Pseudomonadaceae > Halopseudomonas > Halopseudomonas xinjiangensis_A. Next base: position 12,701 of record DRFO01000013.1, read on the forward strand.
AACAGCCCGGCGCTGTTGCTCCGCTCCGGTGCACCCGACCCGCACCAACGCACTGGCAAGCGCACCTTCCTGCACCCGGTGAACTTCGCCGTCGCCCAGTTCGACAAGCCTATCAATGGATTTTATGGCGCTCCCCAATCGATTTATTCCGATCAGTTTCAATGGAACCAGGGCACCACCGGACCCATCGGCTTCAAACTGGAGGTTCCACCGATGCAGCCGAGCATTACCTCAGCGCTGCTCGGCGGTCACGGCAGCGAAAGCCTCGCCAGGGTGAATAAGCTGTCGCATAGCAACATCATGATCGCCTTGATGCGCGACGGCTTTCACGAACAGAGCCAGGGTGGCGAGGTGATTCTGCGCGATGACCAGTCCGCCGTCCTTGACTACCCGCTAAACGACTACCTGTGGGACGGCGCGCGCCGGGCCTTCCTGGCCATGGGCGAGATTCAGTTCGCCGCCGGGGCCACCGCCGTGGCGCCATCGCACAGCCATGGCCGTTTGAGTAACAGCTACGCCGAGTATCGCGAGCAGATCGAGAACCTGAGCTACGCCATCCATGACGTTCGCCTGGCCAGCGCCCACGTTATGGGCGGCTGCGCCATGGGCGACGATCTGACCCTGGCGGTAACCAATAGCCTTGGCCGCCATCATCAGGTGGAAAACCTGTCGATATTCGACGGGTCACTGTTTCCCACCAGCATCGGCGCCAACCCGCAACTCTCCATTTATGGTCTGGTCGCACGGCTTGCAACGGGGCTGGCCAGCGAATTATCCGGACCGAGGACGGAGCCAAACGTATAGTGGCTCCTTAGCATTATTCGCCTGTTGATAGTTGGCCGCTGTAGCGCGTTACGCTACCATCGGCCCCTTCAGCACTTAGCAGGGGCTTTCCGTCCATGAACACCGTACTGTATCCCGGCACTTTCGACCCTATTACCAAGGGCCATACTGATCTGGTCGAGCGCGCCGCGCGGCTGTTCGACAGGGTTGTGGTTGCCGTTGCGGCAAGTCCCAAGAAGAATCCGGCCTTTACCCTGGAGCAGCGTGTGGACATGGCTCGGCAGGTACTTTCGCACCTGCCGAATGTCGAAGTGGTCGGCTTTTCAAGCCTGCTTGCGCACTTCGTCAAGGAAGTGAACGCCAATGTGCTGCTGCGTGGCCTGCGCGCCGTGTCCGATTTCGAGTACGAATTCCAGTTGGCCAACATGAACCGCGTTCTTGCTCCGGATGTGGAAAGCCTGTTTCTCACCCCTTCCGAAAAGTATTCCTATATTTCCTCAACCCTAGTGCGGGAGATCGCCGCGCTGAAAGGTGATGTCACCAAATTTGTTCATCCGACAGTCAATGAGGCGCTGCTCAAGCGTTATAATGCCTGACGCGTCCGCGTCAAACAGCGTAACAATGGAGCCTGGTAATGTCCCTGATCATCACTGACGACTGCATCAACTGCGACGTCTGCGAGCCGGAGTGCCCCAACGGCGCTATTTCCCAGGGCGAAGAGATCTACGTGATAGACCCCAACCTGTGCACCGAGTGTGTCGGGCATTTCGATGAGCCCCAGTGCCAACAGGTTTGCCCGGTGGATTGCATCCCGCTTGATCCCGAGCACGTAGAAAGCAAGGAGGAGCTGATGGAGAAATATCAGATCCTTACCGGCGTGGCCTGATTCGATGATCCCGCGCCTGTCTGTTCTGCTGGGCCTGTTGCTGGCCTGTGCAGTACAGGCAGCCTCCATTCCCGGCCAGCAGGCTGTCGCGACAGCGCACCCTCTTGCCACCGCCGCCGCCCACCGAATCCTTGATGAAGGCGGAAACGCTTTCGACGCGGCTATTGCCGCAGCGGCGACCCTGGGCGTGGTCGAGCCCTATGGATCAGGCCTGGGCGGCGGGGGATTTTTCCTGCTCCGCCAGGGTGGTAACGAGGGGGCCCGATACCGCTTTATCGACGCCCGGGAAACCGCGCCACTCAAAGCCGGACGTGACCTTTACCGCGACGCCGCAGAGGAAGTTCAGCGCGACCCGGCTATCAACGGTCCGCTGGCTGCCGGTATTCCTGGCCTCCCTGCAGCGCTGGTACATCTTGCTGACGAATACGGCCAGTTGACCCTCAAGCAAAGTCTCGCACCCGCTATCCAGGCGGCTGAACAGGGGTTCGCCGTGAGCAGCCGGTACCGAGCCTTGGGCAGCTTCCGCCTGGAAGCCATGCGCAGAGATGCGGAAACCTCGAGACTATTCCTGCGCGACAACGACATACCCGCAGAGGGCACACTGATCAAGCAGCCGGAGCTGGCGCAAACCTTGCGACTCCTCGCAGATCAGGGGCGCGACGGATTTTACCGCGGTCAGGTTGCCGAACGCCTGCTTACCGGCGTGCAGGAGGCAGGTGGCGTCTGGCAGCAGGCGGATCTGGACGCCTACAAAATAATCGAGCGGGAGCCCATACGTTTTGCCAGCCATGGCTATGAAGTCATCAGTGCGCCCCTGCCCTCAGCCGGTGGCATTGCGCTGGCGGGAATCATGCAGGGGCTTGAGAGCCTGCCACCCAGCAAGACGGGTTCCGTACAATGGACTCATCATCTGGTCGAGATGATGCGCAGGACCTATCACGACCGCGCTGCCCTGCTGGGTGACAGCGACTTTATCGAGGTACCCGTAGCGCGCCTGGTTTCCGCCTCCTATGCCAGAAAGCTGGCTGCCAGCATCGACCCAGACCATGCCACGCCCAGTACTGCGCTCGGACAAACCAGGCCATTCAACGAAGGCACCAATACCACCCATTTCTCGCTGATAGACCGCAACGGCAACGCGGTGGCGGCGACGTTGAGCATCAATCTTCCCTTTGGCGCCGCCTTTACCGTGCCTGGCACGGGTGTGGTACTGAATAACGAGATGGACGATTTTGCCGCTGATCCCGCCGGAGAAAACGCCTATTCACTGGCCGGCAGCGAAGCCAATGCGATCAGTCCAGGTAAACGTCCGCTGTCCAGCATGACCCCGACCATGCTGGAGAATGACCAGCATCTGGCTGTGCTGGGCACGCCCGGCGGCAGCCGCATCATTACCATGGTGCTGCTTGGCGCGCTGGAAGCTGTTGATGGCCAGCCGGTGGAGCGCTGGGTGAGCCGTCCGCGTTTCCACCACCAGTATCTTCCCGATCGGATTCAGGCAGAAGACGCCACCTTTTCCGGTGAGCAAACCGCTGCCCTGCGGGCGATGGGGCACAAGGTCGAGCTGGCAGGGCGCGACTATGGCGACATGCAGGCCCTGAGCTGGGACAAGAAGAAAGGAGAGATCAGCGCCGCCAGTGATCCGCGAGGGGTGGGAGAAGCGCTCGTCACAGCGCCGCAGAAAGCGGACTAGGCGAAACACACCGCGTTAAGCTGCGGCGACCGATTAGACACAAACGCTATGACAGATTAACCAGGCAGGCTGAAGGACCAAATCCACCAGCCACCCGAGGAAACGTCAAATCTGTTCGTCCTGCTGCTTGCGGCCATAACCACTTTTGGTGCAGCCCAGGCAACGCATGAAGGTCTCACGACCCGGACGCACCACCAGCTCCTGTCCTGCTTCGGCCGTATTGCCGGCAAGCAGGGTGAAGGGCAGGCTGACAACAAAGGCAGCAGCGCCGACGGCGGTCACGGCAGCCAGCATGGGCCGGGCGATAACCAGATCACCGACCATGGCGAAGATGCCCGGGTGTTCGACGTTTTCCTGATAACCGTAGGATCCTTCGGCGGCAAGAACAGTGCCGGTCAGCAGCAAGCCGGCGAGCAAAGCGGTAGTGTGACGTAGCAGGCGCATAGTGATATCCCTGATAGTGGCCCGGTAGGCGTTTATTGTTGGTACGGTCACCCTTCCCGGGCGCCGATCAAACCACATTGTAGGCCCAATTGCGGCATTTCGGAATCCAGCGTCCGCAATTTGCGAACCAGGCCCTTAAACCCGGTGGTTACAAGCGATTCAACGTTGGCAAATGCGACAGAATACCGAGCTACGCTGCCCCAGACGGGTCTCGCTCAGGGAGGTGCCGCAGATTTTGCACATCTGCCCGCCGCGCCCGTAAGCAAACAACTCCTGCTGAAAATAGCCTGGCTTGCCATCGCCTCCGGTAAAATCCCGTAGCGTCGTGCCACCACGCTCAATGGCGTAGGCAAGGATGCGTTTTATTTCCTCTGCCAGGCGCTGGTAGCGCGCCCGACTGACACGACCCGCTTCACGTCGGGGATCGATGCCCGCGGCGAACAACGCCTCGGTGGCATAGATATTACCCACCCCCACCACCACGGCGTTATCCATGATGAACGGCTTTACCGCCATGCTTCGGCCACGTGAACACTGGTACAGACGATTTCCGTCAAAGGCGTCAGTCAAGGGTTCCGGACCCAGGTTAGCCAGCAGCGGATGGGCAAGCGGGTCGGTGCTCCAGAGCATGGCTCCAAAGCGGCGCGGGTCGGTATAGCGCAGGGCCATACCGGAGTCCAGCTCGATATCGACATGCTCGTGCTTGAGTACCGGCGTGTTGACCGGCACCAGCCGAAGATTGCCGGACATCCCCAGATGACTGATCAGCGTGCCGCCCCCGATATCCAGCAGTAGGTATTTGGCGCGTCGACGCACCGCAGTAAAAATCTGATCTTCAATCTGGATCGCCAGATCCTCAGGAATCGGCCAGCGCAAACGGCGGTCGCGGACCAGCAAGCTGGTGACGGTGCGACCTTCCAGATGCGGGGCAATACCGCGACGAGTCGTTTCCACTTCAGGTAGTTCAGGCATGAGTTTCTTCTGTCAGGCGTGCAGCCAGTAAGTGGCAAATATCAGCAACAGTAGCAACGGCATCACACTCAGCACAAACCGGCCGTTCCAGCCGAAGGCCACCCGGAACGGCGTCTCGCCACTGTAACGAGCCAGAATGAGTGTTGAAGGCCCAAAGGGCGAGAAGATCATCGCCAGGGAGAAACCGCACATGAGTCCCACCGCGGGGGTCATGATCGGCACCCCGAGGTGGGCCAGCTGCGCCAGCAGACCAGCAATCAGAGACAGCGAAACAATCGGCGCCACCCCAATGACCGCCAGGGTGATGGTGCTGAACAGACTGGCCACCGCTAGCAACACATTGTATTTCGGCTCCTGCGCCAGCCAGGTGGCGATTTCCTCCAGCGGGGCGATCGCGCCTAATACCCCGCCCAGTAGCGCGGCACAGCCAAAGATGAACATCTCGTTATGCATGCTGGTCATGTTTTCGGACACTTCCTGCAAGGCAGCCTTCGGCGAGCGGTCACGCCAAAGCAGAAAACTCACAACGCCGAGGGGCACCAGCAACATGGCCGACTGCGACGCGGTCAACACCGTGAGCGACGCCACCGCGCCAATGGCCAGCAAACCGGCGAGACTGCCCAGTAGCAGCAAAATCATACCCTCAGCTTTGCTGCTGTCACCAATGCAGTCACGCAACTCCAGCAGACCCCGTGTCTCGCGACGCCAGCCAACCACGATCATCATGACCGCCGCCACCAGCCCATAGGGAACCATGGCGCTCCAGGATAGCTCGGGCATTTCCCTGGAAATGATCGCGATAGTCACGCTGGTGGGCGCCAGAAGCGGCACCAGCGCGAAACCGCGAAGGGTCGTCACCATAACGCTGCGCAAGCCCGACCGACGCTGTTCGTCGCTGAGCGGATAGCGCTTCAGATGCTGGCTGAGGGTGCCACACAGCAAATTCATCATGCCGAAATTCAGGATCGAGCCAATGCTTCCGGCGGTGAGCACGTAGCGAGGGTATAAAACCACCTTGGATCCGGACAGCAAGGCCTTGTGCAGCTCGCTGAGCTGAGGCAGCCGTTTGGCCAGCAGCTGCATCAGCCCGAGCGCCCCGAGAAAACTGGTGTAGTAAGCGGCCGAGCTGGCCAGCCGCGGCCAGAGGTCTGCGTCCGTACGGCTGCTGAACAGCGCCACCAGCAAGATGCCCAGGGTGATGATGCCCAGCCAGCGCGGGTAGGGATTCAGACGCCCGAAATGCAACAGGAAATAGCTGGCGAAGGCCAACGCTGCCAGCCAGCTCAACCACGATTGCTGGCTAAGCAGTGCCCCGAGTTCCAGCGCTACCCCAAGGGGCAGCAGAGCGGCTTTCACACCGGCCGTCTCACGGCAGATCCTTGCGATAGGCGCCCTTCTTGAATACGCCCTCGCCGAAACCGAGCAGCTTGTCGTTCTCGTCCAGCAGATCGCAGGCGGCCATAAACACCTTGTGGCCGGCACTACGGCAGGTAGCCACCGCCCGTACCCGGGTACCTACCTTTGCTGTGGCAGAAAAATTCACGTTCATAGACAGGGTGATCGCGACGCGACGCTCCTCAGCTGTGGCCGCCCAGGTGCCACAAAGCCCCATCGCAATATCCAGAAGACTGGCAGTCACGCCGCCGTGCAGATTGCTGGCGTTGTTCATGTGCTTCTGCGTCAGCGTCAGTGCTATCACTGCCCGCCCTTCGCTGTATTCCACCAGTTCGACGCCCAGATCCTGAAAAAAACCGGTTACTGAACGCTCGACCGCTTGGCGTTGGTCTGGATTCACGATGCACCACCCTTGTTTCACTACACTTATTGAGGACACTACAGCCGAGCACCGGGCAGAGACCCGCCTGACGCTCAGCTGTCCAGAATTGAGACAAGTATGCCACGCAGGTATCGGTCTGCGGTACGCCGACCAAACAAGCGGTCAAACTTGCACTCATACGACACAGGATTTAATCTCGCACCATCTAAACGAAATATCATTCCGCTATGCGGAACATAGGGTAAACGAGGAGCTAACGCATGTTCAACCGTATTGGCGTCATCGGCGCCGGTGCAATGGGCCGCGGTATCGCCCAACTGTTCGCCAGCAGCGGTCAGCAAGTACTGCTATACGACACCCGCGCCGAAGCTATCGAAGACGCCATCGCCTTCAACCGTAACCTGCTGCAGCGTTCGGTGGCCAAGGGCAAGCTCAGCGAAGGTGACTTCGACGCGACGATGGAACGCATGCAGCCAGCTTCTGACCTTGAGCAGCTCAAGGATTGCGACCTGGTTATCGAAGCGATTGTCGAGATTCTCGAGGTCAAACAGAAGCTGTTTGACCAGCTGGAAAGCCTGGTGCGGGACGATTGCGTGCTGGCGACCAACACGTCTTCGCTGTCCGTCACGCGTATTGCCAGCAGTTGCAAGCGCCCCGAGCGAGTGGCTGGCTTTCATTTCTTCAACCCGGTTCCCCTGATGAAGATCGTCGAGGTAGTCCGCGGCGAGCGCACCGACGAGCGGTACATTCAAGGGCTGGTAGAGCTGGCCGACAAGGCCGGGCACTTCGCGGCGATCACGCCGGATACCCCCGGCTTCCTGGTCAACCATGCTGGTCGCGCCTTTGGTACCGAAGCACTGCGCATTCTTAGCGAGGGCGTGGCCACTCCCCAGCAAATCGACCGTATGTTGCGCGACGGCCCCGGTTTTCGCATGGGCCCCTTCGAGCTGTTCGATCTGACCGGCCTTGATGTATCCCATGCTGTGATGGAGTCGGTCTACGAGCAGTTCTACCATGACCCGCGCTACACCCCCTCGTTCATCGCCGCGCAACGAGTAGCCGCAGGGCTTCTAGGCCGCAAGACCGGCCAGGGGTTCTACCGCTATGAGGACGGTCAGAAGATCGAGCCGCAGGAACCCGCCGCAGAAGAGGTGATGATTACCCGGCCCTTCTGGCTGCACGGCGACGACATTGTCATGCGCAGTAATGTGTCAGCTGTATTGTCTGCCGCTGGCGCGACGCTGGAAGAGGGCAATCAGCCCAGCGCCGAGGCTATCTGTCTGGTGACCCCCCTGGGTGAAGATTGCACCACCGCGCTGACCCATCTCGGCTTGCCGGGCGAGCGCACTCTGGCTCTGGACTGTTTTGACAACTGGGACAAGCGCCGCACGCTGATGCGCCAGCCCGCTGCCGAGGCCAACATCGTAGCCCAGGCCCGCGGTGCCCTGAGCGCCGACGGCGTGCCGGTTGAAGTGATCAATGACTCGGCCGGTTTCGTCATCCAGCGCCTGATTGCAGGCGTGGTCAACCTGGGCACCGAGATCGCCCAGAAGGGCATCGCCACGCCGGAAACCCTCGACCGTGCGATTCAACTGGCGCTGGGCTATCCAAAGGGCCCGCTGGCTTTCGGCGAGCACTACGGCAAACATCAGATCCTTACCGTACTGAATAACCTGCAAGCGGTATACGGCGAACCTCGTTACCGGCCAAGCCCCTGGCTGCGCCGCCGCGTCCAGCTTGGCCTGCCGCTGACCACCCCCGAATTTCAGGAGTAATTCAATGACTGCCTATATCTATGATGGTTTACGCTCCCCCTTTGGTCGCCATGCCGGTGCTCTGGCCAGCGTGCGCCCTGACGACCTGCTGGCCGAGGTCATGCGAGCCTTGATCGCACGCAATCCCTTCGACCAGCGTGAATACGAAGATGTGGTGATGGGCTGTACCAACCAGGCCGGTGAAGATGCACGCAACCTCGCACGCCATTCAGCCTTGCTGGCCGGCCTGCCACATGAAGTTCCCGGCCTGACGGTCAACCGTCTGTGCGGTTCCGGCCTGGCCGCCGTGCTTGATGCCCACCGCATGGTCCGCGCTGGTGAAGGCGAGCTGATCATCGCTGGCGGGTGCGAGAGCATGAGCCGTGCACCCTTTGTCATTGCCAAGAGCGAAAGCCCCTATTCCCGCGAGTTCCGCGCCTTCGACAGCACCATCGGCGCGCGCTTCCCTAATCCCAGGGTGGAAAAGGAGCACGGCTGCGACACCATGCCGGAAACCGCTGACAACGTTGCCCAGGAACTGGACATCAGCCGCGAACAAGCCGACACCTATGCCGCGCGCAGCCAGGAGTTGTACGAAAAAGCTCGTGCCGAGGGCTTCTTCAAGGACGAAATCCTGCCTATCGAAGTCTCCCAGGGCCGCAAGAAGCCGCCGAAGGTCGTTGATCAGGATGAACATCCACGACCCGAGAGCAACATGGAGGCTCTGTCGAAGCTGCGCTCGTTGTTTGAAGGCGGGGTAGTCACGGCCGGTAATGCCTCAGGTGTTAACGACGGCGCAGCCGCCCTGCTGATCGGCAGCGAAGCGATTGGCCAGAAATACGGCATCAAGCCGCGAGCACGCATTCTCAGCGGTGCCGTGGCCGGCGTCGCGCCACGCCTGATGGGCGTCGGTCCGGTGGAAGCCTGTAAAAAGGCCTTGGCGCGTGCTGGCTTGAGCCTGGATCAGATGGACGTGATCGAGATCAACGAAGCCTTCGCCTCGCAGGTGCTTGGCTGCGCCAAGATGCTGGGTCTGGCCTTCGATGACCCGCGCCTGAATGCCAACGGTGGCGCCATCGCCGTCGGCCATCCCTTGGGCGCTTCGGGTGGCCGTCTGACGCTAACCGCGATGCGCCAGCTTGAGCGCACCGGTGGCCGCTACGCGCTGGTAAGCCTGTGCATTGGCCTGGGCCAGGGCGTCGCAGCGGTTATCGAGCGGGTCTGATCGCTCTGTAACCGAAGCGCCGGGTACCGATCAGAGCCCGGCGCTTACCGCCGCCACCCCTGTCCGGCTTTTCTGCTATGGTGTCGGTTGCTCAAAAGGCCGAAATCACCAGGAACATTTAATGCAACTAGCATCCAACCCCTTCGAATGGCTCGGCGAAGTCCTGGGCAGTATTGTCCGGATAATCATCGACAGTCTTGCATGGATTTTCGACGTCCTGAGCGGCGCCAGCGCCGCCTTTATCAACGGCTTTGCCCGGACGCTCGGCGTAGACAGCAGCTGGCTCAGCATAGCGGCGGTCATACTCGGACTGCTGCTGATCTACACCGGCGTGCGTGCGCTGATTCGCAAGCACTTCATTGCTGGCGTCCTGTGGCTGTTGCTGGGACTGTGGTTGCTGAGCGCCCTGGTTCGTTGACCTGGTGAACCTGGGCGAATACCCGCGGTCCGGTATGTAAGAGCTTCTCAAACGCTTCAACCGAAGGAGAGCATCATGGGTTTCGCATTGTCCAATGATCTGCAGTTGACCAGTAGCGCTTTTGAACAACATGGCGCCATTCCGAGCAAGCATACCGGCGAGGGCCTCGACGTCTCCCCGGCCCTGAGCTGGTCCAATCCGCCAGCCGGCACAAAATCCTACGCCATCCTCTGCCATGACCCGGATGCGCCGTTGATCTCGCCCAACGGCACCTATGGCTTCGTGCACTGGACGCTATACAACATCCCGTCCGAGGTCGAATCGCTGCCGGAAGGCTCGAGTGATTTCACCCAGGGCAAAAACAATTTCGGCAAAGTAGGCTTCAACGGCCCGATGCCGCCGGAAGGACATGGTCGTCACCATTACTATTTCTGGATACTGGCGCTGGATGCGGAATTGCATCTGCCCGACGGAATGACCATGTGGGAGTTACTGGCCAAGACAGAACGCCACACGCTGGCGATGAACCGGTTGATCGGCACCTACCAGCGCGGCTGAACGCCGCACGAACCGGGCTCTCCGTGGCAGCCTGCATCTGGCTTGGCTCTTCCCCTGGGACGGTCAAGCACCAGCTTGATCCTACGGAGCTAGCCTGAGAATGCGGAGTCGGCTGACAGCCTGAATATCGAGCGGGTGCTCGACAGTCCCAGGAAGACCAGCATGTCCGTCGCAGCCTGCATCTGGTTTGGCTTTCCCTGGGACGGTCAAGCACCAGCTTGATCCTGCGGAGCTAGCCTGAGAATGCGACGCCCGCTGACAGCCTGAATATCGAGCGGGTGCTCGACAGTCCCGGGAAGACCAGCATGTCCGTCGCAGCCTGCATCTGTTGTAGCTTTTCCCCGGGAAAGCGAGCATTAGCTTGATCCTACGGAGCCAGCCTGAGAATGCGGCGTCGGCTGACAGCCTGAATATCGAGCGGGTGCTCGACAGTCGCAGAGAGAACCGCGTCAGCCCATGATCTGCGCCAATGCTTCACGCAGCGGCGTATTCAGCAGCTTCCGGGTTTCCCGATAGGCCCTGCGATCCAGCTGGGCCAGGGTTTGCACCTTACGTCGCGCAGCCTCAAGAATGTCCTCGGGCGCGACGACTTCGTCCAGAAAGCCGGCCTCAATCGCTTGAGCAGGAGTCAAGGTCTGGGCCTGCAGCACACACCGCGACAACCAGTGCGCCGGCAGTCGCTCGCGGGCCAGTCGCATCGCCCCGTCGGGCATGGTCATGCCAATGGCCACTTCATTCAGCCCCACACGAAAAGAGCCCGCAGCGCCAAGCCGATAATCAGCCAGTAGTAACATCAGTGCGGCCTTGGCCATGGCGTGGCCGGTGCTGGCGATCACCAGCGGGCCGGGGTAGTCGAGCAACCCCAGAGTGAGGCGGTCACCCGCTTCACGCATGGCGTCACAGGCCGGTCCACCCGCGTCGATCAGCTTGCGATCATAGCCGCCGCTAAAACAACCTGTGCGGCCATGAATCAGTACGGCGCAGTCTGCCTGCTCAGCCTGCTTCAGCGCATCGAGCAACGCCTCGATCATGGTTTGTGAGAGCGCGTTGACCTTGCCGTCATCCAGACCTATCTCGGCAATTCCATCTTCTATTTTCAGGCTCAACGCGCTCATGATGCGGCCTGGCCCCGCGCCTCATCACGCAATACCCTGCGCAGCAGCTTGCCGACCGTGGACTTGGGCAGATCGTCGCGAATTTCCACGGAGCTTGGCACCTTGTATCCGGTCAGGTGCTCGCGGCAATGTGCAATGATCGCGGCCTCATCGAGCTGCGGATCATTCACGCTGACAAAGAGTTTGACCGCCTCGCCCTTCTTCTCGTCGGGCACCCCGACCGCTACACATTCGCGAACGCCGGGGTGGCGCATGGCGGCGTCTTCGATATCGTTGGGGTAGACGTTGAAACCCGACACGAGAATCATGTCCTTCTTGCGATCAACCAGTTTGAGGAAACCTTCTTCGTCAATAACCCCAACATCGCCAGTCTTGAGCCAGCCGTCATCAGTAATGGCTTCGGCGGTGTCTTCCGGACGCTGCCAGTAGCCCTGCATAACCTGCGGACCACGAATCAGCAGTTCGCCCGGCTCGCCCGGTGCAGTTTCGTGGCCATTGTCATCCAGCGTCTTCATCTCGGTATCGATCACCGCGCGACCGATAAAACCTTCTTTGTAGGGCGTGAACGCTGTGGACGCGACCACCACGGGTGATGTCTCGGTCAAGCCGTAACCCTCGCGTACCACACTGCCGGTGCGCTCTTTCCAGCGCCGGGCAATTTCGGTATTAAGTGGCGCTCCGCCTGAATTGACCCACTTCAGTCTGCTGAAGTCGATGCTGTCAAAATCGGGATGCGCCATCAACGAGACGAAGAGCGAGTTAATACCCGTCAGGAGTGTGATGGGCTGACGTTTGATATCGGCAATCATGCTGTCCAGATCACGGGGATTGCTGATCAGAACGCTATGGAATCCGGTGTAGACCGAGGCGATGCAGTTCGCGGTAAAAGCGAAGATATGATAAAGCGGCAACGGCGATACACGCACCTCGTTGCCGTATTCCACGTCACCCTCGCGAATGATGCTGACCGCCTGCAAAACGTTGCTCAGAATATTGCGGTGACTGAGCATGGCTCCCTTCGAAACGCCAGTGGTTCCGCCGGTGTACTGCAGCAGAGCCAAATCATCCAGACCACGCTCCGTCTGCGCTGTCGGCAACTGTTCAGCCTGACGCAGGGCCTGCATGAAGCGCGTCACGTCCGGCTCGTCGCTTTCATAAATCGGGTTCAGCATATCGTCGGTGCTGGTGACAATAAGATGCTTGATCTGCGTCTCGTTCTGGATCTTGCGCACCATTGGCACAAGCTTGTCGAGAACGACCACTGCCTTGGCGCCCGAGTCGGCGAACTGGTGGCGGGTTTCGTAGGGTGTGTATTGCGGATTGGTATTGACGATGACCAGCCCGGCTTTCATCGCGCCAAAAATGGCGATGGTGTATTGCAGCAGGTTAGGCAGCTGGATTGCCAGCCGATCACCGGGCTCCAGGCCTGCCTCATGCCGAAGAAAACGCGCAAACAGGTCAGCCTTCGCACTTAGGATGTTGAAACTCAAGGTATCCGAACCACATGAAAAGGCGGTTTTGTCGCCGTATCTGAGGCAAGCCTGTTCGAGCACGTCGAAGACGGTTGAATGACCCAGCTGCGCCAACTGGGTGCCAACGGCGAAATGTGCGGAAGTCGACATTTAAACCTCTTTTTATGAACTGTTATTTTGCAGTGCGAAATGCAGTACCAAAAAGATGCTATTCTATCTGCCCGCGACGTGCAATCATCAGGACAAACCCACTATAGTATCGCTGTGCAGAACTGCCATATCTGGTATCGTCCGTGGTTGGTAAACAACAATAATAGTCCGTCCTCGAACAATGATCAGGTCTCGCAGACCACTGACATCTCGCACCCGCAGCGGCGCAGGACGGACCAAGCAAGGTAACAAGGCCCAATGAACGAAGATTTGGAAAACATCAAGGATCCCGCTGCGATCAAGGACCGTAAATTTGTCGAAGCGCTGTCACGCGGACTCGATGTGCTGCGCGCATTCAGTCAGGGCTCCGTGGTCATGGGCAACCAGGACATTGCCCGCATTACCGGCCTGCCGAAACCCACCGTGTCACGCATGACCTATACCCTGACCAAACTCGGTTATCTGAGCTATTCGACCCAGCTGGAAAAATACCAACTCGACTCAGGGGTTCTTGCCCTCGGCTACGCCTATGTGTCCAACCTGCGCGTGCGGCAGCTGGCCAAGCCGTACATGGACGAGTTTGCCCGTACCACCAACACATCCGTGGGACTGACCTGCCGCGACCGGCTGTCGATGATCTATGTGGAAAATTGCCGCCCCGCTGAAACGACTTCGCTGCGCATGGATGTAGGGGTGCGCTTGCCTCTCGCCACTACCGCCGCCGGCCGCGCCTACCTGGCGGCGATGAAGGAAGAAGAGCGCAGCCACGTGATCACGGCGCTGAAAGCGCGCAGCCCGGAAACCTGGGCTGAAACCGAAGTCGGTCTGGAAAGTGCTTTTGCTGACTACACCAAGCACGGCTTCTGCCTTTCCCTGGGCGACTGGGACCGCAATGTGAATGCTGCCGGCGTGCCGCTGCATCTGCAGGATGGCACCCTCATGGCGCTGACCTGTGGCGCGCCGTCGTATCTGGTTTCGGAAGAAAAGGTCAAGAACCAGCTCGCCCACCAATTGGCAATGCTGGCGCGGGATATCGAGCGCCTCGGCGTCTAGCTCCGGGTGCCGATGTTCGTAGCGAACTCGGCCACCCCGTCGCGCCGGCCCTGTCCGACGGGCCACCTTGCCCGCCAGTAAACCATCACCTTAACTAATCAATTCACATTTCCCTGACGCAGGGCATCGACAAAGGGATTGTTTTTTTGTATTTTGCCTAGCGAAACACGGTTTCATTATTCCGCATAGTGAAACAGATTTGATTCACTCAAACGGAGGTTCAGCATGTCGGACGTGGTCACCCTGGAACGACGCGGCGCCATCGCAGTCGTCAGAGTCAACAATCCGCCGGTCAACGCCCTGGGTATTGCCGTGCGTGAAGGCCTGGTAAACAGCTTCAAGGCCGCCGAAGCCGATCCTGACGTCAAAGCCATCGTGTTGGTCTGTGAAGGCTCCACTTTCATGGCCGGCGCCGACATCAAGGAATTCGGCAAGCCGCCGAAATCACCGAGCCTGCCGGATGTGGTTAGCGATATCGAAGCCGGCAGCAAGCCGAGCGTGGCCGTCCTCCATGGAACCGCCCTGGGCGGTGGCCTGGAAGTAGCCGTCAGTTGCCATTACCGTATCGCCCTGAAAAGCGCCAAGGTTGGCCTGCCCGAAGTGAAACTGGGCCTGCTGCCCGGCGCTGGCGGCACGCAGCGGCTGCCGCGTCTGGTTGGCGTAGCCAAGGCGCTGGACATGATCGTCAGCGGCAACCCGATTGGTGCGGTAGAAGCCTGCGAGCTGGGCATCATCGATGAGCTGATCGAGGGCGACCTGACTGCCGCTGGCATCGCCTATGCCGAGAAGCTGATCGCCGAAGGCAAGGGCGCGCGCCGAACCGGCGAGCGCACCGACAAGCTAGACGGCGTGGATAACGCCGCAGCTGTAGCAGCCAAGCGCGCGGAACTCGAAAAGAAGTCACCGGGCCTGTTTTCGCCTCAGCGTTGCGTCTCCGCCGTAGAAGCATCGTTCACATTGCCGCTGGAAGAAGGCCTCAAGCGCGAGCGTGAGCTGTTCGGCGAGTGTCTGGTATCGCCCCAGCGCGGAGCACTGGTCCACGCCTTTTTCTCCGAGCGCCAGGCGTCGAAGATTGACGATCTGCCCAGGGACACCCCGGTGCGTGACGTCACGTCCGCAGCGGTTATCGGTGGCGGCACCATGGGCGTGGGTATCGCCATGTGCTTCGCCAACGCCGGCATTCCCGTGAAGATACTGGAAATCAGCGAAGACGCCAGAACCAAGGCGATGCAACGCTGCCGGGACACCTACATGATGAGCGTCAAGCGCGGCAGCCTGACCGAAGAGGCCATGAACCAGCGTTTGCAGCTGATCGAAGGCGTGATCAATTACGCCGATCTGTCCGACGTGGATCTGGTCATCGAAGCGGTATTCGAGGAGATGGGCGTCAAGCAAAAGGTCTTCGAAGCATTGGATGCCAACTGCAAGCCCGGCGCGATCCTGGCCAGCAACACCTCGTCGCTCGACCTGAACCAGATTGCCGAGTTTACCAAGCGTCCGCAGGATGTGGTCGGCCTGCATTTCTTCAGCCCGGCCAACGTCATGCGTCTACTGGAAGTGGTGCGCGGCGAGAAAACCGCCAACGACGTGCTGGCCACCGCCATGGCCGTCGGCAAGAAGCTCAAGAAGGTATCGGTACCGGTCGGCGTATGTGACGGCTTCGTCGGCAACCGCATGGTGTTCCAGTACGGCCGTGAATCCGAATTCCTGCTGGAAGAAGGCGCTACGCCGGCCCAGGTCGACGGCGCACTGCGCAAGTTCGGCATGGCCATGGGGCCCTTCGCCATGCGTGACCTGTCCGGCCTGGATATTGGCCTGAGCATTCGCACCCGTCAGCGTCAAACGCTGCCCGCAGAATTCAAGCTCCCGACCATTCTGGACAAGATGGCTGAAGCAGGTATGCTCGGTCAGAAGACCGGCAAGGGCTTCTACGTCTATGAATCCGGCTCGCGTACCCCGCAGGAGAACCCGGAACTGCCCGCCATTCTCGAAGCCGCTTCAAAAGAGCAGGGTGTCGAGCGCCAGCAGCTTACCGACGAGTATATTCTCGAGCGCACCTTGTATGCGCTGATCAACGAGGGCGCCAAGATCCTCGAGGAAGGCATTGCGCAGCGCGCCAGTGACATTGATGTGATCTATCTCAACGGCTACGGATTCCCTGCTCATCAGGGCGGTCCGATGTTCTATGCTGACGCCGTTGGGCTGGATCGTGTGTATGCCCGGATCTGCGAATTCCATGACAAACTGGGCGCCTGGTGGAAGCCAGCGCCACTGCTGGAAAAGCTGGCCAAGGAAGGTCGCAAGTTCGCCGATCTTTGATGACCCAGGACCCGCTGGCAATCCGGCGGGTCCCGTACCGACTATAACGAGGACCACACATGGATATCCATTTCACACCTGAACAGCTCGCGTTTCGCGATGAAGTGCGTGAATTCCTGAAACAGGAACTGCCAGCAGACATCGCCGCCAAGGTAAAACTCGGCAAGCACATGGCCAAGGAAGATCACGAGCGCTGGCAGAAAATTCTGTCCGCCAAGGGCTGGTATGCGCCTGGCTGGCCGGTAGAGCATGGCGGCACCGATTGGGGCCCGGTCGAGAAACATATTTTCGACGAAGAGTCCGCTGCCTACGGCGCGCCCCGCCTGGTACCTTTTGGTGTCAACATGGTCGCCCCGGTGATCATCAAGTTCGGTAGCGAAGAGCAGAAGCGTCACTACCTGCCACGCATCCTCTCCGGTGAAGACTGGTGGTGCCAGGGTTATTCCGAGCCGGGTGCCGGTTCTGACCTGGCCTCGCTGAAGACCCGCGCCGTGCGCGATGGCGATCATTACATCGTCAACGGCCAAAAGACCTGGACTACCCTGGGCCAGCACGCCAACTGGATTTTCTGTCTGGTGCGTACCGATCCGGAAGCACAGCAGCAGCGCGGCATTTCGTTCCTGCTGATCGACATGGCTACCCCAGGCATCACCGTGCGTCCGATCTACACCCTGGACGGCGATCATGAAGTCAACGAAGTGTTCTTCGATGACGTCAAGGTTCCGGTCGAAAATCTGGTAGGTGAAGAAAACAAAGGCTGGACCTGCGCCAAGTACCTGCTCACCCACGAGCGTACCGGCCTGGCCGGCATCGGCGCCTCCAAGGCTGCCATGCGTCACCTCAAGCGCGTCGCCACCAAGCAGCAGAAGAACGGCAAGCCGTTGATCGAAGACACCCTGTTCCGCACTCAGATCGCTGAGGTCGAAATGGAACTGATGGCTGCCGAGATGAGCACCTTGCGCATTGTTGCCGCAGCCTCTGAAGGCGGTGTGCCCGGCGCCGAAAGCTCGATCCTGAAGGTTCAGGGCACCGAGATTCGTCAGGCCATCACCAACCTGCTGCGCAAGGCCCTCGGCCCGTATGCCCTGCCCTTCCTGCCGGAAGAACTGGACTACGAGTACGACGGCGATGTGTTGCTGGAAGACTACAGCCCGGCGCTGGCTTCCTCGTATTTCAATATGCGCAAACTGTCGATCTTCGGCGGATCCAACGAGATCCAGAAGAACATCGTCTCGAAAATGATTCTCGAACTCTAAGGAGCTGCCCGTGGACTTCAAATTGACCGAAGAGCAGCAAATGCTCCAGGAAACTGCGGAGCGTCTGGTACGCGACGCTTACACCTTCACCAAGCGCGAGCACGCCAGCAAGAGCGAAGCCGGCTTCAGCACCGAGTTCTGGAAACAGCTCGGTGAGCTGGGCCTGACCGCCATTCCCTTCCCGGAAGAGCTCGGCGGCTTCGGCGGCAGCGGCATTGAAAACATGCTGATCATGCAGGAACTGGGCAAGGGTATCTGCCTGGAGCCCTTCATGGAGTCGGTCATTCTGGCTGGTGGCCTGATCACCCAGTTGGGTTCCGAGGCCCAGAAGGAAGAACTGCTTGCCGGCATCGCGTCGGGTGAACTGCAGGCAGCTGTCGCACTGGACGAACTGCACAGCCATTACGACCTCAGCCACGTGACCACCACCGCCACCCAGCAGGGCAGCGACTGGGTTCTCAACGGCCGCAAGGGCGTCGTGATCGGCGGTCATACCGCTGGCAAGATACTGGTGTCGGCGCGCAATGCCGGCGATACCTGCGATCAGCAGGGCATCAGCCTGTTCATCGTCGATCCAAACAGTGCAGGCGTGACCCGCCGCACCTACGCAACCGTCGACGGTCGCAAGGGTTGCGAGCTGTTCCTGGACAATGCGAAAGGCGAACTGCTGGGTACCGCTGGCGGCGCCTATGACGCGATCAGCTACCAGGCTGGCCGGGCCATCGCCGCCCTGTGCGCCGAGGCTGTTGGTGCCATGCGCGTATTGTGCGACATCACTCTGGATTACCTGAAAACCCGCAAGCAGTTCGGCGTGGTAATCGGCAAGTTCCAGGTGCTCCAGCACCGCATGGTCGACATGGTCAGCGCGCTTGAGCGGGCCACGTCGATGGCTATTCTTGCCGCGTGTCTGGCCGATGACGAAGATAGCGCCGAGCGCAGTGCCAAGCTGTCCGCCGCCAAGTTCATGGTTAACCGTGCTGCGCGTTATGTCGCCGAAGAAAGCATTCAGTTGCATGGCGGTATCGCTATGACCTGGGAGTATTCCGGTGCGCACTACGCCAAGCGCCTGGTCATGATTTCCCACCAGTTGGGCGATGATGATCATCATCTGGAAGCTTATGCTGCTCAACTGAGCGCCTGAGCGAAAAACAGCCCGGAATAATGGCAGAAATGCCGTTATTGCGGCTGTTTCGTCAGGTTCATGGCAATTTGCACTATCGGGCACGTCATGTGCCCGTTATGCTATGCACCCTTTTAACGTCATGCGCCCACCGGGCGTCTCATAGACTTGTGGAGGACTTACGTCCATGAAAATCCTCGTCGCCGTTAAGCGCGTGGTCGATTACAACGTCAAGGTTCGTGTCAAAGCGGATAACTCCGGTGTCGACCTCGCCAACGTCAAGATGTCGATGAACCCCTTCTGCGAAATCGCTGTGGAAGAGGCTGTGCGCCTGAAAGAGAAAGGCGTCGCGACTGAAATCATTGCTGTGTCCGTCGGTCCGACGGCTGCACAGGAGCAGCTGCGTACCGCTCTGGCTCTGGGTGCCGACCGCGCCATTCTGGTCGAGTCCACCGAAGATTTGAGCTCGCTGTCAATCGCCAAGCTGCTCAAGGCAGTGGTTGATAAAGAGCAGCCGCAGCTGGTCATTCTCGGCAAGCAGGCTATCGATTCGGACAACAACCAGACCGGCCAGATGCTGGCTGCGCTCTCCGGCTACGGCCAGGGCACCTTTGCCTCTGCCGTTGTGGTTGAAGGTGATCGCGTCAAGGTAACCCGTGAAATCGACGGCGGCGCCCAGACAGTTGATCTGAAACTGCCAGCCATCGTAACCACTGACCTGCGCCTGAACGAGCCGCGTTACGCCTCGCTGCCGAACATCATGAAGGCCAAGAAGAAGCCGATGGAAACACTCAAGCCTGAAGAGCTGGGTGTGAGCACCGCTTCCACGCTGAAGACCGTCAAGGTTGAAGCGCCCGCAGCCCGCAGCGCCGGCATCATGGTCAAGTCGGTTGACGAGCTGGTCGACAAACTCAAGAACGAAGCCAAGGTGATCTAAATGACAATTTTGGTTATTGCTGAACACAACAACGCCGAGCTCAATGCTGCCACACTGAACACTGTGGCAGCAGCCACCGCTATCGGTGGTGACATCGAGCTGCTGGTTGCTGGCGAAGGCTGCTCTGCAGTCGCTGAAGCGGCGGCCAAGGTCGCTGGCGTGACCAAGGTCCTGCTGGCTGACAATGCGGCCTATGCACACCAGTTGCCGGAGAACATCTCCCTGCTGATCGCCGAGATCGGCAAGGGTCACAGCCACATCCTGGCCAGCGCCAGCACTAACGGCAAGAACTACCTGCCACGTGTAGCGGCCTTGCTGGATGTCGACCAGATCTCCGAGATCATCGCGGTCGAAAGCGCCGATACCTTCAAGCGTCCGATCTATGCCGGTAACGCCATTGCCACCGTGCAGTCCAGCGCGTCGGTCAAGGTCATCACCGTGCGCTCTACCGGTTTTGATGCGGTCTCTGCCGAAGGCGGCAGCGCCAGCGTCGAGAACGTAAGCAGCGCCCAGGATGCCGGTACGTCCAGCTTCGTCAGCGAAGAGCTGGCCAAGTCTGATCGGCCTGAGCTGGCCGGTGCCAAGATCGTCGTTTCCGGCGGACGCGGCATGCAGAACGGTGAAAACTTCGAGATGCTCTACAAACTGGCCGACAAGATTGGTGCGGCAGTTGGCGCGTCACGGGCTGCGGTTGATGCAGGCTTTGTGCCCAACGACATGCAGGTCGGTCAGACCGGCAAGATCGTTGCGCCGAACCTGTATATCGCCGTCGGTATCTCCGGCGCGATTCAGCATCTGGCGGGCATGAAGGATTCCAAGGTGATCGTTGCGATCAACAAGGATGAAGACGCGCCGATCTTCCAGGTTGCCGATTACGGCCTGACTGCGGATCTGTTCGAAGCCGTCCCCGAGCTCGAAAGCAAGATCTGATCGAGCCGGTAGCTGTAAACAAAAACCCCCGGACCGCAAGGCCGGGGGTTTTTGCTGTCCAGCAAAAGCTCAGACCAGTGCCACCGGCGAGACGGGTGAACCTACCGCACCGGGAAGCCTGAGCGGCGGCGCGGTAAGCATGAATCGGCTGCGCCCCGACTCTCGTAAATGCCGAGCCAGGGCCGTCAGGTACCAGAGCTCGCCCAGATGGATGCCCAGTTTAAACAGACAATGCTCATGCAAAGGCAGAGCTGCGCAGCACTCTCCGCCGGCCCTGGCAGGATAGGCTTCAACGGCATAGTTGTCGGCTATCAGCACGCTCAGGCCAGACTCGGTGATCCACTGCAGCAGCGCCGGATCGCGGCCGTCCAGCACAGCGCAGCTGTTCTCCAAGGTGTGGGCGTCCGGCTCACGGTTCATTTCCAGAATCACGTCAGCGAAACCCGTATACAGGCAAACCATATCGCCCGGCTCGACCACGACGCCATCAGCTTCACATATCTGCATCAGGCGGGCATGCCCCACCAGCACCCGCTCACGCCCACAATGTTTTTCCAGATCAATCATCACCGCGCGGCCGCTGACGGCGGTTTCAGCCATTTTCTCGATACCCAGGCGCTCGGCCCGGACGCCTTCGAGCACATCGTCATGGCCTTGCGGACCCTGGACGTCGACACCGGCGCGCCAACCGTTGTAATACAACGCTTCTGCCTCGCCATCCCCGTCAGCGTCGAACAGTCCGCCTACGTGGGACAAGGCATCCCACTGCGTTGAATACTGGGTATACAACAAGACGGCGTCATCGCTGACAACGTCGGTAAACGCCGGATTCACCTGATTGAGCGCAAAGTTGTAATTGATCTTACCCGCGCGGCCAGATGTGAAGCGTCGGGGCGGGTGACGAAAGCGGTTCAGCGCATTTCCGCCCGGAAAATCGAGCGGCAGACTCAGGCAGAAGCTGAGGCCGTCGCGCACCTCGGCGACGCCCTGCAAGACCTTCTTCGGCGTCAGCAGATTCAGCCGCCCGAGCTCATCGTCTGCACCAAACTCGCCCCAATTGGACCCTTCGGGCCGTTTCTTCCAACGCATGGTCTTGTCCTTTTCAAATGGCTAAGACGAAAGATGCCACGGGTGCGAAGGCGGGTCATGCCTGCTTGGTGACTATCATTGACGGTGTTGCTCGGCCATAGATCGAATTCACGGCAGCCGCGGTCTATTTCGGGGCGAAGTGGCTGGGCAGGGTCGCTTGCTGATATATTCCCGCGGGCAGCGTCATCGGCGTTCCGGCTGGCAACGCTCCGTCTTCGATCGGCGAGCCGCCGGAATTTATTCCAGCCGGAGGTGTCTGTTTGTGCAGCCGCACGGCGCCAGGGTCCCTGCGACAGGAATCCCTGCGACAACAGTAGTCCCTGCTTTGGCAGGCCTGAATTCAATAATGGCGATCGAATCGTCGATGATGATGATGTGGAGAAGGCGTTTCTATGGATTGGCTGCAGGTCGTAATTCTAGCTGTTGTTCAAGGTCTTACCGAATTCCTTCCCATATCCAGCTCTGCGCACCTGATTCTGGTGCCCATTCTCACCGAATGGCCGGATCAGGGCTTGGCATTTGATGTGGCACTGCACCTGGGCAGCTTGGCCGCGGTGCTGATGTACTTTCGCAAAGACTTGATCAATATGGCGCAAAGCTGGACCAGCTCGCTGGTCACCCGCCAGCTTGACGCCGACGCCAAACTCGCCTGGGCCGTACTGCTGGCCACCATTCCGGTAGGACTGGCGGGCCTGCTGTTCAAGGATACAATCGAGACGGTGCTGCGCTCGCCGATTTCCATTGCCTGGGGCCTGATCGTATTCGGCGTGGTACTGGGCTGGGCTGACTGGCGTCACCGTGGCGCCCGTAGCGAGCATCAAATGAACTGGAAGGACGTCGCCCTGGTGGGCATCGCGCAGGCGATAGCGCTCTTCCCTGGGGTTTCACGCTCGGGTATCACCATGACCGCCGGCCTGATGATCGGCCTGAGCCGTGAGGCCTCGTCACGCTTTTCGTTTCTTTTGTCCATCCCTGTTACCGTCTTGGCCTGTGCTCTGGAAGCGCGGGAACTGATGTATTCGGAAGAGACCATTGAATGGGGCTTCATGATCGCTGGCATCGTGCTGTCAGGTATCAGTGCCTATCTGTGCATCCACTATTTTCTGGCCTTTATCAAGAACATCGGCATGCAGCCGTTTGTAGCCTACCGTCTGGTACTCGGCGTGCTTCTGCTCTGGATTTTCGCCTGACCCGAGCGGTATCCGGCCCTGGCGGTATGCCAGAACCGGAACGATCCGCATGCCCGATTAGTCGGGGGCCTCAAGATCTTCCACCAGTACCTTGAGAAAACGCGACGCTTCGCCCCCGGTAGCGGCGCGGTGATCGAAGGTCAGGGAGATCGGCAGGATCGGGTGTACCGTGGGCTGTCCCTGCCAGGCGACCACCCCGTCACGAATGACCCCCGCACCGATGATGGCGACCTGGGGCGGAACGACCACCGGACTGGCATACCGACCAAAAAGGGTGCCGAAGTTCGACAGGGTGATAGTTGCGCCCATGAGCTCCCCGGGCGGAATCGACCGATTGGCAACGTCCCTCCGCAGTCGGGCCAGACCTTCTCGCAGATCATCAGGGTCACGCTCTGCCACATTCCGCAGCACCGGGACGAACAGCCCATCTGGCGTATCGACCGCCACACCCAGATCAACGTGGGAATGAGGCTGAACACTCAAGCGCTTACCATCGAATCCGACATTCAAGGCGGGCTCGGCAACGCAGGCTCGGGCAATGGCCCGCGCCAGCCTCACCATGGGATCCCGCGCGCCGCCGGCCCAGCGATGCAAATCAGCATCCTCGACAATCATTACCGCAGCCACTTCAGCATGGGCCCGCGCCATGTTCTTGGCCATGGTGCGTCTTACGCTGCGCAACGGTGTGCCGTTATCGGTTCCATCACCGGCTGCCGCCTCCCGCACGTCACGCTCGGTTATCAGATTCTCCGGACCGGTGCCCTTTAACCGAGCCAGCTCTACGCCGAGTTGGTTTGCCAGCACGCGAACCGCGGGAGCCGCACGGACTGGCTGGAAATCCCGGGTCGAGGGCGAGGCGCCTATGTGGAAATCCTCGGCAGCCAGACCGCCGTTGCCACTCGCTGAACCCAGATTACCCACCACCGTTCCGTGATCTTCCGATTCCCCTTCAAAGCCAACCAGCGGCTCACCGACGTGCAGCATGTCGCCAGGCCGGCCAAAGCAGCGGGTAATTAAACCGGCCATGGGCGACGGGACCTCAACAATAGCCTTGGCCGTTTCCACCGAGACCATCAGCTGGTCCACCTCAACCTGATCACCTTCCCGGACAAACCATTCGACAATTTCTGCCTCCTGAAGCCCTTCACCAAGGTCGGGCAGCTTGAACTGTTTCATAAAAGATCCCCTTGCATGGCACGGCGGGCCGCCGCACAGATGGACCGCACGTCTGGCAGGTAGGCCATTTCCTGTCCGGCGTAAGGAATGACGCAGTCAAAGCCCGTCACCCGCTGCACCGGAGCGCGCAAGGCAGTCAGCGCCTGCTCCTGGATTACCGCGGCGATCTCCGAGGCCGGACCAAAGCTGCGCGCAGCTTCCTGCACAATCACGCATCGGCCGGTTTTGGTAACCGAAGCGACTAGCGTATCGGTATCCAGAGGTTTTAGGGTGGCGACATCAATCACCTCACAGTCGATTCCCTCCTGCGCCAGCAGATCTGCCGCATCGAGAGTTTCCTTCAGCGCAGCGCCCCAGCTGAGCAGGGTCAGATCACTCCCCTCACGCAGGGTGAAGCAGATATCCAGTGGCAGCGCCTTACCGTCATCGGCAACGGGTTGCTGAACGGAGCGGTAGAGCCTTGCGGGCTCCAGAAATATCACCGGATCGGGGTCGGCTATTGCCGCCAGGAGCAACCCGTAGGCGCGGCGGGGCGAAGAGGGAATCACCACCCGCAAACCGGGAATATGAGCGAACAACGCCTCGGTAGATTCGCCATGGTGCTCCGGCGCGTGAATACCGGCGCCGTGCGGCGTTCGGATAACCATCGGGCAGGCGAGACGACCACGCGTACGGCTGCGCAATCGGCTGGCATGGGAGATCAGGTGTTCCATGCCGGCGTAGATAAACCCCATGAACTGAATCTCCGCGACCGGCTTCAACCCCTGCGCCGCCATGCCCACGCTGATACCCGCTATCAGCGATTCGGCCAGGGGCGTGTCCATCACCCGTCTGAAGCCAAAGCGTTCGTGCAGGCCCACGGTGGCACGAAACACGCCGCCATTGGTTCCTATATCTTCCCCCAGCACCACTACATCCGGGTCATCCTGCATGGCACGGTGCAGTGCCAGATTAATCGCTTCGACCATGCTGATAGGCTGGCTGTCATTCATGGCTGGAGCCTCCCAACGCCTCGACACGTTCCTGCAGTTGCTCGCGCTGTAAGGCGTATTGGGCTGGCAAACGGGCATACAAATGGTCGAATGCTGCGGTAGCAGAGGCCGGTGGTGTTGCACGGAAAACCTCGACTTCATCCTCGATACGCTGGTGGACGTCGCGCTGCAGCCGTTGCTCTCGTTCTTCGTCCCACCAGCCACCGGCGTGCAGAAAACGCTGATATCGCCCTACAGGCTCGTGTTTCCAGGCGGCATTCAGTTCGTCCGCCGAACGATAGCGACTGGCGTCGTCTGCAGTCGTGTGATCACCAAGTCGATAGGTCACGCATTCAATAAGGGTGGCGCCCTTGCCCCGGCGCGCGCGCTCGATAGCCTGCTGCACCCGGTCATAGACGGCGAGCACATCGTTGCCATCCACCTGCTCGCCGGGCAGGCCGGCTGCCAGAGCTTTGTGCGCCAAGGTGGGCGCTGCGGTCTGCAAGCTCCGTGGTACGGAAATGGCCCATTGATTGTTGTTTATCACAAACACCACTGGCAGTTGCCAGACCCCGGCCAGATTAAGGCTTTCCAGAAAATCGCCCTTGCTGGTCGCGCCATCGCCACAGGTAGTTACCGCTACCCGAGGCTGTTGCCGGATGCGAAAGGCCGAGGCCACGCCGCAGGCATGGGTAGCCTGGGTGGCGATTGGCACACAGATGGGAAAATCCTCCGCCACATCCGGATTCTTCCAGGCACTGCCCCGCTCGTCTCCGCCCCAATACAGCAGAATCTCGTGCATCGCCACGCCACGCTGCAACTGGGTAGCCGTGTCACGGTAATAGGGGACCAGGACGTCTTCCCTGGTCATAGCGCGGCCCACTGCTGCACCTACCGCCTCCTGACCGAGCGTTGACGCGTAGGTGCCTATCTGGCCGGTGCGCTGCAACGCCACACATTTCTTGTCGAATGCGCGTACCAACACCATATCCGCGTAGAGCGCCCGCAATAGATCGACGTCGTTTGCCCAGTCGGGCAAAGGCCCTGAAAGCTCGCCTTGATCATTGATGAATTGGGTGTACGGAATACAAGTGGATAGCGGCATAGGCAAACTCCTGCACCGGTCAGCACGGCAGCTGGCGGTAGCGGCGGGCCAGACCTGTGGGTCGACCTGTTGTTGTAAGTCGGCTTGTGGCCGACATTTACGCGCCGGGTTCGGATAGAACCACTGCGCGCTCGGGCCGCGCCAAGGCGCAGACACTCGAATTACAAGGAGTATAGATCAGGAACAGAGACTAGCTCGGAGGGATTCAGCCTGGCTGGCGAGCCAGGCTGACAGGCTCAGCTCATGCACATGCGGGGGTACCAGCCGAGTATTTAAGGCTTGGATCAACCGCAGCGTCGAATTGCTGCAAAGCGGTGGAACCGATGAGGAGCGGGTAGGAAAAAGCGGTGCGATCAGTCAGATTGACCTCAATGGTGTGCCTTTCATCACCCAGACACACCTCCATTTCTATCACCGGGCGGCTGGTATAGGCCTTTTTTTGACCGTCAGGCACGTCATCCGCCCGCCGCTTGATCTTGCTCGTGCGCACCACTGGAAGCTCCAGGGTCTCGCCATACGGCTCATCCTCCAGGGCCAGATCAAAACGAACCCAGTCCGTCTCGTCACGCTGGAACAACTCAATATTGACTGCGCTCAAGGAAGCGGTAACGGCTCCAGTATCCAGCTTCGCTGGCACTTCAACATTCAGCTCCGGCAGTTTGGCCTTCTCGCTTACTCCATAAAGTGTCAGATCATCTGCCACCGCTCCAACAGGCACCAGTACCAGACTGGAAAAAAGAGCCAGCATTTTCAACTGCATGGATAACCTCATAGTTTATGGTGAGCACTATGGGACCCTGGTTTGGCGTGAATGTTCGCTGTTGGGAGTACAAACAAAAAAGGCAGACCGAAGCCTGCCCGTAATTTGCCAAGCGTTGTTACATCCCAGGCATCAACACCGTATCGATTGCATGGATAACGCCATTGCTGGCTTTGACATCAGCCTGAACCACAGTCGCGTCGTTCACCATTACCCCATTCGAGGTGTCGATAGCGAGCGTGCCGCCTTGTACAGTTTCAGCGCTGGACATGCCAGCGACATCCTCCGCCATGACTTTGCCGGAAACCACATGATAAGTGAGTACTTCGGTAAGCTTTTCCTTATCTGCCAACAGGGCCTCCAGATCAGCCTGCGGAATCTTGGCGAAGGCATCATCGGTGGGCGCGAAGACAGTGAATGGACCCTCGCCTTTGAGCGTGTCCACCAGACCTGCCGCTTGGACAGCGGTCACAAGGGTATTGAAACTGCCGGCCGCGACAGCGGTGTCGACAATGTCACTTTCTGCCATCTTTTTATCGCCGTGATCATGGGCGAAAGCGGGTGCCGCTACCAACAGACCGGCGCTAAACACCGCAAGCAGACCGAAGCGGACGCGTTGGGTAAAGCTTTGTGTTAAAGCGAACATAGTTGTTCTCCAGGTTTTTTGAATGATGCACAGTATTTGTACATGAATTTTGGAGAATTTAGTTGAATGTACAACTTTTGTAACGGTTATACCTGAAGCATCTCTTTTTAATTGAGACAGCGGGGAGTGAAACTGCCGGCTGCACTTCGCGAGATGTGAAAGGCAATAGCCACCCGGCTGGTTCTGAGCTGCCTGCTCGGCAGTGAAGGACCGCACCAAATACGGCGCCCGAATCTGGATTTTCTAAGCTGCCTGCTCGGCAGTGAAGACGCCTGCGTCAATCTCGAGGCGGCCGGCTATTTTCTAAGCTGCCTGCTCGGCAGTGAAGGGAGTCGAGCTTAGTGGCGCTTTCCCAGGCCGTTTCTAAGCTGCCTGCTCGGCAGTGAAGGCCTAATGGTTGCGTCACCTGCTCTAGTGGTGTTTCTAAGCTGCCTGCTCGGCAGTGAAGCAGACCGCCGTACAGCGCAGAGGAGGGGTTCGTTTCTAAGCTGCCTGCTCGGCAGTGAAGGGCAAGGGCAAGACGGCAAAAAAACCGTTACTTTTCTAAGCTGCCTGCTCAGCAGTGAAGTACCCCCAGCGGAGCTCTCAGCGTGACCTATGTTTTCTAAGCTGCCTGCTCGGCAGTGAAGCCGTTGTTATAGTACTTGCGACGAAACAGCGTTTTCTAAGCTGCCTGCTCGGCAGTGAAGGCCAGCTTGACCTTGTTGTGAAAGATGTCCTTTTTCTGAGCTGCCCGCTCGGCAGTGAAGCTTTGCGCCCCCGACAGGACGATCGCGGCAGTTTTCTGAGCTGCCTGCTCGGCAGTGAAGGTAATCAACCCCCAAATCAGCCCACATGCTACTTTCTGAGCTGCCTGCTCGGCAGTGAAGATCGGTTCGCGCCGGGCGCTGGCCACTCTCGATTTCTGAGCTGCCTGCTCGGCAGTGAAGGTTACTTGTGCCAGGAATGTTGCCGCTAATCATTTCTGAGCTGCCTGCTCGGCAGTGAAGCAGATCCGTACAGCACCCAGCGTTCGCGCTCATTTCTGAGCTGCCTGCTCGGCAGTGAAGGGCACTCCGGACACGTGGCTGTTTGACCAGTCTTTCTGAGCTGCCTGCTCGGCAGTGAAGCTTCTCGCTGCAACAGTATCTTGACGCGGAGTTTTCTGAGCTGCCTGCTCGGCAGTGAAGCCATTCCCATAACACTGCGTTACATCTCGCATTTTCTGAGCTGCCTGCTCGGCAGTGAAGGGCCTCACTGACAAACATCGCAGAGGCATCAATTTCTGAGCTGCCTGCTCGGCAGTGAAGCCCACGCCGCCACGGCTGGGGCTTCTACTTCTTTTCTGAGCTGCCTGCTCGGCAGTGAAGGCCATCGTCCTCGCGGTAGTGTTGCGGGCCAATTTCTGAGCTGCCTGCTCGGCAGTGAAGGCGTTCGGGTTGCTCAAGGTGGCTTTCAAGCATTTCTGAGCTGCCTGCTCGGCAGTGAAGTAGTCTGCGTCAGGATCAACCCAGTATCCTACTTTCTGAGCTGCCTGCTCGGCAGTGAAGGTCAAGGCCGCTGCGCTGATCCTGGCCGAGCTTTTCTGAGCTGCCTGCTCGGCAGTGAAGTCTTTATTCATGGCGGCTAGACCCTCCAGCAATTTCTGAGCTGCCTGCTCGGCAGTGAAGGTTCGAGGTGCTGGATTGGAACGAGCTGTCCCTTTCTGAGCTGCCTGCTCGGCAGTGAAGGTAACGAACCGCATCGGCCAGTTGCTTTTGCATTTCTGAGCTGCCTGCTCGGCAGTGAAGGCTTTCACCAAGGTCACGATGCCGGTCTTACCTTTCTGAGCTGCCTGCTCGGCAGTGAAGGAGTCGTTTTCGGTGTAGCCCTGGAGCCACGCTTTCTGAGCTGCCTGCTCGGCAGTGAAGTCGGTGGTGGCCGTGTCGGGGTGGGTGCAACTTTTCTGAGCTGCCTGCTCGGCAGTGAAGTCACCGGGTGCTGCTAAGTCAATATTCTTATTTTTCTGAGCTGCCTGCTCGGCAGTGAAGTTGAAGTCGTTTGCA
The DNA here is from genome assembly GCA_011050525.1 of Halopseudomonas xinjiangensis. GTDB lineage: Bacteria > Pseudomonadota > Gammaproteobacteria > Pseudomonadales > Pseudomonadaceae > Halopseudomonas > Halopseudomonas xinjiangensis_A. The sequence continues at coordinate 42,524 of DRFO01000013.1, forward strand.
GAAGACCATAGCGTCAGTTTCTGAGCTGCCTGCTCGGCAGTGAAGCAGTGTGCTGCGATGCGTGGTGCCGGGAATCATTTCTGAGCTGCCTGCTCGGCAGTGAAGACAGGCTCCGCTGTGGGCGTCAGCACTGGCCGTTTCTGAGCTGCCTGCTCGGCAGTGAAGGACCTCCGCCAGATGGCTCGCCTGCTGAACGATTTCTGAGCTGCCTGCTCGGCAGTGAAGCCATTTTGGCTGCGAGCTCTTCAGCTGCTGCGTTTCTGAGCTGCCTGCTCGGCAGTGAAGAGCAAAGGCGACTATGCGGCGAACGTCGTTCTTTTCTGAGCTGCCTGCTCGGCAGTGAAGCGAATGTTTATAGATTGGCTCAGTTGTTCTCATTTCTGAGCTGCCTGCTCGGCAGTGAAGATTAGTCCTTTCAGGAATGAACAGCGCTACCGTTTCTGAGCTGCCTGCTCGGCAGTGAAGGAGTAGTTCCCTGGAAGCTGACCGTTTTCATGTTTCTGAGCTGCCTGCTCGGCAGTGAAGGAGCCGGAGACTTTCAGCGCCTCCAGCAGCTTTTTCTGAGCTGCCTGCTCGGCAGTGAAGCGGCCAGATCAGGCGGCTGTCGAGCGCGTCCCTTTCTGAGCTGCCTGCTCGGCAGTGAAGGCGGTGTTTATCGGCAGCGTTGCACGCTGCGTTTCTGAGCTGCCTGCTCGGCAGTGAAGGATTTATCGATGCGGTCGGGCCGACCATTCCTTTTCTGAGCTGCCTGCTCGGCAGTGAAGATACACCCTTGCGGGGTGATCGGGATGTAGATTTTCTGAGCTGCCTGCTCGGCAGTGAAGAACGCTTCTACCGTCCAGCGCTCGATGTACTGTTTCTGAGCTGCCTGCTCGGCAGTGAAGGACTTGGGCACGTTCATCAGCGCCTTGCCGATTTTCTGAGCTGCCTGCTCGGCAGTGAAGAGAAAGGAAATGGAACTTAAATGTTTTTCGGTTTTTCTGAGCTGCCTGCTCGGCAGTGAAGCATCTGGCCCGGCCCCCAAGACGACCTCTGCTTTTCTGAGCTGCCTGCTCGGCAGTGAAGTTCGCCTAAGCGCCGGGAGCATCCCCCTTCCTTTTCTGAGCTGCCTGCTCGGCAGTGAAGATAGCGGTGGGCAGTCACAGCACGACACTGCTTTTCTGAGCTGCCTGCTCGGCAGTGAAGGGTGATGTGGTGCTGATGCGCTGGCACAACCATTTCTGAGCTGCCTGCTCGGCAGTGAAGCTTGACGCACTGTTTCCTATGAACCTTCGTCTTTTCTGAGCTGCCTGCTCGGCAGTGAAGTCAAGTCGGCAAGCAATGCAGCCGACTACCTTTTTCTGAGCTGCCTGCTCGGCAGTGAAGGGCCATCAGGATCAGGCGGACCATCAGGGCTGTTTCTGAGCTGCCTGCTCGGCAGTGAAGATAGCGGAACTCCAGCAGCAGCTCCAGCTCATTTTCTGAGCTGCCTGCTCGGCAGTGAAGCACGAGGAAGGCACCTGGATGGAAGATGAGCATTTCTGAGCTGCCTGCTCGGCAGTGAAGCAGATCACCGAAGAGGGCTATACGCCCGAGCATTTCTGAGCTGCCTGCTCGGCAGTGAAGGTTCTGAGCCTCCACGAGGAAGGCACCTGGATTTTCTGAGCTGCCTGCTCGGCAGTGAAGATGAATCCAAGCGACTTCTTCACGCGCTCAAATTTCTGAGCTGCCTGCTCGGCAGTGAAGGTGATACTTGCTCTTGCGCTCCCATTTCATTCTTTCTGAGCTGCCTGCTCGGCAGTGAAGCGTGTTCGGCATCCCGTCCGGCTTCTTCTGCCTTTCTGAGCTGCCTGCTCGGCAGTGAAGGTTGCCTGGCTTAATCAGATCCTTGTCGAGCTTTTCTGAGCTGCCTGCTCGGCAGTGAAGTCGGCAGCATCTTCTTTGCCTGCGCATTGCCTTTTCTGAGCTGCCTGCTCGGCAGTGAAGGCAGATGAATTCAATAACGTCATCGAAGAACTTTTCTGAGCTGCCTGCTCGGCAGTGAAGAACCCCTACGTCATCGAGCGCACTACCGAGCTTTTCTGAGCTGCCTGCTCGGCAGTGAAGAGGCCGATTGCAACCGGATACTGGACAGGGAATTTCTGAGCTGCCTGCTCGGCAGTGAAGCCCTTTCACTGAGAGGGCATCGAAGATTGATCTTTCTGAGCTGCCTGCTCGGCAGTGAAGCCGACGGTGCGATACAGGGCGCAGGCCGAGGTTTTCTGAGCTGCCTGCTCGGCAGTGAAGTTCTCGGCTATGGCTTCAAGCTGGGCGCGGATTTTCTGAGCTGCCTGCTCGGCAGTGAAGTGCTGCTGCGCCGGCTGTCCCTGGCCATCGCTTTTCTGAGCTGCCTGCTCGGCAGTGAAGGAATTCAACGACAAGGCGCTGATGGTCAGCCGTTTCTGAGCTGCCTGCTCGGCAGTGAAGAAGAAAGCAGTATCGTAAGCGGATTCTTAGCTTTTCTGAGCTGCCTGCTCGGCAGTGAAGAATAGGGTCGCCAGCTCGAACTCGGTCGGCTTTTTCTGAGCTGCCTGCTCGGCAGTGAAGAGTCCCCGTCGGGGCCTCCGTCTGATGTAGACTTTCTGAGCTGCCTGCTCGGCAGTGAAGGCCATCGCTGCGTCGGCGCGGCTCTTCGCATATTTCTGAGCTGCCTGCTCGGCAGTGAAGGTTTCACGCTCGCCGGGATGAGGCACTGCTACTTTCTGAGCTGCCTGCTCGGCAGTGAAGTAGCCATAATTACACACAAGTCTTTAATTTTTAAAGAGCTTTATTTCAATAGAGTCGTTTACCCCTTTTTACAGGGGCAAACGTAACTTATTGATTTTCGGATGGAAGATCAGGGTTGCCAGAAAAGGGTTAAAACCACGGGACGGTAGCTGTTCTGCTCAAGCCGTAGCCGTTAAATTCTCCGGCTACCGGCTGCCCTGCCTGCGACTGTTGCAGGAAAAGCGCAAAATCCTGCCCGCTGCTGGTGCTTTTCAATCGCAGATACGGAAGATTCAGTTTCTTTTCCACCATACCTGGAATCAGGTTGCGTACCTCTTCTTCCGTCGTTCCGGGATGCCGATGGAGGTAGCGGCGCCGTAGCCGCTCGGCACTGGATTTGGCCTGCATGCGCTGAACGCGAATATGTTGTGCGTTGCCGGGTACGTTAACTATCGCGCTGACTTCAGTGTGATCCCGCATCCCCTTCAGCCATGGCTGCGCCATCAGACCATCAAGCTCGGCGGCCGTGCCATGCAACCTCAGGCGCTGCCCCAGATGATTGGGTGTTGCGGTTGGAAAACTGATGCCAATGCGCTTGTTTTCACGCTGCACCAAAACCCGGTGCAGCTTGGCGAACAGCGCATTCATCAGTATCGGAGCCGGAAACTCAGGGTCCGCCAACAACTGGATTTCCAGATAATGGTCCATGGATCAATCCTTGTCCGAAGCACCAAAGACGCCACCTCGAATCAGGGTCGCCATGACGTAATGCTGGTCTCCCTCAGCAGGCGCCTGACCTTTAAGCACCCAGCTATCCAGCAGATTGTAAAAGTCTGCCTTCTGTTTGGGCTGCCGGTACGCCCTGCCTTCGGAAGTGACCGAGCCATAGGGTTCAACCGCGATAGGGCCGACATTACCCTCTTCGGCCGGATACCAATTATCAATGGTGCGCAGAGCGTTGCCGATTTTCTGGCTGTGCATGCCCGCTACGCCATCGACGACATACAGCGTTTTGCTCTTCTGTCCCTTTTTATCGCCACGGTCCAATATCAATTCCTGCGACGGGTAAACTTCTTGCGCGTCACCCATACGTGCAAAAGCAACCACATCCAGCAGGGCGTAACCGTCTTTTGAGGCCAGGGCTCGCTCGATGACACTAGCCATGGCTTGCAAGTCGGCATTGCCGGAACGGGTAAAGTCGCGCAGCGGGAAATCATGGGCGTTGAAGACCCAGCTTTGTTTGACCTGCCCGCCTTCTACGTGGCTCACCCGCACCTCAACCTCTTCTGCGCCCACGCGGTTGCGCCACAGAAAACGTCCATTGGCGATATTGCAGGCAAAACGGTACGCGAGTTCCTGGAAACCTTTTTCTTCCACATAGCTCTCGACTGTGGCGAGCAGCGCTTGCTGATAATCGGCGTTATTGCATGCAGAAGGCACACCCGCACCGCCAAGCAGGCGCAAGGTGAATCGGGCTCGCAAGGTGTCTGCATTGCTGGGCAGCGTTGCGACGTCAACGGTTTGCAGGTTGGGTGATTGGATAGAGGCATCCAGCTTGGCAGGGTCCTGATCCTTGGTTTTGAGGCGATTGGAAATTGTCCCGCGGACTGATTTTTCCCGCACGGCGACTGCCGACCAGTGGGCTCCTTGATCGCGCTCTTCCCAGCGACCGGCGCTGAAAATGGCGTCGGAGGGGTCAAGTTTGCGCTCAAAAGCGAGTACGGAGGCGGTCTTCAATTCTGGTTTGGCCATGTTCACATGCTCCTTATGCTATGCCATCAGTGGCGTCGTTCAAGTAGTCGGTATAACGATTGATACAGCGATAAATCCCCTGCTCGGCGTCAGCCTGTGTATGCCAGAGCAATTGCTGGAACGAGGTGAAGCGATGGGGGCTTACCCACTCGCCAATCGAATAAATGCTTTCGACAAAACGAAACGGGGTGTCAGCGTCACGCACATTGAGTACCTCTCCCGGCAGATATAGTTCTGACAAACCGGCATACCCTATGGGTAAAGGCACCAACCAGCCCTCGCGCTTGCGTACAGACCATTCAACCTGCTCGGGGTGTGCTTCGGAAGGCTCGCCCGGCTCGATATTCAGCCGAGACAGGTCAAGCAGCGCATCGAGCGCGGTAGCGTCTGGATGCTGCTCACGCAGTGATTCCAGTGCCAAGCGCAATTTGTCATCGCGCAGCGTAAGGGCAAAGCCCGGCAGGAAGTTGCGTTTCAGATCACGAAACTGTTTCTGTTGACCAGCCGCATCAGCAGCGAGCGTAAGTATCTCAGGCGCGTAGCGCTTACCCGGCCGCTGCGGGAGGATGCTGCCTCCAGCAAGACGCATGGACAGGACCGCTTCCATCATCCGCTGGGGCAGGTGTATCAGGTCTTCCGGGTAGAAGTCGTCTTTAACACCAATAACCAGCGTTACCTCAAGATGTGCACGACCCTCTTCGACGAGAGCCGAGGTGCTACCGTCCTTGTCTACAGGATTGCGGGTCAGACAGAAAACGTAGGGTGTATATTTGTAGCCGCTCGGAGGCTGAAAAACCTGTGGCTCAAACCGATGGCAGATAATCCCAACGCCCTCAAACCCTTCTTCCAGCAAACTGCCCAGCTTACGCTCAAGGGCATGAGCAAATCCTGTAAAGGCAGTCGGCGAGGGAAAGCCCCAGGTAAGGGGCCCCGATACAGCGTTGGCACTTTGCACCCTGAGCCTTGGCAATATGAGTAGTGCTTTGAGATCAGTCATGACGGCTCAACTCCCTGCGCAGCATATTCAGTTCCTGTTCCACTATTCGAGACCACTCGTGAGCCTCGTCTTCGCCGACGGGTAGCCCTCGGTAACGTTCACGCAAACGGGCGTTCAGCCAGTTGCCGAAACGTTGGGAAACCGCTTGCTGCCAGCTACCGCGCAGGTAAAGCGACGCGAAATGCTCGTCACGCTCTGCCCGTTTTGGATCTAGCCAGCATCGCTCGTCGCTATTGAGCTGACAGGCTGGATCAGCTGACCAGCCGGGCTCCATTTCATGCTGTTCTGCAGCGAACTGAAACAACTCATCAACCAACGCCTGAACGCGGCTGGCGCGGCCGTCGCGCACGGCAAGATTGTTGACTGAGGCCACGCGTATCAGATAACTGTGCAGCTCGTGCAGTAATTCTTGAACCAGGGGGCGTTTGCCAAACACTGATTGGAAGACGCTATCGACGCGCAGCGGGGGACGAGCAGCTTCAGACCGCCAGTTAGGCGGCAGGGATGGCAAAAGATGATTTTCGCCATACCTTTCGCTGTTGAGCTGGCTGATATTTTGGGGCTTGGTGCCACCAAACTTTTGAACCACCACGTTAGGGTATTCATGAAAACCGTGCTGCCAGGTCACCTTGTTTTTTCTTGCAGCCCTGGCGGCCTTGGCTTCGTCGGAAAAGCGATGCTCTCGCATTACTCCCGAAGTATGGCTTACCAGGGAACTCGGGAAGAGAGGTGCTAGCAAGTGATATTTGCCTCCACCCAAAGACCAGTAAAGCTGCTTGGCCAGTTTGTGGGAGGCTGGTTTGCCCTTGCTTTCGACCAACGCAGCAAAAGCCTGCATCCATTGCTCTGCCTTGTCGGCATCGGAAGAAAATGCTTGCCGCAATCGCTCGTCTCCGCTGATGGCAAGGCCAAGAACACTGGTTCCGTCGATGCTCAAGCGCAGGAACTTATAAACATCCAACGCTGCAGCATTTCCGACCACATCAGGCATAAGCTGTTCGCCCAGGCTGTGCGTTCCCGCCAGTAATTCTCCGGCAGCGGCATTGCCCTGGCTGTACAAACTGGAGCCACGCGCATCCGGATGGGTGTATTTGATCGCGTGGGTAACCTGCTGAATCTGCATCACCCGGCGCGCGGCGTCTGCCAGCCAGGTTTCCGGTTCGTGCGCTGCTATCAGACGATCACGTTCGAGGTCGTCATCCTTGAGCTTATCCAGCTTGGGCTGAAGGCGGGAATCAAGGAAAACGGTGATAACGTTACGAATTTCATCGATTGAGAAATCACTGATGGGGGTCACCATATGTACAAATCCCTTTTTTTAATTCCATTTTTTCCCGAATACATCACATTTCAAAGACTACTCCCAGCGCTGAGTCAAATCAACCTAGCATTGCTTTAAATAAAATACCAATTTAGAAGCTTAAATTGTATTATGCTGGGCACGACTGCTGAGAAGCAGCTTAGAAATAGCATTGCTTTAAATACCATCTATTGCACTGCCGTGTAGGCAGGCGGAAGAAGCGCCTGATATTCAGGCGCTTTCTTATCGTTTTTTGCTAAACCCCAACGCAGAATGATAGTACCAACCGTTATCACAACCCTTGGCTGGCAGATCGATATAGCCAAACTGCTGGGCGGTGTCGGCAGGGTCTTTGTTCAAGCGCTCGGCAAGAGCGTCCAGAATCTCACGATAATCCGCCTGACCCCACGAATTGATTCTCTGGCCAGGCTCAAAGGCCTGAGCCGTCATCAGGTTATTAGAAGGGACCAGGCTGCCGTCATCTTCCACCCGATGGAAATCCAACCCGCCCTCTTCATCAGGAAGGAGCACATAGCGCTGCCGACCGAGAGGATCATTACGAAATGGTTGTTTACGCTGCAAAGCCCCGCACAGCGATGAGTTGTAGGCCCACCACCAGCATGCGGGTATGAGCTTGAGCTCTTCGCCGGGCGGCGAACCCTGCATCCACTGCTGGATAACATGGTGTTCAAGGTCTACAAGATTGCGCGCGGGGTCAGGGTCTGGGCGAAGACGAATGCGGCTGGACGCATCCATCACCTGCCACTGCTCCGGTATCAGCAAGTCGCTCAACTGATGGCTCTTTAGCCGAAATTGCTCACTTTCAAACCCAGGCCGGCAAAAAGCCGACTTAGCCATGCCGGTCTTGAGGTGCGCCAGATTGGTGTCCAGCAGATAGAGATTCGGGGCAGTTATATTCCCTGGGCGGTGGCGACGTATGCGGCCAGCCAGCTGGATGATCGAACGCATGGATGAGGGCTCGACAATCCCCCAGTCGTAATCATGATCACGCCCTACTTCAGCCACGGCCGTGGCCAGCACGACGAATATCTGCTGCGGCTCAGGATAGGCATCTAACCATTCACGCATTTCAGGATCAATGAACAGCGCTTGGTCATCGTGCCTTGTCAACAGCCTGTCCAGCCTGTTTTCAATCGCTGAACGCACTGCCAGCGGATGCTTGGAATGGTAGACACACAGATGAATGCGAGACCCCTCCGGCGCGCCCTGACGAAACAGCTCCTTTGCCACGTCTACCAGAGGGTCGATATTCGCCATCCGCACCAGACCGATGCTGACGCGCTTGCCGGTCTGCGGGTCGGCCATGCCGTGATTCCGGTGTAGGGACTGCAATAGCGAACCAATCTCGCAGGCGAACGCCTGATAACGCTCCGTCTCTTCCAGGCCGTTGGCGATTGGCAATATCTGTATCTGCGCTTTACGTCGGCTCTCCGCCTGGGAGCTGACATCAAGCTTGCTCAGGCGTTTATCCACAAACTGATTATGAGCGAGCAGATAGCTTCCCGGCTCTGCATGGTCACTGGCAACAGCCCCGAACTCGTCAAACCAGGCACAACAGATATTCAATACCTGGCCCGGGCGGCCACGGTGACGCTGATAATGACGTCGCCCCTCGAGGTAAGCCTCATATAATCCCTGGATCAAAGCGGGCGGCAAGGTAGCGGACGATAACAGCACGCGGCTACCGAGCATACCTGCCCAGTTAACCAGCCGCGTCAGCGCTGGTAGATCTTCCAGGCCAAAGTCATCGGGCTCATCCAGGATCAGATCTGAGGTCATCAACCGCAGCATGGGTGGGATCTGATGCCCGCCACGGAGGCCTTCAGTAGCAGGCATGAGGTGATCAATGGTGCAGGTCAATACGGGCGCGTTAAGTAATCTCTGCGCATTGGTATTATCTTTTAGCCAATGATTCAGCGGTCCGTCTGCAAGACTGCCTTCAAAATGCACATGCTGGCTGGCCGGAAGCAGGCTGGCACTGGATTCGGAACCGTGTTTTGCGTAGGTATCCATGTTGTTAGCGTTCAGCTCATGCAATCGCCGGACGGCGGTACCGCCGACCAGTACAGCGAGATCCTCTTCACCCAGACTGAGGCGTTCGCGATACGCATCGCCCGTTTGCAGCGTCAGGGTGCGCAAACCCAGCGCGATAGTGAAACGGGCTCCCTGCTGTGGATTGGCCAGCGCGTACATAATGCGACCGTTGGCCAGGGTTTTACCGCAACCTGTCGAGGCCATGTTCACACCGAAGAAACCGTGTTCGGCACTTTTTCCTTGCAACGCTTCAGCCAGGTCGAAGGCTTTGTCCTGCCAGGCAAAACGCCGATCCCGACTGCGTTGGCGAAAGCCCTTGTGACGGGCTATTCGTGGCAAGGCCTCCGCCAACCCCGGCAGGCTGCGGACAATCCGACTGGCATTGACCTCGACGCCAATCAAATGCTCGTCAAGACGCTGCTTCAGTTGGCCAGTCTGGCGATCTGTGTTGGCATGCAGCGGATAATCGGGGTCGCCATAGCGCCCATGACTCGGCTGGCTGGAGTAATAATGGTCCGCCAACATCAGTGCCATTCTGGACAGGTGCATTATGTACGGGTCTTGCAGCCAGTCCTTATCAAGCATGCCGCTACGCTTGAGAAGCCCGTCTGCCAGCTTGCGGGCATGTTGGCACCAGTGAAGGCTATCGAACGGCAGGCCCTTTTTCAGATTCCAGCACTGTTTGATTGTTGCATCGGTAACGTCCTGGCGGGAGCCACACCAGTCGCTCGAAATCGAACCTGGCAACCGTTCAAGCGAGCTTTGGTTCAGTTGAAATTGGCGATCCGAAGCAGTGGGAACACGATGGTGGCTGACAATTAGCCAACCCACTGCACAAGCCAGCGGCTTCATGCTGCGGAAAGGGCTTTGGGTGATGGAATCAATCCCGTCCCTGATCAGGGCGTCCAGACAGGCTTTGGTGACTTTTTTATCCGCTTTGGCCAACCGTGCCAGCCACTGTTCATCCGGATCCTGTCCCACGAAAGCTTGAAACAAGCGCAGGGATATCCATTCATGGCGGTACGGATCGGCAACTGCCTGATTGGTTTCCAGCTTCTTTTGAAAAGCCTGGGTAGCCTTGCCAAAGTCGTGAAACAACGCTGCAATGCTGGCCAGCAACCGTATTTCTTCAGCGCTGTGCCAATCGTTTTCGTCACCTGCCCGCAGCACATCTCGAGCGGTCATATTGGTGGGAGTAGCGCCGCGAATATTGAACTGGCGACCATCACCCACGACCCAGAGCAGTTCGCTGTGATCCTTGCCACGGATCCAGTGGCAGGCTACGGCGGTGTTTTTGCGTGCGGTCTTTCGCAGCAGTTTGTGTAGGGTATCGAGGCCTGCGAGAGTAATCGCCGTTTGCCAGGTGCGCTCACCACGCCTTTCGGCAAACTGGTCGAGAATGCGGCGGCTTTCCGCCAATGCTCGCTTGCTGCACTGTGACACCAGCAGCACATTCATTGTCCGCGGCTCCCCAGTTCTTGCGCCACGGCCTTGAGTGAATCAATCATGAAATCCAGCGACTCGTTGCGGGTCAGCGCCTCAATGCATGCTTGCCGGAATTCCTGCTCTTCATCCCCACGCATGGCGGAGATAAAAGCCTGGGGGAGGATAGTCGCATCTTTGACCAGATCGGCCACGTCGAAAACCAGCCCGCCGCGCCGGGTCTTGCCATGCAGGATTGATAGACCGTGCGGCAAGCCGAGCACCCAGGTGGCCGTAGCTCCTAAACCATAGGCCAAGTAGTTGCCGTGATCGAGAAAGCGGTTGGCTGGATCAACTCCGGAGCCACGCTTTGCACGGGTGAAATCGCCATAGTTCATTGCGTCCACAGCCAGCTTGAAAAGCGCTTTGGTCAATCGCGCCTCTTCCGTTAGAAGCGCTGTGTTATCCCGCGCCACTTCATTCCTGGCCCCTGCATCACGCAAGAGGCTCTTAAGCCGCTCAGCCGGCACGACAAAACCAGCATCCTGCAATGACCTGTTGTTCAGCCATAGCTGCGCTATTCGCTCCAGGCGCAACCGCTGAAACGCCTTGGCGGCCTCCAATCTCAATTCGTCGTCAAACCAGAAACGCACCCAACCTTGGAGGTACTCAGTGGGCCGATACTCACTCTGAGGCGAGAACCAGGCCACCTCGATATCAATTTCGTTGGCACTGAACAAAGGCGTCCCGCCGCCGCCACTAAAGCCGACGAGAACGCCCGCCTTTGCCAGTTCACGCATGGCTGCCTGGGTGATGGAGGTACCGGTGCCCAAAAGAACGGTGGTGGTATTGGCGATGGGGATATTCCAGTAAAGCGATTGCTTGCCTTCGTCGGTGACGTATTCGACTCGGCCGCCTTTCACCAATACTCTGCAGTGTTGCAAGTAGTAAATATTCGCGCGCTTGGAATGCAGAATGGTCTTCAAGTCTGAGGGGGAGAAATCTTCCATGATTGGCCCTTTATTGGTTCTTTTAGCAAAGGTTGCAAAGCTATCCAACCTTACCTGCGGGCGCGAACTTAGTCTAACCTGGTGTTCCCGAGGTGTTTCACATTAACGTGGTCTCAAAGGTCCTGAATCATTCCCTTTCAATATCGATCCCCGCGACCGGCAATCATCGACCCACGGTCATGCAAACCACCAGACATTCATACATAATGCCCGGACGGGCAAAGCGTCCGTTACACCGTAGAGAGGTTTTATCCAACTATGTGGTACAACGGTCTACTCGATCTTTCCGGCTGGCAAATCCTGGCCGTGACTCTGGTCCTGACGCATATCACTATCGTCAGCGTTACTGTCTACCTGCACCGCTACTCGGCCCACCGCTCACTCGAGCTGCATCCGGCCCTGCAACACTTTTTCCGTTTCTGGCTGTGGCTCACGACCAGCATGAATACCCGCGAATGGACAGCCATCCATCGCAAGCATCACGCCAAATGTGAAACCCCTGACGACCCACACAGCCCGGTTCAAAAAGGGCTGGTCACCGTGTTACGCAAGGGTGCCGAGTTGTACATGGAAGAGGCCAAGAACGAGGAGACGCTGCGCATTTATGGCAAAAACTGCCCGGACGACTGGATGGAGCGCAATGTGTATGGGCGCTTCCCCCTCTTTGGGGTGGGTATCATGCTGCTGATCGATTTGGCGCTGTTTGGCGCGCTGGGTCTGACCGTGTGGGCTGTGCAGATGATGTGGATTCCGGTTTTCGCCGCGGGTGTGGTCAACGGCATCGGCCATGCATTCGGATACCGCAATTTCGAGTGCAAGGACGCAGCCACCAACATTGTGCCCTGGGGCATTCTGATCGGTGGGGAAGAGCTGCATAACAACCACCATACCTACCCCAACTCGGCGAAGCTTTCCGTCAAGAAATGGGAATTTGATCTGGGTTGGTTCTGGATCAAGGTGTTTAGCGCTTTCGGTTTGGCCCAGGTCAGACGGACCGCCCCAATCGCTCACAGGGTAGAAGGCAAGCAGACGCTGGACAAGGATACCGCCATGGCGATCGTTAATAATCGGTTCCAGATTATGGCGCAATATCGCAAGCTGGTGATCAAGCCTCTGGTCCAGCAGGAACTGCAGAAGATGGACGATTCGGTGCGGCATGTGTTCAGGCGCGCCAAGCGTTTGCTCAGCCGAGAGACTAGCCTGCTCGAGCCGAAACATGAGGCGCGCATTCAAACCATGCTGGCTCACAGTCACGCGCTCAAGGTGATTTACGAGCGTCGCCTGGCCCTGCAGCAGATCTGGGGTCGCACCAGCGCCAACGGCCATGACATGGTGCAGGCGCTGCGTGACTGGTGTGCCCAGGCGGAAGCCAGTGGTATCAAGGCGCTGCAAGACTTTGCTGCCACACTACGGACGTACTCTCTGCAACCTGCACCTTGAAGCGGCGCTTCGGCAAGCTTCTGGGGAGGGTTCGGCTTTTCGCATGGCAGCCAGCCTCATGCTCTGCAGGTTCCTATGGATTCCCGCCTTCGCGGGAATGACGGAGCCGTAGCGGAGGTTTTTTGAACGTCTCGCCTTTCCAAACTCCACTTCTACCAAGCGAAGCCCCCTGCTTCGTACTCCATCCTTCTCTCCTCGTCATCCCCGCGGAACGTCATACATCACCCCCTCTCTCTTCGTCATCCCGCGGAACGTCATACATCACCCCCCTCTCTCTTCGTCATCCCGCGGAACGTCATACATCACCCCCCTCTCTTCGTCATCCCGCGGAACGTCATACATCCCCCCCTATCTTCGTCATCCCGCGGAACGTCATACATCACCCCCCTCTCTTCGTCATCCTGCGGAACGTCATACGTTACCCCCTCTCTTCGTCATCCCCGCGAAGGCGGGGATCCAGCTTTTTGCGCGGCAAGCGTCATGCTTTGCCGATCTCCTGTGGTTCCGCCTGGCGGGGAACTCGGTAGTTAGGCATCCGGCTGGCGAGCGGGTCACCGTTGACTATACTTCCGACAGTACGATGACGTTGCACTCTGGATTCTGCAGAGGGACGCTCAGGTCGGCGCGCTGCTCCGGCGATGAGGTCTCGCTCGATTAACAATGAGGAAAGCCGCCTTGACTGCCACTGTCGACCGACCATATCAAATGACTCTTCACCCGGTTCATGCGGTCCTGCTCGCCGGGACCATTCCGCTTTTTCTGGGCGCCACGCTGAGTGACTTCGCTTACTCGTCGAGCTACCAGATACAGTGGACCAACTTCGCTTCCTGGTTGATTGCTGGCGGCCTCGTTTTTTGCGGTTTTGCGCTACTGTGCGCAATCATCGGCCTGTTCCGCGCCGAACGGCGTGGAGGGCGCACTCTGGTTTATCTCCTTCTATTGTTGGCCGCCTGGATCCTGGGCTTCCTCAATGCCCTGATCCATGCCAAGGACGTGTGGGCAAGCATGCCCATGGGGCTCATTTTGTCGGTGATCGTTACCGTGCTGGTGTGCGCAGCGACCTGGATCGGCTTTTCTGGCCTTCGCGTGGGAGGTGCCAAATGAACCGTCCGAGCGTATTTTCCGCCGTCGCCTTGTCGATCCTGTTGAGCGCATGTAGCGATAACGACGCAGAGTCGATCGACTATGGTCCTGATCCGACGCTCCCCGATATGGAGAGAGGATTGCTGCCCAGCATGACGATTGCAGATCCAACAGGGTGGGGCGACCAGCAACCGACGGTACCCGAAGGCTACACAATCGAGGCCATCGCTACTGAACTTCAGATCCCACGCCAGACGCTGGTTCTGCCCAACGGTGACATTCTGGTCGCCGAAGGCCGCGGCGGCGGAGCGCCAGCACTGAAGCCAAAGGACGTGATTGCCGGTTACATAAAAGCGAAGGGCAACACTTCGGTCAAGAGCGGTAACCGGTTGACCTTGCTGCGAGATGGCGACGGTGATGGTACTTATGAGGAACAAACCGTTTTCGCTGAAGATCTCAACGCGCCTTACGGGCTCGCACTGGTCGAAAACAATCTTTACGTGGCCAACCAGGACGCGCTGGTGCGGTTTGATTATCAGGAGGGCCAGACCCAGGCCAGCGGGCCGCCGGTCAAGGTCACCGATCTACCATCAGCGATCAACCATCACTGGACCAAGGCGCTCGCTGCCAGCCCGGATGGACGTTTTCTTTACGTCGGCATCGGTTCCAACAGCAACATTACAGAGCGCGGGATGGAGGCTGAGGTCAACCGAGCAATGGTGTGGAAGATAGACGCCGAGACGGGAGCGCACAGACCCTACGCGACTGGTCTGCGTAATCCTACTGCACTCACTATCCAGCCAGAGACGGATCAGTTGTGGGCAGTGGTCAACGAGCGCGATGAGCTCGGCCCGAACCTGACTCCCGACTATCTCACCTCCGTCCAGGAAAATGGATTTTACGGCTGGCCCTACAGCTATTGGGGACAAAACGTAGACCCACGCGTTCGGCCGCAGGATATGGAAAAGGTAGCCTCGGCGATCATTCCGGATTACGCCCTGGGATCGCATGTGGCAGCGCTTGGGGTCGACTTCTCCATGCCGTCAATGGGCGCCGAATTCGCCGAGGGTGTGTTCGTCGGCGAGCATGGTAGCTGGAATCGTGAGAACCCCGTTGGCTACAAGGTGGTCTTCGTGCCGTTTAGCGATGGCCGCCCTGCCGGCCAGCCGGTTGACTTTGTTTCCGGCTTCCTTGGGTCAGATGGCAAAACCCGTGGCCGGCCGGTCGGAGTGACCGTTGATCCGCGCGGCGCCCTTATTGTCGCCGATGATCTTTCAAACACCATTTGGCGCGTGACCCCGGCCGAGTGACCGGAAATCAGTCTCACACCCTGGATGGGATCCGCCGACCCGCGCGGCCGGCGTGATCCGATGGGTGGACGAGCTAACCCTTGTCCGCAGGTCGCTTTAACGGGCACCAGGGTTTATGCTTGGCGCTCTGTCACATTTTATGGTTGCAACGGATGCGTACCTTATTCCTGGGGATTATCCTGCTTTTGGCCAGCCCGGCCCTGCTCGGCTCGACCATCTACAAGTACACCGACAACAACGGTGTCGTCACCTATACCGACCAGCGCGTTCAAGGCGCCAAAGTGTTTGTGTTCAGCGACAACATGGTCGAGAACACCGACCGTCAGGTGTATCTGACCACCCGCAAGCACGCCGGCGGCGATACGCTGATCGTACATAACGATTTGTATGTGCCGGTTGAAGTGGAAGTAGCAATCTCCTCCGCCCAGCATGTATTGGGCGTTCCGGCCAAGCCGGTGCGCTGGGTTTTGCCGCCACGTGGCAACATCCGACTGCTGACGCTCGCGCCAGACGGTACCGGTACGCCCCGCTACGAGCATAAGCTTCGCTACGCGCTGGGTGATCCCCGTGCCAAACACAATCTCAACCATTACCCACTACCCTGGCGAGGCGGCCCGTTCCGCATGACCCAGGGCCCAGGCGGACGCTACAGTCATACCGGGCCGAAGGGCCGCTACGCAGTGGACATCGCCATGCCTGAAGGCACGCCCATCGTGGCGGCGCGCGGCGGCTTGATAGTCAAAATTGAAAACAACCAGAGCGGGCGCGGCACCAACCCGGCCGGCAATTTTGTGCGATTGCTGCATGATGACGGCACCATGGGCGTCTATCTGCACCTGAAACAGGGTTCGATCAATGTCCGCGAAGGCCAGCGGGTAGTGGCCGGGAGTCTGCTGGCGCAGTCCGGCAATACAGGCAACAGCACTGGTCCGCATCTGCACTTTGTGGTGCAGCAGAATGTGGGGCTACGGACGGTGTCGATTCCGTTCGAGTTTAGCCAGCCGGTAAACAGCATGCCGAATTTTGCGGTGGGCGGAGAGCGCTGAGGCTGGCATTGCATGCCGGCAGGCTTATGGGGTGTAACGCTGCGCTGGATTCCCCGCCTTCGCGGAGAATGACGAGGAGGGCTTGGCGCCAATATCCGTGATCGCTTCGTTGTCGCGCTGCAATACTCGGACGCAGACCCGAATAACGCGCTGGGTGGTCAGGCCTCGGATTGAGAATGTGCGACTCGTCCAGGCCCGAATGGCAGCCAATAAAAAACCCACTCGAAAGTGGGTTTTTGTTGGCTACCAACGATCTTATTTGATCTTGGCTTCCTTGTAGTTCACGTGCTTGCGTACGACCGGATCGAACTTCTTGATTTCGATCTTATCGGGAGTAGTACGCTTGTTCTTGTCGGTAGTGTAAAAATGACCAGTACCGGCAGAAGACACCAAACGAATCAATTCACGCATGGACTGCTCCTTAAACTTTTTCGCCGCGGGCGCGGATTTCAGCCAAAACCACTTCGATGCCGCGCTTGTCGATAATGCGCATGCCCTTGGTGGAAGTGCGCAGACGCACGAAACGCTTCTCTGATTCTACCCAAAAGCGGTGATGCTGCAGGTTAGGCAGAAAACGACGTTTGGTTCTGTTGTTAGCGTGGGAAACGTTGTTCCCAGTCACTGGACCTTTACCGGTCACTTGACATACTCGAGACATGGTTAACCCTCTCCAACCACTTGCCCAACCCGAACTGGTTGGAAGCCATAAAAAAATCTGTTGTCCAGCCGGGGCGTTCATAAAGTGCACACCTGCATTGCCAGAATTCAGCAAAACGGGCACAGCCCCGAGAAGAGCGGAGCTTTATATCAAAACGCGGCCCTGCAAGCAATGATTTTCATCAAAGAAGACCCCGCTCCGCCAGCGACACGGGCTCCCCGTCGCCCACCACCAGATGATCCAGCACCCGGATATCCACCATGGCCAGCGACTCTCTGAGCCGTCGCGTGAGGATCATATCCGCCTGGCTCGGCTCGGCGACACCCGACGGATGGTTGTGAGTCAGAATCAAGGCCGCGGCGTTGTGCGCCAGGGCACGCTTCATTACCTCTCTAGGGTAGACGCTGGCACTGTCGAGCGTACCGCGAAAAAGCTCCTCAAAGGCTATCACACGGTGCTGATTATCCAGAAAGAGACACGCAAAGACTTCATGGGGCAGTCCCAGCAGCTTGCTCTTGAGATATTGCCTTACCGCGCCAGGCGACGTCAGCGCATCGCCGCGTTTGAGCTCCTCATAAAGATGCCGGCGGGCCATTTCCATCACTGCCTGCAGCTGCACGAACTTGGCCGGGCCGAGGCCGGCATGCTGACAAAACAGCTTTTGATCGGCCTGCAGCAGCGCCCGCAGGCTGCCAAAACCGGTAAGCAGGTCGCGAGCTAGGTCCACTGCGTTACGTCCGGGAATACCGGTGCGCAGGAAGATCGCCAGCAGCTCGGCGTCAGACAGTGAGGCGGCGCCCTGGCTCAACAGCTTTTCACGGGGGCGCTCGGCCAGGGGCCAGTCGGTAATGGGCATGCGAATGCTCCTTGCTATGCCGACACGTACTTCCTGTTCGTGCCATGGGTTGAGGCATGAGTATAAGGAGCCCGGTGCGTTCGGTCGAGCATGCCGCGAACGGCGCCCTATGCTATCTTAGCGACCATTTGGTGGGCACTTTGTTGCCTCGGAGTGTCGCATTCAGGAGCGCACAATGCAGCGGTTGTTCAACAAGCAGGTAGTGCTGGGGGTCAGCGGTGGAATCGCGGCGTACAAAAGCGCCGAGCTGGTCAGGCGATTGCGCGATGCAGGCGCAGAGGTGCGCGTGGTGATGACCCAGGCGGCTCGGGAATTCATTACCCCGCTGACGCTTCAGGCATTGTCCGGCCATCCGGTACACGGCGACTTGCTGGACCCCGCTGCGGAAGCAGCAATGGGCCACATCGAGCTGGCCCGCTGGGCGGATATGGTATTGATCGCCCCGGCTACCGCTGACCTGATGGCTCGACTGGCCCAGGGTCGCGGAGATGATCTGCTCACTACCCTGGTGCTGGCTACCGATGCGCCCGTCGCTATCGCTCCGGCAATGAACCAGGCGATGTGGCGCGACCAGGCAACCCAGGCCAATCTGGCTACCCTGATGTCACGCGATGTCAGGGTTTTCGGCCCTGCCGCAGGGCAACAGGCCTGCGGCGATGTGGGGCCGGGGCGCATGCTTGAGCCTGCCGATATCGCAGCGCGGGCAGCGGAATGCTTCGAGCGCGGCGTGTTGACCGGCCGCCATGTGCTGATTAACGCCGGCCCGACCCGGGAGGCAATCGATCCGGTCCGCTACATCTCCAATCATAGCTCCGGAAAAATGGGCTTTGCCCTGGCCACTGCCGCCGCAGAGGCCGGCGCCCGGGTGACGCTGATAGCAGGTCCAGTCAACCTTCCGACACCACTGCGCGTTCAACGTGTTGACGTGACCAGCGCTGAAGAGATGCTAGGCGCTTGCCTGGCCGCTCTCCCCGCCGACATATTTATCGCATCGGCTGCCATAGCGGACTACCGGCCCGCTCGCTGCGCCGAGACCAAACTGAAAAAGAAATCCGGCTCTGAGGAAGGGATGACCCTGGAGCTGGTGCGCAACCCGGATATCCTCGCGACGCTGGCCAATCACCCGCAACGTCCGTGGTCAGTGGGCTTTGCTGCCGAAACCAATGATGTGACGGCCTATGCCAAGGACAAGCTGGTCAGAAAAAATCTGGATTTAATCATCGCTAATGATGTCAGTTCGCCATCGATCGGTTTTAATAGTGACGACAATGCCGTAACGCTGATCGACCGCTCGCTGCAGCAGCACGCCCTGCCACAAGCCAGCAAACAGAAACTGGCCCGGCAGATCATCACCTTTATCGCGCAACGGATCGATATTCCGAGCCACTGAGGACTTCAGATGCACGCTTTGCAAGCCAGGATTCTCGACCCACGCCTAGGTAAGGACTGGCCCTTGCCCCATTACGCTACTCAAGGCTCCGCCGGACTCGATCTGCGCGCGCTATTGAACGAGCCGCTGGTGCTGGAGCCCGGACAAACGCAGCTGCTGCCGACCGGCCTGGCGATTTATATTGCCGATCCGGAACTTGCCGCGATGATCCTGCCGCGTTCCGGTCTTGGTCACAAGCATGGCATCGTGCTGGGAAATCTGGTCGGTTTGATCGACTCCGACTACCAGGGCGAGCTGATGGTGTCGTGCTGGAATCGCAGTCATCTGGCCTTCACCATCGAGCCTGGTGAAAGAATCGCGCAGCTGGTGCTGGTACCCGTATTACAGGCGAGGCTGGACATAGTCGACGAGTTCGACAATAGCGAGCGCGGCGCTGGCGGTTTCGGTCATACTGGCAGTCACTGATCTCACATCTGAGCAGGGAGGCAATAAGCAGAGATGAAACTCAAAAAATCGTCCGCAGCATCAACTTCATCAACCCTACCCGGCACGCTGGTGCCGCTGCTTCTGGCTCTGGCCGGGCTTGCAGCCGCTGCCGCCCTGGTCTGGTTCACCCTGTTCAGTCACAGTAACCAACGCTACCAGCAGGACATGGCGCAGGCCTATGCCGGACAGCAGCTCGCCGCTCTAAACAGGACCCTGGAGAAGCTGGATGCCGACTTGACCGCCGCGGCCGCCAACCCGCAGATCCAGGTCGCCCTGCGACAGGGAGGCAGCCCTACGCTGCAGCGGTTGATGCGCTACATGTATGCCGACAACCTGGCCATCTATACCCACCTCATCGGGCAAGCGAAGAGCCTGGAAAGTGGCGAGGCGCCGTTAAGCTTTGCTGCGATTGACATGATCCGCCGTGCGGAACGGAATATGCCGGTGCCAGCCGAAGCACATCGGGTGAATGGAGCGTGGCGACTGTATACAGTGAAGCCTCTGCGAGCTTCCACCAATGCGCCAATCGGTGGAACACTGATGGCTGTATTCGAACTGCCTCGCATAACGACCAGTCTGCCCGCGCTTCCCGATAACAGCGGACAGGTAAGGCTGATCCAGCAGTTCCCCGGTGCGCCGGAGCAGGTGCTGCATGAACAAGGCAGTGGCGAAGGCACCGTTATTCGTCTGCCGAGTGACAACCCCGCCTGGTTTATCGAGTTTCGTGCTGGCTCGGCGCTTTCTGCCGGCCTGATCAACCCCCTGCTGCTGTTCGCTGCCGTTGTGCTGGCTCTGGCCGGTTTGCTTGCTGGCCTACTGTGGCTGCATCGGCAATGGGCCTCGACCCTGGCAGCGGACGCCGAGACCCTGACCCAGCTAACCCTTGGTCACAAGGCAGCGGGGCTGCACCTTGGCCCGCTCGAACCAGTAGGCGCCAGCATTATGCAACTGGCCCGGCGCACCGGCCAGACGTTGGGCGCCAATCCGGAAAGAGCCAAGACCGAGCCAGACAGACCCGCCGCCAAAGTCAGCAAGCCAGCCCCGATGATCGACGACGATATTCTGGACATTGACATCCTCGACGAAGATCCCTTTGCAATGGCCGCACCATCGGATCAGGCAGCGCTCGCCATTCCACAGCTTCCCGAAGAGATCTTTCGGGCCTATGACATACGCGGCGTGGCTGGCAAAACACTGACCGAGGAAGGCGTTTACTGGCTAGGCCGCGCCATCGGCAGCGAGTCGGTTACGGCTGGCCAATCGGTGATATCGGTAGGTCGTGATGGCCGGCTTTCCGGACCGACCCTCGTCGAACAACTGATCCAGGGCCTGATGGATACTGGCTGCCACGTGATCGACCTGGGCATGGTTCCCACGCCCGTGGTGTATTTTGCCACCCATACGCTGGAAAGCTCATCCGGCGTAATGCTTACCGGCAGCCACAACCCCGCCGACTACAACGGATTGAAGATTGTGATCGCCGGCCAGACATTGTCCGAAGATCGTATTAAAGCGCTGCATACGCGCCTTAAGCAGCAGGACCTTATTTCCGGCCAAGGCAGCCGGGAGCAGCGTGACGTTCTGCCTGCCTACCAGCAGCGCATCGTTGAGGACGTTGCCCTCGCCAGACCGTTGAAGGTGGTCATCGACTGCGGGAACGGAGTAGCCGGCGTGATCGCCCAGTCATTGCTGGAAGAGCTGGGATGCATGGTCACCCCCCTTCATTGCGAAGTGGATGGTAATTTCCCCAACCACCACCCGGACCCCGGCAAGCTGGAAAACCTGAGCGACCTTATTGCCGAAGTTAAGCGCCAGCAGGCTGACATCGGCATTGCCTTCGACGGCGATGGTGACCGCCTCGGCGTGATAACCAGCGACGGCGAGCTGATCTATCCTGATCGCCTGCTGATGCTGCTGGCAGAAGACGTAGTGACGCGTCATCCAGGTGCCGATATTGTCTTCGACGTCAAATGTACACGTCGCCTGCCCAGCCTGATCAGCAAGCTGGGTGGGCGGCCCGTCATGTGGAAGTCCGGACATTCCATGATCAAGGCCAAAATGCAGGAAATCGGGGCCCTTCTCGGTGGCGAAATGAGCGGCCACATCTTCTTCAAGGAGCGCTGGTATGGGTTCGATGATGGCCTGTATAGCGCGTGCCGCTTGCTGGAAATTCTCTCGGTGCAACCGGACAACCTGTCCAGCGCCGCGCTCATGGCCAAGTACACCTCTGGCCTCACTACGCCCGAAATCAATCTGTCGGCGGGCGAACTTCGCAAGTTTGAAATTATCGAAGCACTGATGACAGAGGCCGACTGGGGCCAGGGTAAACTGACTACGCTGGATGGCATCCGGGTAGATTATCCGCACGGCTGGGGTCTGGTGCGGGCGTCTAATACCACGCCCATGCTGGTGTTGCGCTTCGAAGCGAATAAACCTGAGGCGCTCGACGTTGTCCAACAGGTATTCCGCGATCAGTTGGCTACCGTGGCACCCGATCTTGAAATAACATTTTGATCCAGGAGATTGATTCCAACATGTTGAGTCGTGACGCTGCCGCTCAGGTATCCCGGGTATTGACTGAAGCCTTGCCCTACATCCAGCGTTTTACCGGGAAGACCATCGTTATCAAATACGGCGGAAACGCGATGGAAAGCGAGGAGCTGAAAAACAGCTTCGCACGCGATATCGTGTTGATGAAGACCGTCGGGATCAATCCTGTGGTAGTGCACGGGGGCGGGCCGCAGATTGCAGATCTGCTTCAGCGACTTAACATCCACAGCGAATTCATCGAAGGCATGCGCGTGACCGACAGCCAGACAATGGATGTTGTGGAGATGGTACTGGGCGGCCAGGTCAACAAGGACATCGTCAATCTGATCAACCGCCACGGTGGCGCTGCCATCGGTCTTACTGGCAAGGACGCTCAGTTGATCAAGGCGCGCAAGCTCAAGGTGACGCGCAAGACGCCCGGAATGGACAAGGCCGAGATAATCGACATCGGCCAGGTGGGCGAGGTGGTTGAGGTCAATACGCGGCTGATCAACCGCCTGGTGTCGGACGATTACATTCCGGTCATCGCTCCCATCGGTGTAGGTGCGGACGGGGCGTCCTACAACATTAATGCCGACCTGGTAGCGGGCAAGGTGGCCGAGGCGCTGAAGGCCGAAAAACTCTTGCTGCTGACCAATATCGCCGGACTGATGGACAAGGCAGGTAATGTGCTGACTGGCCTGACAACGGCCCAGGTGGACGCGTTGATAGAAGACGGAACCATTTACGGCGGTATGCTGCCGAAGATTCGGTGCGCCCTGGATGCGGTTCAGGGCGGGGTCGGCAGCGCGATTATCGTCGATGGACGCGTGCCGAATGCGGTGCTGCTGGAGATTTTTACCAATACCGGCGTGGGTACCCTGATCACCAATCTGCCCCAGGACCTGTGATGACGCAGGATGAGTTCAAATTCAGTTATCCGTTACGTGTTCGCTGGGCTGAGGCCGATCTGCAGGGCATCGTCTTCAACGGACATTATCTGACCTACGCCGATGTCGGTATAACCGAATACTTCAGGGCCATGGGGCAAGCCTATAGCGCCGAAACCGGTGTGCAGGGTGCGGATTTCTTTGCCGTCCGCACCTTGCTGGAGTACCGCTCGCCGGCCCGATTCGATGACATGGTGGATGTTCACGTGCGTATTGCCCGGCTGGGCAACTCCAGCATGCAATTCCTGATTGGGATTTATCGCGAAGGCGAATTATTGGTAAATGGTGAGATAGTCTATGTGCATGCAGGCCACGACCGTCGCCCTTCGCCTATTCCTGAGAGCTTTCGCTCGGCCGTAACACACTTCGAGAAGACATCACCGAAAAATGCGGCCGCCCGCTGAGCTGGCGACGGCGCGGCATTATGGCTGGCTACGCTCCGTCAGGGCAATCAGCCGATCCCTTTGCGCGGCAAACCCGGCATTGACTTGGTCGATCTCAGCTCGCTTGTGTTCAATGAGCCGGTTCAAGCGCTTCGATTCAGCAGCGACTTCACCCAGCTCGGTCAGAATCCGTTCATCAACCTTTCTGCCAGCGCGTTCCTGAGCTGCAGCCTGCCTCTCCAACTCCTCGCGCTGGCCCTTTAGCGCCTGCAGATTTACCCGCGAGGTGGCTATCAAGCTATCAATCTGAGCAACTTGACGCGCATGCGCACGATCCAGATCGCTGGCATCGCTGTAAAGACGTAATAGCGTGGCGTCCGCGACGGCCTGGCGCTCCTGCTCGGCTTGAGCCGCCCTGGACGCCTCGAGCTCCTCGGCAGTAGGGGCGGCCGGCACCACGAGCTTCACTCGCCCGTGGGAATCCAGCACTTCGTAGCCATTTCGAACAAATTCGGTCGGCACTCGGCTATCCAGCACCGTTACGCCCCGGTTGTCGATATAACGATACAGATCCGCGTGCGCTTCCAACGAAACGCTGCAGACTACAAACAGACCCGCCCAGTAGAACAGCCTTTGCATCTCGGGACACCCCGTCTGGAGCCATTGGCTCATGTCACATCCTAGATCCCGTATTCGGCACGATAAGCCTGAACCGCTGGCAAATGGTGTCGTAGATCGGCGTCTTCTTCGAGGAAGCTCAGCACCTGGGTAAGCGATACGATACTGATTACAGGCACGCCGAAATCACGCTCGACCTCCTGAATGGCAGACAATTCGCCCTGTCCTCGTTCTTCCCGATTCAGCGCAATCATCACAGCCGCAGGTTTCGCCCCGGCTGACTGGATGGTCTGCATGACTTCGCGCACCGCTGTGCCTGCGGTGATCACATCATCGATAATCAGCACTCGCCCCTGCAACGGCGCGCCTACCAAAGAGCCGCCCTCGCCATGATCCTTGGCTTCCTTACGATTAAAGCAGTATGGCAGATTGCGATCAAAACTTTCAGCTAAAGCTACTGCTGTAACGGCCGCTAAAGGAATCCCTTTATAGGCAGGGCCGAAAATGACGTCTACATCTTCCAGCTCACTATGAATGAATGACTGGGCGTAGAAACGACCCAACCGGGCAAGAGAGGTACCGTCATTGAACAACCCGGCATTGAAGAAGTAGGGACTGATGCGCCCTGACTTGAGAGTAAAGTCTCCAAAACGCAAAACCTCACGGTCCAGTGCGAAACGAATGAATTCCCGTTGATATTCGTGCATCTAACCCTCGTCTTAACAAAAATACCGCTAGCTCGGTTATCATACACGCACGATTTTGAGGGAGCCATGTATGCGAATCATCAGTCTGAATGTAAACGGCATCGAGGCCGCAGCGGCCCGGGGTCTATTCGACTGGCTGCGTACGCAGGATGCTGACGTGATATGCCTCCAGGACATCCGGGTTACCGAGCCCGAACTGGAGCACGATGCCTACTGGCTGGACGGCTACTGGCAGTACTGTTTCGAGGCGGAGGTGCCCAGCCAGGGAGGCGTCGCGATCTACACCAAAACTGCCCCCAAGGCCATCATCATGGGATTGGGCTTTGAGCTTGCCGACCGGTACGGACGGTTTGTTCAGGCTGATTTTGACAAGGTAAGCATTGGCTGCCTACTGTTGCCCTCGGGCCGCGAAGGCGATGCGGACCTGAACCAGAAATTCAAGTTCATGAACGACTTTACCGGTTACCTCAACAAGCAGCGCCGCAAACGTCGCGAGTTTATCTACTGCGGTTCCCTGCATGTTGCGCATCTGAAACTGGATGTCAAAAACTGGCGTGACTGCCAGGAGCAACCCGGCTTCATGGCCCCGGAACGCGCCTGGATGGACGAGATTTTTGGAAATCTTGGCTATGTCGACGCGTTGCGCGAAGTCACCCGCGAGTCGGACCTCTACAGTTGGTGGCCCGACAGCGAACAGGCCCAGGATCTCAACCTGGGTCTGCGTTTCGATTACCAGTTCCTGACACCCGGACTGCGTCGCTTCGTCAAGAACGCCCAGATTCCGCGCAAGGTACGCTTTTCTGAGCATGCGCCGGTAATTATCGATTATGACTGGACGCTAAGCATCTGAGCCCTGGGCTGCAAACGGAGAATTCCGCTTGCAGCCACGCATCGCTGCTACTTGATGATTCTCCAGCAGAACGGATAACGATAGGCCTGACCTTCCTTGGCCTTGATGGCTGCAATGATCATCAATACCACCGCCCCAATGATGACGACCCAGATCAGCAGCATGCCAATGACTATTACCATCAACAACACGCAAAGCAGTGCCGCCAGCGCCACGCTGATCTGAAAATTGAGCGCTTCCTTGCCCTGATCATCGATAAACGGCGCCTGATCCTTCTTCAACTGCCAGACCACCAGCGGTCCGATCAGACTGCCAAAGGGAAAGATAAACCCCAGAAAGCCCGAAAGATGCGCTACCAGTGCCCATTTGCGCGCCTCCGGATCCGGCGTTGTCTCAACTTGCTGTTGAATGTCTTCAGTCATGATGCTGGAACTCCTTCTCTAGGTCTGTTTTGGGTCTGGCCTGGCATCGCTCTGGTATCTCAGTCCTGCAAAGCTGCCAGTTGCATGGCAAACAATTCGTCGACGCCCTTCCTGGCCAACGTCAGCATAGCATTGAGTTCGTCGGCGCTGAATGGCGCCGCCTCGGCCGTTCCCTGCACCTCGATGAATCCGCCCTTGTCGGTCATGACCACGTTCAGATCGGTATCAGCTGAGGAATCTTCAAGGTAATCGAGATCCAGAACCGGCGTACCTTGATAGATGCCAACCGAAATGGCCGCAATCATCTGTACTGTCGGCACCTTCTTGATTGCACCGCGTGCTTTCATCGCCCGCAGGGCATCCACCAGCGCTACGCAGGCGCCGGTAATCGATGCGGTACGGGTGCCGCCATCGGCCTGAATGACATCACAGTCGATATATAAAGTGTTTTCACCCAGCGTTTTCAAATCCACCGCGGCGCGCAAGGACCGGCCGATAAGGCGCTGGATTTCCAGCGTGCGCCCGCCCTGCTTGCCCTTGCTGGCTTCACGCTGCATACGCTCACCGGTGGCCCGCGGCAACATGCCATATTCCGCCGTGATCCAGCCCTGACCCGATCCGCGCAGAAAGCGCGGCACGCCTGACTCTACGCTCACGGTACAGATGACCTTGGTATCACCAAACTCGACCAGGACAGAACCTTCGGCATGCTTGGTGTAATGGCGGGTCAGGGTAACCTGACGCATCTGATCGGCTTCACGGGCACTGGGTCGTTTCATGATTCGGAATCCTTGTACTGCATTGAATGTGCGCTGATTATACGGCCCACACGCAGCGGGTGACAGCAACTGTACCCCGCCGCAGAGCGAGGCGTTACAATGCGCCAGGGATGCACAGAACAACGAGGCCAATGATGGTTTACAGCATGACCGCTTTCTCGCGCTGCGAGCTCAGCACTGATCTAGGCAATCTGGCGTGGGAAATGCGCTCGGTCAATCACCGCTATCTTGAGGCCAGCCTGCGACTGCCAGAAGCTTTTCGTGAACTGGAAGGCCCGTTGCGCGAGCGCCTGCGCAAGCAGCTGGCTCGCGGCAAGGTTGAGTGTACGCTGCGATTCAACCCAACCTCCACAAACGGTCCAACGCTTTCCCTCAACCAGCCCCTGGCCGATCAGCTGATCGCTACGATGCAGAAGCTAAGCCAGCAGTTGAACAATCCCGCAGCGGTCAGCCCGCTGGAGATAATGGCATGGCCAGGCGTACTGAGTAGTCCGGAGCAAGATCAGAGCGGGCTTATCGAACAGGCGGCCAGCCTTTTCGATCAGGCCCTGGTCGATCTGAAAGAGCAGCGTGGCCGGGAAGGCGCAGAACTGAAAGCGCTGCTGGAGGAGCGTTTGAATGCCATTGCTGATCGCGTGGTCGTACTCCGCGAGATGATGCCCGACCTGCTAACGGCGCACCGGCAGAAGCTGACTGACCGCTTCGCGGAGGCCCAACTGGAACTTGATGGCACGCGGGTCGAACAGGAGCTGGTATTACTGGCGCAGAAAATCGACGTCGCCGAGGAACTTGATCGGCTGGAGACCCACGTCAATGAGTGCCGTCGGGTACTGGCGGGAAATTCTGCCATGGGTCGGCGGCTGGATTTTCTCATGCAGGAGTTCAATCGCGAAGCCAACACACTCGGTTCCAAGGCCATTGACAGCCGCAGCACGCAAGCCGCGGTAGATCTGAAGGTATATATCGAGCAGATGCGCGAGCAGGTGCAGAACATCGAATAACCATTCAGGGAATAAAATCCGTTGGCGAACCGTTACCTCTATGTCATTACCACAACAGATAGAGGTAACTACCATGAACAAGCTGTCCATCCTGGCTCTGACCGTGGCGTCGACTTTGATCACCGGATTCGCTGCCGCTGAGGGCCGCACATCCGCCCAGCTCAGCACTGAAGCTCAGCTCGGCGCCGCATCCAGCGCGCAAACAACGTCCGCCCAAAGCGAAACCAGCGCCAACGCTAACGTAGACGCCAACACCGAGCGCGGCCTGACGGTCTCCGGCATGGGAAACGTACAAGCCAGCGGGTCGCAACAAGCGTCGACCAATCCGGATGCTGGCAGCAAACCCAAAGTACGCGATTCTGCTTCTGATTCCATTCAGCAGGCCCGTAGCGCTGGCAGCATCGCTGCCGACGGCGCCAGCTCCACGGGTAGAAGTGCGGCGGACGCCGCGAGCGCGTCGGCAGCCGCAGCCGCCTCCGGTGCGAAGCAGATCAAGTCGAGCACTCAACAGGCCGCAACCGACACTGCCAGGGCTGCCAGCGCACCGTTGCGCGACAACGCCAGACAGAGCCTTCGCCAGCAAATGCGCGGCAGCATGGGAACTGATATTCGGCAGTCAACGCGGGCCGACATCAACGCGACCGTTCGTGATAACGCGCGCCTTCAACTGCCTGGCCTGTGAGGTCCGGCGCAAAAGGTCGCGCTTCAGTGTTAACGGGCGTTTGCGGACGAACCCGGAGTTAGCAGACCATACCCGTATTCCGGGTCGCGCCCGGGTTCGCCCAGATCTTCCGCCTGTTCCATCAATTGTGCCCAGGCTCGCTTTGCATCGCCCTGATGCTGCTCCAGGGCGCAGGCGAGAAACGCGGTGAGAACGGGCGCCGCCATCGACGTGCCTGTTTTTGATCCATAGTCGCCGCCAACCCGGGCGGTCAGCACCGCAACGCCCGGCGCGGCAAATGCAATATGGGGGCCACGGTTGGCCCAGCGATAAAGATGCCAATCCTGGTCGACCGCCGTAGCCGCCAGCACGCCAGGGTAAGCCGCAGGGTACAAAGGCTGAGCTGCCGGTCCCTCGTTACCTGCCGCGGCGACTATCTGCACTCCCCGCTCAAGCAGCGCCGCCACCGCCTCGTGCAGGACCGCATTGTCCGGACCGGTCAGACTCATGTTGATAACCGCAACCCCTTCAGCGGCCAGCCACTCCATCGCCTGCAGAAGATGAAACAGGGTCGCCCCTTGATTCAGATCATCCTGGCGATAGAACACCGAAGCGCTCAAAAGCGTGGCGTGCGGCAGCAGCGGATTGAGCTGCGGACCGCGACCTATCAAGACACTAGCCACTGCGGTGCCATGGCCTTCAGGTGCCCCTGGGCCTACATCGAGAAAAGCCCGGCGCTGCAGGGCGTTGCCGGCTGGATTGTTAAACGCTGGATGATCCATGGCCACGCCCGTATCGATCATGCCTACCCGTAACGGCTGATCGCACAGCCCGCCGGATGAACCGGCTTCCTTTACATCGTCCAGTTCCTTCGAAGTCTGCGGAGTGTAAATATGGTTGCGATCCAGAAACCGCAAAACCCGCTGCGGCAAGGCCTGTCGCATACCCTCAGGCGAATCCAGACGGGCCGGCACCTTTAGCCGGATCATCCGGCGCGCCAGAACCGGGAAATCATGTTGCTCGGTAACATAGGCGGCCAAGGTGGGCGCTTCTAGCAGAAGCCGATTCCATTCTTCGCCACTCAACAGCAGCAACCATTCGCGCTCTACCGCACGCCAGCCGTGCTCTACTTCCACCTCGACAAACAGCGGTGCGCCTTGCGAATCAACTATCGGCAGGCGCTGTGGCAACGCTTCTATCAGGTCAATGGACGGCGACAATTCCAGCGGCTGCGCCAAGGTTGCCGTTAATGGAGCAATCAACTGCGTCGTAACAGTGCCCGGAACCTGGAGCAACGGTTCCAGTATTTGCGAGTCGGAGAGGGGTAAGGACAGCGGCAATGCATCCTGCAACCCAGCGCTTGTTTCAATTAGCGAGTCCGATAACTGCCGGACCAGAACATCAGGCTGGCTAAGGGAGATGCCATCAGACAAGCCCGTGTCCAGGCCACGTAACGAATCGGGCAACTGCTCTACTGTTTGGGAGATATCCGCAATATCGGACAGACGCGTGTCCACGCCACGTAGCGAATCGGGCAACTGTTCTACCGTCTGGGGCAGCTCTGCCAGGTTGGTCAGCTCCGCGACCTTCGAAATGTCCACCTCGACCAGAGGTAATGCCGCCAATGGCAACGCCACCGCCATGCAAACCGCGGCTGACGCGCCCAGCAAATACTTGTGTGGCATGATTGTTCCGTCTCCCTGCGAAAGCTCTTTTCATTAAAACGGCTAAGCTTGGCAAAAAATTCCACTGAGCGGGAATAAATTCTCTCCCCAGCCGTTTAATAAGGACAACAACCATGGAAACAACTGAATGAAGACCGAGTTGAAAGCTCTGCTACCAGCCCTGCGGCGCTTCGCCTATTCGCTTACCGGTTCCGTGCATGATGCCGACGACCTGCTGCAAAATACGCTGTTGAAGATTCTAAGCAAGCCACCACGTAGCGACGTGCCGCTGGACCGTTGGGCCTTCACCGTTTGCCGCAATCTGTGGATCGACGAATACCGTGCGGGCAAGGTTCGTCAGAACAGCGCTGACGCCCTGGCGTTGCATGAAAGCCCCAGCATCGATGGCGAAACCCAAATGTTTCACCAACTGCAACTGGGTGAAGTAACCATTGCGATGCAAAGCCTGCCCGCCGAGCAGCGCGAGGCTCTTGCATTGGTGGCCATTCAGGGGATGAGCTATCAGGAAGCCGCCTCAGCACTGGCGGTGCCTCCGGGAACGCTCATGAGCCGGCTGGCCAGAGCGCGGAGCGCGCTGGGCGAACACTTTCGCCGGCTTGGCGGGGAACAGACAATGGAGTCTCTGGTATGACCATTAACGATGAAATTTTGTCAGCCTTTCTCGACAACGAGTTGACCTCCATGCAGATGGATCATGTACGCCAGCGGTTGGCGGAAGACGAGAGCCTGGCACTACGCCTTTCCGAAATGGCCATGGTTGACCAGCGAGTGAGCCAGCACTACGACGCCATCAATCACCTTCCCGTCCCGGACCGCATACTGGCGCTCCTGGAAGAGCCCGGCACGTCTGCCGCCAAGGGTCGGGTGTTGGCCTTTCCGGCCCGGCCACGCCTGATGCAGGCTCTTCAGCAGCACGCCGCGGCGGTGGCGGGCGTCTGCCTGTTGGCGGGCTTTGTTCTGGCTCAATTGCTTCCATCGGCTGGCGAGAACAGCCAGTGGAACGCCATCGCCGATGTATTGGACAGCAAGGGCAGCGGCCAACGCTGGCCCGCAGCCAATGGTCAGGAACTGCAGCCGAGGCTGACCTTCGCCAACCATGCAGGCCAGTACTGTCGCCAGTATCAACTGAGCGGCCCTGCTGGCAGCAGCGAAAACATTGCCTGCCGCACGGATCAGGGCTGGGTCTTGCAAGCCATGGTACCAACCCAGTCGGTGCGCGAGGGCGGTAGTTATCGTACCGCCAGTGGCGGATCAGTGCTGGATCCAGCGCTGGATCTGATGATTGCACAGAGCCCTGTCAGCCTGGACCAGGAAGCCGAGCTGATCGACAAGAGCTGGTCGATCAGCCAGTAATGCCGCTTACCTCGGCGCCCTGACCGTGAAGCATACGGCCAGGGCCCGCAGTTAGCCTGGAAGGCCGGAACATCCGTGGCCAGCCTGATTATGACCCGAGTTGACTCGCCAGGCTGCGTAGTCGAAACCTGTCATCTTCAAAAGGCATGGCGAGTTCTGCGCGGGCCAGGGCCATGGCGGAGTATTTGCTCGCGCTAACGAAAAACTCTCCGCCATAGCCGGCCAGCATCTTCAGCGATTTCTGCAGTCGCACCTGAACTTCCACCATCGCGGCACCGTCCCGGGCAATCGGTGTGAATATGTCGGCGAACAGGTCGTCCAGCAGCAACGGCGGCACATGCACCCGCGAGCAGCGCATCGTTCCCATCGGCTCTGTTGCCGTCGCCGTCTCATCCGCCCAATGCGAGAGGATACGGACCGCGCGGCCAAGCACATCGATCGCTGTACCCGGATCATTGACCGCTGGAGACAGCGCACGCGAAGCGATCTCGGCGAGCACCTCGATGCCGAAGCGGGGGTCTTGGTCAAAGGAACGCAGCGCGCCAATAGTAACGGCAGACGCCAGCTCCTGCGGCGCATCGACTGCGGTCGACATGACCCAGGCGATAGGTTCCAGGGGATGCACGAACGAACCGGCAATCCTGATCAGAAATACCTGACCATCATGCTTTTCTGCCCACGCTGACAATTTCTCGATATCGATATGCTGGATATAGCCGGTCATCGACGGGTGGATGGCCTTGGCCGAAGGGGGAATGTCCCGCTGCGGATCATAAAGAATCGACGTACCGTTGCGCGGGTTATCGGCACGGCTTCTCAGCGCTTTGAGAATCACGTTCTCGACGCGACCAGCCGCGTCCGCCATTCTGCCGAAACTGGAAAGGTGGTCGATCCAGCGCAGCATGGTAATGACGATCACGAGGATGACCAGCATGGTGAAGATGAACAACACCATTCGCCCCTTTTCGCCGTATATCTCGGTATTGAGTGCAATAATTCCCACCAGGCTGAACAGGAACGAGCCCAGGAAGGTTCCCAATACGTTCTGGGAAGTGGTGTCCTGCAGTAACAGACGGGTAGCTCGTGGGGTAATATTGGCCGTGGCCATCCCGTAGGTAGAGACCATCACCGTCAACGAGAAGGTGGTGACCGCCAGCATGCTGGACGCCAGAATACCGAGGATCACTCCCACTGCATCGGCCCCGATATCAACGGGCGCCTCGCCAGGCCAGAGCCGGTCAGATAACGTTGCCAGTAGTGCTGCGCCGACGCCGAGCAATGCGAACAGCGCAGCCCGCACCCAAAGCATCCTGCTTGCCTGAACCACAAACCACTGCCACTTGGATATCATCCTGGTCTTCCTCATAGGGGCAGGCTTCGCCTGCATGGTCCTTGTGCTCTGACAATTGGACAAACAGCCGCAGCTCGTCTGCATACGGACCCGCTGAATGGCTTATAATTCGGCCGCCAATGCTTTTAGAGGTCCACTTGCGCCCAACCCCGTCCAAGCTTGATCGTCCCAACGTTTATCGCCAGCCCGGCTTCGTGCCCTTCGTCATCGCTCGCCTGATTGCGGTTTTCGCCATGCAGATCCAGGCTGTTGTGGTTGCTTGGCAAGTATACGAAATTACTGGCGAACCCATGTCACTTGCCTACGTCGGCCTGGCGCAATTTCTGCCGATGCTGCTTTTGCTGATGCCCGCCGGCGATCTGATTGATCGGTACAACCGCAAGCCGATTCTCGCGCTGAGCTGGGTTGGCGCTGCGGTGTGCAGCGGCGCCTTGCTGTGGCTTTCGATAAGCGGCGCAGAGCAGGTGACCTGGTTCTATGCAGCGCTGGTGCTCTATGGCAGTGCCAGAGCCTTTATCGGCCCCGCATTGCAGAGCCTGCTGCCGCAGATCGTCCCGCGGGATCATCTGGCTCAGGCTATCGCGACCAATAGCATGATCATGCGCACTGCCACTATCCTGGGCCCGGTGTTTGGCGGCCTGCTCTACGCCACCGGTGGCGGTGAGCTGACCTACGCCGTCTGTCTGGTGTGTTTCGCCGGTGGCCTGGCGCTCCTGATCCGGGTGCCCGTGCTTTACGCAGAAAGGATGCAGGCGCTGGAAACCACCGGGTGGAAACGCTTTACCGCTGGCATCCATTTCATCCGTTCACGGCCAATCATCCTCGGCACCATATCGCTGGACCTGTTTGCCGTGCTGCTTGGCGGCGTAGTCGCTCTGCTGCCAATTTATGCCAGCGACGTGCTGCATGTGGGCCCGGAAGGGCTTGGCGCCCTGCGCAGCGCCATGGCCATCGGCGAGATACTGGTGGGAATGTACCTCAGCGTGCGCCCATTCAACCGGCATGTTGGCGCAACCATGTTCATCGCCGTAACCCTGTTCGGAATTGCCAATCTGGTGTTCGCGCTGTCCACATTGTTCTGGCTATCCTTCGCCGCACTGCTCGTCGCTGGAGCCGCCGACATGGTAAGCATGTACATTCGCTCGGCGCTGATTCAGTTCTCCACCCCTGACAACATGCGCGGTCGAGTGAATGCCGTGAACATGCTGTTCATCGGCTCGTCCAATGAGCTGGGTGTGTTCCGCGCCGGGCTCAGCGCCGCCTGGATAGGTGCCGTACCGGCGGCGCTGATTGGCGGACTGTCCACACTTGGGGTGGTCGGTGGCTGGGCACTGGGCTTCAAATCATTGCGGCAGGTGAACCGGTTCGAAGATGCTTCACCCGAGCGCCAGCCGCTTTCCATCTCCAAATGAACACTTCACGTCGGACGACAGCCATGACGGGAGGGTCCGATGCCCTTATAATCCCGCACAAGTCGTCTACCCAGCAGGAAATTCCGAATGACCCAAGCCACCGGCACTTTGTATATCGTCTCCGCTCCCTCTGGCGCGGGCAAAACCAGCTTGGTGAAGTCGCTGATCGACCAGATCGATACGCTCAGAGTGTCGGTGTCCCACACTACCCGTCTCGCTCGCCCAGGCGAGACGGATGGCGTGAACTACCATTTCACCACCCGTGAGACCTTTGTGAAGCAAGCGGGGCAAGGCGACTTTCTGGAACACGCCGAGGTCTTCGGCAATCTGTACGGCACCTCGCAGAGCACCGTTGAGAAGACCCTGGCTGAAGGGTATGACCTCATTCTGGAAATCGACTGGCAGGGCGCCAACCAGGTGCGCCGGGCAATGCCCCAGGCCCGTTCAATTTTCATCTTGCCGCCTGGCCTGAAGGATTTGCGCGAAAGGCTTACCAATCGAGGCCAGGACGACGAAAGCGTTATTGACCGGCGGATGGCCCAGGCTGTCGATGAAATGAGTCATTATGTGGAATATGACTATATCGTCATCAATGATTGCTTCCAGGCTGCGCTGGATGACCTCAAGGCAATTTTCCGCGCTGGACGCTTGAGCATGGACTGCCAGCAAGCCCGCCACCAGAGTCTCCTCGCTGCGCTCTTGTCAGAGTGACCAGCGATTAAGTAGACTGTCAGGTCCTGCGCCCTGATTGGGCGCGCCTGTTTTCTTTTTTTAGCCGTCCCGGAGTACACCCATGGCCCGCGTCACCGTCGAAGACTGCCTGGAAAATGTAGAAAATCGCTTTGAACTAGTCATGCTGGCTACCAAACGTTCGCGCCAGATTGCAACTGGCGGCAAAGAACCCAAGGTAGCCTGGGAAAATGACAAGCCCACGGTAGTTGCGCTGCGTGAAATCGCTGAAGGTCTGATTTCCAACGAGATACTCGCCCAGGAAGCCATTCAGGACCAACAGGAGCCTCTTTACTCGCTGGAATCTGAACTGGCGGAGTAAGGGTATTGCGAAGGACGTGCTGTTCTGAAGTTCTCACCCGATGCTTCGGGTGCAGGAGGATCGCATGCCCGGCATAGAAGCTTTTGCCGAACGTCTCGGCAATTATCTTGAGCCGGACCAGGTGAATCTGGTCCGCCGCGCCTACTTTTACGCCGAACAAGCCCACGATGGTCAGACTCGCCGTAGTGGTGAGCCGTATGTTACCCATCCCCTTGCAGTAGCGAACATCCTTGCCGGTATGCACATGGACCATCAAAGCCTGATGGCCGCCATGCTGCACGACGTTATCGAAGACACCGGTATTCCCAAGGACGCGCTGGTTACTCAATTTGGCGACACCGTCGCGGAACTGGTCGACGGCGTCAGCAAGCTGACCCAGATGACGTTCGAGACCAAGGCCGAGGCCCAGGCCGAGAATTTTCAGAAGATGGCTCTTGCCATGGCGCGGGACATTCGCGTCATTCTGGTGAAACTGGCCGACCGGCTGCACAACATGCGCACGCTGGGGGCGCTGTCGGGAGAGAAACGCCGTCGTATCGCCAAGGAAACGCTGGAAATCTATGCGCCGATAGCCAACCGGCTGGGCATGCACAGCCTGAGCACCGAATTCGAGGACCTTGGCTTCAAGGCCATGTATCCGCTGCGCTCAAGGATGATTGACCGGGCCGTGCGCAGCGCCCGCGGCAATCGCAAAGAACTGCTCAGCAAGATTCTCGATTCTCTGCAGGATCGGCTGGAAAAGGAAGGCTTACCCGGCAAGGTCATAGGCCGAGAAAAACACCTTTATGGCATTTATCAGAAGATGCGCGGCAAGCGTAAGGCGTTCACCGAGATAATGGATGTTTACGCGTTCCGCATTATTGTCGACAAGCCTGACACCTGTTATCGCGTGCTGGGCGCAGTGCATAGCTTGTACAAGCCCTTCCCTGGCCGCTTCAAGGATTACATCGCCATACCCAAGGCCAACGGCTATCAGTCACTGCACACCACACTGTTTGGCATGCACGGCGTACCCATCGAAATTCAGATCCGCACCGAGGAAATGGAAGAGATGGCCAATAATGGGATTGCCGCGCATTGGGTTTACAAGTCCAAGGACGAAGTAATCAACGGCAATCACGCGCGCACACGCCAATGGCTCAAGGGCGTTCTGGAGCTCCAGCAGCGCGCTGGCAATTCCCTGGAATTCATCGAAAACGTGAAGATCGACCTGTTTCCTGACGAGGTCTACATCTTCACCCCCAAAGGTCGGATCATGGAACTGGCCAAGGGCTCGACGCCGGTGGATTTCGCCTATGCAGTACATACCGACGTCGGCAATAGCTGCATAGCCTGTCGGGTCAACCGTCGCCTTGCGCCCCTATCGGAGCCACTGCAAAGCGGTCAAACGGTGGAGATCATCACCGCCCCAGGTGCTCGCCCCAATCCGGCGTGGTTGAGCTTCGTCATTACCGGCAAGGCGCGCGGCAATATTCGCCATTACCTCAAGCATCAACGTCATTCGGAATCCATCGCGCTGGGCGAAAGACTGCTGGACAAGGTGCTGGCCAGCTTCGATACCAGCCTGCGCGACATTTCAGAAGGCAGGATCCAGCATGTACTGGAAGATTGTCACATGGAGAAGCTTGAGGACCTGCTGGCCGATATCGGTCTTGGCAACCGTATGGCCTACGTGGTGGCTCGTAGACTGTTGGCCAGCGATGCCGCCGTCGATCCGGAAAGCGCAAAAGTGGAACGCGTGGACGAGCCAAGCATTCGCGAAATGCCCCTGGCCATCCGCGGCACCGAAGGGATGGTTGTCAGCTTCGCGCGTTGTTGCAATCCGATCCCAGGTGATCCCATTGTCGGCTATCTTTCCTCGGGCAAAGGCATGGTGATTCACCAGGAAAACTGCAACAACCTGGCAGACAACCGGCACAGCAATGAAAAAACATTGCATCTGACCTGGGACAAGGACGTAACCGGCGAATTCACCATAGAGTTGCGAGTGGAGCTGGAACACCAGCGCGGCATTATTGCCCAGCTCGCAACCGGCATTACCATGGCCGATGCCAGCATTGACAAGATCAGCGTCGACGAACGCGACGGACGCACCAGTGTGGTGCAGTTGGTCATCCGCGTCCGTGATCGTCTGCATTTGTCCCAATTGATCAAGCGCATACGAGCGCAGAGTGGTGTGTTACGCATCACTCGTTTAAAAAACTGATTTCCGGAGTCAACCATGAACAAGCAAGTCATCACCAGCGACCGCGCCCCCGCCGCCATTGGTCCCTATTCGCAGGCCATCAAGGTCGGCAACACAGTTTACCTTTCTGGCCAGATCCCGCTGGACCCAGCCTCAATGGAGGTGGTGGAAGGCATGGAAAAACAGATTTGCCAGGTTTTCGACAACCTGAGTGCAGTGGCTGAAGCCGCAGGCGGAACATTGCAGGATATCGTCAAACTGAACATTTTCCTGACCGATCTCAGCCATTTTGCCTTGGTCAATGAGGTTATGACCCGCTATTTCAAGCAACCCTATCCGGCCCGCGCGGCTATTGGCGTCGCGTCATTGCCAAAGGGCGTGCCGGTAGAAATGGATGGCATAATGGTCGTTGGCTGAGAGTCCGAGAAGGGACCAGTAAGGCTCCTTCAAACGTCCTCTGTCAGATAGGCTTCAAGGGTGATCTCCGCCTTGAGCAACTTGGAGATCGGACAACCCAGCTTGGCCTTTTCGGCGATATCATTGAACTGGTCTTTGCCCAGCCCCGGGACGTGGGCCTGCAGGTCAAGATGCACAGCGGTCACCGCAAAGCCATCGCTCAGCTTTTCCAGTGATACTTCAGCTTTCGTCGCGATGCTGGTAGCCGTAAAGCCCGCTTCGCCCAGAAGCATGGAAAACGCCATGGAAAAGCAGCCCGCATGAGCCGCACCAATTAATTCTTCCGGATTGGTGCCAGGCCCATCTTCAAACCGAGTATTGAACCCATAAGGGCTGTGGTCCAGCACGCCGCTTTCCGTGGAGATGGTGCCATTTCCTTCCTTGAGATTGCCTTCCCAATGCGCTGATGCTGACTTTTTCATGGTCGATTCCCCTTTTGGATTGTTCGTTGTCTGAAGCAGATAGCTGCCCCGGATGGGGCCGCAGTCTTACTGGGACAACGGGAATTGACTATCGGTCAACCCCGATTCGCTTCAAGCATCTCGCCATAGCCTTCCCGATAGCTGGGATATTGCGGTGCCCAACCGCTTTCCCGAGCCAGCTCGTTGCTGCAGCGCTTGCTTCCGACTCTGCCGCTGGTCGGACCGTCGTCCAGTAAAGCCACTCCCAGTCGGGCAGCCATCCAGCTGGTTACCTCGTGCATGCTGGCGGGCTCGTCATCCACTCCCAGGTAACAGGGCGCAAGTAGTTCATCCTGCTCCGCCAGCGTCAGCAGATGCTCCAACAACCCTGCCGCGTCGTCCCGATGGATGCGATTGGTGAACTGCGGCGGTTCTGCGGGGACGTACAGACCACTTCGCACTTGCTCGATAAGCCGATTCCGTCCTGGCCCGTAAATACCTGCCAGCCGAACGACCGAGGCAGGAAAGCCACCGCGCAACGCTACATCCTCGGCCGCGATCAAGGCTCTGGACGTATCCGAATCGGCCAGCGCAGGACTGTTTTCGGTCACCCATTCACCTTCTGTCTGAGCATAGACGCCAGTGCTGGAGACCTGAAGGAAAAACTGAAGCGTCTGGCGACTGTCCCGCACCCAGCCCAGGAGGTGTTGCAGACCCTCGACATACAGGCGCTGATACAGATCCGCATCACGCTTGCCAGCTGCAGGGCAGTAGACCACGTAGTCCACTTTGGCCGGCCAGTCAGCCGGCTTGTCTGCACAGGTAAGATCGGCTGCGATAGGTTCGATACCATCAGGCAGGGCGGTCGCGTTGCGCCGTAATCCGTAGACCTTCCATCCGCGTCGCTGCAGCCGTTCGGCCAACGCGCTGCCCACATCTCCACATCCTGCTATCACTACCCGTTTCATTCTGATTGTTTTCCTCTATCGATCAACCCGCTATGCTTAGCTCGATTAAACATCGAGATGCAGTATACGCCATGACTTTGACTGAATTGCGCTACATCGTGACCCTTGCCCAGGAACAGCACTTTGGCCACGCGGCCGAGCGCTGCCACGTATCCCAGCCTACATTGAGCGTCGGGGTCAAGAAGCTCGAGGATGAGCTGGGCATCATGATTTTCGAACGTAGCAAAAGCGCAGTACGAGTCACTCCGATAGGCCAGCGCATCGTTGCTCAGGCGCAGAAGGTGTTGGAGGAAGCCCTGGCCATACGCGAGCTTGCGACGTCCGGCAAAAACCAGCTATCGACTCCGCTCAAGGTGGGCGCGATCTATACCATCGGACCCTATCTGTTCCCCCATCTGGTTCCCCAGCTGCACCGCGTTGCGCCAGAAATGCCATTGTATATAGAAGAGAACTTTACTCACGTGCTGCGTGACAAGCTACGCAACGGCGAGCTGGATGCCATCATCGTGGCCCTGCCGTTTCAGGAGCCGGATGTCCTGACCAAACCCTTGTACGATGAGCCTTTCAGCCTCCTGGTACCGGCCAACCATCCCTGGGCAACCCGCGACAAGGTCGACCTGAGCGAGCTGGATGACGAAAAGTTGATGCTGCTGGGTGAAGGGCATTGTTTCCGCGACCAGGTGCTGGAAGCCTGTCCGACCATACGCAAGGGCGAGGAGCAGCATAAACACACCACGGTGGAATCCAGCTCCCTGGAAACCATACGCCACATGGTCGCCTCCGGCATCGGCATGACGGTACTGCCGATGTCAGCCGCCGACGACCGCTATTACAGCTCCGATCTGCTGGTTACCAAAACCTTTACCGCGCCCGCTCCCTATCGCACGGTGGCCGTTGCCTGGCGTGCCAGTTTTCCACGTCCCAAGGCGGTGGAACTACTCAGCGATTCGATCCGGCTGTGTTCGGTTACGCCGCCACCCAAAGCCCGCCAGTAAGCCATGCCAGCCGGGCCGGAACATACACCACTGACGGTGCTCAAGGGCATCGGCCCGGCATTGGCAGAAAAACTCGCGCGCCTGGGCCTCAACAGCGTTCAGGACATTCTGTTTCACCTGCCGATTCGCTATCAGGACCGCACGCGCATCACGCCCATTGGTGCCTTGCGGCCAGGGATGGATGCGGTGATCGAGGGCACGGTGATGGGCGCCGACGTCGCCATGGGGCGGCGCAAGAGCCTGTTGTGCCGCCTGCAGGACGGCAGCGGAACGATCAGCCTGCGCTTCTATTATTTCTCCGGCGCTCTCAAGGGCAGCCTTCAACGCGGTAGCCGCTGGCGCTGTTACGGTGAAGTGCGGCCTGGCGCTTCTGGCCTGGAGATTTATCACCCCGAACTGATAAGTCTCGACAACGTTCAGGCCGCCCCGGTCGCGCAAACGCTGACGCCCATCTATCCCGCTACCGAAGGGTTATCCCAGCAGCGACTGCGCAGCCTGACCGACGCGGCCCTGGAGTGGCTGGACCAGGGACATCGTCTGGTGGACCTGCTGCCAGCGGAATTTGCCGCGCAGTACGATCTGGCCCCGCTGAGAGCGGCGATACATATCCTGCACCGCCCGCCGCCGGATGAAGATCTCCAGGCCCTGGAGGAAGGGCATCACTGGGCACAGCATCGGCTGGCTTTTGAAGAACTGCTGGCTCACCAGCTCACCATGTTGCGCCTGCGGGCTCAGATGCGGTCGCGCCAGGCTCCGGTAATGAACGTAAAGGGCGAACTTGCCGAAACCTATTTGAAGCATCTGGGATTTCCTCTCACCGGCGCCCAGAGACGCGTCGCCGCTGAAATTGCCCTGGATTTACAGCACGCGCAGCCTATGCTGCGTTTGGTACAGGGCGACGTTGGAGCAGGCAAAACGGTAGTCGCTGCGCTTGCCGCACTACAGGCGCTCGAGGCTGGCTGGCAGGTGGCGCTAATGGCGCCTACTGAGATTCTGGCAGAGCAGCACTTTCTCAACTTCCAGCGCTGGTTCTCGGTACTGGGCATTTCGGTGGCCTGGATGGCTGGAAAGCTCAAGGGCAAGGCACGAGCCAACCAACTGCAGCTGATTGCCACGGGCGATGCTGCCATGGTGGTCGGAACCCATGCGCTGTTTCAGGAAGAAGTACGCTTTCACAATCTGGCCCTGGCGATCATCGACGAACAGCACCGTTTCGGAGTCCAGCAACGTCTGGCGTTACGCGACAAGGGCGCGGCAGGACAGTTCTCGCCCCATCAACTGATCATGACGGCCACGCCCATCCCGCGAACGCTAGCGATGAGCGCCTATGCCGATCTCGACACCTCAGTGCTCGACGAACTGCCGCCGGGCAGAACACCGATCAACACAGTGCTGATAGCCGATAACCGACGCGACGAGGTAATCGAACGGGTGCGCGCTGGCTGTGCCGAGGGCCGTCAGGCCTATTGGGTATGCACCCTGATCGAGGAGTCGGAACAGCTCCAGGCGCAGGCCGCCGAAGGCACTTGGCAATCACTGCATGAAAGCCTGCCGGAGCTCTCGATCGGACTGATACATGGGCGCATGAAGGCGTCTGAAAAAGCCGATATCATGGCGTCTTTCAAGACCGGCGATCTACATCTGCTCGTGGCCACCACGGTGATCGAGGTAGGCGTGGACGTTCCGAACGCCAGCCTGATGATTATCGAAAACCCCGAGCGTTTGGGCCTGGCGCAGCTGCACCAGTTGCGTGGGCGGGTGGGCCGGGGTAGCACGGCCAGTCATTGTGTCC
>DRFO01000014.1 GCA_011050525.1 Halopseudomonas xinjiangensis
AACATGGAACGGCAAAATTCAAAAGCCATCGCCAGGTCTTCTGGGCCAGCGAACGTAGCCATGGCGTCGAAGAAGCCAAGCCGGAACGAGTACCGTCATGAACAATTATTACGCCGAGACGGCTTATCGCCCCGACACCATTCCGGAACAACCAGTCCCTGAAAGGCGCAGTTGGTTGCGACGATTTTCCACCGCACGGTTGCCTTGGGGGCAGACTCAAGAGCTTTATCCTGTCAGCACTTTGCAGCAGAGGACGCCATCCTCGTTGCGAGCGAGTGAAAAAGCAGAACGGGAACTTGCAACAGGCCAGCGTCAAGTAGAAGCGTTCGAGGAACATGATTATCACGGGATAGTGAACCACGAGCGGATTCGCTATGCCCCGTTATCCAAAAAAACCACCTTTTGGTTGTATCTATGGGGTGGCGGCAGGTTCGTCTTTTATTGTGGACTAGGATGTGCTTTGTTTGTCTTCATCGTTAGGCTCATGATCGACACACACAATACATTTGCCGAAAATTTTGAGTCATTTTTACCAACTCTTTTTGTGTTTACGGTCCCGGCAATAACTTGCTGGGCCATCGGCTCTTTCGTCGTCCATAAACTTCCCAACTGGTTTATGCGCCCCTCCAAGGGGCCACGCTGGGAACTCAACCGGCGTACCGGGATGGTGACCCTCTTCGATTACGACAATATGGGTAAGTACAAAAGCGAGGGGCTGATTGGCGAGTTCGTCTATGCGTTCCATGAGTTCGACGCTTACGTAGGCAGCGGTCCGACCCGCCAGGGCCATATG
This sequence comes from Halopseudomonas xinjiangensis, assembly GCA_011050525.1. Taxonomy (GTDB): domain Bacteria; phylum Pseudomonadota; class Gammaproteobacteria; order Pseudomonadales; family Pseudomonadaceae; genus Halopseudomonas; species Halopseudomonas xinjiangensis_A. The sequence goes on from DRFO01000014.1 coordinate 794, forward strand.
TTTTACCAGCTGTATATGGCCCACCGCTACCGCAATCACGTCATTGACCTGGATGTTTTCGTGCCGCGTGATAGCGAACCGGAGCCGCACTATGCCGGCTGGGACTTCGTGCAGAACTATATGGACACCAGCCGTCCGCTGCCGGATATCCCTTTGTTCGAGCCGCACCGCGAGCAGGACCCGGTAACCGCTGAATATGACCGGCACAACGGACGCGACCCGCGTTACTGGCGAGACATGGACGACACCACCTGGGACGCCAAGCTCGCCGAGATGCGGCTACGGGTGCATGAAATCAACACGCGTGAACGTTTTAACGAAATGGCGGCGTTTGTCGAATATGTCGATTAGAGGCGAACCGAACGTGAGTCTTTCACCAAAACGCTCTGCCGTTGCCTTTCTCTGGGACTGTCGAGCACAAGCTCGATACCGCGGCGTGTCTGGAGAAGCGTGATGTACGAGCTGGTGCTCGAACTTCCCAGGAAAAACAGCCTCTCTCACTAGCTACTGCGAGCAGTACCAGCAAGGGCATCCGCATTCATATCGGCCCAATCCTGAACAAGCCGTTATTAGGGTGCCATGGCCCTCGATTGAAACAGCTCTGAGCGGAAATTTCTTCTCCCATTCTCTGAGAATTACGTTAGAAACCGCTCCCTTATCTTTTTATGCGCAGCGCCAGGGTTTTAACCAGGGTTTCCAGTTGAACGACCGGGCGGCATAATGCCCGCCAATGAAAAACCGGAGTAAGCCATGTCACCTCGTATTGCCCTTCGCATAGGGACTGTTCTCGCCACGGTTGTTCTGGGGTTTTTTGCGCTGGGTAAATGGATGGCGCAGCAGGACGCGCCCCGTGCGCTGGACTGGAAAGCGCAATACCAGGAAAGTCTCTGGGGACCGTTGCAACAGGGCGCTCTGACTCTGGCAGGGGTAAACGCCGTGCTGGGAACGGGGACGCTGTGGATGATCAGCTCTGACGGTGAACCGCTGCTGGTCAGTCGGCATCCGCTGGAAAGCGATGCCCTGAGCTGGCGGCTGCAGGCCGTCATAACGCTCGACGAGCAGCGCACCGCAAGCCTGGTCGAAGCCCAGGCCTGGACCCCCGAATCGCCCGACCAACCAGTAAACCCTGCTGTGGGCGAGGCGCTGGCGGACTATCCGGTAGCACGCATGAGTCTGATACCGGCGGAGCCGGTGGACGTCTCGCGCATCTATGGCAGCTTCGGCAATCCTGATGTGCGCATGGATGTCAGCGACGGCAATCAAGCCTGGGTTTATGCCAGAAATGGCGTGGTCGTTGCAGTGACGGGAGAACAGGCCCATTCGATCATGTTCGGATTGAAGAGAGAACTTTGACTAAGCGCCAAGTCGGCTGCGCCAGTAGCGGAGCGTCAGCCATCGGGGCCAGTCTTTGCCGTTTTCCATTTCCCGCAGATAATGGGCGCCGCCCAGCTGGCGTGACTGCCGTTGAATCCAGCTGGCACGTTGCTGGATGCGTGGCGGCGGGCTGGCCGCGCTCCAGCGCAGCGGACTAGGCAGCACGGCTGCCAGTTGGGCCGCCTGTCGGTCGGACAGATAACTGGCGCTGACACCGAAATGATGGCGAGCCGCTGCTTCGACGCCAAACACACCCTCGTCCCATTCGGCGACGTTCAGATAGATTTCCAGGATTCGCTGTTTAGGCCAGAGCAATTCCATCCACAGCGTGAACCAGGCCTCGAGTCCTTTGCGCGTCCAGCTGCGCCCGGACCAGAGAAACTGATTCTTGGCGACCTGCTGGCTCAAGGTGCTGGCTCCACGCAGGCTACCGCCCTCGCGGTTGTGCTCTATCGCGGCCTGTATGGCTTTCAGGTCAAAGCCGGAATGCTGCGCGAAACGCTGATCCTCGGCGGCGATTACGGCCATTTTCATGCTGTCGGGGATCTTGTCGTAGGGTATCCATTGACGCTGAATTTCCACGGCAGCATCGCCGACCTGGCGAAACTCGAACCAGCGCTCTACCATCAGCATCGAGCCGGGGCTTGGCACCCATCGCAGGATGATGATCGGGAGCAAGCTCAGCAGCATCAGAATCAGCAGCCATTTGGCCGCTTTAAATAATAGTTTTTTCAGCATGGGCAAATCAGTTGCAGGGTTGGCCCGCAGTATAGACCGGAGCATTTATCGATGGCGAAGATATTACTTCTGCTGGCCTCGTTCAGCGGATTTACTGGCGTGGCGCTAGGCGCATTTGCCGCACACGGATTACGCGACAAGTTGCCCGACAACCTGCTGGCAGCCTTTCAGACCGGCGTGCAATATCAGCTTTGGCACACCGCTGCGTTGATTGGCGTAGCGCTGCTTTTGCTGCGTTGGCCCGAGAGCGTGCTGTTCAGGTCGGCCGGCGTGCTGTTTGCCCTGGGCATCCTGCTGTTTTCTGGCAGTCTTTATGCGCTGGCGCTTAGCGGCATCGGCAAGCTGGGCATCGTTACGCCCTTTGGCGGGGTCTGTTTCCTGCTGGGCTGGCTGGTGTTCGGGGCCGGAGTGTGGCGCGCGCTCTGATTGCTACGGTTGGGGGGCGGCTGCCATGTGGAACATGGCCAGGCCCGGGCAAAGCACGGTATCATTGCGTCTTTCCACGACACCCGAGCAGCCCATGCAGATTCAACTGAATGGCGAAGCCTATTCCCTCGAAAATCCTCTCACACTGGCCGAACTGGTTGAGCGTCTGGGTCTTGGCGGAAAGCGCCTGGCCATCGAGCTGAACCTTGAAATCATACCGCGCAGCCAGTATCCCGATACGCGTTTAGCCGAGGGTGATCGAGTCGAGATAGTCCATGCAATCGGCGGCGGGTAAGCCACAATTCGGAGAGCAATATGACTGATATGAGCCAGGATGCGCTGGAAATTGCCGGCGTACGCTATCGTTCCCGTTTGTTGGTGGGCACCGGTAAATACAAGGACATGGACGAAACCCGCGAGGCCATCGAGGCCTCCGGGGCAGAAATCGTTACGGTGGCGATCCGTCGGACCAACATTGGACAGAACCCCAACGAACCTAATCTGCTGGATGTAGTGTCGCCTGAGCGTTACACCATATTGCCCAACACGGCCGGATGCTATACCGCCGAAGATGCCGTGCGTACTTGCCGCCTGGCCCGCGAGTTGCTCGACGGCCACAAGTTGGTGAAGCTTGAGGTACTGGCTGATGACAAGACGTTGTTCCCCAACGTGATTGAAACCATCAAGGCCGCTGAAGTATTGATCAAGGACGGCTTCGACGTAATGGTCTATACCAGCGATGATCCGATCATTGCCCGGCAACTGGCCGATATGGGCTGCGTAGCGGTGATGCCGCTGGCGGGCTTGATTGGTTCGGGGCTGGGCATCTGCAACCCCTTCAATCTGCGCATCATCCTGGAAGAAGCGACGGTGCCGGTACTGGTTGATGCGGGTGTTGGCACAGCGTCCGACGCGGCCATCGCCATGGAGCTGGGCTGCGCGGGCGTGCTGATGAATTCCGCCATCGCCCATGCACAGAAGCCAGTGCTGATGGCCGAGGCCATGAAACACGCAATATTGGCGGGGCGCGGAGCCTATCTCGCCGGGCGCATGCCGCGCAAACTCTACGCTTCGGCGTCATCGCCCCTGGATGGCACTTTTTTCTGACCAATGAGCACTGTTGATGTCTGACAATCAAGACCTGCCTGAACCCAACGCCGAAGCCGTCGCCGATCAGCCGTACCGCCGTGCCATTCGCAGTTTTGTGATGCGTGCCGGCCGCATGACCGACGCGCAGAAGCGCGGTATCGATCTGGGCTGGCCCCGGTTCGGCCTGAACGTCGAGAACGGGATGCTTAACCTGGATGCGCTGTTTGGCCGGCAAGCACCGCGAACGCTGGAGATAGGCTTCGGTATGGGCCAATCCCTGTTGGAGATGGCCCAGGCCGCACCCGATGAAGATTTTATCGGCGTGGAAGTGCATCGTCCGGGGGTGGGGTCTCTGCTCAACGGAGTGCTTACCGCAGGCCTGGATAATCTGAGGGTGTTCGATTGCGATGCGATCGAAGTGCTCGACAACTGTATTCCCGATGGCAGCCTGGACCGCCTGCTGCTGTTCTTTCCCGATCCCTGGCACAAAAAGAAACATAACAAGCGGCGCATCGTGCAGCTTGCGTTTGCCGAGCAGCTGCGCGAAAAGCTCAAGGTGGGCGGCGTGTTTCACATGGCAACCGACTGGGAGCCCTACGCCGAACACATGCTTGAAATCATGGGCGCGGCGCCCGGCTATCGCAATCAGGCGGCCGATGGTGGTTATGTTCCGCGCCCCGAAGAACGACCCAGCACCAAGTTCGAGCGACGCGGCGAGCGGTTGGGGCATGGCGTGTGGGATCTGAAGTTCGAGCGAATCGAGTAGATGTCCGTCACGGATCGGTGCGTCGTATATCGGTGCCAGCTATGGATAGGCATATCTAAAGCCGAGGGTCATGGCCGGTCCGTCCGCTTGCTCCTACACTGAACAGTCATACCGTTCAGATACAGGAGCATCGCAGTGAGCTACAAAACGCTGGATTACCAGATCGAGGAGGGCATTCTGACGCTGACCCTCAATCGGCCCGAGCGTATGAACGCCTTCAATGCGGACATGCGCAGCGAGTTGATCGAGGCCTTTGACGCGGCGGATGCCGACGACGCTGTGCGTGTCATCATCGTTACCGGGGCGGGCAAGGCCTTTTGTGCCGGGGCTGATCTGGAAAGCGGGGGCGATACCTTCAATCGCCACAAGCGCAGCAACGCGGATATACGTGACGGCGGCGGCACTGTCTCCCTGCGCATCTTCGAGTCCACCAAGCCGGTTATCGGGGCTTTCAACGGCGCCGCCGTCGGTGTTGGCGCGACCATGACCCTGCCGATGGATATCCGCCTGGCATCAACCAAGGCGCGCTTCGGTTTTGTTTTCGCCCGCCGCGGAATCACCATGGAAGCCTGCTCCAGCTGGTTTCTGCCACGCCTGGTGGGGGTGCAGCAGGCGGCGGAATGGGTTTTCACCGGCCGCGTTTTCGACGCTGAAGAGGCGCTGCGCGGCGGCTTGATACGCAGCATTCATGAACCCGACGAACTGCTGCCGGCTGCCCGCAAGCTGGCCCGGGAAATTGCCGATAACACCTCGCCCATGTCCACCGTGCTGAACCGTCAGATGCTCTGGCGCATGCTGGGCGCCGACCATCCGATGGAAGCGCATATTGTCGATTCCCGGGCAATTGCATTCATGGGCGAATCGCCGGACGCGAAGGAAGGCGTACAGTCGTTCCTGGAAAAGCGCGCCCCGAAATTCAAACTGAGCCCGAGTCAGGACAAGCCGGAATTCTACCCCTGGTGGAACGACAGACCGTTCCGGTAAAAGCCTGCTCATCACCGTTTACATCAAGGGAGCGAGCCATGAGCCGTCATTTCGAAACAGCCGAGGGCCTTTGCGAGAACCGCGACCCTGCCACTGAAGGCTTTGTGCTGAATCAGACCATGCTGCGGGTCAAATCGCCGGAAGTGAGTCTGGATTTTTATACCAGGGTAATGGGCATGACCCTGGTAAAACGCCTGGACTTTGAGGAGATGAAGTTCACCTTGTACTTTCTCGCGGCCATCGACGAACTGGACCTGGGCTACTGGTCCGACGACCCGAAGGTGAGGTTGGTGCAGACCTTCGGCCGGCCGGCAATGCTCGAACTGACGCATAACTGGGGGACGGAAGCAGATACCGATTTTGCTTACCATAACGGCAATGATGAACCCAAGGGCTTCGGCCATATCGGTTTTGCCGTGCCGGATCTGGCTTCAGCTTGCGAGCGTTTCGAGAAGCTGGGTGTTGCCTTCGTCAAACGTCCGCAGGACGGCAAGATGAAGAGCATTGCCTTTATCAAGGATCCTGACGGGTACTGGATCGAGCTGTTTACGCCAGGTCAGTTGCCCGACGTGCTGGGCTGATTGGCTCAGCCAAAATCACCTGCGGGCATGCGAGCGACAGCTCAGCGCATCAGTCTTTCCAGAGCGCCTCTCGGCCCGGCGGGTATGGCACATGAGCGATTGCTCGCGCGGTCGACGAATACATGCACGAAACGTCCGGCAGCGCAGGGTTGATCTTCGCCCTGCTTGAAGACGCCCAGTTCATATTGAACCGAACTGGTGCCCAGCTTGGCGACGCGCACCCCCACCTCAATCTGCTCCGGAAACGCGATGGGCTGGAAGTAGTCGCAGGCGGAGCTGACCACGAACGCCACCTGTTCACCCTGGTGAATATCCAGACCACCCTCTTCGATCAGCCAGGTATTCACCGCGCTGTCAAAGAAAGCGTAGTAGACGACATTGTTGATATGGCCGTAGACATCGTTGTCATGCCAGCGGGTGGTAATGGGATGCAGATAATTGAAGTCCTGGCGGGCCGGTCTGGCGATATCGGTCATGCGGGTTCCGTAATCAGCTAATTAATGGGGCTTCGACAGCCCCGGTAACGGTGGCAAGGCTCTGGATCAGAACGCCTTGCGATAGATTGCCAGTGCGTCAGCCTCGGTCAGTTCGCGAGGGTTGTTCACCAGCAGGCGTTGCTGCAGCATCGCATCGCGAGCCAGCATCGGCAGACTGTCTTCAGGCACGCCCGCATCGCATAGCCGGCTGGGCAGGCCGCAACGCGGGCTGAGGTCGGCAAGGGCTGTGACCAACTGCGCGGTAAGACTTTCATCGTCGCCGGGCTTGAGATCGCGGCCCACGATAAAGGGCGCCAGTTCAGCATAGAGCGGAGCGGCATGGGAGGCGTTGTATTCGATCACCGCCGGCAGCACCAGCGCGTTGGACAGGCCATGGGGAATATGGAAATGTCCGCCAAGGGGATAGGCCAGGGCGTGCACCGCAGCGACCGGCGCGTTGGCAAAGGCCTGCCCGGCGAGCAGGGCACCGAGCAGCATCGCCTGGCGCGCCTCGCGATTGCCGCCATTGTTGACGGCCTCGTCCAGATTGGCGGCGAGCAAGCGCAGGGCCTCTTTGGCGAGCATGTCGGACAGCGGGTTCTTTTTCACCTTGCTGGTATAGGCTTCGATGGCATGCACCATGGCGTCGATGCCGGTGGCAGCGGTCACCGCAGGCGGAAGCCCAAGGGTCAGGTCGGCATCCAGCAGTGCAAGATCAGGCAACAGAATCGGCGAAACCACGCCCATCTTGGTGGTCTCGCCAGTGGTAATGATGGCTATCTGGGTGACTTCGGAGCCGGTGCCGGCCGTGGTCGGTACCTGGATCAACGGCAGACGCCGGCCCCGCGCATTGCCCACTCCATATATATCTGTCAGCTGCTGTTCACAGTCCGGGTGTGCTAACAGGGCGACCAGCTTGGCCACGTCCATCGAGCTGCCGCCGCCAAAGCCTATTACCAGCTCCGCTTTCATGGCGCGGCCCTGCTGCACCGCAGCCATAACAACGGACTCGGGTGGATCGGCCTGAACGGCGTCGAATATTTCGTAGCCGACTTCAGCCTGAGCAAAGCCGGGAAGCAGGCTATCGAGCATGCCGAGCCTGGTGATACCTGGGTCCGTAACGATCAGTACCCGGCGTGCGCCCCGTTCCCGGCAGAGCTCGCCGAGGCGGACGGCGGAGCCTGATTCACAGAGAATCTGGGCGGTGGTGGCAAAGCTGAAAGGGGACATGAAGACCTCGAACATTGAGACAATTGGCAAGACTGTACGGCGTTTTGGTGATGTGCATCAAGAGTCGCGTGATCGAGGGGGAGCCGTGGGGGTGGGTCGTGCCTGGGAGGCGGATTGAACTACTGCAACGCAGAGCGCATGGGCCTTCAGCCCGATGCGCTCCGACGGGCTAGCGGGTTAAACCGCGTCCACGGAATCGGACTCCGATTCATAGTCGGCCTTCTGACTGCGGCGGGTAAGTAGATAACCCGCAAGGGCAATTACACCAACCGCCAGGGCCAGCGTCACCACTGGATGGGTGCGCGTACTCTGGCTGACCATTCGACCGGCCCGCCGCGTAGAGGCCGCAACCTGGGCTCCGCGACCGTCCAGGTGGGCGCTGTGTAACATCGACCCCATGGTATTGCGCAGATTGTGGGACTGACGTGCAGTTTCATTCGCCGCGTCCTTCTTTAAGCTACGCAGGGCCGCACCCAGGCGGTGGGAATCATGATCGACTTTCAGGGCAGTCGTTTTGTTTGCAAATAGTGACATAGTCAGGCTCCTTCACTGGTTGGTGATGAGCTTTGGACTACGAGTCTGCCTAAAGGTGCAACGCTTCCATGAACTGAGTTAACCCGCTCTCTGACCTGAACCACGCCGTCCTTGGCTGTGTAACTCAGTCGAGCATGTCTTTGAAGCGGTCATCCTTGCGGAATATCAGCGCCTGGCTGAAGCCGGGAATGTGCATTTTGTCGGGGGCAATGTCGATAGCCTGATCATCGATCATGTCGAGGCCAAAATTGTAGATGACATCCAGCTGCCCCTTGAGTGCCAGTTGGTTGTATGCGGCCGCAGTCGCGCGGGTTTCTTCGCGGCGCGCCGCATAGTCGGCAAAGCGCTGTTCACCGTAGCGCTTGCGGAGCATCTTCTCCACTACCGTCGGGGCCAGCACCACGGCGCTGGCATTGTTGCCGCCAAAGCCCTTGGAATTGATGAAACAGACCTCCAGCGGATCAGCCGAACGGGAGACGTCCCGGGTATTGATGCTGAGGTTGGTCTGATGCACGTCATCGGCCACCGCATCGATGGTCTTGATTCCAGGAATGATCTGATATTTGAAGGTACCCAGGGCCGAGGCGAGCTGGTCGGCGCTGGCGCTGGCCAGGGAGTGGCCAACGTAGGCCTTGGCGGCGGTGATCGGCCAGTCGCTAATCGAGAAGGCTCCGGCTACCCGGTCCAGCAGTTCGGATTCGGTCACCCGGTTAGCCGGCGTGCTGGAGCCGTGGGCATGCACGAAGCTGCGGGTGCGCACGCTCTCCTCGCCGACAATCTGCATGGCGCTGAATACCGATTTGGCCATGGTCAGATAGTTGCCCGGTCCGGGCGCCGAGATGGACTTCTTGAAGCCATCGGCGTTAATGAAGACATCCGGCACCGCGCCGTGAATGTCGGCTCCCAGCTGCAGGGCCAGTTCATCATCCATGAGCAGGAAAAACTGTGCTGATTCGGCCAGCGTAAAGCCGCAGTTCTGGCTGAAGGGCCGGCTGGCACGACGGAAGTCCACGTCGGGACGGCCCTCGATACCGCGCAGGCCTTCCTCAGTGGCCAGGGCGCCCATAGCACCATAGCCTTCGATGCATTCCTGGGTTACCGGTGCTTCGCCATTGCCTACCAGGACCACCCGGGCGCGGCCGCTGGTGATCATTTCGGTGCCTTTCTGCAGGTTGTACAAAAAGCTGGCGCAGGCGCCAGTGATAGCACCGGTAGTGCCGACGCTGCCGAGAATATAGGCATTGATGAAATCCGCCGGCATGCTATTCAGGCCCAGCGCCAGCTGTTTTGCACTGACACGATTGCCCTTGAGGCGAGACTGCATCAAACCGCCAAAGCTGTTTTCGTCCAGCTGGCTCATGGCGCTGCTGGCAAATACGGCCACCTCGTCGGGTTGAACATGGTTGACGATGGTCTTCCAGGGCATGCCTGCTGAGCGCAAGGCATCAGTAGCCGCGACGATGGTCATCTGCAGGCCACGGGGATGGAAGCGCGAGGCATAGTGATCTGCCGGTTCAAATCCGCTCGGCAACTGGCCGGCGGACTTGACCGCGAGCGAACGGTAGCTGTCGACCTTGATGTCGCAGCCGTCATACATGGTAACCAGCGCTTCTGTTTCGTTCAGTGCTTCGACGATCCAGTCCGAGGGCAAGGGTTCGGGTAGCTGTTTGGCCAGCGTGATGAAGGAAAAAGGCTTTCCAGCTTCACCCGTCACAGTGAGGTTTTTCTGCCAGTGGGCGGCATCAACGTCCAGGTAGCGCTTTTCTATTCGTCGTACCAAAGTGCCGTCCAGAATCTGCTGTCCAAAACGCCTCTCGATGTCAGCCACAGTCAGCGTCTGGTCTTCGCTATCGAGGTAGGACTGATTCTCGACCCGCACCAATTTCATCAACACTGCCAGACCAGCCAGGGTCTCCTGCCGTTCGGCCGGGGGCAGCGACTCGATGATGGTACGACGAAAGCCATGATGGAATGAGCTACGACCAGCGGCATTGTAGCCACCGAACCCGACAATGACTGGTAAACGCGACATCTCGCAAGACTCCTCACTGTACCCGGGCGGCAACGCCGATTGTCCGTTCCTATCAACAAGCCAGGGCAATGAATTATGGGTTTTGAATGCTTATGCTGACGAGGAATGTAACCCGCTGGTCACGTTTAGACCACGATGTTTTAACGCCAGAGCTCAAGCACGCCGCTATCCGACCGTTCAAGCCAGGCGTGAGCAGGCAGTCTATTGGCTGGATTCAAATATCACGTAGACCTTGCGGGTACGCTCGATCACCTCCCAGGTGCCTTCGAAGCCGGCCGGGATGACGAACCGGTCACCTGTACGGAGCGTGCGCGCATTGCCACTGCTATCGCGCAGAATGGATTCGCCCTCCAGAATCTCGCAGTATTCATGTTCACTGTAGCTGACCGCCCATTGACCGGGCTCACAGGCCCATTCGCCAGCGGAAAACTGGTTGCAGGGGCTGCTGTAATGATTGCGCACGTTTTGCGCCGGATCGCCAGCCAGTACCTTGGCCGGGTCGGGGCGGTAATGTTCCGCCTCCGTGGTTGCGCTGGCGAAATCGACAATGTGAGTAATAGACATGTCAGCAGTCTCACTTCATGGTGGGGATGGTGAACTCCGCATCGGCCCGCAGACCGGTCGGCCAGCGCGAGGTGATCGCCTTGCGCTTGGTATAGAAGCGCACGCCGTCCGGTCCATGCATGTGCAGTGGGCCAAACAGGGAACGCTTCCAGCCACCAAAGCTATGGAAGGCCATCGGCACCGGAATCGGCACATTGACGCCGACCATGCCGACCTGAATTTCGTTGCAAAACTGCCTGGCGGCGTCACCATCGCGGGTAAAGATGGCCGTGCCGTTGCCGTATTCGTGGGCGTTGATCAGTTTCACGCCGGTAGCGAAGTCAGGAACGCGGACAATGCACAGCACCGGGCCAAAGATCTCCTCCTGATAGATAGTCATCGCGGCGGTGACCTTGTCGAACAGGCAGCCACCCATGAAAAAACCGCTCTCCAGGCCGGCAACTGACACTTCGCGGCCATCGACGACCAGCGTAGCGCCTTCTTTTACGCCCTGGTCGACAAAGCCTTTTACCTTCGAAAGATGGGCGGCGGAAACCAGCGGACCCATCTCCATGCCTGCGCTCAAGCCATTGCCGATCTTCAGTGCCTCGACCTTGGGCTTCAGCGCAGCGACCAACTTGTCCGCGACCTCGTCACCGACCGCAACGGCCACCGAAATGGCCATGCAACGCTCGCCAGCACTGCCGTATGCAGCGCCCATCAAGGCGTTTACGGTCTGGCCCAGATCGGCGTCAGGCATCACCAGCATGTGATTCTTGGCGCCACCCAGAGCCTGGACGCGCTTGCCATGGGCGCAGCCAGTGGAATAGATGTATTCGGCAATGGGCGTTGAGCCAACAAAACTTACCGCCTGCACATCTGGGTGGGTAAGCAGCACATCGACGGCTTCCTTGTCACCATTGACCACGTTCATCACGCCATCAGGCAGGCCGGCTTCCGTCAGCAGTTCGGCCAGTCGCAACGGGACGCTCGGGTCCTTCTCGGAGGGCTTCATGATGAAGGTGTTGCCACAGGCGATGGCAATGGGGAACATCCACATGGGCACCATCGCCGGGAAGTTGAACGGCGCAATACCGGCGACCACGCCAAGCGGCTGGTTGACCGACCAGGCGTCGACACCACCGCCGACCTGCTCGGTGTGTTCGCCTTTGAGCAGATGGGGAATACCGCAGGCGAATTCCACCACCTCAAGACCACGGGTCAGTTCGCCCTTGGCATCATCGAAGACCTTGCCGTGTTCGCGGGTAATCAGCTCAGCCAGCTCATCGGCGTGGGCTTCAACCAAGGCCTTGTATTTGAACAGGATACGCGCGCGATTCAGCGGCGTCATGGCGGCCCAGGCTGGCTGTGCAGCCTTGGCGCAGGCAATCGCGTGCTCGACTTCCTGGATGCTGGCCAGCGAGACCTGGCCGCGTTCTTCGCCCAGAGCGGGCTCGAAAATAGCCTGGGTGCGTGAACTGGGGGCGGTGCGTTGGCCGTTGACGAAATGCGTTAGTTGTAGCGTCATGATATTTACCTGTCCTGGGGATAGCGGCTGTGAAGAATGCCCGTTTATTGGGTGTTTCAGCCCATCCAATCAATGCGTTCGACGAATGACGTTACCGAGTGTCTCGATAATGCGATCAACATGGGTTTTTTCCGTGATCAGCGGCGGCGCCATGGCAATGATATCGCCGGAGCAGCGCACCATCAGCCCATCCCAGAAGCAGGCCTCGAACACCTCGTAGCCGCGAGCGCCCGGCGCGCCGTCGCGACTGGCCAGGTGTACCGCGCCTACCAGGCCGGTGTTGCGTATGTCGATCACATGATGCAGATCTTTGAGGCTGTGAAGCGCTTCCTGCCAGTAGATTTCCAGCTCTCGGGCGCGGGTCAGCAGGCCATCGCGCGCATAAATATCCAGCGTTGCCAGGGCGGCGGCAGCGGCTACCGGGTGGCCCGAATAAGTGTAGCCGTGGAAGAGTTCGATCAAAGGTTCCGGGCCTTCCATGAAGGCATCCTGAATCTGTTCGCTGACGAATACTGCGCCCATCGGAATGGCGCCGTTGGTCAGACCCTTGGCGGTGGTCATGATGTCCGGCGTGACGTCCCAGCGCTGTGCAGCGAAGGGCTCGCCGACCCGGCCGAAACCGGTGATTACCTCATCGAATATCAGCAGAATGTCGTGTTTGGCTGTGATCTCACGCAATCGCTTCAGATAACCCTGAGGTGGAAGTATCACCCCGGCCGAGCCTGACATGGGTTCGACAATCACCGCAGCGATATTCTCGGCGCCATGCAGCGCGACCAGTCTCTCAAGGGGCTCGGCCAGCTCGGCGCCCTGTTTTGGTAGCCCGCGGCTGAAGGCATTGCGTTCGATATCCAGCGTGTGCGGGAGATGGTCGACCCCAGGGAGCTGTACGCTGTAGGCCTTGCGGTTGTTGACCATGCCGCCTACCGACATGCCACCGAAGCCCACCCCGTGATATCCCAGTTCGCGCCCGATCAGGCGGGTGCGCGTGCCTTGGCCGCGGGCTCGCTGGTAAGCCAGCGCGACTTTCAGCGCGGTATCAACCGACTCCGATCCGGAGTTGGTAAAGAACACCCGATTGAGTCCCTTGGGGGCAATGTCGACCAATCGTTCGGCCAGCTGAAAGGGCAGCGGATGGCCCATTTGAAAGCTCGGTGCAAAATCCATCCTGCCGATCTGCTTGCTCACCGCTTCGGCAATTTCCCTGCGCCCATGCCCGGCATTGCAACACCACAACCCGGAGGTTCCATCAAGGATCTGACGACCCTCGACGTCGGTATAGAACATACCTTCTGCGCTTTCCAGAAGACGCGGTCGCGCCTTGAACTGCCGATTGGCGGTGAAGGGCATCCAGAATTCATCGAGGCTGATGTTCTGGGGGGTATCGGTAGGGTGTTGCATGCTAGTCATGGAACCTTCTTGGCGGGGCGGCCGGCGCTTGGCGAGTGATGGGCGTGCAGACGAGTCTATGTCAAAAATAACGTACGAAAAAGAGCTTAAAAGGGAAATTTTCGGTATTTTTGGCGGTTTGTGTCAAATATATTGAATTTTTAGTTGTCGCTAACTAGTGTTGTCTCACTTTTAACCGTTTCAGTCCATCAGGCGGGCCAAGTCAGTGTCCCGCAGCGAGGTTTCAGTATGTCGAGCAGTCACACCCGCGAGTCCTGGAACCAGCGCCGGGCCTCCCTGGAAATTCATTCGCAGGCTTTTGTCGATGGCCGTTACCAGCCAGCGGTTGGCGGCGAAACCTTTGAGTGCATCAGCCCTGTCGATGGATGCGTACTGGCCGAGGTTGCCAGTTGCGACCAGGCAGACGCAGATCAGGCCGTCGCCGCTGCGCGCAGGGCATTTGACTCGGGAATCTGGTCGCGTATGGCACCGGCGCAACGCAAACAGGTGATGATTCGCTTCGCGGATGTGATAGAGGAGCACGCGGAGGAGCTGGCACTGTTGGAAACGCTGGATATGGGCAAGCCAATCAAAGACGCGCTCAGTGTGGATATCCCGGGTGCGGCGCGAGCGATTCGCTGGTCGGGCGAAGCGATCGACAAGCTCTATGACGAGGTCGCCGCCACTGCCCACGATCAGCTTGGCCTGGTCACCCGTGAACCGGTAGGCGTAGTCGCGGCGATCGTGCCATGGAACTTTCCTTTGATGATGGCGTGCTGGAAGCTGGGCCCGGCCCTGTCCGCTGGCAATTCCGTTGTGCTCAAACCCTCGGAAAAGTCGCCGCTTAGCGCCATCCGCCTGGCGCAATTGGCAATCGATGCGGGGCTGCCCGCAGGCGTACTTAACGTGCTGCCGGGTTACGGTCACACGGTGGGCAAGGCGTTGGGGCTGCATCAGGATGTGGATACCCTGGTATTCACCGGCTCCACGCGTATCGCCAAGCAGCTGATGATCTATGCCGGCGAGTCGAACATGAAGCGCGTCTGGCTGGAGGCTGGCGGCAAGAGTCCGAATATCGTGTTTGCCGATGCGCCGGATCTGGACGCCGCGGCGCAGGCGGCGGCTGGGGCCATTGCCTTCAACCAGGGCGAGGTCTGTACGGCGGGTTCGCGCTTGCTGGTAGAGGCGTCCATCAAGGAGCTGTTCGTGCAGAAGGTCGCCGCGGCCTTGAAGGCCAGTTGGCAGCCTGGACACCCCCTTGATCCGCACACAACGGTTGGCGCGCTGGTGGATACCGGCCAGATCGAAACGGTACTGCGTTATATCGAAGCAGGGCATGCCGAGGGCGCGGAGCTGGTCGCAGGTGGACACCGCGTCATGCAGGAAAGCGGTGGACTGTTTGTCGAGCCGACACTATTCGATGGCGTGACCAATGACATGCGCATTGCCCGCGAAGAAATTTTCGGGCCGGTGTTGTCGGTCATCAGCTTCGACAGTTTCGAGGAGGCGATAGCCATTGCCAACGACACGGTGTATGGCCTGGCGGCAGCGGTCTGGACCCGCGACTTGTCCAAGGCCCATCGCGCCGCCCGTGCCCTGCGCGCAGGAAGCGTCTGGGTAAACCAGTACGACGGTGGTGACATGACCGCGCCCTTCGGCGGCTTCAAGCAGTCAGGTAATGGTCGCGACAAGTCGCTGCATGCCTTCGACAAATACACCGAAATCAAATCGACCTGGATCCAGCTGTGATGAACTACTGATGCGCTGGGGAACCTACCTCACTGTCACCGCTGCGGTAGTGATCGTGGGTCTGGCGCTGGGCATTACGTTGCCCCTGGTCTCGCTGCGTCTGGATGGGTGGGGCTATGACGCCTTTGCCATAGGAATAATGGCTGGCATGCCGGCTATCGGTGTGATCCTGGGTGCGAAAGTGGCTGGTCGGCTGGCTGGTTTTTTCGGCAGTGAAAACCTCCTGCGACTGGTAATGGGCTGCAGCGCCCTGTCCGTTGCCTTGCTCGCGTTGTGGCCCAGTTACGCGCTGTGGTTGATCCTGCGGCTGGTGCTGGGCGTGTCGTTGACCATCACCTTTATTCTGGGCGAAAGCTGGATCAATCAACTGATTGAGGATCGGCTGCGAGGTCGGTTGGTGGCGGTGTATGGCAGCGCCTTTGCGGTCAGCCAGCTTTGCGGGCCCTTGCTGCTCGGGCTGATTGGCACGGCCAGCGATCTCGGGTTCTGGTTCTCGACCGGCCTGTTGGTGCTGGGACTGGTGCTGTTGCTGGGCGTGTCAGGGGCACCCAAGGTGAATGCGCAGAACGCCTCGGGACGCGGCTTGACCCGGTTTGTCCGGACGCTGCCCGCGGTGGCCTGGGCCGTCGTGCTGTTCGCGGGCTTCGAGGCGATGACCCTGACGCTGTTGCCGGTCTATCTGATTCGTGAGGGATTCGATGCGCAGCTGGCGCTGTTGATGGTCAGCGCTGTGGTGGTAGGCGATGCGACGCTGCAGATCCCGATCGGCTATCTGGCCGACAAGCTCTCACGTACCGCATTGTACCGGGCCTGCGGAGTGGTATTGCTGGGTAGCAGTCTGGCTATTCCCTTTGCCCTGCAAACGGTGCTGATATGGCCGGTGCTGCTGCTTTTCGGCGCCAGTGCTGGTGGACTCTATACGCTGTCGTTGATTCTGATCGGTCAGCGTTACCGGGACGATGCGCTGGTCCGGGCCAATGCTCACATCGCCTTGTTGTGGGGCATCGGATGTCTCATAGGCCCGATGAGCAGCGGGGCGGCAAGCCAGTGGTTAAGCAGCCACGCGCTACCCTGGCTGATGGCGACAGGCGCGCTGATGTTCATCTGGCTGGCCTGGCGGCGCGGGGCGTTCGCCGAGGTAGAGCCGGTTGCGCCTGGACCTTCACGTTAGGCCGTAGCGCTCAGCCCGGCTCGGGCCTGGGCGCTATTGCCAGTGGTACTGAACGCCCAGGCCGACCAGCCATTGGCGGTCCGGCGCCGGCTCGTAATAGCGCGCGCCCGCGCCGTTGATTATCAGCGAGCTGATGTATTCCTTGTCGCCGAGATTGTCGATCCGGACGAAGGGCTCCAGGGCGAAATTGCCGATCCCGTGGCGATAACCGGCGCGCCAGTTGAACACTGCATAGCCGGGGGCACTGGCGTTGTTTTCATCCGTGGCGTAGCGCTGGCTCAGGCTTTGCGCTTCCAGCGCGGTGGTGAATTGGGTTCCGACGGGTTGCCAGCTCAGCTCGGCAAACAGGCTGTGACGGGGCACGCCGGGTAGATCGTTGCCGGAAAAGTCGGCTCCATCGCCCCGCGTATAGCTGTCGAAGGTGGCCTCGAGATAGGTATAAGCCAGGTAGGCGCCAATGCCATGATCAAAGCCCTGCTCAACTGACAGTTCCAGGCCGCGGCGGGTAGAGCGGCCAGCGTTCACAAAGGTGGAGCGCTCGGTGACTTGCTGATCCGGTCCGGTGACAATCTCATCCTCCACCCGGGTTTCGAACACGGCCAGGTTGGCGATGGTGTTCTCGCGGCGCAGCTTTATACCGACTTCGCCGTTACGCGAGCGGCTGGATTCCAGTGCGAGATTGAGGCCGCTCCCTTCGGGCCGGTAGGCCAGCTCCTGGAAGGTTGGCGTTTCAAAGCCCTGTCCCAGCGCGGCATAGAGGCTGACCTCGGGGGTCCATTGCCAGCTCACGCCCAGTGCCGGGTTGGTTTGGCGATACCTTATGGTTCCGCTGTCGTCCTGGCCATCGGTGAAATAGTCATCATCCGAGTCGAACTCCAGCCGGCTATGGCGCACGCCGGCGGTCAGTGTCCAGCGCGGATCGAGCTGCCAGGTGCTGATAAGGTAAACGTCCTGACTATCCACAGCGTTGAACTCGTCGCGCTGTTGCGCGCCCTTGACGCCAAAGTCGTTGACGAAGCCCAGTCGCTCTTCGCCCTGGTAGTCATAGGTAACACCCGCTGCCAGCTCTACCGGCAGACCGAACAGTTCGGTATTGCGCTGCCAGCCCAGCTCACCACCGCCGAAGCGTCGATCCAGCTCGATGACAGCGCCCCCAGAGAACTGCCCAGACCCTTCGAAGGCGAGATACTGTTGGACGTAGCGTTCTCCACCGTAAATCATCACCGTGAGCTGATCATCGTTGCTCAGACGCCGTTCGTAGTTCAGGCCGGCCTGGTTGTGCCGCACGGTCTTGCGGGTGTCGAACCGACGGGCGTTGGGTAGGGCCTGTTCTCGGTCCTCGCGCAGCGCTGCGGCGGTCAGCCCAAGCGGATCCTGGGTCTCTGGCTGGTCCAGGCTGTTGACCAGTAACGTCAGGCTGGAGGCGTCGTCAATGTCCCAGCCCAGGCGCAGATTGGCCAGGTCGCGCCGGGTGTCGCTATGCTCGCGAAAACCATCGGTTTCCAGCCTGGACAGGTTGGCGCTGACGTTCAGGTCGCCGTGCTGCCCGCCATAGCGCAAGCGCGAGCGCCACAGCCCATCGCTACCTATCGCGGTACGGTTGTCCAGCGTAGGGTAGAAGGGCGCCTCACCGGTAAATCCCTGGATGATGCCCCCCGAGGCGTTGCCATAAAGGGTGGTCAGCGGCCCGCGCAAGACCTCTATGCGTTGCAGACTGTCCAGATCGAATAGCGCCGGCTGGCCCTGGCCGTCCGGCATCGTCAGCGGAATGCCATCCTGTACCAGACGCACGCCGCGCACGCCAAAGGCGGCTCGGGCGCCAAAACCGCGCGAGGAAATCTGCAGATCCTGGGCATAGTTCTGGCGGTTCAGCGCTACGATTCCCGGAACGCGCTGCAGGGATTCGGATACGTTGGCCCCCAGGTTTTGCGGACTCAGCTGCTCGCTGTCCAGAGTCGTTCTGGCCAAGGGAATTCTGGTGTCGTTTGTGCCGCTTTCGCTACCCAGCACGACCTGCGCCGGCAAGCTGAGCTGGTTGTCCTGTGCCAGGATCAATTGGGGTGCGGCAAAAGTAACCAGCCCGCAGAGGGTGTAGCCAGAGAATCTGTTCATTGTGGGTGGCAGTCTCAGTCAGTGAGCGGGGCATGCCGTGCCGGTTCATAGATTCGGCATGGCCGTCGCGCTTCATTTTTTCGGTTTTTTTGTTTTTTTGCTGTTTTGTACGTTCTTGATCCCTTTCAGCTCACCGTTGAAGCTTTCGTGGGCATAGGCCCGCTCCAGTGGTGGAAGGGGTGTATCACTGGCCGATATCGCGTCCGGCGAGAGCTGCCGCTGGAAGTTTTCCAGGGGCGCGTCGTGGCATTTGTCGTCTTCGAAGACCGGCGGGCTGTAGGCATAGGCGGTCAGGAGTCGGGTGATTGCCTCCAGGCTGTCGCGGTGCGTACGCTCATATCCATGCGTGGCGTCGGTACCGAAGGCAACCAGGGCAGTGCGCGTATCGTTGCCTGAGCGGATCGCCGCCTCAGCATCGCTATGATAATAGCGAAACAGATCCCGACGTACCGGGATCTCGTCGCGATGACAGAGGCTGAGCAGATGACGCGTCAGGTGGTAATCATAGGGCCCACCGGAGTCCTGCATGCACAGCGTAACGGCGTGCTCGCTGGTGCTTTGGCCGGGAGCCGAGGGAGCAATATCGACCCCGACAAACTCGCTCACATCCCAGGGCAGCGCGCCGGCCGAGCCAGTGCCAGTCTCTTCGGTGATGGTGAAAATGGGGTGAAGGTCAATCGGCAGTTCATCGCCGCTTTCCATAATATGCTTGATGGCGGCGAGCAGTGCGGCGGCCCCGGCCTTGTTGTCCAGATGACGGGAACTGATATAGCCGTTTTCGGTGAATTCCGGGAGCGGATCGAAGGCCACAAAATCGCCAGCATGGATACCCAGCGCTACGGTCTCTGCGTAGCTGGTGGTAACGGCATCAATCCGCAATTCTACCGTGTCCCAGTTCACCGGCAGGTTATCCACCCCTTCGTTGTAGGCGTGCCCGGAGGCCATCAGCGGTAACACGCTGCCGCGCAGGCAGCCATGATCTCCAAAAATGCTCACGCGGCTGCCCTCGGCGAAGCGGCTGGACCAGTGCCCGATAGGAGCCAGTTCGAGCCTCCCGTTGGGTTTGATGCCTCGGACCATTGCGCCAATGGTATCCAGGTGCGCAGCGATCGCGCGGTCAGGGCTGCTTTGCTTGCCCTTGATGGTGGCGCGAATGGTGCCGCGCCGGGTCAGTTCGTGCGAGACGCCCATTGCATCCAGATGCTCCGAGACATACCGGACTATGCCGTCGGTGAAACCGGTCGGGCAGGGAATCGCCAGCATTTCCAGCAGGGTGCCTTCGAGAAAGGCCATGTCGGGGCCTTGGTGACTATAGTGCATTAATGACCTCCGTTTGCCCCCGCTCACGGATGGGTACGGCTGAGCGGGAAGAGCAGATCGATGAAGCGTTCTGCTGTGGGCTGTGGCTCATGGTTGGCCAGCCCAGGCCGTTCGTTGGCTTCAATGATGACATAGTCCGGCTGGTCTGCAGCGGGGACCATGAAGTCCAGGCCCACCACCGGGATTTCCAATGCCTCAGCGGCCCGTACAGCATCCTGTTTCAAACGCGGATGCAGGATCTCGGTAACATCCAGCAGAATGCCGCCGGTATGCAGATTGGCCGTGCGCCTTACGAACATTGCCTGGCCAGCTGGAAGCACATCATCCAGAGAATATCCCTGTGATTCAACCGTGCGTTGTGTTTCGGCATCCATGGGGATTTTGCTTTCGCCGCTGGTACTGGCCTGTCGACGGCGGCTCTGCTTTTCGATAAGCGCGCTTATGGTTTTTGCGCCATCGCCACAAATCTCAGCCGGGCGGCGAATGGCAGCGGCCACCACCTCGTAGTTGATAACCAGTATCCGCAGGTCCTGGCCGGGGTGATAGCTTTCCAGCAAAACCTGACTGTCAAAGTGGCGGGCCGCGGTAATGGCTTCCTCCAACTCCCTGGGGTCACGTATATCGACAGCCACGCCCTGGCCCTGCTCGCCGTCGTTTGGCTTGACCACCACCGCCTGGTGTTCGGCGAGGAAGGCCGCATTGGCCTGCTCGTCGGCCGCAAGTTGAAATGTCGGGGTCGAGAGGCCGTGGCGTTGTAGCGCGCGATGCGTCATCTTCTTGTTTTGGCACAGCGTCATGCTCACGGAGCTGGTCAGGTCGCTGAGTGACTCACGGCAACGGATGCGGCGTGCGCCCTGGGTGAGCTCGAAGATGGCGGCCTGGGCATCCTGTACCTTTACCTCGATACCGCGGCGGCGTGCTTCCCGGGTAATTATGCGGGCGTAGGCGTTCAGCTCCCGGTCGGTATCCGGACCGATAAACAGCGACTGATTGATGCTGTTTTTGCGCTTGATGGCAAAGGTCCGCAGCTTGCGAAAGCCCAGCTTGCGGTACAGTGCCTTCGCCTGCTGGTTATCATGCAGCACCGACAGGTCAAGATAGCTGCACTCGCGGCTCATGAAGTATTCGACAAGATGGCGCACCAGCGCCTCGCCCACTCCGACTCTCAGTGTTTGTCCGGCGGCGGCCAGACACCAAAGACTCGAGCCTTTTTCCGGGTCGTGAAACGCCCTGGCGTGGTTCAGGCCCATTACGGTGCCGATTATTTCGCCGCTGTCGTCATCTTCGGCCAGCCAGTAACTCGGCCCGCCTTCCTCGCGCGCGGTAATCCGCGTCGGGTCCACCTTGACCATATTTGCCGTTCCGTAAAGCACGTTTATGGCGTTCCAGTCTGCCTCATCCTGGGGCCGACGAATGACGAATCCGCGGGGTGCGCCCCGTGGCGGGCGGTAGTCGCTGAACCGCAACCGCAGGGTGTCGGACGGATCCAGAAACAGGTGCTGGGGTGCAAAGGACAACACGACCTGGGGGTCGGCAACGTAAAGTGCAATATCGCGCTCGCCTGGCCGCTCATTGAGCAGCGCGTTGGCTAGCACCTCGTAATCGGAAAAGGTTTGCCCGATCAGCAGGCGTCCCCAGCCACATTCGATGGCGACGCTTGCGGGTGAATTGTCGTCCGTCGCGCCCTGCTGGGCGTGTCCGGCTCGCATGCTTTCATAGGTCGGCGCCTGGCCGCGCTGAAGCCGGTGCTGGTCTGGATGGTGATGTTTGGTCATTCGGAGGCGTTCCTCTTTTACAGAGCGCGATAAAACATCCGGCGGTCCAAACCAGACCGCCACGGGTGCCGAAAGTGCAAAATAATCAGAGCCCGTGCGCATCCATCCACAGGCCCAGCACAGCCAGTTGCCAGAGCTTGGAGCCGCGCAGTGGGGTGATATGAGCCTTGGGTTCGGTGAGCAGTGTGTCGACGTATTCCATATTGAACAGGCCCCGATCACGGGCCCTCTGGCTGGTCAGCGCTTCGCTGACCCAGTCCAGGGTACTGCCTTCCAGATACTTGAGGCCCGGCACCGGAAAGTAGCCCTTGGGCCGGTCGATCACCGCCGCAGGGATGACCTTGCGCGACGCTTCCTTGAGCACGTATTTTCCCTCGTCGGGGAGCTTGAACCTGCCGGGTACCCGCGCGGCCAGCTCGACCACTTCGTGGTCAAGAAAAGGCACGCGTGCTTCCAGTCCCCAGGCCATGGTCATGTTGTCGACTCGCTTCACCGGGTCGTCCACCAGCATGACCGTGGTATCCAGGCGCATGGCCTTGTCCAGTCCGCTGCTGGCGCCAGGCATTGCAAAATGGTCGCGCACGAACTCGCCGGCATAATCATGCTTCGCCCAGGAAGGCATCACCGTCTGGCGATATTCGTCATAATCACGATCCATAAAGGCCTTTTTGTAGGCGTCCAGCGGATCGGACGCCTCGTTCACCTTCGGATACCAGTGATACCCAGCAAAAATCTCATCGGCGCCCTGGCCGCTCTGCACCACCTTGCAGTGCTTGGAGACCTCCCTCGAAAGCAGGAAAAAGGCAATACAGTCGTGGCTGACCATCGGCTCGTTCATCGCCTTGAAGGCATTCGGCAGTTCGCTGAGGATCTCCTGTTCAGGGATCATCAGTTGGTCGTGGTCGGTGGCGAAATGCTTGGCGATCAGATCCGAATACTGAAACTCGTTGCCAGCTTCGCCATGCACATCGGCAAAACCGATGGAGAAGGTCTTCAGCTTCTCTGCCCCGGCTTCGCGTAGCAGGCCGACCAGCAGACTGGAGTCGACACCGCCCGAAAGCAACACACCCACGTCGACCGCTGCGAGGTTACGGCGCTTGACCGAGGCGCGCAGGCTGTCCAGCACACGGTCTTGCCAGTCATCAAAGTTCAGGTCCTGTTCGTCAGCACGGGCACCGTATTCCAGGTTCCACCAGCAGACCTGCTGCTGAGAGCCGTCGGCTTCGATCCGCAACCAGGTGGCAGGCGGCAGCTTCTCGACGCCGGCGAGCATGGTGCGAGGGGCTGGCACCACGGCGTGGAACGACAGGTAATGGTTGAGCGCGACCGGATCGATTGAGGTATCCACTCCGCCGCCTTGCAATAGCGCGGGCAGGCTGGAGGCGAAACGCAAACGCTGGCCGGTGCGGTTCAGGTAAAGCGGCTTGATGCCCAGGCGATCACGAGCCAGGAATAGTCGACGGCCGTCACGTTCCCATATGGCAAAGGCGAACATGCCATTCATGCGGGGCAGAAGTTCCTCGCCCCAGGCGTGGTAGCCCTTGAGAACGATCTCTGTATCGCCCCCAGAAAAGAATCGATAGCCGAGCGCTTCCAGCTCGGTGCGCAATTGCGGGTAATTGTAGATGGCGCCGTTGAAAACCAGGGAAAGCCCCAGTTCGGCGTCTACCATGGGCTGACCGGAGGCCTCGTGCAGGTCCATGATCTTCAGTCGGCGATGGCCGAACCCTACCGGGCCCTGGGACCAGAGACCAACGCTGTCAGGCCCCCGATTGATCATATGTTGGGTGATGCGTTCTACGGCGCCCATTTCGGCAGATGATCCGTCGAATCGGAATTCTCCAGCAATTCCACACATAGTGTCGTCCGTCCTGTAGGAAAGGTGACGTTTCCGGCCAGGGTGCATGACCGATTTCAAAAAAGATGAACAATTAAATCAGCCAACTATTTTGATGTCAAAGTAAGTTAGGTGTAATGTTAAGGCCTTGAGCTGGCTTTCAGGCCGCATTACAAGCCTTACAAGCTGGTTATTTTACGCTGATGCCGTCAAATCTAGTTACTACTGTAATATTTAGACTTTGTGGCAAAATGCTGTTCCTCAAATGCGTGTGCCGCTGGGAGCCAAACGCTATGTACATGATGCACGATCTATATCTCTCACTCAGGCGCCTGCAGCGTGCCAGTGAAATTCACGCCAAACGGCTTGGTCGGCATAGTGGCCTGACGCCTATTCAACTGCTGATTCTGCACAGCATCAAAGCCATGGGTGAAGGCACGCTGGGCGACCTGGCCAAGCAGGTCAGCGTCTCGCAGGCGACCCTCAGTACTATCATTGACCGCCTGGAGAACCGAGAGTTGCTTCAGCGAATTCGCAGCAAGAGCGACAAGCGAAAGGTGCACCTGGCGTTGAGCGAGAAGGGACAGGCCGCCATACAGGCTGAGCCGGCATTGCTGCCTACCCAATTTCTTGACCGCTTTGGCAGGTTGGCCGACTGGGAGCAACTGATGCTGCTGGCTAGTCTGCAACGTGTGGCCGGCCTGCTTGAAGCAGATCAGCACGGGCCAACTGAATTATTCGAAAATGAAACGGCAGCCTGATCACTCAGGCTAGCCGCGGGCTACTGCGATAAACCGTTTGCAGCTTTCTTTTTGGTGGGGGTCTTGCCTGCATGCGCTGCGGGCTTTAGCATGTTTGAAATATCAAACATCTATGTTGCAAATGCGTTACGCCTCGGCGTGACTGGGTTTGCCGACAACAAGAGGATTCCCCATGGAACTTCGTGCTTCCGATCTGTTTCGTCAACAAGCCTATATTGATGGTCACTGGTGCGAGGCTGATCAGGGCGCGCGCACGGACATCCGCAACCCGGCCAGCGGGGAGCGAATCGGCAGTGTGCCGAACATGGGCAGCGGCGAAACCCGCCGCGCCATTGTCGCAGCCCAGGCCGCGCAACCAGCGTGGCGCAAGCGTACGGCGAAGGAACGGGCTGCGGTGCTGCGCAAGTGGTTCGAGTTGATGATGCAACATCAGGAAGATCTGGCGCGAATCATGACCGCCGAGCAGGGGAAACCCCTGGGCGAAGCGCGGGGCGAAGTTGCCTATGCGGCTTCCTTCCTCGAATGGTTCGCCGAAGAAGCCAAGCGCGTTTACGGCGATGTGATTCCTGGGCATCAGCCCGACAAGCGCATCCTGGTGCAAAAGGAGCCGGTTGGCGTCACCGCGGCGATTACCCCCTGGAACTTCCCGGCCGCAATGATTACCCGCAAAGTCGGGCCGGCGCTGGCTGCCGGTTGCGCGATGGTATTGAAGCCCGCCCCGCAAACGCCTTTTTCCGCTTTGGCACTGGCCGCCCTGGCTGAGCAGGCCGGCCTTCCGGCAGGGCTGTTCAGCGTGATCACCGCTGACGTGGACCGCTCGCGGGAAGTCGGCGGTGAGCTTTGTGCCAACCCCATCGTACGCAAGCTCTCCTTTACCGGATCGACGGGCGTCGGTATCAAGCTGATGGAGCAGTGCGCACCGAGCCTGAAAAAGTTGTCACTGGAGCTGGGTGGGAATGCGCCCTTTATCGTATTTGACGATGCAGATCTGGACGCGGCGGTGGAAGGAGCGATGATTTCCAAATATCGCAACGCCGGTCAGACCTGTGTCTGTGCCAACCGAATCTATGTTCAGGACAGCGTCTACGACGCCTTCGCGACCAAGCTGACCGAGGCGGTGAAAAAGCTCAAGGTCGGCGACGGGACGGGTATCGATATCACCACCGGACCGCTGATCAATGCCGAAGCGGTCGCCAAGGTGCAACGCCATCTGGCAGATGCCACGGAAAAGGGCGCGCAGATTCTGATCGGCGGCAAGCCGCACGATCTCGGCGGCTTTTTCTTCCAGCCGACTATCCTCAGTGGAGTCGATAGCAGCATGCTGGTTGCCCGTGAGGAAACCTTCGGTCCGCTGGCGCCCTTGTTCCGGTTCTCCGACGAGGAGGATGTGGTGCGTCAGGCCAACGATACCGAGTTCGGGCTTGCAGCGTACTTTTACGCCCGCGATCTGAGCCGCGTGTTTCGTGTCGCCGAGGCGCTGGAGTACGGCATGGTGGGCATCAACACGGGTCTGATTTCCACCGAGCTTGCGCCCTTCGGCGGTATGAAGGCCTCTGGGCTGGGCCGCGAAGGATCCAAATACGGAATCGACGAGTACGTCGAGATCAAATATCTGTGTCTGGGTGGGATCTGACATCCGGTGAATCCGGGCAGATTTCTTCCCACTAACCGAGGCATCTAGCCATGAACAAAACCAACGATTCCCTGATGCAGCGCCGGCACAACGCGGTCGCTCGCGGCGTGGGCCAGATCCATCAAATTTTTGCCCAGCGCGCCGAAAACGCTACGGTGTGGGACGTCGAGGGTCGTCAGTATATCGATTTTGCCGGCGGCATCGCGGTGTTGAACACCGGCCATCGCCACCCGAAGGTGGTCGAAGCGGTGCGTCGGCAGATGGATCAGTTCACCCATACCTGTTTTCAGGTGCTGGCCTACGAGCCTTACGTCGAGTTATGCGAAAAGCTCAATAGGCTGGTGCCCGGGGATTTCGAGAAGAAAACCCTGCTGGTAACCACCGGCTCCGAAGCGCTGGAGAACGCGGTCAAAATCGCCCGCGCTGCGACGGGGCGAGCCGGCGTCATCGCCTTCACCGGTGGCTACCATGGCCGGACCATGATGACCTTGTCCATGACCGGCAAGGTCATGCCCTACTCCTCCGGCATGGGGCTGATGCCGGGTGGCGTATACCGCGCATTATTCCCCTGCCCGCTGCATGGCGTTAGCGAAGATGAATCGATCGCCAGCATCGAACGCATATTCAAGAACGACGCCGAGCCGCGCGACATCGCCGCGATCGTTATCGAGCCAGTGCAGGGTGAGGGCGGATTTTATGTAGCCAGCCCGGCATTCATGCAGCGCCTGCGCGCGCTCTGTGATCTGCACGGAATTCTGCTGGTAGCGGATGAAGTGCAGTCCGGCGCTGGCCGCACTGGTACTTTTTTTGCCATGGAGCAAACCGGTGTGGCAGCCGACCTGACCACCTTTGCCAAATCGATTGCCGGTGGCTTTCCCCTGGCCGGCGTTTGTGGTCGGGACGAAGTGATGGACGCCATCGCACCGGGCGGTCTGGGGGGCACCTATGCGGGTAGTCCGCTGGCCTGCGCGGCAGCCCTGGCTGTGCTTGAAGTGTTCGAGGAAGAAAATCTGCTGGCGCGCAGCCGGACACTCGGAGAGCTGATTCGTGGTCGGCTGGACGAGATCGCCGCTACGGACAAGCGTATCGGCGATGTACGCGGCCCTGGCGCCATGGTTGCCTGCGAGCTGTTCACCGCTGAAGGCAGGCCCGATGCAGAACTGACTGCTCAGGTGGTGGCCAAGGCCCGCGAAAAAGGCCTTATCCTGCTTTCGTGCGGCCAGTACGCCAACGTGATCCGTATCCTGGTGCCGCTGACTGCCACGGATGTTGAGGTGCAGGCTGGGATGGATATCATCGCCAAATGCTTTGCCGAGCTGTCCTGAGCGACATGGTTGTCAGAAGCTGGACATGCCGGTCGCTTCCATCACTCGATACAAGACGTATTTGAGCTGGGAGTGATCGGCAAACGCCTTATAGGGCAGGCTGTACTGTTTACCGTCAGCATTCATCCATGCCTGCTCGAACTGGCTGCGAGCGGTATCGATAGCTGGATGGCCCTGCTGGCTGACCACGCGCACGCTGGTTTCCAGGTTCAGATTATCCAGGTTGCGACGGGTAAAATTGGCTGACCCGACAATGAGCTCCGCCTGGCCTTCCGGCCCATCGCGGCGCACCCATTTGCGGTGGCATTGTTCACCCTCGGTATGGCACCAACGTACTTCAATGCCTTCCTTGTGCAGATCCCAGGCCGCCTGACGGTTAGGGATACCGATCTTTTTGCGGCCAAAGGCGTCTCGGTTAGGGTCGAGTAAAACTCTTACCAGTGCGCCGCGCCCGTGGGCCTCAATCAATGCGTCTATGATCTGCCGTGAAGAAAGATAGAACACTTCGATATCCAGACGGTTACCGGGATTGGCTGTTTCGATCATGTCCAGCAGGGCCGTCTGAATAGCCCCTTCGGTGAGCACCTGCACAGCGTCAGCGGGCGACGTGGCCGGGGCCGCTGGTGGTTCGGGCCAACTGGCGCCAACGCTCCTGCCCGACATGGCCAGCACGGCGCGTTCGGTTTCCAGCAAGTCCAGCGCAGCAGGGCCGCTGAAGCGGATGGCGCTGTTGGTGTGCTGGCTGCTGGCATCATGCGGGTTCGCCGATGTTACCAGGCCGACCCAGTCGTCCCCCTGGTCGACTACCAGCGTTTTTCGATGATTGGCACGAAAATTCAGCAGCCGCAGGTAGGTCCGCAGCGTGACCTTCCCATCGCCCACGGGATTGGGCAGCCAGCCGCCTTCGGTGCTGTTGCCGATCAGGCTGCAGCAAAGTTGCCAGAAACCTGACCAGAGGGGGTTGGACGCCGGCAGACGATTCACGTCGGTTGAAATGACCTGCACGCCAGCCTCGCTCAGCTGCTGCAGGTGCGCTGCTTCCAGGCCGCCGTACAAATGATTGAACGGATCGGTGATGAGCAGCACCTGAATGTCAGTATTGCGGTTCTGGGCCTTGAGCAAGGCGCTGGTCAGTTGTTCGGTCAGTGGGCGATAACTGTTTTCGCTGGCGAATTCGTTGAACAGAAACATATCGACCACCACCAACTGTCGGGCCTGTTCGATCAGCCTGAAAATTTCATCGAATATCTCCTGCTCGCTGACCTGCTCCCCTGCCGCAGATACGTAGGTCTGGTCTATCAATATGGCTAGGTCGTTCGCCGGCCGGAGTGGCCCTTCAACCGAAAACCCCTGGGGCAAGGGTTTGTTTGCCTGGTAGATGGCCAGAGCCGCCCAGATCAGCAGGAAAATTATCAGCAGGGCACGAAACGGCCGACGTCTGCGGCGGGTGAGGCGGGTCCTTGACGATGCGTTCATCTCATCCATCTCTATCTGGAAAGCGGGCGGGTATTTTCAAGGCAACACTATGGCGCATGCTAACCTGACCTCAAAGCAATGGGGAGAATAGCTGATGCGGACTGCGTTCCGGATCCTGATCGTAGTTGTGGCATTGTTGATGCTGGCCGGATTTTTTGCGGTTCAGACAGCCCAGCGGATGCTGCTGGAGGCCGGGGTCGAGCAACTTGAATGGCAAGGCGTCCGGTGGTCGGGCCGCGAGTTGAGCGTCGCTCAGGTTACCGGTTTGTATAACGCAGGGCAGGGCCAGATGCAGTTTTCCGTCAAGGATCTGCGGGTGGCTCTGATCTGGCGTTCGGGTCCGAAGCTGCAGGTGTTGAATATTGGCGAACTGGATATGGATTGGGAGCCAGAAGACGCTCCTGTCAATCAGCAACCCGGGGCTGGCTTGGGTGATTCCGCCAGTGGCGCACCCCCCGACGCCGACGCTGAACTACATAAAGAGACCGATCCCGCCGACTGGTTCAGCGCGCTCACCTGGCTACCGCACCGGATGGCTGTCGAGTCCTTTCAGTTAGGCGTTCCCTGCCAGGACCAACGGTGTACGTTGGTAGGTCACGCTAGCCTGCGCCATTCACCGGAAACCGGAAGGGTAACGGCAGAAATCAACCTCCAGGCAGACGGCCAGACCCTGGTATGGACCACCGACCTAAACCGCGCCGCTGGGCGGGTTGAGCTCAACAGCGAAGTGGAAGTGGCCGATAGCCCAGCGCTGCAATTGCACCATCTCTGGAGCGGGACGGGCAAGGCAATGCGCTGGGAGGGCCGGCTGACCGTACCCGGATGGCCTCCCTCGGATTGGCTGCTGACCCTGATCGAGCCCTGGCTAAACCCCGGCGCGCTGCCCTTTGACAGGCTCCCTGAAGGAGGGAAGATCGACGCCCAGTGGTCCCTGGTGCCGGGAAAACCGCCTGATAAGCTGCTCGATTTGCTGGAAGGAACGGTGGCGCTTAATGCTCGGATATCATTGCCCAGGCCCTGGCCGTTGCGGCAGATTGGGCATGTTCAGGGCGCTGCGAGTATTGAGCTTGAAGGGAATCAAGGGCAATGGTTGTTGCGTCAGGGCGCCGGCCAGATACGCATAGAGCAGCCGACGCTGGCGTTGCTGGATGACATGCCCGCCGACCTGCGCCCCGTCGCCCTGACCGTCGAAGTGCAACCCGACCCCGTTACGCAGCTGAGCTGGCTCAACAGTATTCCGTTGGGCTTGCATGCCTCGGTAGAAGGGCCGGTGGACGCTGAGATCCAGGCTCGTCTGAACGTCATCAGCCGGCCTGCCTGGCAGATTCAGCTGGAACAGGGCGGTGTGACTATCAGCAGTCAGCAACTGGAACTGGCTGGTACGGTGCTAACGGGATTTCGCCTGGTCTGGCCGCTCGAAGGGCTACTGACCCGGCAGCGGCTGGAGCTGACCCTGGGGCAGGCTGCGCTTGTCACAGTGGACGAGCTTAGCGATCAGGCGCTTGGATTGCACGGTGAAGAGGTGCGTCTGGCGTTGCCAGGGCTGACGCTGGACCTGCCCCTTGACGACCCCGCTGGCGTGCAGATCGAGTCTGAAATGCAACTGACCGCGAGTGCCCTGGCGCATGCCATGTTGCGAACTCAGGGCTGGACGGTCAATGGACAGCTCAAGCAGGGTCCGGCCAGCCTGACCTGGGCTGGTTCGGTGGCCAACGCTGGTGGCCTGGCACTGGACGCGGATTTTGCCTGGCCGCATGAGCAGGCCTGGCAGGCAGAAATCACCTTACAGGAAATGTTTCTACGTGCGACAAATCCCTTGGCCGCGACGTTTTCCGCCTGGCCTGCCTTGCTTTCCCTTGGCACCGGCAGGGTAGGCGGGCGTTTCGAAGTCTCTGGCGGACCGGCTCTGGATGAGCTTACGGGTCGCGTACAGGTCGCGGGTGTCGCTGGAATCTATGATCGCGCGACCTTTGAAGGTCTGACCTTTGCGTTGCTGATCAACCTGCGCAACGACCAATTGACACTGACGACGCCCGGGCTGGACGTGGCGGCACTGGATACTGGCATACCCATCGGTCCGGTTAGATTTAGCGGCGCTTATCGGGGATCGGTCAATGACTTTGCCAACGGCAGCCTGGATATCGAGCGGGCCAGCATGGCGCTCTTGGGTGGCCAGTTAAGCCTGGAACCGGGTGTACTGGATCTGGGCGAGACGACCCTCGACCTGACCGTCGCCATGGAGGGGCTCGAACTGGCCAGCCTTTTCGAGATCTATCCAGCGCAAGGGCTAAGTGGCCGTGGAACGCTGGACGGACGTCTTCCGGTGTCCCTTACCGACGGCACACTACAGATCGAGGGGGGCGCAGTGCAGGCGCGGCAGCCGGGCGGCGTGCTCCAGTACCGTTCGCAGAAGCTTACCGAGCTGGCCCAAAGCAACCCAGGCATGCGGGAGGTGGCCCTGGCGCTGGATGATTTCCGCTATACGGTGCTGTCAAGCGAGGTTGACTACGGCGAGGAGGGTATGCTCATACTCGGCCTGCGTCTGGAGGGCAGCAATCCCGATCTGCAAAAAGGTCGACCGGTGCACTTCAATATTCGCCTGGAAGAAGACATACCCGCCTTGCTTGCCAGCCTTCAACTGAGCGGACAAGTAAGCGACATTATTCAGAAACGGGTGCAGGAACGCTTGTTGCAGCGGCGCCTGAAACCATGAGAAGGAGAGGCCACATGCGTTGGCGTCTGTTATCAGCGGCGGCTGTGGTGATATTAGCGGGGTGCACGCCGACTGTGCAGTTGGCTGCACCCAGCGAACCAATCAATATCAACCTGAACGTAAAAATTCAGCATGAGATCTATATCAAGGTGGACAAGCAACTGGATGAGCTGTTCAGCGAATCCAGCGGCTTGTTCTAGAAGGAGAAAGGCATGCGTATGACTATTCGACTGGGCGGTCTGCTGTTGGCATTGGCGATGAGCATGCCAGCGATGGCGTTGAGTCTGAACGAAGCCATGGCGGCGTTACCGGCGGCCAAAAGTGCAGGCTACCTGGGCGAGCGACCGGACGGCTACCTGGGCGTCGTAACGCCTGGGGGCAATGCTGCCGAGATCGCCGAGCAGATCAATCAGGCCAGGCGTAGCGAATACCAGCGTCTGGCTCGAGAAAACGGGATTCAGCCGCGGGACGTGGAGTCGATTGCCGGCAAGAAAGCTATCGAGCGCACCGCCGAGGGGCAATATATCCTGCTTAACGACGTGTGGATGAAGAAGTAGCCGGTAGCCAGCGTATGCTTCCATACCAACCTTCAATGGGCTGACCGCTGTTGTCACAGTCAGTCATGATGGCGATGCCGTCGATACTGGTCAGATCCACATCATGCAAGGCGAGAAAATCTGCGCGCACGTTGCGTTGTTCGATAACCAGGGCACCAGGCTGTTCCGGCACGCCGCTCTGTAGGGCCAGCATCCAGGCCTGACTTGCGTAAGGGTTGGCCCAGCCTGTTCCCTGCGGCTGATTGCTGGCCCAGACGTAGTTCACCGCTTTGGTGCGCCAGGGCAACAAGCCCCCATCCTTGACGACATACAGGCGTACCGGATAGTCATCGCCGCTTTTGCTGGTCTCATCGATGCCTGAAAAGACGCCTGAAACCCCCCAGCTCCATTGCAGAACCGGAGTAGTGGTCAGGTCTACCGTTGACTGGTGATACAGGGCCGACGCGCCGTTTTGGCACTCGGCCTTCACGACCGCCTGCCCGTCATCGGTTTCCAGCCGGTACCGGGTCGCACCGGAAAACTCCCGGACCTCCCATTCAATAATGTCCTGGGGGGCCGTTACCAACTGAGCGGCCGCGGTATTCCAGGCGACGAGCAGCAAGGCGCCGAGACCAGCCGTACGCACCGGTAGCGTTCTCAATCCTTGGTCCCGGCTTCTTCCTTTCTCTTCTCGCTGGCCTTGAAGGCTTCCCAGTCTTCCCAGTCATGGGGCGTGCCGGCTTTGGGTGCTTCTGGATGGGTTGCCCGTTCAAGGGATTTGCCCTTGAGGCTGGTGTCCTTGAGCTCCTCGTTGTCGTCGTCCAGTCCTTTCTTTTTGAGATATTCATCGGCGCGCATGGTGGCCTCCCAAGCTGATTGGCAAAGCACCAGTATGGACGCACGCTCAGCATCTTGCTGGCCAAGCTGTTTCAACGTCTGTCAGCCGCTCTCAGTCATCCACCATCAGGCTGGCAACCCGTGTCTGTTCGTTGGGTTCGAAGTGCTGGCTCATCAGGTCGCGAATCGCCGCCTGCTTGTCGGAATCGGCGAGGCCGGGATAATCCAGAATGGCCCGACGTTCGCTGGCAAAATTGTCCAGACGTTGCTGCCACTGCTGGCGCTGGTGATCCAGCGATTCCAGTCGGCCGGTTGCTTCGGGCCCGACCAATGACATGCGTAACCGGCGCACTTCCCCCGGCCCGGCACCCTCGGCTTGCAAAGCCGCGGTCTGTGCGCTCAGGGTTTGATGCAACTGAGGCACCAGCAGATCCTGCATGTCGTCAGGCAGTTCCTGACGCAGGGCCTCGATCAGTCGGGATTTCTCGTCTTCCGCCAGGGTTTCATCGCGCAGAATTGCCATACGCTCCATGGTGAAACTGTTATATACCTCTTCGGAGGCAAAGAATGCCGCATGGGCCTCGCGGCTGAAGAGGCTGGCACGTAGCCGCTGTACCGCCTCTTCTCGGCGTTGTATGGCATCCAGGTCTGCTATCACCGGAAACTCGTTTTCCAGTTCGGCAACGGCGGCCTTGTAATCGATGTAATTCTGCAGGAGCGCCTCGGCCTGCGCTAAAGCGGGCTCTGGTAAACGCGTTGCGAGATAGGCGCGAATCCGATGGGCGGCTTCCCCGAAGCTGACCTCGCCGACCGTGCTGAAAAAATAATCGAACAGATTGCGTATCTGTCCAGTGATGACGAGATTGCCCTGGGTATCGGTTTCCAGGGTGCCATCTATGTCGGTGCCGCGCAGCGAGGGAGGCTCCGCTGTAACAGCGGCAGAGGGCGCTGACACGGTGGACCGAGTGGGCAATGGACTGACCTGCGCATCCGCTGGCGCAGCAGGTGCCCGTACCAGTGATTCGGCTTGCGGCGTGACGCCATCGGGGCTAATGAGATACCAGCCCAGCAACAGCGTGCTTGCCAGAAATGGAATGTAAACAAGCGCTTTCATAGCGAGACCCAAGCTTGCGGACAAAGGCAGGCCGACCCTTTCGGGTCGGCCGGTGATTACAAACCTGCGTTCTTCAGCCGGTTGGCATGTTGGCGGTAAACCGACACCGGATTGGTTTCAAATATGCTGGTCAGGCCGAAGGTCTGGTTTACCTCGTCCAGATGATTCATCCGGTAATTGTCCCTGACCACCATGCCCATATGCGAGCTGCAGCGTCCGACCAGACCGTCATTGGCTTCGAAACCGAAGGGTACGGCCGAGGCGCCCAGCAGGATGTCCGATACGTCGAATACGTTGGTCAGCGGGCTGGTACCGCCCCAGGAGTAGTAGCGCACCCCGTTTACCTTGTAAGCCCCTTCACCGCAGGCCGATGTGGGTATGCCTTGGGGGAAGCGGGCATTGAAGCGGGCCGCACCCTGGGAGTTCAGCGACTCCAGCGCGCCGAGGGCATTCTGCGGACTGGTCGACCGGCTGCCCGAAAGGAAATTGATCAGCGAGCCGAGACCATTGACGATGCCCGCCACGACCGCTTCACCGGCTGAGCCCGGCGGTACATTACGTATGAAGTCAGCCGTCTTGGATCCCTTGTGCGGGGCGCCGACGCTGGTAACCGACGCCACCAGATCGGGCCGCACCGCGGCGACATACCGAATGGTGGGACCACCGTGGCTGTGGCCAATCAGGTTGACCTTGCGTTTGCCACTGATGGCCACGATTTCCTCCACCTGGCGCAGCAGCTGTTCGCCGCGCTTCTCGGAGGTGTCGAGCTGGCTGACCTCGGTGATATATACGCGGGCGCCGTCCCTGCGCAGGGCGGCGGGGATGCCGAACCAGTAATCGATCCCCAGGATGCTGTCGAAGCCCAGCATGCCGTGGGCCAGAACGATGGGATACTGGGTCTGGGTGTAGTTGGCCTGGGCCTGGCTACAGACAGCGACCGAGGCGACAAGCCCCAGCGCAAGGGATATACGCGTCTTGGAGTACATAGGCGTTCCTGTGTCTAGGTGTTATTTTTGTTATGCGACTGCTGCTCGCTATGAGCACGCTCCGGGGAGCATAGACACAGCTTTTTGTTAAGAACAGATGACAATCCTCGGAGAAAGAGATTGACTGTTATGTATGGAAAATGACCTTTAAGTCACCCGCTCTGGCATGATCTTATTCATTTTAATTATCCGACGAATGGAGGTTCACTCCTTGCCTGCGTAGAGGGTGTGTGTCTGCTGCGCTGCAATCGTGGGTTGGCTCCCGTCGGTTCGAGCAATCTGTTAGTCTGCGGATTGAGTTGCGCCGCCCGCAGGGGTTCATCAGAGGGATCTATCTATGGATATGGCTGGGATAATCAGCAGTTACGGTTTCTGGTTGGTACTGGGTCTGGGGCTGCTGGTCTCCGAACTCATGGCGCCTGGAATAGTGGCAATTTTTTTCGGCATCGGCGCCCTGGTTGTAGGCGGGCTGACGTTCTTTGGCCTGCTTGATGGGATCGCAGCGCAGTTGTTGTGCTTTGCCCTGGTAAGCTCATTGGCGCTGTTTGCACTGCGTAGGCAC
Organism: Halopseudomonas xinjiangensis; assembly: GCA_011050525.1. Lineage (GTDB taxonomy): Bacteria > Pseudomonadota > Gammaproteobacteria > Pseudomonadales > Pseudomonadaceae > Halopseudomonas > Halopseudomonas xinjiangensis_A. The sequence goes on from DRFO01000014.1 coordinate 36,391, forward strand.
TTCAAGCGCTGGCTGCGGGGCGATGTTTCTGATCGAGCCACCAGCGAGCCAGACGCGGGAGATCTTGTCGGCGCCCGGGTAAAGGTGCTGACCGACTTCGAACAGGGTCATGGCGATGTGCAGCTCAATGGTGCCAAATGGGACGCTGAATCCGAAGAGCCGCTCAAGGCCGGCGATGCAGCATGGGTCCTGTCGCACCGGGGCATCCTTCTCAAGGTAGCCGCCCAGCGATCAGCCCCCAGACTTTAGTTTCACTACACACGGAGAAAAGAAATGGAAATCGCAACAATGGTGTCACTGGCCTTCCTGGCCCTGGTTGTTATTACCTTGGCAAAAACGGCGCAGATCGTGCCTCAGCGGTCGGCTTATGTGGTGGAACGGCTGGGTAAATACACCAAGACACTGGACGCTGGCTTTCACCTGCTAATCCCCTTTGTTGACCGAATCGCCTACAAGCACACGCTGAAGGAAGAAGCGATAGACGTTGATCGTCAGGCCTGCGTAACCAAGGACAACATTCAGGTGGTGGTGAACGGGGTGATCTATCTGCAGGTGGTAGATCCCAAGGCAGCGAGTTACGGCATCAATGACTATCGCTACGCATCGATGCAATTGGCGCAGACTACCCTGCGCTCCGTCGTGGGCAAGATCGTGCTGGACAAGACCTTCGAAGAGCGCGAGGCAATTAATACCCAGGTAGTTGAGGCGCTGGACGAGGCCGCGCGGCCGTGGGGCGTGAAAGTGATGCGTTACGAGATCGCCGACATTGAGCTACCAGCGACAATCCTTGACGCCCTGGAAAAGCAGATGCGCGCCGAGCGGGAGCGTCGTGCGGTGGTGGCCCAGTCCGAGGGCGAGCGTCAGGCCAAGATCAACGTGTCCGAAGGTATCAAGCAGGAAACCATCAACCTGTCCGAAGCCGACAAGCTGCGTCAGATCAACGAGGCCGAGGGCCGGGCGAAACAGATTGAGCTGGTCGCCGAAGCCACGGCTCAAGGTTTGCGCCTGGTGGCTGAAGCCATTAATACCCAGGGTGGCAAGGATGCGGTGGCTCTGCGGGTCGCGGAACAGTACGTTACTGAGTTCGGCAAGCTGGCCAAGACCAACAACACCATGATCCTGCCAGCCGAGCTGAGCAATATTGGCGCGGCGGTGGCCGCCATCACTAAAACCCTCGACACCGTAAAGCAGCCTAACCCTTCCCAGCTCTAATCAGCGAGGGGCACATCTTTAAGGTGTGCCTCCGCTTATGGCGTTTCCAGGGAGCGATTGCCCAGCCTCCGTTCCTTGTACCCTTCCAGCACCGACAGCAACGCGGGCACTACCAGCAGCACCAGAACGGTGGAAAAACCCAGGCCGAACGCGATGGAGGTGGCCATGGGTATCAGAAACTGCGCCTGCAATGAGGTCTCGAACAGCAGCGGTAGCAGCCCGCCGATGGTGGTCAGCGAAGTAAGCAGCACCGCCCTCAATCGCTGCACGACCGCTTCGCTGAGCGCTTCGTTAATTGCCATGCCCAGCTTGCGTTGCTGCTGAAAGAAGCTCACCAGAATGATGGAGTTATTGACCACGATGCCGGACAGGCCGAAAAGGCCGAACAGCGACAGTATGGTCATGTTCAATCCCATGACCCAATGACCCAGTAGCGCTCCCACCAAGGCCAGCGGGATAACCGCCATGACAATCAGGGGGGTGGTCCATGAGGAAAACACCCATACCAGAACCGAATACATCAACAACAGCCCGATCACCAGGCCGGTACGCATATCGGCCATGGTGTCGCGCTGATCCGCAGAGCGGCCTTCAAAGCTGTAACGCACATTATAGTCAGCTGCCAGCTTGGGCAGGGCTGGGCTTATTGTTTCCAGCACGACGCCTGCTGTGGTCTGGGTCGGGTCCAGATCGGCCGTAACCTCGACCGCGGTTTGTCCTTCTGCGTGGCGTAATGCTTCGAAACCCTGGCTAGTGCTGAAGGTAGCGACCTGATTCAGCGGCACAAAGCGGCCGTCATCCAGGCGGATGCTCAGATCGCTGAGGCTGGCGAGCTGTTGACGCTCGGCGCGGGGCAGTTGCACCCGAACCTCGATTTCGTCCGACTGCTGCTGGTAAATCTGTGCGAGACGGCCGTCATAGGCCGCGCGTAGTTGTCGGCCCAGGCTCTGGGTACTCAGGCCCAGGGCTTGGCCATAGGGAGACAGGCTGTATATCAGCTGTTCTCGGCCCCAGGCCATATCATCCTCGATACTGAGCACGCCATCCACCGACGAGAGCATCACCCCGAGCGCATCTGCGGCCTCCTTCAGGCGTGTCGGATCTTCACCGGTCAAGCGGATGTTCACCTCTTTGCCCGGCGGTCCGGCGACCCTCTCGGTGATGCTCAGGCGTTCGATACCCGCTGGCAAGATGATGCGCTCGCGCCAGGCACGGATGAAGGTTTGATTGCGGACCTCCCGATGATCGGGCGACACCAGTTCGATCATGATGGACCCTAGCTGGTCGCCCATTCTGCCGATGCCGGAGGCGCCGGTTACTTCACCCTGGCGCACCAGTGCGGTTTCTATCAGATCGCCGCCCAGTTCTGCTTCGGTGGCATTGAGCGTCTGCCGCAGATGTTCCAAAAACTGCTCCACTTCGATTCTGGGGGTCCCCGCGACGAAATTGGCGCTGGCGTTAAGTACCTGCGGTTCGGGGGTGGGAAAGAAGCTGAAACCGATGCGCCCACTGCTGATCAAGCCCACACTCAGGATTACGCTGACCAGGGCGCAGGCAAGGGTTGCACCGCGATTGCGCAGGGACAGTTCGCTGAATCGGCGGAAGCGCCCCTGGCGAAACCCATCAAACCAGTGGTCGAAGCTGTTGCGCACTGCGCCAACACGGCCGGTGGCGGAGCGCACCCAGCTCGGGCTGTTGCTCTGTTGCCGGGCTAAAGGCTTGAAAGCGTTGCGCAGATGGTGGGGCAGCACGATAAAGCATTCCAGCAGCGAAGCGATGAGAATGCAGATCATCACGATGGGGATATCCCCCAGAATATTGCCGAAGATTCCGCCTACCATCAGCAGAGGCATGAACGCGGCTATGGTCGTCAGCGAAGAGGCAACTACCGGCCAGAGCATGCGATTGGCGGCGCCCTCCGAGGCCCGGCTCGGATGCTCTCCGCTACGAAAATGCGCATCGGCATCCTCGCCGACGACGATGGCATCATCCACGATCACCCCCAGCGCCATAATCAGGGCAAACAGCGAGATCATGTTGATCGATCCGCCGATCAGCCAGAACACCGCAAGCGCGGCGAGAAAGGCCGTCGGAATGCCCACCGCAACCCATAGCGCCACCCGTCCGGGCAGAAACAGATAGAGCAGCAGCAGAACCAGTATCAAGCCGCTGAGACCATTGCTGACCAGCAGCCCGATGCGGTCGTTGATCAGTTGCCAGGCCTGGTCATACACATGGATTTCCAGGCCCGGAGGCAAGGTCGCGTCGACTTCATCGAGCCACGTGTTGAGAACAGCCGCAGACGTCAGGGAGTCGCCGTCTTCGGCACGCTGCAGGACCATCTCCACGGCGGGAAAGCCCTGGTAGAAAAGCTGGCCCTGATTGCGCATGGCTTCCTGGCGAATGGTCGCTACGTCGCCCAGACGGAGATAGTTCCCATCGCCTGGTTGCAATGGCAGGTTGGCGAACTCCTCCGGAGCGCGGCGTTGTTCGACGGCGCGCAACTCCCTTGCCGAGTCCAGCTCGCCAGCCTGGCCGGCGGGCAAGTCGCGCGACTCCGCGGCGACCCGGTCAGCAATCTGGTCCAGCGACATGCCCAGTCCCCGCAAGCGGGCGTTGGGCACTTCTATGCTGATCTGCTGGGTTGGCAGGCCGCGAATTTCCACCCGGTCAATTCCGCGATTCAGCAGGTCGCTTTCCAGGCGATTGGCCAGGCTGCGCAGTTCATGGTCGGTAAAGGGGCCGTAGAGTATTACGTTGGCTATCTGATCGTAGCGCGCCACGCGGGTTACCACCGGTCGCTCGGCATCGCCCGGCAGATTGCGGAAGTCGTCCACCTGTTGCCGCGCATCGTCCAGCGCCACGATTGGGTCGGTGTCTTCGTTGAATTCAAGGGTAATGCTGGAGACGCCCTGGGCTGAGGTGGAGGTCATCGTCTTGAGGTTCTCGATGCTGCGCAGGCGTTCCTCCAGAGGCTGGGTAATCGCCTGCTGGACATCTTCGGCCGCGGCACCGCTCCACACCACCCTGACCGTGACGAAATCCAGGGCGAAGGTCGGGAAGAACTGGATGTTCATGCGCATCAAGCCCAGCACCCCGGCACCTACCATCACCAGCATCAGCAGATTGGCCGCTACCTTGTGTCTGACAAAGAACCCGACGAGGCTAGGACGCTCCATTATCGACCAGGCTCCGCAGTGCTTGTGGCAGCTGGCGCTGAGGCGTCGACCCGCAGACCTTGCATTGCATTGGGCAGGTGGGTCGTGATGATTTGCATACCTGGCGCCAGATCCGACGAACTGACCAGCACCCAGCGCTCGCCACTCTCCATCAGGATCTCGCCGACACGTTCTATTTGCAGCCGATGCATGCGCCCTTCTACCAACTGGTAGATGGTTCGGTTGCCATAAATGGCGCTGTAGGGCAGGGCCACGCTATTGTCGCGGGCGGGCCGGGCAACGCTGATAGCCAGTAGGTTACCGACCCGCAGTCCGGGATGCGGCTGGTCCAGCGTAAACAATGCTTCGACACCCCGCGCATCGGCCTGCCCGGCGATGCGGCGCAGCGTCAGTTGCAAAGGGGGATCCATTTCCAGGGTGGTCGCGGACAGTGTCTCACCCCTTGCCAACGCTTCGACCAGGGCTTGGCTGTATATCTGCGGCACGGTTGCGCGTAGCTCCATGCCGTGCAACGGATAGAAATCCAGCAGCGGCGCATTGGCTGCAACCTGATCGCCTTCGGCCACCTGCACCTCGCCGACCACGCCGTCGAACGGGGCGTTGAAACGACTGCGCTCAGCGTCCCGGCGCATGCTGTCCAGCGCAGCGGTGGCACTTTCCAGGCGCGCCTCCAGACTGGCCAGGCGGCTTGGATAGGCTTCGATGCTGCGTCGCCGGATGGCTACCGTCAGCGCCGCCCGGTCCTGTGCATCGGTAGCGGCTTCCAGCTCCGCCCGTGGCGCAAGTTCCCGCGTCACCAGTTGCTGCATGCGTTCCAGCGCGCGCGTGGCGTTGGCCTGGATACGTTCCTCCAGATCCAGCGCCTGGAGGTCATTGGCATGCTCGGTGCGAGCGCTGGCCAGTTGCGCTTCGATATCGGCCACCTCGGCGCGGGCCTGCTGCAGCCTTGGCTCGATATCAGCATCATCCAGCGCCACCAGCAAACTGCCCTGGTTTACCAGTTGGCCATCCCTGACGGGTAGCTGGGCAATTCGTCCGGCCATCGGCGCCATGCTGGTGAAGCGCAGGGGCGACTCCAGTTGACCGTAAAGGGTCAGGCTGGGCTGAAACGCATCGGGCTGAATCTGCAACGTCTCTACCCGCCAGCTGCGTTCTTGTGGCGTGACCGGTTCCGGCACTGAACGGGTCGCTTTCAGAACGATAAATCCAATCACGCCGAGAGCGATGATCAGTACTGGAACAAGACGCTTGCGCATGGAGGGTCTCAGTCGGACAAATAGCTGTCCTGTATAGCCGTTGCGGGGCCTCCAGGCAATAGCTGCCATGGGAAATGCCTGTTGCAAAATGAACGTCTATCGCGCATCGGGCTGCCCTTCGCCACTGCCGGCTATGCTTGCCTATATGCGCAATGGATATGTGTTCCCGACAAGGCACCGGCGCGCTAGTTTTGACCCAAAGGTGCAAACAGGAACAGATGGTTACGGGAGTCGATTGTGAATACAGAGCTACGCTGGTTGAAGTCTTACCCCGGAAACGTTCGTTGGGACGCTTCCCTGGAACCGCGACCGGTCTGGGAACTGCTGGACGCGGCGGTATCCGAGTTTCCGGATAACCCGGCCATCGACTTCCTGGGCCACAAACTCAGCTATCGACAACTGGCTGACCTGGTGGCTCGGGCCGCGTGCGGGTTCCAGAAGCTGGGCGTGGGTCCCGGCGTGCATGTGGGTTTGTATCTGCCCAATTGCCCCCACCATTTCATCGCCTTCCTTGGCGTGCTTCGCGCGGGCGGAACGGTAGTCAACTACTCGCCACTGGATGCCGAGCGCACCCTGGCCCACAAGATCGAGGACAGCCAGACCGATATCATGGTCACCCTGGGCCTCGCCGCTTTTTATCCGAAAATGTCCGCCCTGCTTCAGGAAACGCGACTGAGGGGACTGGTAGTAGGGGAGCTGACCGAGTTCTGCGGTCCGGTCAGCGACAGCCAAGGCGGGCAATTGGGCCCGTCGGTTGCGGTCGAATATGGCGAAACCTGCCAGAGTTTTGGTTCATTGCTGGCCAATGACGGTGCGTTTGAGGCGCACCCGATAGGTGATCCATGCACTGCACTGGCGGTGCTGCAATACACCGGCGGCACCACCGGTGCGCCCAAAGGGGCGATGCTGACCCATGGAAATCTGACCAGTTCCTGTGCCCAGCTGAGGGAGGTGCTGGATAGTTCCCTGGCCCCTGGCGAAGAGCGCGTGCTGGCCGTCCTTCCACCGTTTCACATCTATGCGCTAATGATCAACATGCTGTTCAGTCTGCGTCTGGCTGCCGAGGTCTATCTGCATCCTCGCTTCGACGCAGAAACGGTACTGCGTGAAATTCACAACAGCCGGATCACCACCTTCCCTGGGGTACCGACGATGTTCATCGGGCTGCTCGCCCATCCGTTGACCAGCCAGCTTGATCTCACGTCGCTCAAGATGTGCAACTCCGGCGGCGCGCCGTTGCCCCTGGATGTGCAGCAGCGCTACCAGGACGTAGCGGGCTGTGCATTGCGTGAGGGCTGGGGAATGACCGAAACCAGCACCTGCGGCACCTTCACGCCAAAGGAAGCCGCACCGCATCCTGGCTCCTGTGGTTTGCCGGTGCCAGGGGTGCGCATCAAAGTCGTCGCGCTGGACGGGTCTGCGCCCAGCCTGGCGCCAGGGGAGCACGGCGAGGTGTGCATTGCCGGACCGAATGTGACGGCCGGGTACTGGAAACGCCCCGATGCGACCACCGAGGCCATGACGCAGGACGGTTTTCTGCGCACCGGTGACATAGGTTATATGGACGAGGATGGCTGGGTGTATATCGTCGACCGCACCAAGGACATGATTTTGTGCAGCGGTTACAACGTGTACCCCAGGGTCATCGAAGAGGCGATCTACGAGCACCCCGCGGTCGAGGAGGTGTCGGTGATAGGCGTGGACGATCCCTACCGTGGCCAGGCGCCCAAGGCCTTCATCAAGTTGAAGGCTGGCGCAGAGGCATTTGATTTCGCGGCATTGCAGGCTTTTCTTGAGCCGCGCCTGGGCAAGCACGAGCGCTTGCAGGCCATGGAAATTCGCGATGCGTTGCCCAGGACGCCGGTCGGCAAGCTGTCAAAGAAGGAACTGGTTGAAGAGGAGCGCAGGCTATCCGCTGCTAGCTGACTGCGTCGGAGCCGGGGCCAGACAATGACAGCGCGAATGTCTTTGACCATAATGGGCGTCCCTGAATCAACGGATTTCGCATTATGTTAATGGCCATCGCTGCTGTCATCTTCGGGCTTGTATTACTGGTATGGAGCGCTGACAAGTTCGTCGACGGCGCTTCGGCTACGGCGACGCATGCAGGCATGCCGCCCTTGCTGATCGGCATGCTGATCATCGGCTTTGGTACCTCGGCACCAGAAATGGTGGTGTCCGTGTTGGCCGCATCGCAGGGCAATCCCGGCCTCGCACTGGGTAACGCCTACGGCTCCAACATCACCAACATTGCGCTCATTATCGGCCTGGTGGCGATCATCAGCCCCATCTCCGTGCATTCCCAGGTGGTGCGCAAGGAGCTGCCGATCCTGCTCGCCATTACCTTTCTCGCCGGTTTTCAATTAATGGACGGAATGCTCAGCCGCAACGATGCCTGGGTGCTTCTGGGCGCGTTTTTGCTGTTGATGGGCTGGTCGGTTTTCCAGGGTATGAAGGGGCGGGGCGATTCGCTGGAGAGCGATTACGCCGCTGAACTCAAAGACACTGCGATGCCCTTGAAAAAAGCAGTCATCTGGCTGGTAGTCGGGTTGGTGCTGTTGATAATCAGCTCGCGCATTCTGGTCTGGGGCGCTGTATATATTGCCCAGGGTTTGGGAGTGAGTGATCTGATTATCGGGCTCACGGTCGTTGCGGTCGGTACTTCTCTGCCCGAGTTGGCGTCCGCGTTGGTAGCCATCCGCAAGAACGAACACGATCTGGCATTGGGCAATGTCATCGGGTCAGGCATGTTCAATACGCTCGCGGTGGTAGGCCTCGCTGCGGGTATCATGCCGCTTTCCGTAGAGCCGGTTGTGTTGTATCGCGACTGGGTGGTGATGGCGGCGCTGACGGTGGCATTGCTGATTATGTGCATCGGTTGGCGCGGCAGGCAGGGGCAGGTCACCCGCGTGGAGGGTTCTCTGCTGATGACGGCCTACGTCGGCTATACCGGCTATCTGGTTTATACCATCATGGGTACGACTGCCTGAGCAGATGCTGAAGCATGTTGCATCAATATGGGCGTTCCACGTGAGGCGGCCCTCTGCTGCACCTGTATCATGAACAACGTCAAAGATACTATTTGAGAAATTATGACTGACCCGATAAGCCAACCAGTACCCCAGCACAAGCCACGCCCTCTGGTGGATGTGCTGGTCAGCATCCTCATTCCGTCAGTAATCCTGATGAAATACAGCGCAGAGGATGACCTCGGTGCCACTCAGGCTTTGATTCTCGCCCTGGCCTTCCCTGTCTGCTGGGGATTGTTCGAATTATTGCGTTATCGCAAGTTCAATTTTATCGCCGTGCTGGGTGTGGTCAGTGTAATCCTGACCGGCGGCATCGGCCTGCTGGAGCTCGATCCCCAGTGGTTGGCGATAAAGGAGGCGGCTGTGCCAGGGCTCATTGGCATCGCCGTGATTGTTTCCACACGGACCCGGTTTCCGCTTATCCGCACCTTGATCTACAACGACAGGGTGCTGAATGTGCAGCGGGTGAATCAGCGTCTTGAGGAACGTGGTCTGGTGGAGGTTTTCGAACAGCGGCTGCTCAAGGCCACCTATTTTCTGGCGGGCACGTTTTTCTTTTCATCGGTAATGAATTATTCGTTGGCGAAATGGATCGTGGTCAGCCCGGCTGGCACCTCGGCCTTCAACGAAGAGCTGGGGCGTATGACTCTGGTCAGCTACCCGACCATCGCGATCCCGTCCATGATCATGATGATGGCCATACTGTTCTACCTCTGGCGCACCATTCATGGGCTTACGGGCCTGAAAATGGAAGAGATCGTCGCGCATCCGCCCAAGTAACCTCGTGAGCTCCCAGGCGCACGTTCCGCTATGGATACGGATCGCGCGCCTGGGTCTGGCAGTTGTCAGAGTTTCTCCAGAGCCTGCTTGAGGTTGGCCACGGTCCGCTCGATATTCTGCAATTTATCCAGACCGAACAGTCCCACGCGGAAGCTCCGGAAATTCGCCGGCTCGTCACACATCAGCGGTACACCGGCGGCGGTCTGCAGGCCCAGCGCGCCGAACGCCTTGCCATTGTGAATGCCTTCGTCGGCGGTATAGCTGACCACCACCCCTGGCGCTTCAAAGCCGTGCGCCGCCACGCTCCGGAAGCCCTTGCCAGCCAGCAGCTCGCGTACCTGTCGGCCTAGCTGGTGTTGCTCTTCCTTGACCTTGGCGAAGCCATAGCGGCGGGTTTCCAGCATGGTGTCGCGGAATTGTCTCAATGCATCCGTGGGCATGGTTGCATGGTAGGCATGGCCACCGTTCTCGTAGGCTTGCATGATCTGCAGCCACTTTTTCAGATCGCAGGCGAAGCTGTTGCTGGTGGTGTCGGCAATGCGTTCGACCGCCAGCCGGCTCAGCATCACCAGCGCGCTGCAAGGGGAGGCGCTCCAGCCCTTCTGCGGGGCGCTGATCAATACGTCGATTCCGCAGGCCTGCATGTCGACCCAGACGGTGCCCGAGGCGATACAGTCAAGTACGAACAAACCGCCCACCTCATGTACGGCATCAGCGACGGCACGCAGGTAGTCGTCAGGCAGGATGATGCCAGAGGCGGTTTCCACGTGCGGCGCGAAAACCAGGTCGGGTTTGCTCCGGCGGATTTCGGCGGTGACTTCTTCGATGGAAGCCGGCGCGAAGGGCGCCTGATCACCCGCCTCGGTCTGTTGCGCCTTCATGACCGTTTCCAGTGAAGGTAACTGTCCCATCTCGAAAATCTGCGTCCAGCGATAGCTGAACCAGCCATTGCGGATGACCAGACAATGTTTGTCTTTTGCAAATTGGCGCGCCACCGCTTCCATTCCATAGGTGCCGCCGCCAGGAACCACAGCAACGGCCGCTGCCTGGTAGACCTCCTTCAAGGTGGTGGAAATGTCGCGCATGACCTGTTGAAAGGCGCCGGACATATGGTTGAGCGAGCGGTCGGTAAAAACGACGGAGTATTCAAGCAGGCCGTCGGGATCTACGGCAGGTACCAGGTTGCACACTGTACGGCTCTCCTAGGCAGGAACGGTGACCACGCGGATCAAGCCCGCGTGGTCGGTTAGCCTTATCCTAACCTGATTTGCCAGGTCATTCTCGGGCTAGGTGATAGAAGAAACTGGCGGGCTGGTCAGGATTGATCTCGCTCCATCGATTCGACGTCTAGGTAGCCGCATCATCCGGCGCCGGCGCGCGCGCGCGTTTGTCGGCGCTGCGGGCAATAAACCAGGCCAGCAAGGTAAACAGTGATACCGCCAACAGGATTACGCTGGCGATGGCGTTGATCTCGGGTTTGACGCCTAGCCGTACTGACGAGAAGACTTCCATGGGCAGGGTGGTCGCGCCGGGACCGGAGACGAAGCTGGCGAGCACAAGGTCATCGAGCGATAGCGTGAAGGCGAGCAGCCAGCCCGCGGCAATCGATGGCGCAATCATGGGTACTGTAATCAGCAGAAAGGTTTTCCACGGTGGGCTGCCAAGATCCATGGCCGCTTCCTCGATGGACTGATCGAGTTCGCCGAGTCTCCCGCTCACAACAATGGCTACATAGGAGGTGGCGAAGGTCGTATGGGCGATCCAGATGGTCATCATGCCGCGCTCGGCCGGCCAGCCAACGGCTTCCGCCATGGCGACGAACAGCAGCAATAATGACAACCCCGTGATGACTTCCGGCATGACCAGTGGCGCGGTTACCAGGCCGGAAAACAGGGTGCGGCCACGAAAGCGCTTGATGCGCGTCATGACGAACGCCGCCAGGGTTCCCAGCGCGACCGCCGCAGTGGCGGTGAAAAAGGCGATCTGCAAGCTGCGCTTGACCGCGCTCATCAGCTGGGTGTTGTCCAGAAGGCCGACATACCAGTGCACGGACCAGCCGCCCCAGACGGTCACCAGACGGGACGCATTGAATGAATAGATGACCAGGATGATCATCGGGATGTAGATGAAGGCCAGCCCCACCCACAGCATGAAGACAGAGAATGTCGGCCGCGTATTCATGCGTTTCTCTCCATGGCCCTGGACTGGTTGTAGTGGAACAGGATGATAGGAATCAGCAGGATCGCCAGCATGATAATTGCCAGGGCAGACGCCACCGGCCAGTCGCGATTGTTGAAGAACTCCTGCCAGAGAATCTTGCCGATCATCAATGTTTCCGGTCCGCCCAGCAGTTCCGGAATAACGAATTCACCCACCACCGGGATAAACACCAGCATGGAGCCTGCGATGATGCCGCTCTTGGACAGCGGTACGGTGACCTTCCAGAACGCCTTGACCTTACCGGCGCCCAGGTCCATCGCGGCCTCCAGCAATGTGTGGTCGTGTTTGACCAGGTTGGCATACAGCGGCAACACCATGAACGGCAGATAGGCATAGACCACGCCTATGTACACCGCCGTATTGGTATTCAGAATCTGCATCGGCGTGTCGATAAGACCGATCGACATCAACGCCGAATTCAGCAAGCCGTTGGTGCTTAGAATGCCCATCCAGGCATAGACCCGGATAAGAATGGCCGTCCAGGTCGGCATCATTACCAGCAAAAGATAGACCAGCTGTTTTTCCCTGGGAGATCGGGCGATGGCATAGGCCATCGGATAGCCAAGCGCCAGACAAATCAGGGTCGAAAAGAAGGCTATCTTGATCGACCCCAGATAGGCGGCGAAATACAGCGAGTCCTGGCTGAGGAATATGTAGTTGCCAAAATTCAGTGCTATCGCCAGGGATTGCTCGACATACTGGAAGAGCGGCTCGTAGGGCGGTATCGCAATTGCCGCCGCAGAGAAACTGATCTTGAGCACGATGGCGAAGGGTGCCAGGAAGAACAGAAACAGCCACAGATAGGGGACGCTGATGACCCAGAAGCGCCCGCCCGGCGTGATGCGAGAGATCAGCTTGTTCATGAGTGGAGTATCACCCCGGCGTCGTCGTCCCAGCTGATATAGACCTTGTCTTCCCAGGTCATGCGCGGCAGGCGCCGCTCCGAATTGGCGAAGAAAGCCTGCACGATCAGCCCGCTGTCCAGCTTGATATAGAACACCGAATGACCGCCGAGGTAGGCGATGTCGTGCACCTCGCCATGCGCCCAATTGTATTGCTGCTCGGGTTTTTCCGGACTGACCCAGACCTTTTCCGGCCGCAGGGCATAAACGATCTTGCGCTCCTGCGCGCGGGTGCTGATGCCGTGCCCCATGTAGATCGGGCGATCCAGCTGCGGGCAATCGATGATCGCGTGATCTTCCATGTCGGCCGTCAGCTCACCCTCGAATATGTTCACGCTGCCGATAAACTCGGCGACGTGTCGGCTGGCGGGACTTTCATAGATGTCCATCGGCGTGCCCGTCTGGGCAATCCAGCCCTGGTGCATGATGGAGATGCGCTGAGCCATGGTCATCGCTTCTTCCTGATCGTGGGTTACCATGATGCAGGTCACGCCGACACGCTCGATGATTTCGACCAGTTCCAGCTGCATCTGCGAGCGCAGCTTCTTGTCCAGCGCGCCCATCGGCTCGTCCAGCAGCAACAGTTTGGGACTTTTGGCCAGAGAGCGGGCCAGGGCTACGCGCTGGCGCTGGCCGCCGGATAACTGGTTGGGTTTGCGCCGGGCATATTCGGTCATATGCACCAGCTTGAGCATTTCAGCAACCCGGGCGTTTACCTCGGCCTTGCTGAGCTTGTCCTGCTTGAGCCCGAAGGCAATGTTCTGCTCCACGGTCATATGCGGAAACAGCGCATAGGATTGGAACATCATATTGATTGGTCGCTGGTAGGGGGGCAGATCGGTGATGTCATGACCGTCGAGGAAAACTCGGCCCTCGCTGGGGCGTTCGAAGCCAGCCAGAATGCGCAACAGGGTCGATTTGCCGGACCCGGAACCACCAAGCAGAGCAAAAATCTCGCCGCGATTGATGGTGAGACTCACATCATCCACAGCCAGAGCCTCGTCGAAGCGCTTGCTGATGCGCTCGATTCTGACAAATTCATCCGGTTCCGCCTTGGCCATGGCTTGTTTCATGGCACCTGCTGCACCCACCATAATCTTCTCCGAATAACGCTGTACCGCTTTTTTACTGCTTCGCCAGACTAGCGTCGAACCAGCTTGTTGGTGTTTGTTGCGAAGAGGGCTGCCCTTCGACAGCCCTCCAGCAAGGCATTACTGTCCGGATTTGACGCGATTCCAGGAGCGAGTAACGATGCGCTGGGCCGCCAGGGGGCGGGGCTCGGCGACATACAGCTTCTTCATCACTTCGTCGGTGGGGTAAATGGCCGGGTCGTTGAGAATCTCGGGATCGACCAACTCGTTGGCAGCCTTGTTTGGGTTGGCGTAAGCCACGTAATCGGTGATCGGCGCGACAACATCAGGACGCAGGATGTAGTTGATGAAGGTGTGAGCATTTTCCGGATTGGGTGCATCCTTGGGAATGGCCATCATATCGAACCATAGCTGGGTTCCTTCCTTCGGAATGGTATAGGCGATATTGACGCCGTTCTCGCTTTCCTCGGCGCGGGCAGCTGCCTGGAACACGTCACCGGAGAAGCCGACTGCCACGCAGATGTCGCCGTTGGCCAGGTCGCTGATGTAGCGTGAGGAATGGAAATACTTGACCGAGTCACGCACGCTCAACAGCAGTTCCTCGGCCTTCTTGAGATCCTCGGTCTTGGTGCTGTTCGGATCGAGCCCCAGGTAGCCCAGCGCAGAGGTCATCATGTCGTCCCCTGAGTCGAGCATGGAGATGCCGCAACTGGCAAGCTTGCTGGCGACTTCAGGCTTGAATACCAGATCCCACGAGTTGACCGGCGCGTCTTCGCCGAGAATTGCCGTTACCTTGTCGACGTTATAGCCGATGCCGTTGGTACCCCACATGTAGGGAACCGCGTGGGCAGCGCCCGGGTCGACAGTCTCCAGCTGGGCCATCAGATCCGGGTCCAGGTTTTTCATGTTGGGCAGTTGGCTCTTGTCCAGTTCCTGATAGACGCCGGCCTGAATCTGCTTGGTCAGGAAGTGGTTGGAGGGAATGACGATGTCAAACCCGGAGCGGCCTGTCAGCAGGCGGGCGTCGAGCACTTCGTTGGAGTCATAGACATCGTAGGTAACCTTGATGCCGGTTTCCTTTTCGAAGTTGGCAATGGTGTCTTCGGCGATGTAGTCAGACCAGTTGAATATCTTCAACTCTTCGGCAGCCTGGGCGCTGATCGCGCTCCCTAACAGGGCGGCAGTCGTCAGGACCAACAGCTTTTTTTGTATTGGATGCTTCATGGTATCTCCTGTGGCAGCCCCATGTGGCGTTTAGCCTGGGCTGTTCTTTCTTGGGCGCCGGGTCACAGACCCGGCGGGTTCGGCTTCCTGTCAACGGCCAGACTTGATCCGGGTCCAGACGCGGGTGCGCACACGCTCGACCTTGGGTGGCAGCTCAGCCAGCGTGAAGAGTTTATTCAAGGTTTCGTCGCTCGGATAGATCCCCGGATCGTTCAGCACTTCGTCATCCACCAGGGGTCTGGAGGCTTCGTTGCCGTTGGCATAGGCGACATAGTTACTGATCTCGGCGATAACGTCGGGGCGCAGAATATAGTCCATGAAAGCATAGGCGTTATCGACGTTACGGGCGTCCCTGGGAATGGCCATCATGTCAAACCACATGGCTGCGCCCTCTTTGGGGATGGCGTAACTGATTTCATGTCCATTATCGGCCTCTTCGGCCCGGTCTGCGGCCTGAATGATGTCGCCGGACCAACCGACAGCGACGCAGATGTTGCCGTTGGCCAGGTCGCTAATGAATTTTGACGAATGAAAGTAGGAAATATGCGGGCGAATGCTCAGTAGCAGCTCTTCGGCCTTGGCGTAGTCCTCTGGGTTGGTGCTGTTCGGGTCGAGTCCGAGGTAGAACAGGGCGGAGGGAATGATCTCTGCCGGTGCGTCCAGAAAGGCCACGCCGCAGGAAGCCAGCTTGGCCATGTTTTCCGGTTTGAATACCAGATCCCAGGAATTGACCGGGGCGTTCTCGCCGAGTACTGCTTTTACCTTGGCTTCGTTGTAACCGATTCCGGTAGTGCCCCATAGGTAGGGAAAGGCATATTTGTTGCCCGGATCATTGGTTTCCAGCGCTTTCAGCAACGAGGGCTCCAGGTTTTCCCAGTTCTTCAATCTGCTGCGGTCCAGCTCCATGAAGGCGCCGGCCTTGATTTGCTTGCCCAGAAATTGGTTGGAAGGCACCACAATGTCGAATCCTGAACTACCCGACAACAGCTTGGCTTCCAGCACCTCGTTGCTATCGAATACGTCATAGACCACACGGATGCCAGTTTCCTTCTCGAAATCCGCCAGCGTGTCTTCAGCGATGTAGTCAGACCAGTTGTAAACATTCACAACTTCTTGTGCCTGGGCTGCCGTGCACAGAGAAACCGCGGTGGCGACGGCCAGCAGGGTGCTGCTCAAATGCTTGTTCATCATTCAGCTCTCCATCCATTCAACGTTAACGGGTGCGGACAATGTCCGGTCGTTTCCTTCCACGTCGGAGCAGCACTGGCCCGAACCAGATCAGATACCCAGTTGCTCCGCTGTCAGGTCAAGGCACAGCCTGATTCTTTTAACCAGCTCATCGATTTCCGCAAGGCTGATCACCAAGGGTGGAGACATGATCATGGTGTCGCCAACGGCCCGCATGACCAGCCCGTTGCGCACGCAAAGATCCCGGCACAAAGACCCGGCGCTGCCCTTCTCGGCGAAGCGCTCGCGTGTGGCCTTGTTTTTGACCAGCTCAATGGCGCCGAGCAAGCCGACCCCCCGCACCTCGCCGACCAACCGATGCGCTGCCAGCTCGGCTATTTTGCTCTGCAAATAAGGTGCCGCTTCGTTCTTAACGTAATCGACGATTTTCTCGTCACGCAAGATCCGTAAATTTTCCAGCCCCACTGCCGCGGCAACCGGGTGACCGGAATAGGTGTAGCCGTGGAAGAACTCGCCGCCGTCGTCGATCAGCGCATTGGCCACGCGGTCGCCGACAATGACCCCACCCATTGGCAAGTACCCTGAGGTCATGCCCTTGGCGATGGGCATCAGATCGGGCTTGAGGTCGTAATACTGGCTGCCGAACCACTCGCCGGTCCGGCCGAAGCCGCAGATAACCTCGTCGATCACCAGCAGAATGTCGTATTTCGCCAGAATGCGCTTGACCTCAGGCCAGTAGGTAACGGGGGGGACGATAACGCCTCCGGCGCCCTGGATTGGTTCTGCTATAAAAGCCGCCACCTGATCCTCGCCCAGCTCTTCGATCCTGGCTTCCAGCTGCCGCGCTGCCCACAAGCCAAACTCATCGGGACTCATGTCGCCACCTTCGCCATACCAGTAGGGCTGGGCAATGTGCACTATGCCGGGAATGGGAAGGTCGCCCTGTTCATGCATGACCGACATACCGCCCAGGCTGGCTCCGGCCACGGTCGAGCCGTGATATCCATTCACCCGCCCGATAATGGTTTTCTTGGTCGGCTTGCCCTTGAGGTCCCAATACCGGCGTACCATGCGCAGCACCGTATCGTTGGCTTCAGACCCCGATCCGGTAAAAAATACATGGTTCATGTGGGCTGGCGCTATGTCAGCGATGGCCGCAGCCAGCTTCACGGCCGGGGGGTTGGTACACTGGAAGAAGCTGTTGTAGTAGGGCAGCTCGCGCATCTGCCGGTAGGCAACATCCGCCAGTTCGGTACGGCCATAGCCAATATTCACGCACCAGAGGCCGGCCATTCCGTCGAGGATCTGCTTGCCGTCGGTATCCCATAGATACACTCCCTCGGCACGCTCGATGATGCGAGTGCCCCGTGCGCCAAGGTCCTTGTGGTCAGTGAAAGGGTGCAGATAATGTGCGGCGTCCATCGCCTGGAGCTCAGCGGTGCTGTGTTTGGTCACATTGGTCATTCCTGTTCCTCTACTTCCTTGCTTCGCCTGCGATGGGCTGCAATGCGAAGCTGAAACTGGGGCGCCCCCCAGCGAGGGCGCTTTGATGATCGTGCGGTTAAACGCTCAGCAGCAAAAATTCACGCTCCCATGAGCTGATCACCCGTTTGTAGTTCTCGTGCTCGACGCGCTTCACCGAGACGTAGCCGCGGCAGAATTTCTCGCCGAGGACTTCTTCTATGTCCTTGCACTGCTCCATACGCTCGAGCGCGGCCTCCAGCGTGAAGGGCAGGCGCAGGTTGCGTCGCTCGTAGGCGCGGCCGGTAACGGGAGCTGACGGGTCCATCTTGCCGACCATGCCCAGATAGCCGCAGAGCAGGCTGCCGGCGATGGCGATATACGGGTTGGCATCGGCGCCTGGCAAGCGGTTTTCCACCCTACGGTTCTGCGGGTCGGAGTCAGGAACGCGCAATCCGGCGGTGCGGTTTTCTTCGCCCCATTCCACGTTGACCGGGGCAGAGGTGTCTGGCAGAAAGCGCCGAAACGAGTTCACGTTGGGGGCAAACAGTGGCAACACCTCGGGGATGTATCGCTGCAAACCGCCGATGTGATGCAAAAACAGATCGCTCATGGAGCCATCTGGATTGGAGAAGATGTTCTTGCCGGTCTCGCGATCCAGAATGCTCTGGTGCAGGTGCATCGCGCTGCCCGGCTCATTGGTGATCGGCTTGGCCATAAAGGTGGCGGTTATATCGTGCTTGAGCGCCGCCTCGCGCATGGTGCGCTTGAATACCAGGATCTGATCCGCCAGATGTAGCGGGTCACCGTGGCGGAAATTGATTTCCATCTGCGCGGTGCCTTCCTCATGGATCAGCGTATCGAGATCCAGCCCCTGGGCCTCGCACCAGTCATACATGTCTTCGAACAGCGGATCGAATTCGTTGGCGGCGTCGATGGAAAACGACTGACGGCCGGTTTCCTGGCGGCCCGAGCGGCCGATAGGCGGCTGTAACGGCAAGTCCGGGTCTTCGTTACGCTTGGTCAGATAGAATTCCATTTCCGGCGCAACGATGGGTTGCCAGCCCTTTTCTTCATAGAGCTTGAGCACCTTCTTGAGAATGTTGCGCGGCGACATCTCGATTGGATTGCCTTTTTTGTCATAGCAATCATGGATGATCTGCGCGGTTGGCTCGATAGCCCACGGCACCAGGTAGATCCCGCTGGGGTCCGGTTTGCAGATCATGTCTATATCGGCAGGGTCGAGTAGTTCGTAGTAAATGTCGTCTTCAACATAGTCACCGGTTACCGACTGCAACAGGATGCTTTCCGGCAGGCGCATGCCTTTTTCCGAAATGAACTTGAGCGTCGGTGCTATCTTGCCGCGGGCAATGCCGGTCAGGTCGCTGACCATGCATTCCACTTCGGTAATCTTGCGTTCCTTCAGCCATGCTTCGATGGTATTCATAAAATCCTCTGTGCCGCGCGTGCCCGGCAGGCATTTCCAAACGCCTTGAATATCGACAGATAGAAAGTGCTGGTTTCAACCTTCCATTCTGGATGCCATTGCACGCCTAGCGCGAAATTGGGAGCGTGGGTAACCGAAAAGGCTTCGATCAACCCGTCAGGTGCGGTCGCTTCAGGCTGCAGTCCCGGCGCCAGGCGATCAATTCCCTGAGTATGCAGGGAATTCACGCGCGCCGAACTGCAGCCTGACAGTTCATAGAGTAGACCTCCCGGTTCGATATGAACCTCGTGCGCCAGGCCATACTGCACGTCTACCGGCTGGGTCTTGTCTTCGCGGTGTTCAATATAGCCCTCTAGCTCATGCAACCGCTGGTGCAGGGTGCCGCCGAAGGCCACGTTCATCTCCTGAAAGCCACGGCACAGGCCGAGTACTGGAACGCCTCGCTCGATGGCGGTCTTGATGAGGGGTAGGGTGGTTGCATCGCGCTGGGCATCATGGCGAGTACCTTCGGCGCTGGCGCTGCCGCCGTAGTGATGTGGCTCGACGTTCGACGGTGATCCGGTGAACATCAGGCCATGCAGGGAATCGAGCAGTTGGTCGACGTCCAGCCGATCACCCAGCGCCGGAATCAGCAGGGGCAGCCCGCCGGCGCCGTTTACCACGCCGAGGATGTATTTCTCCCCGACTATATGAAAGGGATGCAGCCCGGTTTTATCGGTGCAGCAGGAGATTCCTATGAGAGGCTTGAGCTCGGCTGACATGGTTTAGCGTCTGTAGTGAATAACGTACATGTGAGTATTGTTGTTCAATTTTTTATACAATAGCAGCAAAAAATACTTAACACAAAAACCACCCTGACTTGTTTTTCCGAGCGGCCGAGAAGCCTGTAAAAGCGCTGCGAAGGCCAAAAATGGTGCATGCTGCACTAATGTTGAGCGCCGTTGTCTCCCTTGACTCGCTGTGGCCTTTCAGATTTACTCTGACCATAGAACCATCGTGATTGATATATTTTACAAACAACAGGTGACAACCCATGCAACCCCAAGCCGGAGCGGATACTGTGGCCCTTGCTGCGCCAGTCAGTGTCCAGGAAGCTGAGGCATTTCTTGCCGAGCATCCGGAAATCCATTTTATCGATCTTCTCATCGCCGACATGAACGGTATAGTCCGCGGCAAACGCATCGATCGCTCAGCTTTGCTGAAGGCTTTCGAAAAGGGCATAGCACTGCCGGCCTCGATCTTCGCGCTGAATATCCAGGGAACCACTGTCGAAGAGACAGGGCTGGGCCTGGAAATAGGCGACGCTGATAGGATCTGCCTGCCGATACCCGGTACCCTTTATATAGAACCCTGGCAAAAGCGTCCTACAGGTCAGTTGCTAATGACCATGTATGAACTGGACCGCAAGACACCGTTCTTTGCAGACCCGCGCTATGTGCTGCAACGCATCGTCAAGCGTTTCAGCGAGCTGGGCTTGAAGCCGGTCTCGGCCTTCGAGCTGGAGTTCTACCTGATTGATCAGGAAAACATCACCGGCCGGCCGCAGCCGCCGCGGTCACCCATGTCAGGCAAGCGCCCGAATTCGGTGCAGGTCTATTCCATGGATGATCTGGACGAATACGCCGAGTTTCTCCAGGACGTCATCGAAGCTGCCCATGAGCAGGGCATCCCCGCTGACGCCATTGTGGCCGAATCCGCGCCAGGTCAGTTTGAGGTCAATCTGCATCACGTCGATGATCCGGTAGTGGCCTGTGATTATAACGTGCTGCTCAAACGCGTGATCAAGAACGTCGCCTATGACCATGAAATGGACACCACTTTCATGGCCAAGCCTTACTACGATCAGGCCGGTAACGGCATGCATGTGCATATAAGCCTGGTAGATGAGAATGGCGTCAATATCTTTTCGCCTAACCCCGACGGCAGCCTGAGTGACACCCTTCGCTGGTCGATCGGTGGTCTGCTCAAAACACTCCCCGAATATATGGCGTTCCTCTGCCCGAACGTCAACTCCTACCGGCGCTTCAGCCCCAGCTTCTTTGTGCCCTGCGCGCCAACCTGGGGTATCGACAACCGTACGGTGGCGGTTCGCGTCCCGGGCGGCGATCCGGAATCCATGCGCATCGAGCATCGTCTGGCTGGCGCTGATGCCAATCCGTACCTGCTGATGGCTGCGCTGCTATCGGCGATCCACTACGGCATCACCAACAAGATCGAGCCGCCGGAGATGACCGAAGGCAACGCCTACGATCAACACGAGGCCTCACTGCCGACCAACCTGCGCGACGCCCTGCGTTTGCTGGAGCACTCGGAGGTCATGAAGGAATACATCGGCGAGGAGTATCTGGACGTTTTTGTGCTGTGCAAGGAAAGCGAGCAGGAAGAGTTCGAAAGAACCATCTCCGATCTGGAGTATATGTGGTACCTGCATACGGTGTGAGGTGTAGCCGGTTCGGAAATGCCGAATCCCGCTCTTGTGGCGGGATTTTGCTATCTGGATTCAGATCTCTCTTATGGGCCTATTCCAGGCGCGCAGCCAAGGCATGCCGCAACTCGGCTTTACTCAGAAAATCAGAACCGATCTGTATAACAGAGGCGCCTTTTGCTACAAGAAATACAAATGCGCCTTTGGTTTTTTCCATTCAATGCCATCTGAAGCCCGTCACCATCGATATTTTCCTCGAGATGAATGGCCTGAGTTGGTCTGATATCGATCAGGACTAGCCTTGTCTGGGCGGGATGCTGAACAGCGTACCATGACTTCTATGCAAGCGTTTGCTGAGGCCTCGAGAGCAACTGAGGGGGGAGTTCCCTCGGCTGAACCAAGCGTGTAGACCGTCCATCTTCGCCTTGCCTGGAGATAAAAGGCCCAGGCAACTCCGTTGATCGGTTTCTGATTATTTTGTGTTCAAACGAGACCTGTCTCACAACGTCGGCCTCTAGTGCTGGCGCGGTGGCATCAGGGCTGGATAATCCGCCGCATTGGGTTGTTCAGTAGTTTGTCCACGGAAGGATCACCGATGCGCTCGTCAGCAGTCGTGTTTGCATTTTGCCTGTGTTTTCCCCTTTTCTCCCTCGCCCAGACACCCGGCGATCTTGATCTGATCCGTGAGCGTCAGGAGCGCCTGCTTGAAGAGCAGCAGCGCCGTCTTGAGGAGCTGCGCAACCTGCCTGGCGAAACGCCTGATCTGGAGCCCGCCCCGGATGGGGATGAGCTGCGCTGTTTTGACATTCAGCGCATTCGCCTTGAGGGCGCAACTCTAATCAACCCGGCCAGGCAACAAGAGTTGCTGGCACCTTTCATAGGTCGCTGTCTGGGTACCAGCCAGTTGAATGACGTACTCAAGGCGGTTACTGCGTTTTACCTTGATCGCGGCTACGTGACCACCCGGGCGTACCTGCCGCAACAGGATCTGAGCGACGGTGAGCTGAACGTGCTGGTTGTGGAGGGACGGCTCGAAGGCCTGGACAGCTCCGCCCTGGCTTCTGACCGGGAACTGGCGATGGGCTTTCCCGGGCGTCCTGGCGAGTTGCTCAATTTACGGGAAGTTGAACAATTGGTTGATCAACTGGCCCGTCTGCCATCCCGCCAGGTGCAACTCGAATTACTACCCGGAGAGGAGGTAGGCGGTAGTCGGGTTCAGCTCAAGGGCGAGCGCAGCAAGCCGTGGCACGTATCGCTTGGCCGTCATAACGACGGCCAGCGCAGCACCGGCGAACAGCAGTGGGATGCGTCACTGGTCTGGGATAGTCCGCTTGGGCTTGCCGATCAATTGCGTGTGCAGGGCGGCAAAGACGCAGTCAGTGATTACTGGCGTCATTCAGCCAGCCAGAGCCTGTTCTATAACGTCCCGTATGGTTGGTGGACGTTTGACTACAGCTATAGCCAAAGCTATTACCGCACGCTCAACCAGGCGTCCGGGTTTTCTTTTGTTGCTGACGGTGAGAGCAAGCGCCATCAACTCAGCGTAGAACGCGTGATGCACCGCGACAGCGTTGGCAAAAGTGCGCTCCGAGCCGGACTGGCGCATCTGCGCACCCGCAACTATATCGAAAGCTCCTTGCTCGAAGGTTCCAGCAACCGCCTCAGCGAGCTGCAACTGGGCGCTAACCATGGCCGGCGAATAGGCAACGCCTTCGTTAACCTGGATCTGGGCTGGCAGCGGGGTATCGGCGCTTTCGATGCTCAGCGCGCCGGCAGCCCCAGAGGCAGTGATCCGGTTGCGCGTTATAACAAGTACAGCCTCACCGGCAGTTATCTGCAGCCATTCAGCTGGTTGGGCGAATCTTTCAGTATCGACAGCCTGGTCAACGGGCAGCGCAGCGAAGACGTTCTCTTTGGCCCGCAGCGCATCAGCCTTGGCGGTCTGGCCTCCGTGCGCGGCTTCAAGGAACAATCTCTATCGGGGGACAGTGGCGTTTACTGGCGCAGCAACCTGCGTTGGCGCCGCGCCGTCACCGCTCCAGCGGTCTCGCCATGGCTCCAGGAGTACGGGGTCGCCATCGGCTATGACCTCGGCGTCATAAGCGCCACATCTTACAACGCCGGCCAGCGCGGACGGCTCAGCGGCAATGCGCTGGAATTCTCGGCGCGCGGCAAACATCTGGCGGCCAGCGTGACGCTGGCCCGTTCCTTGTCGCGCCCGGATGCGATAGGCCGCGATGAGCACCCGATCTACTTCCGTCTCAGTCTGTTCTTCTGATGTCTTCTTCAGGGATGAATACCATGGATACGCGCAGCCCGCTGTTCAAGAACGTCGCCACCGTGCTGGTGGGGATCCTGTTCGCCAACCCGGTCGTCAGTCTGGCGGCCGATCTGGCTCTGGATGCCGCCGCGAACAGTAACACCAGCTTGGGTCAGGCCGGCAACGGTGTGCCGATAGTGAATATCGCCACGCCCAACGGCAGCGGCCTGTCGCACAATAAATTTACCGACTATAACGTCAACCAGCAGGGGCTGATTCTCAACAACGCCACCAGCGCCGCACAAAGCACCCAGTTGGGCGGCATCATCCTCGGCAACAGCAATCTCAAGCAGGGTGCCGCCGGGCTGATTCTCAACGAGATCACTGGCTCGAACCCCAGCCATCTGCGCGGCTATACCGAAGTCGCCGGGCAGTCCGCTGGCGTCATCGTCGCCAACCCGCACGGCATTGCCTGTGACGGCTGTGGCTTTATCAATATGCCCCGGGTCACGCTCAGTACTGGCACACCGATTATCGATCAGGGCGCATTGCGATCCTTGGATGTAAACGGCGGCGAAATCCTTATCCACGGTGCGGGCCTCAATGCCACCAACGTCGATCAGTTCGACCTTATTACCCGTAGCGCACGCATCAATGCCGACCTGCATGCTAACCAGCTGAATATCGTCACCGGCCGCAATGTGGTTGATGCCGATACCCTTACCGCCACCGCCAAAGCCAATGACGGCAGCGACCAACCCTTGCTGGCTCTGGACAGCTCGGCACTCGGTGGCATGTATGCCGGTGCGATTCGTCTGGTTGGAACCGAACAAGGCGTCGGCGTGCGACTGGCGGGTGACCTGGCCGCGCATGCTGGGGATATACAGATTGATGCCAACGGGCAACTGACGTTGTCCAATACCGCCGCGGCGGGAAACCTGCGTATCAGCGCAGACAATGCAGAGCTGACCGGTAATACCTACGCTGGCGGTGACGTCGATATTCTTAGCAGCCAGACGCTGGTTAATCAGCAGAGCCTGGCCGCCGCCGGGAACATTACCGTTGAAGGCCAGCAGATCATCAACCAGGGTGTGATCGACGCGGGCATCAAGTCCGATAACAGCCGCAACGCCGAGGCCGGCCTCAGCCTGACCGGCCAAACTGTAAGCAACAGCGGTACGCTTATCGCCACCCGCGAGCTGAGCGTGCAGGCAGACGAGCTAATTAACAGCGAAACGGGTCTGATCGCCAGCCTGGGAAACATCACACTCGAAGCCTCCCGGGTCGACAACCGCGGCGGTGAAATGTCCAGTGCCCAGGCTCTGAGCCTCACCGCCGAGCACCTGGACAACAGTCAGGCCGGCCAGTTGATTGCCGGCGAGACGCTGTCCATCGGAGCGACTCATACTGATAACAGCCAGAACGGCCTGATCTCCGGTTGGCAGGGTGTTGTCGTCACCGGCGAGACGCTAAACAACAGCCAGGGCGGCACGCTGTCCAGCCGCGATGGCGGTCTTGATCTCACTTTTAACGCAGAGCTAAACAACAGCGGGCAGGGCGCATTGGTCAGCTCCGGTGACCAGACAATCCGCGCGGACAGCCTCGATAACCGCACCCAGGGCATTGTGTCCAGCGAAGCCGATATCGATCTACAGCTGAGCGGAACTCTCAGCAACCAGGACGCTGGCCTGATCAGTGCCGCCGCTAACCTGACTATTTCTGCGGATGCGATGCAAAACCAGGGCGGCCAGGTCGGCTCTGGCGGGACGCTGCTGCTCACCGGTACCAGCCTCGACAATCACGCTGGTCAAATGACCAGTTCGGGCGCATTGACGCTAGCGCTTACCGGGACGCTATTGAACCGTGAAGGCCACCTGGTCGGCACCGGCCCGCTACGCATCGATGCGCAGCACCTGGACAATCGCAATGGTTACCTTGCCAGCCAGAGCTTGCTCAGCTTGTTCGGCGTTAGTCTGACCAACGCAGGCGGCACCCTGGCCGCCGGAGAGGCGCTCGATATCACCCTGTCCGGTGCGCTGGACAACCGCAACGAGGGCCTGATCTTCAGTCAGAACGATACCCTTTCGCTCACCGCAGGCAGTTTAGACAATGACCTGGGTGCACTGCAAAGCCAGGGTGCGCTAAGCATTTCCACGGTCAATACCCTGAGCAACCGTGGCGGCAAAGCCATTGCCCAACAAGGCAACATCACCTTGAATGCCGCGCATATCGACAACAGCACCGGCGGCCTGCTCAACAGCCTTACTGGCTGGTTGCGGGCCACCACCACCGGTCTGTTCGGCAACCAGGGCGGCACTATTCAGGCGCAGAGCCTGGCTATCGAGGCGGGTCAGTTCGACAACGTTGGCGGGCATCTGTCTGCCATCGAAGGCGACAGCCGCCTCGTCACCGGCGCCTTCGTCAATCAGGGTGGCGGGCTGTTTGCGCGGCAGGGGTTGTACTTGGACGCGAGCAGTCTGGATAACCATAGTGGCCGCATCGGTGCGCAGGTGATGGACTTTAGCCTGGCCGGGGCGCTGACCAATACCTACGGTTTGATTGAAGCCCGCCACTGGCTGGCGATTGCAAGCGACACGCTGAGTAATGCCAACGGCATGATCAGAGCGCTGGGCAACGAGGGTCAAAGCCGTCTTCATGCCACCAGCGCGTTCAACAACACTGACGGGCTGATTGAAGCAGGCAATGCCCGGCTGGTGATCTCTGGCAGTAATCTGCAAAATCTCCGGGGCCTGATCAATCATGCAGGCGATGAAGCGCTGATGGTCAACCTGAATCAGCTGGGACTGGCAGGCGGGGAGTTCATCACCAACGCCCGTCTTTCGCTCAATGCCGCCAACTGGACTAATACCAGCACGCTGCAAGCGCAAGAGCTTGATCTTAACGTCGATCACTTCGTGCAGAGTGTCAACGGCAAACTGCTGGCACGTGACAGCCTGAGCGCTACCGGCCATACCTGGGCCAATGACGGTGTAATCGTCAGTGACGGTGATCTGGATCTTTCGCTGACAGGGGGCTACAGCGGCAACGGTCGGTTGACGAGCGCAGGGGATCTTGCCCTGACTGCGGATGCCTTGCAGCTGGGTGTAACAGCTCGCATTGCAGCAGGCGGCGCAGCCACCCTTTCCGCTAGCCAGATTACCAACCGCGGACGCATCACTGCGCTGGACAATGTGAGCCTCCACGCCACTACGCTGAATAACCACGGCACCCTGGGCAGCGCCGCCAACCTTGCGGTGTATGCTCAGACACTCCTAAACCAGAACGGGCTGATCTTCAGCGGTTATAACATGGCGCTGCGGGTTAACCAGTTCACCAACACCTACGCGGACGTCTATTCGCTCGGCCAGCTCTCCATTGCACAAGACGATTCAGGCAACCGCAGCGCCTTGATCGAAAACCGTTCAGCCACGCTGGAAAGTGCAGGCGCGATGAGTATCGCCGCTGACACGCTGAACAACGTACGCGACAACTTTGTTATTGGCCGCCAGCTTGTGTCAGGTAACATTGATATCTACTGGGACGACGTCTGTGACGGCCGCGGTTGCGAGTTCTATTTCACCTCGGTAGAACGCCACGAGGACGTCATTACCCAAGATTCGCCCACCGCCTTCATTACCTCTGGGGCTGATCTGACGTTTGCCGGGGGAGCCTTCAACAACCTATATAGCACGGTCTCCAGTGCCGGCAATCTGCAGTTAACGGTCGATGTGCTCAACAATGTCGGCGCAGCGGGCGGTGAAGACAGTCATCTGCGTTCCGGAGTCTATACCCGTGACCGGCCTATCTACTGGAATTTCATTCAGCAGAAGAACCTGTACAACAGCTATAGCGACCCCGCTTCCCCTCAATACGATCCCGGCGCGCTGACCCGTGCCGATGTGCTGGCCACAGCGCCTGATGGTGCCTACTACGAAACGTCCGGCTACACCGTAGCGACCTCAGGCAGTGTCGTTGCCCCCGCGATCATCCAGGCAGCAGGCAACGTCACGATCAACGCCAGCCAGCAGATCAACAACAGCGTGGTGCGAGCCCACACCCAGATAGCCAATGGCGGATCTCGCGTGGGAGACACCGGCATCGACTCGGCAGGCCTTGCCCCAGTGGTCGCGATTACCGCGCAACTCCCGCCCGATATGGCGCAGCAGCAGGTCAACCCTGTCGCGCTGCCGGGCTTTACCCTCCCTGTCGGCGCCAACGGCCTGTTCCGCATTAACACTACCGGTGGCGGTGAAGATCCCAAACTGACCACGGTACAAGGCGTCTCGGGCAATACCGGGGCCAGTCACCGATACCTGATCGAAACCAATCCCGCCCTCACGGACCTCAGACAGTTCATGAGCTCGGACTACCTGCTCGGCCAGATGGGTTACAACGCGGACACCGCTCAGCGGCGCCTGGGCGATGGGCTCTATGAACAGCGGCTGGTAAGAGACGCCATTGTCGCCCGCACCGGTCAGCGCTACCTCGCCGGCATGACCAGCGATGAAGACATGTTCCGTCATCTGATGGATAACGCCCTGGCCAGCAAGGAGGCGCTGGGCCTCAGCCTGGGAATCTCGCTGACCGCCGAGCAGGTGGCAGCGCTGACGCATGACATCGTCTGGATGGAAGAATACGAGGTCATGGGCGAGCGGGTCCTGGTTCCTGTGCTGTATCTGGCGCAGGCAGAGGGTCGTCTGGCACCCAACGGCGCGTTGATCCATGGGCAGGATGTAACGTTGATATCCGGTGGCGACCTGACCAATCAAGGAACACTGCGCGCAACCCAGAACCTCTCGGCATCAGGCAACACTCTCACCAACAACGGCCTGATACAGGCCGGTGATAGCCTGCAATTGCTGGCTATCGACAGTATTCGTAACACCCAGGGTGGCGTTGTCGCCGGGCGAGACGTGTCCGCCATCGCCCTGACTGGCGATATCATCAACGAGCGTAGCGTCACCACGTTCAGCAACATGGCTGACCGCTTCCAGTCCAGTCAGCAGATAGTCAATAACGCTGCCCGTATCGAAGCCACTGGGGATCTGAGCCTGTCGGCAGGCCGCGACGTTCTCAATATCGGCAGCACCCTTCAGGCCGGCGGCGCCGCGCAGATCAGCGCCGGCCGTGACGTCGTCATAGCCAGCCAGCAGGAACAGGACACCTACGCCTATCAACGTCGCCGGGTAACCGGTAGCGAGCAGACCCTCACCCAACATGGGTCCGACGTGCAGGTGAGCGGCGACCTCATGGTCGAAGCCGGACGCGATATCGCCGTGATTGCCAGTACCGTCGAGACAGGCGGCGATATGCTGCTCAGCGCTGGTGACAACCTGCTTCTCGCCGCTGCCGCCAACGAACAGCACGATCAGTCCCGCGCAAAAAAGGGCGACAAGAAAACCACTATCCAGCTCGACCAGATTAGCCAACAGGGCGCAGCCCTTATCGCTGGCGGCAGTTTGGCTGCATTGGCCGGTAACGACGTCGCCCTCAGCGCCAGCAGCATCCAGGCCGGGAGTGAAGCCTACCTGTATGCCGGCCGGGACTTGAACCTGCTCGCAGCCGAAGACCTCGACTACTCGTTGTATGACATGCAGAAGAAAGGCTCCTGGGGCCGCAAAGAAACCCAGCGCGACGAAGTCACCGACGTGCGCAGCGTCGGCAGCAGCATCACCACCGGCGGCGATCTGACGCTGGTCAGCGAAGGCAATCAGCTCTACCAGGGCGCGCGCCTGGACAGCGCAGAAGACCTTACCCTCCAAAGCGGCGGCCTGGTCACCTTCGAAGCCGTGAAAGACCTGCACCAGGAAAGCCACGAGAAGAGCAAGAGCGACTGGGCGTGGAACTCCGCCAAAGGCCAAGGCACCACCGACGAAACCCTGCGCCAGAGCGTGCTGATTGCCCAAGGCAACCTGGCGATTCGCGCAGCCGAAGGTTTGCAGATCGACGTCAAAGAGATCGACCAGCACACCGTCAGCCAGACCATCGATGCCATGGTCCAGGCCGACCCGGATCTGGCCTGGCTCAAACAGATGGAGCAGCAAGGCGATGTCGACTGGCGCACGGTGAAGGAAATCCACGACTCGTTTGAGTACAGCCACTCCGGCCTGGGAGTCGGCGCGCAGTTGGTGATTGCGATTGCGGTGGCGGCGATTGTTGGGCCGGCGGTCTCGGGCATGGCGGGCGGCGGTGGGTTGGGCGCCGCAGCCGGTGCCGCAGCGAGCGGCGCGGCAACCAACGCGAGCGTCAGCTTTATCAACAACCGAGGCGACTTAGGCGCCGTCTTCAAAGACGTCACCTCTAGCGATGCGATAAAAGGCTACGCCACCTCCGCGCTCGCCGCAGGCGTTACGACAGGCTATCTGGATCAAGCGTTTGGCGTCGAAACCGACTTCGTCAATCACACCACCAAGGGTTTCGAGATCGGCACAATTGGCGGTGCGGCGCAGTTCGGCTCGCATCTCGCCGCGCAAGGAGCGATCCAGGCGGGCAGCCAGACGCTGATTAATGGCGGGAGCTTCAGCGATAACCTTGAGGCCGCGCTGACCGCACAGGTCTATCACCTGGCTCAGGCGATCACCTTCAACGCGGTGGGCGACTTTGCCAAAGCGAATGAATTTGCAGAAGGAGGACTCGAAAAGGTCGCGCTGCATGCGCTGACCGGTGGACTGATAAGCAAAGCCATGGGACAGGACTTCGCAACTGGTGCGTTGGCTGCGGGTGCGAATGAGATGCTTATAGAGCAGCTCTCTCGGTACGTCGAGCTGAATAGCGGATTGGAGCAGGCCGCGTCGCAGATTGTGGGTGCGGTTGCAGCGGGCGTTATCGATGGCGATGTACACCACGCGGCGGAGTTGGCAAAGAATGCGACGGCGTATAACCGGCAGTTGCATATCGATGAGATCCGATACGCATCCGACACCGAACGGGTCAAGCGTTACGCCGAGCAAGCGGACGTGTCCGAGGACGCGGCTCGACAGGAGCTTCTTCGGGCCGCCGCAGCAATGGTTGATAACGGCTGGGCGGTGTCGCTAGAAGCGGCTGGTGCGCTGGATATCGAAGCGGTCGCATTTCTAAGATCCGAGCTGTTTGGATCTCAAGCGAACCTGTTCCAAGTCACTCTCGCTGAGTACAACAACGAGCGCGTCGGCCTGAAGAAAATGCTCAGGAACCGAGAGGCTGTAGAAGCGTTAGTCAGGGATATAGCACTTGTCGATCCGTACGCCTACCGCACAAATCCTGAATACTTCAGTGAGGTGATGAATGCCAAAGGTCAAGGAAGCGCGGACGGAGTAGCCAACTTGGTCGGCGGCTTCGTCAACCGCCCTGTAGAGCAAACAGTAATTATGGCTGGCGCGCTTGCCTGCCCCAGCTGCGCGTTAAATGACTTGCTAGCGGTGTGGAACGAAGTGAAAGCGTTGCCGGAGGAGTTGAGCTATAAAGGCTTCCTCGACACCTTGCACATCATGCAAGGCGGCGGGGCCGCGGTGGTACGTAGCAGCGCAGCTTCGTCTACGGAGTTGGGAATTGGACTGGGGCTTGCAGCAGCCCCAGGAGTTGGGGTTGGAGGGCGTACGAGGTTAGGTGGCGACGGGCCGAAATCAAATGGGGGCGTGCCTGATTTCTACACTAGCTCATCTGGAGAAACTATACCTGCGACGGGGTACAGGTACGTGTCTTCGGACGCCCCGTATCTCCAAGATCTAATCTCTAGCGGCGAAATTCCGGCCAACACTAGAGGAACTTACATCTCTTTTGATGCGCTCGGGCAAGGGGCGGCCAGCAAATTGCAGGTTCCGCACGATGCAGCGATTAGAATTGAGTTTGACACGAGACAGATACTTGATGATGTGCAGATTCCGAAGGGTCAATGGGGCAATGCTGATTATCTAGAGCCAATAACCTCGGACTTTGTGCAGTACGGACCTGGCGGAGCAACTCAGGCGATTACCGGTAGGCAGGTCTCTGTGGATAAAATAATTGATACCCGGACAGGCAAGGTTCTGTATGAGCGTAAACGATAAGCGTGAGTGGGAAATAGCGTTGCGAGGGCTAAAGCGTTTTTTTGATGAGGGGATGGCCGTTTGGCCAAGGGAAAAATTCGATTCGCTTTTTTCTAGCAAGGAAGTCGCTAACAGCCATTACGTACTAGAAGCTCTGAAAAGCTTGGAACTACAAGGTGCAATCATTTTGGTCGGAACGGATGATTTATACATCAGGATCATACGGATATAGATAGATAACTGTCAGTTTAGGAAGTCTGGTGAGAAAAGGGGATAGATTGAACTGACCCCTTTTTCGCTGTTGCCACCGTCACTGGCGGCGATTATGCCAAGACTGCAGAGCTGACGAAGAATGGGAACCAGGTTCAGATCTGCCTTTTGCCCGTCAGCAAGATTGTAAGCAATGTAAAAAGCAGAACGTACCCGTGGTTGCTTGACCCAACCCAAAACCTCCCGGCATCAGGCAACACCCTCACCAACGGCGGCCTGATGTAGGCCGGTGATCGCCTGCAATTGCTGATCACCGACAGTATTCATAATACCCAGGGCGACATCATCAACGAGCGTAGCGTGACTACTCACCAGAGCGCACGTGGCGCAGAACAAAAAGGGGACAGATTTATTTTCAAGTAGGTTTTTGATGCCAAGGTTGGGTCGAATAGTGTTGCCGAACTACCCTCACCACATCGTGCAGCGCGGCCATAATCGGCAGGTGGTGTTTGCTTGCGCAGATAATTTTCAGCGTTATCTATCAGACATCAGAGAGCTGAAAGAGGTCTTTCATATCAGGCTTTATGCTTGGTGTCTGATGACCAATCATGTGCATCTGTTGGTGTGTCCAGAGACCACAGCAGGCCTAGGTCAGTTTATGAAATCACTGGCAGGCAGAGCTACGCGCTACCGCAATCGCTTGGAAGGACGTTCAGGCACGTTGTGGGAGGGCCGTTACAAGTCCAGCGTTGTTGATAGCGAAACTTATCTGCTAGCCTGCTGCCGTTACATAGAGCTTAATCCTGTCAGGGCAAAAATGGTTGCACGTGCGCAAGATTATCCTTGGTCAAGCTTTGTATCCAGAATGCAGTTAAGGCCCGGCGATGATCTGGTCGACGGCCACCCTTGCTATGACATCCTTGCGCCAACGGAGTTTGAGCGGCGAGAACTCTATGGGCAATTTGTGGGCGCCGGTATACCTGACAACGAGTTGCGACTTATCCAAGAGGCTGTGAGCCGGTGCCAACTAACGGGCGGCGCCCGTTTCGTGGATGAAATAGAAAAAATTACCGGGAGCCGGCTTGAGTTCCGGAGCCAAGGCCGACCAAAGAAATCTAAGTCTTGAGTCCGAAAAAATAAATCTGTCCCCTTTTCCTATATCTTGGAAATGGAATACTGGGTGCTTTATCAAGTGGGAGTGCAACTAGCGTGAATAACTATATGAACGGCACCAGTGACAGTGTCGTCACTTATGGACTCATAGGTCTAGTCGGGGGAGGTATTGCAACAGGCGTACCGAAAAGTGCGTCCGCTATTATCTCAAACTATGCACCTGTCCGTATTGGTGCCGGGCCTCTCGACCCTACCAAAGCTGCGTTGTTGCAGAATCTTGGTCGACCAAACCCTTACCCTGCCGCGGTTGGCGACGCTCTTGGTACCTCGGTCGGATGGGGAATTCCGTTTGCTTATGACAGGATTAACAAAGAATTTCATGAATCGAATAGATAGAGCATTGAACAAATTTTTTGATTTCTCTACTGTCAGAGGTAACATCCGATGGCTGCTGACGTTGGTTACGGGTCTGCTAGTCATCTGGTTTATACAAGACATTTTGTCTTACGTTTATGATCTATTTGGCGGCATTAAGTATGAACGAAATGAAAATTCACAGCGGCATCATCGGGTGTTGGGCGTCTCGCTTGTATCGGTTGGTATTGTGCTTGCCGGGACCAACATATGTCTTCTTTTAATCAAAAAAAGGCGCTAGTAGGGAATCAGTGGGATAAGGGTCAGATACCCTCTTGAAGCTCAAGCTCTGACTTCACAACGCCATAAATCAGGTGGACCAGTTTCCGCATGCGGGCCCCGATAATAGATTTAGGCGTCAAGCCACGCTTTTCGAAGCGTGCAGCCAGTGCGATTACTACCGGGTTGTAGCGTTTGCCAACCATGCCTGGCATGAACAGGGATTTCCGGGCTGCTGCGTGGCCAGCTCTGGAAAGACGACTGCGGCCATTAATGGATGACCCGGATTGCTTTTGACGGGGTGTTACACCGATAAAAGCTGCAAGCGCTTTTGCGTTGTGAAAGCGTCTTACATTTCCAATGTGTAGTGGTCAACTAACCCCTATCCCTCGGCAGCCGGTACCGCTCTTGGTAACGCGTCCGGGTGGGCAATACCTTTCGCATTAGATAACTTTACGAAGGCGGATTCTCATGAATCGAATAGATAAGGCTCTTCACGAGTTTTTTGACGTTAATACGATTAAAGGCTGCGTTAGGATATTAGGCGCGTTGGTCGTAGGGTTTTTAGCGATATGGTATTTACAGGACATATTCGCGTTTACATATGATGCAGTTGGATTCGAGGCCTACGAAAGAAGCATAGATATGCAAAGATACCATCGTGCCGTGGGTGGCGCGATGGTATTGGTAGGGGGGACTGCCAGTTTTTTTAATATCTATGCAATATATAGAGAGGACAGGAAGAAATAAGCTCGTCATGTGAAGTGTAGTGATCTACTAATCTCGGACACCAACCTAGGGAAGGTCTGAAAAAGACTGCCATAAGCGGTAAAATGGCGCAGCCCATTTTCGAGATCGCCGCATGAAACAGATGAGCTTCGCCGATGCAGAATACGCCGGCAAACGTAAGCAGACCCGCCGTGAGCGGTTCCTGATCGAAATGGATCAGGTCGTTCCCTGGAAACCATTGCTGGCATTGATCGAGCCTCACTATCCCAAGGGTGAAGGTGGTCGGCCGGCCTATCCACTGGAAGCCATGCTGCGGGTTCATCTGATGCAGAACTGGTTTGGCTACAGCGATCCAGCGATGGAAGAGGCCTTGTATGAAACCACCATCCTGCGGCATTTTGCAGGTCTGCAGCTGGAGCGTATCCCTGACGAAACCACCATTCTCAATTTCCGACGCTTGCTGGAACGCTACGGTATGTCAACAGCCCTGTTTGAAGTGAATCACGCCGGGTTTCGTGGAGACCTCAACTCTTGAGAGAATGAAGCATGAAGAATCCAATAGCTACTTCCCTGAGTAATCCCTAGAAAAACCAAGGCGGTCAAAAGTAGAGCATACGCCTCGATGCCAGATGACAAGTTGAGAAGCGCCTGCGGCTATGCGTTATGCTATCGACATTCAGTCACTGCCCGGAGAATGCTATGTCCCGCCTTGTTACCGTCGCTGCTACCCAGATGAGCTGTTCCTGGGATCGGGAAGACAACATCGCCAAGGCCGATCGTCTGGTGCGCCAAGCCGCGGCGCAGGGAGCGCAGATCATCCTGATCCAGGAGCTGTTCGAGACTCCATATTTTTGTCAAAAACCCAACGCCGAGTATCTGCAGCTGGCGACGACTGTGGATCAAAATCCGGCGATTGCGCATTTCCAGGCGTTGGCCAAGGAGCTGAGGGTGGTGCTCCCGATCAGTTTCTTCGAGCTGGCCAGTCGGGCGCGGTTCAACAGTATCGCGATTATCGATGCCGATGGTCGCAATCTCGGCGTCTATCGCAAAAGCCATATTCCTGACGGCCCCGGTTACCACGAGAAATATTACTTCAATCCGGGTGATACCGGATTCAAGGTATGGGATACGCGCTACGCACGGATTGGCGTGGGCATCTGCTGGGATCAGTGGTTCCCCGAATGCGCGCGCAGCATGGCGCTGATGGGTGCGGAAATTCTGTTTTACCCCACGGCTATCGGCAGTGAGCCGCATGATTCGACCATTAGCTCGCGGGATCACTGGCAGCGTGTTCAGCAGGGTCATGCTGGCGCCAATCTGATGCCGTTGATTGCCAGCAACCGTATCGGGAAGGAGGAGCAGGACGGTTACGACATTACCTTCTATGGCTCCTCGTTCATCGCCAACCAGTTTGGCGAAAAGGTCCAGGAGGCGAACGAGACCGACGAGACAGTGCTGGTGCAGCAATTTGATCTTGATCAGCTTGAGCATATCCGCAGTGCCTGGGGCGTCTACCGCGACCGTCGTCCCAATCTGTACGGCCCAATCAAATCCCTGGATGGTTCACTGGAGTCCTGATCGCCTATGTACAGTTTGCACAGCACGCCCCGTCACGATGGTTTTTTCATGCCCGCCGAATGGGCGCAGCACGGCCAGACCTGGATGGTCTGGCCGGAGCGCTCGGATAACTGGCGCATGGGTGGCAAGCCGGCCCAGGCTGCGTTCGCCGAGGTGGCCAGGGCTATTGCCAGCTTTGAACCGGTGACGATCTGTGTGTCCTCCGCGCAGTATGAAAACGCGAGCCTGCTGTTGGACCACCCGGGCGTGAGGGTACTGGAAATGAGCACGGACGATGCCTGGGTGCGTGACACCGGACCGACTTTTGTTGTCAACGGCCAGGGGGCGTTGCGTGGTGTGGACTGGACCTTCAACGCATGGGGCGGCTTCAACGGCGGTCTTTACTGGCCCTGGCAGCGTGATGACCAGGTGGCCGACAAGATCCTCGGCCTGGAGCGTTGCCCGCGTTATCGCACCGAGGGTTTCGTGCTGGAGGGCGGCGCCATTCATGTCGATGGGGAGGGGACACTGATAACCACCGAGGAGTGTCTGCTCAACGCCAACCGCAACCCCCATCTGGCGCGCCAGGAAATAGAGGTGAAGCTGGCCGATTATCTGGGTATCGACAAGGTGATCTGGCTGCCACAGGGGCTTTTCAACGACGAGACTGACGGCCACGTGGATAATTTCTGCTGTTTCGTGCGCCCCGGCGAGGTGCTGCTGGCCTGGACCGATGACGAAAGCGATCCGAATTACCCGCGTTGTCAGGCGGCACTGAAGGTGCTGCAGGTCAGCCGGGACGCGCGGGGGCGGGAGCTGGTCGTGCACAAGATGCCGATTCCCGGGCCGCTGTATGCCACCGCCGCAGAATGCGCTGGCGTGGATCGGGTGACGGGCACTCAGCCGCGCGATCCCTCAATCCGGCTGGCGGGGTCCTATGTCAACTTTTTGATCGTCAACGACGGTATCGTTGCGCCGAGCTTTGATGACGTCCAGGACGAACCGGCACGCGAGCTATTGCAGGCTTTATTTCCTGATCGGCGGGTGGTAATGGTGCCTGGTCGAGAGATTTTGCTGGGGGGTGGCAACATTCACTGCATTACGCAGCAACAGCCGGCGGTTTGACTGGTTAGTGGTCGGGGCGGTAGCTTCTGCTTAAACTACCGCCAGGGTCTGCTCAATCCTTCAGTAATTTCCGGCCACGTGTCACGGCGGCTCTGACCTGCGCTGGCGCAGTTCCGCCAATATGGTCACGGGCATTTACCGAGCCTTCCAGCGTCAGCACGTCGAATACATCCTGATCGATCTGATCACTGAATTGGCGCAGTTCTTCAATACTCATCTCCGCCAGATCCTTCTTGCAGTCCACCCCATATTTCACTGCGTGGCCGACGATCTCATGGCAATCGCGAAAGGGCAGACCCTTGCGTACCAGATAGTCGGCCAGATCGGTTGCAGTGGAAAATCCGCGCAGCGCCGCTTCGCGCATGACTTCAGTTTTGGGTTCTATCGCCGGAATCATGTCGGCGAACGCACGCAGGCAATCGCGTAGGGTATCCACGGCATCAAACAGGGGTTCCTTGTCCTCCTGGTTGTCCTTGTTGTAGGCCAGCGGCTGGCTCTTCATCAGCGTCAGCAGGCCCATCAGGTGGCCGTACACGCGCCCAGTCTTGCCGCGTACCAGTTCAGGCACGTCGGGATTTTTCTTCTGCGGCATGATGGAGGAGCCGGTACAGAAGCGGTCAGGCAGATCAATGAAGTTGAACTGCGAACTGGTCCACAATACCAACTCCTCCGAGAAGCGCGACAGATGCATCATCGCTACGCTGGCGGCAGCGCAAAACTCGATGGCGAAATCCCGATCCGATACGCCGTCCAGTGAATTGCCGGAGATGGCGTCAAAGCCCAGTAGCTCGCAAGTGACGCTACGCTCGATGGGGTAGGTGGTTCCGGCCAGGGCAGCGCTGCCCAGGGGCATGCGGTTGACCCGCTTGCGGCAATCGAGCAGACGTTCACTGTCGCGCGCCAGCATTTCGAACCAGGCCAGCAAATGGTGGCCGAAGGTCACTGGCTGAGCGGTCTGCAGATGGGTGAAGCCGGGCATTATCACTGCGCAATGCTTTTCTGCCTGATCCAGCAGACCGGTCTGCAGGCGCTTGAGTTCGCCGAGGATGACGTCGATTTCATCACGCAGCCACAGGCGAATATCCGTTGCGACCTGATCGTTGCGTGAGCGCCCGGTGTGCAGTTTTTTGCCGGTAATGCCAATGCGGTCGGTCAACCTGGCTTCGATGTTCATATGCACATCTTCCAGCTCCACCCGCCAGTCGAACTCGCCCGCTTCGATTTCATTCTGGATCGCACGCAGGCCGTCGATTATGGTGTCGCGTTCGGTGGCGCTGAGCACACCGACCTTTGCCAGCATCGTGGCGTGGGCAATCGAGCCCTGTATGTCGTGCTTGTACAGGCGCTTGTCGAAATCCACCGAGGCAGTGAAGCGGGCAACGAAGGCGTCCACCGGCTCGCTGAAACGGCCGCCCCAGGATTGGTTGGTAGTCTGATCTTGGCTCATGTGTCGGATCAATCCGCTGACTATAAAGGCGCATAGCATACCATTTCAGGCTTGCACGATGGCGGCTGGCTGAAGGACACTCAAATCATGAAGAATGGATTCTGGAAACTGCTGAAAACCCCCCACCTTGGTGAAGACTTCTTTCTTCCCGACCTGTGCTCGTCCGTGGCCGTTTTTACCCTAGTGGTATTGGCTGAGCTCATGGTGATGGTCTGGGTCCTGGCGCAGCCATCGGCCGAAGGGTTCGACTGGCTGCAGTTGGCCATGGCGTCTCTATTCGTTCAGTGGATAGTTCTGCTTTCCGCTGCCCTGTTATGCCGTCTGCGCCCGTGGATGCAGCGTCGTCCGCTGTGGCTGGCGATCGCTGCCTGCTACCTGGTGGTCATCGGTATCGCTCTGGTATTCAGTGTACTGGCCGACTGGGTGGTCAATCACGGCATGCTGGGGCCTCCACCGTTGCCCACGGATCAGTTATTGCGCCACGGATTGATTGCATTGATCATGACCAGTCTGCTGCTGCGTTACTTCTATCTTCAGCAACAGTGGCAGCTCCAGACCCAGGCGGAACTCAAGGCGCGCCTGCAATCCCTGCAGTCGCGAATCCGCCCACATTTTCTGTTCAACAGCCTCAACAGTATTGTCAGCCTGATTGGTAGCCAACCGGAAAAAGCCGAGAACGCCGTGCTTGATCTGGCGGATCTGTTTCGTGCCAATCTAAGCGATGCGGACGGCGTAGCCAGCTGGATCGAGGAAAAGCGCCTGTGCGAAGGTTATCTCAGAATCGAGCAGTACCGTCTGGGCGAACGGCTGAAGGTGGCATGGCATACCGATGGACTGCCTGACGAGACGCCCATGCCATTGCTGACGCTGCAGCCCCTGCTGGAGAACGCGATACTGCATGGGCTGCAGCCGAGTCTGGAGGGCGGCGATATCCGTATTGCTGCAACTTATCTCAATGGTCGGGTTGAACTGGAGGTCTCGAATAGTTGTCCAGAGGTATTAGATAGCCATCAAGGTGCGCAAATGGCATTGAACAATATCAGGTCTCGTCTAACCGCTTTATTCGGCTCGCAGTCGCGGGTGGAGGCATGGCGTGATGGTCCGCGCTTCTTTAGCAAGCTGGTCTATTCTTGTAAGCAACAACCCCTAATCAACAAGAGAAGTCATTAAGGCATGAAAGTACTGATCGCCGATGATGAACCCCTCGCCCGGGAGCGCCTGGCCAGACTGGTTAATGCGTTGCCCGGCTACTCAGTGATGCCGGACATGGCAACGAATGGGCATGAGGCCCTCAAGCTGATCGAAGATCAGCACCCCGATATCGTTCTCATGGATATCCGGATGCCCGGTATGGATGGCCTGCAGGCTGCTGCCAAGCTGTGTGAAACCAGTGATGCTCCTGCGGTAGTGTTTTGTACTGCGCATGGCGAATACGCGCTTGATGCTTTCGCCGTCAGTGCTGTCGGCTATTTGCTCAAGCCTGTTCGTAGCGAGGCGCTTAGCGATGCGCTGGCGAAGGCCCAGCGGCTCAACCGAATGCAACTGGCCAGCCTGGGAAAGGCCAGCGTGGTGGGCGAGACCAGCCAGGCGCGTAGTCACATCAGCGCCCGCACCCGCCGCGGGGTTGAGCTGGTACCTATCGAAGAGGTGCTGTATTTCATAGCCGACCACAAGTACGTGACACTCCGGCACTGCGAGGGCGAAGTGCTGCTCGATGAACCCCTCAAAGCTCTGGAAGACGAGTTTGGCGATTACTTTGTGCGCATACACCGCAATGCCCTGGTGGCGCGCAGTCGCATCGAGCGCTTGCAACGCAGTGCGATGGGTCATTTTCACCTGCAGCTCAGGGGCCTGCCTGATGAAACGCTGACCGTCAGCCGCCGTCACGTGCCCGGCGTGCGCAAGCTGATGGATCGCCTGTGACCGGCAGCGCTTCCGGCTGCCGCGTGGATGCCTGGCGGAGCATGGCGTATCATGCAGGCTGATGCTGATAGAGAATCCCATGAATCGACAACTGCGAATAGCTACTCGCAAGAGTGCCCTGGCTTTATGGCAGGCCGAATACGTCAAAGCGCGACTTGAACACTTGCACCCTGGTTTGACGGTTACGCTGGTGCCCATGGTCAGCCGTGGTGACAAGCTACTTGATTCTCCCCTGGCGAAAATCGGCGGCAAGGGGCTGTTCGTCAAGGAGCTGGAAGCGGCGCTGATGGCGGACGAAGCTGACCTTGCTGTGCATTCCATGAAAGACGTACCCATGAACTTTCCCACCGGCCTGGGTCTGTATGTCATTTGTGAACGGGAAGATCCCCGTGACGCCTTTGTTTCCAATCGGTACGACAGCGTGGCCAGTCTGCCGCAGGGCAGCATAGTAGGCACCTCCAGCCTGCGCCGGCAGGCTTTGCTGATGGCGCGGCGCCCTGACCTGATCGTGCGCTTTCTGCGTGGTAACGTGAACACCCGGCTGGCGAAACTGGATGCTGGCGAATACGACGCCATTATTCTTGCCGCGGCGGGTCTGATGCGTCTTGGGTTCCACGACCGCATCCGTTATGCAATGTCACCCGAAGAAAGCCTGCCGGCGGGGGGGCAGGGAGCCGTCGGCATTGAATGCCGCACCGACGATACCGAGTTACATGCGCTACTTGAACCACTTAACCACCATGACAGCGCCCTGCGTGTGCGTGCCGAGCGGGCGCTGAACCACCGTCTGAACGGCGGCTGCCAGGTGCCGATTGCCTGCTATGCCGAGCGGGACAATGGTGAAATCTGGCTGCGCGGCATGGTCGGTGATCCGGATGGAAGCCAGCTGATTACGGCCGAAGCGAGGGGGCCTGAAACGGAGCCTGAAAAGCTCGGCATAGCGGTGGCGGAGGATCTTCTTGGCCAGGGCGCGCAATTGATACTGGATGCGGTTTACCAAGGTGCTGCGTCGGAGTGAGTGCGGCGCTGTTGCTTACCCGTTCCGCGCCGGATAACCAACGGCTGGCGGCCAGGCTGAATGCCGTAGGCGTACGCACGCTCAGTCTACCGCTACTGCAGATCGAGGAGCTCGAAGAAAGCCCTGAGCAGCGGCAGCTGATCTTGGATCTGGACCGTTACCATGCAGTCATGGTGGTCAGCCCGGTTGCAGCCCGTCTGGGGTTGAATCGGCTGGATACCTATTGGCCGCAAGCGCCGGTTGGCATTGAATGGCTTGCCGTGGGGCAAACCAGCGCAGCGATTCTCGAGGCCTATGGTTTGGCAACCCGAATACCCGCGGCTGGGCAGGACAGTGAAGCGTTATTACGCTTGCCGGTTTGGTCGACGTTGCTTGAGGTCCCGGACTTCAGGCTGTTGATCTGGCGCGGAGTGGGCGGCAGGGAGCATGTCGCAGAGGTCGTACGCACAGCGGGGGGAGCCGTCGATTACCTTGAGCTGTACCGCCGTGTTGCCCCACCGCATCTGTCTGAAGATCTTGAACAAGCGTTGCACAATGGCGTCACAGGAATACTGATTTCAAGCGGGCAGGCTCTGGAGCATTGGCATTTGGCGGCTGGAGATTTCTGGCCGCAACAGCGTGATTGGCGCTGTTGGGTACCAAGCCAGCGCCTCGCCGATCAGGCAAGGAGCTTAGGCTGCAGCGACATAATTGTATGCAAAGGCGCGGACGATGCCGCAGTTTTAGCGGCACTGGCTGACCATCCGCTGGAGCGATAAGGGGAACAGTGTGGAACCGACAGATCAAAACAAGAACGACACGAGCGAAGTCAAATCCACCCCGGAACGGCAAAAGACTGATCCGCAGCCAACTGGCAGCGCTGGGCCTGGTCCTGGAACCAGCCATGCGGCCGCCGGTTCTCCAGCGTCGGCTCCCGGCGGCGAGCCCGCCAAGGCGGAGGGCATAAAACCCGACCCCCTCCGGGCCGAAACGCGGAAATCCGATTCTGCCAAATCCAGCGAATCTGTTGCCAGCCCAGGCCGCAGTGGCGGTGGTTCGCCCCCTGCGCCCCCCGTTGGCAAGAAAAGTTCGGCGCCGGGCCGGGGTTTGGCTGGATTGGCCCTGTTGGTGGCTCTTGCCGCGCTTGGGTTAAGCGGCTGGCAATGGTATCAGGACCAGGCTACGGCAGATCAGACAGCCGCGCTCGATCAGCGGTTCGACGATATAAGCGCAGCACAACGGCGGTCAAACGATGAATCCCGGCAGGCGCTGCAGCAGCGCCTCGAAAACGTAGCATCGTCCGATCAACTACAGCAAATCGAGCGCTTGGCGACTGAGGTCCAGCGCAGCCAGCAGGCGCTCAGTCAGCGGCTCGACGCCTTGGAGGGCGATGCACGATCGAACTGGAAGCTGGCCGAAGCTGAATATCTTTTGCGTCTGGCTTCCCTGCGATTGCTCGCGACGCAGGATGTGCGTTCCGCCACGGAGCTGCTGGATGCGGTAGGCCAGATCCTCCAGTCTGAACCCGATAGTGGTGTGTTTGGCGTGCGGGAACAGCTGGCGCAAGTCCAGTCGCAGCTGCAAGCGCTGCCGGAAATTGATCGTCCGGGCATTTACCTGCGTCTTGCAGCGTTGCGCGACCAGGTAGATCGCATTGTCGCGCTGCCGGTACCAGTGTTCGACCCGGATCAGGTCTCGGTGGAAGAAGAATCTGAGGATCAGTTGGCTCAACGTACCTGGGCTGACCGGATGCTGATGCGTCTGGAGCGTTACGTGCGGGTCGACTTCCAGCGTGGGAAAGTGATCACACCATTGCTCGACGAAGCGGAAATGCACCGCGTGCGGCGCACCTTGCAGCTCACGCTGGAACAGGCCCAATGGGCCGCGCTGCGGGGTGAAGAGGGGATCTATCAGCAGAGCCTGGAGCAGGCTGATGCAGTGCTTCGCCAATTCTTCGAGCTG
Organism: Halopseudomonas xinjiangensis; assembly: GCA_011050525.1. Lineage (GTDB taxonomy): Bacteria > Pseudomonadota > Gammaproteobacteria > Pseudomonadales > Pseudomonadaceae > Halopseudomonas > Halopseudomonas xinjiangensis_A. Next base: position 79,764 of record DRFO01000014.1, read on the forward strand.
GATAACCCGCAGGTCAATGCCTTGCAGGAGCAAATAGAAAGGTTGGCTGAGGAGCCGGTAGCGCTCACCCCGCCAGACCTTTCTGCGCTACAGCAAAGTCTTGCGGCCTACATCCAGAGCCGAGATGGCTCGGCAACTGCCAGTGAAACCGGCACTCAGGATTCGGAGGCCGGCAATGAGTAAAAGCTACATTGCCATTCTGGTGGTGCTACTGCTTGCCGCTTTGCTGGGCATGGCAGTGGCCGAGGACCCTGGTTACTTGCTGATTGCCTGGCGCAACATGTCAATTGAGACTAGCGTGTGGGTTGGGTTGGCAGTTGTTGTCGGGCTCTGGCTGTTGCTCTCCCTGGCGCGGGCTCTGGTTCGGCTACTCAATGCATCCGGACGGCGCATCAATCCCTGGTCACGGCATAATCGGCATCGGCGCGCCAATGTGGTGACTACCCGCGGATTGCTGGAGTTTGCCGAAGGGCACTGGGCCAACGCCATGCGCATGCTCAAGCGCTCGGCACCGCATGCAGAGCAGCCATTGATCAACTATCTGGCGGCTGCCCGGGCGGCCAACGAGATAGAAGATTACGTCGAATGCGATAATCTTCTGCGTGCCGCCTATGAAACGACCCCAAACGCTGACGTTGCCGTGGCGGTAACCCAGGCGCAATTGCAAATGGCCCGGGGGCAACTGGAACAGGCTCTGGCCACGCTTACCCGTTTGCGCAAGGATCACCCGAGCCATTTGCATGCGCTCAAGCTGATGAGCCAGTTGTATGTCCGACTCGAGGACTGGCCGCGCCTGAAGCTGTTGCTGCCTGAGCTGCGTAAACACAAGGTGTTGCGACCAGCGGAGCAGGATCTTCTTGAGCACCAGGTCTACATCGCCTTGCTGGGGCAGGCCGCCCATTATGGCCAGAATCTTCCGCCAGACCAGGCCAATCCGGTCGTGCAGATATGGGAGCAGATACCAAAAAACCTCAAGCAGGATCCGGTAATAGTGGAAGCCTACTGCCTGCAACTCCACGCCGTCGGTGCGGATGCCAGGGCTGAAGAGGCGCTGCGAGCAGCGCTTAAACACAACTTCAATGATCGGCTGGTGCATCACTATGGTCTGGTCGCTGGGAAGGATCCGGCTCGCCAGCTCAATACCGCAGAGCACTGGCTGGTGGAGCATCCCCACGACGCTACCCTGCTCTTGGCTTTGGGTCGCCTGTCACTTCGAAACAGTCTATGGGGCAAGGCCAGGGAGTATCTGGAAGCCAGTTTCGCCAGCAAGCGTGATATCCAGACCTGTGCCGAGTTGGTGCGGTTGCTGGAAGGTCTGGGGGAGCATGCGGCGAGCCAGAAAGTGCTCAGACAAGGGTTCGGCTTGATGACCCATGATTTGCCTGAGTTGCCGCAACCAGGCAAGAATTTGGGTATTACCCAGTGAGGTCCGGTGACCGTGGATTGGTTGGTCAGTCTCGTGGCGGTGTGTTTGAAACGCTAGCCGCGGGGCGCGTAAGCGAACACATCGGCGAGCATTTGCTGCTCCGGCATTCCCGCGGCCATTAATGCGTCGAGGGTCGCATAGACCATTGCCGGTGACCCACTGGCGTAAAACTCGTAGTCCGCCAGGTTGGCAAGGTCCTCCACGACCGCCTGGGTAAGCATTCCCTGGCGGCCTGGCCAGTCGGGCTCGTCGCTGACGATCTGGTGCATATAGATATTGGATGAACGCTTCCATTCCTCCCAATAGGGAGCCGCATAGAAATCTGCGGCCTCCCGCACGCCCCAGTAAAGGTGCACAGGATAGTCAAATCCTTCGCGCAGGCACTCTTGAATCATGCTTTGCATCTGCGCCAGCCCGGTGCCCGCTGCGATCAGAACCAGCGGCCGCTCGGGCAGCTTCGCCAGATGACAATCCCCAAACGGGCCTTTGATCCGAGCCAGGCGCTCTCGGCGAATGTGTTCAACCAAGGCAATGGTCGAATGCTCACGCGCCAGTATATGCAGCTCAATCACTCGCTCCTCGAAGGGTGCCGAGGCAATCGAAAAGGCCGAAGCCTCGCCATCGGGGCGGTCCAGCAACAGGTACTGGCCTGCGTGGAAGCGCATGGGTTTGCCAGCCGGCGTGCGTAGTCGGACGCGCCAGACGTCCGCGCCCATTGGCTCCGCTTCGATCAATTGACAAGCCAGGTCGCGCAACGGCATCTCTCCAGGAGCGAGCACACCTTCCCAATGCAGCGTACAGTCGCTCAGCGGCTCGGATATGCAGGTAAAAAGCTGGCCATCGATAAGGTCTGCATCGCCCTGATGAACCGTGCCGGCGAGCAGATCAGCGGCACAGACGTGGCAGTTCCCGTTGCGACAACTTTGCGGCACGTCATAACCCAGGCGCCGGGCTGCATCGAGAATCCGCTCGCCTGGCTGCATTTCAATAATATGGCCAGAGGGCTGTAGCGTGACCTTCATCTATCAATACCCAGCTCTTGCCACATGGCGTCGACTTTTTCCCTGACGGCGGGATCCTGACTTATCGCCACACCCCATTCCCGTGTGGTTTCACCAGGCCATTTATTGGTGGCATCAAGTCCCATCTTGCTCCCCAGCCCCGAGACGGGAGAGGCGAAATCGAGATAATCGATGGGGGTATTATCGATCATGACAGTATCGCGCTTGGGATCCATCCGTGTCGTGATGGCCCAGATGACATCGTTCCAGTCGCGGATATTGATATCGTCATCGGTGACGATGACGAACTTGGTATACATGAATTGACGCAAAAAGGACCAGACGCCGAGCATTACGCGCTTGGCATGGCCTGGGTACTGCTTCTTCATGGAAACCACAGCCATCCGGTAAGAGCAACCCTCCGGAGGTAGATAGAAGTCAGTAATTTCCGGGAATTGCTTTTGCAGGATCGGCACGAACACTTCGTTCAGCGCCACGCCAAGAATCGCCGGCTCGTCCGGGGGACGGCCTGTATAGGTGCTATGGTATATGGGTTTTTCACGACGGGTGATGCGCTCGACGGTAAAGACCGGAAAACGATCAACCTCGTTGTAATAGCCGGTGTGGTCGCCAAACGGACCTTCGTCAGCCATCTCCCCTGGATGAATAACGCCTTCAAGCACTATCTCTGCGCTGGCAGGCACCTGTAACGCAGAGCCGCGGCATTTCACCAGTTCGGTTCGCTGGCCCCGCAGGAGACCGGCAAAGGCGTATTCGGACAAGCTGTCAGGCACCGGCGTCACCGCGCCAAGGATAGTGGCGGGGTCAGCGCCCAGCGCTACGGCAATCGGGAAGGGCTGGCCGGGATGCTTGTCGCACCATTCCTTGAAGTCCAGCGCGCCGCCCCGGTGGCTGAGCCAGCGCATGATGACCTTGTTGCGGCCGATCACCTGTTGCCGGTAAATACCCAGATTCTGCCGTTCCTTGTTCGGCCCCCTGGTGACAACCAGGCCCCAGGTGATTAGCGGTCCAGCATCGCCAGGCCAGCACGTCTGCACCGGGATCGATCCAAGATCGACATCCTCCCCTTCCAGAACCTCTGCCTGGCAGGGTGCGTCGCGCACCACCTTGGGCGCCATGGCAATGATTTTGCGGAAGATGGGTAGTTTGGACCAGGCGTCCTTAAGGCCCTTTGGCGGATCCGGCTCCTTGAGGAAAGCCAGCAGCTTGCCAATCTCGCGCAGCTCACTGACATCCTCAGCGCCCATACCCAGGGCGACACGTTGCGGCGTGCCGAACAGGTTGCCGAGAACAGGCATGTCAAAACCGGTAGGGTTTTCAAAGAGCAGGGCAGGGCCGCCCTTGCGCAGCGTGCGGTCACATATTTCGGTCATTTCCAGAACCGGAGAAACCGGAGTCTGAATGCGCTTAAGCTCGCCGCGCTGTTCGAGGCCTTTGATAAAGTCACGCAGGTCGGAATATTGCATTAATGCTTCAAGCCTTGAGCTGCAAGCGGCAAGCTGTCCGGTAATCGTTGCTGCCTGATGGGTTTGATTTACAACGCAGTATGCAGCCAGACCCGGCACAGCGAAAGTTGAAACCTGCTCAGGATCGGGCGACTGGCGCAAGCCGCCCGATCTGAGAGTTAACGACTCAGTTCTTGCTGCGCTTCATCGACTGGAAGAATTCATCATTGGTCTTGGTATCTTTCAAGCGATCGAGGAGAAATTCGATGGCAGCAATTTCATCCATCGAATGCAGAATCTTGCGCAGAATCCACATCCGCTGCAGTTCATCTTCGCTGGTCAGCAATTCTTCGCGACGGGTACCGGAACGGTTGATATTGATGGCCGGGAATACACGCTTCTCGGCAATCTTGCGATCCAGGTGGATCTCCATGTTACCGGTGCCCTTGAATTCCTCGTAGATCACTTCGTCCATCTTCGAGCCAGTATCGACCAGCGCGGTGGCGATGATAGTCAGGCTGCCGCCTTCCTCAATATTGCGCGCGGCACCGAAAAAGCGCTTGGGCTTCTCCAGGGCGTGGGCGTCTACACCACCGGTGAGTACCTTGCCGGAGCTGGGAATCACGGTGTTGTAAGCGCGCGCCAGACGCGTAATGGAGTCGAGCAGAATGATCACGTCTTTCTTGTGCTCAACCAGGCGCTTGGCCTTTTCGATTACCATTTCAGCAACTTGCACGTGACGGCTCGGCGGCTCATCGAAGGTCGAGGCAACCACTTCGCCACGCACGGTGCGCTGCATCTCGGTTACTTCTTCCGGACGCTCGTCAATCAACAGAACGATCAGGTGACACTCAGGGTTGTTTCGCGCAATGTTGGACGCGATGTTCTGCAGCATCAACGTCTTACCCGCTTTTGGCGGAGCTACCAGCAGACCGCGCTGGCCCTTGCCGATTGGTGCGCACAAATCAATGATTCGCGCCATCAGGTCTTCGGTGGAGCCGTTGCCGGCTTCCATTTTCAGACGGTCATCGGGAAAGAGAGGGGTAAGGTTTTCAAACAGAATCTTGTTCTTGGTATTTTCCGGCTTGTCGAAGTTGATCGAGTCAACCTTGAGCAGGGCAAAATACCGTTCGCCATCCTTGGGCGGGCGAATCTTTCCGGAAATGGTATCACCGGTCCGCAGATTGAAGCGGCGGATCTGGCTGGGTGAAACGTAGATGTCATCAGGGCCGGCGAGATAAGAAGAATCAGCCGAGCGTAGGAAACCGAAACCGTCCTGCAGAATTTCCAGAACACCGTCGCCGTGGATGTCTTCACCGCTTTTGGCGTGCTTCTTCAGAATGGCAAAAATCACATCCTGTTTCCGCGATCGACCCATATTTTCGAGGGCCATCTGTTCTGCGATTTCTAACAGTTCGGTAATTGGTTTTTGTTTAAGTTCGGTCAGGTTCATAGGTTCGATGAGTATGATGTCTTTCGGCAGGACGGTTAGTAATAGGCCGCCATGCAAAGATGGGGCGATGGGTTTGGCTGAAGTAGGGAAGCCATTGCCGCAGGGTGCGGCAGGGAGTTGGAAAGCAAATCTAGCACTGCTGGGCTATGACGTCTAGGAAAATACCCAGAAAAATCACCCCCGAGCAAAAAAAACCCGGAGGCATCTCACGCAATCAGATATTGCTGTCCAAAAACGCGGACAGTTGGGACTTGGACAGGGCGCCAACTTTGGTCGCCTCTACATTGCCTTCCTTGAACAGCATTAACGTAGGAATGCCTCGCACGCCATACTTGGACGGTGTGTCGGTATTCTCGTCGATGTTCAGCTTGCAGATTTTCAGTTTGCCGTTGTAGTCCTTGGCAATCTCATCCAGCACGGGCGCAATCATTTTGCACGGGCCGCACCATTCAGCCCAGTAGTCCACTAGAACTGGACCATCGGCTTTCAGCACCTCGGCATCGAAGCTGCTGTCGGTGACATGCACGATCAAATCACTCATGAGTCTCTCCAGGGAACATAAGGGCGGGATTGCAAATATCATAGCACCACCGGGCTGAAGAACGAAAGTCGACCCTGGTCCGCGACCCGAGGTGCCCCCAACGGACAAAACTCATTGTCAGGGTGCTAGAATCGCGGCAAGACATTCAAAGGTGACGGCATGGCCAACACAGAAAAGCCCGACTTTCCGCTCGTGGCGGCGATCGATCTGGGTTCCAACAGCTTTCACATGGTGTTGGCACGGGTTGATCACGGGGAGATCCGCATCCTTGAAAGGCTGGGTGAGAAGGTTCAATTGGCTGCTGGCCTGAATGACGAAGGGGAGCTCAGCGAAGAAGCCATGCAGCGAGGGCTTGATTGTCTGCGGCGCTTCGCCCAGTTGATCAATGGTTTGCCGGAAGGGGCGGTACGCATCGTCGGCACCAACGCCTTGCGCGAAGCGCGAAACCGCAGCCAGTTCATTCGCCAGGTAAGGCAGATTCTGGGGCACCGGGTCGATGTGGTTTCCGGTCGCGAGGAGGCCCGCCTGATCTACCTCGGTGTGGCGCATACGCTGGCCGACGATGCCGGTAGGCGCCTGGTGGTGGACATCGGAGGCGGCAGTACCGAATTCATAGTGGGCGAACGCTTCGAGTCGGTACTACGGGAAAGCCTGCCGATTGGATGTGTGTCATTTACTCGACGTTTTTTTGCCGATGGACGTGTGTCGGCCAACCGCTATGCCCAGGCCTATACCGATGCCCGGCTGGAGCTGATGCAGATCGAGCAGGCCATACACCGCCTCGGATGGCAGGAGGCCGTGGGCGCCTCCGGCACTATCCGGGCCGTCGGGCAATGTTTGCAGGGGGCTGGCTACGGACAGGGCGAAGTAACCCGCGAGGGCATGTTGTGGCTCAAGCGCAAACTGATCAAGGCCGGCCAGGTAGAAAAATTCGATCTGCCCGGCCTCAAGGCTGATCGCCGCCCGATACTTCCAGCTGGTCTGGCTATTCTCGAAGCGGCTTTCGACGCGCTGGGAGTGAATGTCATGCACCACTCCGAAGGTGCTTTGCGGGAAGGCGCGCTTTATGACCTGCTTGGCAGGCACAAGCACGAAGATGTCCGTGAACGCACTCTGACCGCGATGATCGAACGCTACCATGTGGATTGCTATCAGGCCACTCGGGTAGAGCACAAGGCCTTGTTGCTATTGCAAAAGGTCTCGGCGAACTGGGGCCTCGAAGGGAAGCAGGTGGGCCTGTTGAGCTGGGCCGCGCGAATTCATGAAATCGGTATGGATATTGCCCACAACCAGTATCACAAACATGGTGCCTATCTGATCGAGCACGCTGACATGCCGGGTTTTTCCCGTCATGAGCAGCAGGCGCTTGCCCTGCTTCTGCGAGGTCAGAAGCGCAATCTCCCTAACCCTGAGCGGCTTGCCGAATTTGGCGACGAAGCGCCTGTATTGTTGCGGCTGTGCATGCTGCTGCGGCTGGCGATTCTCTATCATCACATTCGCGGCTATCAAGACATGCCGGACCTGAACGTGACGGCTGGCGACGATTTCCTGATGGTGTCCTTTCCGCCAGGATGGCTTGAGCAAAATCCGTTGACCCAGGCCGATTTCGCCCAGGAAGCGCAGTTCTGGCTCAAGGTGAATTACACGCTGACCGTGCGCTGAGACGAGTTGGCGAGTTTATCCAGCAGGGTGCTTTGAGCGCTGCGAGCAAGCTGATTGCCCGTCGGGGTGCTGCGCACATAGCTGCCGTCGGAATGCAGTATCCAGCTCTGGGTATTGTCCGTTAAAAATACCTGTAATTCCTGCTTGGCTCGGGTGATGAGCTTCTTGCCCTCTAGCGGAAAACAGGTTTCCACGCGTTTGTCGAGGTTCCGCTCCATCATGTCAGCGCTGGACAACCAGACCTGCTCCTGCCCCTCGTTGAGGAAATAATAGACTCGACTGTGCTCCAGGAAGCGGCCAATTATCGAACGCACCTGGATGTTGTGGGAAACCCCCGGTACGCCAGGACGCAGGCAGCACATGCCGCGAACGATCAGATCGATCCGGACGCCCGCCTGGGAAGCCTTATACATAGCCTTGATGATCTTGGCGTCAGTCAGGGAATTGACCTTGGCGATAATGTGCGCAGGCTTGCCGGCCTGAGCTGCCAGAGTTTCGCGGTTGATCAATTCCAATAGACGTTTTTTGAGGGTAAAGGGAGCCTGTAGCAGCTTTTTCATGCGCAGAGTCTTGCCCATGCCAATCAACTGATTGAACAGTTTGTGCACGTCTTCGGTAAGGGCCAGGTCGGAGGTCAGGATGCTGTAATCAGTGTACAGCCTGGCGTTGCCGGCGTGATAATTGCCCGTTCCCATGTGCACGTAGCGTTTCAGGCTCTGGTCCTCGCGCCGCAGGATCAGCATCATCTTGGCGTGCGTCTTGAAGCCGACGACCCCATAGATGACCACAGCTCCGGCTTGCTGAAGCCGGCTAGCCAGCTGCAGATTGGACTCTTCATCAAAGCGGGCGCGCAACTCGATCACCACCGTGACCTCCTTGCCGTTCCGGGCCGCTTCGACCAGGGCATTGACTATTTCGGAGTTCGCGCCGGTGCGATACAGCGTCTGTTTAATCGCCAGCACGTTCGGGTCCTGGGCCGCCTGGCGCAGCAGATCGACAACCGGACTGAAGGATTCGTAGGGATGCAGCAAGAGGATGTCTTGCTTGCAGATCGCCTGAAAGAGAGTGTCCGAGCTCGACAGTATTCTCGGGATACCCGGGCTGAACGGAGGAAATTGCAGCTCGGGATGATTTTCCAGAGTGGTGATCGAAAACAGCCGGGTCAGGTTTACCGGGCCGTTCACCTCATAGAGTTCGGATTCATTGAGTCCGAACTGTTTGAGCAGAAAGTCGGTTAGCGGCTTGGGACAATTGTCAGCTACTTCGAGGCGCACCGCATCGCCGTAGCGCCGGGACAGCAGTTCGCCACGTAGCGCCCGCGCCAGATCATCCACTTCGTCCGGATCGACGATCAGATCGGCGTTACGGGTCAGGCGGAACTGGTAACAGCCGAGCACCTTCATGCCGGGAAACAGGTCATCGGCGTGGGCGTGAATCATCGACGACAAAAATACATAATCGTCCGCACCAGCAGTCAGCTCCTGTGGCAGGCGGATCAAACGCGGCAGCGACCGGGGTGCCGGAATGATCGCCAGACCCGAGTCGCGACCGAAGGCGTCGGTACCTTCGAGCTGCACGATAAAGTTGAGACTCTTGTTCACCAGCAAAGGAAAAGGATGCGTTGGGTCGAGTCCGATCGGGCTGATGATGGGCGCCACTTCCTGACGAAAGAATCGGCGGACCCAAAGGGTCTGCTTGTGTGTCCACTGATGGCGGCGCACAAACCGGATGCCCTTTTCCACCAGCTGCGGCAGCAGGATATCGTTGAGAATCGAATACTGGCGGCTCACCTGTTGATGAGCCAGCTCGCTGATCCTTCCCAGCACCTGTTGCGGCTGCAGGCCGTCCGGTCCTGTTTGCTCACGGGCGAACGTTATCTGCTTCTTCAGTCCGGCCACCCGGATCTCGAAAAACTCGTCAAGGTTGCCGGAAAATATCAGCAAAAACTTCAGGCGTTCAAGAATTGGGTAGGACTCATCGAGCGCTTGCTCAAGCACGCGGATATTGAATTGCAGTTGGGAAAGCTCCCGGTGAATGAACAGTTCCGGCCCGTTGATATCGGCAGCCGGCAGCGGCTGCTCGACGACGATAGTCGGGGCTATTTTACCCTGCGTCGGCACGATAGTTTCCTGTTCAAGTTCATCAGTCGGTATCTCGGACTGGTCTTCACGCACGCTTGTAAACTCCTGCATGGAATCCTCGATTGGATTAGCCGCGGTCGCGTAGCTGACGCGCAGCGGTTTTGGCGAAATAGGTCAGTATGGCATCGGCCCCAGCGCGTTTGAAGGCGGTCAGTGATTCCAATATCACCGCGTCGCTGAGCCAGCCGTTGGCGATTGCGGCTTGGTGCATGGCGTATTCACCGCTTACCTGATAGACGAAGGTGGGCACCTTGAAGGTCTGTTTCACACGGTGAACTATGTCGAGATAGGGCATGCCCGGTTTGACCATTACCATATCGGCGCCCTCATCCAGGTCCTGGGCTACTTCGTGAAGCGCCTCGTCGCTGTTCCCTGGATCCATCTGATAGGTCGATTTGTTGCCCTTGCCAAGATTGCCCGCGGAGCCCACTGCGTCCCGGAACGGACCGTAATAGGCGCTGGCATACTTGGCAGAATAGGCCAGGATGCGCGTGTTGGTATGCCCAGCGGATTCGAGGGCCCTGCGCATGGCGCCGACTCGGCCATCCATCATGTCCGATGGCGCGACTATGTCGGCGCCGGCCTGGGCGTGGGACAGGGTTTGCCTGACCAGGGCCTCGATGGTTACGTCATTCATCACGTAACCGTCTGCATCGATAATGCCGTCCTGGCCATGGGTGGTGAAAGGATCCAGCGCTACATCGGTGATCACCCCCAATTCGGGGAACCGTTCCTTGAGCGCACGCGTTGCACGTTGTGCAAGACCTTCAGGATTCCAGGCTTCGGCAGCGTCGAGCGACTTGCAGTCAACAGGGGTGACCGGGAACAATGCGATGGCTGGGATGCCCAGTTCCACAAGCTCGGTGGCTTCTTCAAGGAGCAGATCAATCGACAGGCGCTCCACACCAGGCATCGAAGCCACGGGTTCACGCTGCTGACTGCCCTCCAGAACGAAGACCGGGTAGATCAGATCATCGACGCTCAATCTGGTTTCACGCACAAGGCGCCGGGAAAAATCGTCACGCCGCGCACGGCGCAAGCGGCTGAGGGGAAACTCGCGACTAGCGGTAGTAAAGCTCACTGTAACTCCCGAGGCGCGCTCAAGCGCCTGTCTGGTAACGTTATACGTCCAGATTATGACGGAATTGCGACAGTAAGCGTAATGCCATTTGGTCTTGCAGGTTTTTGTCTGGTTCCTGGGCCAGCTCCACCCGGTTGCGACCCAGCGACTTGGCGCGGTAGAGGGCGGCGTCCGCTGCGGCCACCAGCGTATCGAAAAGGTAACCATGCTGATTGGAGCACGCTACCCCAAGGCTGGCGCTGAGGTGGACCGGGGCCTTCGCATCCTCCCAGGGTTGTTTACAGAGCGCCAGACGGATGCGCTCTGCTACCTGCCGGGCGCTTTCGGTATCCAGGCCGGGCAGAATGAGGACAAACTCTTCCCCGCCGAACCGGCCGAGCAGATCGTTGGTGCGCAAATGGTGGCGAATCCGCGAAACCATATGACACAGCACCGCATCGCCGGTCTGGTGGCCGAATTCGTCATTGATGCGCTTGAAATGATCGGCGTCGAGCATGATCAGCGTGACCGGGGTCGCTTGCTCGCTGGCCAGCTTCAATACTTGTGAGGCCTGTTCCAGAAGGCTGCGGCGGTTCAGCGTATTGGTCAGCGCGTCCCGCTGGGAAAGGGTATGCAGGGCCATGGTGGTGCGGTAATGAGTCATGAGGATAAAGCCGCTGGCCAGCCCAATCTGCGCCACCATCGCACCAAGCAGTGTGACACTCTGCATCGGGCTGTCGCTTATTGCTTCGAGCGGCAGAAACAACGTTGTGCTGGCAACAGCGCGGATGGTGAGTCCAATAGCGCAGAACAGGGCAATGAAGCCGGTGAACCAATAGGCCGTTCGCAGGGGTTGTTCGGCCTTGATCAGCAACTCCTTCGCGCACAGCATGCTTAGCGCAGCAAGAATTAGCGAAGATACGGCGAAGCGCGCCGGTAGAAAATCTACGTGAAAACGGAAAACCCACAGTAACAGCATCATCATGAGGGCCGCTGCAATCGGACCCGTCTGAGGCTGGCTCTGACCCTTGAAAGCGCGAATGCCCAGCCAGGTTACGCCGATGCCCAACGCCATGAGACCGTTGGCGAGAACGACTGAGAGTCCTGGATGAATGAACTGCTGACTGACGTTCAGCAGCAGCCCCAGCATGAGTGCGAAGTTGCCCAGCGCCCAGTGGCGGAGCCCTTTCTCCCTGCCCGCATGCCAAGCTGCCACACACAGCAATAGCGTAGTGCTCAGAGTAACCAGGGAAAGGGCTACTCCGAGTGTTCTGAGGTCAAGATCTCCAGACATTGGGCGATTTCATCCTTGTCCGGCGAACAGAGGGCCGGCTACTGCGACTATCCAATTCGGAATTCCATTGGGAAATTGAACCATACCAGCAGACATCGGCGCGGCGGACGGGTTCCCCTTCAAACTGTGGATGAGTAGGCAGATAATTCTTGTTTTAGAGAAAATCCTGTACGCGTTGAGGCAGTTGTACAGAGCTCGAAGGAGTATCCGTCAGCGGACGTATCCAACAAGGTTATTGCTTTGCCGCGAGCGTGGCTTCAAGCGCTGGCCGGCGTTTCGGGAAAGTTAAAGGCGCGACAGCAGACGGTCCAGTGAGTTGGCGAATGACTGCTTGTCCTTGTCGTTGTAGGGAGCTGGCCCGCTTTTTCCCGCCAGGCCCGCGCCGCGCAGTTCATCCATCAGGTTGCGAACCGCCAGCCGTTCTCGGACGTTGGACTGGTTGTACACCTCGCCCCGAGGATTGATGGCGGTGACGTTGCGTTCGACCAGGCCCGCTGCCAGCGGAATATCAGCGGTAATAACCAGGTCGCCGGGCCTGGAATGATCGATGATGTATTGATCAGCTACATCCGGTCCGCTGGGAACTGTCACCTGACGGACGCCCGGGCCAGGAGGCAGTTGTTGCGGGCTGTTGGCGACCAGCACCAGCTCGATCTGGCGTCGCCGTGCGGCCTTGACTACGATGTCCCGCACGGGTCTGGGGCAGGCGTCCGCATCTATCCAAAGGGTCATGAGCTTGGTCCGTAGGATTTTCGCTATTGTCACCCAAGCCAGCGAGCGATGCAGCAGCGATTTTTTTGCCGGTAGTCACTCGGACTGCTCTTCCAGTTGTTCGTTGGCTTCGAGCCAGCGTTCCTCAAGTAATTCAATGCTTTGCTTGCATTGGGCCTGCCGTCCGAGGAGGGCCTTCAATTGATCCTTTTTCTCAACGCTGTAGAGCTCGCTATCGGCGAGGGCCGTTTCTATCTCGTCGAGGTCCGCGTGGGCTTTGGTCATGTCCTTTTCCAGCTTTTCGATCACCTTGCGCAGGGGCGCCAGCCGCTGACGAGCTTCGGCGGCCAAGCGACGCTGGGTTCTGGCATCCACGCGTTCTACCTCGGAGCTGCTGTCGAAGGGAGCGCTGGAGGCTTTCAGTTCGTCCTGTTGTTGCTGGCGAAAGCGTGCGAGCCAGCGGGTATAAGTATCCAGATCATCTTCATAGACCCGCAAACTGCCGTCAGCGACCAGCCACAGATCGTCGGTGGTCTCGCGAATCAGCGCTCGGTCATGCGACACCAGCAGCATGGCGCCTTCAAAGCCCTGCAATGCAAGGGTTAAAGCATGTCGCATTTCCATGTCGAGGTGGTTGGTCGGTTCGTCCAGCAACAGCAGGTTCGGCTTCTGCCAGGCGATAAGTGCCAGCGCCAGTCTGGCTTTCTCACCACCAGAGAAATGCAGCACTGGCTCCTCCGCGCGAGCTCCATGGAAATCAAACCCGCCGAGGAAATTGCGCAATGTCTGCTCGCGTTCCTGGGGCGCGATGCGGGCCAGATGCAGCAGCGGACTGGCCTTGGCGTCCAGGCTGTCCAGTTGATGCTGGGCAAAATAACCGATTGCCAGGTGCTCACCGGTTTTCAGCTCGCCGCCCAGCAGCGGCAGGCTGCCGGCCAGCGTCTTGATCAAGGTGGACTTGCCTGCCCCGTTAGGCCCTAACACGCCGATTCGTGCCCCTGGAACCAGCTGTAGTTTGATGTTGTGCAAGATGGCGGTATCGCCATATCCCAGAACGCCTTCATGCAGGTCGATCAGTGGGCTGGATTGGCTGTCTGCTTCGCGAAAGCTGAAGGAAAAAGGCGAGTCGAGGTGCGCCGGACTTAGGCTCTCCATTCTTTCCAGGGCTTTTATCCGGCTCTGCGCCTGCTTGGCTTTGGTCGCCTGAGCGCGGAAGCGGGCGATGTAGCGCTGCATGTGCTCGCGCTGCGCCTGCTGTTTCTCGAAGGCCGCCTGTTGCTGGGTAAGGCGTTCGGCACGGGTTCGTTCAAACTGGGTATAGCCGCCGCGGTAGAGCGTCAATCGCTGCGCCTCGACGTGCACGATATGTTCGACCACCCCATCGAGAAAATCCCGGTCGTGGGAAATGAGCAGTAGCGTGCCCTGATAAGCTTTCAACCAGTCTTCCAGCCAGAGTATGGCATCCAGGTCCAGGTGGTTGGTGGGTTCGTCGAGGAGCAGCAGGTCTGACGGGCACATGAGTGCCTGGGCGAGATTCAGGCGCATGCGCCAGCCGCCGGAAAAATCACCCACCCGAGAGTCACATTGCTCAGTACTGAAACCCAGGCCAGCGAGGAGTGTGCGGGCGCGGCTGTCGGCGCTGAAGCCGTCATGCGCTTCGAGTTCTGCGTACAGATTGCCCAGCGCGTGGTTATCATGTTGTTGTTCGGCCCGCGCCAGGCGCTGTTGAATATCGCGCAGGCGCTGGTCGCCATCCAGTACATACTCAACGGCGATGCGATCCAGATGGTCGATCTCCTGGAGCATGTGCGCGATGCGCCAGTCTGCGGGAACCGAGCAACTTCCGGCGTCGGTGGACAACTCGCCGCGCAGCAGGGCAAACAGGCTGGATTTGCCTGCACCATTGGTGCCCAGCAAGCCTGCCTTCTGACCGGGGTGCAGGGTCAGGTTGGCGTTTTCCAGCAGGCGCAGGGCGCCTCGCTGAAGAGTAAGGGATTCGATTTTGATCATGGGGGCGGAGTATATCAGTGCGCCGCCGCCGGTGAGCAGCCCTGGAGGTGAAGTGAATGAAAGGTGATGAAATCGGGATCGGTTCAGCCGATCTGCCCACGTTTGCCGGGACGTTGTATGCAAAAGCAGGCGTCGAGCCGGTGTTGCTGGCACTTCAGGATGAACATGATCTGGATGTGTTGTTGATGCTTTGCGCGTGCTGGCTGAGCGCAGTCGGATTATCGCTGTCGACCGAGGGCTGGAGGGAGATCGTACGGCGGCACCAGCCTTGGCAGCTGAATGTAACCGGTCCGCTGCGTAGCGTCAGACGGTATCTGGGGAGCGAGGCAAGCCAGTCGGAACTGTATCGTCAGATCAAGGAAGGCGAGATTGCCGCCGAATGGGAGCAGTTGCAGCGATTATTCGAATGGCTCTCGGCTTGCGCATCCGGGTCCGATACGTCCAGCGAAGAACAGTTGAAGCGCTGCTGCGCCGCACAAGGTGTTCTCGGCAGCCCGATTTTGACTGCCCGAATTGCAACACTGGCAGCAGCGACACCCTGACGCCTGCTGCCTTGTCCCTGCCAATGTCAGGCGGTGGCCGACGGGTTTGGGGCTGCGCTTCTGGCGCGTTTGCGCCGCGGTCCTGATCTGGGTTTGTTGTCAGTGGCTGCGGCCGGATTACTGCGTTTTTCCAATGCTTGGGTAACCTGACCATCTATGCGCTCAAAGCCCTTGGCCAGACGGAGTGTCTGCCGAATATCACTTTGTAGCTGCTTGATGTAGTTTTCAGACGAATCGCGAGCCTGTTCCAGCTCCTTGAGTGCGGTCTCCAGATCGCTTACCTTGCTCTGCGCCTTGGCGATGGATTTCCCGTCACTCTCAGGGCCCTGCCGGGACGCCAGCTTTTCCTTTGCCTCTGCCAATTTGCCGTCGAGCTTCGCATGTTGACGGCTAAGTTTTTCCAGCGCCTTGCGGGCATCTTCTTCGGCGTGCTGGCACGCTTCGCAAAGGTGTTCGTTCAAGGTACGAGTCAAGGTTTGCAACAGGTGCAAGGGAGTCTTTACCCGTGCGCCTTTCTTGTCTTCTGATAAAGCGGTCACTATTAACTCCGTGGTCTCAGGTAGTACTGAGCATGTCCTGGTGGGCGTTGTGAAGAACTTCGATGAGACAGTCCTCCAGCTCGAAACGCTCATGCAGCAACGCGCCCAGCATTTTCAGGCGTGACTGCATGGTTTCCTCATCTACGCCCGCGCCCGCTTCCCCGTACTGATCGTTGAACGCCACGGCAGATTCGGTGATGGTTTCTATTCTGGGATAGACCTGTCGGGCGAGGTCCAGGCCGCGCTCGTCCTTGAAGTCTTCCGCTTCGCGGATCAGTTGTTCGTAGATTTCGAAATGCCCCGCTGACACATAATCGACCAGCACGTCGCAAAAGGACTCGAGATCTCTATCGGGTGCGGCTGCCATGGAGGGTTCACGACTGGATAGGGCGGAGTATTCGAACACCAGTTGTTTGCGCTCAGCCAGCCAGCGATCTATAAGTTGGTTCACACCGCCCCAGCGTTCCTGGGCTGTAGTGCAGCTGTCCAGCATGTTAATCCACCTCTTAATGTGAGCGGCCGGTAAACCCTGAGCCGGTAATGCAGCTCATCTGGTAAGGAAACAGAATAGGCCAGTCAGGGCGCCGGCATCAAGGTTTGACGGCGCTTAACGCAACCCGTTCCAACTGAATGTCTAATTTAGACACCGCGGCGCGGGTGAGCAGTTAGTCTTCGCTGCGAAATAACTGCAGAACACCAAACAGCGTGAAGCAGATAAAGGCTATCAAGGTACCCTCGGCAATGCTCAGCCCGAGAAAGGTCCAGCTCACTGCGGCGCAGTCAGCGGTGCCGGCAAACAGCAGGCTGAGCATATCCTGGAACGGGAGAACATCCATCATGTAGTCCAGACTGGGCAGGCAGGACGGCAACTGGTCTGCCGGTTGATGCTGCAACCATACCTGTCGACCTGCAATCGCCGCACCGAAGACGGAGAACACGGAAACGGCGATGGCATAACCCCGGGCAGCGACTGCGCGTTTGCTGGTGGCTCTCGGTATGGGGTTGTGCACCACGGCAGCCAGGCAGGCAATGCCGATGGCAATGAATACTACCCGCTGAATGATGCATAAAGGGCAGGGCTCGAGCCCCATGAAATGCTCCATGTAGAGCGCTATCAGCAGCAGAATGACGCAAACAATCAGAGCAATCAGGTAAAGGGGGCGTGAAGCGGGCAGGGTCATGCTTGCATCCGTCGGGTCATGGGGGCGGGTCGCTTACCATAGATCAACGAATCTGGACTGACAAGCGGTCCTAAAGTTGTAATACGAGTACAGCGAACAACCGCCGACGGAATTCATCCGTCGGCGTGGACAGGATCAAGCAGTTCCTGCAGCTTCTTCCGTGCGACGCTGTTCGGCTTGAGCGTACAGGGCGTCAAAGTTGACCGGTGACAGCATCAAGGGAGGAAAGCTGCCACGTAGTACCAGGTTGTCGATAGCTTCGCGGGCGTAGGGGAACAGGATGTTGGGGCAGAACGCGCCAAGCGTGTGCCGCATCGCTGCATCGTCCAGTCCATTGATGGCGAAGATGCCGGCCTGTTGAACCTCGGCGATAAAGGTGACTTCGTCCTCGCCGTTGGTCACGGTGGCGGACAGGCTGAGAACGACTTCGTGAACGCCTTCCTGAAGCTGAGTGTGGCGAGTGTTCAGGTCGAGATTGACCTGAGGGCTCCACTGGCTTTGGAAAACGGCCGGCGCCTTGGGCGATTCGAAGGACAGATCCTTGACATAGATTCGCTGCAGGCTGAACTGTACTGGGGCCTGGCTGTTCTGCGCGGCGCCGTTGGCGGCTTGATTGTTCTGATTCTCGTCGGCCATGTTTGGTCCTTAGGTAGAGATGTTGTTGGTCTTGGTTTGATTCGGGTCAGGTTCAGCGGCCCAGCATTGTATCCAGCTTGTTGGATCGATCCAGCGCCAGCAGTTGATCGCAACCGCCCACATGGGTGCCATCGATCCATATCTGCGGCACCGAGGTCCGGCCGCCTGCAAGTCGGGTCATTTCGGCACGAACGCCCGGCTGGCCGTCGACCAGGATTTCCTTGTACTTGACCTTCTTGCTGTCAAGTAGCTGCTTTGCCCGGATGCAGAAGGGGCAATAGTTGCTGCTATAAATAGTGATTTCAGCCATGTTATTTAACCAATGGAAGGTTGTCGGCGCGCCAGCTTGCGATGCCTCCGGAGAGTCTGCTGACGTGGTTGTGACCGGCCGCCTTGAGCTGTTTGGCGTAGGCGCCGGCGTGCTGTCCGTTGGCGCACACCAGAATCAGTGGCTTGTCCTTGTATTTATCCAGTTCTACCAGACGTTTCGGCAGGCTGTCATGTGGAATATTGAGGGAATCGACGATGTGTCCCGCAGCGAAATCCTTTTTCGGTCGAACATCAACGACGACGGCATTCTCCCGGTTGATCAGATTGGTCGCCTGCTGGGTGGTAATGGATTTCCCGGCTTTTCGCCCTTCGGTGACAATCAGCAACGTGAGCACAACCAGAAAAGCGGTGGTCAACAGATAATGGTTGCCGATGAATTCGAAGAATTGCTGAAGAAACTGCGTCAAAGCCTGCATTGGGATTCGTCCGGGATGAATAAAGTTGGCCAGTATACACAGCCCGGTACAGAGGCAGAACCTCCAGCACGCATGACATGCAGGAGACGGCCAAGTAAACTGTGCGCATCATGTCTGTCGTGCTTTGCAAAGGCGCCGACGGGTGCGTTTTCTTTAAATACAAGCGAGTTACTTTATGGCTGCTGCCCCTAAACCCCTGGTGCTCATGATTCTGGACGGCTTTGGCCACAGCGAGTTGCCTGACTCCAACGCTATCATGGCTGCCAGCACCCCGGTGTGGGACCGGCTCTGGGCAACGGCGCCCCGCACGCTTGTTTCCGGCTCGGGGATGGACGTGGGGCTGCCCGATGGGCAGATGGGCAATTCTGAAGTCGGGCACATGAATCTGGGCGCCGGCCGCGTGGTCTACCAGGACTTCACCCGCGTTACCAAGGCCATTGTCGATGGGGATTTTTTCGAGAATCCCGAGTTGTGCAAGGCCGTCGACCGGGCAGTGGCGAGTGAACGGGCAGTGCATGTGATGGGTCTGCTTTCTCCGGGCGGCGTGCACAGCCATGAGGATCAGATTGTCGCCATGGTCGAGCTTGCGGCCAGGCGCGGCGCCCAGCAAATATACGTCCACGCCTTTTTGGATGGGAGGGACACACCGCCCCGGAGTGCAGCACCATCGCTTTCGTTGCTTGAGGGCGCGTACCGGCGTCTGGGGAAAGGGCGCACGGTCAGCCTGGTGGGACGTTATTTTGCCATGGATCGTGACAACCGCTGGGATCGTGTCGAGGCGGCCTACAACCTCATCACCGAAGGCCGGGCGGTGCATGCGGCGGTCACTGCTGTAGATGGCCTCACCGCGGCCTATGAGCGAGGCGAAAGCGACGAGTTCGTCCAGGCGACCACCATTGGCGACGCGGTGCGTGTCGAAGATGGCGACGCCGTGGTGTTCATGAACTTCCGCTCTGACCGGGCTCGCGAGCTGACCCGTGCCTTTGTGGAGCCGGATTTCTCAGGCTTCCCGCGCCAACGAGCGCTTAACATGGCAGGTTACGTGATGCTGACCCAATACGCAGCCGATATCCCTGCGCCTTGCGCCTTCGCCGCATCGTCCCTGGATAACGTCTTGGGGGAATACCTGGCCAAGCAGGGCAAGACGCAGCTGCGCATTGCCGAAACGGAAAAATATGCGCATGTCACTTTCTTCTTTTCAGGCGGCCGTGAAGAGCCGTTCGAGGGTGAAGAACGCATCCTGATCCCGTCTCCGCAGGTCGCCACCTACGATCTGCAACCTGAAATGAGCGCTCCGGAAGTGACTGACCGGATAGTCGAAGCCATAGAGCAGCAGCGCTATGATGTGATCATTGTCAACTACGCCAACGGCGACATGGTCGGCCATACCGGTGTGTTCGACGCCGCCGTGGCCGCGGTGGAATGTCTCGACCAGTGCATCGCCCGGATCACCGAGGCCCTGCACAAGGTTGGTGGTGAAGCGCTGATTACCGCCGACCATGGCAATGTCGAGCAGATGTCCGATAACCATACCGGCCAGGCACACACCGCCCATACCTGTGAGCCGGTGCCATTCGTTTATGTCGGGTCCAGGCAGGTGCAGTTGCGTGAAGGTGGCATCCTGTCAGACGTTGCGCCTACCATGCTGACTCTGCTGGGCCTTGAGCAGCCAGTTGAAATGACTGGGCGCTCTATCGTCACCCTGGCACCCTGACGGATTATCGGAGCATACGCCAATAAACATGTCATCCACGCAGTGTCAGCGGATATCGGCCAGCTTGCGTAGTGGCTTGCTTGCAGGCTTGTTCTGCCTGGGTGCGCTGATGGCTTTTCCGGCGATGTCGGAGGACTCCCGGGCGGCCAAGGCCGAGCTACAGCAGACCGAGCAGGAAATTGCTCGGTTGAAAAAAATGCTCGGGACGCTTAAGCAGGATATGTCAGCCCTTGAAACCGAGCTCAAGCAAAGCGAGAGCGAAATTGGTCGGCTGCGACGGGAAAGCAAAGAAATAGAAACCCAGGTAATCGAGGGCGAGTCGCGGCTCATCGATTTGCGAAATCAGGCCGAGCAGTTGCAGGTCGCGCTTGAAGCGCAGCAGGAGCAGATCGCTCGGCAGGTTCGGTCGGCCTATATTGCCGGCAAGCAGGATTATCTGAAAATGGTTCTGAATCAGGACGATCCAGCTCGGGTGGCGCGCATGATGCGCTATTACGAGTATGTCAGCCGCGCCCGGGTCGACGAAATAAACGAATATACCCGGACGATAGATCAAATCCGTCAGGCCAGCGTCGACATCGTGCGCGAGCAGAGCACCCTTCAGGACAATCGCGAACGTCTGGCTGGTCGCCAGGAGTCGCTACAAGCCGAACAGCAAAAACGCAATCAGTTGCTGGCTGGCTTGCAGGGCGAAACTCAAACCCAGGAACAGAAGCTCAAGGCCCGGCAATCCGAGAAAGCCGAGCTGGCCAAGCTGATCAAGTCGCTGGACGAGGCGATTACCAGCATTCCGACCCCTGCTGGCAGCCTGCCCTTTACCCAGGCCAAGGGCAAACTTCCCCTGCCGGTAAAGGGTGACATCCAGGCACGCTTCGGCAGCCAGCGAGGTGACGATGCTCGGCTGAAGTGGGATGGGGTGCTGATAACCGCCCGCGAAGGAACCCAGGTTCATGCCGTTCATGGCGGCAGAGTGGTATTCGCTGACTGGCTGCGCGGTTCAGGTCTGTTGCTGATACTTGATCATGGTGGCGGATATCTCAGTCTTTACGGTCACAATCAGAGCCTTCTGCGGGAAGTGGGTAGTTGGGTCAAGCCTGGCGAATCGGTGGCGACCGTGGGCAGAAGTGGCGGGCTGGGCTCGCCTTCTCTGTATTTCTCCATCCGCCACCAGGGCCGTCCCCTGGATCCGCTTGCCTGGTGTATGCTGTCCGGATGATGCCAAGATGCCAAGCCTTGCCCATCTTTGTTCATATCAAGCCAAGTGTTGGGAGAGTTCGATGACCGCTGCGCGTACCCTGTTCGCTACCTGTCTGAGCGTCGCGCTCGTCATCGGCCCGGCACAGGCTCAGGAACCGCCCCAGGAACAGCTTCCCGCCGCCCCGCTACCTCTGGACGAATTGAGAACCTTTGCCGAGGTGCTTGAGCGGATCCGTGCGGCCTATGTTGAGCCGATAGACGACGTGACATTGCTGAACAACGCTATTCGCGGAATGCTGGAAGGACTTGATCCCCATTCTGCCTATCTTGAGCCTGACGAATTTCGAGGCTTGCAGGATACGACCAGCGGCCAGTTTGGTGGCTTGGGGCTGGAAGTGGGCCAGGAGGACGGCTTTATAAAAGTCATTTCTCCGATCGACAATACGCCGGCGGCCAAGGCCGGAATCGAGGCGGGGGATCTGATCGTCAAGATCGATGACCAGCCGGTGAAGGGTATGAGTTTGATGGATGCCGTCGAGAAGATGCGTGGCGCTGCCGGCACCAAGGTTGTTCTGACCCTGGTCAGGGATGCGGGGAGCCCGTTCGATGTGGAGCTGAGTCGGGCAGTGGTCAAGGTGGACAGTTTGCGTACCGAGGAGCTGGAAGACGGCTATGCCTATCTGCGAATAACCCAGTTCCAGACCAATACCGGTGATGAACTGCGCCGCAGTCTGGCCAAGTTGACCGAAGGCGATTCGCTCAAGGGCATTGTGCTGGATCTGCGCAACAACCCGGGCGGAGTGTTGCAGTCGGCAGTCGAGGTGGCTGATAGCTTTCTTGACGAGGGGTTGATCGTCTATACAAAGGGCCGGCTGCCTAATTCGGAGATGCGTTTCAATGCCACGGCCAATGATCCGGCTATGGATGTGCCGCTAGTCGTGTTGATCAACGGCGGCTCGGCCTCGGCCTCCGAGATCGTTGCGGGGGCTTTGCAAGACCATGGTCGTGCCGTGATCATGGGCACTGACAGTTTCGGCAAGGGCTCCGTTCAGACCGTGTTGCCGTTGAACAATGACCGCGCGCTTAAGCTCACCACTGCGCTGTACTACACCCCTGACGGTCGCTCGATTCAGGCCCAGGGCATCGAGCCGGATATCAGAGTGGATCGCGCCCGTCTTTCCAGCGCCGAGGTAGAAGCAGGCTACCGGGAGGTAGACCTGGCGGGTCATCTTGATAATGGGTCGAGTGAGGAAGGGCCTGACGTTCGCACTCCCATCACCCAGGGAGAGCGCCAACAGGACACCGACTACCAGCTCAACCAGGCGCTCAACCTGCTCAAGGGCCTGAACATAGCCCGCGCGAACAGATAAGGCTTCCTGTTACAGGCGCATCTCGATGCCGCGCTCGGCCATGAAAGCTTTGGCCTGGGCGACGGTGTATTCGCCAAAATGGAAAATACTTGCCGCCAGCACCGCATCAGCACCGCCTTCGAGCACGCCATCTGCCAGATGCTGCAAATTGCCTACGCCGCCGGACGCGATTACCGGAATATGCAGCGTGTCGCTGATGGCGCGCGTCACGCCCAGATCGAAGCCGCTCTTCATGCCATCCTGGTCCATGCTGGTGAGCAATATTTCACCGGCCCCCAGATCTTCCATTTTCTTCGCCCATGCCACCGCATCCAGCCCGGTTGGCTTGCGCCCGCCGTGGGTGAAAATTTCCCAGCGTGGTGTTTCGCCCGGAAGCGAAACACGCTTGGCATCGATGGCCACCACAATGCACTGCGAGCCGAAGCGGTCAGCTGCTTCGCCCACGAATTCGGGGTTGAACACCGCGGCGGTGTTGATGGATACCTTGTCTGCCCCGGCGTTGAGCAGGTTGCGGATGTCTGCCACGGTGCGCACGCCGCCGCCGACCGTTAGCGGAATGAATACCTGGCTGGCCATGCGCTCCACCGTATGCAGGGTGGTATCGCGCTCCTGATGGCTGGCGGTGATGTCGAGAAAGGTGATTTCATCGGCGCCCTGCTCGTTGTAGCGGCGGGCAACTTCTACCGGGTCGCCGGCATCGCGAATATTCTCGAACTTGACGCCCTTGACCACTCGACCATTGTCGACATCGAGGCAGGGAATGATCCGTTTGGCAAGGGGCATGTATCTCTCCGGGAAATCAGCGTTGGGCCAGATCGCACAAGGCCTGCGCCTCGGCTACGTCCAGGGTGCCCTCATAGATGGCGCGGCCGGTAATGGCGCCAACAATGCCGGGCGCACGGGCGTCGATCAAGGCCTTGATGTCGCCCAGATGATGGATGCCACCGGACGCTATTACCGGAATGCGCGTGGCGTTGGCCAGCGCGGCGGTGGCTTCCACATTGCAACCTTGCATCATTCCGTCTTTGGCTATATCGGTGTAGACGATGGCAGAGACGCCATCTGCTTCGAAGCGCCTGGCCAGGTCGATCACCTGAACTTCACTGATTTCTGCCCAGCCATCGGTCGCCACAAAGCCATCCTTCGCATCGAGACCGACAATGACCTTGCCGGGAAAAGCGCGGCAGGCTTCAGCAACGAACTCGGGCTGTTTGACGGCCTTGGTACCGATGATTACGTAGCTGACCCCAGCACGAACATAGTGCTCGATGGTATCCAGTGAGCGAATGCCGCCGCCAATCTGGATCGGCAGCTCGGGATAGCGGCGGGCAATAGCGGTCACGACGTCACCGTTGACCGGTCTGCCTTCAAAGGCGCCGTTCAGGTCCACGAGATGAAGACGACGGCAACCCTCGGCCACCCACTTTGCCGCCATGGCAACCGGGTCGTCGGAAAACACCGTGGCGTCGTCCATCAGGCCCTGGCGCAGGCGGACGCATGCACCGTCCTTGAGATCGATCGCGGGAATAATCAGCATACATAGTCCTGTCTAAATAGAAGCGGCTGGTAATTACCAGCGTCCGTCCCAGGCCAGGAAGTTTTGCAGTAACTGCAGGCCGTTGGTATGGCTCTTCTCTGGGTGAAACTGGGTGGCGAAGACATTGTCCTGGGCCAGCGCCGCAGCGACGTCGACCCCATAATGGCAGCGTCCAGCGAGCTGGGTCTGTTTGCCGGGCACTGCATAATAGCTGTGCACGAAGTAAAAACGGGCGTCCTGGTCGATGCGGTGCCACAACGGGTGGTCAATGGTTTGCTTTACTTGGTTCCAGCCCATGTGCGGTACCTTGAGACGCTCGTCACCCTCATGCAAATCGTTGCCGAAAAAGTTCACATTGCCTGGAAACAGGCCCAAGCCGTCAACGCCGCCGTTTTCTTCGCTATGTTCAAGCAACATTTGCATGCCGACGCAGACGCCCAACAACGGCTTCTCCGCGGCTACCTTACGGACAATATGATCAAGCCCAAGTTGGCGCAGCTCACTGACGCAGTCGCGGATGGCTCCCACGCCGGGCAGAACCACACGGTCGGCGGCCATGATTTTTTCGGGATCGCTGGTGACCTCGACACTGCGCGCACCCACGTGCTCCAGCGCCTTGGCCACCGAATGCAAATTGCCCATGCCGTAGTCGATCACTGCTACGTGACTGCTTAGCATAAGTTACAGACAGCCTTTGGTTGAAGGCATCATGCCGCTCATGCGTGGGTCCTCTTCCACGGCCATACGCAGTGCTCGGCCGAAGGCCTTGAACACCGTTTCGATCTGGTGGTGGGTATTCACACCACGCAAATTGTCGATGTGCATCGTTACCAGTGCGTGATTGACGAATCCCTGAAAGAACTCGCCGAACAAATCGACGTCAAAGCCTCCAACGCTGGCACGAGTGTAGTCGACATGCAGATGCAAACCGGGGCGGCCGGAAAAGTCGATCACCACGCGTGACAGGGCTTCGTCCAGGGGAACGTATGCATGGCCGTAACGACGGATGCCTTTCTTGTCGCCGATGGCCTTGGCAAATGCCTGCCCAAGCGTGATGCCAACGTCTTCTACCGTGTGGTGGTCGTCGATGTGCAGGTCGCCTTTGCAGTGTATGGTCATGTCGATAAGACCATGCCGTGCTATTTGGTCCAGCATGTGCTCGAGAAATGGTACGCCGATATCAAAGTTGGCCTGGCCGGTACCGTCCAGGTTGATGTCTACTTTGACTTGGGTTTCCAGCGTGTTGCGCTCGACGCTTGCCTTGCGCTCCGCCATGGCTGTTCTCCACTGAATAATCGATCAAGGGCGAGCATTATACGTGCAGGGCGGTGCGCGGGCTACAACGGGTGATTAGGATTGTTGATCAGGGTAATTCAGCAAGGGAAAGGCGATGACCGATTTCGATATTGTGGTAGTGGGGGCTGGGGTAGTGGGCCTGGCGGTTGCCCAGCGGCTGGCGAGCTCGGGATACAGCGTCATGGTGCTCGAACAGGAGGCCTGGCCGGGGCAGCATGCATCCAGTCGCAACAGCGAGGTCATCCATGCGGGAATCTATTATCCCCCGGGCTCGATGAAGGCGACGCTATGCAGGCAAGGGCGGGATCTGCTGTATGACTGGTGCGCCCGATACAACGTGCCCCATCGGCGTATCGGCAAATTGCTGGTAGCGGTGGAATCGACCGAGCTGCCAGCACTCCAGGCCCTCCACGCCAATGCCCAGGCCAATGACGTGGAGCTGCAATGGCTGGACGCCACCGAGGTGCATGCATTGGAGCCAGAGGTCCGAGCGGTGCGCGGACTGTTTTCGCCTCTGACGGGAATCGTCGATAGCCATGCCCTGATGCAGTCCTATGAAGCTGCGCTTCAGGCGGCGGGAGGTGCAGTCAGCTGCAATGCGCACGTGCAGAGCATCAGGCCCATCGAACAAGGCTTGCGTTTGACCGGGCTGAGCGGCGGCGAAGCGTTCGAGCTGACGAGTCGCTGGGTCGTCAATGCCGGCGGACTATTTGCGCAGCAGGTCGCCCATGCCACGACCGGGTATGCACCAATGACCATCCCGTCCATCCATCTGTGCAAGGGTAGCTACTTTGCCTATGGCGGGCGGTCACCCTTTACCCATCTGGTCTATCCTATGCCCGAGGCGAACACGTCTGGACTAGGTGTGCATGCCACTCTGGACATGGGCGGCCAGCTTCGCTTCGGGCCGGACGTATCGTATCAGGACAGCCTCGATTATCAGGTCGATCCCGCGCTGGCTGAGAGTTTTGGGCGCGCGGTGCAACGGTATTGGCCGGATTGCCGGCCTGACAAACTGGTGCCAGGCTATGCTGGCATCAGAGCCAAGCTGAGCGGGCCCGGTGAGCCTGCAGCTGATTTCAGTATCCAGGATCAGCGTCAGCATGGAGTGGCCGGGATGATCAGCCTGTTCGGTATCGAGTCGCCGGGTCTGACCGCCAGCCTGGCCATAGCGGCAGAGGTAGCTATGCGAATCGACAGCCTTTAAGGTAGCGCTACGAGATCAATTCGGGCCGATGGCCTACCAATAGAATTAAGGAATGCCATGAAAGCATTTGCCAAAGTAGCTGGTCTGGTGCTGTTCGGACTAGTGATTCTGGGAATAGGGGTACTGTTTTTCCTGACCCGCCTGTTTGATCCGAACGATTACAAGGAACAGATACAGCAGCTCGCCCGTGACAAGGCCAATGTGGAGCTCACACTGGGCGGTGACATCGGCTGGTCGCTTTTTCCGTGGCTCGGCATCGAGTTGCAGGAGGTGACCGTCGCGCCACTCAATCAGCCTGACCAGGCCATTGCAGAAGTCGGCTCCATGGGATTGGGCGTGGAGGTGCTGCCACTGCTGCGCAGGCAATTGCGGATGAGCGACGTGATTCTCGACAGCGTCACCTTGAATCTGTTGCGCGATGCCGATGGCACAGGCAACTGGGAAACCATTGGTGCCACCGATGAAACGCCTTTAGCAGAAGACGGTAGTGAGCCAGCGGCCGAGCAGCCGCAGGAATCGACGGCTGGGGACCTGGATGTTGCTATTGAAAGCGTGCGCATAACCAATGCCAGCATCAACTACACCGATCAGCAAGCCGGACAGGCGCTGGTCATGGAAGACGTCAATCTGACCACGGGTGCATTGATTGAAGGCGAGCCCTTCGATATAGATCTGCTCGGCTTGCTGATCGTGGAAGACCCGGCGGTGCGGGTGCGGATTGATCTTAAAACGGTCGCCCAGTTTGACCTTGATCTGCAGCGCTACGAGTTTGATGCGATCAATTTGAAAGTGGATGCCAGCGGCACGCCATTTTCCGGGCGCGCGGTAAACCTGGAATTGCAGGGGGATGGCGTGCTGGATCAGACGGCGCAAATTGCCGAGCTCAACCAGATGCGCCTGACCCTGGCGGATATGCGTGCCACCGGGCAGGTCAAAGCCAGCCAGTTGGATGGTGACATGCAGATTGAGGGGAACCTTGACGTAGCAGAGTTCGACGGTCGTGCGCTTATTGCCTCGTTAGGGCAGGAATTGCCTGGCACTACCGAGCCGCGGGCGCTGGAAAAGGTCGCACTGTCTGCCCGACTGGACGGTTCTGCCACCAGTATGATGCTGCAGGATATGACCCTTGTAATCGACGGAACAACATTCGAAGGCAGCGCGGGGATTGCGGACTTCGCGCGGCAGGCTGTGCGATTCGATCTAAGCGGGGGTTCGTTGAACGTGGATAATTATCTGCCCGCCGTAGATGAAGAGCAGCAGGCAGCGGCAGCTGAGCCTTCGGTCAAATTACCTTCGGGTGGCTCGGCTTCTGATATCGCCCCGCTGGAATGGAGCGAAGACCCCGTGCTGCCGTTGGAAACACTGGCGACGCTGGATGTTGACGGGACGTTAAGCCTTGAAGAGCTGATTGTGTCAGGCATCGCCATTCAGCCGTTCACATTCAGCGGGCTGGGAAAGGACGGGCTGGTTCAGCTTCGCCAGCTTGAAGGCGGCGTGTTTGGCGGTCAATTCAGTACCTCAGGCCGGGTCGACACTCGGGCTACGCCGGTCGAACTGAGCGTTAAACAGCAGCTGACCGAGATAGATTCGCTGGCGGCACAGGAAGCGTTCGATACCCCTCCCCAGATCCGCGGATTATTGAACGTGGATGTGGAGCTCAACGCGCGGGGCAACAGCATGAACCGCTGGGTCAACACCCTTGATGGGACAGCCAATTTTGTAGTTAACGATGGGGCTTTGATTGGCGTGAACCTGGAGCAGCAGCTTTGTCAGGGGATCGCCCTGGCCAACCGCAAAACGCTATCAGAGCCGCGCGGCTCCGAGGATACGCCGTTCCAGCGCCTGGCTGGCAGCTTCAACATTACCGACGGGACCATAAGTGGCAGCGATCTGGTGGTGGCAGTCCCTGGCATTGCCGTCAAGGGTCAGGGTGAAGTGGACCTGCCAGATCAGCGCATAGATTATCGGCTGGGCCTGTTACTTCAAGGCGACAAAAGCGCCATGCCGGATCCCGCCTGCCAGATTAACGAGCGTTATGAGGGGATCGAATGGCCGGTTCGTTGTCAGGGGTTCTTGCATAACGCCGCGAAAAGCTGTGGCGTCGATACCGAGGGCGTAGCGCGTATCGCTGGTCGTTTGCTGGGCAATGAGGCGCAGCGCAAGGTTGAACAGAAACTGGAAGAAAAACTCGGCGATCAGGCACCTGCGGTACGTGACGCCATCAAGGGGCTGTTCAATCGGTGAAGCCTGAAGCGTTTTCCCTGGCCGTTCTCGACTGGTACGACCGCCACGGCCGCAAGGATCTGCCCTGGCAACACGACATGACAGCCTACCGGGTCTGGGTATCGGAGATAATGCTGCAGCAGACCCAGGTGGCCACGGTCATCCCTTACTATCAGCGCTTCATGGAAACGCTGCCGGATGTCGAGGCCCTGGCTGCCGCCGCGGTGGATGAGGTGCTGCATTTGTGGACAGGCCTGGGGTATTACAGCCGGGCTCGTAACCTGCACAAAGCAGCGAGTATCGTTGTCGAGCAGTTTGATGGGCATTTTCCGCGTAGTGCAGAGGAATTGATGTCGCTCCCCGGTATTGGCCGCTCGACCGCCGGGGCCATTGCCAGTTTGAGTATGGGCCTACGGGCACCTATTCTGGATGGAAACGTCAAACGGGTACTCGCGCGCTATCACGCAGTGCAGGGGTGGCCCGGCGAGCGCGCAGTGCATGATCGACTATGGGCGCTGGCTGAGCGCTATACGCCTGGAAACAGGGTCAATCATTACACCCAGGCGATGATGGATCTGGGAGCTACTGTGTGTACCCGCAGCAAGCCCTCCTGTCTGGTGTGTCCGTTGCAGACTGGATGCGAGGCGCGGATGTCGGGCGAGCCAACTTTGTTTCCCGGCTCCAAGCCACGCAAGGTTTTGCCAATCAGAACCTGCCAAATGCCCATGCTGATTAACCCGCAAGGAGAGGTCTGGCTGGAACGGCGCCCCGATTCGGGGTTGTGGGGTGGTCTCTGGTGTCCACCGCAACTCGACGACGAGGCTGCGCTACAGGGCCTTTATCACCGATTCGGTTGGAAAGCGGGTGAGGCCCAGAGGCTGGAGCCGCTCCGACACACCTTCAGCCATTTTCACCTGGATATTCAACCCTTACTGGTGCGCGTTGAGCCCGGCCTGAGCGTGGCTGAGGAAGGACAGGTCTGGTATAACCTGCGCCAACCCGCCCGATTGGGACTCGCCGCTCCGGTCAAGAAGCTGCTCAAGCGGGTGGAAGAGGTCATTTGATGTTCACAATTAACAGGAGCCGCCCATGACACGCATGGTGATGTGCCGCAAACACAAGCAGGAACTACCCGGTCTGGACCGGCCACCTTATCCGGGCCCGAAGGGCGAAGCGATTTACAACGAGGTGTCGAAGCAAGCCTGGGACGAATGGCAAGCCCACCAGACCATGCTGATCAACGAACGCCGGCTGAATATGATGGATCCAGAGGATCGGCGTTTTATTCAGCAGGAAATGGATAAGTTCCTTTCGGGTGAAGAATATGCCCAGGCTGAAGGTTACGTCCCTCCGTCAGAATGAGGTGCCGGTAAGCGGCTGAAAGAATAGAAAATATGTGCGCCTGCGCTTGACAGGCCAGGTCTTAAACCGTTTAATAGCGCCCCGTTGCCCAGATAGCTCAGTCGGTAGAGCAGAGGATTGAAAATCCTCGTGTCGGCGGTTCGATTCCGTCTCTGGGCACCATTGATACAGTACGAAAAGGCTCACCCATGTGGTGGGCCTTTTTGCTTTCTTAGGCTGCCTTTCAAGCATTCCGGACGTTTGGCGCCGGGAACTTCCTTCAATCGGCGTTACTCGCAGTAGTTACTGCCTGCAGCCCGAGACCCTGCCGTCATGGGTGTGACCGTCATAGTCATTGCCCTTCTTTCAGCCTGGATCAATCAAAGTCTTGTTTCCGAACCAGTGTTGGCCGTGATGGCCGGCATTGTTGCTGGGCCTTACGGCTTGCAGTTGCTCGATCTTGCTCAATGGGGCGACGAGGCGACTATTCTTGAGCAGGCGTCCCGCTTTACCTTGGCGGTGGGGCTCATGGGTGTTGCGCTTCGAATCAGACGCAAAAGCGTGCGAGCCCTCTATCGCCCGGTAGCGGTGCTACTGGTTTTTGGCATGCTGGGTATGTGGCTGATTTCGTCCGCTCTAGCGGCCTGGTTGCTCGGATTGTCAATGTGGGCCGCGTTGTTGATGGGGGCGATCCTGACGCCCACCGATCCGGTGGTGGCCAGTTCGATGGTGACTGGACGGTTTGCCAGGCAGCATCTTCCATTACGGGTGCGCGATGGTTTGTCACTGGAGGCTGGAGCCAATGATGGTCTGGCTTTCATGTTTGTGATGCTGCCCATCCTGATGATAAGTCCCCCGGTTGATGGGGCCTGGTCTAAATGGATGATCGAGTCGCTGCTGCTGGGCGTCGTCTGGGCTAGTTTCATAGGCTGCGTGGTTGGCTTTGCGGCAGCGAGACTGCTCAGGTTCGCAGAGCACCATAAACTCGTGACAAACACGTCGCTGCTGGGCTACACCGTGGCGTTTTCGCTGTTTACCCTGGGCGCCGCCAAACTGGTTCAGGCTGATGCGATTATCTCGGTCTTTCTCGCGGGCCTTGTATTCAATCTGAACAGTGAAAAGCAGGACGAACACGAAGAGGAAAAAACTCAGGAAGCTGTGGCCAAGCTCTTCACGCTGCCCATGTTCGTCATACTCGGGCTGGCTTTGCCCTTCACGGAGTGGACGCGCCTCGGTTGGCCATTGCTGGCACTGGCGGTGCTAGTCCTGTTGCTGCGCAGGATGCCGGTGCTGGCGCTGCTGTGGCCGATGGTGCGGGGATATCTGAATCGCCCGGATGCGGCGTTCCTCGGCTGGTTCGGTCCGATTGGTATTGCTGCTATCTACTATGCAGCCCTGGCCCACAGGCATTTGCAGGACCCGCTTTTCTGGCAGGTAGCCAGCGCCCTGATTTTTGCCTCGATTATGGTTCATGGGATCACTGCCGCGCCCCTTACCCGTCTCCACGCTCGGCATCCGGGGCCGGTCCCACCAAAGGCTCGAAGTCTGCAGCCGAATTCCAATGAAGAAGACTGAGTCGCACAATTTTTCGGCGCCGCTTGATTATTGTATGAACTTTGCTCACTCCTCCGCCTCGAACCTTTATAGCTTCAGGAGAAGATCATGAACCAAGGCGTGAGTTTGTCCGGAGACGACCAGGACCCCCTCGACAGCCCCGACGATGTCGAAACCGAGAAGCAGAATGAAGGCCCCGAGCCCGATGCCTCGCCGGATGATGCAGGCGTCAATGGCGACGACTAATCTACCCCTATGCATGAGGACAGAAACATGAATGCTACATGGCAAACAGTGCTTGGCGGTGTCGCGGTGACAGCCGCTTGCGGTATCTTGCCGGCTCACGCGGCGGATAACGGTTTCGGCGATTGGGACACCGATTCGTCAGGTATGATCGATCAGACCGAGTGGGATGCGGGTTATGCCGACAAGACCTACATCGGTTCCTGGAACGCCGACAGTGACGAGCGGACCAACGTCGGAACCCGTAGTGAAGTGTATGAAAAATATGATGTGGACAGTAGCGGCGATTGGAGCGAAGAGGAATATGGCGCGTTCCACGACGAGCGGGGTAGTGCTGAGACCACTGAGCGGTAAGAGTCTCGAGAAGTAACCTTCTGTCAAAAAAACCGTCTCGAATCGAGACGGTTTTTTGTATATCTGATCCTTGCTCCCGTCTCCGATCAGCCACTCAATCGTGGATCAATACACGCTATGTTAGGATTCATTCAATTGGCTCGGATTACGGATACCACTGGTGACTGATAAAAAGACAGGCGGCGCTGAAATTGAACGATTGTCCACCGGTGTACCCGGCCTGGACGCGATTTTGTGTGGGGGACTGCTGCCGCGAGCGGTCTATATAGTTCAAGGTGGGCCAGGCGAAGGCAAGACGATTCTTGCCAACCAGATCTGCTATCACCGGGCCGTTCGGAGCGAACGTTCTCTATACGTTACCCTCCTGGCTGAGACGCATCACCGCCTGCTTCGCCATCTTCAGCACATGGATTTCATGGAGTCTGACGAGTCGGGGGACGCCGTCTACTATGAAAGCGCTTTCGATACGCTGCGCAAGGATGGGCTTGAAGGGGTGCTGCGCTTTCTGATCCGCAACACCAAAAGCCAGAATGCGTCGGTAATAGTGCTGGATGGGCTTTTCGCCCTGGAAGAGACGTCCGTTTCCGAGCGCACCTTCCGCGAATTCATCAATGATTTGTCCGTGTTCGCCGATGTCAGTGGGTGCACGGTATTGCTGCTTACCAACAGCGAACGGAGCTCCGGAAGCCCCGAGTTCACGATGGTGGACGGCTGGATAGAGCTCAACAGTGATGAGGACGAGTGCCGCAGCTTTCGCTATTTGCGCGTGCGCAAGTTCAGGGGTAGCGGCTTTGTATCGGGCCGGCATATGACGCGCATCAGCAACCACGGCTTTGAGGTGTTCCCGCGTCTGGAATCGGTCTCCGGGGATGCGCCTGCACCAGACTCGTCCTCCCGGCGGCTAAGTACCGGAGTGAAGGCGCTGGATGAGATTATCGAAGGCGGCTTGCCCTGTTCTTCTACTACCGCGTTGGTCGGTCCCACGGGAGTGGGCAAGACGAGTCTGGGGTTGAGTTTCATTGGTGAATGCTCCGCAGAGGAGCCAGGGCTTGTCTTCAGTTTCTATGAGGATGCCGGACGACTGGAGCGACGGGCGACCGCTCTGGGGCTCAACTTCGGGCAGTTGGTGAGTTCCGGTGTCGTCGAATGTCTGCATTACGCGCCAACCGAACAACTCATCGATGAGCTAGCCGAGCACCTGCTGGATGCGGTTCGTCGTAGAGGGGTGAAGCGTCTGTTCGTCGACGGCGTGGATGGTTTTCAGCAGGCGGCGATTTATCCACGTCGGACCGGGCCTTTCTTTACCGCCTTGACCAGCATCCTCCGAAGCGAGGGGGTGACCACGTTATTCACGGCTGAGCTGCCCGAGCTGATGGGCGGCGAGAATGCGATACGTTTTTCCGCGGTCTCCGCGATTGCCGAAAACATCATGTTGATGCGCTATGCAGAGCTGGAATCAACATTACACCGCACCATTACCATCATGAAAATGCGTGAAAGCGGTTTCGCTCCCTACGTACACGAGTTCTTTTTCAACGAAACCGGGCTACGGCTAGTCGAGCGGATGCGCCGGACTGAAGGCGTGGCGCTGGGTACTCCTCACCGACAGCCCGCAGAAGGTGGCGGGGATGGCTGATACAGGCCACAAGGCGGGCAAGCCGCTCCTTTTATTGGTGGAGGACGAGCGCGCCATCAGAAAGGTCATGGAAATGGTCCTGGAGGGAGAGGGCTACGAAGTGATTACGGCCGAGAACGGGCGGGAGGGGCTGCAGGTACTTGCCAATGCCCGCCCTGATTTGATCATTACCGACTACATGATGCCCGAGATGAACGGCGCGGAAATGATCTGCGAGATCAAGAACAATACCGTCCTGAGTTCGATTCCTATCCTGTTGATGAGCGCTGCGTTACCAGCGGATTTGCCGGAAAGGTGCGTTGCTGACCAGTTTCTCGAAAAGGGAGGCGATCTCGGCGCCTTGCTGGTTATCATCGAATCCTTTATTCAGCGAGCGGATGCCCCTCCGGCTGACGACCAGCATTAACGCCTTCCCCCATGATGTTTATTCTGGAAAGACTTTTGCATGCATATTCGGGACATGACCCAGGCGGCGCCCTTGGTCATACCGTGCACCTGTGCTAGTTTTGCCACCATGACAAGATTATTGCAGAAGGAACTGTAGATCTCCCTGGCCGGATTTTGGCCCTGGCTTAACTTATTGGCGCAATTGACGCCTTAGTGGACAACGATACGTGACACCGCCGGCTCTGGAAGTGCGCAATTTGCACAAACGCTATGGCGACCTTGAAGTTCTCAAGGGCGTCGATCTGGTCGCGCGTGATGGCGACGTTATTTCCATACTTGGCTCCTCCGGTTCTGGCAAGAGCACGCTACTGCGCTGCATTAATCTGCTGGAAAACCCGCATGCCGGCCAGATCCTGGTGGCTGGCGAGGAAATGAAACTCAAGCCCAGCCGTGACGGCGCCCTGGTTGCCACAGACAGCAAGCAGATCAACCGACTGCGCGCACGCGTCGGTTTCGTCTTTCAAAGCTTTAATCTCTGGCCGCACATGAGCATCCTCGACAACATTATCGAGGCGCCACGTCGTGTTCTAGGCCACTCCAAGGCCGACGCAATCGCCGCTGCGGAACTGTTTCTGGAAAAAGTGGGCATTGCCGACAAGCGTCATGCGTTTCCCGCACAGCTATCAGGCGGGCAGCAGCAACGTGCAGCCATTGCCCGCACGCTGGCGATGCAACCCCAGGTCATTCTGTTTGATGAACCCACCTCCGCGCTGGATCCCGAGATGGTGCAGGAGGTACTTAACGTAATCCGCGCGCTGGCAGAAGAGGGACGTACTATGCTTCTGGTTACGCACGAGATGGGCTTCGCTCGACACGTGTCAAACCAGGTGGTTTTTCTGCATCAGGGGCAGGTCGAAGAAATCGGCACGCCCGAAGAGGTGTTCGACCGACCTGGTTCCGAACGCTGTAAACAGTTCATGTCCAGCCATAGGTAAGGAGCAGTAACCATGAAAAGCTATAAAAAGGTTTTGTTTGCCGCGGCAACAGCGATGCTTTTAAGTGTTCCGGCCATGGCAGCGGATAAGCTGCGCATCGGTACGGAAGGTGCTTATCCTCCCTTCAACCTGATCGACAGCAGTGGCGAAGTGGTGGGGTTCGATATCGATATTGCCAAAGCTCTATGTGAAGAAATGGGCGCCGAGTGCACGGTGGTGACCTCTGATTGGGACGGTATTATTCCTGCGCTCAATACTCGCCGCTTCGATTTTCTGGTCGCCTCGATGTCTATTACTGAAGAGCGCGAGCAGGCAGTGGATTTCACCGACCCGTACTACACCAACAAGCTGCAGTTCGTGGCGCCCAAAAAGTCTGATTTCAAGGTGGATGAAGCCAGCCTGAAGGGTAAGACCATTGGTGCGCAAAGAGCGACCATTGCCGGCCAGTGGCTCGAGGACAACCTCGGCGACGTGGTTGACATTCGCCTGTATGACACCCAGGAAAACGCTTATCTGGACATGTCTGCCGGCCGTATCGACGGTGTATTGGCCGATAACTTCGTTCAGTACGAATGGCTGGAGAGCGAGGCAGGTTCGGATTTTGAATTCAAGGGCGAGCCAGTATTCGACAACGACAAGATCGGCATCGCGGTGCGCAAGGGCGATCCTCTGCGCGAGCGGCTGAACGAAGCGCTTGCGGCCATCATCGAAGACGGCACCTACGAAGAAATCAACGAGAAATATTTCCCATTCAGCATTCGCTGATTCTACTGGCCGGGCCCTTCGGGGCCCGGAACTGATATAACGCCCATGTTTGATTTGCAAGGTTTTGGTCCAGCCCTCCTGGAAGGGACCTGGATGACGATTCGTCTGTCCCTGGCCTCCGTGGCGCTGGGTCTGATTTTTGGTTTGCTCGGTGCCAGCGGCAAAACGTCCGATAACCGGCTGCTGCGCGGCATGGGTGGTTTTTATACGTCGGTAGTACGGGGTATTCCCGAGACCCTATGGGTCTTGATGGCCTACTTCGGTACTGTTTCGACCATGAATTATCTGGGCAGTCATTTCGGTAACCCCTATCTGACTCTCAGTCCTTTTGTAGCCGGTACGTTCGCGCTGGCCCTGTGTTTCGGCGCCTATGCCACGGAAGTCTTCCGCGGCGCCTTGCTGGCAATTCCGCCGGGGCAGAAAGAGGCCGGTCTGGCGCTGGGCCTGTCATCCCTGCGAATCTTCTGGCGTATCACCCTGCCGCAACTGTGGCGCGTGGCTCTGCCAGGCCTGGGCAACCTGTACCTCATTCTGCTCAAGGACACGGCATTGGTCTCATTGATTACCCTGGATGAAATCATGCGCAAGGCCCAGGTAGCGGGTCAGGCGACCAGGGAGCCGTTTACGTTTTACTTTGCCGCAGCCTTGATCTATCTGTGTCTGACGGCTGTCATCATGGTCGCGCTGCATTGGTTCGAGCGCCGGGCCAACAAGGGATTCGTGAGGACTGAGCTATGACCTGGGCAGAACGCTGGGCCTTGCTCGTGGAATGGGCGCCGCAGTTGCTGGAGGGCGCGCTGCTGACGTTGGAACTGGTTGGTATCGCAGTCATCGTCGGGTTGTTTTTTGCCATTCCGCTGGGGCTGGCGCGTGCCTCTCGACACTGGTACATCCGCGCTTTTCCCTACACCTACATTTTCTTCTTTCGCGGCACGCCGCTGCTGTTGCAGTTATTCCTGGTGTATTACGGTTTATCCCAGTTCGAGGCAGTGCGCGACAGCATGTTCTGGCCTTTTCTGCGCGAGCCCTACTGGTGTGCATTGATCATCATGACGCTGCATACGGCGGCTTATATCGCCGAGATTTTGCGCGGAGCCGTCCAGGCGGTACCGCCCGGCGAGGTCGAAGCTGCACGGGCGCTGGGTATGTCACGCCGTCAGGCCTTGCAGTTCATCATCATGCCCCGCGCCATCCGCATCGGCTTACCCGCTTACGGTAACGAGGTCATCCTGATGCTCAAGGCCAGCGCTGTGGTCTACACAATCACCTTGATGGATATAATGGGCGTGGTGCGTACCATCAATTCAAGAACCTACCAGTTTGAGATGTTTTTCCTGGTAGCTGGCCTGATCTATTTGGTAGTCACCATACTCTTTACCCAGTTGTTCAAGCTGGTCGAGCGCTGGTTGAAAGTAGAGGCCAGCCGCAAGCGCTGAACCCCATGGATTTCAGTCGACATTTCAACGATCTGGATGCCTGGTTGTACGAGCATCAGGCCATCTGGCGCGCCAGACCCTTTACCCAGTTGATCTTGCCCTGGGAAGCTGAGCATCAGACGCTCGCGGCGTTTCTGCGCGGGCGTACCCTGGAGCAGGCAGAGCAGGTCCACAATCAGCCCCATCTGCTGCAGGCACCTCATCCCTATCCGGAGATAGCCGCGGCCTCCAGGGTGCTCGCGGCGCTGCCGGCATGGTCGCGTGAACCGTCTCGGACTTTCCCGGAGTCGCTTACCCGTCACATCCCTGGCCGTAAATGGGAGCAGATCACCCGCTTCGCCGAGATCAGCCTTGAACGCTTGCCGGCATCGACCGGGTCCTGGATTGACTGGTGTGCTGGCAAGGGCCATCTCGGTAGGGTCATGGCGTGGCAAACCGGCCGGCCGCTAATCTGTCTCGAACACAACGCGGCGCTGAATGAGCAAGGGGCAGCCTTGAGCTCGCGCTGCGGCGTGGTGGCCGAGCACGTAGACGCCGATGTGTTGACCGCCAGCGCCTGGAGTCATATGGCCGCTGACCAGTTCCCGGTTGCCCTTCACGCCTGTGGACAATTGCACATGACACTTCTGGAGCAAAGTGCCATGCAAGGGTGCCGACAAGTCGTGCTCGCGCCGTGCTGTTACAACAGAATCGACGCTGACCTCTATCAGTCGATGTCGCGAGCCGGCAAGCAGGCGAAGCTGCAGCTCACCAAAGGGGATTTAGGGTTGCCGTTGCTCGAAAGCGTAACCGCTGGGCAGCGAGAACGCAGGCTGCGTGATCAGTCCATGGCGTGGCGGCTGGCATTTGACCTGTGGCAACGCGAAAGCTTGGGAACGGATGTCTATCTACCC
Source organism: Halopseudomonas xinjiangensis (assembly GCA_011050525.1). Taxonomy (GTDB): domain Bacteria; phylum Pseudomonadota; class Gammaproteobacteria; order Pseudomonadales; family Pseudomonadaceae; genus Halopseudomonas; species Halopseudomonas xinjiangensis_A. Next base: position 118,321 of record DRFO01000014.1, read on the forward strand.
ACTCCCGCCAAGCCACACAGCGCCTTGGGTCAGGGCATCGCTGACTTTTGCCGTTCGCTTGCAAAGCACCATCAGCTCGATTTTGCCGAGCCAGCCAGTTGGGCTGCGCTCGAGCAACAGGGCTGGCAGCGGCTTGCCCAGGTTCGCAACCTGGAGCTGGTCAGCGCCTTGTTTCGCCGACCATTGGAAATATGGTTACTGCTGGACCGCGCCCTGTTTATGGAAGAGGCGGGCTACGCGGTACAACTCGGTGAATTCTGCTCTACAAGCCTTACGCCACGCAATTTGATGCTGATCGCCAGCAAATAACTCAACAGGCCCTCACCAGCCTGTAAACGGCTTGCACACAGAGTTATCCACAGGTCTGCTCGGCTAATAGTTATCCCCTCCTCCTGTGCATAATCATGTTGACGACTTCTTGGTAGTATTCCGCAAGCCTCTGCTTGCGCGGCTTACAGCGCGATGTACAAAAAATGGTCAGGTGGATATCTATTTTAAAACAAGGAGTTGGCAGCTGTTTGTCAAGTGCTGGAATAGAAACAATGCACAAGTAGACAAACTGCTTGGCTGCGAAAAAAACAATGGATAACTCCCATGTGAAGGCTTACAGGGCTTTACAGATAAACCCACCCCTATATAATGCAACCCGCGCCGGTATAGCTCAGCTGGTAGAGCAACTGACTTGTAATCAGTAGGTCCCGAGTTCGACTCTTGGTGCCGGCACCAGCAAAATCAAAGACTTACGTAATGACGTAAGTCTTTTTTTTGCCCAAATTTTGGGTTGGGGTAGGATTGGGGTAGGAGTTTGACCAAACGATTTTTAAGGTTAGATAATTTCGCCTCCTGCCAGCGGGGACACAGTCTCAGCCCCATCAGAGGAAGCCGCAGCCATTATCCGACTTGATTTGAATACCAACGACGCTGAAGCTTTGCTTCGTCACGCGAAAAGCTTTGAGCCTGCCACCGGCGATGTTCGCGAGGATAGGCGGCTTTCGGATGCACTTCGGGATTTGGCCGAAGCGATTCAAGAGTCGCTTGCTACGGACGTGCTTTAGCAAATTGCTGCCAGAGGCATGAATTTGCCCAAAGCGTGCTGTCCCAGTCTCTAAGTACGCGCAAGCGATTCAGAATCTGCCTTTGAAAATTTCAAGCAAACCCGCCACACTCCTACATCCCAAACCTGAACAGTCGCGCTCATGAATGCAGTAGAAATTGAGTCCGCAATCTCGGACCTTGCCCTTGAGCCCTTTGACGCGTCGGAATTCGCGTTCACTTTCCTGGCTGCATTCGGCAACAAGGAAACCACGCTCAAGCGCCTCCGCGCCGGCAACAACAACTCCTCGGATGTGCCCGGTGGCGTATTGCTGCGGAGTAATATTCATATCGCCACATGCGAGTCTGGTGCAGTGGGTGAAACGCTCAAGGCGTTGCGTGCTAGCTCTGCCACCATAAAGGGGAAAGCGAAGTTTATCCTTGCCACCGACGGGCAAACGTTGGAAGCCGAAGAGCTTGTCACCGGTGAAACTATTGCCTGTGATTACCAAGACTTTCCCAATCATTTCGGTTTCCTGCTGCCGCTGGCTGGCATCTCCACCATCAAGGAGATCAAGGACAACCCCATCGACGTGCGCGCCACCAGCCGCCTGAACAAGCTGTACGTCGAGCTGCTGAACGAGAATCCAGACTGGGCCAAGGCCGAACGGCGCCACGACATGAACCATTTTATGTCTCGATTAGTGTTCTGCTTTTTTGCGGAAGACACCGATATCTTCACTGGGGATGGGATATTTACCAAAACGGTCGAACAGTTTAGCGAGCGTGACGGTTCCAACGCCGATCAAGTGCTATCAGAAATCTTCCGTGCCATGAATATTAGGTTAACCGAGCGCGCCTGTGCTGAACCACGCCTGCCCGGCTGGGCCAACAAGTTTCCGTATGTGAACGGTGGCTTATTCTCCGGCAGCATTGACGTTCCGCACTTCACGCGTATAGCGCGTACTTACCTGCTGCACGCCGGAAAATTGAATTGGCAGAAAATCAACCCAGACATTTTCGGTAGCATGATCCAGGCCGTGGCCGATGATGAAGAGCGTGGTGCGTTGGGCATGCACTACACCAGTGTGCCCAATATTCTCAAGGTGCTGAACCCCCTGTTTCTGGATGATCTGCGGACGCAACTGGAGGCGGCCGGTGACAACAGGGCCAAGCTGCTGAACCTACGTAAGCGTATGGCACGTATTCGAGTGTTCGACCCGGCCTGTGGTTCCGGTAATTTCCTAGTAATTGCATACAAGCAAATGCGCGAGATCGAGGCAGAAATAAACCGTCGCCGAGGTGAGGCTCACAATAAGTCCGAAATACCGCTGACCAACTTCCGAGGTATTGAATTACGCGACTTTCCGGCAGAAATTGCCCGCTTGGCGCTGATCATTGCCGAGTTTCAGTGCGACGTCCTTTATCGCGGCCAGCAGGATGCGCTGGCCGAGTTTCTGCCGCTGAATGCGCAGAACTGGATTGTGTGCGGCAATGCGCTACGCCTGGACTGGCTGAGCATATGCCCGGCCACCGGCACAGAAGTAAAACTAGCGGCGGATGACTTATTTAGCACTCCACTCAATCAGACGGAAATCGGCTTTGAAAATGAAGGTGGTGAGACCTACATCTGTGGAAACCCGCCATTCAAGGGGGCAAGGAAACAAAGCCCAGCTCAAAAAGATGATATGGCTTTCGTATTTGGCGGAGGGCATGCTTATAAAGACTGTGATTACGTAACTGCGTGGTATTTGAAAGCATCGCAGTATTCCAATGGCAGCGTTTCCGATTTTGCTTTTGTCTCAACCAACTCAATTGCAAGAGGGGAGCAGGTTGAGCACTTGTGGTCAAACTTGTATGAGAATGGGGATTCTATCTTTTTCTGCCATACTCAATTTAAATGGCAGAATAATGCGACGCAAAACGCAGGAGTGTGGTGCGTAATTGTAGGCGTCTCTAGGGATAAATCCAAAAAGCGCCGAATCTTTAATGGTGAAACATGTCGCGATGTGCAGTCGATCTCACCTTATTTGATCTCTGGGGAAGAGAACTGCATAGAAAAGACGGATTACCCGATCTCTAACGATCTTCCAAAGCTGGTTTCAGGAAATATGGCGCGAGATGGAGGGAATCTGATACTTGATGAAGATAATAAAAATGCTCTGCTGAAAGACTACCCTGATGCGGAGCCAATACTTCGACCGCTTATTGGTACAACCGAAATTAGACAGGGGTCGCGTAGGTGGTGCGTCTGGATAGAAGACGAGCAACTTGATTTGGCTGGTAACATCCCGCCTATAAAGAAACGCATTGAAAATACGCGTAATTTCCGGATGAAATCAACCGCAAAAACGACTATAGGTTATGCGAAGACGCCTCATAAATTTGCCCAAAGATGCCATCAGAACTCCAGTTCAATAGCTGTTCCGAAGAACACTGTTGAGGGGATTGAGTATTTGACTCCTGATTTCTTTTCAAGTGATACGATCACAACTGATCTTGCTTTTGTGACTTTTACAGAAGAAGTTTGGGTGCTGGCTGTTATCTCATCAACCCTTCATCGTGTATGGGCTGAGGCAATTTCTGGTGGGCTAGGAGCTGGCATTCGATATTCGTCTCAAATCACCTACAATGCCTTTCCAATGCCTTTGCTGACTGAGCAAAACAAGGTCGACCTGACCATTTGTGCTGAGGACATCCTCCTGGCCCGGGAAGCATGTTTTCCCGCTACAATCGCCGATTTGTATGCTACGGACACCATGCCGGACAACCTGCGCCATGCGCACGAGCGCAACGATGAAGTGTTGGAGCGTATTTATATCGGACGCCGTTTTAAAAACGATTCCGAGCGGCTGGAAAAGCTGTTTGAACTTTATGCAAAGATGAGAGTGAATGCAGCGAGGGGCCTGACCCAAAAGCCGCGAGACAAAAACGTATGAGCGATAGCCCTTACAGCTTCTTTTCGTATCCGTGTATCACTGCGATAGGCAAGCCTATTTCGGTTGACAGCATTCTCATAGAGGATGAATAAAAGTGACTAACACTACCAACCCGACCAATAGTTACAGGGTGCCGTCGATATCGATTGCTACAGCGCACACGGGTGCATCCAGCAAGGCCAACGAGCTAGGCATGCGTACCATGCAGGAGCGCGCCTATACCAAGCGCGGCGAGCAGTACTTGCTGATCAAATCGCCCCCCGCATCGGGCAAGTCTCGCGCACTGATGTTTATCGCCTTGGACAAGCTGAACAACCAGGGTTTGCAACAGGCCATCGTCGTAGTGCCCGAACGCTCTATCGGCGGTAGCTTCGCCGATGAGCCGCTGACCCAGCATGGTTTCTACTGGGACTGGCAGGTGGCCCCGCAGTGGAACCTATGCAATGCGCCTGGCATTGATGAACCGCCTGTGGCGAAATCCAAGGTAGATGCCGTGCGCGCGTTCCTGAATAGCAGCGACCAGGTACTTGTCTGCACCCATGCCAGCTTCCGCTTTGCCGTCGAAGAGCTGGGCATTGACGCCTTCGACAACCGCCTGATTGCCATTGACGAATTCCACCACGTTTCTGCTAACCCGGATAACAAGCTGGGTAGTCAGTTGAGCGCGTTTATCGCCCGCGACAAGGTGCACCTAGTTGCCATGACGGGCTCCTACTTCCGTGGTGATAGCGAAGCCGTGCTGGCCCCGTCAGAGGAGAACAAGTTTGAGACGGTGACGTACACCTACTACGAGCAGCTTAACGGCTACCGTTGGCTCAAGTCTCTGGATATTGGCTACTTCTTCTACACCGGGAGATATGTGGATGCGGTCGCCAAGGTGCTGGACCCGGCGCTGAAAACCATTGTCCATATTCCTAATGTAAATGCCCGCGAGAGCCTCAAGGACAAGGAGCGCGAAGTTAACGAGATCATGAGCTCGCTCGGCGATTGGCAGGGTGTCGACGCGGCCACGGGATTTCACCTGATTAAAGCCAACGATGGTCGCATTCTTAAAGTGGCTGATTTGGTGGATGACAGCGATCCAGGTAAACGCTCTAAAGTGCTCGGCGCGCTGAAAGATCCGACGCAGAAAAACAACCGCGATAACGTGGATGTGATCATTGCTCTGGGTATGGCTAAAGAAGGCTTTGACTGGATCTGGTGCGAGCATGCGCTGACTATAGGCTACCGTTCAAGCCTGACCGAAATTGTGCAGATCATTGGTCGTGCCACTCGCGATGCTGAGGGCAAGGAGCGCTCACGCTTCACTAACCTGATCGCTGAACCAATGGCTGACCAAGCTGCAGTAGCTGAAGCGGTAAACGATATGCTCAAGGCTATTTCCGCAAGTCTGCTGATGGAACAGGTGCTGGCCCCTCGTTATGAGTTCACGCCGAAAGATACCGGTCCGAAGGAAGGTTTCAATTACGGGCCGGAGGGGTACCAAAAGGGCGGCACCAATATGGGTGTTAATGAAGCTACGGGACAGTTTCATGTCGAAATCAACGGCCTGACGACCCCACAGAGCACAGAGGCAACGCGCATCTGCAAAGAAGACTTGAATGAAGTGGTAACCAGCTTCCTGCAGGACAAAACCGTGCTTGAGCGCGGCCTGTTCGATAAGGAAAACACTCTCCCGGAAGAGCTGACTCAACTGCGTATGGGCAAGATCGTGCGCGAGCGTTACCCTGACTTGAGCGATGTCGACCAGGAAGCCATCCGCCAGCACGCCATTGCTGCCATGAACATTACCCAGCAGGCCAAGTTGGCTCTGGGGCAGGCGGATGCAAACGGCAGCGACAATGTACAGGGCAGCACGGCACTGCTGGATGGCGTGCGCAAATTCGTGAACGTGCGCGAACTGGACATTGACTTGATCGACCGCATTAACCCCTTCGATGCTGCATATGCGGTACTGGCGAAGGCGATGGATGAGAAGTCCTTACGCCAAGTGCAGGCCAGCATTGCCGCAAAGAAGGTGAGCATTCCTGAGGACGAAGCGCGTGACCTTGCCAAGCGTGCTTTGCAGTTCAAGAACGAGCGTGGCCGACTACCGGACATCAACTCTGCAGATGCCTGGGAAAAACGCATGGCTGAAGGCGTAGCTGCGTTGGCACGCTATCGCGCCCAAGCCAAGGCGGCACAGGGGAAGTCCGCGAATGGTTGATATGAACGATGACGACTTGCTGGATGCGTTAGGAGTAGAAGTCCCCACGCTCAAGACAGCCGCTCGAACGCCTCGCGAAGAACGCATCATCGCTGGCTTCGAGGACATTCAGCGTTTCTATCAAACCCACGGCCGCGCCCCATTACACGGCGAAGACCGCGACATCTTTGAGCGCTTGTATGCCGTGCGCCTGGATCAATTACGCAAGTTGCCGGAGGCGCAAACTCTCCTGGCAGGTCTGGATAATCACGGCTTAATGTCGGGTACTGCGGTTGCCGCCATAAATGTAGACGATCTAGATGGGGACGCGTTGCTCGCCGAGCTGGGTATCAGCAGTGAGCCAGTAGACCAGGACGACATAACGGTGTTGCGACATGTTCGATCCAGTGCAGCAATCAAAGCGGCAGAAGAAATTGCCGCCCGCAACCCATGTAAAGACTTCGAGAGCTTCAAGCCACTGTTTGAGGAGGTGGAAGCGGGTCTCAAGCAGAAACTATGGATAACCAAGCCCTTTGGCAAGAACGCGAGCATCGAGGTCGGGGACTTCTTCATTCTGAGCGGACTGATCGCCTATGTCGCCGAAGTGGGCGACACATACAAAACGCCAAATGCGGAAACGAATGGGCGGTTGCGCGTCATCTACTCCAACGAGACGGAAAGCGATCTGCTATTGCGATCTTTGCAGCGGGCGCTCTACAAGGACAGTGAAGGACGAGCTGGATCTCGGCTCATCAAGGTAGATTCCGGGCCGCTTTTCAGTGACATGGCCGAACCAGACGACATCGAGACTGGCACTATTTATGTTTTACGCAGTCAGTCCAGTCACCCATTCGTAGCTGAACATCGTGAGCTGATCCACAAGATTGGCGTGACCGGTGGAAAGGTGGAAACCCGCATCGCTGGGGCGGATAAAGATGCCACTTACCTGTTGGCGGATGTAGAGGTGGTCGCGACTTACAAACTGCACAACCTGAATAGAAGCCGACTTGAAAGCATCTTTCATAGGTTGTTTGGTGCAGCACAATTGGATTTGACCATCGAAGACCGGTTCGGCAACCCCGTCAAGCCTAGGGAGTGGTTTCTGGTGCCATTACAGGTGATCGATGAGGCAGTTGAACGTATCAGGGATGGGTCGATTACTGGCGTTACCTACGATCCCACACTTGCGCGGCTGGTCTAGGTTGGGTAGTGCTTGAAATTGCTAAATGCTGAACTCTGTAGGCAGACCAGAGCTGGACATCAGTGGATATAGCCTGGTCTCAATATCATGTTGCTTGGTTTCCAGCTGAGTTCTTGACTGTCCGCTACACCCGGCTGTTGCCGTTTTTCGTCAGAGATCTACGGGTGGGGCGGCCAGACAAATCATGCGCTCTGAGTGTGGTTGGGTTTGTGTTTGAGCGGTGGATGAATGTTTGCAGAGCATCGAGAGGAGCGCGTTGTAGCAGAGTGCTTTCGGCCACCAGCAACCTGACTAGGGTATACCAGGCTTCACTCATACTGCACTCTTGTCGGTATAGCGGTCTGTATAATCTGTCCTGTTTGCTTCATCCAAGGGGGGCACGTTGACTATGACTTTTCCTAGCCTGATCTGGCTGAGCCCATAAGCAACTGAAAGACGATCATAATCTACTGAAGCAAGCCCCTTAGCTACCAGCGTGCGGGGCTTTTGTAGTTGTCTGAGTACTGTGCCGAACCAAGTGTGGTTTGGAGCAGAACTCATATCTTCCTTCAATCTGGCATAGAATGCTGAACGGCTTCCTCCACCACATAAATACATGGGCAGGGTTCTACCCCGTTACCACAGACGGTTATAAAACGGCTGTGAGCTTCCGATCCTGAGCAGCAACTCTACGTCGCATCCTGGGATTATGGAACCGCTCGATGTATTCAAACAGATCAGCTCTTGCCTCGTCCTGCGTACGGTAAC
>DRFO01000015.1 GCA_011050525.1 Halopseudomonas xinjiangensis
ACCGACAGGTTGTGGGGAGGTAACAGCTTTCTCAATAACGCTTCTTTGCGCTCAGGTGCGTAACTCGGCATTGCGTGACTCATACCGTCCCCGGGATTGGATTTAGGTAAAACCGATCAGGCGACAACTACCCTGACACCGGGGGAAAGCTCGGAGAATGCTGAAGCAAAGACGTTTTGGGACGAGTTTTTTCGAGTATTTGGCGTGCCGCGACGTCGCGTTGCGGTTTATGAGAAGCTGGTCTCCAAGGCTGCGGGGAAGGCCGGCTTCATCGACCTCTTTTGGCCTAAGGTAATGATTGCCGAGCACAAGTCTAAGGGTAAGAATCTGGATAGCGCTTTCAATCAAGCTATCGATTATTTCCCCGGCCTAGATCCGGCAGACTACCCGCAATACGTTGTAGTGTCTGATTTCGCACGTATCCGGCTCATCAATCTTGAAACCGAAGAGACCACCGAGTTCCTTCTCCAAGACTTACCCGATAACGTCAATGCTTTTGGCTTCATTGCTGGCTATCAGGTGCGTAAGTTTAAGGAGCAAGACCCGGTGAATATCCGGGCGGCACAGAGGCTAGCCGAACTGCATGACGCTTTAGCTGGCGTCGGTTACGAGGCTCACGAGCTTGAGGTCTATCTGGTTAGGCTATTGTTCGCCTTGTTCGCAGATGACACTGGCATCTTTATGCCACGGGGCTCCTTCGAGGACTATATACGCAGCCGAACCTCCGAGGATGGCTCCGATCTAGCATCTAAGATGGCTGTGAATCGCCCCTAGTTTAGTAGACACCTCCAGGCCTTGTAATGGTTTGCCCCAGTTTCAATTGACCACTAAAGATCGAAGCAATTAATGTTCGTATGGCCCCAACTACTTATTAGGCTTTTCGATAGAAAGTGATCTCGATTTTTAAGCCACCTAAGGGGCTGTGCGAAAAATGTGTTTGTCCACTGTAGCGATCGACTATATCGCAAACGATTGCCAGCCCCAGGCCATGTCCGGGCGTCTGCTCGTCCAGTCTCAATCCACGTTTACCTAACGCACTTACCGCGTCTTGTGCAACGCCAGTGCCATCGTCAGCCACGACGATAAGCATTTGCTTGTTGTCTTCTCTGAGGGATAGGTCGACGAAGGTTGATGACCACTTGCCGGCGTTATCCAGAAGATTGCCGAGGATTTCGCTCAGGTCGTGTTCTTCAACAGGCCAGCGATGTTCTTCCGTCATATCTGTAGTTAACTCGAACGATTTGTCGGGATACAAACGACCAAACATCCATAAAAGATCCCTTGCCTGTTTCACCGGAAAAGCGCTTTTTCCGACCTGGGGTCCAGCAAAGCGGCTACGACGCATCTCTGCCTCCAGTTGCTTGTCGATATCACCGAGCCGCGATCCCATTTCGCGCCTCAAGTCATCGTCCAGCGGGCGACTGGTGTCTTCCAGAATCTGCCTGACCGCTGCGATCGGCGTCTTGACGCTGTGGGACAGGTTAGCGAGCGCATCCCGCGAGCGTTCAAGGCGCCGGTCAAGAAAATCAAGCAGTTGATTGAGCTGTTTAACCAGAGGCTGTAGCTCCTCTGGCGCCTTGACGTGAATTCGCGATACCTCACCGCCTTGCAGTTTTTTCAGTGAAGCCTGGAGCGATATAACCGGCCGCATAGACAGGGTGATGCCAATCCAGATAACGCCCACGAGTAATAAAATCAGCATGATGGATACAATCGCCGTCCAGGCATGCAGCTCTGCCTGGCTGGCCTTCAGCGCTGCCATGTCTTCGGACACGATGACGACTAAAGACTGATCATTCACTACGAATGCTTTTCTAAAGGCGATGACATCGGATGGCGCACCGGTTGCAGAGGGTTTACGCACTCTGATCGCGCCCTGTTGATCTGATTGCAGCAAGGGGCCTAGTAATGCCTCCCAGGTACTGGGTGAAATAATGGTCTGGGTAGGAGATTGAATGGCGAAAGCATGGTGAAAAACCTCTTGGAAATAGTCACCTGTGCGTAGCGTATCTATCTTGCCATCGGATTGGCGTATCTGCAGTTCGAGAAAGGCCACTTCATCTTGCAGCCGACTTTCAACAAAGTCCCAGGACATTCTTTCCAGCAGGACACCGTGGACAAGCCAGGCAGTAGCCATCAGGGCTATACCCGAAGGTAACAACAGCGCCAGCAGCGTTCCCTTGACCGATGTTGGTTTTTTAAACAGCATCATCGAATAAATACCCCTGGCCGCGTCGTGTCGCGATGGTATTGGCTCCCACTAATTTTCTGAGGCGGCGTATGTACGCCTCGATTATATTGTCGCTCGGGCTTTCGCTCAGGTTGTAGAGCTGCTCCATGAGCTGTTCCTTGGAAAAAACCTGACCAGGCCGGCTCATCAGACAGCGCAGCAGGCGGAATTCGGTGCCGGTCAGGCTATGCTCTGAGCCGTCTTGGATCTTCAGACTCTGGCGATTTTCGTCCAGTTCAAAGCCGCCCGCTTTCACCGACGTGTGAACGCGCCCCTCACTTCGGCGCACGATGGCGTTAAGCCGTGCCACCAGCTCTTCCGTCCGGAATGGTTTGGTCAGGTAGTCATCGGCGCCCGCTTTCAGGCCATTGACCTTATCTTGCCAATCCCCGCGCGCCGTCAAGATCAATACTGGGAAGCTGGCGTTGCTGGAGCGCCAGCTGCGGAGTACATCCAGGCCGTTGCCATCCGGTAGCCCTAGATCCAGAACGCCCACCCTATAGTCTTCTTGTTCGCCCAGAAGGATGGCTTCTTTAGCGGTTTGCGTCCTGTCCACGCTAAAACCCGCTTTCTCAAGCTGGCTGGCGAGTCCTTCGGCTAACAAGCAGTCATCCTCCACCAGCAGTAGTCTCATCAGTTTTTTCCTCCGCAATCTGAGCACAGTCGATTTGAGTGTCACTGATTCACCTGAACTCTGCCTGAATAGAAAACAGCTGGATATTTTCAGAAAGGATTCAGGTTGATGGACGATGATAATCATCAATTTGGACGTACGTGCTTGCAAACAGCAAGCCCACGGCCCCTGACTGGGGCCAAATCACAGGAGAGGCTTTGATGAGCTTATCAAGATTTGCAGTAGCAGCAATGGCTATGTCGGTTTCGGTTCTGGCGCTGGGCGCTGGCGCTCACGATGGTGGGCATGGGCAAGGTGTGAAAATCGGTGAGCCGGGCAACGTGTCTGAGGCTGATCGCACCATCAACGTCGTCATGCATGACAACTACTACGAGCCTGAATCTATTGACGTCAAGCCGGGCGAAACCGTGCGCTTTGTGATTGAGAACAAAGGTAGCCTGGTCCATGAATTCAATATTGGCACGGCGTCTATGCATGAGGCTCACCAGGCCGAAATGATGATGATGGTTGAGCACGGGGTCATTCAGGGCGGTAAGTTGAACAAAGAGATGATGGATATGGATCACAGCATGATGGACATGGACATGGACATGGATATGGGCAAAGGCCACTCCATGAAGCATGACGATCCCAATAGCGTGTTGCTGGAGCCGGGTGAGAACAAGGAAATTATTTGGAAATTTGCAGAGAAAGGCGCCATCGAGTTTGCCTGCAACGTTCCCGGCCATTACCAGGCTGGCATGTATGGCGATGTAAATTTTAACTGATCGGTTTTCTAGCTAGATAAATGCCCGACATGCTGCATGTCGGGTAGATCTCTATGCATTCAAGCAGTTGGGAGTAGTGATCCATGAAGACAGCTCTTTTGGCAGGTGCATTGGGCCTGCTTTTGCCGGCTATTGGTCTGGCGGGCGAATACAGCCTGACGGTCGATCGGGTACAGATCGATACCGGCGACTTCGTTAAAGAAGGTATTGGTTACAATGGTAAATCTCCAGGGCCGGTTATGCGGTTCAAGGAAGGCGAAGAGGTGACCATCAAGGTTACTAACAACCTGAATGAGATGACCTCCATTCACTGGCATGGCTTGATCCTTCCGTACAAGCAGGATGGCGTCCCGGGGATCAGTTTTCCGGGTATCAAGCCGGGCGAAACCTTCACCTATAACTTCCCCATCACACAATCGGGAACCTACTGGTTTCACAGTCACTCGGGTTTCCAGGAGCCCGATGGCGCCTATGGAGCCATTGTTATTGAGCCTGAGGGACGCGAACCCTTTCGATACGACCGCGATTATGTAGTGCAGTTAACCGACAAGCATCCGCACACCGGCGACCGCATCATGCGCAATCTCAAGATGATGCCGGACTATTACAACCGCGAGCAGCAAACGGTTGGGGAGTTCTTTTCCGACGCGTCTGAAAAAGGCTTTATGAATACGCTGAAAGATCGCCTGGCGTGGGGCGATATGCGCATGATGAAAGCGGACGTCGAAGACCTGCAGGGTTTTACGGGCCTCATTAACGGCAAGGGTCCGGATCAGAACTGGACTGGCATTTTTGAGCCGGGTGAGCGAATCCGGTTGCGCTTTATTAACTCCTCGGCCATGACGTACTTTGATATTCGGATTCCCGGACTGGAAATGACTGTTGTTCAGGCGGACGGCAACAATGTTCAGCCCGTCAGCGTTGATGAGTTTCGTATTGGCGTTGCCGAAACCTTCGATGTGATTGTTCGACCTAAAGACGCTCAGGCGTACACTATTTTTGCCGAATCCATGGGGCGTTCAGGCTATGCCAGGGGAACCCTTGCACCTGAAATGGGCATGGTGGCCGAAGTGCCAGAACTGCGTGAAGCTGCCCGGCTGACCATGGCCGACATGGGCAGCATGGAAGGTATGGATCACGGCAGCATGGCCGGTATGGAGGGCATGGACCATTCCAATATGGCTGGCATGGACGGCATGGATCATTCGAAGATGAAAGGAATGGATCATTCAAGCATGGAGGGCATGGACCACTCCAATATGGCCGGCATGGACCATTCCAACATGGGTCAAGGGTCAGCGATGGCTGACACTGGTGCCAGCGATCCCTTCTACGCCCAGGGCAGTGGCCTGATTCCAACGGCAGCCAATGGCGGCAAGTTTTTGTCTTATGCAGACCTGAAAGCTCAGAAGCCACTCTTTGAGGCGCGTGAAGCTACCCGGGAAATTGAAATGCGACTCACCGGGAACATGGAGCGCTACACCTGGAGCATCAATGGTGTCAAATACGAGGATGCCGATCCCGTCCGTCTCCAGTACGGCGAGCGCGTTCGCTTCAAATTCGTCAACGAAACGATGATGACTCACCCCATGCACCTGCATGGCATGTGGTCCATTCTGGATGTTGGCGCCGGCCAGTTGAACCCAGTCAAGCATACGATCAGCGTTCAGCCGGGCACTACGATCTATATGGAGACCGAGGTAGATGCGCCGGGACAGTGGGCATTCCATTGTCACCTGTCCTATCACGCCGAGGCGGGAATGTTCCGCAAGATTATTGTTGAAGGCGGACCTGAGACTCCAACTGCAGCCGTGAACGAGCAATCGGTCAAATTGGGAGGTGGGGCATGAGTTTTTTCAAGTCTTTGGCGGTGACTATGCTGGCTGGTCTTATGTTGATGCCCGCGCTAGGTCTTGCCCAGGAGAGGAGACAGGATACAACCCCGCGTAAGGAGCCCTTGAAGGTCTGGGGTGCTCAATTCGAAGAGTTTGAATACCGCTACAGTGATGACGAGGAAGAGCTAGGTGTATGGAGTGGAGATTTCTTCTATGGCACAGACGATCTGAAAGTACGTTGGCTGACCAAGGGCGAATATGCCATAGAAGAGCAGGCTTATGAAAAGCTTGAGAATCAGCTGGTAGGGCAGTTACCTGTCTCGGATTTTTTTGATGCCAAAGCGGGAATCCGTTTTGACACTCCGGAAGGTCCAGACCGCACCTATGCTGTTCTGGGTGTTGCAGGTCTTGCGCCCCAGTGGTTTGAGGTTGATGCCAACTTCTACGTGAGCAAGGACGGTGACACCTCCGCTGAACTGGATGCGGAGTACGAGCTGTTGCTGACCAATTACTGGATCCTGGCTGCCGCTTTTGATGCAACTGTCGCATTCAGCGAGGATCGCGAGATTGGTGTTGGCAAAGGTCTGGTATCGACTGAAACGGGACTGCGGCTGAGGTATGACCTGATAGATCGCTCCTTCTCCCCGTATATCGGCGTCGTACATGAGCGGAAGTACGGAGACACTGCTGACTTTGCCAGAGCCGATGGGGCTGGTACCGAACAATGGTTTGCCGTTATCGGCGCAAGACTGTCCTTTTGAGGGTCTGAACCGCTATTGGGCCAGCACGGCCCGAGTTGAACAACATCGGGTCGCTTGCTGTCAAAATATTCTGTTCATGAGTATTTAACTGGAGGTTGTATGAGCAAGGAGCAAGACAGGACCACGCATTACAACGAGGGCAGCCTGACACTGGCAGGTACTGTCATGTTGGGCACTGGCGTCATGATTGGTGCTGGTATCTTTGCGCTTACAGGTCAAATGGCAGAGATGACAGGTGCGCTTTTCCCCCTGGCCTTTCTGGCTGCGGCTGTCATTGTGTCTTTTAGTTCTTACTCCTACATCAAGATTTCCAATGCCTATCCGTCCGCTGGCGGCATTGGCATGTATCTGCACAAGGCATACGGTGATCGGCTACCGACCGCATTTCATGCCTTGCTGATGTATTTCTCGATGGTGATCGCTCAGAGTTTTCTCGCCCGTACATTTGGCTCCTATACGATGCAGCTGTTTGGCGGCGATGAGAGCGGACTTATGGTGCCGATTCTCGGGGTATCACTGATCCTGGCTGCATTTGTGATTAACCTGCTGGGAAACCAGATGGTCCAGGGCGTTGCATCTTTTATTGGTGTGTTAAAGATCACCGGTATTTTGATCATCGGCTTGGTAGGTGTCTGGTTGGCAGACAGTCTTGCTGTCGACTTTTCCAGCACGGGCGAGACTGGGGTCGCTGGCAACTTCTTGGGTGCAACTGCGCTGGGCATATTGGCGTTTAAAGGTTTCACCACCATTACTAACAGTGGGTCCGAGGTGAAACACCCGCGTCGCAATGTGGGCCGTGCCATCATCATTTCCATTGCCGCCTGCGTGGTGATCTATACCCTGGTTGGCTTTGCTGTCGCCAGTAACCTCTCGCTCGCCGAGATTATCGAAACCCGAGACTACTCCTTGGCTGCCGCCGCTCGCCCGGTACTGGGTGAGTACGGAGTGTGGTTTACCGTGGCAATCGCCATGATGGCGACAGCCGGTGGCATCCTCGCCAGTATCTTTGCCGTATCGCGCATGCTGGCCATGTTGACCGAAATGAAACTGGTACCGCATAGCCACTTCGGTATGTCGGGCAGCATTCAAAAGCACACACTCGTTTACACGGTGGTGTTGGGTCTGATCCTGACTGCCTTTTTTGACCTTTCCCGGATTGCGGCCCTCGGGATTATTTTCTACCTGATTATGGATATCGCCATTCATTGGGGGGTGTTGCGTTATCTGCGCGAAGATATCAAGGCGGTGAGGTGGTTACCGCTAGTAGCCATTATGCTCGATCTGCTGGCGCTAGGCGGCTTTGTCTGGGTCAAGCTGAACTCGGATCCCTTCGTGCTGGGCGTGGCCGTTGTGACCATGATCGTGATTGCAATTGGCGAGCAGATATTCCTGACATCGTCAGCACGGAAAAAAGCGGTGGATGATGAGGATGCTCACGCAGACCACCATTGATATCTACGATTTGAAAAGGAGGTCAGCACCATGATGAACGAGAGCATGTACGGAAATGCCATGTGGAGTGGGCACTGGCTATGGATGCTGGTGGTAGCCATCGTCGTCGTCGTGCCGGTCTGGCGAATATGCCGGCGCACTGGATATCCGGGCTGGCTGGGGCTGTTGATGCTGGTTCCGATGGTCAATCTGGTTTTGTTGTACTTTATCGCCTTTGCCGACTGGCCTGCGAATAAAGCAGGAGCAGGCAATGAGTGATCACCAGCACGATCATCATGATCATGAAAGCCACGGCGAAAACGCGGTAAAAGACCTTGTTTGCGGCATGTCGGTCGATCCCCATACGGCAGAACATCGCAGCCAGCATGCAGGCAAGAGCTGGTACTTTTGCTCTTCTCGATGTCAGTCAAAGTTCGAGGACGATCCAGAGAAGTACCTCGGCGAAAAGAGTGCCGAGGCAGAGCCGGTCGCACCCGGGACCATGTACACCTGCCCGATGCATCCCGAGATCCGTCAGCAAGGCCCCGGTGATTGTCCCATCTGCGGCATGGGCCTGGAGCCTGAAGAAGTCAGTCTGAATGACGGGCCCTCCGCAGAACTCACTGATATGACACACCGATTCTGGATCGGTCTTGTATTAACGCTTCCGGTATTTCTGCTTGAGATGGGCGGTCACCTGACGGGGCTTGATCACATAGTGTCGCCGCAGATATCCAACTGGATTCAATTGCTACTGGCCACCCCGGTAGTGGTTTATTGCGGCTGGCCTTTCTTCGTTCGGGGCTGGAAATCTGTCCTCAGCCGTAACCTGAACATGTTCACGCTGATATCCATCGGTACCGGCGTTGCACTGTTTTATAGCCTGGTCGCAACATTGATGCCGCAGATTTTCCCCGGCGCCTTCCGCCAGGACGATGGCTCGGTCGCTGTGTATTTTGAGGCCGCGGCCGTTATCGTGGTGCTGGTGTTACTCGGACAGGTTCTGGAGCTGCGTGCTCGAGAGAAAACCTCTGGCGCCATCAAGGCCTTGCTTGATCTCGCGCCAGCAAACGCCAGAAAGCTGTCCGATGACGGTGACGAGTCCGATGTGCCCCTTGAACAGATAAAGGTCGGCGACCGCCTCCGGGTGCGCCCCGGCGACAAGGTACCACTGGATGGTGAAGTCCTTGAAGGCAGCTCCAATGTAGATGAATCCATGGTAACCGGAGAGCCTTTGGCGGTCAGCAAAAAGGCCGGCGCCCAGGTGGTTGGCGGCAGCATCAACCAGCAGGGCAGTTTCATCATGCGCGCCGACAAAGTAGGTCGCGACACCATGCTTTCCCAAATTGTGCAAATGGTGGCAAACGCCCAGCGCAGTCGTGCGCCGATTCAGGGTCTGGCAGATAAAGTAGCCGGTTGGTTCGTGCCGGCGGTCATCGTCATCGCCGTTATTGCGTTTGTCGTCTGGTCAATATACGGACCCACGCCACCCATGGCTTTTGGGCTGATTGCTGCAGTGAGTGTATTGATCATTGCCTGCCCCTGTGCCCTCGGCTTGGCAACCCCCATGTCGATCATGGTGGGTGTTGGCCGTGGCGCTCAGATGGGAGTGCTGATCCGTGACGCGGAAGCGCTTGAGCGCATGGAGAAAGTAGATACGGTCGTGGTGGATAAAACCGGCACCCTAACGGAGGGCAAGCCGCAGGTGACCCGGCTGGTGCCCGCAGACGGCTTCAGTGAAGAGGATCTGATGCGCTACGCCGCTGGTCTCGAAAAGGGCAGTGAGCATCCGCTGGCGCATGCCATTCTCGAGAAAGCCAAGGCGTTGAAGCTAACACTCTCCGATGCCGAAGACTTCGACTCCCCAAATGGCAAAGGGGTGACCGGCAAGATCGATGGCAAACGGGTCCTGCTCGGCAATCGGCTGCTAATGGAGTCTGAGAATGTCGATACTTCCGCTTTCGACAAAGAGGCAGACGAGCTGCGCAAGGATGGTGCTACGGTGATTTTCGCCGCAGTGGACGGGAAGATCTGCGGGTTACTTGCGATCGCTGATCCGGTCAAAGAGACCACCGCAACGGCTATTGCCGCATTACAAAATGAGGGCGTTCGCGTGGTCATGCTGACCGGCGACAATCGCATCTCCGCCGAGGCAGTAGCCCGCAAACTCCACATTGATGAGGTAGAAGCGGAAGTGCTTCCCGAAGACAAGGGCAAGATCGTCCAGCGTCTCAGGGATGAAGGCCGTATTGTCGCTATGGCCGGCGATGGTGTGAACGATGCCCCCGCCCTGGCGACAGCAGATGTCGGTATCGCCATGGGCACCGGTACCGATGTAGCTATCGAAAGCTCGGGCATTACGCTGCTGCGCGGTGATCTGATGGGGATTGTTGAAGCACGGACGTTGTCGCGCGCTACGATGCGCAATATTCGGCAAAACCTGTTTTTCGCCTTCATTTACAACGCTGCAGGAATACCTATTGCGGCGGGACTTCTGTACCCATTTACCGGCATTCTGCTATCGCCGATCATCGCCGCCGCGGCTATGTCGTTGTCTTCGGTCAGCGTGATCACCAATGCCTTACGACTGAGGGTTATCAAGCTGTAAGCAAAGACCAGCGATGCCCCGTCAGTGGAGCCTCGGAGAAAACTTATAACTCAGTTTTCCTTAGGCTCCACATTATCCAAAGACAACTCCAAGAAAAATCGGGTGACTCACTGCGCTGAAGAACAACAGGCTGTCCCACCATGGGCATTTGCAATCGATAAGGTTATAGCCAAACCCAACCCAGCGCTGCCAGCACTGAATCGCTCCTGCTTTTGTAGACGTCCTGTGACCGCTTTTGGCCGGAAGCCGCCTGTGACGAGCGACTACTTCTGGCCGTAAGCGGCAGTTTTACCCGACCTGAACTACCTTGGGTTCGCTAGCAGCCACAACTGACCGGCTTCCAGTCGCTGCCTTGTTGATGTGGTCGCTCCACCACTCCATCATCGAGCGCCGGCGATCAACATAGTCGGCTCGGTTGTAGGCGGCACGAACTTCGTTTTTGTCGACATGCGCCAGAGCCACCTCAATCAGCTCGGGGTCAAAACCCTCCTCATTGAGAATCGTGCTCGCCACCGAGCGCATGCCATGACTGACCAAGCGACCGGCGAAGCCCATGCGCTTCAGTGCCATGTTGGCCGTCTGGCTGTTGCAGTGGGTGCGAGGATTGCGGTCGGCGGGGAAAACGAACTCTCTGTGGCCGCTATAGGGCTCAACGGTTTCCAGGATTGCCAATACATGATCGGTAAGCGGCACAATGTGAGGACGACGCTTTTTCATGCGTTCTGCGGGGATAATCCAGATTTTCTTCTTAAAGTCGATATCGGCCCATCGCGTCGTAGCTGCTTCAACGGGTCGGGTCATGGTGTGTAGTTGCCATTCGATCAAGGCGCGAGTTGTACGTTTGATGCTGGCATTGGAGATGGCAATCATAAGTTCAGGAAGTTCGTCCGGACTTAACGCTGCCATGTTCTGTTTTTTTGGCTTTTTGAAAACGGCTCGAATCCCGCTTAGTGGGTTAGCCTGGATCAAGCCGGAATTGACGGCATACGTTAGGATCTCATTTAGGCGCTGAGATAGGCGCTTAACCGTTTCTAGGCTGCCTTTGGTTTCAATTGGACGCAGAAGCTCGATCACTTTGGGGGCTGTGATGCTGGAGATCTGAGTATCGCCAAGGTCTGGAAAGACATGGAGAGTTAATGAACGCCAGATGTCCTCTGCGTAAGCCGGTGTAACGCCTTCCTTTTTGAGTTCAAACCAAGCTTCGGCTACTTTTCTCAGAGTGTGCTCGCTGGCAGCGCGTTGCTGCTGCCTGGCACCGTCCCTGTGCTCTTTTGGGTCAATTCCCTGGGCAATGAGTTGCCTGGCGTCAATGGTCAGCTTTCGGGCTTGCGCTAGCGATGTCTCGGGGTAGGCACCTAACCCCATATTCAGCCGCTTCTTGGTCACTGGATGGTAATAGTTAAAGTTCCATAACTTAGAGCCATTGCTTCTCACTCGCATCTGAAGGCCGTCCCCGTCCCCTAGGACGTAGTCCGTCCTTGAGGGGGCAGCATTTTTGAGCTTGGTTTCCGTGAGACGTACGGCTTTGCCACTCATTTTGGTATTCCATGGCTGTTTTGGTATTCCAAAAAATACCATGTGAATGCTTGGAATACCATTTGGAATACCATAAGTCGTGGCTTCCCATGGACGTTGGTGGACGTGTATGAACCGTAAGTCATTGAATTTGCTTTATTTCAGGCACAAAAAAGGACGTCCGTGGACGCCCTTAGATGTATATTTGGTGGAGCCGGGGGGATTTGAACCCCCGTCCGCCAGTCCTCCGCTCTCGGATCTACATGCTTAGCCGTGTCTACTGAATTAACCCTAGGCCGCCCGACGGGCAGGGTGCTTTGGGCGAGTCGTGTAATGTTTAGTCGCTTCGTCCACGACGTACTAGGCGACGATTCTGTTCTATATGACAATCATTTCAGGTTTACAGACATCCCCTAATGATTGCTGGAGCCGAAGCTACCAGAAGTGCGACTAGGCTGCTTACGCAGCTAGTTGGGCACCGTAATTGTCATCATTGGCAATTATAGAGTTTGCAACAGTGGATTTACGAGTTCTGTTACCAACTCGGCATGCCCCTAAAGTTTTGCAACCGGCGTCGAATCCTAATCAGCCCCAAAACCATGGTGCGATGTTACAAAAATGATTGTACTGCAAAACGCCTACTTTGACACGAAGGAATCATGTTACTAAAAAATACTCCGCAGGTCGGGGCGGAGGTCGATCATCAAGCTTGAGCGAGTCGGTTATGTTTCCGGCCCCTCGATAAATCAACGATGGAAGGCAATCGATAATTCATTCTAGCGATTGTTATCCCGTACTATGCGCTGTTTCTCGCGTGCCCAGTCACGTTCTTTCTCTGTCTCGCGCTTGTCAAAATCCTTTTTGCCTCGTACTAGCGCAATTTCACATTTGACCAGATGCTTTTTCCAGTACAGCGCGAGGGGCACACAGCTAAACCCTTTTTGCTGAACTCCGCCCAGCAGCTTGTCGAGCTCCCGAGCCTTTAGCAGCAGTTTTCGCGTCCTTGTTGGATCAGCTATGACATGAGTGCTGGCAGTCGTTAGCGGAGTGATGTGACCGCCCAACAAAAACGCTTCGCCATCCTTGAGAAGGATGTAGCTGTCCACCAGTTGCGCCTTGCCGGCACGAAGACTTTTTACCTCCCAGCCGGTCAGGGCGATGCCCGCTTCGAAGCGATCTTCTACAAAATATTCATGTTTGGCTTTTTTGTTCAGCGCTATGGTGCCGCTGTTAGCCTGGGCTTTCTTTTGGTTGCTCATAGGGCCACATTATAGGGTCTCAGTTGTGGTTCGGCTATCGCCATGATGGCCCAGACCTTGTCGCAGCGGGTGGTAATCTGGACAATGCATTACTTAAACGGGCGCTCCTTCGAACTGATCAAATGAAGAATTCATGACTCACATACAACGTTCTGCGCTGTTGCCTTATTCTGCGCTGCGTCTATACGATCTCGTTAACAGGGTCGAGCGCTACCCGGAATTCCTGCCCTGGTGCGCAAATGCCGAGGTTCTGAGAGAGACCGAGCATTTGATGGAGGCACGTCTCTCTGTTGCCAAGGCAGGGCTTTCTCAGTCGTTCACGACGTTAAATAGCCTGACACCGGGCGAGCGTATCGAGATGCGTCTTGAGGACGGGCCGTTCAGCGAATTGCACGGCATCTGGGAATTCAAGGTGCTCAGCGAGGAAGCCTGCAAGATTAGCCTTGATCTGCATTTCAGTTATGCCGGGCCGGTAGTCAAAGCGACGCTTGGCCCGCTCTTTAATCATGCAGCCAATACGCTGGTTGAGGCGTTCTGTCAGCGCGCGAAGGAACTCTATGGTAGATAAAATGATTTCAGTTGAAGTGGCCTACGCGCTGCCGCATAAACAGAAGATAGTCAGTCTGACTGTGCCGGAAGGCACGACGGCGTTGGGAGCGGTAACACTGTCGCGCATTGCGGACCATTTTCCTGAACTTGATCCAGGCAGCAGCGCTATGGGGATATTCGGCAAGTCGGTGCCTAAGCCGGACGAAAGAGTGCTGGGCGCCGGGGAGCGCGTGGAAATCTATCGAGCTTTGATAGCGGACCCGAAGGAAGTGCGCAAGCAGCGCGCCGCGAAAGCCAAGGCAGCCAAGAGCGAGGAAGACGAGGGGAAGGACTAGTTGCCGGGACGGCACGTCTAATCTCTTGCTCCAAAAACAGTCGCCTGCCTGAACGGTCGGCGCGCTCCAGGCGGAGCGCGCGTAGTAAAATTACTCGCCGGTGCCCAGCGGGGCGCCTAAATCAACCGGATAGCTTTCGATAGTGGGCGCTTCTGTCGTCTCGCTGCCCATGATGGCTTCGTCGCGGCTGGTGCCTGGAACGAAGTCACCTGCCAGGCCTACTAGCAAATCGTCTTCGAACATCAGGCTTACACGCTCCTGGGTGCGCTCCTGGTGTCCGGTCTTCATACTGTAAAGGTAATCCCAGCGGTTCGGCGCGAAGGTGTCCTGAACCAGAGGAGTGCCCATAATGAATCGGACCTGGCGTGTGGTCATGCCAGGACGTAACTGGTCTATCATCTCCTGTGTGATGACGTTACCTTGTTGCACGTCAATCTTGTATACACCGGGGAATCCGCAGCCCGCTAGGCTTAAGGCTAAGGTACATAACATGATACATAGGATTCGGTTCAGACTGTTTGGCATCGCGTGGTAACATCCACTATCGTGATTGGCTGAATGGCCTTGAATCATACCCGACAGATCCCGCCCTGCGAAGCGCTGAACGAGAAACTACTCATGGTTGAAAATCAGGAACTCAGAAAAGCCGGTCTCAAGGTGACGCTACCACGCGTCAAGATACTCCAGATGCTGGACAATTCACCCGAGCGCCACATGAGCGCAGAAGACGTCTACAAGGCGCTTATGGAGGCAGGCGAAGATGTTGGCCTGGCTACTGTTTACCGGGTGCTGACTCAGTTCGAGGCCGCAGGCCTGGTGGTTCGCCATAACTTTGATGGCGGCCACGCCGTATTCGAGCTGGCCGATGGCGACCATCACGACCATATGGTCTGTCTGGATACGGGCGAAGTCGTCGAGTTCTTTGATCCCGAGATCGAGCGTCGCCAGCGTGAAGTGGTGAAAGAGCACGGCTTCGAGCTAGTCGATCACAACCTGGTCCTCTATGTAAAAAAGCGCGTCTAATCCAGGTCGATTCGCCGTAGGGTTCCGTCAACGCCCTTCTTTGAGAGGGGCGTTTGTTTGTCCGGATTCAGCTGATCGGTGCCAGCAGCTTGCGGGCATGAGCCAGTGATTCTTCGGTCATGTCGACACCGCCAAGCATTCGCGCTACCTCGTGAACCCGCCCCCCTTTGTCGAGATTGTCGATGCAGGTTCGCGTAGATTCCGGTGTTTGTTCCTTTCGAACGAAGAGATGCTGGTGTCCCTGTGCGGCGACCTGGGGCAGGTGAGTCACCGTCAGAACCTGTCCGCGACTACCCAGTTGCCGCAACAGCTGACCGACTATTTCTGCGGTCGGGCCACCAATGCCCACATCTACCTCATCGAATACCAGGGTTGGCACCCGAGACGTCTGTGCGGTAATCACCTGAATCCCCAGGCTTATCCGTGATAGCTCGCCGCCAGACGCAACTTTGGCCAGGGGCTTGGCAGGCTGACCGGGGTTGGCGCTGACCAGAAACTCGACTCCTTCGAATCCGTGCGGGGAATAGCTTTCCGCTTTGTGCTCCGTCAGATTAACCACAATCTTGCCGCCAGGCATGCCGAGCTGTTGAATCTCGGAAGTTACCGCGTCCGCCAGTTGCTTCGCTGCTTTCTTGCGCGCACCGGATAGCTGGGTCGCCGCCTGCTTGTAGTGCTCCCGGTAGGCTTGCAATTCCTCCCCGAGTTTTTCGGCGTCGGCATCATGCTGCTGTAAGCTTTCCAGCTCGTCGATGAGTCGCTGCTGTAGGGCTGGCAGTTCTTCAGGATTGACCTTGTGCTTGCGGGCGAGATCGTAAATGCTTCCCAGGCGCTCTTCTATCTGTTGCTGCCTGGCTGGGTCGGCCTCAAAGTGATCCAGGTAGCGGGTCAGTTCGCCGACAGCTTCTTCTATCTGAATTTGCGCGCTGGCGAGCATGTTGTTGGCCTCGTCCAGGTTGCGGTTGTTGACGTTCAGGCTGCCCAGGCGCTGCAGGCTGGCGGTCAAGGCCTGGAGGGCGCTGCCGCTATCGTTCTCGCTGCACAGGTTGATCACCTGCTGGCAGGATTGCATGATCTGTTCTGCGTTCGCCAGTTGCCGCTGTTCGCTTTCAAGCTGCTCCAGCTCGCCATCCTGCAGGCTCAGGCTGTCGAGCTCCTCAAGCTGATAAGTCAGCAGCTGAGAGCGTGAGGTCTGCTCGTCACTGTGCTGACTGGCCTGTTGCAGTGCCTGCTCAGTCTGCCTGCAGCGCTGGGCGGCCAGTTGAACCTGGCGAGCCAGGTCGCTGGCGGCTGCGAAGTTGTCGAGCAGGCGGCGATGGGTGTCGGTTTTCAGTAGTGACTGGTGTTCGTGCTGGCTATGAATGTCAATGAGCATCTCGCCCAGCGCCTTCAGGTCCTGCTGGGGGCTGGGGCTGCCATTGATATAGCCGCGAGATCGCCCTTCAGCTGTGACGACGCGACGCAGGATCACCTGTTCCTCCTGACTGCCGAGGTCGCGTTCCTCCAGCCAGGCTCTGGCTTCCGGTATCTGACTTATATCGAAGGTCGCCAGCAAGTCCGCCTTGTCCGCGCCGGGTCTGACCGCGCCGCTGTCGGCACGGTCTCCGAGGGTCAAGGCCAAGGCATCCAGCATGATCGACTTGCCCGCCCCGGTTTCGCCTGTAATAACAGTCATGCCGGCGGCGAGGTCGAGTTCAAGGTGATCGACAATGGCGTAGTTGTTCACCGCAAGATGTACCAGCATCGCCGTTCTCCAGAAGAATTGGTCTGGTTATTTATACAGTAGTTTGCCTGGCTTCTTCAAGTGCCGGAAATTAGCGGGCAGAGGGGGCCGGTAGCCCCTTGAAGCCTCGACGAAAGCCCCCATATAGAATGCCAGTAACATATTAATCAGGCCGTGAAGGCATTCCGTGTCCTTATTTTGAGAGGAGATTTAGATGGCGGACGAACAGAAACCGGATCTGCAAGATCAGGAAACCCTTTTCGAGGAGACGCTGGAAGGCGCCCCTGCGGATGATTTGGCTGCCCGGGTCGCTGACCTTGAAGAGCAATTGGCAACCGCACAGGATCAGGCACTGCGTGCCGCCGCCGATGTACAGAATGCACGTCGACGCGCCGAACAGGAAATTGAGAAAGCCCACAAATTTGCGCTGGAGCGTTTTGCTGGGGATCTGCTCCCGCTGCTCGACAGCCTTGAGCGTGGAATGGAATTGTCGGACGCTGATGACCCGGCCATCAAGCCGATGCGTGATGGCATGGAGCTGACGTTGAAAATGTTCAGTGACACGCTGAGCCGCTTTCAGGTTGTGGCTGTGGATCCCCATGGCGAGCCCTTCAATCCCGAGTTGCACCAGGCTATGGCCATGGAGGAGCGCGACAGCCTCGAGCCGAACACAGTGATTCGTGTGTTCCAGAAGGGCTACACCCTGAGCGGCCGGCTGCTGCGCCCGGCGATGGTTGTGGTGAGCAAGGCCCCCTCCGACAAGCCAGCCTCGCCGTCGATTGATGAACAGGCTTGAAATAATTTTCTATGTCCCCATTTAGGGTTCATGAGTAGACAATCCCGCCGCTGCTCTGACGCGGCAACAGATTCGGAGATATAACAGATGGGCAAGATAATCGGTATTGACCTGGGAACGACCAACTCCTGCGTGGCCATCATGGAAAACGGCGTCGCCAAGGTTATTGAGAATGCTGAGGGTGGTCGTACCACGCCTTCCATTGTGGCCTATACCAACGATGGTGAAACGCTGGTCGGTCAGTCAGCCAAGCGTCAGTCGGTCACCAATCCGCAAAACACCCTCAACGCGGTGAAGCGCCTTATCGGCCGCCGTTTTGAAGAGGGTGTGGTGCAGAAGGACATCAAACTGGTTCCTTACAAGATCATCAAGGCGGACAACGGTGACGCCTGGGTCGAAGTGAAAGGCGAAAAGATGGCGCCTCCGCAGATTTCTGCCGAAGTGCTGAAGAAGATGAAGAAGACTGCCGAGGATTACCTGGGCGAAGCTGTGACAGAAGCGGTAATTACCGTTCCGGCTTACTTCAATGACAGTCAGCGCCAGGCTACCAAAGACGCTGGACGCATCGCCGGTCTGGACGTCAAGCGGATCATCAACGAGCCGACGGCTGCTGCGCTTGCCTACGGTATGGACAAGTCGCGCGGCGACTCCACCATCGTGGTGTATGACCTGGGCGGTGGTACCTTCGACATATCCGTCATCGAGATCGCCGAAGTGGACGGTGAGCATCAGTTCGAAGTGCTGGCCACCAATGGCGATACCTTCTTGGGTGGCGAAGATTTCGACATGCGTCTGATCGACTATCTGGCTGACGAGTTCAAGAAGGAAAACGGCGTTGATCTGCACAATGATCCCCTGGCTCTTCAGCGTCTGAAGGAAGCTGCCGAGAAAGCCAAGATCGAGCTGTCATCGAGCAATCAGACCGACGTCAATCTGCCCTATATCACTGCTGACGCATCCGGTCCGAAGCACCTGAACGTCAAGGTGACGCGCGCCAAGCTGGAGTCGCTGGTTGAAGAGCTGATCAAGCGCAGCATCGAACCTTGCCGCGTCGCCATGAAGGATGCCGGTCTGGATGTATCCGAGATCAATGAAGTGATTCTGGTGGGTGGTCAGACCCGTATGCCGCTGGTGCAACGCACTGTGGCCGAGTTCTTCGGCAAGGAGCCACGCAAGGACGTCAATCCGGATGAGGCGGTTGCGGTCGGCGCGGCTATTCAGGGCGCGGTTCTGGCTGGCGACGTGAAAGACGTACTGCTGCTCGACGTGTCGCCGCTGTCCCTGGGCATCGAGACCATGGGCGGCGTGATGACCACCCTGATCGAAAAGAACACCACCATTCCGACCAAGAAGTCGCAGGTGTTCTCGACAGCTGATGACAATCAGACCGCCGTGACCATTCATGTGCTGCAGGGTGAGCGCAAGCAGGCGCAACAGAACAAATCTCTGGGTCGTTTCGATCTGGCCGACATTCCGCCCGCGCCACGTGGTGTGCCGCAGGTTGAGGTGAGTTTCGATATCGACGCCAACGGCATACTCAACGTGTCAGCCAAGGACAAGGCGACCGGCAAGCAGCAGTCGATCATCATCAAGGCTTCTTCCGGTCTGTCGGATGAAGAAATCGAGCAGATGGTCCGTGATGCGGAAGCCAACGTCGAGGAAGATCGCAAGTTTGAGGAGCTGGTGACTACTCGTAACCAGGCCGATCAACTGGTCCATGCGACGCGCAAGACGCTGAAGGAAGCTGGCGACAAGGCGACTGAAGAAGAGAAAAGCGCGATCGAGTCAGCTCTGGCTGATCTCGAAGTCGCCATCAAGGGCGACGACAAGACTGAAATCGAAGCCAAGCTGAACGCCTTGTCCGAGGCGTCCGGTCCGCTGGTGCAAAAAATGTATGCCGAGCAGGCTCAGACGGCTCAGGAAGGCGCGGAGCCTGAAGGCGAAAGCAAGGACGGCTCGGACGATGTGGTTGATGCCGAATTTGAAGAGGTCAAGGACAACAAATAAGTCCTTGGAGGAACGGGCAACCACTGGGTGCAGGCAACGCGGGAGCTATTCCCGCGTTGCCGTTTGTGCCAGAGCTCTTTTGTGAAGGAAGTCTAGACGATGGCCAAGCGTGATTATTACGAAGTGCTGGGCGTGGAACGCGGCACCAGCGATGCTGAATTGAAAAAGGCTTACCGCCGCCTGGCAATGAAGTTTCATCCGGATCGCAATCCGGATGACAAGGGTGCCGAAGACAAATTCAAGGAAGCCAACGAGGCTTATGAAGTCCTCACCGATCCCAACAAGCGTGCGGCCTATGATCAGTACGGTCATGCCGGCGTGGATCCGAACATGGGCGGTGGTGCGGGTGGATTTGGTGGCGGCGGTGCCAACTTCTCCGATATCTTCGGGGATGTATTTGGCGATATCTTTGGTGGCGCCGGCGGGGCGGGGCGTGGTCGATCCAGTGTCCAGCGTGGCAGCGATCTGCGCTACACCCTGGAGCTGGACCTTGAAGAAGCGGTGCGTGGCACCTCGGTTACCATTCGGGTGCCTACGCTGGTCTCGTGCAAGACCTGCGACGGCAGCGGCGCCAAGAAGGGCACGCAGCCAGTCACCTGTACTACCTGCGGCGGCCATGGCCAGGTACGCATGCAGCAGGGTTTTTTCTCTGTGCAGCAGACCTGTCCGCGCTGTCACGGTACCGGCAAGATGATTGCCGACCCTTGCGGCGACTGTCGTGGCCACGGGCGCGTAGAAGAACAGAAAACGCTGTCGGTGAAGGTTCCTGCGGGTGTGGACACAGGTGATCGGATCCGGCTGGGCGGCGAAGGCGAAGCGGGTGTCAATGGCGGTCCGGCTGGCGACCTCTACGTAGTAGTGTCGGTGCGAGAGCACAAGATATTCCAGCGAGACGGCAAGAACCTTTATTGCGAAGTGCCGATCAATTTTGCCGACGCGGCACTGGGTGGTGAGCTGGAAGTGCCCACGCTGGACGGCCGGGTAAAACTCAAGATTCCCGAGGGTGCCCAGACTGGCAAGTTGTTCCGTTTGCGCGGCAAGGGAGTCACGCCCGTGCGCGGTGGCTCGGCGGGCGACTTGCTGTGTCGGGTCGCGGTAGAAACGCCAGTCAATCTGACCAAGCGTCAGCGCGAATTGCTGGGCGAGCTGCGAGAGACGCTGGAAGTGGAAGGCAGCGACCAGTCACCCAAGGCCAAAAGCTGGTTCGAAGGGGTAAGAAATTTCTTTGAGGATATGAAATTTTGACCGGAGCAAATATGAGACGCGTAGCGGTGATCGGCGCAGCTGGACGCATGGGCAAGACGCTTATCGAGGCGGTCAGCCAGGCTGATGGTGCGGTGTTGGCCGCAGCCATTGAGCGACCAGAAAGCTCGCTGGTGGGTGTTGATGCCGGCGAGTTGGCTGGGGTAGGGCGCCTGGGTATTCTAGTGAGCGGCGACCTGCGTGAAGCCATTAATCAGTGCGACGTGCTGATCGATTTCACGCATCCCACTACGACGATGGTCAACGTCGCTGTCTGTCGCGAGGCAGGCAAGGCGTTGGTTATTGGTACTACTGGCTTTACCGACGCGCAAAAAGATTTGATTGCCAAGGCGGCCTGCGACATTCCCATAGTGTTCGCTCCCAATTTCAGTGTGGGAGTCAATCTGTGCCTGAAATTGCTGGACATGGCCGCGCGGGTCATGGGGGATGAGGCGGATATCGAGATAATCGAAGCGCATCATCGACACAAGGTGGATGCTCCGTCGGGAACGGCCCTGCGTATGGGTGAAGTGGTGGCTGATGCACTGGGGCGAGATCTACAGGAGGTGGCTGTATACGGTCGCGAAGGCCAGACCGGTGCCAGAGATCCGCAGACGATTGGATTCGCCACCGTGCGTGCCGGTGATGTGGTGGGTGATCACACCGTATTGTTCGCCACAGAGGGCGAGCGAGTTGAAATCACCCATAAAGCCTCCAGTCGGATGACCTTTGCCAAGGGCGCCGTTCGCTCGGCCATCTGGTTGGGTTCTCAGCAGGCCGGACTCTTTGATATGCAGGATGTCCTCTCTCTGAGAGATTAACGCGAGCATAGAAAAGCCGGCGACGTTAAGCGTAGCCGGCTTTTTTGTGGGTTTCGTTTCAGGATGCGTTGCGAACCTGTTCCCGGGAGAGATTGTCGAGCGTGTCGGTGTTACGCAGTAGGTAAAAGGCGGCAATCGTCGGAACCCAGTCCGAGCGGTGATTCAGCAATCGTGGCTTGATGAAATTGTATTGCTGATCAAGCTGGTTGAGCGTCTCTGTCATATCGGGGAACAGCGTGCGTAGCTCGGCTGAGCGCTCGGTGATCCGCGTATTCATCTGATCGAACATCCCCTCGTTGGTCTCCACGAAAAATACACCTATCGAGCTGAACATGCTGTTCTGGTACAGCAGTAGAATTTGGTTGATATCCAGGCTCTGCTGGTGCAGCGTCAGCAATTTCTCCGGCGCGCCTTCAGCCAGGGGTTCGTACGCCGCTGCTGCAGCTTTATCGGCCACGGCATGCGCCATCATTATCTGGTTCACCGTCGCGAGGTTATAATGCGCTTCTTCAGCAGGCTGACCCTCCAGTCGGCGAATCAGTCCGAGGAATTCATCATACGAGCTGCGCAGCTCGGTGGGATTGCCCATCTTCCTGAGCAACTGATCCATGTTGTCCAGAGCGGTATTGTATGCCTCGCGATTACCCGGCTCGCGGACTCTTTCGAATAGATTATTATCAATCAGCAGATAGGTGCCGGCCAGGTAGCCTTCGCTGCGGTACTCGTGAATGTCCTGCAGGCGCTGGAGATCAGCATGAGCGAAGGGCGCCAGGCACAAAAGTGCCAGCACAAGAAAGCGTTTCAGGTGCGATGCCATCGTGTTGTCCTCGAGTCCCTTTTTTTGTTGTTACACAGCTCAAGACGCGAATCCATCGTCTCAGCGGCTGGGCTGTATCCGTCGCTGCTGTTTTAACACAGTTGCCGCCTCATATGAAAGATATTGGTCATGACGTTATCCTTCGTCGCCGTCATTGGAGTGACCGTTCGTGGTGGATATTTTTCGACCATTCCATTAGAATGCCGCGCTAATCTGTCTATCCAGCGCGCATCTGACAATGCCCTTAGTAGTGGGATGAAGTGTTCCAGCACCTCATTCCCGCTTTTGTGCAGCCCGCGTTTAGTAAAACGTGTCAGCTCTATCGGAGGTTTTCTTGTCCACGCCAGCCATTCTCGCTCTTGCCGACGGTAGCATTTTTCGCGGTGACTCTATCGGGGCCGACGGCCAAACAGTCGGCGAGGTCGTTTTCAATACGGCCATGACCGGGTATCAGGAGATACTGACCGACCCGTCCTATGCGCGCCAGATCGTCACGCTCACCTATCCGCATATTGGTAATACTGGAACCGTGGCGGACGACAGCGAGTCCTTTCAGGTCTGGGCGGCCGGTCTGGTCATTCGTGACCTCCCGTTGATGGCAAGCAACTGGCGTAGCACGCAGTCGTTGCCAGACTATTTGAAGACGAATAACACTGTGGCCATCGCGGGTATCGATACCCGCCGTCTCACGCGTATCCTTCGAGAAAAAGGTGCCCAGAACGGCTGCATCCTGTCGGGTCCGGACGCCACTGAAGACAAGGCTCTAGCGCTAGCTCGAGAGTTTCCGGGACTTAAAGGGATGGACCTGGCCAAGGAAGTCAGCGTCAAGGAGCGTTACGAATGGCGTTCCAGCGTGTGGTGCCTTGATACCAATCGTCACGAGGAAATCCCCGCCAGCGAACTGCCTTATCATGTCGTAACCTTCGACTACGGCATCAAATACAACATTCTGCGTATGCTCGTGGCGCGGGGTTGCCGAGTCACTGTGCTACCTGCCCAGTCCCCTGCAAGCGATGCGTTGGCGTTGAATCCTGACGGTATATTGCTGGCCAACGGTCCGGGTGATCCGGAGCCCTGTGACTATGCCATCAAGGCGATTCAGGACATCCTCGAAACCGATACGCCTGTTTTTGGTATCTGCCTGGGCCACCAATTGCTGGCACTGGCTTCTGGTGCGCGCACGGTGAAGATGCCTAACGGCCATCATGGGGCGAACCATCCCGTCGTAGACGTGAAAACCGGCACAGTCATGATCACCAGTCAGAATCATGGCTTTGCTGTGGACGAGGCCACTCTGCCGTCCAATCTGCGGGCTACGCACAAATCGCTGTTCGATGGCACCCTTCAGGGCGTGGAGCGTACCGACAGGAACGCCTTCAGTTTTCAGGGTCACCCTGAAGCAAGCCCTGGGCCGCATGACGTGGCGCCGTTGTTCGACCGTTTCATCGAGGCCATGGCCAAGCGCCGCTGAGCTCCCAAGGATTATTAGACGACTATGCCAAAACGTACTGATATTAAAAGTATTCTGATTCTCGGCGCCGGTCCTATCGTCATCGGGCAGGCTTGTGAATTTGACTATTCGGGCGCACAAGCCTGCAAGGCTCTGAAGGAAGAAGGCTTCCGGGTGATTCTGGTTAACTCCAACCCGGCCACCATCATGACCGACCCGTCCATGGCCGATGCGACTTATATCGAGCCGATCAAATGGCAGACGGTGGAAAAGATCATAGCCAAAGAGCGGCCAGACGCCGTCTTGCCTACCATGGGCGGGCAGACTGCATTGAATTGCGCGCTGGATCTGGAAAAGCACGGCGTGCTGGAAAAATACAATGTCGAGATGATCGGGGCCAATGCCGACACCATCGACAAGGCTGAAGACCGCTCACGCTTCGACAAGGCGATGAAATCCATCGGCCTGGATTGTCCGCGTTCAGGTATCGCCCATAATATGCAGGAAGCGTACGGCGTTCTGGATCAGGTCGGTTTTCCCTGCATCATCCGCCCGTCTTTCACTATGGGCGGTACCGGCGGCGGTATTGCTTACAACCGCGAAGAATTCGAAGAGATCTGCAACCGGGGACTGGATCTGTCGCCGACCAAGGAGCTGCTGATCGATGAATCGCTGATCGGCTGGAAAGAATTCGAGATGGAAGTGGTCCGCGACAAGAAGGACAACTGCATCATCGTATGCGCCATTGAAAACTTCGATCCGATGGGCGTACACACCGGCGATTCGATAACCGTGGCGCCAGCGCAGACATTGACCGACAAGGAATACCAGATCATGCGTAACGCCTCGTTGGCGGTGCTGCGTGAGATAGGCGTAGAAACCGGTGGCTCCAACGTCCAGTTCGGTATCAATCCGGTCGATGGTCGCATGGTAGTGATTGAAATGAATCCGCGGGTCTCGCGTTCCTCCGCCCTGGCTTCCAAGGCGACCGGCTTTCCAATCGCCAAAATTGCCGCCAAGCTCGCCGTGGGTTATACCCTGGATGAGCTGCAAAACGACATCACCGGCGGACGTACACCAGCATCCTTCGAGCCGTCGATCGATTACGTAGTGACCAAGATTCCACGTTTTGCCTTCGAAAAATTTCCCAACGCGGATGCCCGTCTGACGACGCAGATGAAGTCGGTTGGCGAAGTGATGGCTATCGGTCGAACCTTTCAAGAATCGCTGCAGAAAGCCCTGCGCGGTCTTGAAGTGGGCGTTTCCGGCCTGGATCCCAAGGTCGATCTGAAGAGCACCAGTGCGCAGACTGACCTGGTGCGTGAGCTGACCGTGCCAGGTGACGAGCGTATCTGGTACATAGGTGATGCCTTCCGCTCCGGTATGAGCAGGGAGCAGATTTTTGATCTGACCCGGGTCGATCCGTGGTTTCTGGTGCAGATTGAAGATCTGATCAAGGAAGAGGAGCGGATCAAGACCCTGGGGCTAGCCGACTTCGACCACGCCCTGATGTACCGTCTCAAGCGCAAGGGATTTTCCGATATACGCCTGGCTGATTTGCTTGCCGTAAGCGAGAAGAGCTTGCGCCGCCACCGCCACAAACTGGGTGTGTATCCGGTCTACAAGCGGGTGGATACCTGCGCGGCAGAATTTGGCACTGACACGGCCTATATGTATTCGACGTACGAGGAAGAGTGCGAGGCCAATCCATCTGATCGCGACAAGATCATGGTGCTGGGCGGCGGCCCGAACCGGATCGGTCAGGGCATCGAATTCGATTACTGCTGTGTGCACGCAGCGCTGGCGATGCGCGAAGATGGTTACGAGACCATTATGGTCAACTGTAATCCTGAAACGGTCTCCACTGATTACGACACCTCTGATCGCCTGTATTTCGAACCCGTTACGCTGGAAGATGTACTGGAAATCGTTCGGGTGGAGAAGCCGAAGGGTGTGATCGTCCAGTACGGCGGCCAGACCCCGCTGAAACTGGCCCGTGCCTTGGAAGAAGCGGGTGTGCCGATCATTGGCACCAGCCCGGAAGCCATTGACCGCGCCGAGGACCGTGAGCGCTTTCAGCAGATGGTGGAACGCCTGAATCTGTTGCAGCCGCCGAACGCGACGGTGAGAAGCGAAGACGAAGCCATTCGTGCCGCCAATAAAATCGGCTACCCGCTGGTTGTGCGTCCATCCTATGTGCTCGGCGGCCGGGCAATGGAAATCGTTTATCAGGAAGACGAGCTCAAGCGTTATCTGCGTGACGCGGTGAAGGTATCCAATGACAGCCCGGTATTGCTGGATCACTTCCTGAACTGCGCCATTGAGGTAGACGTCGATGCGGTCTCCGATGGTACTGATGTGGTCATCGGCGCCATCATGCAGCATATCGAGCAAGCCGGGGTTCATTCCGGCGACTCGGCCTGCTCGCTGCCTCCGTACTCCCTGCCTGCCCACATCCAGGATGAGATGCGCGAGCAGGTCAAGAAGATGGCGCTGGAGCTTGGCGTGGTCGGCTTGATGAATGTGCAGCTGGCACTGCAGGGCGAGCGCATCTACGTGATTGAAGTCAATCCGCGCGCTTCACGGACGGTGCCGTTTGTGTCCAAGTGCATCGGCCAGTCGCTGGCCAAAATCGCTGCACGGGTGATGGCTGGCAAGACGCTCAAGGAAATAGGATTTACCAAGGAAGTGGTGCCTCCTTATTTTAGCGTCAAGGAAGCGGTGTTCCCCTTTGCCAAGTTCCCAGGCGTTGACCCGATCCTTGGGCCAGAGATGAAATCCACAGGCGAAGTCATGGGCGTAGGTGACAGTTTTGCCGAGGCCTTTGCCAAATCACAGATCGGCGCCGGTGAAGTGCTGCCCAAAGGCGGAAATGTTTTTCTCAGCGTTCGTGAGGATGACAAACCCTTCGTTGCCGACGTGGCGCGGGAGCTTATCGAGCTGGGTTTTGATGTGGTCGCAACCAGCGGCACCGCGAAGGTAATCGAGGCAGCCGGGCTCAAGGTACGTCGGGTAAACAAAGTCACCGAAGGGCGTCCGCATATTGTTGACATGATCAAGAACGAAGAGATCAGGCTGGTAATCAATACCACCGAAGGCCGTCAATCGATTGCGGATTCGTATTCCATACGTCGCAATGCGCTACAGCACAAGGTCTATTCCACCACCACGCTGGCGGGTGGCCAGGCAATCTGTATGGCATTGAAATTCGGTCCTGAGCGAGCGGTGCGTCGTCTTCAGGATTTGCATGCGGGGATCTGAATCATGAAATACCCAATGACGAAGCAGGGCGCTGAAGCCCTCGAAACTGAATTGAAACACCTCAAGTCGGTCATGCGTCCGCAAATCACCCAGGCGATTGCCGAGGCGCGGGAGCTGGGTGATCTGAAAGAAAACGCCGAGTATCACGCTGCCCGGGAGCAGCAAGGGATGGTTGAGGCGCGAATCAGAGACATCGAAGGCCGGTTGTCCAACGCCCAGGTGATCGATGTAACGGCCATTGCTCATACAGGCAAGGTGTTCTTCGGCACTACTGTGGAGATCGCCAATGTGGATACAGACGAGGCTGTCGTTTACCAGATCGTTGGCGAGGATGAGGCGGAGATAAAAGAAGGTAAAATCTCTGTCAGCTCACCTATAGCGCGCGCCCTTATTGGCAAGGAAGAGGGCGACGTGGTTCCAGTGAGAACGCCTGGTGGCGTAGTAGAGTACGAAATAATAGAGGTGCGTCACCAGTGAGTAGTTCGGCTGCTGTGCCAGCATTGCGCAGTGGCCGGGTGGCCTGGCAACTGACGTCGACCTTGTGGGTGGGTGGTGTCTGGATGTTGCACTTTGTGCTGCTACCGGCGCTTGAGCGCTTCGGGTTGGCGCAGTTGTTGATAGACGATATAGCCGGGTTCATGCGTCCATTGATGGCAGCATTTGCTGCCGTATGTGCGTTGCTTCAGATAGTTATCGTCTGGGCGGCAGTGGGCACACGGTGGTGGCGAGATCTACGGGGTCAATTGTTGGTGGTGGTTTTGGTCGCGGCAGGCGCTTTCTTTGCTTTGGCCTGGCTATCAGAGGGTGAGCAGACGCCATACTGGCAGGTTTTCTGTTATCTGGTGCTGGCTTTCGCCGGGCTGGGGCTGGTACTTCAGCCGCGCCCGGACGAAGCCGGGCGCTAGGCGCTACTGATCTTTGAAGCGTACCAGGTTGGATAGCTGGGGGTTGGGCTTCTTGGTCCGGCGCACCAGGATCGCCATCTTGCCAATAACCTGCACCAATTCTGCTCCGCTAGCCCTGCATAGTTCCTCGATCAGGGCTTGTTTGGCTTCGCGGTCAGCAACGCTGAGTCGAATTTTAATCAGTTCATGGTCGTTCAGTGCGCGGTCCAACTCTGCCATGACGCCTTCGCTGGCCCCCTGTTCGCTGACCATGACCACGGGTTTCAAGTGGTGACCAATACGTTTGTAGACTTTCTTCTGTTCGGAGCTAAGCGCCATAATGATTTGTGTAGTTCCAATTCGATGAATGTTTGCTTGCTAGAGCATTAGTTTAACCGGCGGCGCGTTCCGCTGCACGAGGTATTCCGTGGCACGATCCAAGACCAGCAAGGGCTGGCTGAAAGAACATTTTGACGATCCCTATGTCAAGCTGGCCCAGAAAGACGGCTATCGCTCCCGTGCCAGCTATAAGTTGCTGGAAATTCAGGAGAAGGACCGACTGCTCAAGCCTGGGATGACCGTTCTGGACCTGGGCTCTGCTCCGGGTGGCTGGTCGCAGGTGGCGAGTCGGCTGATCGGAGAGAAGGGCAGAATCATCGCGTCCGATATTTTGCCGATGGACAGCATTGCCGACGTGACGTTCATCGAAGGTGACTTCACCGAAGACAAAGTCTTCGAAGCCATCCTCGCCGCGATAGGAGATCAGCAGGTAGACCTTGTTATTTCCGACATGGCCCCCAATATGAGTGGTACACCGGAGGTAGATCAGCCCCGAGCAATGTATCTATGTGAGCTCGCGCTGGATATGGCGGCCAACGTGCTGCGTCCGGGTGGAGATTTTCTGATCAAGGTTTTTCATGGTGAAGGATTCGATGAGTACTTCCGACAGATTCGCGGTCAGTTCGACAAATTGGTAACAAGAAAACCGGGCGCTTCGCGTGATCGGTCCCGGGAGACCTACCTGTTGGCCAAGGGCTATAAGGGCAGAGCGGACTAGGGATGCGACACAGCGCGTTACACAGCCGAAACTGCCGTGGTAGTTGAAACTGGTGTAAGGTAAGCGTGTCACACGTATACGAAGATTTCAGTCAGGCTTGGCCACCCATTGTGGCGGAGCAAGAGGATAGCGATTTGAACGATATGGCGAAGAACCTCATTCTGTGGTTGATCATTGCCGCTGTGCTGGTAACAGTAATGAATAACTTCAGCACACCGGCAGAAACCAATACGCTTAATTACACTCAGTTTCTCGAGCTCGTCAGAGATCGACAGATTGAGCGAGTAACGGTGGATGGGTACGAGATCGAAGGCCGTCGCCGGGATGGCGGAACCTTTACCACCATACGTCCGGCTATCCAGGATAACGGGCTGATCGGAGATCTGCTCGAGAATGATGTGGTGATTGAGGGCAAGCAACCAGAGCAGCAAAGCATCTGGACTCAACTGTTGATTGCCAGTTTCCCGATTCTGATCATCATCGCCATATTCATGTTCTTCATGCGACAGATGCAGGGCGGAGCGGGGGGGCGCGGTGGCCCGATGAGCTTTGGCAAGAGCAAGGCTCGCATGCTGACCGAAGATCAGGTCAAGACAACCTTTGCCGATGTCGCAGGCTGCGACGAGGCGAAGGAAGAGGTCAGCGAGCTGGTAGAGTTTCTCCGCGATCCAGGCAAATTTCAGCGCCTGGGTGGTCATATCCCCCGCGGCGTACTCATGGTCGGCCAACCGGGTACGGGTAAGACTCTGCTGGCCAAGGCTGTGGCAGGCGAAGCAAAAGTTCCGTTCTTTACCATTTCAGGCTCCGACTTCGTCGAGATGTTTGTAGGTGTCGGTGCGAGCCGCGTACGCGACATGTTTGAGCAGGCCAAGAAACACGCCCCCTGCATCATCTTCATCGACGAAATTGACGCCGTCGGGCGCCATCGTGGCGGCGGAATGGGTGGTGGTCATGACGAGCGTGAGCAAACCCTGAACCAGCTGCTGGTAGAGATGGACGGGTTCGAGGCTAACGACGGCATCATCGTGGTCGCCGCGACCAACCGCCCAGACGTACTGGACCCGGCGCTTATGCGTCCTGGCCGCTTTGACCGTCAGGTTGTGGTTGGTCTGCCCGATATTCGGGGCAGGGAGCAGATCCTCAAGGTACATATGCGCAAGGTTCCGCTCGGTGATGACGTGGTGCCAGCCAATATCGCCCGTGGCACGCCCGGTTTTTCGGGTGCCGACCTTGCCAACCTGGTGAACGAGGCTTCGTTGTTCGCCGCCCGTGCCGGCAAGCGTCTGGTTGAAATGGTCGAATTCGAAATGGCCAAGGACAAGATCATGATGGGCGCCGAGCGCAAATCGATGGTCATGTCGGACAAGGAAAAGCTGAATACGGCTTACCACGAATCCGGGCACGCCATCGTCGGACGCCTGGTTCCTGAGCATGACCCTGTCTACAAGGTATCCATCATTCCCCGCGGACGGGCTCTGGGCGTAACCATGTTCTTGCCTGAAGAGGATCGCTACAGCCTGTCTAAGCGTGCGTTGATCAGCCAGATTTGTTCATTATTTGGTGGCCGCATCGCCGAAGAAATGACGCTGGGATTTGAAGGGGTGACCACTGGCGCCTCGAACGACATCATGCGCGCCACCCAGTTGGCCAAGAACATGGTGACCAAGTGGGGGCTGTCCGAAAAACTCGGGCCGCTCATGTATGGTGAAGACGAGAACGAAAGTTATTTGGGCCGTATGGGTGGAGGCCAGGGCGCTTCCGGCGTTTCAGGTGAGACGGCTAAACTGATCGATCAGGAAGTGCGCCGCATTATCGATGAATGTTACGCCACGGCCAGACGGCTGCTGGAAGAAAACCGCGGCAAGCTAGATCTGATGGCCGAGGCGCTGATGAAATACGAGACTATTGATGCGGAACAGATCAATGACATCATGACCGGCCTGCCAGCCCGCGAGCCAAAAGGGTGGCAAGGCGGCGATGATCGGCAAGGCCCGGGTGCTGCTGCGGCTGATGCGCCGGACGCGCCGGCAGACAAGCCTTCCGATGCTGAAAAGCCCAAGGATGGTGGCGTGATTGGCGGGCCTGCGGGCGAACACTGATCGTTCATGATTACATCTGCTGAGTGCTCCCGATTGCCTTGTGGTGATCGGGAGCTTGACCTCACCCGTGCCCATGTAATGGGCATTCTCAACGTCACCCCCGATTCCTTTTCTGACGGCGGCTTATACTCCCGGCTCGACTCGGCGCTAATTCGTGTAGAAAAAATGCTCGAAGCGGGCGCTACGCTGATTGACGTGGGTGGAGAATCGACCAGGCCAGGTGCAGCGGTGGTCAGTGTTCAACAGGAGCTTGAGCGGGTTGTGCCTGTGGTCGAGGCAATCAAGTCACGCTTCGATACCGTTGTTTCTGTAGATACCAGTACCCCGGAAGTCATTACCGCCTCGGCGGCGGTGGGCGCTGGGATGATCAACGATATACGTGCCCTTCGTCGTCCTGGTGCGTTGCTCGCCGCAGCCAAAACGGACCTTCCGGTGTGCCTGATGCATATGCAGGGAGAGCCCCAGACTATGCAGAAGGCACCCGCTTACGCTTCGATTGTTCATGAAGTTAACGCCTTTCTTGACGAGCGAGTGCGTAGCTGCGAGGCCGCAGGAATCCCCCGGAATCGATTAATCCTGGATCCCGGCTTCGGATTCGGCAAGACGCTTGAACACAACCTGCATTTGTTTGCCCACTTTGATGAGCTACAACCACGGGGATTGCCTATTCTGATAGGCGTATCGCGCAAGAGCATGATTGGCCTTGCACTCGGGCGACCTGTGGAAAAGCGGCTGCATGGCGGCGTCGCGTTGGCCGCGATAGCGGTTATGAAAGGCGCACGCATTTTGCGGGTGCACGATGTGGAAGAGACGGTGGATGCGGTTCGCATGGTAGAGGCAGTGCTCGCCGCAACGTGATGACTATAATATCGATTTGAAGGATTGTTCATGGAAAAGCGTTATTTCGGCACCGACGGGATTCGGGGTCGCGTTGGTAGTCATCCCATCACCCCTGAGTTCATGCTGAAGCTGGGTTGGGCCGTAGGAATGGCGTTCAAGCGCCAAGGCCAGTGCCGGGTGCTTATCGGTAAGGATACGCGCATCTCAGGCTACATGTTTGAATCTGCCCTTGAAGCCGGGTTGTCTGCGGCGGGAGCCCAGGTGCAACTGCTCGGTCCGATGCCCACGCCTGCGATCGCTTACCTCACCCGTACCTTTCAGGCTGATGCCGGGATAGTGATCAGCGCTTCCCACAACCCGTATTACGACAACGGCATCAAGTTTTTCTCCGTGACCGGCAGCAAGCTTCCTGACAGCCTGGAGCTTGAAATCGAGCGGCTGGTCGACGCGCCCATGGACGTAGTCGACTCAGCGGATCTGGGGAAGGTGGCGCGTGTCGAGGATGCTTCGGGACGTTACATCGAGTACTGCAAAAGCAGTGTCCCGACCAGTACCAGCTTCAAGGAATTCAAAATAGTAGTCGATTGCGCCAATGGCGCGACCTATAAGGTGGCCCCCAATGTATTCCGTGAGCTGGGTGCAGAAGTGGCTCTTATCGGCGTTCAGCCGGACGGAATGAATATCAATGCTGGGGTAGGCTCTACCGATCTCAAGGCTTTGAGTGAGGCAGTCAGAAAGGACGGTGCGCATATGGGCATCGCCTTCGACGGCGACGGCGACCGGGTGCTCATGGTTGATGAGAATGGTGAAGAAGTCGACGGGGACGAATTGCTCTATATCATGGCGCTGGACTTGCACCAGCGCTCCCAGTTGGGCGGTGGCGTGGTGGGTACGCTGATGACCAACCTGGGTCTTGAGCTGGCGATGAAGGAGCAGGGTATTCCATTCGTGAGAGCCAAGGTTGGCGACCGTTATGTAATGGCTGAATTGCGCGAGCGTGGTTGGATTCTGGGTGGAGAGTCCTCCGGCCATATGGTTTGTCTTCATCACACCTCCACCGGCGATGGCATTATAGCTGCGCTGCAAGTGCTTAAGGCGCTCCAGCGCTCAGGCCAATCGCTGGCCGAAGCTCGACGGGGTATGTACAAGTGCCCCCAGAAGCTGATCAATGTTCGCTATTCGCCCAGTCAGGATTCGCTGCTGGACAACCCTGAGCTCCAGGCAGCCGTGCAGCAAGCGGAGCAGCGCATGGGCGATTCTGGCCGTGTGCTGTTGCGTCTTTCGGGAACTGAGCCGCTGATCCGCGTCATGGTGGAAGGCGCAGATGGTGCGCAGGTAGAGAAAGAGGCTGGAACGCTTGCCGACAAGGTCCGCAGCCTGTTCGGTGCTTCCTGAAAAAAGGCGGTTGTGTCGCCGGAGCAACTTGGTTAACATTGGCGCCCGCTTGAACTGAGAGGTTAGGCATGCGTCGTTCGCTGGTCGCCGGAAATTGGAAAATGCACGGTACTCGGCAATCAGTCGAGGCTTTGCTAGCCGGGCTGAATCAACAGGATTGGCCTGAACAGGTTGATCTGATGATCGCGCCTCCTTCCCTCTACATTCAGCAGTGTCGTGAGAGTCTTGAAGGCTCTCAGATCCGTCTCGCAGGCCAGTGTTGTGCCTATCAGGCAGAGTTCGGTGCACTTACGGGGGAAATTTCCCCCGCCCAGCTGCGCGAGGCGGGATGTGAATATGTAATCGTGGGTCATTCCGAGCGGCGCAATCTGTTCGACGAGACCGATGAGGTGGTTTGCAGGAAGTTTGCGGCTGCGTTGGCTTGCGGGCTTCGACCGGTGCTTTGTGTCGGTGAGACGCGGCAGCAGCGCGACGCGGGCGAAACCGCAGAAGTGGTTGGAAGACAGTTGCAGGTCGTGCTTGAATCCTTTGGAGTCGGCGGGTTGGCTCAAGGTGTTCTGGCTTACGAGCCGGTCTGGGCCATAGGCACCGGGCTGACTGCTTCGCCGGAGCAGGCGCAGGAAGTCCACGCGATGATTCGCGCCCGGCTGGCGATGCTGGACGATGAGCAAGCGCAGTGTGTACAGATTGTTTATGGCGGCAGCGTCAAGGCGGACAACGCCGAAGCACTATTTGCGATGCCGGATATCGATGGGGGGTTGGTCGGTGGTGCCTCTCTCAATGCAGATGAATTTGGTGCGATAGCACGTGCCGCAGGACGAGCGTAATGATTGAAACGGTAGTTATAGTGGTTCACCTTGTCGTCGCCATTGCCCTGGTTGGCCTCGTGCTGATGCAGCAAGGCAAGGGTGCTGAGACGGGTGCGTCCTTTGGTTCCGGTGCTTCCGGCACGGTGTTTGGCAGTCAGGGTTCGGCTACCTTTCTGAGCCGCTTGACAGGAATTCTGGCGACAGTATTCTTTCTCACCTCGTTGGGCCTGGCTTACTACGCGAGTAACTACGCAGTAGCTGCACGTGAAAGTGGCTTGCCTGATCCAGTGTTACGCTCTCAGCCTGTTGCTCCGGCTTTGAGTGAAGATATACCTGTTCTTGAAGAACAGGCTCCTCTGGCTCCTGCGACAGATGATGTGCCTGCCGTAGAGTAAGCCTAAAGTTTTGCGGAAGTGGTGGAATTGGTAGACACGCTATCTTGAGGGGGTAGTGCCTTAGGGTGTATGGGTTCGAGTCCCATCTTCCGCACCAATCAAACAGGGCCTGCATTGCAGGCCCTGCTTTTTTCGGGCTTTGTATGCCGGTTGTCTTGTTTTGCTACCGGGCGTATAATCCATGCCCTAGATTCGACGCGGGGTGGAGCAGTCTGGTAGCTCGTCGGGCTCATAACCCGAAGGTCGTAGGTTCAAATCCTGCCCCCGCAACCAGTCAAAGGCCCCTTTTCAGGGGCTTTTTGTTAGATGTCTGGACTTCGAAAGGAGTGGCCAGAAACCAGGATGGGCTTTAGGCCCATTTTTTATTCATGCGATACAAAGGTGGTGAATTTGTCCGGCAAAGTATCTGAGTTGGAGACCTTGTTGGTCCCCATTGTCGAGGCGTTAGGCTATCGTTGTTGGGGCATAGAATATCTGTCTCAGGGTCGTCACACATTGCTGCGGGTGTATATCGATCATCCCGATGGTATCAGCGTCGAAGCATGCGCAGCAGTCAGTAGACAGGCCAGCGCTGTTCTTGATGTTGAAGATCCCATCTCCGGGGACTATACCCTGGAAGTCTCTTCTCCCGGCATGGACAGACCATTATTTACGCTTGAGCAGTTCGCCGATCATGTGGGCGAACAAGCCAAGGTCAAATTGCGCGTGCCTTATGAAGGCCGGCGGAATTTTCAAGGTGTCATCCGCGGTGTTGAAGGGGACGAAGTGATCCTGCAGGTAGATGAGCATGAATACCTGCTGCCGATCGACTCCATCGACAAGAGCAATATTATCCCGCGGTTTTGAGCATTTTTCGGGCTCCAGTGGCCCCAATGGATGGCGTTAGGCGAGGCATACGATGAGCAAAGAAGTGCTGCTGGTTGTGGAATCCGTTTCCAATGAAAAGGGCGTACCGCCCGGCGTGATTTTTGAAGCGCTGGAATTGGCATTGGCCACGGCTACCAAAAAGCGTTACGAAGACGAAGTAGACGTCCGGGTGGAGATCAATCGCCAGACCGGCAGCTACGACACCTATCGTCGCTGGACAGTCGTGGCTGACGAGAATTTCGAAGAGCCGGACATGCAGCTGACGCTTGATCAGGCCGAGGCGCGTGATCCAGCGCTCAAGATCGATGACATGATCGAGGAGAAGATAGAATCCGTCGAGTTCGGTCGTATTGCCGCGCAGATTGCCAAACAGGTTATCGTTCAAAAGGTTCGCGAAGCGGAGCGCGCTCAGGTAGTAGATGCCTATCGTGACCGTCTCGGAGAAATTATCAGCGGCACGGTCAAGAAAGTTACCCGTGACAGCGTCATCGTGGATCTGGGCAACAACGCCGAAGCGGTTCTCCCGCGTGAAGAGATGATCCCGCGCGAAACCTTCCGCACCGGCACGCGCATCCGTGCCTTGCTCAAGGAGATTCGAGCAGAGAATCGCGGCCCACAGCTGGTTTTGTCTCGCAGTTGCCCGGAGATGATCATTGAGCTTTTCCGCATTGAAGTGCCGGAAATATCCGAAGAGCTGATCGAAGTCATGGGTGCTGCCCGCGATCCAGGCTCTCGAGCCAAGATAGCGGTCCGCTCGAAGGATAAGCGTATCGATCCGCAGGGCGCCTGCATCGGTATGCGTGGTTCTCGCGTGCAGGCCGTGTCTGGCGAGTTGGGTGGTGAGCGAGTGGATATCGTGCTGTGGGACGATAACCTTGCACAGTTCGTGATCAATGCCATGGCGCCCGCTGAAGTAGCGTCTATCATTCTCGACGAAGACACTCACACGATCGATATTGCTGTGGCCGAAGATAATCTGGCCCAGGCAATCGGGCGCAGCGGTCAGAACGTTCGTCTGGCAAGTCAACTGACTGGCTGGACGCTTAACGTGATGACCGAAGAAGCTATCGTTGCCAAGCGTGAAGCCGAGACGGGTGACATTCTGCGTAACTTCATTGACGAGCTGGATGTCGACGAGGAGCTTGCCCAGATGCTGGTTGAAGAGGGCTTCACCTCGCTGGAGGAAGTGGCCTACGTGCCCATGGAGGAGATGTTGGCAATCGATGGTTTCGATGAAGATATCGTCAATGAGCTGCGTGCTCGGGCCAAGGATCGCCTGCTTACCAAAGCTATTGCCAACGAGGAAAAACTGGAAGAAGTTCAGCCCGCAGAGGATCTTTTGAGCATGGACGGTATGGACCGTGCTCTGGCCTTCCAGCTGGCAGGAAAAGGCATCATCACCATGGAAGACCTCGCTGAGC
Source organism: Halopseudomonas xinjiangensis (assembly GCA_011050525.1). Taxonomy (GTDB): domain Bacteria; phylum Pseudomonadota; class Gammaproteobacteria; order Pseudomonadales; family Pseudomonadaceae; genus Halopseudomonas; species Halopseudomonas xinjiangensis_A. The sequence continues at coordinate 36,829 of DRFO01000015.1, forward strand.
AATCAGTAGACGATCTACTGGATATTGATGGTATTGACGAAGCCCGCGCCGGCACCTTGATTATGGCTGCCCGGGCACCCTGGTTTGAATAACCGGTCGGTATAGCAACATCGCCCTGCGGCAACGCACGGGCCCGACTGAGGAGAGAAGTGAATGGCGGAAGTGACGGTCAAAGAATTGGCTCAGGTAGTAGGTACTCCGGTAGAGCGTCTGCTACAGCAAATGCAGGAAGCCGGGTTGTCTCAAACCAGCCCAGGGCAGCCGGTGTCTGACGATGAGAAGCAGAAACTGCTGACGTTTCTGAAAAGCGCCCATGGCGATTCAGGTTCAGAGCCGCGGAAGATAACACTGCAGCGTAAAACCATGAGCACACTCAAGGTAGCGGGCAGCAAAACCGTCAACGTTGAGGTTCGTAAGAAGAAAACATACGTCAAACGCGACCCTGATGATCAGGAAGCTGAGCGGCAGCGTGAGCTGGAAGAACAGCGCCTCGCCGAGGAGGCGCGTCTGGTAGCTGAAGCCGAAGCGCAGCGCCAGGCCGAGCAGGCAGCGCGCGAAGCAGAAGAGGCGGCCCGCAAGGCTGCCGAACAGCAGTCGGTAGCGGCCGAAGCGCCCAAGCCGGCCGCAGAAGTTCAACCAGAGCCTGCACCCACCGCTCCGGTTGCGCCGGTCATTCCGGATATTCCGGTCGCGCCAGCGCCTAGCGAACACCCGAAAAAGAAAGAAGAGCATCGTCGCAAAGCGCCAAGCCGCGAAGAAGAGGATGAGCGCAACCGCAAGCGTGGCGGCGGTGGCGGCAAGGATAAAGGTCGCAACGCACCCCGCGCCAGCGAAGATGAAGAGGCGTTGGCACGCCGTCGAGGCGGCGGTGGCAAGCTCAAGGCGCACAAAAAACGCAATCAGCACGGCTTCGAGAAGCCGACAGGACCCCTAGTGCGAGAAGTGGTAATTGGTGAGACCATCACCGTAGCCGAGCTGGCCCAGAAGATGTCGGTCAAGGCGGCCGAGGTCATCAAATACATGTTCAAGAACGGCAACATGGTGACTATTAACCAGGTCTTGGATCAGGACACGGCCACCATCGTTGCTGAAGACTTGGGCCATAAGGTCAAGCAGGTCAAGGAAAGCGCCCTGGAAGATAGCCTGGTGGAGGCGCTGCATCACGAAGGTGAAGATGTCGCTCGTGCACCAGTCGTAACCGTTATGGGCCACGTTGACCACGGCAAGACGTCGCTGCTTGATTATATTCGTCGAGCCAAGGTTGCTTCCGGTGAGGCTGGCGGTATTACCCAGCACATCGGCGCTTACCATGTTGAAACCGATCGCGGCATGGTTACCTTCCTCGACACCCCAGGTCACGCGGCATTTACTGCCATGCGTGCCCGCGGTGCCAAGGCTACGGATATCGTGATTCTCGTGGTTGCCGCCGATGACGGCGTCATGCCGCAGACTGAGGAAGCTGTGGCACATGCCAAGGCTGCCGGCGTACCGCTGGTGGTCGCGGTCAACAAAATCGACAAGGAAGACGCCGATACCGACCGGATCAAGCATGATTTGGCAGCGCGCCAGGTAATTCCTGAAGAGTGGGGCGGCGACACCATGTTTGTACATGTGTCAGCCAAGGTCGGTACCGGTATTGATGCTCTGCTCGAAGCCGTTCTGCTCCAGGCCGAGGTACTTGAGCTCAAGGCCCAGCCTTCCGCTCCTGGGCGCGGCGTTGTGGTTGAATCGCGACTGGACAAGGGTCGTGGCCCGGTGGCTACCGTGCTGGTCCAGAATGGCACGCTGCGTCAGGGTGACATCGTGCTGGCTGGCGTCAACTATGGTCGTGTTCGTGCGATGTATGACGAAAACGGCAAGCCGATCAAGGAAGCGGGTCCTTCCATTCCGGTCGAGATCCTCGGTCTTGATGGTACGCCAGACGCCGGTGACGAGCTGACCGTTGTGGCTGACGAAAAGAAGGCGCGTGAAATTGCCATGTTCCGTCAGGGCAAATTCCGTGAGATCAAGCTGGCCCGCCAGCAGTCGGCTAAACTGGAAAACATGTTCGACAATATTGGCCAGGGCGAGAAGAAGACGCTCAATATTGTGCTGAAGTCGGACGTGCGCGGTTCACTCGAAGCTCTGCAGGGTTCGCTTAGCGAACTGGGTAACGATGAAGTGCAAGTGAAGATTGTTTCAGGTGGCGTAGGCGGCATTACCGAAACCGACGCCAACCTGGCCTTGGCTTCCAATGCGGTCATCTTCGGCTTCAACGTTCGGGCGGATGCTACGGCCCGGAAAATCGTCGAGTCGGAAGGCTTGGACCTGCGTTATTACAGCGTGATTTACGAGATCATCGACGACGTCAAGAAGGCCCTTTCGGGCATGCTTGGCAGCGATGTGCGCGAGCAGATCCTTGGTGTGGCCGAAGTGCGCGACGTATTCCGCTCGCCGAAGTTTGGCGCGATCGCCGGTTGTATGGTCATCGAAGGTACCGTTTACCGTAACCGTCCGATCCGCGTTCTGCGCGAAGATGTGGTTATCTACGAAGGCGAGCTGGAGTCCCTGCGTCGCTTCAAGGATGACATCGGCGAAGTACGTAACGGTATGGAGTGCGGTATTGGCGTGAAGAACTACAACGACGTTCGCCCAGGCGACCGCATCGAAGTGTTCGAGCGCGTCCAGGTAGCCCGGACACTCTGAACGTAGCGGCAAGCCTCAAGCGGCAAGCGGCCAACGGTCCGGCATCAGCCAGACCGTCAGCTGCTTGCCGTTTGGGTTTGTGGCATGACATTTGTAGCTTGCTGCTGGCAGGCTGAAGGCAGGACTTATGGCCAAAGAATACAGTCGTACCCAGCGGGTAGCTGACCAGATGCAGCGCGAGCTTGCATTGCTGATTCAGCGCGATGTCCGCGACCCTCGTGTCGGCATGATTACGGTTACCGCCGTGGATGCCAGCCGCGATCTGGCCCACGCCAAGGTGTACATCACCCTGATGGGCGACGCCACCGATGAAGATATCGCGTTGAATCTCTCCGCGTTAAAGGATGCCGCTGGATTTCTGCGCGTACAGCTGGGTCGTGTCATGAAGCTGCGCAGTGTTCCACAGCTGCATTTTCACTATGACGAGAGCGTGCGTCGTGGTGTGCATTTGTCGTCGTTGATTGAGCGGGCGGTGGCTGAAGACCGCCAGCATCCCCAGGAAGACGAGGAGTAACCGGTGTCGGCACCCCGTAGCAAACGCCGTGATATCGATGGCGTACTGATTTTTGACAAGCCGCTGGGTATGACCTCGAACGCGGCCCTGCAAAAGGTGCGTTGGTTGTTCAATGCCAGCAAGGGTGGTCACACCGGTAGTCTTGATCCGCTTGCCAACGGTGTGTTGCCGCTATGCCTCGGTGAAGCCACCAAGTTCTCTCAGTATTTGCTCGATGCTGACAAGACCTACGTTACCGAAGCCCGTCTGGGTATGACGACTACGACCGGCGATGCGGAAGGCGACGTGCTCGAAATCAAGCCGGTGGCGGTCAGCCTGGTTGATGTGGAAGCGGTGCTGCCGCAATTTACCGGCGACATTCTTCAGGTGCCGCCGATGTACTCGGCGCTCAAGCATGAAGGCCAGCCGTTGTACAAACTGGCCCGCGCCGGGGAAACAGTGGAGCGCAAGCCGCGATCTGTTACCATACAACGCTTGATTATTCTGGGTCTTGAAGGTGATCGCCTGAGACTGGAAGTCAGCTGTACCAAGGGCACCTATATCCGCACCCTGGTTGAGGATATTGGCGCGGCACTGGGCTGCGGCGCTCATGTGTCCGAGCTGCGGCGAATCCAGGCGGGTCCCTTTGGTCTCGGCAAGTCGGTGACCCTGGAAACCCTTGAGGCGCTGCATGCCGAAGGCGGTTATCTGGCGCTGGATCATCTGTTATTACCCAGTGACAGCGGCTTGGAAGATTGGCCGGTGGTGAACCTGACGGAGCAGACCGCCTACTACCTGAATCATGGTCAGGCGGTACGGGTTCCGGGTAGTCCGGCGTTCGGCATGGTCAGGCTGCTGGACCAGAATGGAGAGTTTATCGGCATCGGCGAAATGACCGACGATGCCCGAGTAGCACCGAAGCGTTTGATGCGCTTTAACGGATAACGTATGGATTCCCGCCTGCGCGGGAATGACGGGTATTGCTGATTGGTCGGTGGTCGTGAGTGTCCCCGGTTGCTCGGGAATGACGAATATCCCCGCGTCTCCAGGAATGACGAGTATCCTCACGGGTCCGTGAATGACAAGTATTACCCCTCCCTAATTCCCGCGAAGGCGGGAATCCAGGGGGCTGGCGTCAACTCTGCGAAAGCCGGTACGACCACGTAGTACTGGTTGTCAGGTGTTGAGGGAACAGAGCGGCACCGGGGCATACTAGCCGCCACACCGCCATTCGCTCCACATCGTCATTCCCGCGAAGGCGGGAATCCAGGGGGCTGGCGTCACCTCTGCGCAAGCCGGTACGACGCATGTGGTATTGATTGTCAGGTGTTGAGGGAACAGAGCGGCAACGCGGCATACTAGCCGCCACACCGTCATTCGCTCCACATCGTCATTCCCGCGAAGGCGGGAATCCAGAGGCTTCGGACTAACTTCCGAGCCAATACAAAGAAGTTGACCCGCAGGGTCGCAACGAGGGTGGCTGTTAACAGGCATGGTCATACCTCGATTTAAAACACGGGACTCAACGTCCCGGCCTGTTCACTCAGAGGAAAGCTGTCATGGCACTGAGCGTCGAAGAGAAAGCTGCAATCGTAACTGAATATGCCCGTGGCGAAAGTGACACCGGTTCCCCGGAAGTCCAGGTAGCCTTGTTGACTGCAAACATCAACAAGCTGCAGGGTCACTTCAAAGAGAACAAGAAGGATCACCATTCCCGTCGCGGTCTGATCCGGATGGTTAACCAGCGTCGCAAGTTGCTGGATTACCTGAAGTCGAAAGACATTCCGCGTTACAGCAGCTTGATCAGCAGTCTGGGTCTGCGTCGCTAAGCGACACATTCCTTTTGGACATGGCCGGGTCCGAAACCCGGCCGTGCCCAGAGTTTCCCCAAAGGCAAATACAGAGAGAGAAGACACCGTGAAACCGGTTATCAAACAATTCAAATTAGGCAACAACACCATCACCCTGGAAACGGGCCGCATCGCCCGCCAGGCTTCTGGTGCCGTACTGGTCAGCATCGACAATGCCGTCAGCGTTCTGTGTACCGTAGTAGGCGCCAAGAAAGCCGACGCCGGTCGTGACTTCTTTCCCCTGTCTGTACATTACATCGAGAAGACCTACGCCGCAGGCCGCATCCCCGGTGGTTTCTTCAAGCGTGAAGGCCGTCCTACCGAAAAAGAGACCCTGACCTCGCGCTTGATCGACCGTCCGATCCGCCCGCTGTTTCCCGAGGGCTTCATGAATGAAGTCCAGGTCGTCTGTACTGTCGTCTCCACTGACAAGACCACTGATCCGGATATCGCTGCGCTGATCGGTACCTCCGCCGCGCTAGCCATTTCCGGCATTCCGTTCGACGGCCCCATCGCCGGCGCACGCGTAGGCTTTGACGCCAACAACGGCTATATCCTCAACCCCAACTACGAACAGCTGAAAGACTCACGTCTGGACATGATCGTAGCCGGTACTGAAGACGCTGTACTGATGGTTGAATCCGAAGCCAAGGAACTGACCGAAGACCAGATGCTGGGCGCAGTACTTTTTGCCCACATGGAATTCCAGCCCGCTGTTCAAGCCATCAAGGAACTCGCCGCTGAAACCGGCAAAGCCCGTTGGGACTGGACTGCCGCCCCGGAAAATACCGTACTGCTGGACGCCATCAAAGGCCAGTTCGGTGCCGGTATCGCCGAGGGTTATACCATTACCGACAAAATGGCCCGCTACACTCGCCTCGGCGAGTTGCGCAACCAGGCCATCGAAGCGCTGTCCGGCAACGAAGAAGGCAAGCCTTCTGCTGGTGAAGTCAAAGACGCCTTCGGCGAGATTGAATACCGCACCGTGCGTGAAAGCATTGTTAACGGCAACCCGCGTATCGACGGTCGCGACACCAAGACTGTTCGCCCGCTGAACATCGAAGTTGGCGTACTGGATCGCACCCATGGCTCCGCGCTGTTCACGCGTGGCGAAACACAGGCCCTGGTTGTCACCACCCTGGGTACCGCCCGTGACGCACAGCTGCTGGACACCCTGGAAGGCGAGAAGAAAGATCCCTTCATGCTGCACTACAACTTCCCTCCCTATTCCGTAGGCGAGTGCGGTCGTATGGGCGGCACCGGTCGTCGTGAAGTTGGCCACGGCCGCCTGGCCCGCCGCGGTATCGCCGCTGTGATGCCGAACATGGATGACTTTCCCTATACCATACGTGTGGTATCGGAAATCACTGAGTCCAACGGTTCCAGCTCCATGGCCTCCGTATGTGGCGCTTCCCTGGCTCTGATGGACGCCGGTGTACCGCTGACCGCTCCTGTAGCCGGTATCGCCATGGGTCTGGTCAAGGAAGGCGAGAAGTTCGCCGTACTGACCGACATCCTCGGTGACGAAGATCACCTCGGCGACATGGACTTCAAGGTAGCTGGCACCAGCAAGGGCGTTACCGCTCTGCAGATGGATATCAAGATCAAGGGCATCACCGAAGAGATCATGGAAATCGCCCTGGGTCAGGCCCTGGAAGCGCGCCTGAACATCCTTGGCCAGATGAACCAGATCCTTGGCGAGTCACGCAAGGAGCTATCCTCCAACGCACCGACCATGATCAGTATGAAGATCGACTCCGACAAGATCCGCGACGTGATCGGCAAGGGCGGCGCGACCATTCGCGGCATCTGCGAAGAGACCGGTGCGTCCATCGACATCACCGATGACGGCACGGTAAAAATCTTTGCTGCGAGCAAGGACGCTGCCAACGCCGCCAAGCTGCGCGTTGATGGCATCACTGCCGAAGCGGAAATCGGCAAGGTCTATACCGGCAAGGTTGAGCGCATCGTCGATTTCGGCGCGTTCGTCAGCATCCTGCCGGGCAAGGATGGCCTGGTCCACATTTCCCAGATTGCCAACCAGCGCATCGAGAAAGTGACCGACGTACTGCAGGAAGGTCAGGAAGTGAAAGTGCTGGTGCTAGACGTCGACAATCGTGGCCGCATCAAGCTGTCCATGAAAGACGTGGAAGCAGCGGAAACCAGCGGCGTCTGATAACGTCTTTCAATATCCTGCAGTTGCATCAACATCACCCCGGCTCCGCCGGGGTTTTTGTTTTCAGGGCTGCTGGCGCCGAAAACATGCTGTGTTCCCCCTCGCTGTCATCTTCTTCGCTATCGATAGGGTTTCGTTTTCCGTTCACTAAAGGGAGCGCACCTCTGACTGACCTCAACGTACGATCCGGGCCGAAAGCCATTATTTCGAAATAAACTGCATCATTTTTGGTGGCCGTTGTCACTAGGTTGTAATCAACCTGTGAACTGCTTTTCCCGCGGATATTTTGGTCTGCTGGAATGGCTAAAACCAACAAGAATCAAGGACCCGAAAATGAACGCCACCGTTCGCGCCCGCTTGCAATCCACCTGGATGATGATTGGCTTGATCTTCATCGCGTCGGCCGTTCTGTTGGGTTCTGCGCTGGGATTGAGCGCCTTGCTAGGCATTCCAGTAGGCGACATGACCCGGGACCCTACGGCTGTGGCCGGCGTGTCCATTTACGTTGGGTTCCTGTCCCAGTTCGGTATTTTCCTGTGGGTAGGCGCCGCCGCGGTATGTCTGTTCGGTGCCGCAGTACTTCCGGCCAGCGCAGAGCAGCGGGAGAACAAAAGGTTCCTGCTCGTCTCTGGTGCCCTGAGTCTGGTGTTGGGTTTTGATGACATCTTCCTGTTGCATGAGGCTTTTTTCCCTCACATCGGCATATCGGAAATGACAGTGCTTGCCGCCTATGGCCTGTTTGTTCTTTATTACCTGGCCAGATTCTATAAAACGCTCTGGCGCACCGAGTTCATTTTGTTAGCAATGGCGTTTGGCTTCTTCGGGTTGTCGGTCATCTTTGATTTGCTGGAACCTGGCGGGATAGATCCATATCTTGCTGAAGACGGCGTTAAGCTAATCGGCTTGCTGAGTTGGACGAGCTATTATTTCCGTACCACTCTGGTAGCAGTAAGGATGAACGCGCTGCAGTCAGAAACTGAGCTCGCCGGCCCTGGGTATTCCTTTGGGTTGACCCGGTCGAGCAGGCTTGAAGCCCTCAGACGAGGGGCGCACCGGACCGCCCCCCGCTGAGGTGCAGTCCCGCTAGAACCTGAATATTGCTGCCGCGCCGCTCGTGCAGGGCATGCGCTGTGCTGGCGCGGTAACCACCTGGGCACCGTTGCGCAGGGCGTGAACAATCAGCTCGTCCAGCACATCGGGGCCGTCAGGATTGTCTTCCTCCAGCGTGACACGGCCGCTCTGGTGGTCCAGTTCGCCTGGGATCATCCGGTCTTCTTCGACAAACAAGGTCGCTACGCGTCCGGCGAGGGCTGCTTTGCCAATCTCCGTGATGTCATCAGAAGTCAGACCCTGACCGTTCGCAGCCCCATGCTGATCAAGCAGAGCATCGAGCCTCGCGGTATAGTCCTGGGCGATTACCTCGCCGGAGCGTTTGCGTAGCTCATTGATATTCAAGGCGGCAGGGTCGATTGAAATACTCTGATCGAGCAGTTGGTCGTTGTGGCTGAGTGCCCTGAAAAAAGCTTCATTTTCCGGCAAGGCGACAAGAATCAAGGGGAGCCCCGACGGCTTTGAATGACAGGCCATGATGGCCCGATCAACTGCACGGAAGAAGCGGTCCCGGTCAGAATCGATCTCGTCCTGCTTGCCGCTACCACCCGACTCGTGCATATAGGTATCGCCCCGGTCGCCCGCTGCGCTAAAGCCGTCCGGATGTCCTGACTGATCCCCAGGCGTCAGCTCTGAACCTAGCGCTTGTTCCTGGTTCAAGGGTACGTCGGGATCTGGCTGGATTTCGTCCAGCACCTCTCGATTGCCTTCAAACAGCCTTACCTCGTCACGAGACAGACATAACACCTGGTAACGGTCCGCGGACTGGGTGATTCGCAGCAGTGGCGACAGATGAGGATGCACATTTACCGAGGCGCACTCAGGCACCCGCTGCTGCAATGAATAGACCTTGAAGAAGTTTTCACCCCCCAGCATGGCGACGCCTTCTTTTTGATATACCCAGAAGTCCCGGTCTGCAAGCAAGGCGTTGAAGGGCCGCAGCAGCGCGTCCTGATCGGCGTCGGGGAACTGAGCATCAAGGTGCTGCTGCAGCTGCCCTAACAGGTTCCGGTAGCGAATGGGATCCTGCTCGCGTTCTGGCGAGGTGCGATGGGTAGGCATATATAGGGAAAGACAGGGTTGTTTCTCTATCTTCAATAGGTCGGTCAAGGTGTTCTTGGTTATACGTTCAGGCATGGCAGCATCCTCGCTCAGGTTGATTAAATACCGCTCCCTGGCTCGATTTATTGCCGTTCTTGAATCGCCGTTTAGTCTGAGCACGCGGCAAGGCAACGCAAATGTTTTTGCTCCTTGTTTCTTTATGACGGGACACCCTTCGATGAGTTCAAGCCAACTGGTCGGCGCCTCTTCCCCTGGGCGCTCTCGTGATCAAGTGCTGACGCAGGTTCTCGGGTGAAAGACCTAGTGTCAGTTCGCGCTCTGGATTTCGGCGGGGGTCAGGTTTCTGAAATCGCCGGAAGATAGCAGCGGATCGAGGGTGATGCTCCCTACGCTTTCTCGATGCAAAGCGGTGACCACGTTGCCAACGGCGTGAAACATCCGTTTGACCTGGTGATACCGACCCTCGTAGATCGTGAGTCGCGCTTCATGATCGCTCAGCTGAATCAGTTCGGCGGGGGAGGTGGTGATGCCTTCAAACGCAAAATGAATTCCTTCAGCAAACCTGGCGCTGGTGGTGGGGCAGATCGGCAAAGCGGTACGTACCGCATAAACCTTGGGAAGCTTTGTTTTCGGCTCAAACAGTCTGCGGGACCACAGCCCGTCATTGGTCAGGATCAACAAGCCCGACGTGCTGCGATCCAGCCTGCCGCCGATGTGCAGCAGTGAGCGCAGCGGTGCGGGGAGAAGTTCCATGACGGTGGGGTGAAGCGGGTCGCTGGTGGCGCTGAGATAGCCTGCTGGTTTGTGTAGCATCAGATAATGGACAGGTTGTTGCTGAAGCAGAATGTCATCAAGGCTCACCGCTACGAAACGATCAATTTCCATGCGGGCGTCGAGAACCACTCTGCCAGCTACGCTGACGCGACCGCTGGCAATTATCAGGCGAGATGCCTGATGACTATGAAGGGAATTTTTACTGATGAATCGATCAAGTCGCATGGCCGGATTATAACCGGCACCTGCCCATCGCGGCGCTTGGTTTAAACCAGATCTACGACTGAGCGTGGATCGAAGTCTTTCCAATGCCCGTCCACCAGTTGACCTTGAGCCTGTTCCACGTCAGCTGCACCGCAGGTTCGCAATATCTGTACCGCCTGGTCCTTGGTCTTGCCGGATACGTCATCCACGCGCACGGCGAGATGGGTGCCCGCTTGCCGCTGCATTACCTCGTGGTTTTCGACCTCGCGCTCCTGGATTTCGCCAGCCTCTTCGGCCTCGTCAAGCTCCGATTCCTCATCGGTCTTGCTCATGGCGCCAATCAATGAGCCGGTATAGGCGCCGATTCCGGCACCAATGGCGACGCCCACAGGACCGACCAGAGGTGTGGCGGCGACGCCGGCCACTGCCCCAGCGGCTGCACCTATGCCAATCCCCGCTACGGCGCCTTTGCCTGAATCACGCGCGCCGGGGGAAATTTTCTCGTCTCCGCCAATAGGATAAATGTCATGCTGCCCATCGGGATTGACGTAAAAGTGCGAGAGGCCATCTCGGGGGAAACCCGCATTTTCCAGCGCTCTCATGGCCTTCTCTGCGTGGTCCTGACTTTCAAAACGTCCTGCAACAATGGTACCCATAGGTCGTCCTCCAACCGGAGATAAACGATTGTACTGAGCTCCCTGTTCAGACCAATCTTGATATTTAAGCGTAGCAACGGTTTCGCTACTTCACAAACCGCTGCGGTTGCTGACATCCTTTATAGATGAATCAGTTCGGTCCTGGTTGGCCTCTTTGCGCTCCCACTCCGGGGGCATCCACAGATGTCTGAGCCGCTGCCATAGTGGTCCTTTGCGCCGCATATCGGCGAACATATCGCGGTACTCGTGCAACCAGCTAACCAGCAGGTTGTTGGTCGGTACTGGCCGCGTGATGCCGTATTTGATCAGCTGGTCCGCTTGTTCAACAGCAAAGGTCCCGAACAGCCTGTCAAAGACGATGAAGACGCCTCCGTAATTCCTGTCGATATAGGCAGGGTTGCGCCCGTGGTGAACGCGATGGTGGTTCGGCGTGTTGAACACAAGTTCGATCAGTGGCGGCAGCTTGCCAACCAGCGTTGTATGGATGAAAAACTGGTAAACCAGCGAGAGGGCGTAGCAGACCCCTATCCAAACCGGATTGAAGCCGATTAAAGCCAGCGGAACGTAGAACAGCCATCCGCCGTTGAAGATGTTGGTCGCGTTCTGGCGCATGGCAGTGGAAAAGTTCATGCGTTCAGATGAGTGATGCGTGACATGTGCCGCCCAGAGCCAGCGCACCCGATGTGACGAGCGATGCATCCAGTAAAAGCTCAGGTCGGTCAGTAGCCAAAGCAGAATGCCGGTGAACACGGTCAATTGAATATCCAGTAGCCGGTAGCGGTAAGCCAAGGCATATACAGGAAACGCAATCAAGCCGGCGAACACCAGCTCAGTGGTTTGATATCCGGCGCCCAGCATGAAGTTGCGCAGGGATTCACCAGCATCTACCAAATGAGGGTCGTGGCGGATCTTCAGGTACTCCCAGGCAAATACGCCGATGAATACCGGCGTGGCCAGCATGAAGATCAACTGCCGCTCATCCAGGGCCAGCCAGGGCGGAATCGCATGCCACAAGGCCGTAAGCCCACTGTCTGCCAGTACGTTATGGAACATCTCTGTCAGCGCCATGCTTTTTCCTACCGCCGCGGTGGGTATCCGAGATTGATATTTTCGCAGCCAAACCAACGCAGGGATTGACATTTAATGCCGTGTTTTTGACTCTTTATGCCAGATATCAAGGGATGCTTTTTATATGGCGACGCCGTTGCGGGTGACTGGAGCCTGGATTCAGCTGCTTACGGATTGGCTGGATCAGGAGAAACTTGCCGCGCCCGAGCTGCGAAATCTTCTCGATAGTCGAAGGCCGGCAGATATCGTACCTATGACTATATGGTGCGCAATGCTTGAACGTGCAGCCAGACTGCGCCCTGAGCATCCTTCCCCCGCCCTTGCTATAGGGGCTTTGGTGCAGCCCCGTCATGTTGGCGTACTTGGCTACCTCATTCTCACATGCGATACATTAGGTGCAGCCATGCAGGCCTATCAGCGTTACGAGCGGCTGTTTTACGGAGCGGACGTGGTGTCGATGCAAGTGAGCGCAGAGCAGGTGACGGTACGCTGGCCTGGCGAATCGTCTACCGGCCAGCTCGCCGATACCGTAGCGATAGCCGCGTTGCTCGCCTTTTGGAGACGCCTGGTAGAGGAAGAGCCGGTGCCTACCAGGGTGAGCTTTGTTTTTGCAGCGCCTGAACCGCTGGAGAGTAGAGAGGCCTACCAGCGTTTTTTTGCTTGCCCGGTAAGCTTTGGCGCAACCGATACGGCGATACAATTCCCAACGGCTTACCTTAACAAGCCTCTGCCGCGCAGTGAGCCGACTGTTCGGGGGCTGCTGGACCGGCAGGCGGATGCATTGATGCTGGCATTGCCCGATTCCGATTCCTTCGACCGAGCGTTGCAGCAGAGCATGGTGCGGCTCCTTCCCGAGGGCCGGGTCAGCTTGCCCAGGGTGGCGGCGGACCTGCATGTTTCAGTCAGAACGCTGCAGCGTCGCCTTGAGGATCGCCAGCTAACCTGGCGTGATCTGCTGGATCGCACTCGTGAGCAACTCGCCGCCCAGTACCTGGCTGACGCGTCGCTCACCCTGGGCGATATTGCCCTGCTGCTCGGGTTCTCCGAGCAGAGCGCCTTTACCCGTGCTTATCGACGCTGGACGGCTGAGACTCCAGTGCAGGCGAGGCGCAACATTCTCCGATTTGGCCGCCGTGCTCGTGGTCGGCTTTAATGGGGCACGATTGCTTGCCGAAGGAGTCAATGAGGTAGACACGGTAAGGAGGACTTTGCATGCCTGTTTATTCCATAAGATGCAACGATCAGAACCATCACCAATGCGAAGAAGAAGTGCGGGTAAAACTCGATATTGTTGGGTTGACCGAGACCCAGATTGAAGCGATCGAAGAGGGCCGGCCCATTAATCTTACGCCTCGACAGGTCGAGGGGAGCGATCTGACGTTGAGCGAGACTCAGAGCGCCTCGTTGGCGGCGGAGGGTGTACTTGAATATCGGATCGACATCGAGTCGATTTGCGATACCTGTGGTGGCGCATTCGGGGACGATGAATAGGCTATGGTGAACGGACCTTCTGTTCACGCCAGGTGGAATTATGTTTTTTGACGATTGGGCAGGCCTCGTCAGAGTGCTTGTTGTGGGAGCGCTTGCTTACACAGCAATGTTGGTGATGCTTCGAGTGTCCGGGAAACGTACCCTCTCCAAGCTCAACGCCTTCGATTTGATTGTGACGGTGGCCCTCGGTTCGACATTGGCCACGGTATTGCTATCAAAGGATGTGCCGCTTGTGGAGGGCATGCTGGCGTTCGCCGTGCTGATCTTCGCCCAGTATCTGATTACCGCGCTGTCGGTTCGCTCGTCTGCGGTGCGTGGCCTGGTGAAATCGGAGCCCCGGTTGTTGTTCTACCAGGGGAAGATGCTTGACGACGCCTTGCGCCATGAGCGGGTAACCAAGAACGAGCTTCTTGCCGTCGCCCGGTCAAGCGGCTACGCCGATATGGCCCAAGTGGGTGCGGTGATACTTGAAACGGACGGCAGCTTTAATGTGCTGGCGCTGACCGACACGCCAGCAAACCCGACGCTGAAGGATGTGCGCGGCGCCCCCGATAGCCATTAGATTGTCTGCCATTCGTCGGTAACCGACTCGCCGGCGCTCCCGAGAGGCCGCGACGTCGGCCCTGCAACCCGGTGATCCTGGCTGCGCTGGAACGGTGCGCCCCATCGGCGAATCGGCCTTCGGCGGCGCTTATACGGAATTTTCAGCCAGCAAAAGGTTCATAGGTTGATAGAGATGAATGGCATTTAGGTCTTGCCGTTGTCACGGATCAAGCAGTTGCCTGAGTGCAGGAGTGCAATATGTTCACCCCCAATATCGCCCAAACCAGGCCGTTTAATATCCCCGCAGCTCGTAGCTGCGATGCCAGAACCCTTTACAGCCTGCTTATGACAGAACCTGTTCCACTGAGCAGCCAGAACACGTCGCGGGAGTTTCTCAGAACCCAGCTTGGGAACGCCGCTGGGTTGCCCTGTGATATGCCCGAAAAATCAGATGAGCTGGGCAGCTGGATGGAGCGCCAGGCATTAAGTACCGGGGAGCGTTATGCCCATTATCTGGCGTCACGAAAAGCCGGCCAGCCGCGCCGCTACTTCACCTGCCGCTCGCATGCCCTTTCGTTTCTGCAACGGGTCGCTCCTACCAAGCTGGTGGACGGGGCCTGGCTGTACGGCGTCTTGCAAAACTGGACCGACGGACGCTTCTACCCGCTCATTCGTACCTATCTCGAAGAGTTGGGCGACGGTGATCCGGCGCTAAATCATGTAGTACTTTATCAGCGGCTATTGAAGGAGAACGGCTGTGAAATTCTTCCGCAGCTCAGCGACGCCCATTATATGCAGGGCGCTATTCAGCTGGCGCTGGGATACAACGCAGATGAATTCACGCCTGAGTTGATTGGCTACAACCTGGGCTACGAACAGCTGCCCCTGCATCTGTTGATCACCGCATTCGAGCTCACCGAGCTGCAAATAGATCCTTACTACTTCACGCTGCATGTGACCATAGACAACGCCAGCTCGGGGCACGCTCGCAAAGCCGTTCAGTCTGTACTGGATGCCATGCCGGCGGCCGGGGAAGCCGACGTCTTTCTGAGTCGCGTCGCCAATGGCTATCGGCTCAATGACCTGGGGCTGAGTTCAACCGCCGTGATCGAATCCTTCGACCTGGAGCAGGAACTGGTCGATATGCTTGAGCGCAAGCGTATCTACGGCCAGCACGTGCATTCCGATTTCTGCCGTATTAATGGCCGTACGGTCAACGATTGGCTGGCCAAGCCCGGTCAGGTGCGAACCTTTTTGCAGGCCCTCGAAGGCAAGGGTTGGATTAAGCGGCATGAAGATCCCAAAAGCAGTCGTTTCTGGAACCTTATTGATGGTACCGATGCGAAGATGTTCGGCGTATTCAGCGCCTTTGAACAACAGCTTCTGCATGACTGGATTGCTGGGGACTGGTTTGGGGAGGGGGTCCAACCAGGGGTTCCACTGTCGGCTCGGCCGACTGCATTTCGTCCGCGGTCGCGGCGACACATGGCAGCCGCTGTACCGTCGCAGCCTGCTGCCGGCGATGTAGACCATGATCTGGCCGCACTGAGCAATGAGCTGAGTCTTCTGCCGGAGGAAATGCGCATGCAGCGGTTAATCAAGCTCATGGCGCCGTCAACGCATGCTTCCGCGGCCGGCCTGCTTGCCACTCGACTTTTTTCAGCCGCGCTTGGTTGAGCCTTGATACCGGGGACCCGTTCATGAAGCCAGCTCTTGATCACGCAGCCAATACGACTATCGATGCCGACCAGGGTTTGCTGCAACTTGGCAGGTATCTCAGCGAGACCGGGTATGCCCATATCGCTGTTACCCCGCTGACCCATCAGCACAACAACCACCGCGCGGTTGATGGCTCCGCGAAGGACATGCGCGATATATTCGGCTGGAGCAGGGCATTCAAGCGTTCGGCCGTGACCGACCAGCAGTTTCAGCTGATGCGTGACGCTGACATCCTTGTCCAGAACGGCGACCTGTGGCGGAGCAAGATAAGGTGGTCGAGTCTCGGTGATCTGCTTTGCGTTCATTCGGCTTATCCAACCGATGCCACCGAAGCGGTCTTCTTTGGTCCTGATACCTATCGGTTCGCCCAGCTGGTGGAGCCCTTTCTGCAGACCAATAGCCATGCCATTCGGCGGGCGGTAGACATTGGCTGCGGCTCAGGTGCTGGTGCGATGTTGATAGCCAGAGCCTGTCCGGCAGCGGAGGTGCTGGCGGTGGATATCAACCATCAGGCATTACGATTGACCCGGATCAACGCCCTGCTTGCCGGAATCGGAAACGTTCAGCCGATATACAGCAATCTTCTGAATCACGTCGAAGGGCAATTCGACCTGATCATCGCCAACCCGCCCTATATGCTCGACGCGCAGGAGCGTGCCTATCGCCATGGTGGAGGCAAGCTGGGCGCTGGATTGTCAGTGAAGATTGTCGAGGCAGCGCTGGGGCGGCTAGCCCCTGGTGGCACATTGTTGCTTTACACGGGTGTCGCCATGATCGACGGTCGCGATCCGTTCTTGCAGACGCTTCAACAGCGTCTGGCCAATCTCTCCTGCACCTGGCGCTATCGCGAAATGGACCCCGACGTATTTGGCGAAGAGCTGCTCAAGCCGGCGTATGCACAGGTTGAACGTATCGCGGCCGTTGCTCTGACCCTGAGCGTGTGACCCTCAGTCCTTGGCTGGTGTACCGCCGGGACTGATTTGGCTCTGCCCGTTTTCCTCTGCCGTTAATCAGCTGCGGCGTCTTGCAAAAAAGCGAGAATCGCCAATGCGCCGTTGGGCTGGACGCGCTACTATCGTCGAGCACTTTGGACACGGCCGCCCCTATGGACTTTCTTAATCCACGCATTCTCCAGATCAATGCCGCCACGGCAGAACCGTTAGAGGTTGGCCAACGCGTCGCCCGTACGGGCCATTTCAAGCGAGCTGTGGCTGGTCCGGTCGCCATTGCTGAATTCGGAATCCCCGGCGATTTCATTGGTAATCATAAGCACCACGGGGGCGTGGATCAGGCCATTTATCTCTACAGTCAGGAAGACGCGCAGTGGTGGGGAAAGCTACTGCAACGAGAAATCGAACCGGGATTTTTTGGCGAGAATCTGACCATTTCCCATTGGTGGCCTGATGCGCGAGTGGGTGACAGGCTTCATTGCGGCTCCCTGGTTCTGGAGCTGACCGGACCCCGCACCCCCTGTGCCACGCTTGAGGCTCGTGCTGGTTTGCCAGGTCTTTCCAAGGCCTTTATCAAGGCTGAGCGGTGTGGCGCTTATGCTCGGGTGATCAGCCCCGGCAACCTTTCTGCTGAGGAAACACTCGTGGTCAGGCCTGGCGCTACGCAACATCCAACTATCGCCCAGGTGTTCAGGTACTGGCATGGAAAGGGCGACGACGAAGCCTTTCTGCGGGCAGCCCTGAACGCTCCGATCGCCGAGCGCATCAGCGCCAGGCTCGGTCAGCGGTTGGCGAGAATGGCAACAAACTGAGGAGAAGCCTATGACAAGATGGATGGTGGGCGCTCTGATGCTGGTTCCAATGCTGGCCAGCGCTGAGCCCTGCGCCGATGCAGAAGATACTGTGGCGATAAACGAATGCATTCATGCTGAGGTGGAGAAGGCGGAAGAAGAGCTGGACAGGTATCTGCAAGCTAGTCGTGAGCGCCATGCCGAACAGGTAGATGCGGTAGTCACCATGGAAGCCGCCCACGGCGCATGGCTGCGTTTCCGTGACAGCCATTGCCTGGCGGTTTACGACCTCTGGTCTGATGGGACTATCCGTGGCGCGATGCTGGGCAATTGTCTGCTGAAACATACCCGGCGCCGAACACATGACATCTGGCAGGTCTACCTCGCGACCATGGATTCGTCCGAGCCAGCGCTGCCTGAGCCAGAATTGGCCGACTGAGCCTGTGATGACCAGCGGGGCGATATACAGCTTGCTTGCCGACGTCGTGCTGACGACGCATCTGGCTCTGGTCGTCTTCGTAGTGCTGGGGCTGGTCGTCGTGTGGGTGGGGAATTTTTGCCATTGGCGCTGGGTAAACAATCTGTGGTTTCGCCTGGCGCACCTTGCCACCATCCTGATTGTTGTAGCAGAGGCGTGGCTCGGCGTGGTTTGCCCGCTGACAACACTGGAAATGTGGTTGCGAGCTCAGGCTGGAGCCACTGCCTATGCTGGCGGATTCATCGAGTACTGGATGCAGCGGATACTTTACTACACGGCCCCGGACTGGGTGTTTATAGTGATCTATACGGTGTTCGCCGGGGTGGTGGCAGCCACTTTCTGGTGGTTTCCGCCACGTTACAGATCCCGCTAAGCAAGGTGCACCCCTATTTCAGATGTGCACCTCATCCATCAGTTGCGTTCAAGCGCCAGGGCCACACCCTGGCCGCCACCGATGCAGAGTGTCGCCAACCCTTTTTTGGCGTCACGCCGAATCATTTCATGTAGCAGGCTGACCAGCACCCGGCATCCGGACGCGCCAATTGGATGACCAAGGGCTATGGCGCCGCCGTTTACGTTGACCTTCGCCGGGTCCCATTGCAGTTCCTTGCCGACCGCCAGCGCCTGGGCCGCAAATGCTTCGTTCGCTTCAATCAGATCCAGTTCGTCCAGCGTCCAGCCTGCTTTGCTCAGGCAGCGCTGGGTAGCGGACACCGGGGCGATACCCATAATGGCTGGGTCGACACCCGCATTGGCGTAGGCCGCTATTCGTGCCAGCACCGGTAGGCCCAGTTCGGCTGCCTTCTCCGCGCTCATGAGCATAACTGCCGCAGCTCCGTCATTCAGGCCAGAGGCATTCCCGGCGGTAACGCTGCCGTCTTTGCTGAACGCAGGGCGCAACTTGGCCAGGGCGTCGGCGGTGGTGCCTGGGCGTGGTTGTTCATCTCTGGTTATCTGTAACGGCTCGCCCTTGCGCTGGGGCACACTGACTGGCGTGATCTCCTGGTCGAAACGGCCTGCTTCCTGCGCTGCCACTGCTTTCTGCTGGGAGGCTGCGGCGAAGGCATCCTGGTCTTCACGGCTGATCTGATACTTCTGCACCAGGTTTTCTGCCGTTATTCCCATGTGATAGTCGTTGAATGCATCCCAGAGGCCATCATGAATCATACTGTCGACCAGCTTGCCATGACCCATGCGCTGGCCCGTGCGCGAGGTGGGCAGCAGGTGAGGGGACAAACTCATGGATTCCTGCCCGCCAGCGATGACTATCTGAGCGTCACCACAACGGATTGCCTGGGCTCCAAGGTGCAGGGCTTTGAGGCCTGAACCACACACCTTGTTCAGGTTCATCGCCGGCACGCTGTGCGGCAGACCGCCGTGGATGGCTGCCTGACGCGCCGGGTTCTGACCGCAACCGGCGGTTAGCACCTGACCGAGAATAACCTCATCCACGCTAACGGGGTCCACTTTGGTCTGGGATAACAGAGCGCGAATGACAGTAGCCCCCAGCTCATGGGCGGGGATATTGGCGAACTGACCGGCAAAACTGCCTATGGCTGTACGGGTGGCGGCAACAATCACGACTTCTTGCATGAACGACTCCTCTAGTCCCGCTCTGGAAAGACACAAGAATAGAGGCGTCGGTCATCAAGGACAACAGGCGGGTGCCGACCGGCACTTTTTCAGCCTTTGTTGAGACGATTGGCAATCAGTTCATCCACTACGGCCGGGTCAGCCAGCGTAGAGGTGTCACCCAGGGTATCCAGTTCATCGCAGGCGATCTTGCGCAAGATGCGGCGCATGATTTTGCCTGATCGGGTTTTTGGTAGCCCCGGGGTCCATTGTATGAAGTCAGGTTTGGCGAAGGACCCCACCTGGTCAGTGACGAACGCCTTGAGCTCCTTGATCATGTCGTCGGTTGGCGTCACTCCGCGCATGGGCATTACATAGGCATAGATGCATTGGCCTTTGATATCGTGGGGGCATCCCACTACCGCGGCCTCTGCCACGGAATCGTGTTGCACCAGGGCGCTTTCGACTTCGGCCGTCCCGATGCGGTGGCCTGAAACGTTCAGCACGTCGTCAACCCGTCCGGTAATCCAGTAATACCCGTCTTCATCACGGCGGGCACCATCTCCGGTGAAGTACACGCCTTTATAGGCGCTGAAGTAGGTGTCGATGAGCCTTTGATGATCACCATAAACGGTTCGGATCTGGCTGGGCCAGGACCGTTTGATCACCAGATTGCCACTGGCTGCCCCATGCAGTTCGTTGCCTTCTGGATCGTATAGCGCGGGTTCGACGCCGAAGAAGGGCCGGGTTGCCGAGCCTGGCTTGAGATCGGTCGCGCCGGGCAGCGGGGTGATCATGATTGCACCGGTCTCGGTCTGCCACCAGGTATCGACAATAGGGCAGCGCATCTGGCCGACGACATGGTAATACCATTCCCAGGCTTCGGGGTTGATCGGCTCTCCTACGGTGCCGAGCAGGCGAAGGCTGGCGCGGGAGGTAGAGGTGACGGCCTCGTTACCCTGCGACATCAATGCGCGGATGGCGGTGGGTGCGGTGTAAAAAATGTTGACCTTGTGCTTATCAATGACCTGCCAGCAACGCGACGCATCGGGGTAGGTGGGCACGCCTTCGAACATCAGGGTGGTGGCGCCATTGCACAGAGGGCCATAGACGATGTAGGAATGGCCGGTGATCCAGCCGACGTCGGCGGTACACCAGTAGATTTCTCCGGGGTGGTAGTCGAACACGTAGTGATGGGTCATGGCCGAGCCAAGCAGATAACCGGCGGTGGTATGCAGCACCCCTTTAGGTTTGCCGGTCGAGCCGGAGGTATACAGGATGAATAGGGGGTCTTCACTGTCCATTGGCTCTGCTGCGCAGTCGGCGCTGACCTGAGCGCAGGCCTGGTCGTACCAGATGTCACGCCCCTCGTTCCAGGCAATATCGCCACCGGTGCGTTTGACGGTAACGACAGTGTGGACGTTGGGGCATTCTTTCAGCGCTTTCTCCACGTTCTGCTTGAGAGGGACCCGCTTGCCACCACGCACGCCTTCGTCAGCCGTGATAACGGTCTGGCAATCGGCATCATTGATGCGATCACGCAGGGCGTCCGGCGAAAAACCACCGAACACGACTGAATGCACTGCCCCAATGCGCGCGCAGGCAAGCATCGCATAGGCTGCTTCGGGAATCATGGGCATGTACAGGCAAACGCGGTCGCCCTTTTTCACGCCGCGGCTCTTCAACACATTGGCCAGACGACAAACCTGTTCATGCAGTTGTTTGTAGCTAATGTTTTTTGCGTCGCCGGGGTCATCGCCTTCCCAGATAATGGCTGTCTGGTCCCCCCGGGTGGATAGATGACGATCAATACAGTTAGTGCTTACGTTCAGTTTGCCATCGATAAACCAGGCGGCTTCGCCTTTGGTGAGATCGCTTTCGTGCACCTTGGACCAGGGCTTCTCCCAATCGAGGAAGCGATTGGCCTGCTCTTCCCAGAACTGATCCGGTTGCTCGATCGACTGTTTGTAGAGTCTTTCGTAGCCCGCTTCGTCAACGTGGCTGTTGGCATGTGCCGCATCGGATATCTTGTGGTTCTCGATTTTATACATGGGAAGGCCCTCTTGTTATGTGGAACAGGTCCTGACATCAGCCAATCGAGGTCGGCTGCCTGGGTCGCAGGACTGCGCAAATTTGGGCTTTAGATTTGATCATTATCCTGCTGAGTTCAACCCTTCTTTGGTCTGATATGACCAGAGAGGCGATACTTACGGAGGGGTCAGCAGGGTCACAGATAAGATGGCACGCTGGAGGGCGAGGCTTTCAGGCGCGGCAGGGAGGTGCCGGAGTGCTCCGGCATTTAAAGTCAGTTCACTTTGAAACAGAGGTTGTCGATAAGGCGGGTCTTCCCGACAAAGGCTGCGGCTAACGCTACCATTTCCCTTGTCTCAGGCGTGGCGGGCTGCAAGGTCAAGGCGTCACGCAGATCCAGGTAGTCTGGCTGCATGCCTGCCTGGACCAGCGCCAGGCGAGCCTCTTCCATCACTTTCACGTAATCGTGGCGCCCGTTTTGCACTTGTTCAGCAATCTGCTTCAACGTTCTGTAGAGCGTCGGGGCTATGCGCCGCTCCTCTGTGCTCAGGTAGCCATTGCGGGAAGACAAAGCCAGGCCGTCCGCGGCGCGAACTGTCGGTTCTCCCATTATCTGGACAGGCAGACACAGGTCATAGGCCATCTTGCGGATAACAGCGAGCTGCTGGTAATCCTTCTGACCGAATACCGCCAGGTCCGGCTGGGCGATATTCAACAGCTTGCTGACGACCGTAGCCACTCCTTCGAAGTGGCCTGGCCGACTGGCCCCGCACAAGCCCTCTGAAACAACCGGCACGCTCACCCGGGCATGGCCCTCCATACCACCGGGATACATCTCTGCGACATTCGGAGCGAAGATCAGGTGAGCACCGGCATCCAGCAGCTTGCTCTGATCCTCTGCCAGGGTGCGTGGGTAGCTTTCCAGATCTTCGGTGGGACCGAATTGCAGGGGATTGACGAAGATGCTCACCACTACATAATCCGTTCTCTGGAGAGCCTTTTCTACCAGGGCTATGTGACCAGCGTGCAGATTACCCATGGTTGGCACCAGGCCGATCCGCTTGCCGTCTTCGCGCGCACGGGCGATGGCCGCGCGCAGTTGCGCAATGCTGTGCAGGGTATTCATCGGTCAGAACTCGTGTTCAGCTGCTGGAAACTCGACATTTTTTACCGCGTCTACATAGGCTTTGACAGCCGATTGCACATCAGAGTGCTCAAGCATGAAGTTTTTCACGAAGCGGGGCAGCCTTCCGGTGATGGATAGGCCGAGCAGATCGTGAACTACCAGGACCTGACCATCGGTACCGCTGCCTGCCCCGATGCCAATTACTGGAATCTGAACCGCAGCGGTAATTTCATTGGCCAGTGAGCTGGGGATACATTCCAGCAACAGCATGCTGGCTCCGGCGGCTTCGAGCGCCCGTGCATCATCCAGCAACGCTCGGGCTTGAGCCTGCTCGCGTCCCTGCACCTTGTATCCGCCGATTACGTTTACAGTCTGCGGAGTAAGGCCAAGGTGCACGCATACCGGCACACCGTTGCGCACCAGTGTAGTAACGGTTTCGGCCAGCCAGCCCGCGCCTTCAAGCTTTACCATGTGCGCGCCGGACTGCATCAGCCTGGCGCTGTTGTCAATTGCCTGGCCGACGGTGGCGTAGCTCATGAACGGCAGGTCGGCCATGATAAAGGCACCTGTGTTGCCGCGTTTGACCGACTGGGTGTGGTAGGCCATGTCATCAATGCTGACGGGCAGGGTGCTGTCATGGCCCTGCAAGACCATACCCAGTGAATCACCCACTAATATCACCTCGACGCCTGCCTGGTTTTCCAGGTGGGCAAAGGTGGCATCATAGGCCGTCAGGCATACGATTTTTTCACCAGCGCGCTTGAGCTTGTTGAGGGTAGTCAAAGTCACATCAGGCATGGCAAATCCCAGTTTTTTCGGCCCTTGAAGGCAGTATATCTATGGTGAATCCCTGTGCTGAACTCCGAATCCGGAGCACGACACCCTAAGGGCGTTCACATTGAAAGTATAGTCATGATGGCCGTGAACACGGTTGGTTTTCATGACTCAAGCCAGGCCGGAGGCGCCGGCAAACGCACCAGGTCGTCCGACATACATTCGGACAACAGCTGTTGCAGCGCCGTGCCATCCGGCATGATCAGTTCAGGTGCCAGCTCGGCCAGCGGATAGAGCACAAAGGCCCGAGCATGCATATGGTAATGGGGGATGCACAGCCGATCACTGTTCAGGGTGAGGTTGTCGAACAGCAGTATGTCCAGATCAAGTGTACGGGGTCCCCAGCGTTCGGCCTTGCGCGTTCTGCCATGCTGCTGTTCGATGTCCTGCAGCGCATCCAGAAGGCCTACTGGCTCCAGCGCCGTATCCAGCAACGCAACCGCATTGATGTAGCTAGGCTGATCCTGGGGCCCCAGTGGTGCGCTGGAATACAACGACGAACGCGCGCGCAGTACCGATTGGGGAATCCGGCCAATAGCTTCCAGAGCCCTACTTACCTGGGAAGCGGGATTGTCTTGATTGCTTCCCAGGCCGATGAAGCACCTGGCCATCAGTCAGCCTGCGCACGGGGTTTGCGTTTCCGCCGGTTGCGGTTGCGCTTTGGGCCGGCGGCTCCATCGCCCAGATCCCTGATCATGGCGCGGCGTTGATCGTCGGACGCATCCTGGTAACGGGTCCACCAGCTACCAAGGCCGTCAGTCTGTTCGCCTGCGGCTTCGCGCAGCAGTAGAAAATCATAGGCGGCTCTGAAGCGCGGATGTTCCAGCATCTGGTCGGCGCGCCGCCCGGTACGACGCTCGAGACGAGGCTGCAGGTCCCAGATCTCACGCAGCGGTATGCTGAATCGCTTGGGTATGGCGGTATGGCGGCATTGCTCGGAGAGCAATTCCTGGGCGGCCTGCTGATGGGCCGGGATGCTTGGAATGCCTCGGCCCTCAAGCTCCTTTACCCGCTGGGGCAAAGCTGGCCACAGCATTGCCGCGAACAGAAATGCGGGTGTTACCGGGCGCCCTTCGTTGATGCGCTCGTCGGTATTGCGCAGTGCCTGGCGCACCAGCATCAAGGTGTAGTCGGGGTCTGCTTCAATGGCTTCGTCGGTATCGGGAAATAACGGCGCGAAAAGGTCGTGATGGTGCAAAAGATCAAAGGTTCGCTCGCCCTGTCCGCTCATGAGCAGCTTGAGCGTTTCGTCGAACAGCCGGGCCGAGGGAATGTCATGCAGTAACTCGGCCATTTCTGGAAGTGGCGCCGCGCTGTGCGGCTCTATCTCGAAGCCGAGCTTGGCAGCAAAACGCACTGCACGAAGCATCCGCACCGGATCTTCCAGGTAGCGCTGCGCGGGATTTCCGATCAGGCGGATCTGGCGGTTGCGTATGTCATGGAGCCCGTTGGCGAAATCATGGATATGCCCACTTCGCACGTCGTAATAAAGAGAATTGATCGTAAAGTCACGACGCTGGGCGTCCTGCTCCAGAGTCCCGTAGACATTGTCACGGAGCAAGCGGCCCGATTCACTTTGCCTCGAGTGCTCGTCGCTCTGGACTTCGCCGTCTTCGGTCTCTTCTCCGTGGCTGGCTCGGAAGGTAGCTACTTCGATTATTTCCCGACCGAAATGCACATGGACCAATTTGAAGCGCCGACCGATCAGCCGCGCATTGCGAAACGTTGCTCGCACCTGCTCGGGAGTAGCGCTGGTCGCTATGTCAAAATCTTTGGGAGTAATGTCGAGCAACAGATCACGTACGCAGCCGCCTACCGCGAAGGCTTCGTAGCCAGCCTGCTGCAACCGGTCCACCACGCTCACCGCATTTCGGCTGAGTCGTTCCCGGCTCAAGCTGTGCTGGCTGGCGGGAATGACTGCAGGAGTAGTTCGCCTATGGGCAGGTCGGCCGAAAGGATAAGGAATCTTTTGCAGCAACTTTCGAATCATATGAGCAGGCTTTCCACCGGCATATTCCAGTCCAAGCCGAGGCTTTGACACAGGATGAATGTCATGGGCAATCACTGCAGGTCCGCTATAGGCTGATCAAATCAGTCGGGGCTATCCGGAATCGGACAAACAGTCTTGCATTATCAAACAGGGGGGTATTCTAGCGTGAAGATGAGGGAATTGTAAGGAAGGGGATAAAGCTCAAGGGGAGTAGACACTCCCCCTAATGGTGGTTTTATTATTATTGTTTTATCGAGCTGTTTTTGTTTTTAGGCATAGGCGACAGAGTCGCCTTATGATCTACCCATCCCGGGTTATCTAAAAACAAACGGATTGCTTTGGAAGCTCAGACACGACTGGCATTTTCATGCTTAGGACTGGCGGGTTGCTTAGGCAACTTTTATTTTTCTCTTGTATCCATTCGAACAATTCGTTCGCAAGTCGAACCACATTCTCCAAAAAAATCAGTTTGCTACGCCCGCACGTTTTGTTTTTATTAGATGTGGAGCCAATGTTGTTTTTATTATTAGTTACTGGTTTTTATTGTTGTTGTACCAGATATATAGCATTTGCCGTGCCATGTTTTAAATAATATTTAAAATCAAAGAGTTACGTATTTCGGTCAAGCGGGATGGACGCTATGAAAGTGGATTCGTTACCTATCAACCCGTCCTGGTGTTACGGCTGTTCCGGCAGGGGTAACAGTTTTAAGGGTGCATCGAGGTAACGAGGTAACACATCTCCCGAAGGCTGGCGCCCTGGGGAGGGTAGTCAGGAGTTGGCAGTTTTCTTACGTGGTATGCCCAGCCGCTGCCGGCGCTCCCACAGGCATTTCCGACTGATGCCCAATTTGTTCGCCAATTCCGTTTCGGTCATATGCTCCTGATGCTCGAGAACGAAGTGCTGAAAATAATCCTCCAGCGACAGATCCTCGGTCGGTTCCTGGCTGCTGCTATCGGGGTGACGCATGGTCTCCAGCGCGCTCGCAGCCTCAGAGGCTCGCTCATATTCCGCGTCCAGCTCTATGCCGAGCAAATCAACCGATATTTCGTCCTCGTCGCAGAGGATCGCCGCCCGTTCTATCGCATTCTCCAGCTCGCGAACGTTGCCCGGCCAGGGATAGAGACGGATGGAATCAGCGGCTCGGGGATTGAAGTGCAGGCCGGCTATGTTCATTTTTCCAGCTGCGCGCTTGAGCAATGCTTCAGCGATCAGCATGACGTCTTCGCCGCGCTCGCGTAGCGGCGGCAGGCGCAGTTCGATTACGTTTAGACGATAGTACAGGTCCTCCCGGAACAGCCCCTGGCGTGCCAGCGTTTTCAGGTCGCGGTGGGTGGCAGCCACCAGCCGTACATCGACCTTGTGCGACTGTACCGATCCGACCCGCCGTATCTCACCCTCCTGCAGAACACGCAGCAGGCGTGCCTGCGCTTCCAGCGGCAACTCACCTATCTCGTCCAGAAACAGCGTGCCGCCATCGGCGGCTTCAACCAGCCCCGTGCGTCCTGCCGTAGCGCCGGTGAAGGAGCCCTTTTCATGACCGAACAATTCGGATTCAATCAAGGTTTCTGGAATCGCTGCACAATTCACCGAGATCATCGGTGCTTTAACGCGTGGGGAGTTTTCGTGCAATGCCCGCGCGACCAGCTCTTTGCCGGTTCCTGATTCGCCCTGAATCAGGACGGTCGAGTTGGTTGGCGCAACCTTGTTGATCCGCTTGAACAGAGTCTGCATTGCGGGGCTGGACCCGATGATGCCCATATCGTTGCCCGTCGCGATCGTGTTGCTAATCACCGGCCGGGGGGGCGTGGGCTCGACGGTGGCGCCCTGGGCGGCGCGGCGTAGATTGTGGTCCTGAATGATCCTGGCCACGGCCTGCAGCATTTCATCGTGGTCGAAGGGCTTGGCGATGTAATCAACGGCCCCCAGCTTCATGGAGTCTACCGCCGAGCGCAGGCTGGCATAGCTGGTCATGATCAGTACCGGGGTGTCCGGTGCCTTGCGAATGAGTTCGGTGCCCGGCTCACCAGGCAGGCGCAGGTCGCTGATGATCAGATCGAAGTCGCTGAACTTGAACCGTTCCACTGCCTCGTGAACGGCTCCCGCTTCGCTGACCTGGTATTGGTGGCGCTCCAGCAGCCGCCGCAATGCGGAGCGGATGATGGCTTCGTCTTCAACAACCAGAATATGTGACATAACTACCTCATGCGGTGACGATGCCTGATGCTGTCAGGCGGTGCCACCGTTACCTGTAACACTGTAGCGGGGGAGGGTGATGGTAAACCGGGTCCCCCGCATGGTTGTCTGATCCGTGGGGCTGTCTATGGTTATCTGTCCATAATGCTCTTCGATAATCGAGTAGACCAGTGCCAATCCGAGCCCGGTACCTGTCCCTGGCTCCTTGGTAGTGAAGAACGGCTCGAACAGGCGATCCATGATCCCCTTGTCTACTCCGCTGCCTTGGTCTTCTACCGTGAGCAGGACCTGATGCTCATCCTGTACGGTTTTTATTGTGATGGTGTCGCCGTTCATGCTGGCGTCGCGAGCGTTACCTAAAAGGTTGATCAGAACCTGCACCAGTCGTTGATCGTCGCCGGCGGCCAAGTGTTCTGAATCACAGAGGTTAACATATCTAACTTCCGGGCCCTTACGATTCAGTGAAAGAAGATGTATCGCTTCATTGGTGCACGCGGCGAGATCGACCTCGTCGTTGGGGTTGTTGTGACGGCTGCCGACATGGGCGAAGTTCACCATCGACTGGACGATACGAGAAACCCTGCGCGTCTGCTCGAGAACCTGCTCGGCCATCTCCCGAGCCTCTGGCTGGTCGGATTCTTCGCGAAGGTTCTGTGCCAGACAGGCAATGCCGGTAATGGGATTGCCGATTTCATGGGCCACGCCAGCAGCAAGCCGGCCGATGGAGGCCAGGCGCTCGGAATGAATGAGCTCGTCTTCCAGCATCTGGGTTTCGGTCTGGTCTTCGATCAGTAACACCAGACCGCTACCAACATTGCCCGGTTCGTCAATGGCTGCCTTGTGCAGATTCAGCCATTGCGTGTGCCCGTTTACCAGCAGCTTCTGTTTGTGCAAGTGCGCAGACTGGTCCTCGACGAAGTGCTCCAATAGTGAGTTCCAGGGCTCGGGCAGGCTGCCAAGGCGCGAACCGATGACGTTGTCGGCGGTGATGCCGGTCAGGGCCTGCATCGCGCGATTCCACATTAATACTTCGTTGTCCTTGGCCAGCGAGCAGACGCCCATCGGCAGGTCCTGCAGTGTTTGCCGGTGATACCGGCGCAGGGCATCCAGTTCAGCGGCCAGGCCGGTGAGGCGCGAGTGGTAGTCTTCGAGGCGATTCTCGATGAAATGGATGTCCTGAGTGACGTAGCCATCCCGGGCGAGTTTGAAGGGCAGGAAGGTTTCGATCATTTCCTGGGCAACGGCGGGTCCCATAAGGCCGGAGAGATTGGCCTCAAGTCGATCACGCAGGCGTCTCAAGGCATAGGGACGGCGCTCGTCGAAGGGTAACTGGAGGTCGCTAAGCGCCTGTTCAACCTCCTGTTGCGCCGTCTTGTTGCCCAATGGTTTGGCTAGCTGCTGGGCAAATTCCTGTGGTGAATTGGCGATAAGTTCCAAACGTTGGGTGCGGCTGACGTTGTCTACTGAGCAGGCTTCAGCAGCGCCCCTTTCTTCGCTGGATCGCTGGGTGAACAAAGACACCAGCGTGAATACCACTATGTTGGCAGCTAGCGAGGCGATTGCCGCAAAGTGCCAGGTATCTTCATTAAAGTTCAGGGCCAACCCGAAAAACAGCAGACTCTGGGTGTCGGTAACCAGAGGCAACAGCAAAGTGATAGCCCAGACGGCCATGCCGGTGATGAGACCGCCGATAAAGCCCCGGCGGTTGGCTTGTGGCCAATACAGCACCGACAGGGCACCAGGCAGGAACTGGACGGTGGCAACGAAGGAGGCGATGCCCAGGTTCGCCAGATCCTGCTCGGCTCCAAGCAGACGGTAAAAGCCGTAGCTGGCCATGATGATTGCAGCGATCAGGCTGCGACGGGTCCAGCGCAGCCATCGATAGATGTTGTTTTCGGCGCTGGGCTGATACACCGGTAGCACCAGATGATTGAGTACCATGCCTGAAAGCGCCAGGGTGACAACGATGATCAGCCCGCTGGAGGCTGAGAGGCCGCCGATATAGGCGAGCAATGTCAGCCAGTCGGCGCCCGCCGCCACACCCAGCCCGAGCGTGAAATATTCAGGATTGGTTGACACGTTGAGATGCAGGCCCGCCCAGAGAATCGGTGGTACAGCCAGGCTCATCAACAGAAGAAATAGCGGCAACCCCCAACTGGCGGTGGCGAGAGCTCTGGGGTTGAGATTTTCGGCGAACGCCATGTGATACATGTGCGGCATGACGATTGCGGCGGCAAAAAATACCAGCAGCAGCGTGCGCCAGGGGCCTTCCTGCAAGGGTGTGTGCAGGGTCTTGAGGGCTTGCTGATTGCTTGCTAGCCAGGCATCCAGCCCGCTAGGACCGTCAAACACCACAAACAAGGCGTAGAGTCCGACCGCCCCGATAGCGATGAGCTTGACCAGAGACTCGAAGGCAATGGCCATTACCAAGCCTTCATGCTTTTCTCGGGTAGAGATATGCCTGGCACCAAACAGAATGGCAAAGAGCGTGATCAATATGCAGAACCCCAGAGCCACCCAGTGCCGCGTGGGATCGTGCGTAAGGATCTGCACTGAATCCGCGACCGCCTGGATCTGCAGGGCCAGCAGCGGCAGAACGCCAATCAGCATCAGCACAGTTGTCAGCGTGCCGGCCCAGGTACTGCGAAACCGGAAGGCGAACAGATCCGCCAGGGATGATAGCTGGTAGGTGCGGGTGATGCGCAGGATAGGATTAAGCAGCACCGGCGCAAGCAGAAAGGCGCCGCATATGCCCAGGTAATAGGTGAGAAAGCCATAGCCATATTCGTAGGCCAGGCCGACGGTGCCGTAGAAAGCCCAGGCACTGGCATAAACCCCGAGCGACAGCGTGTAGATCGCCGGATGTCGTAGCAAGCCTTGAGGCAGCACGCCTCGCTCGGTTATCCAGGCGACACCGAACAGCGTCAGGAGATAAAACACGCTGATAAGGACCAGCAGACTCAGGTCAAAGCTCATCGGCGTCCTTGGGATTCTGTAAGAGCATGCCGGCGATAATGAGGATCAGCCAGAGCACATAGGGGCGATACCAGGCGCCCAGCGGTTCTATCCACCAGTCCATGATCGCTGGAGAGAACAGGTAGATTCCAATGACCAGCAGCAGTACCAGTCGGTAAATATACATGGCGCTTCCGTATCGTTATTGCGCCGGCCCGCGATGATTCATAGGTGGCCCGGTGCCAAAGAGTTGAGTGATGGTAATCAGGCTGGGCGGGCTTGCCAAGTCAAGCCTGGGGCAGGGTGCTCTCAAGCAACTGCAACGCAGCCGGCAAGCGTTCCGGGCTCCAGTTGTTCGACGCCCAGGCGAGCTGTTCACCGACCGGCGCATTGCGCAAGTCGGCCGGTGGTTCTTGGGCCAGGGCGGCGATCGCCTTGAATAGCGTTGCAGGCGCCATGGAGGTGTCTATAGGAGGCGATGCCAGCCGTTTGCTCAGCTTTTCACCCTGCTGGCGCATCACCAATGGAATATGCAAATAACGCGGCGGTTCAGACTTTAAAAGTTGGTATAGCCAGAGTTGCCGGGGCGTGGAGTCGATCAGGTCGGCACCACGAACGATATCCGTCACGCCTTGGGCTATGTCGTCTATTACCACCGCAAGCTGGTAGGCGATAACGCCGTCTCGACGTTTAACCACAAAGTCGCCCACCTCGGCCGCCAGGCGCTGACCGAAATAACCCTGGAGCCTGTCGGTAAAGCAAATCTCATGTTGTGGCGCCTGTACTCTCACGGCATGGGTGTGCGCGAATGGCAAATGCCGATTGCGGCAGGTCCCGGGGTACACCCCGCCGTGCTTGGCGATGTGCTGACGGGAGCAATCGCAATAGTAAGCCAGCCCGCTGTCCAGCCAGTTATCTATCACCTGCTGGTACAGCGCCACGCGCTGATTTTGCCGGATCACCTCTCCGTCCCAGACCATTCCATAGGCTTCGAGGGTTCTGAGAATATGGTCGGTCGCGCCGGGCACGCAGCGCGGCTGATCCAGATCTTCCACTCGCAGCAACCAGCTACCGGCATGACTGCGCGCGTCGAGATAACTGGCTAGCGCTGCGAGCAGGGAGCCGAAATGGAGGTGACCGCTGGGAGTCGGGGCGAAACGCCCGATGTACGGCTGAGGATGCATGACGGCCGTGCCTATGGCGTTGGCGTAACGCTGCTGCGGGCGTGGTCGATCAGTGCGACGCCGCCCGCGTCAGCAGCCGGTGGACTTAGCCGCCGATCTGCTTTTCCTTGATCTCGGCAAGGGTCTTGCAATCGATGCACAGGGTCGCGGTCGGACGCGCCTCAAGACGCCGAATACCGATCTCGACACCACAGGAATCGCAGAAGCCGTAATCGTCTTCTTCGATACGCTGCAGGGTCTGATCTATCTTCTTGATCAGCTTGCGTTCGCGATCACGGGCGCGCAATTCCAGGCTGAACTCTTCTTCCTGGCTGGCGCGGTCAGCCGGATCCGGGAAGTTGGCGGCCTCATCCTGCATGTGATGCACGGTGCGGTCCACTTCTTCCATCAGTTCCTTTTTCCAGGAATTGAGGATTCCGGCAAAATGATCGAGCTGTTGCTCGTTCATGTATTCCTCGCCTTTCTTTTCCTTATAAGGAACAAAGCCGCGGATCAACTGGGAACTCTTTTGTTTGGCATTGCTGGGCATGAGAACCGCCTCACTTTTTGCTCGATCATTCTGTGCCAGGTTGCCACCGCATCTGTCCTTGTGAAGGCGGCCGGTGGCTTGCAAGCGGGCAAAACTACCAGAACCGTGCTCGCCGCGCTACTGTTTGCCGCTATATGGATAGCGGCCACCTCTGGCCGGCGTTCAAACAGGCTGTTCTGCCGGGGCGCTGAAGGTATCATCACGCATTGCCAACTGGTATTCAGGAGTCTACCAATGCAACAACCGCGCTGGGCTAAACGCGCCCAGGACATACAGCCTTTCCATGTCATGGCGGTGTTGGCGCGAGCCAAGGCGCTGGAAGCTCAAGGCCGGGACGTCATCCATATGGAAATAGGTGAGCCTGATTTCACCACGCCTGACCCGATAATACGGGCTGGTCAGGCAGCGTTGGCCAACGGGCATACCGGTTATACGTCTGCGTTGGGTTTGACAGCATTGCGTGAAGCGGTTGCCGGCTTATATGCCAAACGCTATGGGATTGACCTGGACCCACGTCGAGTCGTTATTACCCCGGGAGGATCAGCCGCGTTACTGTTGATCAGTGCCCTGCTGGTGGAGGCAGGGCAGAACGTGTTGATGGCTGATCCTGCCTATCCCTGCAACCGCCATTTTCTTCGGTTGGTTGAAGGCCAGGCCAAATTGATTCCGGCCGGCGCCGACACTGCCTATCAGCTGACGCCCCAAGCCATCGAACACCATTGGGATGTTAACTCGGTGGCTGTTCTAGCCGCTTCGCCTTCCAATCCTACCGGGACGCTGCTCGACCGGGATCAGCTGAAAGCTATCGCTGAAGTAACCAGGCGGTTGGGCGGTCATTTGATTGTCGATGAAATCTACCACGGGCTGACCTATTCGAGGGATGCGACCTCGGCGCTGGAAGTATCGCCGGATGCCTTCGTCCTGAATAGTTTCTCCAAGTATTTTGGCATGACCGGGTGGCGGCTTGGCTGGCTGGTTGCGCCTGAGGAGGCGGTGCCGGAGCTGGAGAAACTGGCGCAGAATTTGTATATCTGTGCGCCTCACATGGCGCAGGTAGCAGCGTTGGCTGCGTTTGAAGAGGAAAGTCTGGCCATTTGCGAGGTGCGCCGCGAGGCTTTTCAGGTGCGTCGGGACTTTCTGCTCCCAGCCGTCCGCGAGCTGGGCTTCGACATTCCGATAACGCCTGACGGAGCGTTCTATCTTTACGCAGATATGCGTAAATTGGGTGGCGACAGCGCAGCCCTGTGTCGCCATCTGATAGAGACCGAGCATGTGGCCATAACGCCTGGTTTGGATTTTGGACATCATCGCGCCGACCAGCATGTGCGTTTCGCCTATACCACCTCCCTGGAACGCCTGGAGCAGGCAGTCGACAGGCTTGCCAGGGG
The DNA here is from genome assembly GCA_011050525.1 of Halopseudomonas xinjiangensis. GTDB lineage: Bacteria > Pseudomonadota > Gammaproteobacteria > Pseudomonadales > Pseudomonadaceae > Halopseudomonas > Halopseudomonas xinjiangensis_A. Next base: position 70,684 of record DRFO01000015.1, read on the forward strand.
TTTGCGGCAGTGGCCTGCATGCTGATTCCCTTCGAATCACCGCTCACCTGTGGTGTGCTGATCAAGCGATACAAGCGTTTCCTTGTAGACGTGTTGCTGGAGGATGGGCGTGAAATCACACTTCACTGCCCCAATACAGGCTCGATGAAAAACTGTGGTGAGCCCGGATGCCGGGTCTGGGTGCGCATGGTCGACAAGCCGGGGCGGACGCTGCCCGGCACCTGGGAGTTGGTGGAAACGGCTCCGGACGAAATCGCCTGCATACACAGCTCCCGGGCGAATAAGGTAATAGGCGCTGCATTGGCGGTGGGTGCTATCGCGCAGTTATCCGGCTTCACAACTATTCGGCCCGAGGTCACGCTGACGCAAGGCGGTAGCCGCTTTGATTTTCTGTTGAGCGATCCGGGTGAATGCGTTGTTGAGGTAAAGAGCGTTACCCTGGCCCTGGGCGAGGGGACGGGTGCCTTTCCGGACGCTGTCAGTTTGCGCGCGCGTAAACACCTGAATGAACTGATCACCGTAGCGGAAAACGGACGGCGAGCCTGCCTGTTATTTTGCGTGATGCACAGCGGCATCAGGCGCGTCAGACCTGCAGACGAAATTGACCCTGTGTATGGGCAATTGTTGCGCGAATCTGCAAAGCGAGGTGTTGAGTTAATAGCCTGGGGCGTGGTGCCCTCACCGGCAGGTTTGCGCTGGGGAGTAGAGCTACCGGTATTGTTGTGAGAACTGGATCAGTCCAGCCAGACTTGACCGTTGCCTACTGTACATTTGCGCTGCTTGAGATAGGCACCAGCGCAGGGACCGGCCACGCATTCACCCGTTTCGGGCAGGAACAGGGCGCCATGAGTGGCGCACTGGATCAGCCGGTTGGAGCTATCGAGAAACTGGTCAGGGACCCACTCCAGGGGAATTCCGCGGTGGGGACAGCGGTTTTCGTAAACAAATACCCGATGTCCCTGACGCACTGCGAGGAGTGTCTGGCCCTTATAGAGGAAGCCTTTGCTGCCTGGGTCGGCAAGGTCGTCCAGCCGACAGAGCGGGGCGTTGAGATAATCATCAAGGTCATCATTCATGTTGCGATTATCCCCAGCGGCGCCGAGTAAAGCCATACCCGATCGAGTGATGGAGCGGCCTATGGCAGCGCTTTCAAGTAAGCTGAAGGCGGTCATGAATTTAAAGGAAAGAATTTGATGGGTTCTGCACGCCGACTGAGCGCGGTTATCATGACCTTGTTGCTGCTTCTCCTGGTGGCAGGGGTGCTGTTGTCGCTCGCCCTGGGTGCCGTCGCGATTCCCTTGGGCGAAATTGTACAGGCTTTGGTCGGCATTCTCTGGCCGTCTGACGCCGAGGGCGGAGGCAGTCTTATCATTGAGCATATCCGCCTGCCTCGAACGCTTATGGGGGTGCTGGTCGGGGCGACTCTTGCGCTGACGGGAGCGGCAATGCAGGGTCTGTTCCGCAATCCACTGGCAGATCCCGGGCTGATCGGCGTTTCCAGCGGGGCGGCACTGGGCGCTGCGCTGGCGATTGTGCTGGGCGGCATATGGCTGGCGGGCCTGCCGTCCTTTCTTTTGCCATACATTACTGTGTCCGGCGCGTTTGCTGGGGGGCTGCTGGCGACCTGGCTGGTCTATCGACTGGGGCAGTCCGTGCAGGGGACCTCGGTTGCCAGCATGCTCCTCGCCGGGATCGCCATTGCAGCCATCAGTGGCGCGGTGATTGGCTTGCTTGGTTATGTCGCTGATGACGCCATGCTGCGCATCCTGACTTTCTGGAATCTGGGCAGCCTGACCAATGCGAGTTACGAGCGGGTCGGGGTTCTGGCAGCTTGCTGTGCGCTGGTCTGGTGGCGCCTGCCCAGGCAAGCCAAGGCCTTGAATGCCCTGTTGCTTGGCGAATCGGAAGCGCGTCATCTCGGCTTTGAGGTCGAGCGAGTGAAGCGTGAGCTCATTCTGCTTACGGCGCTGGGCGTCGGGGCGTGCGTGGCGGCGGCTGGGTTGATCGGTTTTGTCGGCCTGGTGGTGCCTCATCTGGTGCGCTTGATGCTCGGCGCGGACCACCGCCAGGTTATTCCTGCCTCAATGCTGCTGGGCGGCGCGTTGCTCCTGCTTGCAGATGTGGCCGCGCGGATGCTCATAGCCCCGGCGGAATTGCCGCTGGGCATTCTTACCGCCGCTCTTGGCGCTCCGTTTTTTCTGGTTATGCTGATGCGTGCCCAGCGCCATGGAGGCGTCTGATGCTGGAAGCCAAGGCGCTGGCTTGCGCCCGCGGGGGTGAAACGGTACTGACCGGGGTCGATTTGACACTGGCAGCCGGTGAGATGGTCGCCATATTAGGCACCAATGGTGCGGGCAAAAGCACGTTACTCGCAACTCTCAGCGGTGAACTTCCCCCTTCTGCGGGAGAGGTGCTGCTCGCCGGGCGACCAATTTCGGCATGGCCGTCCCAGGAGCGGGCGAGACGTCTAGCCGTATTGCCGCAGTCGTCGTCCCTGGCATTCGGTTTTTCCGTGGAAGAAGTGGTAGCGATGGGGCGCCTGCCTCATCAGGAAGGCTTGGCGCGGGACCGGAAAGTGATTGCCGAGGCACTGCATGCTTCTGACGTGACGCATCTGGCAAAGCGCAGTTATTTGAGGCTTTCAGGCGGGGAGAAGCAGCGCGTGCATCTGGCCCGGGTAATGGCTCAGATAGAAAGCGGCTCGGGGCGGTCTTGTCTGTTGCTTGATGAGCCCACCGCCTCGCTGGACTTGATGCATCAGCAATTGATACTGCAGCGGGCCTGCGACATCGCGGCTGCTGGTGGAGCGGTTCTGGTGGTGTTGCACGACCTGAATCTCGCGGCTCGCTACGCAGATCGAATAATGTTGCTTGACCAGGGGCGGGTGTCTGCTTGTGGTTCTCCCTGGCAGGTATTGGAGGCGGACCGCATTCAGCAGGTATTCGGCGTGACGGTGCAAGTGGAGCGCCATCCTCTGCACGACGCCCCCCTGATCATAATATGAGGTGGCGATGAAATCGTTACTGGCTGGCTTTCTGCTGTTGAGTGCAGCTGTCCTGCAGGCTGCCGAGTTGCCAGCATGGATCAGCCCTGAACATCAGGACCATCCGCGGGTGGGACAGGTGCTGGACCTGGCAACCGGACGATGGTTGCAGCCCCGGGAACTGGTGCAGCAATTACGAAATGAGCAGTACGTGCTCCTTGGGGAAAAGCATGACAACCCTGACCATCACTCGCTACAGCTGTGGCTGCTGAAAGAATTGCATGCGCAGCGGCCGCAGGGTGCGTTCGTTATGGAGATGTTGGCTCCGTTTCAACAACCTGCCCTGAATCAGTTACATGGCCGCGGGCTACCAGCGGACGGCGCGCTACGGGAAGCACTGCAGTGGGGTGAGGCCTGGGACTGGGATGGCTACGGAGCGCTTGTTCGTTGGGGTTTGAAGGCCCCGCAGCAGCTGTTGGCTGCCAACCTTGACCGCGAAGAAATAAGGGCTATTTACCAAACACCCCCTGGGCTGGCAGAAGCTTATGACAAACAGGCCCGTGAACGCATCGAACAGATTATCGCCGATGCCCACTGCGGAAAACTCCCGGCAGAGCACTTTCCCGCCATGGCCTCCATACAACAGGCCCGCGATCAACGAATGGCAGAAGTGATGGCGCTTGCTCGCCCGCCGGCCCTGCTGGTGAGCGGTAGTTTCCACGTGCGCAAGGATATCGGAGTTCCGTTGCATTGGTCAGCATCGGCAGCGCCTGTTGTGGTGATTTTTGCAGAGGCTGGCGGGACTATTCCGGGAGCGGAGCAGGCAGATTATATCTGGTTGACTGCTGCAATGCCTGCCGTCGATCATTGTGCTGACTGGTGAGCGCGAGGGCTCCGCCGATAAACCTATCATCTATCTCCAGGCAAAAAAATGGCCCGCTCAGAGAGCGGGCCTAATCCGTGATTAGCCTGATGAGGAGATAACTGTCTGTCTTTCAACAACCGGTTATCCAAGCCATCTCGCGATGACTTGTTGCTAATAATAACCGTTATCATTCGCATGTCAAGCGTGACTATGAATTTATTTAAGTTGCTTGTAGCGAGTGAGCTCCTTGTTCATCAGATCGATACGCCGTGCCATGCTTTCAATAAGGCTGTGGGCAATACGAGGATTGCTTTGCATCAGGGCAAGGAACTGATCCTTGGGAATCATCATGACGGTTGTCGGGGCGCTGGCAATTACCGTAGCCGAGCGCTTCTCTCGGGTGAACAGGGCCATAGCGCCGAAGATCTCGTCTTTCTGTACGTCGCCTACCTTGATTCCTTCTACAAACGCCTCGGCGTGCCCCTCGGTGATGATGAATACATGGTCCGCATCGTCGCCCTGACGAATAAGTTCGGCACCACTGGGGAAATGCTGAAAGCCGGTGACGGGTCTGATTTCGGCCGGCTTGGTGCGCGCCAGAGCATCTGACATCAGGGCGGCCTGGCCGAGAATATACTGAGTGAACTGTTCCTGCCGTTCGCTGCTGGCGTGGATGTGTTTGAACAACGCGTCACGGTCGTAGGGAATTAGCTCAAGAGGTTCTTCGCTCATATAAACGCACGGGGCCGTGCTCAAGCCCTGGCGCAGACCAATAAGATCGCCCTCCTGCATGTAGAAAAGCGGTTTCCCGTCGATCAGCGCATGCAGCAATCCACTTTTGAGTAGATACAGCCGGTTATTGCCGATGGTTTGATACAGGTCTTCAACCGAATCGAGAATAACAGGCTTGTCGCAGGGGTCGAGGCCAGTGAGCAACTGTTCGGGGATACGCTGGAGTGTGCTTATTAGCTGTTCAGCGTAAGCGGGCTGTTCACCTATTAGATACATGCTGAAATTCCTTTTGTATTATTGGTCCTGATACGTCGGAAGCGCTGCACGGCACGACAGCGTCTAACAAGGCCTCTACGACGAGAATACAATACTGCACTGCGGCGTTATCCTGCCAACATAAATTGCCTTTTGGCTGCTTGAAAGTGATGGGACGTCTGGAGTGTGAGCAGTTTGGCTTTTTTGATCTGTCAGATATCCTGACGCTGCCGGAGCTGCTCTAGTAGCAAGGCCTTATAGTCAGGATCAAGCTGGTTCCAGTGGACATCTTCCAGCGCCCCGGCTATGGCAAACAGAAGTGCTTTGGACGCCCGAAAACCCCGCGCACGCACCGCGCAGTAACAACTCACCGGACCTCGTTGGCGCAACTCATCAAGTGTATGAATGCCTGTGGCATGAAGCCATTGCGCGGACGTCTTGCCTAGATTTCTCAGCTTGAGAAGTTCATCGTCAGTCATGCCTACCCCGCTCATCATTCGCTGAGGCACCAGCAGGGCAGGCATGCAACGTTGAGCTAGACGCCGGACATAACTCCAGCTTGTCGATTGGTTGACTCATGAGTTCGGGCTTCTTTTTATTTGTTCCCGAAATCAGTGTAGTGCTCCCCTGATGATCCGTACAGCCAGGGGCAACGGCCTGCTAGATTCGTTTGCGTAACGCGACCAGCAGTTTCTCCACAGAACCTTCCTGATCGGTTTGTACTGCAAGGCTGTGCTGCAGTTCTTCGGCCGATAGCGGTTCGGTTTCGGCCAACTGCTTGCGGACTATTTTCATGTCTGCGTCTGAGGGATCGTCGCCTCGAGCCGCGCGTTGGTTGATCCATGTCTCGATAGTTTCAGCCGGTGCCTGGCAATGAATGATGACGCAGGGAGCGCATTGCTCCTCAATTCTCCGTTGTATCGATTCTCTCTGGCTGTGTTTCAGGTGCGTTGCGTCGACCACGACGGGATAACCAGCAGACAGAACCTGGCATGCCAGAATGCCGAGTCGGGTATAGGTCTGCTCGGACCGCGTATCGCTATAAAGATCGACCGCTGCCTTTCCGGGGTCGGAGCTACCAGAAAGGCGTTTCCTTTCGATATCCGAGCGTATGCGGATGACGCCTAGTTGCTCCACCAGCTTGAGCGTCAAAGTGCTTTTGCCAGATCCCGAAACTCCGTGGGTGAGCAAGCCAAAGCGCTGTGGGATTTCAGTGTAGCGTTCGGCCAGATTGGCATAGCTTTTATAGCGACCCAGCACCTGCTCTCGCTCGTCGTCGCTGACACCGGGCTGTCCCAGGCGCAACAGCGCAACCTTGGCTCTGACCATGGCTCGATAAGCTTTGTAATAATTCAACAGCATCAGGCCGGAATAGTCGCCCGTCTTTTCCAGGTAGCCGTTGACGAATCGCTGCGAAAGGCTGGCGAGACCACGATCTTCGAGGTCCATGGCCATGAACGCTACGTCACTCATGACGTCGGTCCAGCGAAAGGCTTCGTTGAACTCGATGCAGTCGAAAAGCGTCACGACGCCATCTACCATCGTTACATTGTCCAGATAAATGTCGCCATGACACTCGCGAACAAATCCTTCTGCTTTTCGCTGGGCCAGTTGGGGATTTAGTCGTTGGAAGGTAGTATGCGCCCAGAGTTCGAGTTGTTCGAGCTGGGCCAGGTTCGCCGGGTCGGTCAGCATTGAGCGGATCTGCTCGAAGTTTTGTGCAACCGGAGCGTGCACCTGTTCGGGCTCGCCCCATGGTGTATCGAGCCCGGCGCGGTCTATCTGGCCATGGAATGCTGCAAGCGTGACGGCCAGAGAATCGATGTGATCTGGGTTAAGGGTCCCTGCTCGCTGCTTGTTGCCCAGCAGGTCCTCCTGCTTGAACTGACGGGTTTTGACCATGTATTCGATGATCGGGCCTTCGCCCTCAAGACTCGGCGCCACTTCGCTACCGCGAACGGGCACTACGTCGAGGTACAATGTTGGAGCAAGCCTTCGATTGAGGCGCAGTTCTTCTTTGCAGAAATGGGCACGTTGATCCAGGGTGGAGTAATCGAGAAAGCCAAAGTCCACTGGTTTCTTGATTTTGTAGACGTAGTCGCCCGTCAGCAGCACCCAGGAAATATGGGTTTCCATCAAGGTGAAGCCGGTGACTGGATGATTGAATAGTGCGGGGTCTTGCAAAGCATTAAGCAGTGTCTGACTCACGTTGTATCCTTGCTTGAACTGGCGATAAAGGCATTATGAAGGCTGGCACACCGCAGGCCAACCTTCCTTAAATACCCGTGTTTGATGCGGGTGCAACCGTTAGGGGTCGTTTTGAGGATTATGGGAAGAAAACGCAGGGGACGTACGGCCAAGAAAGCCGGGTTTTGGAAGCGCTCATCTGGCTGGTTATTCAAGCTTGCCTTGGTGGGGCTGGTCGTTTTTGCCGGGCTGGTCATTTATCTGGACGCCGTTGTGCAGGAGAAGTTCTCCGGTAAGCGCTGGGCAGTGCCGGCTAAGGTTTTCGCCAGACCTTTGGAGCTCTACGCTGGCCAGCGTCTGACCAAAGACGATTTTCTGACCGAACTCGGTGCGCTGGGTTACCGTAACTCGGAGTCCGCCCGCGTTCCTGGCTTGGTGGCGGTATCCGGCAACCGCGTAGACGTCCATACCCGCGGCTTTCAATTCCCGGAAGGGGTCGAGCCTGCGCAGAAAGTGAGCGTCCGCTTCGAAGGACCGCAGATTTCAGCGTTTTCCGGAGCGGGCGATCTGGTCATGGCACGGCTGGAGCCCCTATTGATTGGGGGAATTTATCCGGCGCATAACGAAGACCGGGTATTGATTCAGCTGGATCAAGCGCCGCCTTACCTGGTCGAGTCGCTGGTTGCGGTGGAAGACCGGGAATTTTTCAACCATTTTGGTGTGTCCCCAAAGGGCATATTGCGTGCAGCCTATGTCAACTTTACTGCCGGAAGTGTTGTGCAGGGAGGGAGCACCCTTACCCAGCAGTTGGTAAAAAACTTTTACCTCACCAGCGACAGAAGCCTGATACGTAAGGGAACTGAAGCGATCATGGCGGTGCTGCTGGAATTGCATTACCCAAAGGAAGAAATTCTCGAGGCTTATCTTAACGAAGTGTTCCTTGGTCAGGATGGCCAGCGCGCGGTGCATGGTTTTGGCCTCGCCAGTCAGTATTACTTTGCGCAGCCCCTTCGCGAACTGCAATTGCACCAGGTCGCGCTGTTGGTCGGTATGGTGAAAGGGCCTTCTTTTTACAACCCCCGACGTCACCCCGAAAGAAGCAAGGCCAGGCGGGATCTGGTTATTCAGATGATGGCTGAGCAAGGGATGATCTCCGAGTCGATCGCGCAGCAAGCTCAGGCCAGAGACCTCGACGTCGCTGCAAGAGGCCGTCTGGCAGACACTAACTATCCGGCGTTTATGGATCTTATCAAGCGTCAATTGCGTGATGAGTACCGCGAGGAAGATCTGACCAGCGAAGGACTGCGAATCTTTACCAGTCTCGACCCGTTACTGCAACGCAAAGCCGAGCGGGCAGTAGAAGGTACGCTCAAGCGTCTTGGGCCGGCGCCTGGAGACGTCGAGATGGAAAGTGCGATGGTCGTAACGAGCGCCCAGACCGGGGAAGTGCTAGCGCTGGTTGGCGGCCGCAATCCGCAGTTTTCGGGGTTCAATCGAGCGCTCGATGCCACGCGGCCGATCGGCTCTTTGATCAAGCCGGCTATTTACCTGACGGCGCTGGAGCAGCCACAGAAATACTCGCTGATTACGCCGATTGATGACTCTCCCATTACTCTGGATGCAGAGCCAGGCAGAACCTGGACGCCACAGAACTATGATCGCGAAAGCCACGGCCTGGTGCCGCTGCATCAGGCGCTCAGCCGTTCATACAATCAGGCGACGGTCAGGCTCGGTATGGAGTTGGGTGTGCCCCAGGTGTTGAAAACGGTCGAGCGAATGGGGGTGCAGCATGGTTGGCGGCCGTATCCGTCTATGTTGCTGGGCTCTGGGGCCATGACTCCGCTACAAGTCACCGATATGTATCAGACGTTGGCTAACGGCGGCTTCAATACGCCCCTGCGGGCCATTCGCAGCGTGCTGGCAACTGACGGCGAGCCGTTGGGTCGTTATCCTTTTGCCGTTCAGCAGCGTTTCGATTCGGCAACCATTTATCTGATGCAGGAAGCAATGAGTCGCACAATGACTGAAGGTACCGGTCGTTCGGCGTACAATCAGATTTCACCAACTATACGGTTGGCGGGCAAAACCGGTACTACCAATGATCTGCGAGACAGCTGGTTCGCAGGCTTTTCAGAAGACCTCTTGGCGGTTAGCTGGTTAGGTCGGGATGATAATGGTCAGACGCGCCTGACCGGGGCTACCGGTGCGCTTCAGGTCTGGGCTGCTTTTATGCGTGAAGCCCATCCGGTCGGGCTATCCCCCGCGCCGCCGGAAAGTATTCAAATGGCGTGGATTGATGTTGTGACAGGCCTGGGAAGCGATCCAAGTTGTCCGGATAGCGTGCAGGTCCCGTTTCGTACGGGCTACGCACCATTACCCGGCCCAGGATGCAGGCCGATCATCAACACCGAGGCGGTCAAGGAAGGAGCCAGTCGAGTGATGGATGTAATCCGGGATTGGCTGCCATAATTTATGAGGAACAGGGTAATGATGACGTTACGAACAGGCTTGTTGGCGAGTTCTGTGTTGGTGCTGGTTGGCTGCGCCGGATCTGGTGGTACCGTTCCGGTGGTGGATTCGAGCCGCGCCATTTCCAACGAAAGCCTCAATGCTGGCGCGGGCATGACGCCTGGTCAGGAGCAGCAGTCCGCGCCCGCTGAGAGCGGGGTGGTGGTCATGATTCCAGACGATGCCGGTGGGTCACGCGCTATCCAGTCCTATCCGCTTGATGTTCAGCCCTCATTGCAGCAGCGTCCCAGTCAAGACCCGCAAAGATCCACAGCTACGCCCTCGGGGGGCGATTCCGGCTCCCTTCAGGCGGATGAGCAGCTGGATGGCCCTGTGCTCGCCTTGCTGACCGTGGCGCGTGACCAGGAAAACAGGGGCGATCTGACTAACGCCTCAGCCAGCCTCGAAAGAGCTATGCGAATCGCACCGCGTGAACCGCAGGTGCTCTATCGGTTGGCACAGGTTCGTCTCGCTCAGGGAGATGCAGCGCAAGCAGAGCAGCTTGCTCAACGGGGGCTTTCCTATGCCGGCGGTCGTTCGACACTCCAGGCGGGGCTGTGGAATCTAATAGCTCAGGCTCGTGAAAGTCAGGGTAACAGTGCTGGCGCCGCAGAAGCTCGCCAGAAGGCGCGCGTAACCCTGTGACAGATGAGCTTTGGCAGGAGCTGGCAGACGCCATTCTTGATTTGCAGCAGGAGCTTCGCCTGCAGGGTTTGTGGGCTCAGCATGCCCCGTCTGCCGAGCGCCTTGCCAGTAGTCTTCCGTTTAGCGTCGATACGCTGAGCTATGACCAATGGTTACAATGGACATTTATCCCGCGCATGGTAGCGATAATCGAGCACGGCGCGGAGTTACCGTCCAGTTTCAGTATCGCTCCCATGGGAGAAGAGGCTTTCGCATACTTGGGACGAGGCCGGTTCGCCTTGATTGAAATACTTCAACGCATAGACCGGCTCGCTTCCAAACTGGGGTAAAGGCAGGCTTTACTGGCAATAGGTTTCCAGATCGCTCCGGGTTTTGGTGATCAGGTCCTGCCTTTCTTCTTCGCTTATTCTTTCAACTTCACCGGCGTCGTTGGTCCTGCTGAGGCGAGGATTTCCGGTAAGTGTCGAAAGATTGGCTTTCAACTGCTCACATTCAAGCGCTCGCTGCTGTGCTTCAGCTGTCGTTTTTTTCTGGCTTGCCTGTTGTTCTTCGGAGACCTCCTTCTTTTTCATTTCCAGAGGTGCCGGGCTCCTTAGCTCGCCACCGGGGGGAGGTGGGGATTTGATGTCCACCCGCTGATAAGGCTGATTAGCGGGAGGTTGTTGTCCGTACTGAGTCCGGCCCTGAGCATCGGTCCACGTATACATTGACGTTGCCAGTGCACCCGAACAGGCAAGGCCAAGTATCAATGCAGTTAAAACCTTGTACATGCGAATCTCCTTCCTTGATTTAGACGTCACTCTGATAGTTTGGCTCACTATAGCTAAACGGACATGCAAGGGTATATGACGTATACGCTTAATCCTTATGCTTTTGGCTAACTTACTTGACTTGTAACGCTTGAGTGTAAACAATTCGTGGTTCTCATAAGCGCGTTGTCGTCGGAGCCTACACGGTAGCCGGGGCGGCGAGCTTTGTTGCTCAAACCAGGAGGCGAGACCCCGCTAGCTCCTGGCCTGGCACCCGCACGCGCTACCTCGCGCTGGGTGAGGCGGTTTCGATAAGCATTGAATCCGTCTCCAATGCACGTAGTCAAGCTGATGCATGGCAGCCACCGTTGCCCATGCTCTGCCGAGCAGTAAACAGGTACCCAGCTGTCCGCCTTGGCGGACGGCAAGCTAGAGGTGATTCTAAGTGGAGCTATTATCCGGCGCTGAGATGGTCGTCCGCTCTTTGCGTGACGAGGGTGTTAAGTATATTTACGGGTACCCTGGCGGTGCTCTGCTGCATATTTATGATGCGATCTTCCGCCAGGACGATGTCGTCCACGTATTGGTGCGACACGAGCAGGCTGCAGCGCATATGGCTGATGGTTATGCTCGCGCGTCTGGAAAGCCGGGCGTGGTATTGGTCACATCCGGGCCTGGGGCAACCAACACCATTACGGGTATCGCCACTGCTTATATGGATTCGATTCCCATGGTGGTGATTTCTGGGCAGGTTGCCAGCAATATGGTCGGCACCGATGCTTTCCAGGAAACGGATATGGTGGGAATCTCCCGTCCTATCGTGAAGCACAGCTTCATGATCAAGGATCCGCGCGAAATTCCTGAAGTGATAAAGAAGGCATTCTATATCGCTCAGACAGGTCGACCCGGTCCTGTGGTCGTTGATATTCCAAAGGATATGACCAATCCTGCCGAGAAGTTTGAATACAGCTACCCGAAGAAGGTCAAGCTGCGCTCATATAATCCTGCGGTTCGTGGTCACACTGGTCAGATTCGCAAAGCGCTGGAACTGATCGCGGAAGCCAAGCGCCCGATCATATACTCCGGCGGCGGTGTCATTCTGGGCGGCGCTTCGGCGCAGTTGACCGAGCTTGCGCGGGAGCTCGGGGTGCCGGTCACCAATACCCTGATGGGGTTGGGGGCGTTTCCTGGTAATGACCCGCAATTCATCGGCTGGCTGGGCATGCATGGAAGCTACACGGCCAACGTCAGCATGCACCACAGCGACGTGATTCTGTGCGTGGGTGCTCGCTTTGATGATCGGGTGATTAACGGTGCCAGCAAGTTTTGCCCGAACGCCAAGGTCATTCATATCGACATAGATCCTGCGTCCATTTCCAAGACCATTCGTGCGGATATCCCCATTGTCGGTCCGGTTGATAGCGTGCTTAACGAGATGCTTTCGATATGCCGCGAATCCAATCTGCGTCCGGTTAAAGACGTGATGGCTAGTTGGTGGAAGCAGATCGAGGAGTGGCGCGGTAGCCGTGGGTTGTTCCCCTATGACAAGGGTGACGGCTCGATCATCAAGCCTCAGTCCGTTATCGAGACGCTGTACCAGGTGACCGCAGGCGACGCCTATATCACGTCAGACGTGGGTCAGCATCAGATGTTTGCAGCCCAATATTATCCTTTTGCCAAGCCGAACCGGTGGATCAATTCCGGCGGCTTGGGAACGATGGGCTTTGGGTTGCCTGCGGCGATGGGCGTCAAGCTTCATTATCCCGATGCCGAAGTCGCCTGCGTCACGGGAGAGGGTAGTATTCAGATGAACATCCAGGAGCTGTCCACCTGTTTGCAGTACGACTTGCCTGTGAAAATCATCACGCTGAACAATCAGGCGTTAGGCATGGTTCGTCAGTGGCAGGACATGCAGTACAGTAGCCGCTATTCGCACTCCTATATGGAATCTTTGCCGGACTTCATCAAGCTGGCCGAATCCTATGGCCATGTCGGCATGCGTGTGGAGAAGCCTGAGGATCTGAAGCCGGCCATGCAGGAGGCGTTTGCAAATACCAAGAGACTGGTGTTCATGGATATCCGAGTTGACGATTCCGAGCATGTCTATCCGATGCATATCAAGGATGGATCGATGCGCGACATGTGGCTGAGCAAGACGGAGCGCACCTGATGAGACACATTATATCCGTGCTGCTGGAAAACGAGCCTGGTGCCTTGTCCCGTGTGGTTGGACTGTTCTCGCAGCGCAATTACAACATTGAAACGCTGACCGTAGCGCCGACTGAAGACCCTACCTTGTCGCGGCTGACGCTAACCACTGTCGGACATGATGAGGTTATTGAGCAGATTACCAAGAATCTCAACAAGTTGATCGAAGTGGTCAAGCTGGTGAATCTGTCAGAAGGGGCTCACATTGAGCGCGAATTGATGTTGGTGAAGATCAAGGCCACTGGCGCTCAGCGCGCCGAAGTGAAGCGGACCACCGATATCTTCCGCGGGCAGATCGTTGATGTCACCAGCAGCGTTTACACTATCCAGCTTGCCGGCACGTCAGACAAGCTGAGCAGTTTCATCGAGGCGGTCGGACCTACTTCTGTATTGGAAGTTGTACGTACCGGTGTATCGGGTATTGCTCGGGGCGAGAAGGTTCTGAGTATTTAATTTTGCCAGCAGGTCCCGGTTGGACCTGCATTGTATAGGGGAATTACATGCACGTTTATTATGATAAAGATTGTGATCTGAGCATCATCCAGGGCAAGAAAGTAGCCATTATCGGTTACGGTTCGCAGGGGCATGCCCACGCCTGCAACCTCAAGGATTCGGGTGTTGATGTGACAGTCGGTCTGCGTAGCGGATCACCTACCGTAGCCAAGGCAGAAGCGCATGGTCTGAAGGTGACAGACGTACCGGCAGCCGTAGCGGCTGCCGATGTTGTCATGATTCTTACGCCGGATGAGTTCCAGTCACAGCTTTATAGAGACGAGATCGAGCCGAATCTGAAGCAGGGCGCGACGTTGGCTTTTGCCCACGGTTTCGCTATCCACTATAACCAGATCGTGCCTCGCAAGGATCTGGACGTGATCATGATCGCTCCCAAGGCGCCGGGCCACACCGTTCGCACCGAGTTCACCAAAGGTGGCGGCATTCCCGACTTGGTCGCTATTTTCCAGGACGCATCGGGCAATGCTAAGAATGTGGCGCTCTCCTACGCCAGTGGCGTAGGCGGCGGCCGCACCGGCATTATCGAAACCACGTTCAAAGATGAAACCGAAACGGATCTGTTTGGTGAGCAAGCAGTATTGTGTGGCGGTGCGGTGGAATTGGTGAAGGCTGGTTTCGAGACGTTGGTTGAAGCTGGCTATGAGCCGGAAATGGCTTATTTCGAGTGTTTGCACGAGTTAAAGCTGATCGTCGACCTGATGTACGAAGGCGGCATCGCCAACATGAACTACTCCATCTCGAACAATGCCGAGTACGGTGAGTACGTCACCGGACCCGAGGTGATTAATGCGGAGTCGCGCGAGGCTATGCGTAATGCACTCAAGCGCATCCAGAGCGGCGAATACGCCAAAATGTTTATCGCTGAAGGTGCTCACAATTATCCTTCCATGACGGCCGCCCGGCGTAACAACGCAGCGCATCCGATCGAGCAGGTGGGTGAGAAGCTGCGGGGGATGATGCCCTGGATCTCGGCTAACAAGATCGTGGACAAGACCAGAAACTGATCTGCAGCGATCCAATGAGAAACGCGGCTTCGGCCGCGTTTTTTATGCCCGGGTTCCTTCCTGCGCTGGCCATTTCCGGGCCGAGTTGCCACACTGTCATCTTCGGTACAGGTAAAGGTAGCAATATGAACGACCATCCAGAGCACGACAAAAAACAGGAAGGGGAGGAGATACCCAGCCTGCTTCTTCCAATTGATGAGCATGTCGAGGAAGTGCATGGCCCGGACGGAAAGAAAATCCGTCACAAGGGAATTTATCTATTACCCAATCTGTTTACCACGGCGGCCTTGTTCTCGGGCTTCTATGCGATAGTCAGTGCCATGGATGGTAATTTCGCCAATGCGTCCATAGCGATCTTCGTTGCGATGGTGCTTGACGGGCTAGACGGTCGTGTAGCTCGTATGACTAACACGCAGAGCGCTTTCGGCGCGGAATACGACTCGTTGTCCGATATGGTCGCGTTTGGCGTGGCCCCTGCACTGGTAACATTTACCTGGGCACTGGCGGACCTTGGGAAAGTGGGATGGATCTTTGCGTTTATCTACGTTGCGGGCGCCGCGCTGCGGTTGGCTCGTTTCAACACCCATATCGGGGACGAAGACAAGCGCTATTTCACGGGCTTGCCCAGTCCTTCCGCTGCCGGCCTGGTTGCGGGCATGGTATGGGCGCTGAGTGATTTCGGGATTGAAGGCGGGGAAATTTCGCTGCTGGTCGGGTTGCTCACCGCTCTGGGTGGCGTACTCATGGTTAGCAACGTCAAGTACCACAGCTTTAAAGATCTGGATATGAAGGGTCGCGTACCCTTTTTCGTGATTCTGCTGGTCGTACTGGTTTTCGCTATTATTTCTACGGACCCGTCTCGGATACTGTGGTTTATATTTGTTGCCTATACCCTGTCAGGCCCTGCCTTGATGATGTGGCGTCTGAAAAAGCAAGACAAGACGCCGGTGAAGCCGGAATCAGGCGAATCCTGAGATATCTGCCATAAACCGCTTGACGGCAAAACTCAGGGGCCTATAATGCGCCTCTCTCGAGTCGAGACGCTTTGGATAAAGCGTTTAGCAATCAATAAGTTAGCGATAATTTAGGGGTTGACAGATTGGAGGGAAGGCGTAGAATGCGCCGCTCTGGAGAGG
>DRFO01000016.1 GCA_011050525.1 Halopseudomonas xinjiangensis
AACATGGAACGGCAAAATTCAAAAGCCATCGCCAGGTCTTCTGGGCCAGCGAACGTAGCCATGGCGTCGAAGAAGCCAAGCCGGAACGAGTACCGTCATGAACAATTATTACGCCGAGACGGCTTATCGCCCCGACACCATTCCGAAACATCCAGTCCCTGAAAGGCGCAGTTGGTTGCGACGATTTTCCACCGCACGGTTGCCTTGGGGCGTTACTCAGGATCTCGTGCCAACCAGCATGTTGACATGCACTAGCCCTTCCGATATGCGGGCCATGGAACAATATGAGGCAGAAATAGAGAGCGGCCAACGCAAGGAGCAGGCATACGAAAAATTGGATTATCACCAGATAATCGATCATGAGCGCTACCGGTGTGCGCCCATGTCCAAACGCAGTGCGTTCTGGTTTTATTTGAGGGGAGGGGGGAGGTTTGTATTTTGGGCAATGCTGATGTTATCCCCCCCTAGCTGGCTATTAATCGCAGATGTTAGTCCAGAGGGTTTCTGGAAAGGACTGGTAGGCCTTGTGGTAGAAACCGCTCCCTTATTTCTGGGGCTACCCCTAGCCTGCTGGGCCATCGGCTCCTTCGTCGTCCATAAACTCCCGAACTGGTTTATGCGCCCCTCCAAGGGGCCACTTTGGGAGCTCAACCGGCGTACCGGGATGGTGACCCTCTTCGATTACGACAATATGGGTAAGTACAAAAGCGAGGGGCTGATTGGCGAGTTCGTCTATCCGTTCCATGAGTTCGACGCTTACGTAGGCAGCGGTCCGACCCGTCAGGGCCATATGTTTTACCAGCTGTATATGGCCCACCGCTACCGCAATCACGTCATTGACCTGGATGTTTTCGTGCCGCGTGATAGCGAACCGGAGCCGCACTATGCCGGCTGGGACTTCGTGCAGAACTATATGGACATCAGCCGTCCGCTGCCGGATATCCCGCTGTTCGAGCCGCACCGCGAGCAGGATCCGGTGACCTCTGAATATGACCGGCACAACGGACGCAACCCGCGTTACTGGCGAGACATGGACGACACCACCTGGGAAGCCAAGCTCGCCGAGATGCGGCTACGGGTACATGAAATCAACACGCGTGAGCGTTTTAACGAAATGGCGGCGTTCGTCGAATATGTTGATTAGAGGTAACGCATGAAGAAAATGAACCGGGCGGTCTAGAAAGTCTGGTTATTGAATACGAGCATAAAAAAAGGAGATGGAAGTCATGGCTGATGTAGATTACAGAATGTTTGTTGGTACTTTGATACATGCTTTAGTGGTTATTTGGGTAGCTAGCGATCCTCATTACGCTGAGCTGTTTATCTGGATAATTCCCTTCGTCATCCTCAACGTCACCGGAATATTGTTGGTGATTGGAGGACAGGCTCGATTGGGTGCGATTGTTTTCATTGTCGGGTGCATCCCCTTCGTACCGGTCGGTTTATTGGGCATTCTGGGTGCAAAAAAACTGATGGATAACCTGAAGCGGGAAAACCGACTGGCACGGTAGTGAACGAACCGGCTCTGTTTTTGCCTTTGCCTGGGAATGTTGAGCACCAGCTCGATACTGCAGCGTGTCTGGAGAAGTGTGATGTACGAGCTGGTGCTAGAACTTCCCAGGAAAACCAATATCCGGGTGCGAACCTGCCGCTCAATGGGTGGATCCTCTTTTTCTCTCTCGCTATCGTCGCGGGACTACTTGCATGTGGCGCTCTGTTGGCACATTAAGCGGACTAACGTCTAACGAAAAAGCAGCGGCTCTACAGCTAAAAGGCCAGGCAGATTGGGGTAATCATCAAATAGTTCAAAAACAGCTTGTGGGCGGTGGACTGCTTAGCCGGCAGCTTGCGAACCAGCACAGCGTTAAGTGCCAGAGAGGCGGCTGAGCCAAGGGCAGCCAGGGCCGCCCAACTGACATCTACAGGCCGGAGGATTACCAGTATTCCGGCAAAGCCGCTGATCACCGCGGTCAGGCTCAGAGCGGTCATGCGTTCACCAAAGAACAGTACCGATAGGATCATCACAAGAATCGGCGCGGCGTAGAACACGGCGTTAGCTGTTGCCAACGGCAGGCTAGCCAGCGCCACGACCATGCACAGTATGCCAATCAGGTGAATATGCGCGCGGATGAAGTGCAGCCTACCGCCCTCGAAGAAGCGCCGGCTATCCAGTTGGCGCCAGAGCGGCACTAGCAGTGCCAGGGTGATCACGCAACGCATGAAGGCGAATTGAAAAATCGGTGCACCTTGATCGAGGATCTTGATGAATACATCGGAGACTAGCGCCAGAGCATTGCCGATAACCAAAAGCATAATGGCACTGTTGATAGTTTTACCGGACATACTAGGCTCCGCCGAAGATGTAAATCGTGATGCAGGCGCCGGTTGGCGAACCAGCCAATCAAACCGGCTGGGGTTCGCCCTTCATTCTGGGAAGCCCGATCACAATAGCTGCCACTGCGACCAGTCCCAGCAGCCAGCAATAGTACACCTGCCCAACCAACACCAACGGGGATACGCTGGCCAGCGAGCCCGCCAGGAGAATTTGCGCTCCGTAGGGGATCAATCCTTGTATAACGCAGGAAAAGATGTCGAGCAAACTGGCGCTGCGGCGCCGGTCTACGTCATAGTGTTCTGCAAGGTCGCGGGCAACGCTGCCGCTGATGATGATAGCGACTGTGTTGTTGGCTACAAACAGGTTGGCGACGCTGACCAACACCGCAATGGCGCTTTCGCCGCTGCGACGACCGGCTTTGCCTAGCCGGGTTACCATGCTTTGAATGCTGTGCCGGAGCCACGCCAGGCCACCTTCGCGTTTCATTATCGCAGACAGGCCGCCGATGAACATCGACAGCACGGTGATTTCGAGCATGCTTTCAAAACCGCGGTAAATGTCGTTGCCCCACGTTTCGATCGCGTATCCGTCAGTCGCCAGCAGGCCGGTAAGTCCCGATAGAATTATCCCCGTCATGAGTACCGCGAATACGTTCAGCCCACCCAGCGCCAACGCCAGTACCGCTATGTAAGGCAGCACCAGCAGCACATCGTAATTTGCCACAACCGGTTCGTTGGCGCTGTCGCCCAGCACGATTAGCAGAAGCACGGTCAGTGCGGCGGCGGGCAGGGCTATCATCAGGTTGAGCTTGAATTTGTCGCGCATGGCAACGCCTTGCGTGCGTGTCGCGGCGATGGTGGTATCCGAGATGATCGATAGGTTGTCACCGGCCATCGCGCCACCAATTACCGCACCCATCGCCATTGGAATGGAGAGGCCGGTAGCTTCGGCAAAGCCAAGCGCAACGGGGGCCAATGCGCCAATGGTGCCCATGGAGGTACCCATTGCGGTCGCGATAAAAGCGCCAATCAGAAAAAGTCCTGGAAGCACCAAGGCAGGGGGAATGAAGCTCAGGCCCAGGTTCACGGTAGCGTCAACGCCGCCTATGGCCTCGGTTACAGTGGCGAAGGCGCCAGCCAGCAAGAACACCAGGACCATGGTAATGAGTTTGCTGTCGCCGATGCCTGCGATGAAGGTGTCCAGGCTAGTGTTCAGCTTGTCGCGAGCGAGGAGCATGGCCAGGACGATCGCCGGCAAAATCGCTACGGGTGCTTTGAGCTGATAGAAAGCGAACTCGGTGCCAATCAGCGTGTAATAGAGGCCGCTGCCTAGAAAGATCAGCAGGAAAACCAGCAGCGGCAACAGGGCGATTGCCCGGGGGAGGGGGCTTTCAGTCATAGGAACTTCCGTAGTCAGGCGCGTCTCAAACGCGAAACGCGCCATTTTACGTCAGGCATATCAGGCTGTGCGGATTATCGTTATTGCGTCAGGCCAAACTGTAGGCAGTCTCTGCGAGGCCTGTGTTTATTTCGCCATTGCGACACTGGTGGTGGTCGGGTAGGGCGTCATCACGATTTCCACCCGGCGATTCAGGTCTCGGCCGGTCTCGGTACCATTATCAGCACGCGGCTCGTTCTCCCCCATGCTGACCAGCTGCAAACGCTGGCGGCTGACGCCCCCAAGCATCAGAATGTTGACGACCTGTTGGGCGCGCTCCAGGCTCTGCTGTGCGTTCAGCTCCTTGTCACCCGCGCTGTCGCTATGGCCGACCACGACAAACTGGCTTCCGCTGTCATTCTTGAGAGCCTTGGCTACTTTGCTGATGGGCACCAGGCCCGAGGGCAGCAACAGGGTGCGCTTGGGATGAAAGTTTCCATTGATCGGGATGATGATGCGAATCTGATCGCCATCTCGCTCCAGTTCGAAACCTTCGGCTTCGGCAAGGGCGGTCAGACCGACGATACGAGGTTCAGCCCATTGGGCAACTGGAACTTGCACAGGTTCTGGAGCCTTGGAAGCGCAGGCTGCGACAGTAAGAATGACGGAGCAAAGGGCGAGGATTTTTAGAGTTTTCATAATGCGTCCGGATTATCAAAGACCTGGAAGAAAAAGTTGGAGTAGAGTGGCAGCTCAAACTTTGCACAGGTTACCATTCCGAATCGGTTTTGTGACCGGATGCAAGACGCTATTTTCTATATTAAAGTGCAATTAGCAAGGCAGTTCACATTATGAAACCCAGCTTGAAGCTACTTTCTCCGCTCTTGATGGGTATCGCCGTTTCGACGATACCCGGCTGTGCCATGTTGCAAGGGCCAGGCTCTACGTCCGGCGAACGTATTACGGGTTTGCTGGAACACCGTGAAGGCGAATGGTGGATGGCCCGCTGTGGTGATCCGGACCGAGTCGAGCTGAGACCGACAGAGCGGCTCGAAAGATTGTTCGAGCGGGTTGCGCAGCCGGGTCAGACTGCCATTTTCGTGGATATGGAAGCAGACGTTCGCCGGGATGGCACAGTCGAACCATTACAGATACTGCGCATGGAGTCGGCTGGCGAGGGCTGTGCGGGCCAGCAGCCTGCGACCCAATGGGCGGCTAACGGGCTGCATCATTCATGGAGTCTAGCAATAGCATCCCAGGGGATTCAGTTTACCGGCGAGGAGAGCGAAGAGGTCGGGCCGGTGTCGATAATCTCCGAACAACTACCGGATGGATCGATGAGTTTTCGTTCCGAGCGCGATGCGACGCTTGAACTATGGCTTTATCCGCAGGACTGTTTTGACCATTCCGGTGATTTCAAACATTACACTGCTACGTTGGTAGTAAAGGGCAAGCGACTGAGTGGCTGTGCCTATAAAAGCTCGCTTACGCTCTAGGAGCATCGCTGAGGCCCGCCGTCCCTGGCGGCCTCAAGCGCCGAGGTAAGCGCTACGGACCTCAGGGCTGGCAAGCAGCGCCTCGCCAGTATCCTGCATGACGATGTGCCCATGTTCCATGACGTAGCCCCGGTCGGCCAGTTTCAGCGCCTGATTGGCGTTCTGTTCGACCAGAAACACAGTGACGCCTTGCCTGCGAAGTTCTTCGATGATTTCGAATATCTGTTGAATGATGATCGGTGCCAGTCCCAGCGAAGGTTCATCCAGTAACAGCAATTTCGGCTTGCTCATCAAAGCCCGTCCGATGGCGAGCATCTGTTGCTCCCCGCCAGACATGGTACCGGCGCGCTGCTGGTAGCGCTCTTTCAGCCGTGGGAATAGCGCTAGAGTTGTATCCAACTGACGTTGGAAATCATCCTTTTGAACAAAAAACCCGCCCATGCCGAGATTTTCTTCGACGGTCAGTCGTGAAAAGACGCGCCTGCCCTCCGGCACGATGGCAATGTCCATCCGCATAATCTCAGCGGTAGTCTTGGTGGTCAGCTCTTCGCCCTGATAACGGATACTCCCGGTAGTCGCTTTGGGGTCGCCACAAAGCGTCATGAGCAAGGTGGTTTTGCCGGCGCCGTTGGCACCGATCAAGGTTACGATCTCGCCGCGCTGCACCTCCATATTGATCCCGTGCAGTGCCTGAATCTTTCCGTAATGGGTCGATACATTGTTGAAATACAACATTGGGTATCCTCAGGTTTCGCCCAGGTAGGCCTTGATGACGTCCGGGTTCTGGCGAACCTGTTCAGGCGTACCCTGTGCCAGCGGGCAACCCTGGTTGATAACTACGATGTGATCGGAAATGCTCATTACCAGTTTCATGTCATGCTCGATCAGCAGAATCGTAAGATCGTGGTTCTGACGCAGCTCGGCAATCAAAACCTTCAGATCTTCGGTCTCGCGCGGGTTGAGGCCAGCGGCCGGTTCATCGAGCATCAACAGCGATGGCTGGGTGACCATGCAGCGAGCGATTTCCAGGCGCCGTTGTTGCCCGTACGCCAGTGTATTGGCCTTGCGGTTGGCGAATTCCTTCAGGTCGACCCGCTCAAGCCAATACGCTGCGCGGTCCATGGCTTCCTTTTCGCTGCGACGGTAGCTCGGCGTCTTGAACAGCCCGGCCAGCATATTGGTGTTCATGCTCTGATGCTGAGCAATCAACAGGTTCTCAAGGACGGTCATTTCCTTGAACAGGCGGACGTGCTGGAACGTACGGATCATCCCCTTGCGCGCGACCTTGAATCCAGGCAGGCCTTGGATTTCTTCCCCACGGAAGATGATTTTGCCATCGCTGGGCTTGTAGAACCCGGTCAAGCAATTGAATACGGTGGTCTTTCCAGCCCCGTTTGGGCCGATCATTGAAACGATCTGCTGCGGGAATACGTTCAGGGCAACGCCGTCGACAGCCAGGAGACCGCCAAAGCGCATAGTCAGCCCCGATACTTCAAGTAAAGGTGTAGTAGACGTCACGTCCTTAACTCCATGTGCGGGCGTTTCATCGGCAACAGACCCTGAGGGCGCCAGATCATCATCAGAACCATCATCAAGCCAAACAGCAACATGCGGTACTCATTAAATTCGCGAGCCATTTCGGGCAATACGGTCATGATTATCGCGGCCAGAATGACCCCGACTTGCGAACCCATGCCGCCCAGCACAACGATGGCCAGGATGATTGCCGACTCGATAAAGGTGAACGACTCCGGGCTGATGAATCCCTGCCTGGCGGCAAAAAAACAGCCAGCAAATCCAGCGAACGTGGCGCCTATGGTGAACGCGTTCAGTTTGATTGCAGTCGGGTTGATACCCAGCGAGCGGCAGGCGATTTCGTCTTCTCGCAGGGCTTCCCACGCGCGGCCAATGGGCATGCGCAGCAGACGATTGATGACAAACAGCGTGATCAGCACCAGTAGCAGTGCGAGCAGGTATAGAAAGATCACCCTGTGGCTCGAGTCGTAGGAGATACCGACAAAGTCGTGGAACGATTGCATGCCTTCGCTCGCGCGTCGGCTGAATTCCAGGCCGAAAAGGGTCGGCTTGGGAATGCCGCCGATACCGTTCGGGCCGTTGGTGAGCCAGGTCATGTTATTCAGCAGGATGCGGATGATCTCACCGAATCCGAGTGTGACGATCGCCAGATAATCGCCGCGCAGACGCAGCACCGGGAAGCCAAGCAGAAAACCGAACAGGGCAGCCATGCAGCCTGCCGCGATCAGTCCGGTCCAGAAGCCGACGCCGAAATACATGGCCAGCAAGGCATAACTGTACGCGCCGACGGCATAAAAGCCGACGTAACCCAGATCAAGCAAGCCAGCGAGACCGACCACGATGTTCAGACCCAGGCCGAGCATGATGTAGATCAGGACCAGTGTCGCCAGATCAGTTCCGCCGCGATTGGCCATGAATGGCCAGATCAGGGCTGCGGCAATCAGGAAACACCAGAACAGGCGGCGCACGAGCGGCTTTTCTGCCGCATCGGACAATGTGGTCGGCGTCTTAGGCATGCCAGGCAGCGCTTTCCATAAAGCGCTGAGGTGATCGCGGAATAAATTGAAGAAGAACATGAACGCCGCAGCGGCGGCGATTTTCCAGTAAACGTCAGGGCCGGCTCCGGTGACGGTCAGCCCCGTCCCCAGTTGCTCCAGCCTCACGCCCATCAACAGGCCGGTCAATACCACCACTACCACGGCGGAAATCACCGCCGGCTTGAGGTTCTGAATCATCATACTTTTTCCACCTCTGGGCGGCCGAGGATGCCGCTGGGGCGGAAGAGCAACACCAGGATCAGCAGGCTGAAGGCCACGACGTCCTTGTATTCACTACTGAAATAGCCGGCAGTCATGGCTTCGGTCACACCTAATAGCAGCCCGCCTAGCACTGCACCCGGGATGCTGCCGATGCCACCAAGCACCGCTGCAGTGAAGGCTTTCAGCCCGGCCATGAAGCCGATGTAGGGGTTGATCACGCCGTAGTACATACCCAGCAATACGCCAGCGACAGCGGCCAACGCCGCACCTATGACGAAGGTCAGGGCGATGATGCCGTTAGTATTGATGCCGAGCAGGTTGGTCATCTTCAGGTCTTCAGCGCAGGCGCGACAGGCACGGCCCATGCGTGAACGCGTGATGAACAGCGTGAGCAGCGTCATGGTGATCAGCGTGACGGCAAAGATGATCATCTGCATATAAGACAAGTTGGCGTTAAATGCATCCTCTGGTCCAATGCTCACACCGCCGGTAATCAGCGTCGGCATGGCAATGTCACGCGAGCCCTGGGCCAGGCGCACCAGGTTTTGCAGAAAGATTGACATGCCAATGGCGGAGATAAGCGGGATCAGTCGGTTGCCGCCGCGCAGGGGACGGTAGGCAACGCGTTCAATGCTGTAACCATAAGCGCTGGTGACGATCATGCTGACGATAAACGCACCGATGATCAGCAACGGTAAAAATTCGATCCCAAACAGGGCAAGAGCAGCGATTGCCGTGAAGGCAATGTAGCTCCCGATCATGTAAACCTCGCCGTGGGCGAAGTTGATCATGCCTATGATGCCGTACACCATCGTGTAGCCAATGGCGATCAGGGCATAGGTACTGCCAACGGTCAGGCCGTTGAGCAACTGCTGTATAAAGTAAAAGAGTGACTCTGGCATGGCCACAACACCTGGGAATGACAGGAAGATCAATGCTGGTCAGAACAGACGGGCATTAAAAAAAATCAGGCCCGACGGAACATGTCCGACGGGCCTGAGGCTTGGTGCATTACTCGGTCAAGGCAGTTTTGGTGGCGTCAGCATGCCATTCGTAAACCACGAAATTGAAATCCTTCAGGTCGCCTTTTTCGTCGAAGCTCAGCACGCCGGTAGGCGTATCGAAGCTGTTCGAGCGTAGCGCCTCGGCGACTTCCTCGGTGTCGGTAGAGCCGGCTAGCTTGATGCCGTCGGCAATTATCTGCACCGCAGCGTAAGCTGGGAAGACGAACGGACCGGAAGGGTCTTCGTTCTTGGCTTTAAAGGCTTCTACCAGTTTAGCGTTCTTCGGATCTTCATCGAATGCCTTGGGCAGGGTAACCAGCAGTCCTTCCGATGCTTCCCCGGCGATGGCCGAAATGTCGCTGTTGCCCACACCTTCCGGGCCCATGAAGCCGACGTCCAGACCACGCTCGGCTGCCTGGCGCAGGATCAGGCCCAGCTCAGGGTGATAACCCCCGTAATAGACAAAGTCGACTTCGCTCTGGCGCAGTTTGGAGATCAGTGCAGAAAAATCCTTGTCGCCAGCGGTGATGCCTTCAAAGACCGGCACATCAATGCCGCCTTCGATCAGTACGTCCCGTACCGCTGTTGCGATACCTTCACCGTACTGCTGCTTGTCATGAATGACGGCGACTTTCTCCGGCTTGACCTGCTCGACAATGTACTTGCCAGCGGTCGGGCCCTGGAGGCTGTCCAGGCCGATGGTACGGAAGACCAGTTCATAGCCGCGTGAGGTGATTTCCGGGCTGGTGGACGCCGCGGTCACCATCAGAATGCCTTCGTCTTCATAGATGTCGGATGCGGGCTGGGTAGAGCTTGAGCAGAGGTGACCAACAACGAACTGAATCTCTTCATTCACGATGCGGTTGGCAACGGCGACCGCTTGCTTGGGGTCACAGGCATCGTCGAATACAACCCCTTCCAGCTGGGCGCCATTTACGCCGCCCGCTGCGTTGATCTGCTCGATAGCCATTTTCGCGCCGGTGAATTGCATGTCGCCGTACTGGGCAACTGGCCCGGTTACCGGTCCCGCAAGGGCAATCTTGATGTTGTCGGCGGCCAGTGCAAAACTGCTGGCTCCGGCCATGGCGGCAACCGCAATAAACTGAGAAAGCGCTTTCTTGTGTGCCTTTTTCATTTTTGTGCTCACTTGGGGGTTATCCGTAAGATCGAACAGCTCGTGGGGGTGCAGGCGAAGCCTTCTCCCTGGAACTGTACCGGAGCAGTTTAGCAACGGCTACCAATGCTGGGAATCAAGCGGCTTCGTTTTGTCTGTAAATGTCCCTAAAATGCAAAAAAATTACCGATTGGTGACAATATGAGGTCACTTGGGTTGATTGCCGCCAGAGAGAGGTCTCGTTTTCCCGATGATGAGCAGCTAATATGCCCGCGCCAACCCTTGCAGGAGACGTCCAATGTCCATCCCCTCAGATGCCTATGCCGCTATTCTGGGCGCGACAGCCCAAATTGAATGGAAAACGCTTGAGCCACATTTTGCTCGCGGCCAGTTACTTTGGGTGGCGAAAGACACGGATCTGGTGGAAGCGGCTGAGGCGTTGATTGGCGACAACGCCGCGCTGGTCAAATCCTGGATGGAGGCTGGAAAGTTGGCGGTGGCAACGGATGAACAGGCTGCCGACTGGCATGAGCGGGATCCGCAAAATCTATGGGCGGTTGTCGTGCGCCCTTGGGTGTTGGTGCAGGAAAAAGAGTAGCGCCGCCGGCTGAATCCGGCCCTCATTCAAGCCAGTCGGATTCTCAGCCAGGCACTCAAGGCATCTACCAGCAATACCATCAGCAACATGGCGATAATCACACTTATGGCCTGCGGCTGCTGGAACAGGCTGAGGGTCACATAGAGCATCTGCCCCAGCCCTCCAGCCCCGACGAAACCCAAAACCGCCGCCATGCGGATGTTGTTTTCCCAGCGGTAAAGACTGTACGCCACCCATTGCGGCAATACGCCGGGAAAAGTGCCATACAGGAATGCTGCAACCGGGCCCGCTCCGCTGTCGCGCAAGGCTTTGGCCGGGGCGGTCGGTACGTTTTCCAGAGCTTCGGCAAATAATCGCCCCAACACACCGGTAGTATGCAGGGCAATGGCGAGGGTGCCAGCAAAGGGACCGAGCCCGGCCGCCAGCACCATCAGGGCCGCCCACACCAGTTCAGGAACCGAGCGCAACGTATTGAGCAGCAAGCGGGAGGATGCTTTGGCGAGCCGCCCAAGCCGTCCCGCCGCCAGCAAGCTCAGAGCCGCCCCTGAAAGCCCGGCCAGCAGGGTGCCAATTGCAGAAATCGCCAATGTTTCCAGCGCCCCGTGGAATATCTGCCGGAGCCAGCCAGAAGAAAGATCGGGCGGGAAGAACGCTTGGGTGTAGCCGAGCATTTGCGTCGCGCTGTCGCTGCGAAACAGCCCCGCCAGATCCATCTCCAGATAACTGAATGACGCCACCAGCGCGGCGATGAGCGCCATGACCCAGAGCAATGCCTCCAGTCTTTTGCTCATGCCAGCCTCCGGCGCAGCAGAGTGCTCAATTGGTCGGCCAGCAACACCAGAACGAGAAAGGTAAGCAGGATGCTCGCCACTTCACCGCCGGCTAGCATGCGGATCGACAGATCGATCATCTGTCCCAGCCCGCCTGCCCCCACAAATCCCATGATGACCGAAGCACGCACCGCACATTCCCAGCGATACAGGGTGTAGGACGTCAGTTCCTGAACCGCACCGGGAAGGATCCCGTAGAAGAACGCAGCCAGTCGCGAGCTACCGGCCTGAAGCAAGGCGCGGGCAGGACGCTGATCGACTGACTCGTAGATTTCCGCATACACCTTGCCAAGCATGCCGCTGTAGGTAATCGCGATGGCCAGCACGCCCGCCGTCGGCCCAAGGCCTACGGCCCGGACGAACAATAGCGCCCAGACGATTTCGGGGATACTGCGCAGAATAATCAATAGCAGCCGCACCGGGTACCGCGCTGCGCTACGCCAGCTATTCGTCTGGCCATTGAGTAGAGCGGATACAGACAGGGCACGGCTGGACAGCAGGCTCAGCGGGACAGCTACAAGAAGCGCGAGCGCCAGGCCGGCGGTGGCCATTGCCAGTGTTTCCAGCGTCGCCGTGCCCAGCAGGCGCAAGAATCCCGGCGATAGGTCTGGCGGCCAGAAGCCGGAAAGGAACCGACCGAAAGTGCCCAGGTTCGCCGGATCAAACAACATTACCAGGTTGAATTCGGTGAGCAGTAAACCCGGCCAAAGCAGAACCAGCAACGTGATCGTAATCAGCAGCCTTGGCGCTGCGGCGGGATCCCGGTTGTCCGACCGAGCTAAGGCTAAAGACATCGCGGAGCCGTTCGGAGTATGCCTGTGCCCGCCCCGAGACCCGCGGGTCTCGCAGGTCGAACAACCTCATGGCCTTGCTCGGCAAGGCTCTGGTTGGCATACAGCGCGCTCAGATCATCATCGGACACCTGCGCGCTGGGCCGGTCGAACAGCACGTTTCCGTCGCGCAGGCCGATTATCCGCTGGAAATGCCGCAGGGCCAGATCGACCGCATGCAGGCTGGCAACCAAGGTTACCCCGCGATCAGCCGCAATGCGGTTGAGCAGCGCCAGTGTATGGTCAGCGAGTACCGGGTCCATGGCAGACACGGGCTCGTCGGCCAGCAGCAAGTCCGCTCGCTGATACAGCACTCGGGCTATGCCTACACGCTGTAATTGTCCTCCTGACAGTTGATCGCAACGGACAAAGAGCTTGTCGTCCAGGTCCAGGGGTTCCAGCATGGCGCGAGCGCCGGGTATGTCCAGCGGATAGCAAAGGGATACAAGGGCGCGGGATAATGACCAACTGCCCAGGCGCCCGGCCAGAACTGCTGTAATCACGCGCTGGCGAGGCGGCAGCGGAGGGCTTTGATGTATCAGACCGATGCGCGTACGCAGCCGTTTCAGGCCGCGAGCCTGCAATCGCGCCGGATCGTCCCCCAGCAAGTGCAGCTGGCCGGCGCTTGGCATCAGGCCGGTGCCCAGAAGCTGTAACAGGGTGGTCTTCCCGGCACCCGAAGGCCCTATGACAGCCACGCGTTCACCGCTGGAGATTTGCAGAGTCAGCTGTCGCAAAGCCTGAAATCCGCCGGGGTGGGTCAAGCCCACCCCTTCAAGCGCAATGGTCACTGCAACAGACCCGCCGCGCGCGCAGCGTCTTCAATGCCCGCATAGTTTTCCGCCCGCGTTTCAACGAAACGCGAGGCGCGTTGCAGATCCAGAATGGCTTTGTGCTCGGGGTTATCGGGATCGAGGTTCAAAAAAGCCTGTGTGATCCGTTCTATCAGTTCGGGATCCAGATCACCGCGGACGGTCCAGTTGTAGTCAAAATAGGGCGGGGTGCGTTGGTAAACGCGAACCTTGTCGGTATCGACCTTGCCGTCTTCGACCAGTTTTTCCCAGACGGAGGAGTTCAACACCCCCGCATCTGCCCGGCCGGATTCAACCCAGGCTACGGTGGCATCGTGCGCGCCCGAATAACCGACACGGCTGAAGAACGTGTCCGCATCGACGCCAGCTTTTAGCATGAAATAACGGGGCATCAAATGGCCAGAGGTGGATGAGACTGAGCCAAAGGCGAAGCTCTTGCCCTTCAGATCCGCATGGGCGTTGATGTTCTTGTCGGCAGTAATAAAGGTGCTGGTAAAAACCTGATCCTGCTCACGCTGCACCAGGGGCAGGGCGTCGCCGGTTCGCAGACGGGCCTGGACGAAGGTAAAGCCGCCGAGCCAGGCCATGTCGAGGCGCTTGGCACCAAGGGCTTCAACTACGCCAGCGTAGTCCGATACCGGCTGGAACTGGACCTCCATGCCCAGCTGCTGCTCAAGGTAACTGCCCAGCGGCTCGAACTTGCGCAGCAGTTCAGTGGGTGCCTCATCGGGAATGGCGGATACTCGCAACACCTCTTGGGCGGCGTGGGCCGTCGGAAAAAGTGTAGCAACAGACAGGCACAAACCGGCCATGACGGCCAGCGGTCGTTTGATCATCGACATATGTTTCTCCGGTTCAATAGCGGAAGACTCCTGACCGGGTGTCGAAGCCGATCAGGGCGTGGCGCAAGTGTACTGCATCGCTGGCTGCAGGCAAGCAAGCCGGCGTAGTTCCTGCATCCAACTCCGTCGAACCTTCTGATAAGGTAGCGCTTCATCTTTCAAGGATTTTCGCCATGACCTGGCCAGTCGCTGCCAATCTGTCGTTGCTGTTTGCAGAATTACCCTTGATCGACCGAATCAATTGCGCAGCACATGCGGGATTTGATGGCGTAGAAATCCAGTTTCCCTACGATGTCAGCGCGCAGAGCCTGGCAGTTGCCCTGGCCAATGCGCAGATGCCGCTGGTATTGATAAACGTGCCAGCGGGGGACCTGTTGGCCGGCGGAGCAGGGCTCGCTGGAGTGCCCGGACGGGAAGGCGATTTCGCGGACGCGCTGCAACAGGCGCTGGAATATGCGCAGAAGGTTCGCCCGCTGAAGATCAACGTGTTGCCTGGGAAGCTGGTGCAAGGAGTCGAGCCACAGGCCGCTCTGGATGTGCTGGCAGCAAACCTCTTCAAAGCGGCGAGCGCCTTTGCGGAACTGGGTGTTCAGGTTACCTGCGAGGCGATCAACCGACGCGATATGCCGGGCTTCCTGATCGCTTCGTCAAGGGAGCTGAAGGATCTGCTGGCGCGCGTCGATCATCCCAATCTTTCTGCGCAGCTGGATTTCTATCATATGGCCCAGGCTGGCGAGACGCTGGAGGGATCCGTAAATGAACTGGCTGGACGCATCGGGCATGTGCAGTTCGCTGACTGGCCGGGCCGCAGAGAGCCTGGCAGTGGCGGGTTGAATTTTTCCGAAGGGTTGGAGGCATTGCGCGCCCAAGGCTACGGGGGGTGGCTGTCAGCTGAGTATCGTCCGAGTGGCGAAACCAGTCAGGGCCTGCAATGGCTCGACGCCTGGGCGACTGCGGGATGGATCAGGCCCCGGGGCCACAACGAATGACCTCGGCGCTGGCGAGCTTGTCACCCGCCGCTGACTCCAGCCAGCCGACGGAGGTCCAGCCTAGCCGGTTTGCTACCAGACGGTATTCTTCCCCCGCTGCGAACCCATCGAAATTGACTGCCATTATGCAGCTGCGACGCTGAACCTCTGTGGCCAGCCCGCCGGCGGAAACTCGGCCCGGGGCCTCATAGCGGAATCGAACCCGCACCTCATGGGGGCCTGGGTCAATATCGGGAAATTGCAGTCCATCGACGAGTTCGCCATCAAGGCGGTACGCGCTCAGCTCATCGGTTGGGCTGATCGTGTCCAGCGTTACCCTCGCCATATCGTCACTCAGAGGCGGTGTGGGCCGATGGGCGCAGCCTACTGCAACCATCGACGCGAACAGCAATAAAGATCGCACTAACCAGAACCGCATCATTTGCCTCCAACCAAACCGTTCATGCGCAAGGCGCGCTCTATGTCCAACCCGACGATCATAATGCCGATGAGGTTTCCCTGCTGGTCCCGGATCTGACTGCTGACATGGGCCTGGTAGGATTGAGTGGATTGATCATAGACCAGATCCCCGAGATAGACTGCAGAATCCCGGGCGAAAAACGCATCGGAAAACTTGGCTTCGTCGCCCTGCCAGAAGTCCGTGGTGATTTCGCTAGCCGCCAGGTTCAGCCCGTGGCGATCAGTCACGATGATTTCCGACACCAGACCTTCCAGCGCAGCCTGGCGCTCCATTAGCCTGGCGGACAGTGGATGGGACAGTACCTTGTTGATGAGCGGCTGGTCGGTGGCGTCCCGCTCGTCTCGCCATTGACTGTCGAGCTGCAAGATTCGCTCGACAGTCAAGCCTCCATGCTCCTTGTTCTGCTGGACCACGCTGGCGATAACATCTGGATTGGCAGGCCAGTTGCCGAAAAGATCCGCATGCAATGAGATGAGTTTTGTCCGCTCCAGCTCATCCAGTCGGGCTACTTCCGGGGCACAGACGAAGACGTGATTGTTGAACCTATCCATAAAATCAGCTTTGTCGCTGAGAAAATGGTTTGAAAAATAAACGCCAAGGTTCGTGTATTGCTGGAACTGCTCTACGCGCGGGCGCATGGTGTCAGGCAACTGAGTCAGTTCAATTCGCAGGGTGCGCTGGTCTGCCAGAAAGGCGTCAATACGCCGGGACTCCAGGAGCCTCAATAGCTGTCCGGTATTGTTGACCAGCGTATCGATCGCATACCCGTTACGCTTTAGCCATGCGACTTGGTTGCTGCCGCGCACGCCGCCGATGCGGGGCGCTTCCATTGATCTGTCCGTTTGCGGTGAGTATTGCTGGTCGCTATACCAGTACCATTTTTCCAGCGTCAACGGTGCCGATAGCTGTGCAAATTCTTCCGCCCTGGGCATATGGCTGGCGGAGAAAAAGCCGTCGGCTCGCTGCATCTTGACTTCATGAATGGCTCGTTCCCAGGGCATGACCCGGATGCTGTATGGCTCGTTCAGGGCGCGCAGAATGCAACTCAGGACGGCGACGGACGTCCCGGTGAGAAGGTCCCCTTCGCGCACCTGATAGGGAGGGAAAATATCAGTGGTCAGCTTGATGGGCTCAGCGGTGGCAAAAAGGGCAAATAAAAGGAATCCCAAGGCTATCGGCAGGCGGCGCATGGACTCGTCCTTGGTATATTCTGATTTGCCTAACTATAGATCAGTCCCGGCGCGATGGCAGCCTGGCTATAAGCCTGACTGCTAAACACCAATCAGCTACGTGCATAGCGCTGGTGGCAGCGAGGGTTGAAGGGCATGCTATTCAGCGAATTTATTATCAGCTGCGCCTTCGATCAGTCCGGGCCCACACAGGAGAATGATTTATGCATGAACTCAATGGCAAGGTGGCGGTAATCACTGGCGGCGGAAGTGGTCTGGGGCGCGAGCTCGCGTTGCGCTGTGCGGCCCGTGGCATGAAGCTGGTGCTGGGTGATGTCGATGAGAAAGGCATGGCCGAGACGGTCCGTCTGGTCGAACAAGAGTTTGTCGGTACCGAATCAGCAACCATGCGTCTTGACGTGTCCAGGCTTGAGGAAGTGCAGGCGCTGGCGGATCTGTGCAAAAGCAGATTTGGCGCTGCGCATCTGATATTCAATAACGCGGGTGTGAGCGTCAACGGTCCCGTCTGGACCAATACCCCCGCCGACTGGGAATGGGTGCTGGGCGTCAACCTCTATGGCGTGGTCTGGGGCGTCAAGGTGTTCACCCCGATGCTGATAGAGCAGGGCGAAGGGCATATCGTAAACACCGCTTCTGCCGCTGGCTGGCTGAACGGTCCGAGTAGCGGCATTTATAACGTCAGCAAGACGTCAGTGGTCGCCATCTCTGAAACGCTGGCGCTGGACCTGCGTGACGTGGGCTCGAAGGTTGGCGTGACCGTGCTTTGCCCGGCCTTCTTTCCTACCGGCATTCACCAGTCCGACCGCAACCGGCCGGCAGACAAAGCCGACACGGCAGAGAAAAGCGAAGTGTCTTTGAAACGCGCCGCTGCGTTGAAATACGCGGTGGAAAACGGCCGCATCCCTGCGTCGGATATCGCCGAAATGACCCTCAAAGCCGTTGAAGACGAGCAGTTCTACGTGTTTCCGCATCGCAAGATCAAGCAACTGATCAGCCTGCGCGCCGAAGCGGCTAGCGTCGAGAAAGATGTTTTCGATTCAATGAATCCCTGAGAAATAGCTTTCTTTCCCTGGGAAGTTCGAGCATCAGCTCGTACATAGTGCTTCCCAGGCACACCGCAGTATCGAGCTTGTGCTCGACAGTCCCAGGGAAAGGCACGGCAGAACTGGTGCGAGCCTATTTGCTAGTAGCTGGCCTGTAGGGTTGCCCTTCCCGGAAAGTTCGAGCACCAGCTCGTACATCACGCTCGCCAGGCACACCGCAGTATCGAGCTTGTGCTCGACAGTCCCAGGGAAAGGCACGGCAGAACTGGTGCGAGCCTATCTTGCTAGTAGCTGGCCTGTGGGGTTGCCCTTCCCGGGAAGTTCGAGCACCAGCTCGTACATCATGCTCGCCAGGCACACCGCAGTATCGAGCTTGTGCTCGACAGTCCCAGGGAAAGGCACGGCAGAACTGGTGCGAGCCTATCTTGCTAGTAGCTGGCCTTGTAGGGTTGCCCTTCCCGGGAAGTTCGAGCACCAGCTCGTACATCACGCTCGCCAGGCACACCGCAGTGTCGAGCGGATGCTCGACACTTCCAGGAAAAACCATACGCCTGGCAGCCACTACCCAGCCATAGCCATTCGCTCCATCCTCTCTGCCACCGGCATAGCCTCGGCCAACAAAAACCGCTCCGCTACCTCTCTTACCTCCTGCCATGCGGTTTTATGTTCCATTTCCAGAAAATGCCCACAATGCCGAATGGTGGCAAACTCGGCCTGGGAAGCGAGCTTGCCGAAGTGCTGCGCATCGTCCGGGCTGGTGTAGCGGTCCCACTCGCCGTTTATAAATAGCAGCGGCACATCAATGTTGCCCGCGCAGCCCATATAGTTGTCGCTGTGCAGACCAAGTACCTGGCGGATGTGAAAAAGCATCTGTGCATATTCATGGTCTTCCAGCGTGCTGGTATGCCTGAAGTTGCAGCGCTTGAAGAAGCTGGGCAGAAACTCCCCGATGGTCCCGTTGATCAACTGTCCAATGGCCGGACGGTCGCGTGCCGCCAGGCAGGTAAGGGCAGCGGCCAGATAATCACGCATGGCTGAATTCAGGACCGGCGAAAAGGAAGAAATGATTGCCCGCTTGATACGCTCCGGCCGCTGCGCCAGCGCCAGAAGCGTCGCCACGCCACCCCATGAAAAAGAAAAAACCTGATCAGCCCTGAAGTGTTCGATCAGCTCCAGCAAAATCAGTGCTTCGTCCTCCTTGCCAATAATCGGAGGGCAGGGGTTATACGGTCTTGATTGCCCGGAGTAGGGCATATCAAACAGTACTACATTGAATAACGGCCGCAGATAGCGCAGCGTCTGATTGAATGACGCGCTGGTGGCCAGCGATCCGTTGACCAGAATGATGGTACTGGTGGCATGCGGGTTGGGGTGGTAGCTGGTATGCACCTTCAAGTCACGGTGCACGCTGATCACGGCTTTCTCTGCGTACATGGAGCACCTCGAATCAACTGGCGCCGCGTTCAACAACGCGGCGGGTGGAAGATGCTCTCAGCTAAACGCAAATAGATGACAGCAGCGTTTCACCGGTTGACCGTTTGGCCATATTCATCGAGATGTCATGTCGGCAGAGCGCTTCCTGGGAAATGTCGAGCACTAGCTCGATATTGAAGCTCGCCGGGATATGCGCTTGTATATAGCGCTACTGTTTGGCTGTCAAAGGGCACCCAGACCTGGGTTGTCAGTACCCGTTCAATACTCAAGCTTCAGCCCACGCCGCATCCTCAGGCTAGCTACGCAAGATCAAACTGCGGTTTGACCTTCACGGTGTCCTGAAAGGTTCATCTGCTTTTGTTTTCCGAGCTATAGAGCACAACGCCAACCCGCTCGATATGCTCGCGTAGGCTGGGGTTGTCGATATTGTCGAATAGCGAAAGATCAACCGACCAAGGCAAAAAAAGGTCGTCGATCTGGTTTTCAATCGCCAGAAGATCAGAGAGGCCCAACTTCTGGCCCCTTATACTCAGGTCAATATCCGAGCCGGGCCGATAGTTGCCCTTGGCACGGGAGCCATACAGCCAGACGCTGTCGATTGCGGTCCACTTGCAAAAGACACTATGCAAGGCGGCAACGGCTGAGGAGGGTAAGCCGTACTGGGCGTCAGTTGTCATGACTGGTCGGCATGCAGTTGCATCTTGGCCGCGAATTGTTCGAACAGAGCGAAGTAGGAGTTCAGTACGCTGTCGGCGATAGCGTTGGCAACGGACTCGTTATAAGTATGCGCCGACTGGTTGCGGCTCTTGATCATTTCCATCCAGCCCTCTCCATCGGTAATCAGGCCTTGTTTGAAAGCGCTGCGAATGGCATCACGGGAACCGGTGATTGCCGGGTTGCCCTGATACAGGAAGTAATCCTTCATCAGGTTCCACGCCAGCTCAAAGACAAATTCGAATGCCTGGATCAGACCTTGCTTCTCAAGCTCGCTCAGTGGACGCGTCTTGGCCAGCTCCACCGCATCGCGCAGACGAGCCAGTGCGCGCTGATAGTTGGCGAGCCGCTGCAGCCAGCGTACATCCTGTTCAATCATGGGCGTCTCCTGATTCTGTCGGTTGCGGCCAGCTTATCTGGCGGGAGCAGATCAGACCAGTTGGATCAATCTGACCACGTTCACATAGGTGGCTATCATAACGGAAGAGCTCTTCCGGCATGACATCTACGACTGCAAGCTCCCCAACGCTGATCAATCTAAAGCTTTTCCCCACCCGGTCGATAAACGGTCATCGGTAAGGAACGGCAAGAGAATGATGTCTTGTCAGCCGTATGTCTTGGCCCTGTTTGACACTTTCAAGTACTTGTCAAGCAAAGCGAAAAACTTTTTCAAAAAGTTATTAAAGCTCCTGGCCACTACGCCGATACAGTAACTGAACGCGAACACAATGAGTGCCTGGGCAATGCCCGCTCTTGGTTCGCAAGCTCAGGCAAACATTTTCTGGATTTTGGAGACATACCCCATGGCCCTTACAGTTAACACTAACGTAGCTTCACTGAACGCCCAGCGTAACCTGGGTTCATCTTCCAGCAATCTGGAAACGTCGCTTCAGCGCTTGTCTTCCGGTTCGCGTATCAACAGCGCCAAGGACGACGCGGCAGGTCTGCAGATTTCCAACCGTCTGACCAGCCAGATCAACGGCCTGGGCGTAGCAGTACGTAACGCCAACGACGGTATTTCCCTGGCCCAGACCGCTGAAGGCGCTCTGCAGGAATCCACCAATATTCTTCAGCGTATGCGTGACTTGTCTCTGCAGTCTGCCAACGGCGGCAACGGTGACTCCGAGCGTAAGGCTCTGAACGACGAAATGGTTCAGCTGAAAAACGAACTTGACCGTATCTCCACCACCACCAAGTTTGGTAGCAAGGATCTGTTCGGCGGCGGTTTTGCCGAAAACATCCAGGTCGGTGCTCAGGCCAACGAAACCATCAGCGTCAAGATTGACAGCTTCCGTACTACCGATCTGGGTACCAAGGCTAGCCGAGCTGCTACCACTGCTTCTCTGGTTGCCGGGACTGATCCGACTTCACTGACCATTGGCGCGACGACTACCGCTTCTACTTTGGTGGGTTCTGCAGCTGCGGCTCTGGACTTTGATAACAGCGTTGCGGGAACGGCCTCGACTTATACCGGTGGTGCAGCTCCAACATCTCTGAATATTTCGGCAGCTAACACTAACAACGTACTTGATCTGAGCGGCGGTGGGATTACCGGTACGGTTTCCATCACCCTCTCCGACAATGCCGCTTATACCGTTGATACTCTCGTTGATGAGATCAACACTCAAATCGGAGCCAGTGCCGCTAGTGGTTTGATTTCAGCCTCGAATGAAGGTGGCGTTGTTCGTTTGACAGAACTGGCGGGTACCAGCGGCTTCTCCGGCGCAGCACTCACCGTCGCAGGCAACGGCGAAACCAATATCTTCGGTACCGAGGTCAGCACCACTGGAACTCAAACCGCAGCCAACACTGCCCAAGCCGCATTCACCATTGACCTTGACGGCGCCACTCAAGCAATAGCCCTCGACCAGGACTACACCGGTGATGTTCCCGGTCTGGTAAGCGCAATCCAGGCTCAGATCGATGGTGGCAGCCTGGCAGGTCAGGTTACCGTATCTGAAAATGCTGGCGTATTGACCCTGACTCAGGCGGGCGATCTGAACAGCGAGCCTCTGACTGTAACAGGTACTGACGCAGACGCTTTGTTTGGTGCGGGTCGGGTATCTACCGACGGTGTTGCAGCGGGTAACCAGCAGTTCGACATCGCAGTAAATGGTGGTGCAGCTCAGACCATCTCCATCGACGAAGGTACTTACACTACCCTTGAGTCTCTGGCGGACAACATCAACCAGCAGCTTACCGCCAACACCACGCTGTCTGGTGAGGTGCGCGCCACCGTCAACGAAGGCAAACTGGCTTTCGTAACCACAGATAGTGGTGCTGACGCTGACGTGACCATCACCGATACCACTGGCAACGTGGGTGGAGTAGCGAACCTGGGCTTCGCCACTGCTGATACCGCTGCGGGCGTTGCAGAAGGTGCTCAGGCTGGTCAGTCCGTCGAGAAGATCGACATCACCACCGTAGCCGGTGCTCAGAGCGCCATCGCCACAATCGATGCCGCGCTGCAGGAAGTGGATGTGACCCGCGCCTCACTGGGTGCTGTTCAGAACCGCTTCGAGTCGACCATCAGCAACTTGCAGAACGTGTCTGAGAACGCTTCCGCTGCCCGCGGTCGTATCCAGGACACCGACTACGCTGCCGAATCTGCCAATCTGACTAAAAACCAGATCCTGCAGCAGGCCGGTACTGCGATGCTGGCCCAGGCCAACCAGTTGCCCCAGGCCGTTCTTAGTCTTCTCGGCTAAGGTAGAAGGGGTTTGAAACGCGGGGGGAAGGGTAACCTTCCCTTCGCTTTTTCCTTTGCGAGGTGAGCACCATGGATATGGGCATACTTAAACCGTTCGAACTCAACCGCACAACCAGCAGTGCTGCGTCGGTAGAGGCGGGCCTCAGCAGTCGTCCAGTGGCAAAGCAGACGGAGGCAGCTCAGATGAGCTCAGCTCCTTTGCCGGTGGATACTCAGTCAGTTTTAGCAGTCCAGCAACCTGCCGGGGTCGAACGCGACGAATTACAGGCAGCCGTTGCAGACATGCAGGATTTTGTTCAGTCGGTCAGCAGGGACATCAACTTCAAGCTGGATGATGCCAGCGGCCGGGTGGTAGTTAATGTAACCGACAGAACCAGTGGCGATATCATTCGCCAGATTCCATCGGAAGAAGCGTTGCGCCTGGCGGAGAGTCTCTCCGAAATCCGCAGCCTGTTGTTCAAGGCAGAAGCCTGAACTCTGCCGCCGGTTTTACTGGCACGTTTATTGCCTGATAGACCGGAACACACCATTCGGTACTGAAACCGTCAATATTCGGTCGAAAGGGCAAGTTTATGGCTATCACGGGAATTACAGGGATCGGCTCGGGCCTGGATATCAAGGGTATCGTCGATGCCTTGGTAAACGCAGAAGCTGCGCCTAAGACGGCTCAGCTCAGCCGGCTTGAAAAAGCTACCACAGCCAGGTTTTCTGGGCTGGGGCAGTTCCGCAGTGCCTTGTCAGACTTCCAGAACGTTTTGAAAGATCTGAACAATCCCGCCATTTTCGAAAAACGCAGCGCGTCCTCCGGGAAGGCAGACGTTTTTTCCGTCACGGCAACCTCCAAAGCCTCCGCAGGTAATTACGGCGTCCAGGTATTCAACCTGGCGCAGACTAGCAAGGTCGCTCTGCGTGGGGTAGACAGTCCCTCGGACGTTATCGGAACCGGAACGCTGACTATCAATGCCGGCGAGAAATCGATCAAGGTTGATGTGACTGAGGCCAATAACAGCCTGACCGGTATTCGGGATGCGATCAATGCGGCTGGCAAGAGTAGCGGCATGAGCGCGACCATTGTTAATGACCCGAATGGTGATGGCGGTGCCCGGCTGGTGTTGAGCTCCAGCGAGTCGGGAACCGGCAACGATATTAATGTGGCGGTAGCGACGGGGCCGGATGACTCGGGTGATTTAAGCGTTCTCGCTTTTTCGCCCGTGGTTCCGGATGATTTTCAGCCTGATCCGGTAGACCCAGTAAACCCGCGAGAGCCCAGGGTAATCAGCTACGCCCGCGACGCTAATCTGGCCATTGACGGAATCCTGTTGAGCAGCGCCAACAATAAAGTCGAGGGCGCTATTGAAGGCGTTACGCTGACTTTGAAATCGGCGCAATCCGAGGAGGATGTCGCCAAAGCCAATACGGTGAATCTCAACATCTCTGAAGACCGGGCTGGCGTCAAATCGTCGGTCAAGAGGTTTGTTGATGCTTATAACAAGCTGATGGGAACTGTCGGCTCGCTGACTCAGGTCACTCCCGTTGGGGGCGATGACGGCCAGCCGCTGGCAGCGGCCTTGGTTGGAGATGCCTCGGTACGAACATTCATGTCGTCCATTCGCGGCGAACTGGGTTCGCCTGCCAGTGGTCCAGGCGATTTGCGTATATTGAGCAACATCGGTATTTCTACCCAGCGTGACGGGACGTTGAAACTCGACGACGCCAAGTTTGACGAGGTTCTGGGCGAAAACTTTGATCAGCTTGCCGGTTTCCTGACTGGCAAAGATGGCGTCATGGCCAGGCTGGAAAGCAAGGTCCGCCCTTATACCGGGTCAGATGGCATTCTTGAAAGCCGTACCACCGCATTGCAAAACACACTGTCCAGTGTCGACGATCAGCGTTTGGAGCTCACACGGCGAGTCGCCAAGCTCGAAACACGGCTGCTTGCACAATTCAATGCCATGGATGCAACGATCGGGCAGTTGACGAATACCAGCAATTACCTGACCGGTGTGCTGGACAATCTTCCTGGCGTAGTCAAAAAGGATTCTTAACGTGGCAAACCCGATCGATACCTACAAGCAAGTCAACATTTCACAGGAAGTGTCGCAGTATCGTGCTGTCCAGTTATTGCTGAGCGGCGCCATCGAACGCGTCAAACTGGCCCGGCATGCGCAATCCACTGGCAATCATGAGCGGCGCGGCGTGGCGGTAGGTAACACCATCAGCATTATCGGGGCGCTGCAGGGTGCGCTGGATATGGAGTTGGGCGGCGAAATTTCGCAGAATCTCGATGCGCTGTATGACTACATGATTCGCAAACTGGCGGGCGTGGCTCTGGATGATACGCCGCGGTCACTGGATGAGGTTCAGGCGTTGCTGGAAGAGATCAAGACCGGGTGGGATGAGATTCAGCCTAAGTAGGACTTTGTGAGCTGGTCTAGTGGCAAGCCCCGGTTTATAGGCCGGGGTTTGTTGTTTCTGAAGGGCAGGCTTTTGGGGGTGCGGACCGAGGCGCACCGCAATCCGCGATGACCGGCTAGAAGATGCATAAACTGTTTCTCTCTGTTTACAACGCAGCCAAAACGACCATAATAAGAAACACTTTATTAAAGGTTGTTTCGAATGTCTGCCGATACATACCCTTCTGACATCGCCGCGAGGGCTGCTCGCTTGGGAAGCGAGATATGTGCTCATCGTAAGGCGCTGAAAGTTAGCGCCACTGCGACCGCAGAGATCTCCAATATTTCCAGGGTTACGCTCCACCGAATAGAGAAGGGCGAGGCTTCGGTGAGCATGGCGGCCTATCTCAGGGTCCTGGCAGCTTTGGGGCTGGAGCTTGGGGTGATTGACAGCTCGAAGGAAAAAACCTCTCAGCTGCCGGCACCGGAGAGTATTCCGGTTCGCATATCCCTGATGGCGTATCCAGTTCTAAAAAGTCTCGCTTGGCAGGTTCACGGAACCGATAGCCTGACACCTCAGGAGGCCTGGGATATCTATGACCGCAATTGGCGTCACGCTGACCTGAGCAAAGCCCAGTCGGATGAACTTGCCCTTATCGAGTCTCTGCGCCAGGTATTCGGTGGGGGAACTCGAGATGTTTAAACGACCGCATCATCAGCGCATTGCGTTGGTGCTGGAAGGCATGGA
Source organism: Halopseudomonas xinjiangensis (assembly GCA_011050525.1). Lineage (GTDB taxonomy): Bacteria > Pseudomonadota > Gammaproteobacteria > Pseudomonadales > Pseudomonadaceae > Halopseudomonas > Halopseudomonas xinjiangensis_A. Next base: position 25,715 of record DRFO01000016.1, read on the forward strand.
TTCGACTCTATTGCGTGAACATCGTTGCTTCTTTGGCGGGGGAACCGCCATTGCGCTGCGTTATCAGGAGTACCGCGAATCCGTTGATATCGATTTTCTGGTATCTGATCTGCCTTCCTACCGTAACCTGCGCCAATTGATAACAGGCCCTCAAGGGTTGCTGGGGTTGTGGAGCCAGACTCCAGGCAACCTACGGACATCGCAGCGCGGTGTTCGTGCAGACCAGTACGGTATTCGTTGCACGCTGGATGTGATGGGTGCGCCAATCAAATTTGAGATTGTGCTGGAAGCAAGAATTGCGTTTGATGATCCTGCTGCGGCGGATGTCATATGTGGTGTTCCGACCTTGACGGTAAAGGATCTAGCTACCAGCAAGCTTCTCGCAAACTCCGACCGCTGGGCTGATGATGGCGTATTCAGCAGAGACCTGATCGACCTGGCCATGATGGATCTACCGCTGAGTGTATTGCGTAGCGCGGTATTCAAGGCTGAACAAGCCTATGGAACATCCATTACTCGAGACCTCAGCAAAGCCATCGATCATATGAGGGCGCGGGAGGACTGGCTGGATCGCTGTATTCATGCCATGGCGATGGAGATCCCCAGAGCGGTGGTGTGGAGCAACGTCCGCAAGCTGCGGAGGGTATGCTAGTGAATTTCGTTGTTGAGCGCGCGTTCAGGCGCGCTAAACCCTGCCACGATCATCAACATCATCCAAAATATCCTTCAAGTTTTCCCCGTTCTGCCGATACATCAGGTATGTGCAACATACCTCAGGACATATCGCCATGAATGCCTACGCAGCCATGAAGCAGTACCAGACAGTGAACGTCAACGCCCAGGTTACCGAAGCCAGCCCCCATCGTTTGATTCAGATGCTGTTCGAAGGTGGCTTGCAGCGGTTGGCCCAGGCCAAGGGTGCGATGGAGTATGGCAACCTTGCGCTGAAGGGAGAGCTGATTGGTAAGGCCATGGGTATTATTGGCGGGCTGCGTGATGCGCTCGACAGCAAGAAAGGTGGCGAACTGGCGGCCAATCTGGATAATCTCTACTCCTTCATGTTGCAACGCCTGAGTCTTGCTAATATCAAGAACGATCCGGCCATGCTTGATGAGGTGGCCAAGCTGTTGCGTGAAGTCAAAGAAGGCTGGGATGCCATCCAGGCCTGAGGAGATCATCATGGCTGTTGCAGTAAAACAGTTGGAAGATACGCATAGAGCGCTGGTTGCGGCGGTGCAGGCCGGCGACTGGCAGCAGGTGGGGGAGCTTGACCTGCTATGCCGTCATTTGGTCAGCGAGGCCATGCAGCAACCTGAACGCAATGAGCAGGCGCTGGCTGAGGCGCTTACGTCGCTTTCCGAGACCTACCAGCAGGTCATCGCCTTGTGTCAGGCAGTTCAGGGCAAACTGGCCGAAGAGCTGCAAGGGCTCCAGCGCGGCAAGGAAAGCGCCAAAGTTTACCAGATGTTCAACTGATACAGATTATCAAATGCCCGCCCGGCAGAAATCCTGCGCCAACTAATTGACTGTAGCCTCGAATCTGGCTACCTTTGAGCCAACTATTAGAAGGTATGGCGTTGCGCTATTATGGCGCTCGACCTGCCAAGCCTGCACACAGGAACTGCGCACTCCCTATGCTGCCAAACAGCCATATTCTGTTGATCGACGATTGCCCGGAAAGTAGCCGTGACCTTAAGGTCATACTCCAGTTTCTGGGCGAAGATACGATCACTACGACCTCCGACAAGTGGCTCAGTAACGTGGAGGCCGTTCTCGAAGGCCCGGCGTCTGTCCGATGTGTCATTCTTGGTCGCTGCGAGCACGGCGACGGCCCCCAGGGCCTGCTGGCCCAGTTGGACAAGTGGGACGCCAATCTGCCCGCCATACTTTTCGACAACCATGACTCGTCGTTCTGGCCCGACCACATGCGCCAGCGTCTGTTATCGGTGCTGGCTCCGCCGCTGAGCTACAACCAGCTACTCGACGCATTGCACCGCGCGCAGGTCTATCGCGAGGTGTGCGATGAGCGCAACAAGCGCGGCCAGCAACGTGAACCCAACCTGTTTCGCAGTCTTGTCGGCACCAGCCGCAGCATCCAGTCGGTGCGTTTGATGATGCAACAGGTTGCCAATACCGAAGCCACTGTATTGATTCTGGGTGAATCGGGCACGGGCAAGGAAGTGGTCGCGCGAAACCTGCATTATCATTCCTCGCGTAAGGATGCGCCCTTTGTGCCGGTAAATTGCGGTGCGATTCCAGCTGAGTTGCTGGAAAGCGAGCTGTTCGGCCATGAGAAGGGAGCCTTTACCGGGGCGATCACGACCCGCGCCGGTCGGTTTGAGCTGGCCCAGGGCGGCACGCTGTTTCTGGATGAAATCGGTGATATGCCGTTGCCCATGCAGGTCAAGCTGCTGCGTGTGCTCCAGGAACGCACCTTTGAAAAAGTGGGCAGTAACAAGGTTCAGCAAGCGGACGTGCGGGTTATCGCCGCCACGCACAAGAATCTGGAAACAATGATCGAACAGGGCACTTTCCGCGAAGATCTGTTCTATCGCTTGAATGTCTTTCCCATCGAGATGCCGGCGATGCGCGAGCGGATCGAGGATCTTCCGTTGTTGCTGAACGAGTTGATCACGCGGCTGGAAAGAGAGAAGCGTGGCTCCATTCGATTCAGTACTTCCGCGATTCTTTCCCTCTGCCAGCACGACTGGCCGGGCAACGTGCGTGAACTGGCCAACCTTGTCGAGCGTATGGCGATCATGCATCCACACGGGGTGATCGGCGTTGGCGAACTGCCGCGCAAGTTTCGCTACGTCGAAGATGACCACGATGATCTGCGCAGCCTGCGTGAGGGAGACGATGAGCGTGGCGACGCCTTCCACGGGCTTGTCGGTTTGAATACACCTGCGTTTCTTCCACCCGAAGGGTTGGATCTGAAGGAATACCTGGGTGGTCTTGAGCAGACGCTTATTCAGCAGGCATTGGACGACTCCGCCGGAGTGGTAGCCAGAGCAGCCGAACGCTTGCGTATTCGCCGTACTACGCTTGTTGAAAAGATGCGCAAGTACGGCCTGAACCGCGGAATCGAACTGTCAGAAGAATGACGCCGAATTGCGCTTAATCAGCTCAACCTGTTGATAAATAAGGCTCATGCTGTGCTGGCATGAGCCTTGCTTTATCTCCCTTGAAGACTTTAGCATTCAGGGGATTTCTATGGCCTTACCTGCCCATCACGTGCCTGGCGTTAACAACGGATTGCCTGACGGCAGCAGTGTGGCTGGTTCCCAGGAAACCTCCGAACAACAGCGCGCCCGACTGGATCAGACGTACGCCCTGTTTGGTCGGGTATCCGGGCAGCTTTCTGAATCCCAAGCGCTACTGGAACAGCAGGTTGAATCGCTCAAGACAGAGCTCGCTGATGTCAGTGCCCAGCGCACCCGTGAAATTGCCGAAAAAGCCCGGCTGGGGGGCAGATTGCAGAACTTGCTGGATCTGCTGCCTGGTGGCGTGGTGGTCCTGGACGGGCGCGGCATGGTGCGTGAGGCAAACCCTGCTGCCCGCGATCTTCTCGGCGAGCCCATCGAAGGCATGCTGTGGCGTGATCTGATTCGCGAGCGGTTCGCACCGCGTGAGGATGATTACCACGAGGTCTCTCTGCGCAGCGGCCGTCGCGTGTCGATGGCTACGCGATCACTGGTTGGTGAGCCTGGCCAGTTGATTCTCATCACGGATCTGACGGAAACCCGTCAGTTGCAAACCCAACTTGCCCGTCACGAACGTTTGTCCGCGCTCGGCCGCATGGTCGCCTCGCTGGCTCACCAGATACGTACACCGCTATCAACCGCATTGCTGTACGCCAGCCATCTGAATGACCCGACGCTGGCGGAGAGCAACCGCAGGCGATTCAGCGAAAGGTTGAAGGATCGTCTTGAGGCCATCGAGCATCAGGTACGTGACATGTTGGTGTTCGCAAAGGGCGAGCTGCCGCTCAATGACACCATATCCTTCGCTGACTTGTTCGCTTCGCTGCGTCAGCAGGCCGAACCGTTGTTGGAGCAGGCAGGCGCTGAATGCCGCTGGGATAACCGCTGCCCGGCCCGGATTGTGCTGCAATGCAACCGAGAAACACTGCTCGGCGCGGTGACCAATTTGCTGGAGAACGCCATTCAAGCAGGCGCGCCGGCTCCCAGATTGAAGATCTGCGCTCGGCTGGTGGAGAACCAGCTGAGCCTGAATGTAGTGGATCTTGGGACCGGAATGACTGCGGAGCAGCTGGCACGGATTGGCGAGCCCTTCCATACCACCCGCGCTCAGGGCACCGGGCTCGGTGTGTCCGTCGTCAAATCAGTCGCGCGGGCGCACGGTGGCGCCTTCTACATGCGTAGCAAAGCTGGTTGGGGAACTTGCGCCGAACTGTTGTTGCCCGTCGTTACGCGCTTGCATCCAGCGGGAACGGTCCAGGAGACCAGACAATGAGCATTCAGTCGCCGCGTGTTTTGCTGGTTGAAGATGACAGGTCCCTGCGCGAGGCATTGGCTGACACTTTAATGCTGGGTGGCTATGATTTTTTGTTGGCCGAGGACGCCGAGACCGCGCTGGTACTGTTACAGCGCGAAGTCGTCTCCATGGTCGTGAGTGATGTGAATATGCCCGGTATGGACGGCCAGGCCTTGTTGCGGTCGCTGCGCGAACATCATCCGCAATTGCCGGTATTGCTGATGACGGCTTACGGCACGGTACAACATGCCGTAACGGCCATGCGCGACGGGGCAGTGGATTATCTGGTCAAGCCATTTGAGCCCAAAGCCCTGCTGGATCTGATTGCCCAGCATGGGCAGGGCCGATTGCAGCCCGCCGACCAGGATGGCCCCGTGGCGGTAGAGCCGAGCAGTCAGCACCTTTTGCAATTGGCCAGCCGTGTCGCGGCGAGCGATTCGACCGTGCTGATTTCCGGCGAATCAGGTACTGGCAAGGAAGTACTGGCGCGCTACATCCATCAGCATTCCCCCCGGGCGACTCAGCCATTCATTGCGATCAATTGCGCCGCGATACCAGACAACATGCTGGAGGCGACGCTTTTCGGTCATGAAAAAGGATCGTTCACTGGCGCCATCGCCGCCCAGCCCGGCAAGTTCGAGCAAGCCAATGGCGGCACCCTGTTGCTGGATGAAATTTCGGAAATGCCACTGGGTCTTCAGGCCAAGCTGCTGCGGGTGTTGCAGGAGCGGGAAGTAGAGCGCGTGGGCGGGCGCAAGTTGATTCAACTGGATATCCGGGTTATCGCCACCACTAACCGGGATCTGCTGGCGGAAGTAGCTGCCGGACGGTTTCGCGAGGATCTGTATTACCGTCTGGGTGTTTTTCCATTGCAGTGGCAACCGCTGCGCACCCGCCCCGGCGACATCTTGCCGATTGCGGAGCGTTTGCTGAACAAACATATCCGTAAAATGAATCAGCCACGGGTGCAGTTTGCTGCTGACGCTTGTCAGGCGATGCAGCAGCATGCTTGGCCGGGCAACGTGCGAGAGCTGGATAACGCTGTTCAGCGAGCCTTGATTCTTCAGCAGGGCGGGATGATTCATGCTCAAGACCTTTGCTTGAACACAGTGCCGGGTAGCACCATCCTGGCGACACCTGCATACCAACCCGCGCCCAGCTCTGATCCAGTATCGCAGCCGCCTGTTTATAACAGCGCCTCGTCGCAGGCGGCTGCGGCGGGCCTCGAGGCTGGCGTCAAAGAGAGAGAGTATCAACTCATCATCGACGTGCTGCGTGCGGAGCGCGGCAAGCGCAAGGAAGCCGCAGACAAGCTAGGCATCAGCCCTCGCACCTTGCGCTACAAGCTTGCCCAGATGCGGGACGCGGGGCTGGACGTCGAGGCTAGTTTGTTTGCGGGTGGGTTTTGATCTGCGTGATCTCTTGCCGTGCCCGTAGCGTTGACAGGGCTGCGCGAGGCGTTTCAGAGATGGCGAGTCCGGAATAAGTTTGCCGGATCATGTTCGTGTGATTTCAAGTCTCCGGGTCGCCAGACGCTGGACCGCCAGCCCCTGGATGGCCAGCCCCTGGATCCCCGCCTTCGCGGGGATGACGAACTGGGGGCTGGGTGACGGTTAGGTTTCGTGGGGATGACGAATCTTGGCGCCTGCCAAGTCACTCCCGTCACTCCCGTCACTCCCGTCACCCCGTCACCCCGTCACTCCCGTCACTCCCGTCACCCCGTCACCCCGTCACCCCGTCATTCCCGTCGCTCCCGTCATTCCCGCGAAGGCGGGAATCCAGCGGTCTGCGCAGGCCAACGCTTCGTCCAATATCCACCTTCCGCAAACTAGCCAAACCTGGCACCAATCTTGCTGAAGTAATCTCAAAGCGGAATGCGCCGTCAAAATTTTTACGGCAGGGAGATTACGATGACCCAGGGTGTTGAATTCAATCGACTGATGCTGCAGATGCGCACCATGCAGCTCGAAGCTATGGGCAAGCCCCAGGCTCCCGCACAGATCGAAAAGAACGTCAACGCTCCGGCGTTCGACGACATGCTCAAGATGGCGGTCAACAAGGTCAATGATCTCCAGCAAGCCACTGGTGATCTCCAGAGCGGTTATGAGCGCGGTGTTCCGGGCATCGATCTCACCGAGGTGATGATCGCCTCGCAGAAATCCAGCGTGGCATTCCAGGCCATGACGCAGGTTCGCAACAAGATGATCACCGCGTATGAAGACATCATGAAGATGCCCATTTGATCTATTGCCTGTTAACGTTTGCCCTGATTGACCGAGGATAGATCCATGGAAGCCACACCCAACACTCCAGCCACCCGCGGCAACGCTACAGCTGACCAGGACCGCAAGCCGCTGCTTGGCATGGCCTTTCTGGAGAATCTGGCGCAGCTGCCGCTGCTGCGTCAGTTCGGCCTGCTGATCGGCCTGGCAGCCAGCGTTGCCATCGGCTTTGCAGTGGTTCTGTGGTCACAGGAAGCGGACTATCGGCCTCTGTATGGCAGCATGGATCAATATGATTCTGCCCAGGTAATTGAAATCCTTACCCAGCGGCAGATCGAGTACAAGGTCGAGCCCAACAGCGGCGCGTTACTCGTACGCAGCGAAGATCTGGGTAACGCACGTCTTGGGCTAGCCAGTGCTGGGGTGACGCCGACAGATCGTAACCTGGGTTTCGAGATCATGGACCGGGAACAGGGCCTGGGTACTAGCCAGTTCATGGAAACCGCCCGCTATCGCCGTGGTCTGGAAGGGGAAATGGCGCGAACCATCTCTAGCCTGTACAACGTCAAATCGGCCCGGGTGCATATAGCCATGCCGCGGTCCACTGTATTCGTGCGTGATGACCGTCGCCCTAGCGCCTCGGTGCTGCTGGAAATGTATGGCGGGCGCCGCCTTGAACCGTCGCAGGTAGTTGCCATTGTTAATCTGGTAGCAACGAGTATCCCCGAGCTGAACAAGGACCAGGTAACTGTCGTCGACCAGAACGGCAATCTCTTGTCCGATCAGGGTGAACTGAACGAGCTGACCATGGCAGGCCGCCAGTTTGATCACGCGCGTCGTCTCGAAGAAACCTACATTCGCCGGGTGCATAACATTCTCGAGCCGGTGCTGGGTAGCGGTCGCTACAAGGCCGAGGTCTCTGCCGATGTGGATTTCAGCTCGGTTGAATCGACCTCCGAGATGTTCAGTCCCGAATCCGCCTTGCGCAGCGAACAGGTATTGAGCGAGCAGCGTGTCAGTGGTTCCGGCCCGCAGGGCGTTCCTGGCGCCCTGGCCAACCAGCCGCCTGGCGCGGTGACCGTGCCTGAAGAAGTGATTGATCCTGATACAGGTGAGCCGGTTGTTGCGGCTGTGCCGCAGGACATTCGCGAGCAGTCCACCCGCAACTTTGAGCTGGACCGTCAGATTAGCTATACCCGGCAGCAGCAGGGTCGGTTGCGTCGGCTGTCCGTCGCGGTGGTGGTGGATGATGCGCTGCAGATGAATGCTGCCGGCGAAAGCACTCGTGTGCCGCTGGCTGAAGCAGAAGTTGCCCGGTTGACGCGCCTGGTTCAGGATGCAGTTGGCTTTGATGCGAGTCGCGGTGACAGCGTCAGCGTCATCAACAGTGCGTTCGTTCCGGAAGGCGAGCCGGAAGTCATCGCGGAGATTCCATTCTGGTCCCAGCCCTGGTTCTGGGATATGGCCAAACAGTTTCTCGGTATCCTCTTCGTGCTGATTCTAGTGTTCGGTGTATTGCGCCCGGTACTGAAGAATCTGACCTCGTCGTCGAGCCGCAGTCCGGCGCTTGCCGGGGGCTATCCGGCAGAGCTTGACGACCTGGGCGGAATGTCCGGCGACCTGCGTGATGATCGGGTGAGCCTGTCTGGTCCATCCGGCTCGGGCCCGGTACTGTTGCCACCGCCTGGCGCGGGTTATGAGCAACACCTGAACGCCATCAAAGGCTTGCTTGCGGAAGATCCTGGCCGTGTGGCCCAGGTAGTGAAAGAGTGGATTAACGACGATGAGTGAAGAAGCCAAGCGCCCGCAGAAACTCACCAAACTCGACAAGGCCGCGATTTTCCTGCTTAGCCTGGGCGAATCTGACGCTGCAGCCATTCTCAAGCACATGGGGCCCAAGGAAGTGCAGCGGGTCGGTAGCGCCATGGCCGGGCTGCGGACTGTGCAGCGCGAGCAGGTACAGCAGGTGATGGGCGACTTCATCGAAGTGGTGGGCGAACAAACCGGCCTGGGGGTCGGCTCGGATGCCTACATCCGGAAAATGCTCACACAGGCCCTCGGAGAGGACAAGGCCAGCAGTCTGGTGGATCGCATTCTTCTAGGTGGCAGTACTTCGGGGCTGGATAGCCTGAAGTGGATGGAGCCGCGGGCGGTGGCCGACGTGATTCGTTATGAACACCCGCAGATTCAGGCAATTGTGGTGGCCTACCTTGATCCCGACATGGCGGCTGAAGTGATCGGCTATTTTGATCACAAGGTGCGTCTGGATGTGCTTCTGCGGGTTGCTTCGTTGAACACGGTGCAACCATCAGCCCTGAAAGAGCTCAACGAAATTCTTGAGAAGCAATTTGCCGGCAGCTCGAATACAACCCGCGCAAATATGGGCGGCATCAAGCGCGCCGCTGACATCATGAACTTCCTGGAGACAACTGCTGAGTCACAATTGATTGAAGCGATACGCGATGTCGACGAGGATTTGTCGACCAAGATCGAAGACCTCATGTTCGTATTCGACAATTTGGCTGACGTTGACGACCGCGGCATCCAGGCGTTGCTGCGGGAAATTTCTTCCGAGATACTGATCATCGCGCTCAAGGGTGCAGACGAAGCAATCAAGGACAAGATATTCCGCAATATGTCCAAGCGTGCCTCGGAATTGCTGCAGGATGATCTGGAAGCCAAAGGACCGGTGCGAATCAGTGAAGTGGAAGCAGCGCAGAAGGAAATTCTTACCATTGCCCGCCGCATGGCCGATGCCGGCGAGATTGTGCTGGGCGGCAAGGGCGGCGAGGAAATGATCTGATCGGGGTCGGGTGAGATTTGCTTGTAGCGCCGGAGGGGAGATGTCGGGGTTTGGGCATGACCGCGGAGCCTGCACCCATGGATTCCCGCCTTCGCGGGAATGACGGTGGGGAGTGGGGAGAGCCGTCATCCCCGCAAAGACGGGGACCCAGGGTTTGCAGGAAGCGCGCGGCTCCACCAAAGCCGTCATCCCCGCAAAGGCGGGGATCCAGGGTTTGCAGGAAGCGCGCGGCTCCACCAAAGTCGTCATCCCCGCGAAGGCGGGGATCCAGGGTTTGCAGGAAGCGCGCTGCTCCACCAAAGCCGTCATCGCTGCGAAGGCGGGGATCCAGGGTTTGCAGGAAGCGCGCGGCTCCACCACAGCCGTCATCCCCGCGAAGGCGGGGATCCAGGGTTTGCAGGAAACGCGAGGCTCCACCACAGCCGTCATCCCCGCGAAGGCGGGGATCCAGGGTTTGCAGGAAGCGCGAGGCTCTACCAAAGCGTCATCCCCGCGAAGGCGGGGATCCAGGGTTTGCAGGAAACGCGAGGCTCTACCACAGCCGTCATCCCCGCGAAGGCGGGGATCCAGAATCAATGCTTGAGGTTGCTGCATGAAGAACAAGACTGACAGCGAACTGATCCGCGGCAGCCTCCCGGAGGCTTTCAGTCTATGGGATCTTCCGAGCTTCGATGCGGAGCCTTTGCAGGTGCCGCTGGAAAGCAGCGAGCCTGAGCCCATCGAAGACATTCAAGACATCGCCGAGCCGGAAGACGACATCGAGCAGCCTCGCCCGTTTACCGTGGACGAGCTCGAGCAGATCCGTGAAGAAGCCTATAACGAAGGCTTTTCTACCGGAGAAAAGGATGGCTTTCACGCTGGCCAGTTGAAGGGCCAGCAGGAGGCGCGCGTCAAAACCGAGGCCCGCCTCGGCGAGATAGAAGGTCTAATGGCACAGCTGATGGATCCGATGAAGGATCAGGATGATCAGGTTGAGGATATGCTGCTCAAACTGGTCGAAACCATGGTGCGCCAGGTTATACAGCGCGAGCTTAAAACCGATTCCAGCCAGATTGTGCATGTGCTTCGCGGCGCGCTCAAAGCTCTGCCAATGGGCGCCGGCAATATTCGCATTTATCTGAACCCCGCCGATTTCGAAGCGGTCAAGGCGCTTCGCGAGCGTCATGAAGAAAGCTGGCGTTTACTGGAAGACGAGGATCTGATGGCCGGCGGCTGTCGCATCGAAACCGAGCATAGCCAGGTCGATGCCACGCTGGAAACCCGCCTGAACATGATCATTGATCAGCTGTTCGAGGCCCGGCGTGAACAACGAGCCCATCCACCTGAGCCGGATATCACTGTGTTGCCTCCGTCGGCAGCGCCATCCTTGGCGGCAACGGACAAAGACGATGTCTGAGCGCGTCAGTTTTGCTCGGCGTCTGGCCCGCTATCCTGCCGGCCTGACGCTACCGAGCGACCCTGTTGTAGAGGGTCGTCTTATCCGCATGGTGGGATTGACCCTGGAGGCGGAAGGCTGCAAAGCGCCGGTGGGCAGCCGCTGCCTGGTAATCAGCGAGACACCCCAGGGTCGTAGCCAGATCGAAGCGGAGGTGATGGGTTTTTCAGGCAGCAAGATCTATCTTATGCCGGTCGACAGCCTACAGGGAGTCCAGCCAGGCGCACGCGTGGTCCCTTCCGCCGGGGGCGGAAAGCTCCCAATGGGCACCGCCATGCTGGGCCGGGTCGTGGATGGCATCGGCCGCCCGCTTGACGGCAAGGGGCTGTTCAAGGCGGACGATTGGGTCGATCTCAACGGTCCGGTCATCAACCCGCTGAAACGTCACCCGATTGAAGAGACGCTGGACGTAGGCATTCGCTCGATCAACAGTTTGTTGACGGTGGGTCGCGGACAGCGTCTGGGGCTGTTCGCCGGCAGCGGCGTGGGCAAGAGTATGCTGCTGGGCATGATGACCCGCTTCACCGATGCGGATATCACCATCGTCGGCCTGGTCGGCGAGCGGGGCAGGGAGGTAAAGGAGTTTATCGAACAGATCCTTGGTGAGAAGGGCATGGCCCGCTCTGTAGTCGTCGCCTCGCCCGCAGATGACGCGCCCTTGATGCGTCTGCGTGCGGCCATGTATTGCACCCGCATTGCCGAGTATTTTCGGGACCAGGGCAAGAACGTATTGTTGCTGATGGACTCGCTCACCCGTTTTGCCCAGGCGCAGCGTGAAATCGCCCTGGCGATTGGCGAACCACCTGCCACCAAAGGCTACCCGCCGTCGGTGTTTGCCAAATTGCCACAGCTGGTTGAACGGGCTGGAAATGCTGAGCAGGGCGGCGGCTCCATTACGGCCTTTTACACCGTGCTGTCAGAGGGCGACGATCAACAGGATCCGATCGCGGATGCCTCACGCGCCATTCTCGATGGTCACGTGGTGCTCTCACGCAGACTGGCCGAGGAGGGCCATTATCCGGCGATCGACATCGAAGCGTCGATCAGCCGTGCGATGCCGCAGATCGTCAGCCAGGAGTTTCTGCAAAAAGCGCAGTTGTTCAAACAGATGTACGCCCGTTACCAACAAAGCCGTGATCTGATTAGCGTTGGCGCGTACTCCGTCGGCTCTGACCCGCTGACCGACAAGGCGATGGAGAAAATGCCCAAGATGCAGGCCTTTCTGCGTCAGGGGCTGCATGTCAGTGTGAATCTGCCCGACAGCCACGCGGCGCTCGAACAGTTGGTAAGCAATGAGTGAGAGTCGCATCCGTCGGCTGGAGCCGGTCGTTGACATGGCGCTCGAAGAGGAACGAAAGGCCGCGTCAAAGCTGGGTGAATGCCAGAAACAGGCGGAGGACGCCGAGGCCCGGCTGCGTGACCTGGACTTCTATTGCAGCGAGTATCAGAAGGGCTGGAGCCAGCGCGGCGGCATGGGTGTCGGTCGGGAATGGCTATTGAATTATCAGCGCTTTCTGGCGCAGATGCAGGTGGCAATCGAGCAGCAGAAACAGACTGTGACCTGGCACAAGTTGAGTGTGGACAAAGCCCGCGACCTGTGGAAAAAGCGTTACCAGCGGCTTGAAGCTTTGCGCATGCTCATCGACCGCTATCGCCAGGAAGCCCGGGTTAGGGCTGATCGTCAGGAACAGAAACTACTTGATGAGTTGTCCCAGCGCGCATTCGACAGCCGCCGAAATACGCCGTGATGGTTTTGCGATGCTATGCTGATGAAAAGCAAAGACATCAAAGCTGTATCGACGAGCCAAGGAGCAACATCATGCCCATCCAGGCAAGCCATTCTACCGATGGTCAGGTACTGACCATACGCGTTAGCGGGCGTTTCGACTTTGGCGCCCACCAGGATTTTCGGGAAGCCTACGAGCGCAGCGGCCTGACTCCCCAGCGCTATGTGGTGGATCTGCAGGACACCGATTATATCGATAGCTCCGCGCTCGGTATGTTGTTGCTGCTGCGCGATCATGCGGGGGGTGATTCTGCCTTGATCCAGATCGTTCACTGCAACCCGGACGTGCGCAAGGTCTTCAGTATTTCGAATTTCGAACAACTGTTCAGTATCGAGTGATCCGTGGCCACTGTTGACCAGTCGACGCAGGGGGCCTCGCCGCCCCCGCTGTCTGTGTTGAAGATTCTGGTTGCGGATGACAATCCGGCCGACAGGATGATTCTGGGCAGGCTTGTCGAAGGGCTCGGCCACGAAGTGGTCGGCGCTGAAGACGGCCGGGAGGCGGTGGAGAAGTTCACCGCCAACCGACCTGATCTGGTATTGATGGATGCCTTGATGCCGGTGATGGATGGCTTTGAAGCAGCGCGCCTGATCAAGGATTCCGCTGGCGAGGATCTGGTTCCGATCATTTTTCTCACCAGCCTGACCGAGACCGACGCCCTGGTGAAATGCCTGGAAGCGGGCGGCGACGATTTTCTTACCAAACCCTATAATCCGGTCATTCTCAAGGCCAAGATCCAGGCCTTCAACCGCATGAAGGAAATGCACAAGACGCTACGGGCCCAACGCGATCTTATTTCCAGCCAGCACCAGCGTCTTGTTCGGGACCAGGAGCTGGCCAAGATCATTTTTGACCGGGTGGCCCACGCTGGTTGTTTGTCGGCCCCCAACCTGCGGTATCTCCAGTCAGCCTATGCCATGTTCAATGGCGACATTCTGCTGGCGGCGTACAAACCCTCCGGTGGCATGCATATTTTGCTGGGAGATTTTACCGGCCATGGGCTGTCCGCGGCGATAGGTGCGATGCCCCTGGCGGAGGTCTTCTATGCGATGAGTGCGAGGGGGTTCAACGTTCGTGACATCGTTACGGAACTGAACGGAAAGCTTGGCCAGATTCTGCCCATCGGTATTTTCTGCTGCGCTGTGTTGATGGAGGTCAATCCCAGTAAAGGCCTGGTGGAAATCTGGAACGGCGGTCTGCCGGAAGTACTGATAGTGGGACGGCAGGCAGAGCTGCTGCACCGGATTCCGTCTACGCACCTGCCGCTGGGTGTCGCCAACGCAGAGAAGTTCGACCCCAACCCGGTTGTGCTGGCCATGGCCCCCGGTGACCGGCTGATGTGCTGGACCGATGGCGTGATCGAAAGCCGTAGCCAGTCGGGGGAGCAATATGGCGAACAGCGCGTCATTCAGTTAATAGATAGTTACGCGGGCCGCCCCAATGAGCTGTTTGACGGTCTGCTCCGGTCTATCGAAGCCTTCCACGGTAGCCCTGAAGACGATATAAGCCTTCTTGAGATGATCATGCAGGAGCAGGCGCCTCATCGTCCCGCCGCCAGTTCGCTGGCGGCCCACCATCAATCAGCGCAGGATTGGCAGTTGGGCTATACCTTTCGTGCCGCATCGGTGCGCCAGTACAATCCGCTGCCGTTCCTGATGGAAGTGCTGATGGAGATTCCCGGTTTGCGCGTGCACGCCGGAAGCCTGTTCACCATACTCAGCGAGCTCTACAGCAATGCTCTTGAACACGGCCTGCTTGGGCTGGAATCCGCCTGGAAGCGCGATTCGGAAGGCTTCAGCCACTATTACATCGAGCGCAATCAGCGGCTGTCGAGTTTGCGCGAAGGCTGGATTCGGGTGTTACTGGATCATACCCCCACCGCCGAGGGCGGCATATTGCGGATCGAGATGGCCGACAGCGGGGCAGGGTTTTCGCATCAGCCGATGGCGGTAAATGACGGATATGCTGGACGAGGGCTGGCACTGGTTACTGCACTTGCGGACGAGGTCACGTTTAACACCCAAGGCAACCGGGTCGGGGTAGTCTTCAGCTGGTAGCTTCGGCATAATTCTGGCGCGCTGGGAGAGTAGCGGGCATTCCAGGCCTATCATCCAAAAAGGACCAGATCCCATGTCAGACAATCCTCCCGATCTGGACTCAGACGTTCAAAATTCACTCAGTGAATTGATGCGGGAGGATTATCGGCTGTTGCTTGAGACCTTCATGAACGATGCCGAAATGCGCCTTGAACACTTGCGACTGAATCTTGACGAGCAGAACTGGGAGTCCTTTCGCCAAACGGCCCATAGTTTCCGCGGCAGCTGCGGCAATATGGGTGCCATTGCATTGCAGAAAAGCTGTCATCTCGCAGAGCAGGCAGGTACGGCGGAGGATGCGGACGCCGCACGCTCCGCCTATCTTCAGCTCGTTGTCCTGTATGAACGAGTCGAAACCCTTCTGCACTCCCTGCTGCAAAAAATCTGATTGCTCCTGAAAACACCTGTTTTTCCATAATTGGCCCTGAAATTGCTTGGTTCTCTGCTAACAGAGGTAAACCTGTATCTCGACGGAGAAACCAGATGTCAGTAAGCCAAGCCCTGATGGCGTTTCCAAGCCCTGAAGTCCGCCCGAGCGGCTCGCCCGGACTTGACAAAGGCCCCCTAAAATCGGGCGCTGCCGGGAAGGAAGACGCGTTTTCCAAAATCCTGGCTGACCAGCAACCCGACGAGGTAGCAGAATTTTTCGATACCCTCGAACAGAACGGCCTGGCGGCAATAGACGATATCGCCCTTGCCGGAGGTGGCAAACCGTTGCCGGATTCCATAAAGGACTGGCTCGGACAGTTGTCGACAATTGGCCAGGAGGAGGGAGTCGCTGACGCCATGTTGGCGGTTGATTCGGACCCTCAGGCAATAGCCGCGGTCTCCGAGCGCTGGATGCAGTGGCTTCAGGAGGCCAGGGTGTCTCTGGGCGGAGCCGAAGGCTCCGAGTTGGAGAGTGTCCAGAGCGGCGTTCCCGGCGCGATAACCGACCTGTTGAATCCGGCGTCAGAACCGGTCGCAACTGCTTTCACGCTCCGTAGTTTCGCCGCTGGGTCTGCTGATGGCGCTGCGGCGGAGGGTCGGGGGGGTAAGGGCGAGCTGGCGCTGGAAGAAGCCGGTAAGGATCAATCGAACCGGCGGCACGTTTCCGGCAATGAGCAGATGCAAAGCGCCGCGCCTGTACAGCGGTCGGCTTCGGTAGCGCTGGCACTGGAAATGCAGCCAGCCTTTGCCGCAAAGCTTGCGGAACAGCTCGATCAAAAGGGGTTGCGAGGTAGTACGGCCGAAGCCGAAGCGGTGGACTTGATGTCCCGGCCTGGTTCGTCGGCGGAGTCCTCCGCTCAGTCTGCCTTGACGGCACGCCCTGTTACCGGCGCGTCGCAGGCTCTTGGCGTCCCCTTTGGTCAGCAAAGCTGGGGTGAAGCCATGGTCCAGAAGGTCATGTGGATGTCCAGCCAGAATCTGCGCAGCGTGGAAATCCGTCTGGATCCTGCTGAGCTTGGGCCATTGGAAATTCACATTCAAAACCGGGGCCAGGAGCATCACGTACAGTTCGTCAGCCAGAATCCATCCGTACGTGAAGCACTTGAATCACAGATGTACCGGCTGCGGGAGATGTTCAGCCAGCAGGGAATGGATCAGTTGGACGTCTCGGTGGCCGATAGCTCGGTCGGTCAGCAAACGGGGCGTGACGCGCAAGAAGAACTGGCGGGGCGGTCCCGGCGAGCAGATGAACAGGCCGGCCTCGGTGCCAGCGAAGACTCCGCCCAGAGCCTGGTTACTACGTCTGCTGCAGCAATGGTGTCATCTGATCGACTGGTCGACTTCTTCGCCTGATTCCCTACCTGACCCTTTTCGGGCTCCCTTCCGAGGGGAACCTGAAAGGGAGCCAAGACATTTCCCTACTTAGCCTTTATCCTTGTTCCTCACATTGTGACCAGCGGTTGGCATGGACGATGCAAGCGGTCTTGGTAACAGTAATTTCTCCCTATTTGTGACGGAATTTTGGCATGGCAAGACAGCAGCCCCAACAGGCAGAACCCGAGGAAGAAGAGCAACCTGCAACGACTAGCCGGAAGAAGATGTTCATTCTGGTCGGTGCCGGATTAATGGCGTTATTGCTTTCGCTGGGGGTGGTCGCCTGGGTGTTCTTGTCAGGAGATGAGGAGGAGGTTGCCGAGACGGTCGCCGAACCGGGCCAGCCAATGGCTATCTACCAGCCTCTGAATCCGGCCTTTGTCGTGAATTATGTACATGAAGGGCGGCCAAGGTACTTACAGGTAAGTGTGGTGCTGATGGGGCGCGATCAGTCGGGTATGGAAGAGCTAACCAAGCACATGCCCTTGATACGCAACCAGTTGGTCATGTTGTTCAGTAGTGAGGATTTTTCCACCTTGTTCAGCCCGGAAGGCAAAGAAACGCTCCGCGAGCGGGCAAGCCTGGCGGTGAAAGCGCTTATGGAAAAAGAACTTGGTAATCCGATGATCGAAACCGTCTTGTTCACCAACTTCGTCTTGCAATAGGAAACATCATGGCTGTTCAGGATCTGCTTTCCCAGGATGAAATCGACGCGCTGTTGCATGGGGTCGACGACGGGGCGATTGATACCGAAGAAGACGGCGACCCTACGTCGGTCAAAAGCTATGATCTGACCAGTCAGGATCGTATCGTTCGCGGGCGGATGCCCACGCTCGAAATGATCAACGAGCGCTTTGCCCGCTACACCCGTATAAGCATGTTCAATTTGCTGCGTCGCTCTGCCGACGTGGCCGTGGGCGGCGTGCAGGTAATGAAATTCGGAGAGTACGTTCATTCATTGTACGTTCCGACCAGTCTCAACCTGGTAAAGATGAAGCCGCTGCGCGGTACCGCGTTGTTCATTCTGGATGCCAAGCTGGTATTCAAGTTGGTGGACAACTTTTTTGGCGGGGATGGGCGCCATGCCAAGATTGAGGGCCGCGAGTTCACTCCGACCGAGTTGCGTGTTGTGCGCATGGTATTGGATCAAGCGTTTGCCGATATGAAGGAAGCCTGGCAAGCGATTCAGGAAGTCAACTTCGAGTACGTCAATTCCGAAGTCAATCCGGCGCTTGCAAACATCGTCAGCCCAAGCGAAGTGGTTGTTGTATCAACCTTTCATATTGAGTTGGATGGCGGAGGGGGTGATTTCCACGTGACCTTACCCTATTCGATGATCGAGCCGTTGCGGGAGGTTCTTGATTCGGGTGTGCAATCGGATGTGGATGATCAGGATGAACGTTGGGTACGGGCTCTGCGCGAGGAAATAACCTGCGCCAAGGTTCCACTCAGTGCCACTGTAGTGCGCCGCGAACTCAAGTTGAAGGACTTGCTGAGCATGCAGGCGGGGGACGTGATTCCGGTGGAGTTGCCCGAGCATATGGTGCTGTGCGCCAACGGTGTGCCTACATTCAAGGCCAAGTTGGGGTCGGTCAAGGGTAACCTGGCCTTGCAAATACTAGGTCCGATTGTTCGCCCGCGCTAAGCAGCCGGATGAGTAACATAACAGTAGAGGAATGGTGATATGGCTGACGACAAGAACGCTGGTGAGATCAGTCCGGAAGAGCAGGCTCTGGCTGACGAATGGGCAGCGGCCATGGACGAGGCGGGTGACTCCAGTCAGGATGACATCGATGCGATGTTAGCAGGGCACGATGATTCCAAACGCCTGCAGATGGAAGAGTTCAAGGCGCCGGCCAAGATAGCCGAAGACTTCATGGGTGGCGCCGACGGCCCCAATCTGGACGTGATCCTGGATATTCCGGTGACTATTTCCATGGAAGTGGGAAACACCGAGATCACCATTCGTAATCTACTGCAGCTCAACCAGGGATCAGTCGTGGAGCTGGATCGATTGGCGGGGGAGCCGCTGGACGTCAAGGTCAACGGTACCCTGATCGCCCACGGTGAAGTGGTTGTGGTTAACGAAAAATTTGGCATTCGTCTGACCGATGTCATCAGCCCCACTGAACGCATCAAGAAGCTTCGTTGATATGCGGACGTTGCTGGTTTTTTCAGGCCCTCTGCTATTTCTGTCCGGTTCCGTGCTGGCAAACGCCGCTACGACGACGGGGACAGCTTCCAGTTCGCAATCCTCGCTAGTGGGCCAGCTCGTGCAGCTCGGCCTGGGGATGATTCTGGTAGTGGGACTGATTTTCCTCATGGGTTATCTGCTGCGCCGGGTAGGTCCATTGGCCCCCCAGGGCGGACAGCATATCAAGCTGGTGAGCAGCCTGCCGATGGGACCCCGGGATCGCCTGTTGTTGGTCGATGTGGGTGGTAAACAGCTACTGATTGGCGTATCGCCTGGGCGTATCAATACCTTGCACGTGTTCGACGAGCCAGTCGCGGACGTGACGGCGGAACGTGGCGTAACCGGGGATTTTGCCCAGAAGCTCCAGGCCATGCTCAAGCGGGAGAACAAGCCATGATCCGCTGGCTATTGCTGGTTCTGGTGTTGCTGGCCCCTGCTGCGCTGGCCCAGACGGCAGCCGATCCCTTGAGCATGCCAGCCGTGACGCTGAGCACCGATGCCGAGGGCGAGCAGACCTATTCGGTCAGCCTGCAGATTCTGCTGTTAATGAGCGCGCTGACGTTCATCCCCGCATTCGTCATGATGATGACCAGCTTCACCCGCATCATCATTGTATTTTCGATTCTGCGTCAGGCCCTGGGTCTGCAACAGACGCCCTCAAGTCAGATTCTCGTCGGCTTGGCTCTTTTTCTGACAATCTTCATCATGGCGCCGGTTTTCGAGCGGATCAACGAAACGGCGTTGCAGCCCTATATCGCAGAGGAACTGGAACCCGAGGAAGCCGTGGAACTGGCGAGTATTCCGCTGCGTGAATTCATGCTGGCCCAGACCCGCGAAACCGACCTTGAATTGTTCGTCCGTCTGGCACGCCGTACTGATCTGACCAGCCCCGACGAGGTGCCGTTTCACATTCTGGTTCCGGCCTTCGTGACCTCCGAATTGAAAACCGCCTTCCAGATCGGCTTTATGATCTTCATCCCGTTTCTGGTGATCGATCTGGTTGTGGCCAGCGTGCTGATGGCTATGGGTATGATGATGTTGTCACCACTGATTATCTCGTTGCCTTTCAAGATCATGCTTTTTGTGCTGGTGGACGGGTGGGCGCTGATAATTGGCACCCTTGCCGCCAGCTTTGCCGTGACGTAGGAGGGCTGACATGACACCCGAAGTCGTAGTAGACCTGTTCCGCCAGGCGCTCTGGCTGACAACGCTGCTGGTGGCGGTGATAGTGCTGCCGAGTTTGTTTATTGGCCTGATGGTAGCTGTTTTCCAGGCGGCTACGCAGATCAACGAGCAAACGTTGAGCTTTCTGCCGCGCTTG
This sequence comes from Halopseudomonas xinjiangensis, assembly GCA_011050525.1. GTDB lineage: Bacteria > Pseudomonadota > Gammaproteobacteria > Pseudomonadales > Pseudomonadaceae > Halopseudomonas > Halopseudomonas xinjiangensis_A. Next base: position 45,873 of record DRFO01000016.1, read on the forward strand.
CTGTTCACCTTTGTCACCCTGATAGTGCTCGGGCCCTGGCTGGTTGCCCAGGTCGTCGAATTTACCGACAGGCTGTACCGGGAAATCCCCGGGCTGATCGGCTGATGTTCGAGCTGGCCGTCACGGAAGTCAGCCGCTGGGTCGCGAGCTACATGTGGGTGCTCTTTCGCGTCGCCAGCGTGCTGATGACCATGCCGGTGTTCGGCACGCAACTGCTGCCCATGCGCATTCGCCTGTATCTGGCGCTGGTCATTACTGTGCTGATCGTCCCCCAGGTTCCACTTGTTCCCGAGCTGGACGCCTTGTCTCTGGCTACATGGATAATCATTGCCGAACAGATTCTGATCGGTGCGGCAATGGGCTTCATATTGCAGCTGCTATTTCAGGTTCATGTGCTTGCCGGTCAGATCGTCGCCATGCAGATGGGTCTCGGTTTTGCCTCGATGAACGATCCGAGCATGGGTATCTCTGTCGCAGTGGTGGGGCAGGTGTTCACCATGCTTGTGACGCTATTGTTCCTGTCGTTGAACGGTCATCTGGTGGTCATCGAAGTGCTGGCGGAAAGTTTCAATACCCTTCCGATCGGACAGACCCTGCAAGCCGCTGATTTTTATACGCTGGCGCTTCGGTTGTCCTGGGTCATGGCCGCCGCTCTGTTGATCGGCCTCCCCGCGATCACCGCATTGCTCATCGTCAATCTCTCCTTCGGGGTAATGATGCGCGCGGCCCCCCAGCTCAATATTTTCTCGATTGGCTTTCCTCTAACGCTTGTCTTCGGCCTGTTCATTCTTTGGGTGGTATTAGGTGAAGTGGGTGCTCAATATCAGGCGCTGGCCAGTGATGCACTCACGGTGATGCGCGAAATGGTGGGGGCAGGCTGATGGCAGAGTCTGAGAGTGGTCAGGAAAAAACCGAAGATCCCACGGAGAAACGCTTAAAGGAGTCCCGTGACAAAGGTCAGATAGCCCGCTCCAAGGAACTCAATACCTTGGCTGTGGTGATGGTGTCTGCTGCCGGTCTGCTGATGGTCGGGCCGGCAATGGCCGGCAAGATGATGGACCTGATGGTTTACAACTTCACTTTGGATAGGGAAGCGCTGTATTCCACCGACACCATGGGCATTCATCTGCTGGCGTCGGTCGATCTGGGATTCGATGTGCTGGGCCCGCTGTTTTTCATGGTTCTGATCGCCTCGTTGGTCGGGCCGATTCTGCTGGGGGGCTGGCTATTCAGCGCCAAATCCATGGCCCCGAAGTTCGAGCGGATGAATCCGCTGGCCGGCTTGAAGCGCATGTTCTCCCTCAAGGCACTGGTTGAGTTGTTGAAGGCCCTGGCCAAGTTCCTCGTCGTGCTGGCCGTTGCCCTGGTCGTTCTCAGGCTGCGCCAGAATGACCTGCTGGCGCTTTCTGGCGAACCACTGCCCGACGCCATTGAACACAGCGCCTGGGTGCTGGGCTGGTCGCTGCTGATTCTGGCCTGTTCGCTGATCCTGATTGCCGCTGTCGATGTTCCGTTTCAGTTGTGGGACAACAAGAAAAAGTTGCTGATGACCAAGCAGGAAATCCGAGACGAATACAAAGACTCGGAAGGCAAACCTGAGGTGAAATCGCGCATTCGTCAGTTACAGCGTGAAATGGCCGAACGACGAATGATGGACGAAATACCCAAGGCGGATGTGGTCATCACCAACCCTACCCACTTCGCTGTTGCGCTCAGATACGATCCGGTTCGCTCCGGCGCGCCGATAGTGGTAGCCAAGGGCGGCGATTTTCTGGCGCAGAAAATTCGTGAGATTGCTACCGAACATGATGTGGTAGTGCTTGAATCGCCACCCCTGGCTCGTGCGGTGTTTTACAGCACCGAACTGGATCAGCAGATTCCGGCGGGGTTGTATCTGGCCGTGGCACAGGTACTGGCCTATGTATTCCAGTTGCGGCAGTACCGGGCCGGGGAGGGCAAGCGTCCTGGACCGGTGCCCAACGTGCCTATTCCCGAGGAGTTCCGTCGGGATGAATGAATGATAGTAGGGGGCCTGGCGTTCCGGGCAACTGGGGCGATATAACAAACAAAGCTGCCGGCGCAAGGCCGGCAGCTTTGTCTGGCTCAGAGATTTTACTGCATGACGGCAGCGAGGTTGTTGCTGCCTGCCTGGGTTACGAATGCCTGGTTACCCATGCCTGCGCCTTGGGTAACGGTAGCTGTGTTGCTGAAACCTGACTGACTCATGATGGCATAGTTGTCCGTGCCGCCTTGAGTAGCAGTCGCGGTATGCAGGCCAAAGCCATTCTGGTCTATGACGATTTCGCCATCCACGCCGGTCTGGGTGGCCAACGCCCAGCTACCCACTCCGCTTTGGTTCAGATCAGCGTTGTTGCGCTCGCCGGACTGGTCAACTTCTCCATAGTTGAGGTTGCCGTTCTGCTCTATGAGCACATAACCATCGATGCCGGTTTGGTTGGATTTGGCGTAATTGAAAGCATAACCGTTCTGGTCGATGTGAGCGTCGTTGTTCACGCCTGACTGATCCGCTAACGCACCATTGGTGCTGCCTTGCTGATCTATCCACACATTGCCGTTTTCACCTGACTGGTTAGACGTGGCGACGTTGGCCAAGCCGGTCTGGTCGATGAGCATGTAGTTGTCGTTGCCTGACTGCGTGGCCGTTGCGGCGTTCCACCCGCCGAAGAAGCCATTCTGTTGCTCAATGACGACAGAACCGTTTTCGCCCGACTGATTGGATGTGGCTGAATTGCCCCTGCCGTGCTGATCGATGGTAGTGTTGTTGGCGCCACCTGACTGCACTGCGACTGCCTCATTCAGGCCGCCAAACCAGCTGCCGTCCTGATTGACTGATACGAACCCGTAGGTACCTGATTGGGCGGAAGTGGCCTGGTTGCCATATCCGTACTGATCAATGTCGGCGTTGTTGTGCTGGCCGGTCTGGACAGACAAGGCTTGGTTTGAATCGCCGTCCTGATAGATCGTAGCGTTGTTTCTTCTGTGCCAAGCGCCAAGCTGATTGATTTGCGCAACGTTGTCCGAACCAAATTGGTCAACTTCCGCATAGTTATGATTGAATCCCTGACGGACAGTCGCCAGGTTGTCAGAGCCAGACTGGCCAATATCGGCAGTAAGGTCAGAACCGTTCTGGGTCACAGTAGCTTCGTTGCCATCGCCGTGCTGGACAGTTACCGCATAGTGGTCCCTTCCGCTCTGATAGACGGAGGAGATCTGTTCATCACCATTTTGATAGACGGACGCTTCGTGATTTCGCTGACCTACCTGGGTAACCGAGGCGTCGTTCAAATCGCCGTCCTGGTCCACAATGGCTGTGCTGGTATCGACAGCGTAGGCATGGGCGGCCGAGACGGTGAGCATTGCGGCAAACAGTGTTTTGAGCTTGAACATTGGTAAATCTCCATTCTCTGATAGTTACTGCGGATAGTTACTGCGTTTGACTTCCGTTAGCGGTACTGGCGAACCAGTACGTCTACACCCCGGCCGGATTGTGTAACGCTGCTACTCTTGTCCGAGCCGGTTTGTTCGATCAGGGCGCTGTTATAGGCACCTCCCTGTTCAATCAAAGCCTGGTTGTTGTAGCCAGACTGAATAATTCCCGCGTAATTGCTGAAGCCGTCCTGGTCAATTGCAGCCGTGTTGAGATGACCGGTCTGGATGATGAACGCTTCCAGCTCGGTACCCGTCTGGCTGATGGCGCCCGACAGGTGGTCACCGTTCTGCTGAACAATCGCGAGGTTGTCGCCTTGAAGATGTCTGGGAGAGATTTGGCTGAGCGTTTGCTGCTGACTGATATCGAGTTCGCCTGGGGCGAGATCCACGGAAGAGGCCAGCTCGTTAGCATTTGCGGAGGATAGGACAAGCAAGAAAGCCAGAAGCGAAAACATCATCCCAGTGGCGATCTTTCTTGCACATCTCATCGTAACGACCCTAGCCAAAAATTGATGGACCTATGATTGGCCTTAAACTGTCATTCGAAAATCCATCAAAAGATTGAAAACACCATCAATCTTCGAGCTCATTTCATTGGTCGTTGGGACTGTTTCGCAAGGGGGGTGAAGCGGGAGGGGCTGGTAGTGCTTGGATTAGTCAACCGGCGACACGAACAGTACTGAGTCGCCGGTTCAGAGAGAAGAAAAGTTATATGCCTGGCTACGCACCACCAGCCTGGTTGGCGGCGACGTGCCAGAGCTTCTTTTCCACTCCCTGGGTGATGAGATGCGCAACGGCAGCTTCGATTGCCGACAACACACACAACTGCGCAGGCTCGTTGGTGGTGTAGCCGGCTTCCGCCTCGAGCAGTTCTTTGAACTCGATAAATTTGTAGACGTTGGCGCTTCGGCCGATCGAATAGATGGTCTTGGTTGTCATGACATTGGACAGCACCTGTCCGGTGAGCACATCAACAGCCCGCAGATTGACGGTCACCTGATCGACCCGATACTCCTGCGATACACCAATACCCAGATAGCGTGCGCCTAGGCCACCGCTGCGCACATTGGTTTCATAGGCGACGATGGCACCTTCCATGATCAGATTGGCGGCCATCAGAGAAGGCAGTTCGGCCTGAATATTCGGGGCTACGTCGGGCTTGGCTTGGGAGGCGCGGATGACCTTGCGTTCTGTCAGTATATTCTGCAAACCCTCGCGCTCAAGCACCACAAACCAGCCGCTTGCCTGCATTGCGTCGACCAGCATGCTGGCAGCGCCCTGGGTGACGGCGGTGGAAAAGGAGCTGGATGGATGGGGCTTATATTGTCCGGTCTGATCCCGAAATCCGTAAACGGCCGCCACCAGCGGGCCCCGGGGTCTGGGCAGGTCGAGCAGATCCTGGTAGGTGGAGGTACGTGGAGTGAGGGTTGGCCCCTCGTGATCGGCAGATAAAGGCTCCCGGATAGCGCAGCCTTGCAGGACGATCATCATGGAAAATGCGATCAGTAGCGATTTCATGTCTGGTGCTTTCCTTGCTCAGTTGATGGCGCCGTAACCATTGACGATGATTTCGGACACTTCTCCGGTCAGACGGTCAGTGATACTGACGGTCAGGTTTCCGGAGTCGTTGATGATATTGACGATGAAGTCGTCGGTGGTTAGTGAGCCAGTGTTGGCATCGTCAAGCTCATTGAGCAGTTGAGAAAGCAACCGCGACTCGAGCTGACTGGTAAAGCGCTCCAGTGCGGACGCGCCGGTCAGCGAGGAGCGGTCAATGGCATCGGGATCCTTGGTGTCGTTCTGCGCCTGAGCGTTGCCGAGCAGCCACGCCCCGTTGAGGGGACTGCCCCCAAAGGACGGATTTACCGGGGTGTAAACCAGTTCGGTGGCGTGGGCGCTGGCATTAAAAAGCATTCCGGTTAATACGGCGCTGATGATGGGGGCTCGCAGGTTCATAACTCATCCTTGGCTAGGTCTGTGTTGTCTTCAAACAAGGCTTCAATTTTCCGCCTGTTAATTTGCTCCAGAACGAAATCCGCCGCTGCGTAAGCGGTGTCCTCCATATCCGATACGTTGGGTTGCAAAAACTGTCGATACACAGGAGCGTTTTCGAACTCGACCCATATCAAAACTCCCCAGCGTGCCGATGGCCGCTCTTTGACCGTGAGGTTGAAATCCAGCGTTCCGGCATCATTCAACCGCTCGCTGAATTTGCGGTAGAATTCCTGCCCGGACCGGGTAATCGTGTTATTGATGATGAAACCTTCAAGCTCAGCCTCATCAGCTTGCGCAGCGAAGCCCATGAACAGCAGCACCGCGACGAGGATCTGCTTCATCTTTCCGGCTCTCCGATATGACCCATCACCAACGCTGCACCCTGGGCGCGATTGGTGGCCCCAAGCTTGCGCAAGGCATTATGAATATGGCTTTTGATGGTGTGGACGCTGAGATAAACCCTGCCAGCGATGTCCACATTTGACAGCCCTTGCCCAGCGAGGGTCAGTATCTGCTTTTCACGGGCAGTCAGCTCGGCGATAGCGTCGGATGTATGGGCGATCTGGCGGTAGCGAACCACCAGCTTTTCCATCAACGCTCTAGGTAGCCAGTCGCCACCGGCGAGCATGGCCTGAACGCCGGCCATGAAGTTGTTACGAGACATGGAGCGGTAGAACACACCTTTGACCCAGGGGTGGAGTTCTATCAACTGTAGCGCCACTTCCAGATTGGCATTGACCAGGGCGATTGGAAGGTGGGGAAAGAGCCTAAACACTTGCACGCACTCATCGCGGGAGAAGCTGGCAACATCAACCAGCACGAGCTCGGCATCCACCTGTTCGACGCTGGTCTTGATGATTCTGGTCAGCTCAAAGCCGGGGTTGTCCTGAACGTATGGTTGAAGGACACTTTCGAACAATTCACTGTGGGAAATCAGGACGAGACGGGAGCGTTTTTCGGGCAAAGCAGTGAGGGTTTCGGTCACTATCATGTGAAGCATCCTTGTTGCACTGGTCTTTTCCCATCCGTTGGGAAGATCTTGTGTCTGAACCTTAGAGCAAAAAAATGGCATTTCAAGGAAGTGTAGTGGCTAATAGCCATTTTTCCGACGAAAGGTTATTTAGTATTTCTCCGCCAGCATAAAAACAGATCATTGCCCGACTGACACGGCTGCACGCCGGCGATACACTGTCTGGCCATTTTCCGGGAAGCCCCTATGACGTTGTTACCCTGGTCCCATAAAACAAGTGCCGGTTTTATTATGCGTGGCTGGCATACGCAACCGAGCGATAAACCGCTTCTGCATTTCCTGCACGGCAACGGTTTCTGCTGTCGGACCTACGAGCCATTTCTGGCTCTGCTGGCTGAACATTTTGATTTGTGGTTATGCGACCTGCAGGGGCATGGGGATACAGATCATGGCGGCGATTTTCTTGGCTGGAACCGCAACGCGCAACTGGCCCACGAGGCTTTCGAGGCGGGGCGTAAGCAATTCGGTGATGTACCGTTATATGCTTGTGGCCACAGTTTTGGCGGCGTACTGACGGCGCTGACACTGGCCGCGCATCCGCATCTGTTCCAGCGTGCCGTGCTGCTGGACCCAGTACTGTTTCCCATGAAGCTGATCGCTCTGCGCACCAGCTTGAGTCTCATCGGGCGCCGACGTAACAGCATGTCGGAAAAAGCGCGGGGCAGGAGGCATCACTGGCCGGACAGGGAGACAGCCTATGGCGCGTTGCATAACCGCGGCATGTTCCGCGGCTGGGAAGAAGCAGCCTTTCGAGGACACATAGACCATGCGCTAAGGCAGCACGAGGATCGCAGCGTTGAGTTGAAGTGTCGGCCCAGCCGGGAGGCTGAGGTATTCGAGTCGTGGCCTGTCAGGTTGTGGCATGGGCTGCGCCGGATCCGGACGCCTGCCTTGGTGATGCACGGCGACAAGACCTATCCATTCGTCATCGAATCGGCTCGCCGCCTGGCAGCCATCAACGCCAATATTGCCTCGCAGATGCTACCCGGCGGCCATTGCTTTATGCTGGAGGATTCTCGGCAGGCCGCTACCAGCGTCAAACGTTTTTTGCTGGATGATTAATTAAAGCGGCTTGCTAATGGTGCATAACCGTCACGCCGCAACGATTACATCACCATGATTTTCCGGCTCGATGAGAGCCCTGTGCAGCGCCGCTACCGCATCATCATAGTCATCTTCGTTGATGATGCACTGCATCTCCACCTGGCGGATAGACTGATGGATCGCTTGAATGCTGATATCAGCACTGGCGAGGGCGGCGACTGTCTTGGCCAGAATTCCCTTGACCTTCAAGTCGGAGCCGATAGCTGACACTATCGCTATGTTGTGCACTCGCACCTCGGCCATGGGATAACGCTCTTCGATCAGCCGCGAGGCGCGATTGATCAGTTTGCGCGAACCTGACGCGTAGTAGGTGATGCTGTTGGCATCGGAATCCTTGTTCACCACGTACAGCTTCAGTTGTTTCAGCAACTTGGTGATTTCGATGTCGTAGCCAACATCGCCGAGCATTTCCTGATCGAATACTTCCAGCCCGAAGACGTCCTTGCGACCGGCAATGATCTCTACACAGGGCTTTTCGCTGCAATAATCCTGGCTGATCAGCGTGCCGCCATGGTTCGGCTCGAAGGCGTTCTTGATGCGCAGCTGTATGCCGGCACGACGCAAGGTGCGCGCGGCCTTCGGGTGAATCGCTTCCATGCCCAGATTCGACAGTTGATCGGCGACGTCATAATTGGTGCGACCGATGGTGACGACGTTATCCACGCCGACAAGATTCGGATCAGCACTGGAAAGGTGATATTCCTTGTGGATGATCGCTTCCCGTGCACCCGTGGTGGCGGCAATCTGCGCAAAGGTTATCTCGCTGTAACCGCGGTCGAAGGTATTCATCAGTCCTTCGCTGCAATGCGTATAACCTGTGGCGACAACCAGCTCCTTGCCCAGATCGATACCGTCGAAGCTATCCTTGATCATCGACTGAAAGTTTTTCGGTGTGCTCAGATTCCAGCCAGTCAGATCGACCAGTCGCGCATTTACGCTATGTTTTTTCAACGCCAGTACGGTGTTGAACGCACTATGCGCTTCACCTAGCGAAGCGAGCATTTCGCGCACCTTCATCAGGTGCTCGGTCAATTGAAAGTGGCCGTAGGTACATAGCTGTTGCAGGCTGAGCATGCAGTCGCGTACGTCGCTGACCCGTCCGTCGATGAAGCGGTCGGCTGCCTGGCGCTCGTATTCGGTGCTGAACAGCTCGGCGTTCTTGTTTTTCATGGCAACCAGCACGGCATCCAATGCCTCCAGCCAGGCGTCCTCGTTCTGGGCGTCGGCAAAACGCTCATAAACACCGGGCTCTCCAGTTTTCTTGTGCTCCAGCAACATGTTAGTCATGCCGGCATAGGCTGAGACGACAAAGACCCGTTGATAAAGGTCGGCCTTTTCACGGTCGCCAATGAAAATGGTGTTCAGTACTTCATCAAAGCGGCTCATTGATGTGCCGCCGATTTTTTCTACTGTGTGCATAATCCTGGTTCTCTTGTTAGAGAGTGTCGTCCCGGCCTGTAGACCAGGGCGAGGGCTCCTGCCCTCAGTCGTAACGCTGCGGACCTGTCTGCAGCGGCTGGACTTTTCCACGTTCGGCTACAAATTCAGGCCTGGGTGGTATTTTTCCAAACGGCTCAACCGGCAAGTTGTCTACATGGTTGTAGACAAAGAACAGGTTGCTGCGCGGTGTTGGGGTGATATTGCTGTTAGAGCCATGCAGGGTATTGCAGTCAAAAAGCACTACAGATCCAGCTGGTCCGGTGGCAATGTCTACCCCGTTATGTTGATACAGCTCTTCCAGGCTGTACTCATCCGGTACGCCAAGCTCCTGCTTGCGGAGCGATTTCTGGTAGTGATTTTCCGGGGTCTTTCCCACACAGCTGATGTATTGCTTGTGTGAGCCGGGAATAAGCATGAGCGGGCCATTGTAAGGATGATTATCCGTCAGCAGGATCGAGAAGCTGACTGTGCGCATGCGGGGTATTCCATCCTCGATGTGCCACGTTTCGAAATCCGAGTGCCAATAGAATTCTTTGCCCTTGAAGCCCGGCTTCAGATTCAGCCGTGACTGATGCACGTAAACGTCACCTCCCAGAATGTACTGGGCGATGCCGGCAATACGTTCATCCCGCGCAACACGCTCGAACAGAGCATTGCTGCGGTGGATGGCAAACAGTGAACGCAGCGCGCCACTGTCTGGTTCGCGTATCGCTGCCGGAGAATCGAGAACATCTTGCAAGGTACTGATACGCAAGAGTTCTCGAGTAAATACTGCTACCTCTTCGGAGCTGAAAACCTCCGGTAAAACCAAATAACCATCACGCTCGAAGCTGGCCATCTGTTCCGTGCTGACCGGAGCGTTCTCTAAATCGTTCCGATACAACACCGGGTCAATACGTTCGTGCCAACTCGGTTGGTCGTGCTGTCGTGACGGATATAAATCAGCAGTCATTGGTCCTCCTGCAAAGCATTTTCAGGCGACGTCGCCCTCCACATCGATGGGGTAGACGCCGTTTTCATCGTGAACTTCCTTGCCGCTAAGGGGCGGATTGAACACGCAAGCCATCTTCATATCGGTTTTCCCCCCGCGCAGAAGATGCTCGTCATTTTTGTCCAGGATATACAAGGTGCCCGGTTCGATCGGATACACCTTGCCATCGGATATGGTCTCGATCTCGCCGTCACCGCTCATGCAATACACCGACTCAAGATGGTTCTGATACCAGATATGAGTCTCTGTGTTTGCATATATGGTGGTGATATGAAACGAGAACCCCATCTTGTCGTCTTTAAGCAGCATCCGTGTGCTTTCCCAGTTCTCCGACACGACGCGGCGCTCGGAGTTCTCGCAATCCTTCAATGTACGTACGATCATTTTCGGTTCCTCAAGAAGCCTGATTCGCAAGCTGCCCGCCAAATACCTTGGCGAAAGCGATGTCCAGAATGTTCATGGCCTTGTCAATCTGCTCTTCGGTGATGACCAGGGGGCAGAGACACTTGACTACCTGGCTATGGTTACCACTGGTTTCGATGACCAGGCCTCTTTCAAAGGCTTCACGACACACCGCTGCAGCGGTCTCGCCATCGGGGCAGCTGATCCCCAGCATCATGCCGCGACCCTTGACGAACATGGAATCAGGTCCGTTCTTGCGAACGATTTTCTGCATCCGCTCCTTGATGATCTTGCCCTTGGCCTGAACGCTCTTGGCAAATTCATCGTTGGTCCAGAAGTGTTCGAATGCCGCCGCAGCGGTAACGAAGGCGTGGTTGTTGCCGCGGAAGGTACCGTTATGCTCGCCCGGCTCCCATTGATCCAGCTCACGGCGCATCAAGACGACTGCGAATGGCAGACCATAGCCGCTGAGCGACTTGGACAGCGTGATAATGTCTGGCTTGACGCCCATTTCTTCAAAGCTGAAGAAGGTGCCGCTGCGACCGCAACCAGCCTGGATGTCGTCCGCGATAAGCAGCATCTCGTGCTTGCGGCAGAGCTTTTCCAGTTTGCGCATCCAGTCGGCCGAGGCAGCATTCAACCCGCCTTCGCCCTGGATGACCTCAACGATTACGGCGGCGGGCTTGTCGATGCCGCTGCTGGGATCGCTAAGCATTTTGTCCATCATCGAAATGGTATTGACCTTGTCGCCAAAATAGTTGGCATAGGGCATGCGGCTCACATCGGTGAGCGGAACGCCCGCAGCGCCGCGGTGATGACCATTACCCGTGGTTGCCAAAGCGCCGACTGTCACACCGTGAAAGCCGTTGGTGAAGCTGATCACGTTACTGCGACCAGTCACTTTGCGTGCCAGCTTCAACGCTGCTTCGACCGAGTTGGAACCGGTTGGACCGCTGAACTGGACGACAAAATCGCCCATGCCGCGAGGCTCCAGGATGACCCGGTGGAACGTCTCGAGAAAACGCTCCTTGGCTTCGGTATACATGTCGAGCCCGTGCGTCAGGCCGTCATTTTCCAGGTATTCGATCAGTGCTTTTTTCAGTACTGGATGGTTATGCCCATAGTTAAGCGTACCCGCGCCGGCAAGGAAGTCGATGTAGCTCTTGCCTTCGCTGGTAATCAGCTCAGCGCCACGTGCTTGCTTGAAAATGACCGGAAACGAACGGCAGTAGCTGCGGATACCGGATTCATGTTTTTCGAACTGTTCGAAGTTGTTCATGTTGTCTCCTGGCTTTACTTGGCAGTAAAAGATTTGGATGTAATAGAAAACGGGCCGGCGCGATAAAGGACTTCGTCATCGTGCTGGCCATTGAAATGGTTCTCCCGGCTGAAAATCACCCGGGTAACAGGTTCGACATCAAGTAATCGAAAAGCTTTCCGAAAAAGTGCTTCGGATGCATCGTTACCTGGCGAAATAGTGGTCTCGAGCCACTGCACGCCGTGCTGTGAAACTCGTTCGATCAGCCCCATCAGCATTTTCAACGCGAGCCCCTGGCCGCGCATGCTGGCGTCGACCGCTACCTGCCACACGAAAAGCGTGTCCGGGCGGGCCGGAGGTCGGTAGCCGGAAATGAATCCAACCAGATCGCCCTCGGCATTCTCAGCCGCGATGGCGGTGTCGGCGAAGTCGCTACACTGCAGCAGGTTGCAATACACCGAGTTGGTGTCGAGCGGTTTGCACCGCTCCACCAGACTGTTCAAAGCCATGCCGTCTGTATCGACCGGCTGGCGAAGCGTGATGGGTATCGGGGTCAAAGCATTACCTTTAATATTTACGCATAAATTCTTTTTCTATAAAAACACATCCAAAAATTTATCTCAACCCAACCTTTGTGCCGCTTACAGCGCTCATGCTTGTTAATCTAATATTTATAGCTGTTAAATATAATTGCAATATTTGCCTTGGCTGAGAGCGCTGTCACCGCGCAAAAGCAACTCTGCCGGGGGGTGCGGCGGAGGTGCCAGTTGCCTGGCATCTACAGCAACCTTGTTTATCAGGGGGACGGGAAGGTGAGTTGCAGCCAAGAAACATTCAGCTGCGCAGCGGCAAACTTGATGAAACAGGCCTGAGCGCGGGGGAGGGGGCCTATGCTGATTCTGGCTGGGGACGGGTCGAAACGCCGTGCCCCAGCATTGCGGGGCTTGGTTTAGAGCGTAAAACCCCCGTCGATCGGAATGATGTTGCCGGTCATATACGCGCCGGCCGTACTCGCCAGCATGATCGCCAATGCCGCCATTTCTTCTTCGCGGCCCCAGCGCTTCATTGGAATATGAGCGCAATCTTCTGCCAGCGCCTCGGGATCATTGTGGATATGGCTGGTCATCTTGCTCGGAAAGCGACCTGGCGCGATCACATTGACGTTGATGTGCTCGCTGACCAGCTCCTTGGCCAGCATCCTCGACAACTGATGGACTGCGGCCTTGCTCGGTCCATAGGAATAAGCCTGTTCGCCGAAGGCGCTGATGCCTGCCACAGATCCGATGTTGATGATGCGTGACGGGTTGGTCGCGCTTGCCGAGCGACGCATCAATGGCAGCAACTGCTGAATACAGCTGAACACCGAGGTCACGTTGAGTTGCATGACTTTTTCCCAACCCTTGACTGGAAACTCTGCCAGGGGCGCGCCCCAGCTGGTTCCGGCATTGTTTACCAGAATGTCCAGCCGGTCGGTGTGGTTGAGCAGATTCGCCGCCAACTGGCGAGCACCTTCCTCGGACGACAGGTCGGCACACAGCGCAATGCATTCTCCATATTGGTTCAGCTCGGCGGCTGTTGCTGTGCACTCATCGGCCTTGCGACTGCAAATAAACACCTTCGCTCCGGCTTCGAGAAAACCCTGGGCAATCATTTTTCCTATACCGCGGCTGCCGCCTGTTACCAGGGCAGTGCGTCCGGTCAGGCCAAAGTACTGTTGCATTGTTTATCTCCATTGCAGGTTGGTTTGCACCACCCTATTTCTTGTCTGCAACAGAGGCCAGGGGTTTGCTCTCCAATCGACCTTGAAAATGTCTGGCTATTGGCAGCAAGGCGGCAGCCGAGCCAGTTTTGCTTTATCCTGTAGCCTGGTTTCAGCAAACAAAAGGGGTAGATCGATGGTGTCACAGCGGCGTTCGCGTAAAGAAGATGCTTCAGCCTGGACTGTTGGAGATAGCCGGAGCATTTACGGAGTACGTCATTGGGGCGCCGGCTATTTCAACGCCAACGAGAAAGGTCATATCGAAGTCATACCGCATGGTGATGGCGGCGAGAGCATTGACCTTCATGAGTTGGTGGCGCAGCTCCGCGATAGCGGGCTCGATCTGCCTCTGCTGATTCGTTTCCCGGACATCCTGCAAGACCGTGTTCGTCAACTGACCGGTGCCTTTGATCGCAATATCGCGCAGCTGGAATACAGCAGCCAATACACCGCGCTTTATCCGATCAAGGTCAATCAGCAAGAAGCCGTGGTGGAAAACATTATCGCCACCGAGAACGTATCCATCGGATTGGAGGCAGGATCCAAGCCCGAGCTGATGGCGGTGCTGGCGCTAGCACCAAAGGGTGGCACCATCGTCTGCAACGGCTACAAGGACCGTGAATTTATCCACCTCGCGCTGATTGGCCAGAAGCTCGGGCATAACGTCTTCATCGTCATCGAGAAGGAGTCGGAGGTTCGCCTGGTAATCGAGGAGGCCAAGGCTCTGGGTCTCACTCCACAAGTGGGCCTGCGCGTACGCTTGTCATCCCTGGCCTCCAGCAAATGGGCCGACACCGGCGGAGAGAAATCCAAGTTCGGACTATCCGCCGCGCAGCTTTTGCGGGTGATAGAACGCTTTCGCGAGGCTGGGCTGCAGGATGGCGTGCGGTTGCTTCATTTTCACATGGGCTCTCAGATCGCCAACCTGGCGGATTACCAGCACGGTTTTCGCGAAGCGATACGTTATTTCGGCGAGTTGCGTGCGCTTGGGTTGCCTGTTGACCATATTGACGTGGGCGGAGGGCTGGGGGTCGATTACGACGGTACCCACTCACGCAATGCCAGCTCGATAAATTATGACGTCAACGAGTACGCGCATACGGTCGTTGCGATGCTCAAGGACTTCTGCGACGAGCAGGGGCTGCCGCATCCGCATATTTTCTCGGAAAGCGGGCGGGCCATGACCGCCCACCATGCGGTTCTGGTCGTGCAGGTAACCGACGTCGAGCGGCATAACGACACCGTACCGCCAATCGAAGATCCTGAGAACCTGCCACAGGTGGTACGCAATCTGGTGGGTCTGCTCGGTCAGACAGACATTGAAATGGTTACCGAAACCTATTGGCGGGCCACGCACTATATGACCGATGTGGCGGCGCAGTATGCCGAAGGCAAGCTGACTCTGTCGGAAAAGGCCTTGGCTGAACAATGCTATTTTGCCCTGTGCAACCGGCTGCATACCCTGCTCAAGGCTCGTCAGCGTTCGCATCGTCAGGTACTGGACGAACTGAACGACAAGATGGCCGATAAGTACATTTGCAATTTTTCTGTCTTTCAGAGCCTGCCAGACACCTGGGCTATTGATCAGGTGTTACCGATAATGCCTCTCAATCGGCTGGAAGAAGAGCCAATGCGCCGCGCCGTTCTGCAAGACCTGACCTGTGATTCAGATGGCAAGATCCGTCACTACGTCGACGAGCAAAGTATCGAAAACAGCTTGCCGGTACACGAGCTCCGTGAAGGCGAGGACTATCTACTGGGTATTTTCATGGTGGGGGCGTATCAGGAAATTCTTGGCGACATGCATAACCTGTTCGGCGATACCGACTCGGTCAATGTGTACCTGCGTAGCGATGGCAAAGTCGTGCACGGTGGCATCGAAACGCATGACACCATCGAAGACATGCTGCGATATGTGCATTTCGAACCGCACGAGCTGGTTACCCTGTATCGCGACAAGGTATCCGGCGCGCGCTTGAGCCCGTCGGAACGGGCTCGGTTCATCGATGCACTGCGGCTTGGACTGACACGCTCTTCCTATCTCACCGCAGAGTAGTTTAAAACCTGTGTTGCCATTGGGTCATCAACACCTGCATGGGTGATGCGCTGGCTTGATGGCCTGGCTGTCGTATGCCCAGCCAGGAGATTTTCACGTCGCTTGTTGGGGATAGCGGCTGTTGCCAGAAGGCTTCGAGGTTTACCTGGCGTCCATCCGGTGCCAGATTCAACGAAACCGACTGCATGTCGAACAGATTGCCTGCATACCCGGTAGCCAGATTGATTTTGCTGGTAGCAGACTCCACCCGCAGCGGTTGCTGCAATACCAGGCCCCAGGTGTTGTCCTGAACGCTATAGCGGCCGGCCAGTAGCCAGCTGCTGGTCGTCACCGGCCCCATGTTTGCTAGCAGACCCGCAGCATCAACTTCGCTCTGGCCCAGATAAGCCGCGTGCGCCAGGCTCAGCTTACCCTGGCTGAACTGACCGCGAAGTCCGGCGAACATCGTGTTGCTGGTGTTGCCCAAATCGAAAATACCTTCACCATGGCTGTCGAAAAGCCCGTCTCGGCCGCGCAGGAAACCCACTTCCAGCGTCGAGCGATAGCTGCTGCCGACGGGCACATTGAGCCCGAGTGACGCACCCTGCCGCAGGGCATTAGCCACACTCGTCAATTCCAGCGTAGCCTGACCGACCGGCAGGCGCTGACGCATACCGGCCGTCTGTTCGCCTGGCTGTTGCAACCAGTAGGGCGCCGCGAGAGTTGCGTTCAACTGACTGTAGCCAGCGAGGCTGCGGCCATTCTCCAGCAGGTCCAGATCATCAATCTGGCCCATCGACAACGAGCTTCCGGCTCCCTGATCGAAACTCAGGACTCGACTGCCCTGGCTGGAACCTCCCCGTTGCGTCCAGGTATACGTATGCAAACCGTCGGTTTCACTGTGCCAGCTACGCCCCAGTCGCTCGAATGCCAGACTGGTGTCATATCGGTAGCGACGTAGACTCAGCTGTTGCCCGAGGTCGACGGCGAAGCCTGCCGCCAGACTGTCTGTCGCCATTACCTGAAGATTGGCCAGAGGATTGGTATAGCCGAAGGGTGCGCCGAGTACCAGGCTGGCACTTTCCAGCGAGAGTGGCTGACCGCTGTCACTGACCAGCATCAGCGTGCCCACGGGCCGCGTAGCCAGTTCAAGATCCAGCAGGCCCTGGCCATAAAGGCTTTCGTTGGCATAGACCCCATCCTTGTTCGCGGTGAAAAACAGCCGCTGTACCACCTGCGCACTGCTCAGCGTCGGAAATGCCTGGCTGACTACCGCCAGGGCTCCAGTAACTGCTGGCGCTGCCATGGAGGTGCCGGAAAAGGAGGCGTAGGTGGTATCCGACACGTTGACGCTGGATATGATGTCCGAACCAGGGGCTGCCAGACACCAGGCCGCTGCATCACCGCAGGCGTTGGCGAAAGCGCTCAACTGGCCTGAGGCGTCGACACTGGTAACCGCAACCCATTGGTAGGTAAGTTCCGGAAAAAGAGATGGCAACGCCGCGAACACCAGCGGCTGCGCGTCACCCTGATTGCCGGTGGCCCATACATAAACCTTGTCCTGCTGAGCGCCCGCCTGCCATTCCGCCAGCAGCGCCGGAAAGTAGGTGGTGATTCCCAGCCGGCCAAATTCATCCGCAGTCGTTTCAATGCCCCAGCTATTGTTGAACCATCGGGCTCCGTTGGTTCGCGCCCAATTGAAGCCATTGGCCAGTTGCTGATCGGTGGCGGTTATTTCATTCGCAGCGTTGGTAAAGCGCACGTTCAGCAACTGCGCACCAGGAGCGTAGCCCACGCTGCCGAAATTATTACGCTTGGCTACGAGAATTCCAGCGACATGGGTACCGTGATTGCCACTGTCCTGCCCGGCTTCCTCCGTAGTGGCTCCGGTAAGAACGTTGTAGCTGCCAGCGATTTGTCCCTGCAGTTCAACGTGACTGGTACGTACGCCGCTGTCGATCTGGGCGATGATATTGTTGGCGCCGGTAAAACCTCTATCGTGAGCGACGTGACCGTAAGTCAGCTCATAACCGCCGGTGAATTCATATTCGGCGGGTAATGGAGTGAGCCTGGCGGACGCATCTGCGCCCGGAAGGGGTCCTGGGTCGGGCGCCGGGCCTATATCGTCCTCAGGAGGCGGCTCCGGTGATGTGTCAGGCGGCGGAGGAGGCACCTCGCGCGTGGGCAGTGTGACTTCCTCATTGACGATCTCCTCGTCTTCAACAGGTTCGCTGGGCTGCGGAGCGCCACCTCCACCTCCACCTCCGCCACCGCCACCACCTCCGCCACCACCGGCAGCAGCGGCGGCGCCCAGAACCAGCGCACCCCCGGCAATCCATCCCCAGCTAACGCCGCCCAGCCCGGAGGCCTGGCTTGGAGAAGGCGAGCTCGGAACCTGCACAAGCATCTGTTCCAGCATGGCGGATTGTTCCGGTGTGACCAGTCCCAGTGTCTCGACATAGACCGAGCGCGCCACCGCTTCGCCGCGCTCCATCAATTGGCTGGCCCGCTGGCGCAGCGCTGCATCGGACGTATTGGCAGCATCCAGCAGGCTTTGGAGTTCAGCCTGGTTCAGCTGGTTGGCATAGTCGGCGGCGTTGGTTGCAGTCAGCGGAGCATTGGCAGCCTGTGATACGGCGGTATACAAGGGGCTGAAGGCCAACAATGCGCTTAAACAGGCGGCGCCGGGGGAGCAGGGCTTGGACATGGGCGGCGGTCTCGATGGTTTGTCAGGGTTGTAGGGATGGTAGACGAAAACAAACGGGCTCTACAGGTACCAAGCCACAACTTGGGTAAAAATCCGACGAAAAACTGACATTACAGTACGGCGGTTATCTGGCGCTACTGGAAAAACCTGATATTTCCATTTTTTGAAGAGTTCGGCCAAGGAAAATGACCTCCGGATGGCTGAGAAATTCAGTCAACAACTGGGCGCGTTTGGGTCCTATACCCGGTTGCGCTTCCCACTGCGCTTTGGTCATGCGCGTCAGCGTCTGCCAGCTCGCAGGAATCTGTGCGTTGCCAGTGGGTGGCATGGATAGCGCTGCGGTCCATTGGTGGAAGCTGCGCTGCCTCGTGGGTTCGAGCAGCGCAGCAAGATCGCTGCCGCAGTTTGACGGCAGCAAGTCAGCGGGCATGTCCAGCCAACTGAGCAGATGCTCAAGCTTGCCCGCGGCCAGTAGGCAACGCCAGGTACCCGGTCCGACGCCACGCAGATCCAGCGCTTGCTTGCTGCTCATCCAGTTCAGGCGCGCCAGAAACTGGCTCCTGCATTTGGCGCTCGGCGTCCAGCAGCTCAGATAGTGGAAGTCGCTGCTTGAGGGAGCCCTTACCTCCGGGCGAACCGCCGCTCTGGAGATGACTGCGTCGAGCTGCGGTATGGTTTGCCCCGCCAGTTTGATGGACACCAGATCGCCAGGACGAATATCCAGATCCTGCCAGCGCTGCAAGGAGCCGACGCTGACTCGACGAATGATCTTGTCATCAAGCGGGGTGGGGAAGAGCTGGAGCACTGGCGTAATTCGGCCTGTACGCCCCACCCGAAATGCCACCTGGCGCACCTGTGCGAGAGCTTGTTGCGGTGGATATTTCCAGGCAATGGCCCAGGCGGGTGGTTCAGCGCGCCAGAGCCGCGAGTCAGGCCTGGTGCCCTGGCGCATTACGATTCCGTCGGTGGCGAAAGGCAGCGGCGCATCGAACCAGTGTTGACGCTTCGCGCTGGCCTGTTCAGCATCGTGCAGGGGATGGGTGTAACGTGCGGTGTCGAATCCGGCCTGGTCAAGCTGGTCGAGGCGCTCGCGCATGTCGGCAGGGCCGTCCGGCCAGTCCCATACGAACACGCCGATGCCAGCCGCCTCGGCAGCGCTGAGCTGATGACGGGCCATGAGCCCGGCAACCTTGCTGCGCGCTCCGGCTCCGCCGTCACGGCTCTGGCGATGGTTGTCCAACTTCCAGTAAAGCTCAGCGTGCAGTGTCAGGGTCAGTGCGTGCTGCCAGCGCTGTGGCACCGCTGGCAGGCCCATCACCTGCGTCGTCCAGTCTTCTCCCTGCCAGCCATCGCCGCGACTGGTTGCACTGTGAAGCACGCCGTCGCGATATCTCAGGGTGACGGCGACGCCGTCCACCTTGGGTTGCACCCAGAGGTCATCGCGTTGAGTGATCCAGCGGGCCAGTTGATCCTTATCCTTCAATTTGGCCAGCCCGGTCTGCGGTACGGCATGGGCTATTTTGCCGGCTCGGCGCTCATAGGGGGCGGACGGGCGTATCCCGGGAAAACAATCATGCCATTGTGCGAGGTGAATGACGGCTTGATCGTAAAGCTCATCCACTACAAGCGAGCGGCCCTCTTGCTCGTAGGCCTGCTCCCATTGGTGAATGCTGCCCGCTAGCCGGCCCAGCTCGGCTTGAGCCCGGGCCTGTCTCCAGTCGGGACACTCCACGGCAAAAACGGTAGGGCAGAAAAAACCAAGAAGCAGTGCGAGACGACAATACATGGGGCAGCGTCCTTGCTGAGTAGTATGTCGAGTCTAGGATTTTCAATTGGTCATGCAACCGGCAGTACCACGTTTTGCGAGCTGGTTCCCGCCTTCGCGGGAATGACGGGAATGAAGGGAGTGAAGGGAGTGAAGGGAGTGACGGAAATGAACGGAATGACAGACCGGAGTGAGGGGGATGGCAGGTTCGGGTGACTGGCGTGACTGGCGTGACTGGCGTGACGGGTTGCGGTCAGGTTCTCAATGGGTCGACGTCTTTGGTCCGCCCATCAACCGCAGGATGGCATTGAGCAGCACGCCGTATAGCGGCACGAAGAGCGCAAGGCTGACCACCAGCTTGACCACATAATCGACCGTCGCGATTTCCAGCCAGTGCTCTGCCATAAAAGTGTTGCTGCTATTCCAGAACGCCACGGAGAAAAAGGTGTAGGTATCCAATAGATTTCCTAACAGCGTCGACATGCTGGGCGCTATCCACCACTGCGGGAGACGCCTAAGCTTGTCGAAAACCTGAATATCCAGCAACTGGCCCAGCGCGTAGGCGATGAAGCTGGCGACGGAAATGCGCAACACAAATTCATTGAACTGCGTGAGCGAGTCCAGGCCTCTGAAAGCCCCTTCCTGGAACACAACGGAGACAATGTACGAAGCGATCAGCGCTGGCAACATGCCCCGGGCAATGACCTGCCGCGCCGATTTCTTGCCCAGCAGGCGCACCGTGAGATCGGTCGCCAGGAAAATGAACGGAAAGCTGAAAGCACCCCACGTCGTCTGCCAACCGAACAGCGTCATTGGCAACTGCACCAGATAATTACTGGCGATGATTATCAGGATGTGAAAGGCGATGAGAACGGCAAGCGCGAGGCGAGGGCGCGGCGGTGATAGCGGCGGCATACGGTAACCTTTTTGATGGATGGGGTTAGGGAACCCATGCCGTCGGGATTGACGGCGCGCGTACTATACACAACTGCGTCTTTGCTCTCCACTCGAGCGCACAGGCGGGCTCAGTCTGCCCAACCCCCGCATACCGGAAATACCTGCCCTACAAAACAATCGGCAGCATCGCTACACAGATAGGCAGCAAAGGAAGCATCTTCTTCTGCTGAAACCAGGCGTCCAAGGGGCACCTCCCGTTTCAGGCGGGCCTGGAACGCCGGATTAGCCTGAATTTCATCTGGAAAGTAGGTCGGGTTATCGACAAAGTTTTGTGCGATGGCGTTGACCTGAATGTTATGGGGAGCAACTTCAACCCCCACGGCCCGGATGTACGCCAGCTGGGCGCCGCGTGCCGCGCTGTAGCTGGACGCGCGCTTCATGCCCCGTAACGCGGACGCGCTGCCCATCAACAGTATCTTGCCCGCCCGACGGTCGATCATTTCGGGAAGCACGGCTCTGACCAGCCGCTGCAGGGGATCGACCAACTGCTCGAACATCTGCCGCCATTCGTCATCGCGCACATCCACCGCTACGGTACTGGGAGCGGGAATCCCCAGATTGGCGAGCAGCACGTCAACTCGTCCTGCCTGTTTGATCAGAGCTTCAGCAGCCCCCGGTTCAGTTAGCGCGCCGGTGTCGGCGATAACGTCTGCACCACACTCGACCAGCGCGCGATGCAGGGCAGGACCCATGAAGCTTTCGGCCTGGGTTAGCAGAATGCGTTTGCCGCTCAGATTGATCGATGTCATTGAGCCTCCAGATGTGCGATCAAGGTTGGGTGAACAGGCCCTGCGCCTGTTTCAGCTGAGGTAACCAGTTCAGTCGTCAGGATAATGTCGGTGCAGAAAGTCCATCAGCAGGGCGTTGACCTGTTCAGGCTTTTCGCCCTGGATCCAGTGGCCGCAGTCCGGGACCACATGCTGTTCGACCTGGGTCA
Source organism: Halopseudomonas xinjiangensis (assembly GCA_011050525.1). GTDB lineage: Bacteria > Pseudomonadota > Gammaproteobacteria > Pseudomonadales > Pseudomonadaceae > Halopseudomonas > Halopseudomonas xinjiangensis_A. The sequence goes on from DRFO01000016.1 coordinate 67,703, forward strand.
CTACGCTAGGCATTTTCTTGATGGTATAGGCTTCCAGGTCGCCCACCGCGTCGCTGTCGCCGATGAGGAAAAGTGCCGGTTGGTTGATCTGTTTTCCGGCAAGGTCAGCGGTGCGTTCCCAGGTGCGCTCGAAATTGCGGTACCAGTTGACCGGTCCGCGAAAGCCACTTGCCTTGAACGTCTGCATATAGACATCAAAGGCTTCGGGTGGACACCAGTCCGGCGGTACGCCTGGATCCTGGCGGTCATCGAGCCAGCGGGAGTCGGCCGGTTTATCCTGAATCAGACTATTGCCGCCCTGGCCACCAGACATTCCATGCATCATCAGCCGCAGCGTACGGGCTATGTTTTCGCCCATCTCACCTTCGGCAGCGCCCAGGGTCTGGAAATAGAGCATATAGTGGAAACGATCGCCGTACAGTTCGCGCATTTTGCCGATGGCTGGCTGTTTGGGCCTGCCGCCGTACGGGACCGACATCCCGCACACCACCTTTACGCGCTCAGGTTCCAGTAAGGCAAGATGCCAGGCGACTGGCGCGCCCCAGTCATGGCCCACCATGGCGACTCGTCTATGACCCAGGCTATCCATGGCGCCTTGAATGTCGGCGCAGAGAGTTATCAGATCATACTGCTCGGGTTCGGCAGGAGCGCTGGTTTGCCCATAACCCCGCATTTCCGGCGCATAGACGCGGTATCCTGCGGCAGACAGTGCCTCGATCTGATGCCGCCACGAATACCAACACTCCGGAAATCCGTGCAGAAGCCAGACCGGCTGGCCATCAACCGGGCCCGCCGCATAGAGGCTGAGTTGAATGCCGTTGGTGTGCAAAAACCGATGTTCGATGTCGCCCATGCTTCACTCCCAGTCCGAGCAGGAAGCTACTATGGCAAATAGGGGCGAGCGATGCCCAGGCTATTCATCAGATGATGAGCGTCGCATAGACAGATCGCGTGTTTTCACAGCTCTGGCAGTTCTTCAATACGACCCTGCTGCAACAGCTCCAAGTAGGCGGATTCCAACTGGATCAACAGCTCCTCGCCCCCCATCGGCGCGTGCCTGGATACGATCAACTGGACAGGTAACGTATCGAGCGTAATGTGCTCGATCTGCAGATCCGGTCGCAGCTGCAATGTTTGCTGCATGGGCGCCTGATAATTCAGCAGATAGTCTGCGCGTTTACGGATCAGCATGCCCACCGCACCGGCGTGGTTATGGGCCAGCTGTTGCCGGATGGCATTCTCCGGATCGTTCATGGCATCCACCAGGGCGGGCGAGTAGTCGTAGCCGTGCACCAGAAGCAGATCCTTGCCGTGCAGATCCTGCGGCCAGCGCGGCTTGGGCGTATCGGGGCGGTAATATAAATTGACACGGGTGCGGCCAATTTCCAGGGTCCCGTTGAAGGTGTGTCCAACGAGCCCCGGTTTGTCTGGTATGCCCAGCCACACATCCACATCGCCATCCTGCAGTCCCTGTACCAATCGGGCAGCGGGGAGGATTTTGAAATCTGCGGCATATCCTGCGTGCTGAGCCATCTTGCTCAGCAGCGGAATGAACAGTCCGGTTGCCGTTCCCGCTTCGTCGTAATAGGAATAGGGGGCAAAGTCGACGAGGCCGATCCTGAGCGATTCGGCGGCAGCTTCTGCTGCGTTGCTGGCGACGCTCTGGAGCAGGACTGCAGCCGCCAGCAGGCCCAGCAGGGACGATCTGATTTTACGCATACAGTTTGGGCATCGTGACAATCTTGTGTCAGGTTTGATTGCTTTCTTGCTAACTGTAGTGCAGGACCCGGAAACTGGAAACCACAGACGGCTTTCGATGCGGCTTTAGCTGAGCGTCATGACATACACCAGCGTGATGACGCTCAGGATCAGCGCCAGCACGCTTATTGCCAGGGCCCACTTGGCTATGCCGCTGCCTGTCGGGCATCTGCGCGCTGTAATGGCTTTTTCGTCACAGTCGATGTTTCGCGCCGGTGCCGAGGCTCTGGCTTCGATATCTGGCGCGGTTGGATCAGCCACTCCCTGCATGAGCTGCATGACCCGTTCGACAAGATGATGATCGAAACGATAGGGGTCGAACGTGGCAAAACCATGTTCTTCAAGCAGCCTTTTCATATGGCCATCGATCGGAACATATTTCATCGACCAGTCGGGAAAACTGAGGCGCTTGATGCTCTCGCTGGCAACCATTTTCAATTCGCGGTGGCGGGGATCCTTGAGCAGGGTTTTGTAGAGGCTTTGCACCTTGAGGCGATCACCTTCCACGCACTGGAAAAAACAGCCGTCGCCGTAATAGAGCATCCCGACCAGTCCGTTACGCCGATTGTTGGTGCGGGACGTCGACAGAATCCTGGCTACGTTCGGCTCGACGCCATTTGCTGCTGGCGCGGTCTCAAAGGTGGCGCGGCTGATGTAGACAATGCGGATTAAATCGCTCATGGCGCCCCTGGCTGCTCTGCTCGTGAGAAGAAGCATAGGCCGTAATGACCCCGGAAACGCGATCTTTGTATTTCAAGACACGTCCGTAGCCGATGGCCAATTCAACTCCGAAGCAGGCTATCGTGCGGCTAGATGGAACTGTCCCCCTGCTGTTTCCAGCGTGCCCAGCACCTCGGCGCAGTATTGGAGATCCGCTCGGATCAAGGAGAGGTCAGCGCCCTTCAGTTCCCGGGGCCGATTACGTTGCAGATGTCCAACTAACGCCTCGATGCTGATCATTCCAGCTGCAGCCGGGTGCCAGGCGGTGTCCTCTATGCCATAGGCAAGGCCGGTAACCGGGTCTGTCCCGCTGGATGGAGGCGCATCGTTCAGCAGTTCGTCGGCCTCCCGTATTTCCAGCGCGGTGATGTCCACGAACTGGCTCAGCGGAATCACGCCAAGCGCGCGACATACTGCATCCAGGCCATTGAGGTGACCGGACAACTGGAGCAATGCCGAACCCCCCAGATGAAACTGCCCATCATGAAGGGTGGCAAGATGCAGATTGGCTGACACAGTACCTCCGAGGTCGATCAAGGCAGGTAGCTTAGCGCTCCCTCAGCCCAGCCGCCACCCAGCGCGCGGTACAGATCGACCGTCGCTAGCAGCCAGTTCGTGCGCTGCTGAGCGAGGCTGTCCTGGCTTTGATACCAGGTTCGCTGGGTATCCAGTAGCGTCTGCAAGGTTATCGCACCGGCACGGTAGCGACTTTCAGCCAGATTGAATGCCAGTTCCGCTTCCCGGTTGGCCAACGCAAGGAATCCATATTGCACGTCGGCCTGCCTAACGGCGCCCAGTGCAGTATCGACGTCACCCAGGGCGCTGAGCAGGGTGCGACGGTAATCTATCAAGAGTTCTTCCTGGCGCGCTTCGTTCAGCTCCACCTGGGCGCGCAGCCGGCCACCCTGAAAAATCGGTTGGGTGAGCCCGGCGGCCAGATTCCAGGCGGTCATCGGGTTGTTCAATAGTCCCGATAATGCCAGGCTCTGCACGCCATACTGGCCGGTCAGCTGGATGCTTGGCAGCAGCGCGGCGCGTGCGGCCGTCAGGTCTGCGTTGGCGGCCACCAGCCGCGCCTCGCTGGCTCGTATATCCGGCCGACGAGTCAAAAGTTCGATGGGCAAGCCGGCACCGATTTTCGGGGGCTGGATAGTCGCCAGAGCGGTGGCAATCGGTAGCGCTGTATCAGGCGTAGAGCCCAACAGCAGCGCCAGGCTGTTGCGCAGCTGCAGCCCTGCCTGCTCAAGCGCCGGCAGCGAAGCGCGCAGTTGTGCCACCAGGGTGCGCTGCTGGCTGAGTTCCAGGCCATCCGCTGCGCCGAAACGGTAACGCGCCTGAATCAGGTCGAGCACGCGTTCCGCGATTCTCAAGCTATCGCTAGCCAGGCGCAGCCTTTGCTGATTCTCCAACAGCTGGAACCAGGTAGTGGCCACGGTAGCGTCCACTGTAATTGCCAGCGTCTCCAGATCGAAGCGGCTGGCTTGCAGGTTGGCCTGTGCCGATTTCACCGACGCCCGGTTGCGACCCCAGAAGTCCACCTCATAGCTGGCGTTCAGCGTGGCGCTGTATGAATTTCGGCTGAGATCCCCGTTGCCGTCGGACCGCAGCGTATCACCTCGATTACCACTCAATCCGGCGCCAATCTGGGGCAACAGGGCAGCTCCAGCCTGGCGCGACAACGCATCAGCCTGCAGCAGGCGACTGGCCGACGTAGCCAGGTCGAGATTGCCCAGGCGGCCCCGTTGCAGCAAGGTAGCCAGTTCCTGCGACTGGTACTGTTCCCACCATTGCGCAGACGGCCACTGGTTGTCGGCCGGCGGCTGGCTCCACTGGACTGGCACCGTCACATCGGTGTTGGGCACAGGCGTGGTAATTGCGCAGCCCGTCAGACCCAGGGTCATGAGCGTAAGCAGTACGCCGCGTTTAATCAGCACTCAGGGCCACCACTGGATCAAGATGCGCTGCCTTGTGGGCAGGCATGTAGCCAAAGATCAGACCGGTCGCAAAGGCGCAGCCAAACGCTAGAAGCACCGGTCCGGGAGTAAACTGGATAGCAGTGCCCAACGCCTGCAAGGCTGCGGCAAAGCCAAGCCCGACCAGCACGCCCAGCACGCCGCCTATGGCTGAAACCACCAGCGCCTCGACGATAAACTGCTGAAGAATGTGTCGCGTGCGTGCCCCGGTTGCCATGCGTATGCCTATTTCACGGGTTCGCTCGGTGACATTGACCAGCATGATATTCATCACGCCGATTCCGCCGACCAGCAAGGAAATAGCCGCTATCGAGCCAAGCAGCATGGTAAAGGTGTTCTGCGTTTCGGCGATGTTATCCAGCAACGAGGCCATATTGCGGATCTGGAAATCCTCAACGCCGCCGTGCGATTGCAGAATAACCTGGCGTACGGCTTCCTGGGTCAGTTCGGCCTGGCTCAGGTCGTCGATCATTACGGTAATCGAGTTGAGGTGTCGCTGGCCGATCAATCGCAGACTGCCGGTGTTCAAGGGCACAAAGACTACATCGTCCTGATCCGACCCCCAGGGCGCCGCGCCTTTTTCGGCCATGATGCCAATCACCTGAAAGGGCACATTGTTGATCAGAACATACTCGCCCAGCGGATTGGCGCTGTCGCCAAACAGATTCTCCGCGACCGTATGTCCGAGCACTGCCACCGCGGCGTAACGTTGGTTATCCTCGGCATTCAGAAATACGCCGGAGGCCACGCCCCAGTCGCGGGCGGCGGGTAGCTCTGGGCTGGTAGCGGTAATCTGGGTCTGATAATCATTGTTGCCAGCCCGCAGGGTAGCGCGGCCATTCATTTCCGGAACGGCGCTCATGACGTTGTCTAGCTGTGCAGCCAGTTCGGCATCGGCGGGCATCAGGGTATTGGTCTGTCCATCGACTGACCGACGAGTGTTGGGAGCCCCAGGCCGAACCAGCAGCAGATTGGTACCCAGTGAGCTGATGCGGTCGAGCACCTCCTGCCGTGCTCCGTTTCCCACGGCGAGCATCACCACAACCGATGCCACGCCGATCACGATGCCCAGCAGCGTGAGAACAGTGCGGAACAGGTTGGCTTGTAGCGCGCGTAGCGCCATGCGTACGGCTTCACCGGTATCGGCCAGCGCGGCGCGGCGTTCGGTCTTGATATCATCCGCGGCAAACCCGGTGGCTGCGTCGCTGCCGCTCAGGGGCCGCTCGGGCTTGCCGCTGTCATGCACGATGCGCCCGTCGCGAATTTCGATCAGGCGGTCCGCATGGCTGGCCACCTCCCGGTCATGGGTAATGACTACAACTGTTTTGCCCCGTTGATGCAGCTCTGAAAGCAGGGCGAGCACATCCTTTCCGCTTTGGCTGTCAAGCGCGCCGGTTGGCTCGTCAGCGAGAATCACCCGGGCATCGTTCATCAACGCCCGGGCGACGGAAACACGCTGCTGTTGTCCGCCTGATAGCTGGCTGGGGCGGTTTCCCAGGCGGTCGCCCAGCCCCAAATCGGTCAACAGTTGCTCGGCCCGAGCGTGGCGAACGTTGCGTGACAAGCCCGCATAAATGGCCGGTACTTCCACGTTTTCCATTGCGGTAGCGGAGGGAATCAGGTGATAACTCTGGAAAATGAAGCCAAATGTCCTGCGACGCAGGCTGGCCAGGGCGTCCCGGTCAAGCTCGGCGATATCTTCACCGGCAAAGCAGTAACGCCCGGTGGTGGGCTTGTCCAGGCATCCGAGCAGATGCATCAGGGTGGACTTACCGGATCCTGAAGTCCCCATGATGGCGACGAACTCGCCCTCATCTATGTCCAGCGAAACACCATGCAGGACGGTCGTGGCCAGCTCGCCCGTTTGATAGGTTTTGGTCAGGCCATCCAGACGGATCAGGGGTTGGCTCATGTCACATATACCGCCTTGACGAGGCCCGGCCGCCTTCCTGACGCTCGGCAGAAAGCCCACCGGTGACCACTTCGTCCCCCTGTTCAAGTCCCTCCAGCACTTCTGCCATGACCCGGTTGCGGGTACCTATCCGTATCGTGCGCGGCTGTGGCTGACCCTGTGCGTCCAGAACCTGCACTTCAGCCTCCTGATTACCGGCGTTCGATACTCCCTTGGTTGAACGCAAGGCTGACACCGGGATGGTCAGGGCATTGGCGGCGGCGGAGCGGACAAAGAAAACCTGGGCGCTCATCTGCGGAAGGAGGTCGCGGTCAGGATTGGGAACATCGAAGAGGGCGTTGAACAACACCACATTGTTGATGATTTCCGGGGTTGGCAGGATCTGTCGCAATGCTCCTTCCCAGCGCCGCTCGGGTTGGCCCAGTGTGGAAAAGTAGGCGGGCATGCCGACCTCCACTTTGCTGATATCCGCCTCTGATACCTGCGTGCGGACGGTCATGGTGCTGAGATCGGCAATCTGCACCACGATGGGCGCTGTCTGATTGGCGTTCAAGGTCTGACCCTGATTGGCCAGTTGCTGAACTACGGTGCCGGCCATTGGGGCGTGAATTAGTGTGTAGCTCAGGTCAGCCTCGTCGCCTTTTAGCGCGGATTGCGTCTGGCGGATCTGCGCCTTGATTGCCTCGATCTGAGCATTTGCCGAGCGCAGCACTGCATCGGCGCTTTCAACGGCTTCCTGACTGGTGGCGTCAAGCTTGATCAGACTGCGTTGACGCTCGGCTTGCAGCCTCGCCAGTGTTTGCTGTGACTGGCGGTCCGCCAGTTGTGCCTGGAGGTTGGCCAATTGCGCTTTACTGGCCTCGACGCGGGCGAGATAGACAGTCGGATCGATTTCTGCGAGTAACTGGCCTTGCTCTACCTCATCGCCCAAATCGACATGCAGCACCTTGAGCTGCCCCGATACCTGGGTGCCTACGTCAACATAGTTGAGCGGCTCCAGCGTACCCAAAGCAGTAATGCTGTCCTCAATGGCGCCGCGTTGAACGGTTGCTGTAGTGAAGGCGGGTGCACGATTGTCCGGTGCCAGCCAGAGGAACCAGAGCAGACTGGCAGTGATGGTCAGCCCGGCGAGCCACCACCAGACATATCGAAGGGAGTAGTGAGAAGAGCCAGCATTCATTCAGGCTTTTTTCCGGATCAGGTAGGTAATGCAAGTCTACAGACAGGTATGTCAAGCGGGATGGGTGAAGCGTAAAGACTCTGTAAAGGCGTGCCGGGCCAGCACGTTGCGTGCCGGCCGGTTTAACATGTGATCACACCGCTTTGCCGGTCAGTGACGCCCGTTCGGACAGTTCGATCCAGACACCATCAGGGTCTTTGACGAAGGCCACGCGGGCAGTCGTTCCCATGGTGACCGGCGCTCGGCCACTGGTTGCGCCTGTGGCCAAAGCCGCGGCATAGGCGCTATCGCAGCCCTGAACCTGCAGCGTAAGGTATCTGGCGCCTGACGCCGCCAGTTCATCCACATCGTTACGCGGTTCGCAGGACTCGCTAAGAAACAGCAGGCCTTGACCGCAACGCAGCACAGCCGGCGCAACCAGCTCCAACCCCAGTGCCTGCACGTAGAAGTTTTCGCTTGCGGCCAGACTGGCCACCTGCAATTCCACCGCCAGGCCCTGAATATCCCGAAACCCAGGCGGTACGGTAACAATCCGGTTGCCGTCCGGATCGACGAATGACTCAGCACTGGCGCAACCGGGCAGAGCCAGGAATAGTTTCGCGATAGGCCCCTGGGCCTGGGGCAACTGGCCGCGGGAGTCATTCAATTTGAGCACTGCCCCCATGACCGGATAACGATGCTGCAAAACGCCGCCGCCAAGCTTGAGAGTATGGTCCACTGCAAGGCCTCGCTCGGTGAGGAAACCATGTTGTGCGTCACGCTTGTTGGTGAACAACCCAACGTCGAAGAAAGGTTTGGCCCAGGTCATCAGGAATTACTCCAGCCAGCGATAGAGAGTTCGACGGGTAATACCCAGAATATCCGCCGCTTTGCGTTTGTTGCCACTGGTTGCGTTCAACACCTGGTGGATGTATTGACGTTGAATCGTTTCCAGGTTCGGCAAACCCTCAGGCGCATCGGTGGAAGGCAAGGCAGATGTGGCTATCTCGACGGTCGCCAGGTTCTGCGCTGACTTTTTGGGCTGCTCGCGTATCCGCTGGGGCAGGTGCCGTAATTCTACCAATGGTGAATCGCAAAAAGTCGCCGCCCGTTCCACGGCATTCTGCAGTTCGCGAACGTTTCCAGGAAAGCTGTAACGCAGGAGCACTGCTAGGGAGTCATCGCTGAACCCCTTGATAGCACGGCCCTGGCGAGCGTTGAAACGAGCCAGGAAGAATTCCGCCAGGCGCTGGATGTCGTCTCCGCGGGCGCGCAACGGGGGTATCTGTAGACCGAAGGTTTCCAGCCGGTAGAACAGGTCCTCACGAAAGCTGCCGTCCGCCACCGCTTCGGTCAGGTTGCGATTGGTAGCGCCGATTACGCGCACATCCAGCTGCATCTCGTGGTCGCTACCGACGGGTCTTACCCGCCCATCCTGCAGCGCACGCAGTAGCTTGGCCTGCAGTGCCAGGGGCATTTCTCCCAATTCGTCCAGTAGCAAGGTGCCGCCGTCAGCCTGCTGGAACAAACCGGCCCGCTGAGTTCGGGCGCCGGTGAAGGCGCCCGCTGCGTGACCGAAGAACTCGCTCTCCATCAGCTCACTCGGTATCCCCCCGCAATTGACCACCATATACGGCCTGTCCTTGCGCGCGCTCTGTTCATGCAGTGCGCGCGCTACCAGCTCCTTGCCGGTCCCACTTTCACCCTGGATCAGAACCGGCCCATCCGCACTGGCTATCTGCCGGATCTGGTGAAAGAGCTGCTGCATCGCTGGGCTCTGTCCGATGATGCCGTTGAATTGCTCGACGCCGAGAATCGAGCGGTAGTGCTGGACCTCATTACGCAGACGCCTGTTAGCCATCAGCCGCGTTACGGTCAGCAGAAAGTGATCCATTTCCAACGGCTTGGTCAGGAAATCATCCGCCCCGGCCTTCAGTGATTCGACCGCTTGCTGCACCGAGCCAAACGCCGTGATGATCAACACTGAGGGTTGTGGCGTCAGCCTGGCTATCGCTGGCAGCAAGCTGAGACCGTCCGCGCCGGGCAAACGCAGGTCACTGATCAGCAAGTCAGGTATGTCGGTCTGTAAAGCCGCGAGCCCACTTTCAGCATCGGCGCAGGCGGTGACGACGAACCCTTCCGCCTCCAGCTCTTCCTGCAACAGCTCCCGCAGGCCGCTGTCATCCTCCACAAGCAGGATATGTTCGCTATGCGACATCGCTATCTTCCTTTATGGATTCACTCATCAATGGCAGCGCAATGGACACTTCGCAGCCGCCCGCGTCGAGATTGTTCAGCGCCAGTGTTCCGCCATGTTCTTCAACCACGGTCTGCACGATCGCCAAGCCGAGGCCGGTTCCTTCTCCAGGAGATTTGGTGCTGAAGAAAGGCTCCAGCAGCTTTTCAATCGGTTGCTCCGGCAGGCCTGGGCCGTCGTCCGCAACGGTGAATATCAGCCATGACTGGTGCCGTTGGACAGCTATCCTGACCTGACTGCGTGCTGCCTGAAGCGCATTGCGGATAATGTTCAGCAGTGCAAGATCGAGACGGCCTGCGTCGCCATTGATTCTGGGCAGGTGCAAAGGGATGTCGGCAGTCAGATGCTTGCCGGCAGTCTCAATTTCGGGACGTATGGCTTCCATGGCGTTTTTCAACAAAAGTCCCGGATCAAGGGAGCGCAATTGAGGCGCGGCAGGGCGACAGTAGTCCAGTAGTTGCTTGACCGTACGGGTCAAGCGGGCTACCTGGGTACGAATTTCCAGTAATTGACGTTGCTGCTGGGATTCAAGATTGCTTGACCGTTCGAGACGCCTGGCGCGGCCGTCTATCACGCTCAGTGGAGCACCCAGTTCATGAGCGATACCGCGTGCCATGCTGCCGATAGCCGCCATTTTTTCGTTGTCCTTGAGCTTTTTCAGCAAAGTCGTCTCGGCAACCCGGTGGGCATCCACCTCTCTGTTAGCCTCTTCGATGCTGTCGAGCATACTGTTCAATCCAACCCCCAGCGCCACCATCTCCTGGGGCCCTTGGAGTTCTACCCGGTGCAAGTGGTCGCCTTGGGCGACTCGTTGCATATGTTCCAACAGTTTGTCTACGTACCTGCCCACGCCGCCGTAATGGCCGAGCAAGACCGCCGCCAGAATGGTCAGACTCAGAATCCCCCAGACTACCCAGGCTATGACGGTGAATCGGGTGAGTGCCTGGTTGAAGTCGCTGGCCAGACGGGTTATCTGAATAAGTCCTTGAATCTGCCCTGCGTTGTCAAACAGCGGCAGAAAATGCGAGAACAGTTCTCTGCCGGCCACCCGGCTGTAGGCCTCCTGACCTTCGCCGGTAGCTACAATGCGGTTAGGGATGGTGGTTCCGCTCAAGTCGCTTTCGGTAATCCCCGCCGAAGCGATACGGACGCCATTGACATCAAATACAGAGGCGCCGTAGACCTCGCCGAGAACAAACACCGAGCCAAGCGCGAGCTCGATTGCTTGCTGATCGCCCTGTGCCAGCGCACCCCCCACAGGGATACTGATGGCCCGGCCAATCAACTCGAGATCATTTTTCAGGCGCTGTTCCTGGAACTGGTTCGCCTGCTCCAGACCAATACGTATTCCCAGTGCCGTCAGAAACATCAGGGGCAGCACGACAAATAGCAGCAGGGTATGTTGCAAGCCGCTTGCCCGCTTCCATGCGGTGTGCACAAGCCGGGACCGATAACTAAACGGATACTTTTTGATCATGTATAAATTGTATGCATAAAAGCGGCCTACTTAGCCAGTCTCTGATTGCAAAAGCCCTGCGAAAAGCTTGCCATTGTTCTTTGCGCACCGGGCGCCCGGAACTGGCATGGAATATGGATGTCTCTTCGCACCTTATACCGGGAGAAACAATATGCTTAACGTGAAAACTCTGACAGCTGCAGTTGCGTTTGCCACCCTGGCTCTTGCGGGTCCCGCTTCATTTGCGGGGGACGATTCCGGTAGCCATGACGGGAAAAATGCAACCGAAAATAATGGGACCGGCAACCCGGCCAGCGTTGCACCGCGAGGGACCACGGGAACCATGAGGGGCGCGGAAGACGGCTCGACTGGCGATGAAATGGGCGGTGATGCAGCCACAATGGGTGGGCGGCCAGAAACAGGAACTACTGGTACTGGTGCGATGGGTACTGGCTCTTCCCCCTATAACCAGGGTGATGAAGAGGTGAACACGAACTGATTTCGATCCTGGCTGATGCGGCAGCGACAAGGAGGGCGAGCCCCCTTGTCGCTCTCATTGGTTGAGGAGTCGAGGTTGGAGAGTCGAGGCGGAAAACGCTCAGATGTATCCTTTTTGATCGAGTAAATTTTTCTCATGTATACAATTTACACGTATCGCTCCGTTAGCTTAGGGAGGGATCGCCTCTTTTTTGTTTCTGTTTTTTGAAGCTAATCTATGTAAATCAACAGGATGGCTGGTGATTAGTCGTCGTGGCACGGTATTTGATTGATGTTTGTTACCTGAAACAAGCAGAAGGGTTAGCTATGAATACCTTGAAAAAACTCACCACTGCAATTGCTTTCGCCTCTTTAACCATGACCGGCTCAGCTGTGTTCGCGCAAAGCGATGCGGGAACCAGTCGAGACAAATTGAAAACTGACCAGGGCAGCACCGGGCATAGCATGACCGGGCACGGCGCGACAGGAAGTGCGGGCGCGTTGGGCGGTCCTGGCACTACGGGCTCTGGTGCCAATATGCAGCATGGCGCTACGGGTCGGCAGGCTGAGGGCGGTCATTCCAGCGCCGACGTGCCAACAGAAGGTTCAAGCAGCGCAACCACTGGCGCAGGTGGGGCGGCGGCTGTAGGAAGGGAAGATGCCGCGACGTCTGGTTCGATGAACAGTGGCCAATCCGGCTCTATGGAATCTAATGGTAGTAGCTCTGGAGCCAGTGCACAGGGCGGCGCTTCAACGTCTACCACTACTTCCGAAAAAACGCCGTCCGGAAATCAGGGACCGTCTGGGCAGAGTGGTGGAATGAGTGATCCGGCTCGTACCGCTGACCGCCCTGGCGTGACAGGCGCACCCGATGAGGTTCAGCGCTCACAGCGTGATCTCACGAATGACGGGGAAGAAGAATATTGATCTGACGTAACACGGCCGACCTGGTTGGCTGTAAAAAAAGAGGCTTCGGCCTCTTTTTTTTGCATGCGTTTCCAGCAACGTGACAATGAAACGTGTTTTTATAATGAACGGCTATAAATGGCACATGTGTCTTATGTATCCATATCTCGAATGTGCTTGTTCTTAAGTTGTTTATAAAATAGTTATTAATCAATTGGTTGCGAGTATTTTTCAGTTGGCATGCTTTTTGGATTGTTCTATCTCACTCACAAACCAGGAGATGCATATGAATACGTTCAAAACACTTACTGCCGCTATCGCTTTTGCTTCCATTGGCGCCACCGCCCCTGCTGTATTGGCACAGGCGGGATCAACCGCTCCGCCTCCGGGCGCTCCCGCACAGCAACAACAGCAGCCAGGCACAACCGGTGGTCAGATGGGCTCGGGCATGGGTGCTGCCACGCAGGCTCAGCTCAGCGATCAGGATCTGGAAAAGTTTGCTTCGGCCGAGTCGAAGGTAAGCGAAATTCGTGAAGAGTTTTCCGCGCGGCTGAGCGAAGCAAACGATCAGGAAGAAGCTCAGAACCTGCAGATGGAAGCCCAGGAAAAGATGGTGGAAGCCGTAGAGGAAGAGGGCCTGCCCATCCCTAAATACAATGAGATCGCTACGCGCATGCAGACTGATGCTGAACTTCAGCAACGTATCGAAAGCATGAACTGAGGTCGTCGCGCAGCAAAAAGGGCCGTTTTCGGCCCTTTTTTGCGTCTGAAGACTCTTCAATCGTTCAGTTGCGCATGGTCGGCAGGATGGCCATCATATTTTGTAGTCGAGCCTGTTATCCGCAGGTGACCCATCGAGTACACTTTCCGGTATCCCCAGATAAAAGCGGAGCGTCATATGATCAAGTCACGAGCAGCGGTTGCCTTTGCAGCGGGAAAACCACTGGAGATAGTGGAGGTGGACGTAGCGCCGCCCAAGGCTGGCGAAGTGCTGGTGCGCATAGTGGCCAGTGGTGTTTGTCACACGGATGCCTTCACCCTGTCCGGGGACGATCCGGAGGGAATTTTCCCCGCAATCCTGGGACACGAAGGGGGCGGGATTGTCGAAGCGATCGGTGAAGGGGTGACCTCGCTGGCAATCGGCGACCACGTCATTCCGCTCTACACCGCTGAGTGCAGGGAGTGTAAATTCTGTCGGTCCGGCAAAACCAATCTGTGCCAGGCAGTTCGCGCCACGCAGGGCAAGGGCCTCATGCCCGATGGCACCACGCGCTTCTCGTACAAGGGCGAACCCATATATCACTACATGGGCACGTCGACCTTTTCTGAATACACCGTACTGCCGGAAATTTCGCTGGCAAAAATCCCTAAGGAAGCGCCGCTGGAAAAGGTCTGCCTGTTGGGTTGTGGCGTGACCACCGGAATTGGTGCCGTGCTGAATACGGCCAAGGTGGAAGAAGGCGCTACGGTAGCCATTTTCGGCCTGGGTGGAATTGGTCTGGCAGCCATCATTGGCGCCGCCATGGCCAAAGCCAGCCGAATCATCGCGATTGACATCAACCCCGGTAAGTTCGACATAGCACGCGAATTGGGCGCTACTGATTTCGTCAATCCAAGGGATCATGACAAACCGATCCAGGAAGTAATCGTCGACATGACCGACGGCGGTGTGGACTATTCCTTCGAGTGCGTTGGCAATGTGCAGTTGATGCGGGCGGCTCTGGAGTGCGCCCACAAGGGCTGGGGTGAATCCGTCATCATTGGCGTGGCGGGCGCGGGCCAGGAAATCAGTACCCGTCCGTTCCAGTTGGTTACAGGTCGGGTCTGGCGCGGTAGCGCTTTTGGTGGGGTCAAGGGGCGCACAGAGCTGCCCGGCTATGTCGAGAAGTCGCAGACAGGTGAGATTCCGCTGGATACTTTCATCACCCATACCATGGGTCTGGAAGATATCAACAAGGCCTTCGATCTTATGCATGAAGGCAAAAGCATACGCACCGTTATCCATTTTTAAACTGAACGCCGAGAGCCGCACCGAACGGAGAAATTATGCAATCTGACCTCGAACTGGTTTCAGCCACCAAGAGCTTCGGTGGCTGGCACAAGCGTTTCCGCCATCGCTCCGAGGTGCTGGGCTGCGACATGATATTCGCTGTGTATCTACCACCCCAGGCAGAGCAGGGCGATTCGTTGCCGGTTCTCTATTGGCTGTCAGGTCTGACCTGTACCGATGAAAACTTCATGCAGAAGGCAGGCGCGTTGAAACTGGCGGCGGAGTTGGGGCTGGTTATCGTCGCTCCGGATACCAGCCCCCGCGGGGAAGGTGTCGCTGACGATCCTGATGGCGCTTACGATTTCGGGCTTGGTGCCGGCTTTTACGTCAATGCAACGCAGCAACCCTGGGCCAGACACTATCAGATGTACGACTACGTGGTTCACGAGCTGCCGGCGCTGGTAGAGGCCAGCTTTCCCGTTTCAACCCGGCGCAGTATCAGTGGCCATTCAATGGGTGGCCACGGCGCGCTCGTCTGCGCATTGAAAAATCCCGGCCGGTATCGTTCGGTGTCTGCCTTTGCGCCCATCAGCAATCCGATCAACTGCCCCTGGGGTCACAAGGCGTTCGGCGGCTATCTGGGAAATGAACGTGAACTTTGGAAAGAATGGGACGCCTGCGAACTGATCGCGTCGGCTACCGAGAAGCTGCCCTTGCTGGTGGATCAAGGCGAGGCGGATAATTTTCTGACCGAACAGCTCATGCCAGAGGCATTGAAACTCGCTGCAGCCCAGGCGGCGCATCCCTTGGCTCTCCGTCGCCAGCCGGGCTACGACCACAGCTATTATTTCATTGCCAGTTTCATCGATGACCACCTTCGGCATCATGCCAAGGCATTGGGGCGGCTTTGAGCTTCTAGCAACCCGCCGCAGGATGTAAGATCACTCCTCGATTCGGGCGATTGCGGAGCTGGTATGCGTATTGGGCATGGTTATGACGTTCATTGTTTTGGAGAGGGTGATTTCATTACTCTGGGTGGGGTGGCTATTCCCCACCGGCATGGTCTGGTGGCCCATTCAGACGGTGACGTTGTGCTGCACGCTCTGACGGATGCCTTGCTTGGTGCTGCAGCGCTTGGCGATATTGGCCAGCATTTTCCCGATACCGACGAGGCCTACCGGGGTGCGGATAGCCGATTGCTGCTACGTCACGCCCTGGTGCTGATACAGGCCAAGGGCTGGAAGGTAGGCAACGTCGACGCCACCATCGTAGCCCAGGCACCCAAGATGGCTCCGCACATCGCTGGGATGCGCGTCAATGTTGCCCATGATCTGGGTGTCGACCTTGATCAGATCAATATCAAGGCGACCACCACCGAAAAGCTCGGATTTGTTGGCAGGGAAGAGGGTATCGCTGTTCACGCCGTTGCTCTGCTGGTTGCTCTGTGAGCGATGCAGCGCAATTACTGGGACCGTTGGCCTGGGGTGGCCCATATGGCGCTGCCGTTCTCAAAGCAGCTCCGGAAGATTTCCGGGTCACAGAAATACTCGATATTGAAATGGCCGGGGAGGGTGAGCATCTCTGGTTGCTCATCGAAAAGCGGGGTCTGAATACCGAAGAGGTGGCGCGTCAGCTGGCGCGTGTCTCTGGCGTAAAGCTGCGAGATATCAGTTACGCCGGTCTGAAAGATCGCAAAGCGGTAACCAGTCAGTGGTTCAGTCTGCATCTGCCAGGGCAGCCCGACCCGGATCTGACTCTGCTGTGGAGCGAGAGTATCAAGTGCCTCGACCGTTGCAGACATCGCAGGAAGCTACAACGGGGGGCGCATAGCGCCAATCGGTTCGCGATTCGATTGACCCAGCTACGCGCCGACCAGCAGGCACTCGATGCCTGTCTCGTATTGATGGCGGAGCAGGGCGTGCCAAATTATTTTGGACCGCAACGTTTTGGCTGGGATGGTAATAATCTGGTCGACGCAAGGAATTGGGCGGAACGCTGTGCGCTGCCACCGGCAAAGGGAACACGCTCCAGATTGCTCTCTACTGCGCGCAGCTATCTATTCAATCAGGTGCTTGCCCAGCGTGTGCAGGATGGCAGCTGGAACAAGCTGTTGCCTGGAGATTGCCTGGCATTTACCGATAGTCGCAGTCATTTCGCCGCCAGCCGCCTGGTTGACGACGATCCCCGATGGGCAGCGCTGGACATCCACCCCACAGGGCCGATGTGGGGCCGCGGTGAACCGCCCGTCGGGTCAGATACGCTCTCGGGTGAACAGTCAGTAATCAGCGCCGAGCCGCAACTCGCGGCCTGGTTGATTTCGGCCGATATGGAGCATTCCCGGCGCATTTTGCGCCTCCCCATTAAGGCGCTGACGTGGCATTATCCTTCTCCTGATTGCCTGGAACTTGAATTTACTCTGCCGACCGGTTGTTTCGCGACAGCGGTGATTCGCGAACTGGTAGCCCTGGCTGACGAGCCGGGCGGTGGACTGGAAAGTGAAATCTGATGCGTATCCTGATTGCCAATGATGACGGCGTTTTAGCGCCAGGGCTTACTGCGCTGTATGACGCGTTGAGCGACTATGCCGACTGTGTGGTAGTGGCTCCGCACGAAGATCGCAGCGGTGCGAGCAGCGCCCTGAGTCTGGATAAGCCATTGCGCCCCTTTACGCTAGAGAATGGTTTTATCGGCCTCAACGGGACGCCGACCGATTGCGTGCACCTGGGCTTGAATGCCTTCTTTGAAGGGTCGGTCGATATGGTCGTGGCGGGCATCAATCTAGGCGCCAATCTAGGGGATGACGTACTGTATTCCGGGACGGTGGCCGCTGCGCTGGAGGGGCGCTTCCTGTCTCGCCCGGCTATGGCGTTTTCGCTCGTCGGTCGCCAGACGGCGAACCTGCCTACCGCCGCCAAGATTGCCCGGCGGATGGTTGAAGCCCACCAGCAGCTGGATCTGCCGCCGCGCACGGTGCTGAGCGTCAATATCCCCAACTTGCCGGCTGAGCATATCAAGGGTATTCGCCTGACCCGGCTAGGCCATCGCTCCCGCGCTGCCAAACCGGTTAAATGGGTAGATCCCCGGGGTAAGGAAGGTTACTGGATTTCGGTGGCCGGAGACGCCGAGGATGGGGGTGAGGGCACTGATTTTCATGCTGTAATGCAGGGTTATGTTTCAGTTACGCCCCTGCGTGTCGATAAGACCCACTACGAGGTGTTCGATCACCTTGGTCAGTGGCTGGAGAATCTGGATTAAATGACCGTGCGAGAAGACATTTATAAACACGGCATCGGCATGACGTCGCAGCGAACTCGCGAACGTCTGCTGGAGCGGCTGTTTGAGGAAGGTATTCAGAATCTCAAGGTGCTGGAAGCAATACGCCGCACGCCACGTCATCTGTTTGTGGATGAAGCGCTCGCTCACCGTGCCTATGAAGACACGGCATTGCCCATAGGGCATAACCAGACCCTGTCCCAGCCCTATATAGTGGCGCGCATGACCGAGCTGCTGCTGGGTGGCGGGCCCTTGGACAAGGTGCTGGAGGTAGGGACCGGTTCGGGCTACCAGACGGCCATCCTGGCCCAGGTGGTAGAGCGGATATTCACTGTCGAGCGGATCATGCCGTTGCAGGAGCGCGCCAAGGCCGTACTCAAGGACATCAACGTACGTAACGTGGTGTTCAGGCACGCGGACGGTAACTGGGGATGGCCCCAATACGGCCCCTACGATGCGATTCTAGTTACCGCGGCGCCGCCCGAGGTGCCCATTGAGTTGCTCGCCCAATTGGCGGATGGCGGGCGCATGGTGATCCCGGTGGGTGAAAAGGAGCAGCATCTGATGTTGGTGATTCGCGAAGGGGAACAGTTCATCCGACATCAGGTCGAACCGGTACGTTTTGTCCCTCTGTTGGCAGGAGCCATCAACTTTTGAGTGCAGCAATCAAGCAGTTTCGCTATTACCTGACGGTTTTCTTCAAAGGCATGGCCATGGGGGCCGCGGACGTCGTGCCCGGCGTGTCTGGTGGTACCATCGCCTTCATAACAGGCATCTATGATCGTCTCATCAATGCCGTCGCAGCATGCACGCCCGCCAAACTGGGATGGCTTGCCAGAGGCCGTTTTCGGGAGACCTGGGAAGCGGTCGATGGCACCTTTCTCTGTTCTCTGCTCGCGGGCATCCTGACCAGCATTCTCAGTCTCGCGCGGCTCATCACCTATCTGCTGGAGGAATACCCGGAGCAGCTCTGGTCGTTTTTCTTCGGACTTATCATTGTTTCGGTATTTATAATCGGCCGCCAGATCGAGCGCTGGAATGCCTGGGCGATTATCGCGGCGCTGGTGGGTGGGGGGTTCGCCTACCTGATTACCGTAGCGGTACCGCTGCAATTGCCTGTGACGCTGACCATCATGTTTCTCGCTGCCTCGGTTGCCATTTGCGCAATGATTCTTCCAGGCATATCGGGCAGCTTTATTCTGCTGCTGTTGGGCCTTTATACGGTCGTGCTGGATGCGGTAAGAGCCGTGGATCTGGCTATCCTGGGCGTCTTTGCGCTTGGCTGTGCTGCGGGGCTTCTGAGTTTTTCCAAGCTTTTAGCATGGCTACTGGACCACGCGCGCAATGTTACTCTGGCTTTTCTGACCGGCCTTATGGTGGGGTCCTTGAACAAGGTCTGGCCCTGGAAGGAAACGGTAACCTGGCGCGCCAATAGTGCCGGCGAGCAGGTGCCCTTGCTGCAGACCAATGTGGGCCCGGCTCAGTTCGAGGTGCTGACAGGCCAGGCGTCACAATGGCCTGCGGCATTGGCGCTGATGCTGCTAGGCGTGGTATTAGTGGTGTTACTCGAGTGGTGGGGCCGGCGGACCTAGGATAGATCCGTTGCGTCGGTTGAGTTTTCGAGCTTTATGACCATGGGTGGTATGTGCCTGACCGACAGATAGCAGTTCACAGCATCAAGAAGTTGCCGTTACTGGTAGTGGTCACCCTGCTGGTGGCCTGTGCGGGGCCATCCGGCATGGCGCCTATTGATGACCGCAGCCGGGGCGGACGGGCAGGCCAGCCCATACCCAGTTCGGGAATGCACACCGTGCAGCGTGGCGAGACGCTGTATCAGATCGCCTTCAGATACGGTACCGACTGGAAGACCGTGGCGGCGAACAATCGCCTGAGCCAGCCGTTTACCATCTACCCCGGCCAACAGCTGCAAGTTGGCAAGCCCTCAGATTTCGCTGTACGCACCCAGCCATCGATACGCGCGCGGCCTTCCGCCGTACCAGCAAGACCGCCACTGCTATCCCGTCCATCACCGCCGGCGGTCGCTGTCTCCGCGCCGCCCGTTCGCCCCTCAGCCAAGCCTGCGACACCCGCGCCGATAGCGAAGGTCCCGGCCAGCGTGGCTGGCTGGGACTGGCCGGCGCAGGGCCCCCTGATCGCTCGTTTCCAGTCTGACGGGAGCCTGAACAAGGGAATTGATATAGCCGGAAATCTGGGGCAGCCTGTCAAGGCTGCTGCTGCTGGGGCCGTTGTCTATGCGGGACAGGGACTGATTGGTTATGGCGAGATGCTGATCATCAAGCATGACGGAACCTATCTCAGTGCATATGCTCACAACAACCGCCTGCTGGTAAAAGAGGGAGACCAGGTCAAGCTGGGACAGACCGTAGCTGAGATGGGGAGCAGCGGAACAGATCGGGTGAAGTTGCATTTTGAGATTCGTCGTAGTGGCAAGCCGGTCGATCCGTTGAGCTATCTACCCAGGCTGTGACATAGGCGCTGCTTGCGAAGCAAAATTGTCATAGCCTGCGACCAAACTGCAAAAGTATTTTAATGACTGGAACAAGCGGGGGCTTGACCGGTCAATAAATGTGAGATGGAGCCGGGCCGCAGTTTGGCCGTCAATCCAGACGTATTTCGATCGACAATGGGGCAAGCACAATGGCAGTGAATAATAATGAGCCCGAACAAATAGTTACTGATGAAATTGCTCTGGTAGAGCGTGAGCCGAGAGAGGTAGAAGAGCTCAACATGGAGGAGCCGGCGGAGTTGAGCAGGTTCGCGTCGCCGCGAACACATCGCCGTGAAAATTCCTTCGAGTTTACCAAGCAGCTCGACGCTACCCAGCTATACCTGAACGAAATTGGCTTTTCGCCCCTTCTCACGCCCCAGGAGGAAGTGCATTTCGCACGCCTGGCGCAGAAAGGCGATCCGGCTGGGCGCAAGCGCATGATCGAAAGCAATCTTCGGCTGGTGGTCAAGATAGCCAGGCGCTATGTCAATCGGGGGCTGAGTCTGCTTGACCTGATCGAAGAGGGCAATCTCGGTCTGATCCGTGCCGTCGAGAAGTTCGATCCTGAGCGAGGTTTTCGGTTCTCTACCTACGCTACCTGGTGGATTCGTCAGACAATCGAACGCGCCATCATGAACCAGACGCGTACCATTCGATTGCCCATCCACGTCGTCAAGGAACTGAACATCTATTTGCGCGCCGCCCGCGAGCTGACCCAGAAGCTCGACCATGAACCGTCCCCCGAAGAGATAGCCCATCTGCTCGACAAGCCCGTCGAGGATGTGAAGCGGATGCTGGGACTGAACGAGCGCGTAGCCTCGGTGGACATGTCACTTGGGCCTGATTCAGACAAGACCCTGCTGGATACCCTGACGGATGATCATGTCACCGACCCATGCGAGTTGCTGCAGGGTGATGATCTGAACGCCAGTATCGATCATTGGCTGTCGGAGTTGAGCGAGAAGCAGAGAGAGGTGGTTGCACGCCGGTTCGGTCTGCGAGGACATGAAAGCAGCACGCTGGAAGAAGTGGGTCGGGAAATCGGCCTGACTCGGGAGAGGGTTCGCCAGATCCAGGTGGAGGCGCTCAAGCGTCTACGGGATATTCTCGAGCAGCATGGTCTGACTGGCGAATCCCTGTTTCAGTAATCAGCTCGCCGCGTCATCGAAAGCTCCGTTTGACGGAGCTTTTCTTTTGATTGGATAAGTACTGGCAAAGTCAGCTGAGATGTCTGGAACTGAGCTGCGTCTTGCCCTGATAGCTGCGCAGCCAGTCGGCGAACACCGGCGCTGAGAGTGGTCGACTGTAGTAGTAACCCTGTCCCTCGTCGCATCCCTCGGAGACGACATAGGCTTCCTGCTCGACTGTCTCGACGCCCTCCGCGATCACCTGCATATTCAGGCTGCGCCCGAGCTGAATAATCGCCCGCACGATAGTCGCATCGTCCTTATCCAGCAGCACGTCCTGAACAAAGCTCTTGTCGATCTTGATCTTGTCCAGGGGCAGGCCGCGCAGGTAGCTCAGGGAGGAATAGCCGGTTCCGAAATCGTCGATGGCGATCAGAACACCGGCTTTCTTGAGACTGTTGAGGTGACCCGCGGCGGCGGCTATGTCGTCCATCAAGCCGGTTTCGGTAACTTCCAGCTCCAGGCTGTAGCTGGGCAGCTGGTAGCGTTGCATCAGATTGGTCACTACCTTTGACAGTTCGCTGTGATGCAACTGGACAGTTGAAAGATTGACGGCCATGCGCAAATCAGCAAAACCTGCATCGTGCCATGTGCGCAGCTGCTGGCACGCCTGGTCCAGCACCCACTCGCCGATATTTATGATGCAGCCGTTCTGCTCGGCCAGCGGGATGAACAGATCGGGCGGAACCAGACCCCTTTCAGGGTGTTCCCAGCGCAACAGGGCTTCAACCCCCACGACCTGCTGATTGTGATAGCTGATCTGAGGTTGATAGACCAGATGCAGCTCATTGCGCGCCAGCGCTCCGCGTAGATCCTTGTCCAGTTCGCGGCGGACCCGCATTTCGGTATCGAGGCTTGCAATGTAGAACTGGTAGCGGTTCCTCGAGCGTGCCTTGGCCAGCATCATTGTCTGCTCGGCCTTTTGCAGCAACTTTTCAGCGTTCTCGCCATCATCGGGAAAGAGCGTAATGCCAATCGTCGCTCGCAGACTGACCATATGGCCGCCCAGTGCAAAGGGCTCTTCCAGGTCGTCAAGAATGGTCTGGGCCAATTCGGCGGCTTCATAGGGCTCGTTCACGCCGGTCTGGACCAGCGCGAACTGATCGCCGCCCAAACGTGCCAGGCTCCCCAGACGGCCACTGTTGGCCCGCAGACGGTCTGCGACCGCCACGAGCAGCGTATCGCCCGACTGGTAGGTGAACTGTTCATTCACTTCCTTGAAATCGTCCAGCCCGCAACAAAGCACCGCAACCCCCCGTTGCCGCCGGCCTGCATCGCCGAGTATGCGTGTCAGTTGCTCCTGCAGCATGCTTCGATTGGGTAATCCGGTGAGGTGATCATGCTGGGCCATATGCAGCAGATTGGCTTCTGCTTCCCGGCGCCGGCTACTGTTGCGCTCGATAGAATCGAGGAGCTGGTTGGCCTTGTTGATCCAAACGCCCAGCTCGTTTCGCTCCTGGCCGGGCAACATGGGTATGAGCATCTTGCCGGGCTGGTCGGGGTTGATCTGCGCGATGTGCTCGATTATCCGCGACAGGGGCTTGGTCAACAGCACGTGATAGACAAGATAAAGGACGAAGGCCATCGCCAGAGCGCGTAACACTCCTGACACGAGGATGATCAATGAACGTTGCAGAAACTCGCGCCCATAGGGGGCGGTGTCCAGGGTAAGTCGGAGGTCACCATAGTATTCGTTCTGCGGGCTGCGACCATAAAGCTCTATGGAATATTGCTGTTCAACGCCCAGTAACCAGTCGGTCAGGTCCCGATAGGGCGAATCAGCCAGAGGACGGGTGCGGATGGCCAACGGTGTTTCTTCAGGATGACCAATGGAGGCAAAGCGCACAGCCTGGTGTTCGAAAAGCCCCTCTACCACCTGCATGGCCATTTCCCGGTCCAGACTGTAGACGGCCTGAGTGGCAGGGTCGCGGGACATGGCAAGAATCTGTGTGGCGGTACTGTCGATGAGAATCCGTTCTTTACGTAGATCGTAAAGTATCTGGGCGCAGCTCAAGACGAGACCTACCAGCACCGCCCACATCAATACGAGCTGCAGTAGCTTGATGGAAAGGCTGTGTCGGCGCTCCAGTTTCAATTTTTATTTTTCCATGCATTCGTAGCGTCAGGGGACATCATGCAAGCTAATTGCGGGTCGGCGCAAGACCTCCAATAAGCTAGGTCTGCATTTTGACGTCAAAATACAAGTGCGGGGCACAACGGCAGGGGGATTCGGGGGATAGATACAACGCACCCCGCCGGAGCGAGGTGCGGAACAGCAAAACTACTGGATCAGCCAGCGAAGTTTTTCGCGACGAAATCCCAGTTGACCAGGTTCCAGAACGCTTCGACAAACTTGGGCCGGGCGTTACGGTAATCGATGTAATAGGCGTGTTCCCATACATCGCAGGTCAGCAGCGGGGTGTCACCGGCTGTCATGGGGTTGCCGGCACCGCCAGTGCTCACGACAGCCAGTGAGCCGTCAGCTTTCTTTACCAGCCAGCCCCAGCCGGAGCCGAAGGTGCCGATGGAAGTCTTGCTGAACTCTTCCTTGAACTTGTCGAATGAGCCGAAGCTGCTGTTGATGGCTTCAGCCAACGCGCCGGTAGGCTCGCCGCCGCCGTTAGGGGTCATGCAGTTCCAGAAAAACGTGTGATTCCAGACCTGTGCTGCGTTGTTGAACACGCCGCCCGAAGACGTCTTGATGATGGACTCCAGATCCTTGCCTTCAAACTCTGTGCCCGGGACCAGGTTGTTCAGGTTGGTAACGTAGGTCTGGTGGTGCTTGCCGTGGTGGTAGTCAAGTGTCTCTGCTGAAATGTGCGGCTCGAGAGCGTTTTTTTCATAAGGGAGTGCTGGTAATTCAAAAGCCATGGTTTCTCTCCATCTTCAGGTATCAGGGGTTCAGAAACGGAATCTTTCGACAGTCCAATCTGCGTCGATTGCGACGAACCGGAGTTCAGTCAGCCGCCAGACGTCTCTTTTTAGCCAGGACGCCTCCCGTCTTTTATTTCGGGAAGGCCAGATCATAGCATCTGCAAGTCTTCCTATCCATGCGCCGACCAAAGCGTGCCGCGCTTCAGGGGGTCTGAAAGGCCGGGCTGGCAAGGCTCCATGCCACGCTCGCCATCATCACCGCAACCGCACCATCCACCCATCGCCAGGTTGACGGTCTGGCTAAAACGGGAGCCAGGCGAGCTGCACCCAAAGCGAGCACCAGAAACCAGATGCTGGAAGCCGTTACTGCTCCTAATGCAAAGCCAGCGGGCACGCGTTGTTGGGCTCCGATGGCACCTATCAACACCACCGTATCGATATAGACATGAGGATTCAGCAACGTTACCGCAAGGGTGGCGAATAAAACTGTGCGCCGGGAACGGCGAGGTCTGATCGAGGCGCTCAACGTCTGTGTTCCCAGTGCGCGTCGCAGCGCCAGAATCGCATACAGACTCAGGAACAGCACACCGCTCCACCGGGTGATTTCCAGAACCAGAGGATGTTGCTGGAGCAAGGTAGCGAGGCCGAATATGCCTGCGCCGATCAGTAGGGCATCGCAGGTCATGCAAACCAGTGCAACGCTGACGTGGTGTTCGCGTCGCAGTCCCTGTGCCAGGACGAAGGCGTTCTGTGCGCCAATTGCCATGATTAGCCCCGCACCTATCAACAACCCGTTTGAATAACTCTGGAATGAAGCAAGCATGTGGAGGACCGAATCTGTGGTGTTTCGCCAAGTTTGCGGTTTATTATCTAATTAGAAAAACAAATACTATTGATGGGATATAAGTAAAAATCATGATCGACTATAAGCTCCTCGCTGCCCTGGTTGCGGTGGTGGAAAATGGAGGCTTTGAGCGCGGCGCCCAGGTACTGGCGCTTTCTCAGTCAGCCGTGTCCCAGCGAATTAAGCTACTGGAGGCGCGGGTGGGAGCCCCGGTGCTGGTGCGCACCTCGCCGCCAACGCCAACGCCCACCGGGCAGCGTCTGTTGAACCACGCCCAGCAGGTTGGTCTTCTGGAGCGAGATCTCCAGCGAGACGTACCCATGGCCGGTGAAGGGGATAGCCCGCCCCGGCTTCGCATTGCCCTGAATGCGGATAGTCTGGCGACATGGTGGGCAGCCGCGGTAGCCAAGCTGTGCCAGGACCAGGCGTTGCTGCTGGATCTGCTGGTGGACGATCAGGACGTCGGTTTAAGACGCATGCGCGCAGGCGAAGTGGCGGGGTGCCTGTGCGCGTCGGCCGAGCCGGTGGCTGGTGCGCGCTCGCTACTGCTTGGCAGCATGCGCTATGTAGCGGTCGCGAGGCCGGAATTCATTTCCCGTTATTTCCCCACGGGCGTCAATCCGCAAACACTGGGGGCCGCGCCGGCGGTGGTCTTCGGTCCGGATGATCAACTGCAACACCGCTTTCTCCAGGCGCAAGGCTTCAGCGGGCAGTTTCTGCACCATCTGTGCCCTTCATCCGAGGGCTTCGTCAAGTTTCTCTGTGCGGGAGTGGGGTGGGGCATGGTGCCTGCGCTTCAGGTAGAAGCGGAGCTGGACAGCGGAGAGTTGGTAGAACTCGTGCCGGGACAAAGCGTAAAGGTGCCGCTCTACTGGCACTACTGGCGAAACGGCGGAAGCGTGCTGGCTGAGCTGACTGATCAATTGGCCAAAGCTGCACCTCGGTGGCTGGCAAGCGATTAGTGTGGATCCCCGCCTAGCCAAGCACAGCCTGAGCAAGCAGAATACATACCAGTTTGAGCAAGATCAGAATCGATGCGCTTGCATCTTTCTGTCGCTGCCATGAATTTTCAGGCCTTGCGCAGTGTAGTGGCACAAGGCGGCCCGGCGCTGGAGCGCCAAGTGCATTTCCAGTCTCAACTGGCGAGGATCGATATGAGGGATAGAGATTTTGAGGGTGGCTTGTCAGGCATCAGGGCTACAGACGATGAGCGGCCTTTTCACGCAACGGACAGCGATGCAGCCGACCGTCCTGAGGCGGGCGTGCGCGCGCCTCTGCGTCCTGAACCATCATCCCAGACCAGTGGGGCGCTTTGGGCTATCTGTGGGGCGCTCACGCTGGCATTGATCGGCCTCGGTTATTGGAGTCATCAACAGCAAACCCATTTGCAGCAACAACTGGTCGCGACGCAAAACAGCTTTGCGCGTATCAGTGAAGAGGCAGCAGGCCGGCTGCAGGTCATTACCGGCAAGGTTACCGCTACTGAATCCAGCATGAGCGATGTGGAACAGACACGTCGGGCCCTCCAGGCCCTGGAAACCCGCATGGCCGAGCTGGCCGATTTGATCGGCGGGCAGGCGCAGGCCTTGCAGCGCATAGAACAGGGTGACGAAACCATGCAGGAGGAGGGCGCCGAACAGCGTACGCGTTTGCAAACCCTTGCAGAGCAGCTTGCCGCATTGAATGGCCGCACCGAGGCCTATGAAAGCAATGCGGCCACCCTGGCTGCTCAGATACAGCCCCTGCAAGCACAGATCGAAGGCATGGCCGAACAACTTGCAGCAATCGAATCCCTGGAACAACGCCTGAATACCTTGAATGAGCAGCTTGAAGCCCAGCAGCAAGCGCTTCAGACAGTCGCCGCCAAGGTGTCTGACGCCGATGTGGAGCAGGAATTACTGGTGCTTCGCAGCGACCTTGAGCAGCGTCTGGCTTCCATCACCCAGGAGCTGCGGTCAGTTGACGGCTTTAGGCTGCAGACCAATCGCACCCTCACCACGCTGCAGAGTCAGATACGCACCTTGCAGCAAGACACGCCTCAGCCCTGATGAATTTTCTGGCGCATTTGTACCTTGGCCCCCGTGGGGCCCAGCAGGTCCTTGGCAGCATGCTGGGTGACTTCGTCAAAGGCCCGGTTCACGCCATGGCACTGCCCGAAGGGGTGAAAGAAGGAATCTGGCTGCACCGACGAATCGACAGCTTCACTGACGCGCACCCAGTGGTCAGGCGCAGCAAGGAGCGGGTCAGTTCTGACAGGCGGCGTTTCGCCGGCATCATGGTCGACATGTTCTACGATCATCTTCTGGCCCGCCAATGGCGACGCTTCAGTGACCAGCCGATCCAGGTATTCACGCATGACATGTACGCGTTGCTCCTGGCGCAGAGGGATGACATTCCTGATACCGCCTGGCCTGTCATCCAGCGCATGGCGGAATACGATTGGCTTACCAGCTATGTTGAACTGTCGAATCTGCACCGCGCTCTGGACAACATGTCACGCCGTTTGAAGCGAGTAAATACTCTTCCCGGTGCGGTTGCCGAGCTAGAGGCTGACTATTCGGGCTTCGAAGCGGACTTTCTTGAATTCATGCCGGAGGTGGCTGCCTTCGCGACGTCTCAAGCCGCGCTTCTGGCCGAAGGCATCGACCTGAACAGTCCGCATCGCTGACCAGCTTAGTGGCTCGGTGGCGAGCGGTGATGGGCGGCACAGGGCGGCTGCGGTTGCCGCACGAAACGAGGCGTGATTGCTGTGGTCCAACAGGTTCGCACGGGCAGGCAGCTCGCATGAGGGGCTACTGGTGGGCTGTCTGGCCTAATAGCACACGACCTAAGGGTGATTATGTCCGGCTCAGTGTATCCCTGGCGGGAAGCGAACCAGTTTGAATTGATGGTTGATGGGGAAGTGTTCTTTCCACGTTTGATCGAAGCGATGCAGCAGGCTGTCACGAGTATCGATATCGAAATCTATCTGGTCAGTTCCGGTCAGAGCAGCAGCCTTGTCGCGCATACTCTTACTGAAGCGGTCAAGCGAGGGGTAAAGGTCAGATGCCTGCTCGACGGCCTCGGCAGTCAGGAGATGACCGCCGCAGAACGCCAGCGATTTCTGGATGGCGGCATAGAGCTGCGTTTCTACAATCCCATCAAACTCTTCGGCGGACGCAGCAATCTGCACCGCGACCATCGAAAGTTGCTGGTGGTTGATCGTCGCCAGGTTTTTATAGGAGGCACTGGATTCACCGACGAGTTTTGTCAGCCCAGCGATAACGGCTTCTCCCTCTGGCATGAGCAAATGCTATTGGTTACCGGGCCAGTAGTGGCCGACTGGATGGATCTGTTCGAGCGTCAGTGGCTGGCGTCGGGGAAGCGTCTGAGTCGTTTTCCTCCGCGCAAAAGCAGAATCGCGCTGCCGGCACCGCCGCCCCCTGGGGATGGCTTCGCACGGGTATCCTATACCGATGCAGGGGAGCGCCTGGATGTGGTCCACGCCTTATTGGCCAATATAGCCCGCTCGCAAGACAAGGTCTGGCTGGCAACGCCCTACTTCCTGCCGAGCTGGCGGGTGCGTCGGGCGCTGAGGCGGGCGGCGCGTCGCGGTGTAGATGTAAGGCTATTGTTGAGCGGCCAGATTCACGACCATCCCGCCATTCGCTATGCAGGGCAACGCTATTTCAACCGACTGTTGAAATCCGGCGTGCGGATCTACGAATACAAACCCCGCTTTCTGCATCTCAAGTCCGTATTGGTGGACAACTGGATCAGCATTGGCTCATGCAACTTCGACCGCTGGTCACTGCGCTGGAATCTTGAGGCGAACCAGAATGCAGTCGATAGCGGGCTGGAGGCAGCGGTCAGGCACAGCTTTGAAACTGATTTCGAGGACAGTCGGGAATGGACCGTGGCGCAGTGGCGGGGTTTACCGTTGCGCCACCGGCTCAAGATATGGCTCTGGGGCTCCGTCAACAAAGTGGTAATGCTATGGCTCAGCATCAAGCGCTAGGTTTTTTACCACGCCGGATGCTGAATCAGGCAAAAATCGGCTTTCGCTTTTCCATAAACGCGGATAAGGCTTCGCGAGCTTCTGGCCCACGCAACAGCGCAGCGAAGTGTTCCCCTTCCCGTTCCATTACGTCATTCGCCACGTCCGCTACGCCTTGCCTGATAAGTTGCTTGGTCAGCCGGATGGACCCAGGCGGCAGCTCGGCAATGCGCAGGGCTGCTGCCCGTGCGGCATTCAGAACGGCACGCCCTGCGGGGAGGGCCTGATTGGCGAGACCTATGTCGGCAGCGCGCTGGCCGCTTACTTCTTCTCCGAGCAACAGCAGCTCGGCTGCGCGCAAATGGCCCAGCAACCGGGGCAACAGGAAGCTGGAGCCGGCTTCAGGACAAAGCCCCAGGTTCACGAAGGGCATCTTGAGCCGCGCATTGTCTGCCACATAGACCAGATCGCAGTGCAGCAACATGGTCGTGCCCACCCCGACAGCTGGCCCGTTGACCGCTGCTATCAGCGGCTTTTCTGCATGACAGATGGCTTTCAGAAAGCGGGAGACGGGGCTGTCCTGGCCGCCGGGGGGCTGATTGATGAAGTCGCTGACGTCATTGCCGCTGGTAAAGCACTGCTCGCTACCCTGGATGATCACGGCCCGAATGCCGTCTTCGGTTTGCGCAGCCTGAATGGCATCAGCCAGCGCCGCGTACATGTCTCGGGTCAGCGCGTTTTTTTTGTCCGGACGGTGCAATGTGAGGGTAAGAATGGAATCGCTCTGGTCGATGAGTAGCTGTTGGCTCACGTTAGCTCCTGATAAATGGATCAAGCCTTGCGGCTGATAAACGCCTCGTCCAGTACCTGCCTGGCGGGTAGCCCGGCCATGAATAATGGCTTGCGTAGCTGTTCGATAAAACCTGGTTGCCCGCAGACCAATGCCATCGTGCTGCGCGAGGCAAGGCGCAGCTGACGGAGGTCGCTCTCCAGGGTGCTTCGCTTGTGCAGATGCGCACTGAAGGAAGCGTGTTCGTCAGCAAGTTGTAGCAGCCTGGCTTGCATATAGCATCCATCATCAGCGTCGGAATGCCAGTGCCATAAGTCAATCGGCGCATCGTGCCCCTGGCGCAGGGCCTCCCTGGCTATCGCCTGCAGCGGCGCCAGGCCGGTGCCGCCGGCGAGGAGCAGCAAGGGACGATCCTGCCATTCCATGTCGTAGCTCAGATGTCCTCCCGGTGCGCCTAGAGCGAGCCGGTCTCCTACCACCAGCTTGACTATTTCGGCAGAGAAAGCGCCTTCGGAGTGCAGGCGCAAATGAAATTCCAGATACGGATCCGTTGGCAGACTGGCGATGGAGTAAGGTCGCCCGAGCTGCGCGTGCAGCCATAGCACCATGTGCTGGCCTGGCAGGTAACGCAGCGGTCTGTCGGGTTTCACGCGAATTATCAGCAGAGTTGGACTGATGTTTTCCTTGTAGACGAGCTGGGCGCCCATCCCGTCTGAGGCGGGGTCATGGAGATGGATATCCATATCCTGGATGACCTGGCACTGGCAGCTCAACAGCCAGCCGGCCTGTTGCTGGTGCGCGGTGAGCGGGGCGGTGGAGGCCGGGGAAGCCTGCCCGGGTCTGGCTTGTACCAGGCAGGTCTGGCACTGACCTGCTCGACAGGACCAGGCAACTGGCAGGCCGGCCGCCAACAGGGTATCCAGAAGGTTTGCCCCCGACCGAGCTTCCAGGGTCAATGGGCCCACCCGCAATTCAGGCATAAGCGGCCCGGTGCGCCTGACAACGGTTGCGCCCGTCGTCTTTGGCTTGATAAAGCGCCTGGTCCGCTTCGTTAATGCGATGCTCAAGATCGTCGCCACCATGGATCAGACTCAAGCCTGCGGAAAGGGTGCAGGTAACCTCGTCAGGCAAAGACGGGAAGCTGAGTTCAGCGAAGGCTATTCTGATCCGCTCAAGACAATGGTGCAGTGTAGCCAGATCGCTGTTACCCAGCAGGAGAATAAATTCCTCGCCGCCGAACCGTGCGATCAAATCATCGCCCCGCAGTTTTTCCTTGGCTAGCTGGGCAAACTTCTGCAGTACTTCATCTCCGGCGGCATGCCCATACAGATCGTTGATGCGCTTGAAATGATCAAGATCTATCAGTGCCAGGCCAAGGGTTTTGCCGGGACCGATGAGATGAATGCGGCGTGCGGCTTCGTCCAGAAAGTATCGGCGGTTGGCTAGGCCGGTAAGGCTATCGGTGGCGGCAAGGTTCTGCAGCTGGCCCATCATGCCTTTGAGCGTTTCCTGATGAGCCTGCAGGGTAGTATGCCGCTGCTGCAGCCGCTCCTTGAGCTGGCGGATGTAGTTTCCAAAAAAACACAGCCAGAACAAAAAGCTGGCCAGTACGAACCATTCAAGCAGGTGTACCGACAATTTTTTTTGCGAATAATCGATGGAGATATCAAACAGCAATAAAGCGGTGAAGCACATTAGTGCCAGCACAGCGTGGATAATAAACGCGCGCATGCTCAGCAGAAACACCCCAAACAGCAAGCTGAACGGATACAACATGATGAGGCTGCCGCGTATGTCGCCGACAAACATCAAAAGGTAGGTAGATAGCAGCATCGCTATCACCAACTGAACATGGGTGAGACTTGGATCCTTGAAACGCAGGTTAATGTTGGTTCTGAACATGAGGAATATCACCAACTGGCAAAAAATGCCCAGGGCGATGTGGCTTGCCGCCATATACGGGCCTGCGACGTACTGATCGGCAGCCCATGCCAGCGCAATCACTACATAGGTGATGAAATAACTGATTTGCGCCAGATAGAAACGCTGCAATCGCAAACGCTGAAACTTGCTTTCCGTTGGGTCCATTTTTATTGCTCTATGCCCACTTCCGATATGATGGCACTGTGATGTCAATGTAGCTGTCAGGGCTTGCTTTGCCTAGTCCTTTCGTCTTCCGCTTTTATAAAGCCGGGCGTCAACGCTGCCGTGTCACGCAAGCTCAGGTATACTCTTGCACCTGTTACTTCAGGGCAAGGGTCTTGGGCCCCGTCCGTCGCTTTGTCCGTGAATCTGGCAGTACTGTCCTGTTGGCAGGTCAGCGCAAAAGCCAGTAGCCAATAGAGGAGCCTGTCCGAGCATGGCCGTAATCAAGCAAGACGATCTGATTCAAAGCGTGGCCGACGCGCTGCAGTATATTTCCTACTACCACCCCGTGGATTTTATCCAGGCCGTTCATGAAGCCTATCAGCGCGAAGAATCTCCCGCCGCGCGCGATGCCATGGCGCAGATCCTGATCAACTCTCGCATGTGTGCTACCGGTCACCGGCCGATATGTCAGGACACCGGGATTGTAACGGTGTTCGTCAAGGTCGGCATGAATGTGCGTTGGGACGATGCCACCATGGGTCTCGGCGACATGATTAACCAGGGCGTGCGGCAGGCTTACAACAATCCCGACAACGTTCTGCGTGCGTCGATCCTCGCTGACCCGGCGGGCAAGCGTACCAATACCAAAGACAACACCCCGGCTGTTATCCACTACGAAATGGTTCCCGGCGATACCGTCGAGTTCCACGTTGCGGCCAAGGGCGGCGGCTCGGAAAACAAGTCGAAGATGGTCATGCTTAACCCGTCTGATTCCATCGTCGACTGGGTAGTGAAAACCGTTCCAACCATGGGCGCCGGCTGGTGTCCGCCCGGCATGCTCGGTATCGGTATTGGTGGTACTGCGGAAAAAGCTGCGGTGCTGGCCAAGGAGTCGCTGATGGACTCCATCGATATCCACGAACTGCGCAAGCGCGGCCCGCAGAATCGAGTGGAAGAACTGCGCCTGGAAATCATGGACAAGGTCAATGCGCTGGGTATTGGCGCGCAGGGCCTGGGCGGCCTGACTACAGTGCTGGACATCAAGATCAAGGATTACCCGACCCACGCAGCCAGCCTGCCGGTGTGCATGATCCCCAATTGCGCGGCGACCCGTCACGCGCATTTCGTACTGGATGGCAGCGGCGCGGCCGAACTGACTCCGCCGCCCATGGACGCCTACCCGGACATCACCTGGGAAGTCGGCACCGGTGTGCGTCGCGTCAATCTGGATACCGTGACACCCGAAGACGTACTGAGCTGGAAGACCGGCGAAACCGTATTGCTCTCCGGCAAGATGCTGACTGGCCGCGATGCGGCGCACAAGCGCATGGTCGAAATGCTCAACAACGGCGAGCAGCTGCCGGTGGACCTGAAAGGCCGCTTCATCTATTACGTAGGCCCGGTTGATCCGGTGCGTGAAGAAGTCGTGGGCCCTGCGGGCCCGACTACCGCCACGCGCATGGACAAGTTCACCCGCCAGATTCTGGAGCAGACCGGCCTGTTGGGCATGATCGGCAAATCCGAGCGCGGCCCCATCGCCATCGAAGCCATCAAGGATCACAAGGCGGTCTACCTGATGGCCGTTGGTGGCGCAGCCTATCTGGTTGCCCAGGCGATCAAGAAATCCAAGGTGCTGGCCTTCCCGGAAATGGGCATGGAAGCCATCTACGAGTTCGAAGTGCAGGACATGCCGGTGACAGTGGCCGTAGATACCAACGGCGAGTCGGTGCACATTACCGGGCCGGCGATCTGGCAGAAGAAGATCGCCGATAGCCTGGCGGTCGAGATCTAATTTCCGTAGTCGCTTTACACGCTGATCGAGGGTTTGCGCTGCGCCTCTGAGCTGGACACCCGTCCGGACCATGGGGGGCAGTCGCAACTGATTACGCTTTTATCATCCAAGTGCTGCGTCACTTCAAATCGTAAGCGGCTGGCGCGCTCGATGGCTCTGTTAGGCTTTTCTTGTTCTATTGCTGCCCGCGTTTGCTGTAGAAGCGGCGGTGAAGATCACGTAGCTGCTCCGCGAGGCCGGGAACCGGGCCCTCCACCACAACGTCGGGAACGATCTCTTGGATCGGCAACGTGCGCACGGGAGGCGGGGGGACCCCCAGCTCGGTTAGCCAGCTGGCCAACTGCTCGGAAGAGCTAACGTACACGATGCGGCCTAGCCCAACCCAGCCATGCGCGGCGGCACACATCGGGCAATGCTCGCCCGAAGTGTACACGGTCGCCGCCGCTCGCTCCTCAGCGGTCATGTTCGCCGCAGCCCAGCGCGCCAGCTCGAACTCTGGATGGCGAGTCCGGTCGCCGCTGGCTACGCGGTTGTGGTCCTCGACAAGAACGGTCCCATCCGCAGCGACGAGCACGGAACCGAACGGCTCGTCGCCCGCCTCTAAAGCCTCGGTCGCCAGCTCTACGCACCGGCGCAGGTGTCGCATTTCAGCGTCAATCGGCATGATGCTTTCCTGAAGTTTTCTTTCAACTTCGCCTATGGTCAACACGAAGAAGATAACACTGAAGCTGAACCCGGCAACGCCTAAGTCTTGCTAGACCGCACTTGCGGGGGCAGGGTTACGTCTGCTGCCACTGATATATGATGAAGTCGCTTGGGCCGGAGGTGTACCGGTCATAGAACGCGCGACCCCGCTCATTGAAATGCTGGGTGATCCAGCGCAGGGCCGACCAGCCGCGCTCGCTGGCCAGATTCCGCAAGCTTTCAAAAAGAGCGTCAGCCGCGCCGCTACCACGCGATTCGGGTGAGACGTACATATCATCCAAAAAGCCAACTTCGTTGCCGCCGAGGGGGCGAGGACACGCGCACACGTGAGCTAAGCCGACTGCAGTCCCAGTTTCATCACGCGTGAGCATGCCTTCTAGCACGTGGTCTGGATCAAGCAGCCAATCCCAGACTGTATTCGCGGTCGCATCGGTCACCGGCACGTCGTAGAACGCGGCGTACCCGTCAAACAAGATGCGCCATTCAGCTTTGTCATTCTCGGTGACGAAGGTCGTTTGGAACGTGTTCATGAGCCTCCGTTTATTGTGCTGGCATCCCGCATGAGAACCTAGCGCATGCCTACATGCGCGGGCTTTGGAGTGAAGGCGAAGCTTCACGGAAGGCTGTCGCTGTGCTTGGCCTAGTATGACTTGATGCGTTTAGCATACTTCTTCACCACCAGATCATAGGATTCATTCAGCAAAGGAGCCAAGTCTTGGATCATGGCGTTGTTGGGATTGAGAACACATACCCAAGACATCCACGCATAAACCGGGTGCGGTAAGAGGATGTTTAACTGGGTGAAGTCGTGCCCCGTATTGACTACCCCACCAGCGGCGGGTCTGGCGGGTCTTTTCCCCAGTGCTTTTTCGTAGGACGATTTAGTTATGCCGAAATTGAAGCGGAACACCCCGTCACGACTGAGTTTGGAGCTCTTATCGTTATCCCCGTCTTTGTC
The DNA here is from genome assembly GCA_011050525.1 of Halopseudomonas xinjiangensis. Classification (GTDB taxonomy): domain Bacteria; phylum Pseudomonadota; class Gammaproteobacteria; order Pseudomonadales; family Pseudomonadaceae; genus Halopseudomonas; species Halopseudomonas xinjiangensis_A. The sequence continues at coordinate 103,307 of DRFO01000016.1, forward strand.
TTTGAGAGTGGCGAAATATACCCCTCGTGGAAGCCGGCCGTCAGGATTGTAGAAGAACGACTGTTCGCCCCACGCTTCTACCGCAGTCAAACCCCGATATTGGTCAAGAATGTGCTCCGAAATCTCTTTCTTGTGCACTTAGTCTTCCTTAGTCATACCGGCGCAAGTTTGCGAGCGTCCGGCGGCCTGTGCCTGCGATTGTTAGACATGCGGATCACTCGTCAGCTTCGCTGCATCTGCTCAAGCATTTGATCCCATACTTCAATGTGGCCGGGTTTCTGTGAACGACATTCCCCGAATATCTCGGCCGGACTTACCGTTATTCCACCTTTCTTGAACTTCACCTTTACTAGCACCTCGCCGTGCCGCTTGTTCTTAACGAACAGGGAGTGGGAGAAGTAAGTGCATTTCTCGTCCGCGTAGACGATCTCGGTTTCGACGCATACGCGCTTAAACATTCCTACCGGCTTCACGAACTTGATGATTTGGGAGGCGTTGACAAAGCTGCACTTTCCTCGGAGCAGGTCAAACAGGAGTCCGGTTTTTACCAAAAAATCGAGTTGAGCGGACTCCGCGAGCTGCAAATATTTATCACTCTTCAGTACGCTGGTGCCGCAGTCAAACGGGGTGATCCAAAAATGGCACCTGACCGGTGCCCAAGGGTCAATTTGACCGCGAGCCCAAAAAGCTTGAAAGAGGGTAAATAGATTCCTGATTATTCCCGACATACCTGCTCTTCTAAGTTTAACGCGCCAACATGCGCAGATAGTGAAGGCGACGCCGCAACGGAAAAGCTGTCGCTGTGCTTGGCCTTGTTAAATTTCTTTCAAGTTTCCCGAAAAACTGGGTTTGTACCCTAACTCTTTCAGTTCTTTGGTTGCTCGACTGTAGGCCAGCAACATAATAATTAGGACTCCAACTGGGAACACAGTTAGTAAGACCGTAATCACTGCCATAAACCAGCTATACGCGGCCTTCGCCAGCCATGCGACCGAGAAGATATAAGCAAGGTTGAACGGTATTACTGCGTACACAAAGGGTGAACCTCGAAAGAAAAATATAACGACGGCGTTGACTACGATAGCCACCATAAAAATGATGCCCACGTACTTTAGCGGTAACGTCAGCTGCGTGGCTCGACGATGGGTTTGGTCGGTTGTGCTCATGTTTTGCTCCTAGGATTTAACGATGCGATGGGGCTGGCGAAATGCAGTGAAGAGCGTGACTAACCTGGACGGATGCGCACACGCTGAAGGATCAGCGGCGACCAGAAAGACCATCACCGTTCCCTTTAATCATCGACATTTCCTTATGTGCTATCACGACCTTGCGGCCTGACGCCTAAAAGAGGGTCGGAGCGCTCAGCGTACGGCAATCCCGTTGCGTGTAATCGTTAAATCTTTTCATAGGTTTCAACGTAGCCGGTTTTACTGTTTCGCATCTTCATGGTGGTGCCTTCGATGCAGGAATCAAAGGCTCCCATTTTAGGAACATCGATTAAGTAACAGTTTTCGCTCGAGCGAGTTACCTGATAGGGAGATTTTCCTCCACGATCCGGGAATTTGAATTCGATGTGTTCGCGCGCAATTATAACTCTGGTGTTGGAAATGTATGACTTAAGACGTTTCTCCTGCTCTGGCGTCATTCGGGCGCTTTCATAAGCCTTGCGCAGAAACTCCTTCTCGTTTGGAGCCCAAACACCGTAAATAGGTAAAGAATAAACGTTTGTGTAATACCAGAATCCTGCGCCACCTAAGATAGCAATTAACAAAATTTTCTTCATTGTTCTGTTCTTCCTTGAAATTTAATGATTAAGCTAAGAGCTCGGCTTTAGCTGACCCCGGCGAACGAAATAACAGACCGGGCAGAGTCATCTCGTTTTGAGAGTTGAATATACCCCACCCTTATCTCACATCCCCACCGCGAGCACATATACAATCAATTCGTCATCCACTACCTCATAGGTCAACCTGTATCCGGCTGACCGCAGCTTGATTTTGTAGACCGAGAAGAAGAAGCTAGCGGAACGATTGGCGCATCCCCGGGTCGCGGCGGATAAGTTGAGCGGCTATAACCCATAAATTAGCTCATGCCTTTAGATCATGCTACAGGCCTGACGTATAACGCCCGCGTTACGGGCTTGCTTGTAGCGTCTAGCGGAAAGCCAGTCCCGGTTCACGCGATTTTTAGGCTTTTTCTGTGGTGCTTCCTTAGTTTTGGGGAGGATCAATTTATTTTCACGCTCATGTGGTGGCAGCTCAAGACAAAACCCTTATTCAGGTAAAGCCGATGGGCGTCATGCCGCTGGTGTCCTGTGTCAAGATGTACCTCATTGCAGCCCAGCTGTTTACCTCGGTCGAGCAGCCAGTCCAGTAGAGCACTGCCCATTCCTGATCGCTTTCTCTCGGGGTGGGTTATGAGATCGTCGATATAGAGAACTTTTCCCCAAGCCAAAAAGGTCATCACCCGATAGCCGCACGCCGCGATAATTTCCCCGTCCCTTTGGATGTAAGCAATTCTGTATCCCTCGTGGGCTTGTTCGCGGACCTGCTCTATAAAACCGCGCTCGTCGAGATGCGGGCGCAGGAATTTGAACAAGGTGAAGCAGGCAATGACATCCCGTTCATTTTCTGCATCAAGTTGATTGATTTCGTCCTTCACGTTTTTTCCTCTTACTATGCCGGATAAGCGGCCACGCTGTTGGCGTCCGGTTGACTGCCTGGTTATGCACTGTTCGGACCCTGCTCATAATATTGAGTCACTGCGTCTGGCAAAACTTCCCACGCAGCTTTTGAACCCACAAAGATGTGCATGCCAATATCGATTTCCGGATCACCATTTACGCAACCTAATGTCACACCATGAACGACGCCATCAAAAATGCCACAAAGCGTAGACCCGCATTTGCTACAAAACTGCAATCCAAAGCCATGACTGCCGACGTAGGATGTGAGCAATCCGTCGCCGGACAACCACCTGAACTCAGTTGGTTCAACCAATGCGTATGCTGACGCTTGGGAGCTGAATGCTTTACGGCAGCGGGAACAGTGGCAAGACCTAGCATCACGAAGCCTTCCATCGACTTGGTAGCTCACTTCACCACAGAAACACCCGCCGGTTATCGGCACTTCGCTCTCCTTTTTGCATAACGCCGCAATCACGCGCTTGTCGCGTGTATTGCTTTGTTGTCTGGCTGTTATATCCATACGTCATTGGTGGCAGTACGTTCACTAGTTTCGCCATCGCCGGTATTCAAAACGCCTTTAGGCTCGATCAGCATTACCTCAACCTCCTTCTCAGCATATGGTTTGTGCTCAACGCCCTTGGGCACGACATACATCTCACCTTCAGACAGATTCACATAGCCATCTCTAAAATCAATACGAAGAGATCCCTTTAAAACGATGAAGGTTTCATCAGTGTCCTGATGGTCATGCCAGACGAAATCACCCTCCAGTTTCACGAGCTTGAACTGATAGTCGTTCATCTCTGCCACTACTTTGGGTGACCATTGCTCTGAAAATAGGCTGAGCTTGTTTGCGAAATTTATCGATTTTTGCTGCATATGCAATTTCCTCATCCAGATAACGCCGCCAGCACGCGCAGCTTTGTAGTGGAGGCGTAGCCGAAACGAAAAAGCTGTCGCTATGCCTGGCTTTTGTTACGCATTGCCGTCAACCCGCTTACCCATGCTGATCCGCTCTTCGATGTTGAAACCCAGAGTTTCATAGAACGCAACTACAGCGGCGTTGGTTGAGCGGACTTGGAGGTTTACCTTGATGCACCCGAGTTCCGCCAAGCTCTTGATTGTGAAGTTGACGAGTTCCTGGCCGACCCCTTTCCGCCGATAGCCGGCCGCCACAGCAACAGAATACAACCACCCACGATGCCCGTCGTATCCTGCGATACACCCACCAACAAGGTGTTCACCCTCGACTGCAACGAAAACCAGGTCATCTACCATCAGCTTAGATTCCAAGACTTTCGCCGGCTCGTTGTGTGGTAGATCGTCTGGAAAGACCTGCCGCCATAGACTGATCAGTCGGTCTTTATCTCCTTGCTCATATTTTCGGATTTCCACAGCACTTCCTAACATGCGTAACGTAGAGCTTTGCGGCACTTTTGGAGCCGCGAAGCGGTGGGAAAATTGTCCGGCAATAGCGAATGGCTAAGCGGCATTTTCTCTCTGCCCGCTTTCTATAAAAGCTTGCTGAAAAACACACGATTGAATCCATCGTCGAGCTTTCGGCCGACTTCGATGTACCCGAGCTTTGGGTACATTGTGATATTTTCCGTCATTGCTTCATTTGTGTAGAGCTCAATGGTCTTATACCCGGCGTGCTTCGCGGTCTTTTCGACATGCTCGATCAAAAGCTTCCCTATCCCTCGACCGCCGCAGTCCGGCATCACGGCAACGCTCTCAAGCTTAAACTGGCTGCCTTCAGAATAGGCAACAACATAGCCCACCAAACCCGCCTGGCTTGTAGCTACGGTTACATAACCCCTAGCGACTTGGCCCGCAAAATCAGCATGCATCGGCGCAGGCTCTCGATCCATGCGCTGCACGTACTTCACATAAGCTTGCTGTGCGCACAGCTGGATATCTACTACGTCGGTTTCAATAGCTTCCCGGATTTGGACTGAAGACATTCTTGAGGGCACCTTCGGATGATCGGGTATGCCGTTTAACGCCTGCAGCACGCGCGGCTGCGGAATGGCGGCGAAGCCGCATGTAGTAGCCGTCGCCGTGCCTGTGATTGTTAGGCAGAAACATCCGTATTGATTGTGATAACGCCTGACAACTCCATGTGCGATGGCGGTTCGAACTGTTTCTCCATGAAGTCAAACATCATTGGCGTAACTTCCAGCGAAAACGTTACCCCTTTATGCGCATTCCGCGTCAACACCCGATTGCGGCGGACGTCATGCGGTGCATGGAGGTAGTGCATTCTGTACTCCAAACCAGACTCTCTTGCCAGCACTGCAAACTCAGTTCGGCTTGTCGCTTTCATGAAACCAAGATCTAGAATCACGCTACCCCCGTTTAAAGCTACGGCTCTCGCGATTGACCATATTTGAGCCTCACAGCGTCTAACTCGCTCCATAATCCAACTGAGGTTCATTGGTTTCGGCAGATCAGGCCCATAAAGCTGCACCATCCATTCATCAATTGAAAAGCGCGTCCCATTTTCGCTCTCGGATAGGGTCCGCGAGTAGGTCGATTTGCCTGCGCCTTGCGGTCCGAAAACCAAATGAACAATACCCATGGAGAATTCCTTCCAGACTGGTTTATGCCTAACGCTGCGTTCACCGGCTTGTCCGGTGCAACGCTTTGTTAAAAGCGTTGCACGATTTCATAGATTGATTTCACCATCAATGACTTCAACAACTTGGCCGCCAACCCAGATTCCATCTGAAACTTGGCGCAGGTGAACACGACCTGCTCGTTGAAGAACCGTGCCTTGGGCTGCGGTATACGTAGACTTTACAAAGCCTTCTTCAATAAGCCACTGGGCCAAGCTCGCGTTCAAGCTACCTGTAACTGGATCTTCATACCCTCCCCTTCCGACAAAAGCCCGGACCTCAATATCTGCATCATGGCCAGAACTATGGGGACCAGCGACTCCCAGGTTGAATGGAAAAAGTGTAGCCCAATTGGGTTTGAGGGAAAGCACCTGCTGCGCGGAATGTAGCATGACGGCACACCATCCCGGACCATTATCCACCCACTGATGCCGGACAATATCAGATGGCGACAAATCGAAAGCTTTGGCGATCTTGTTGACTACATCATCTTCTAGAGGCCCCGAACGGACTAAAGGCGGCGCCGAAAATGCGAGAAATGAGCCTTCTCTTCGGATACTGATTAGTCCTGCTTCACATTGTTGTACGATCACGTCTGATTCTCGGCACTTTCCACCCGCCGATAACCAAGCGTGACATGAGCCTAAAGTCGGATGGCCAGCAAACGGAAGTTCGCCTCCAGGTGAAAAAATGCGCAGCCTGTAATCAGCCTTTGGATCGTCTGGTTTTAACAAGAACGTTGTTTCGGACAAATTTGTCCAGCGTGCAAGTGCGCACATCTGTTCTTCAGACAGAGTTTCAGCATCGTGGATTACGGCGACCGGATTGCCGGGAAGTGGATCAGCTGAAAATACGTTGACTTGTGAAAACCGATAACGGGACATGATAGTTGTGCCTTTTAACGTCAGCCATAAGCGGCGCCCTGTCAAGGGCGTCCGGGGGAGGGCCATCGGCCCGGAACAACCTTGATGGCCTTGTTGGGCATGCTACTTGTCACGGACCCTATTTTTTTTGTCGTACGCCTCAACTTTGAGCAACAAATCCTTGGCCGGCTCTGATAATTCAATACTTTTTTCTGACACCCATCTTTCAAGTTTTACCTCTTCGTATGCTCTAGCGATGAATACAGCTCGCCTTGCATAGTCATTTCCCTTCTCATCAATTCGTTCAAGAACCCCTTGCAGGATGTGGATGGTACGGGCGTGTCCATGTTCTTTGCTGATCTCCGCAAATTTTTTTTCCTGGTACTTTATGTATGAGTATTGAACGACCAAAGCTCCGACTAGACCAACAAATGCGATTCCTATTGATACTTTTTTAATCATGATTTCTTTCTCTTGGTGCCTAACGATTAAGCTAAGGGGCCGGCTTTAGCCGGTCCCAGTGAGCGAGGCGAACGATTTGAGCGCATTGTTAGAAGGCTACCACAAACGCTTTTTATCGCGGTGGTAGCACTTAAAAGCCAGCACCCAGAATGAAATTAATGCGAACAGGGCTACTTTGTCGTAGCGCTTAAGGAGTTTGCTTGCAATTGCATCCTCAAGCCCTTTCAGCGGTCCGATGAACTGAAGGTTGCTCGTAAGGTGGCTACCGATAAGGCTGATGCCGATGAAGAACACGATACCCAGAATAATTGCCCACTGGGTCTTCTTAGAAATTGCTATCCCGTACAAGATTTCAGAGAAATATTCTTTCAAGCCAACCTCCATGTATCGTAAGCGATCCATAAACCCCACCCTACGGCGAGCGTTTTAGATCAGTAAGTGCGCACTTCCTTGCAGTTCCACGGCAGCAACGCCTCGTAATCTTCTGCAGACTTAGCCAGCGGCAAATGCACCAGCACATGGCGCAGCCAGGCGTAAGGTTCTTGCCCATTGGCCTTGGCGGTCTCGATCAGGCTGTAAATCAAGGCACTGGCCTGGGCGCCCTTGGGCGTATCGCTGAACAGCCAGTTCTTGCGTCCAATCACGAACGGGCGGATGGCGCGTTCTGCTGGGTTGTTGTCGATGGGCAGGTGTCCGCCTTCGGTGTAGCGGATCAATTTGGACCAGTTATTGGCAAGGTAGCTAACGGCCTTGCCCAAGGCGCTTTGCGGGGTGACCTGGGCATGGGTTTTGTCCAGCCAAGCTTTCAGCTGATCCAGCACTGCCTGGCTTTTCAGCTGTCTTGCTTCCAGACGGTTGGCGGCATCAAGGTCTTTGCAGTCACGCTCGACGCCGTACAACTTGTTGATCAGACTCAATGCCATATCGGCCCGTCCGGTCTTGCCCTTGGGCTGGGCTTTCTGCGCATCGATGAACTTGCGCCGGGCATGCGCCCAGCAGCCCAGGCGTTCAATACCGGGTTGCAAGGCCACCGCGTTGTAACCGGCGTAGTCATCCGTCATCAGGTAGCCACGATAGCCTTCCAGCAAATGCTCCGGTACTGCCTGGGAACGGCTTGTTGTGTAGTCAAACAGAACGACCGGATGGTCCGGTGGGCCGCCGGTTTGCACCCACATCCAGGACTGGCTGGTAGGGTCTCGACCGGGTTCTTTCAAGACCTGCAACCGGGTTTCATCGCAGTGGATCACCGGGCTGTCCAGCAGCTGGTCGCGCATCAGGTTGATTAGCGGTTGCAGATGATCGCCACACTGCATAACCCAGCGGGCCAACGTTTGCCGGGGGATAGTGACGCCGTGACGGCTCAGAACTTTCTCGAACCGGTGCAGTGGCAGGCCATCGACATACTTGGTGGTCAGCAGCATGGCCAAGACGCTGGGGCTGGCCATGCTTTTTTCGATCAGTTGAGCCGGCTTGTCAGCGGTGACCGGTGCGGCTTCGCAAGCCTTGCAGGCATAGACCTTGCGGAGGTGCCTGATTACCCGGATCTGCATCGGAATGATGTCCAGCTGTTCGCTGATTTCTTCGCCGATGGTTTGCTTGCGACAACCGCAATCACAGGTCAGTTCGTGCTCGGGCAGTTCGTGGATGACGTCGACGCGGGGCAGTTCAGCTGGCAATGGCTTGCGTTTACCCCGTTTTTTGGCTGGTTCAGCCTTAACGGTTTCTTCATCATCCAGCGCTGGCGTTTCAGCAGCCAGGCTTTCTGCCTCGTTGAACAGACCAATCTGGGGTGACTGCGGATCGGTCGTTTGTTCTGATTTGCGTCCGAACAAGCGCTGTCGCAGCAGCGTATTCTCTTCTTGCAAGTGCAGAATTTGCCCGTCTTTCACTGACAGCTGTTTGTTCAAGACAATCAGTAACTGCTTGAGCTTGATCGGGTCGTCAGTAAGGGTTTCGGGCAGGGAAATCATGCCATGGATTATACCAAAATCAGGCTACGTAGCGGGGCCTGAGCACCTTATGGGGTTTGTTTCGCCAGAGATCCAAGCCGTCCAACAACCAGTTCAGTTCTTCGGTACTCAATTCGATGGCATCATCGCCTGGTTCCGGAGGAGCCTTGAAACGTTCGGCTTCCAACCGTTTTAGCCAGAGACAGAAACCGTTGCGCTCCCAGTACAATATTTTGACCCGGTTCCGGGCGCGATTGAGGAAGACAAACAACACCGGGTCAAAGACCGCCGCCTTGATGTCTAGCTCGACGAGAGCCGAGAGGCCATCAATGGATTTACGAAAGTCCACCGGCTTGGGATACAGGTAAACCTTTTCGACCTTGGCACTGGGACGCATCATGCTGACAACCTCCAGATAAAATCAGGGAGGTTAGATTGGCGTGATCATCATCTGGTTAGTAGGGGGGGTTTATGGAGCGCTTACCATGTATCTGTTGCCTTCTAACGCTGAGGTAACCGGCGCCGGAGCGCGAGCGGAGGGAACCAAAGCGCCACGCTTTTGGCGTCCGGTTGACTGCCTGGTTAGAGCTAGATGGCACGAACTTTTCGAACATAGAGCGAGCGCTTTTCAATAGGAAGAACATTTTTAACCATATTCAGGTCGCATGCGTCATGTGCCGCGAAGTTTGCTCGTGCCTCTCGAATAGTAAGACCGTGATTAGCCCCTGATTCAGTGTCCGTCTCCTCGATACCAAAATAGTCATCTTCCCAAAAGCAAACCGGACAGATTTCGTAATCCTGACCCTTGGGGAGCGTGAAATAATCGCAGCATGGGCATTGATTAAATTTCATTCTGTAGCTCTAACGTTTGGTTAAGGGGCGGGCTTTAGCCCGTCCCAGAGAGCGAAGCGAACGGTTTGAATCAGTTGTTAGCTTACGTGAACACGTTACTCATTGAATCACACCGGGTTTCGTGGAGGCCTCAACTCTTGAGAGAATGAGGCATGAAGAAATCCAATAGCTATTCCCCCGAAGTCCGTGAACGCGCCGTACGCATGGTTCTGGAGAACCTGAAGGACTACCCATCCGAATGGGCAGC